>NZ_JAQIRI010000001.1:0-1593654 GCF_050600755.1 Klebsiella sp. 141162 | reverse complement strand
CGGTAGTCGGTTGGTAGCCCCGGTAAGCGTAAGCGCCACCGGGGAGGATTCCCAGATAGCGGCGCATAGCGCCTTATCCGGGCTACGGTTCGGTAGTCGGTTGGTAGCCCCGGTAAGCGTAAGCGCCACCGGGGAGGATTCCCAGATAGCGGCGCATAGCGCCTTATCCGGGCTACGGTTCGGTATTCGGTTAGTAGCCCCGGTAAGCGTAAGCGCCGCCGGCGGAGGATTCCCGGATAGCGGCGCATGGCGCCTTATCCGGGCTACGGTTCGGTAGTCGGTCGGTAGCCCCGGTAAGCGTAAGCGCCACCGGGGGAGGGTTGGTATGGCCGTCGAACCTTAACCCATCGCGCTTTCGCGCAGGCGGGCTTTCAGCTTGTTGTACTCGTCGATCACGTACTGCTCCGCCGCGCGCTGATCGGCAATCCGCTCAACGTTAACCGCGCAGTACTTGTACTCCGGCGTTTTGGTTATCGGGCTCAGGTTCTCCGACACCAGCTCGTTACAGGCGCCAATCCACCACTGGTAGGTCATGTACACCGCGCCTTTATTCGGCCGATCGCTGACCTGCGCGCGGGTGATGATGCGCCCCTTACGCGAGTTGACCCACACCAGCGCTTCATCCTCGATGCCTAACCGTTCGGCGTCGGCGGTGTTGATTTGCGCATAGCCCGGTTCATCCGCAAGCCTGCTTAAGGCCGCACAGTTACCGGTCATCGAACGGCACGAGTAGTGACCGACCTCGCGCACCGTTGAGAGCACCATCGGGTACTGTTCAGAAAGTTTATCTCCCGGCGCGACCCAGTCGCAGGTGAAAAACTGGGCTTTACCGCTCGGCGTAGAGAACGTCTCTTTAAACAGATACGACGTCCCCTGGTCGGCGTCGGACTCATCGCGGCATGGCCACATGACATAGCCGAGCTCGCCCATTTTTTCATAGGTGGCGCCGTAGAAGTTCGGGCACAGATGCCGCAACTCATCCCAGATCTCCTGGGTGTTGTTGTAGTGCATCGGATAGCCCATCCGGGTGGCGATTTCGCTGATGATCTGCCAGTCGGTTTTCAGGTCCCACTTCGGCTCCACCGCTTTAAAGAAGCGCTGGAAGCCGCGGTCCGCTGCGGTATACACACCTTCGTGCTCGCCCCACGAGGTGGATGGCAGGATGACGTCGGCCGCGGCGGCGGTTTTGGTCATGAAAATATCCTGGACGATAACCAGTTCCAGCTGTTCAAACGCCTTGCGCACCGCGGAAAGCTCGGCATCGGTCTGCAGCGGATCCTCGCCCATAATGTACGCCGCGCGGACTTCGCCGTGTTCGGCGCGGTGCGGCAGCTCGCTGATGCGGTAGCCGGTATGTTCCGGCAGGCTGTCGACGCCCCACGCTCTGGCAAACTTCTCGCGGTTTTCCGGGAACTTAACGTACTGGTAGCCCGGATAGGTATCCGGCAGCGCGCCCATATCGCAGGCGCCCTGAACGTTGTTCTGTCCGCGTACCGGGTTGACGCCGACGCTCGGCTTGCCGAGGTTGCCGGTGAGGATCGCGAGGCTGGTCAGCGACCGCACGGTCTCCACGCCCTGGTAGAACTGGGTGACGCCCATGCCCCACAGGATGGCGGCGGATTTGGCGCTGGCGTACATCCGGGCGCAGGCGCGGATCTCCTGAGCGCTGACGCCGGTTATCTCTTCCACCGACTCCGGCGTGTAGCCTTCGACGATTTTGCGATACTCCTCGAAGCCCTCGGAACGGCTGGCGACGAAGGATTTATCGTACAGATCCTCTTCAATAATGACGTGGCCAATGGCGTTGAGCAGCGCGATATTCGAGCCGTTCTTCAGCGCGATGTGCATGTCGGCGATGCGCGCGGTTTCAATCTTGCGCGGGTCGCAGACGATAATTCTCGCCCCGTTGCGTTTGGCGTTAATGACGTGATTCGCCACGATAGGGTGGGAATCCGCCGGGTTGTAACCGAAGATAAACACCAGATCGGTGTTATCAATCTCCGTGATGGCATTACTCATGGCGCCGTTACCGACCGACTGGTGCAGACCTGCAACCGAAGGGCCGTGTCAGACGCGAGCGCAGCAGTCAACGTTATTGGTACCAATAACGGCGCGCGCGAATTTTTGCATCACGTAGTTGGTTTCATTGCCGGTCCCGCGGGAGGAGCCGGTGGTCTGGATCGCGTCCGGGCCATATTTTTCTTTAATGGCGCCAAGGCGGGCGGCGACGTAATCGAGCGCCTCGTCCCAGGAGACGGCTTCCAGTTTGCCGCTGCGCTTACGACGGATCATGGGGGTTTTGAGACGCGGGGTCAGGATCTGGGTATCGTTAATGAAGTCCCAGCCATAATAGCCTTTCAGACACAGGGTTCCCTGATTGTTTTTCCCCATGGCCGCTTCGGCGCCGACGACCATGCCGTCGTCCACCACCAGCCGCAGCTTACAGCCAGCGGCGCAGTAGGGACAGACGGTGGTTACTTTTTCCATCGTGTGACTCCTTAAAAATAGTACGGCAGCAGATAGATAAAACGGCTGTTAATTCCGAGGGTAATGGCGTCCTGGATGGCGGGAACCGCCATCAGGGCCATCATCAACAGTGCAAAAAGCAGACGTTGCGACATAGACATAATCACTCCTGGCCGTCAGCGGCGGTTTGACCTTTCTGTACCTTGCGCAGCAGCAGCCACATGCGTACCGTACGCACGGCCATGTTGCGGGCAGCCGCGCTCGGCGGCGCCGGGTCCGGTTCCGGGACATCGTGAGAAATACGGAACGGCACGCTGCCGTTCAGCGTCAGGTTGGCGACAATCGCCGTCAGGGTGCCGATAGTGATGCCGCTATGCAGAAACAGCTGCATCATCGGCGGGAACTGGGTAAACAGATTCGGCACCAGTACCGGCATCATGCCGAGACCAAGGGTGAGCGCGACGACCATCCCATTGTTATTGTTGCGATAGTTGACCTGGCCGAGAGTACGAATACCGGAAACGGCAACCATGCCGAACATAACGATACCGGCGCCGCCGAGGATCGGTTTCGGAATCAGTACCACCAGCGCCGCCATTTTGGCGAAAATGCCCATTAGCATCAGGATGACGCCCGAGACCGACACCACGAAGCGGCTGCGTACGCCGGTCAGGCCAATCAGGCCGACGTTTTGCGCAAAGGCCGCGTAGGGAAACAGGTTGAAGAAGCCGCAGATCGTCGTCGCCAGTCCGCAGGTATTCAGGCCGTTACGCAGCATGCTGGCCGTGACCTGTTTACCGACGATATCGCCGGTCGCCATGATGGACGACATGGTTTCGACCATCACCACCACCATGACCATCGACAGCAGGGCGACCGGCACGATATGAAACTCAGGCCGGGCGAACTGCATCACCTGTGGCAGATGCAGCCAAGGCGTAGCGTTGACGAGGTTAAAATCCAGCGGCTTGAAGAAGCTCCATAAAATAGTGCCGATCACCAGCCCGATCAGCACCGAGGTGTTCTTGACCACGCCGGTGGCGAAGGTATAAAGGTTAAGAATAATGACCAGCGTGATGGCCGCCATCAGCAGCGAGAAGAGATCGCCGAAACCGGCCATCTCGCTGCTGCCGCCGCCAATCCATCCTCCCGCGACCGGCATAATAGAGAGGCCGATCAGCGTCACAATGCCACCCATCACCACCTTCGGAAAGAAGCGAATGAGACGGCTAATCCACGGCGCGCAGCAGAGGATAAAAATGCCGGAGACGATAACCGAGCCGGAGATCGCCCCGATACCGTACTCTTTGCCGATAAGCACCATCGGGATCAGCGCGGCGAAAGTACAGCCCTGGATCAGCGGTAAGCGGCAGCCCAACCACTGCTTGATGCCCATCGATTGCACGATGGTTGCGGCGCCGCAAATAAACAAATCGGCGCTGATTAATAAAATAATATGCTCCGCAGGCAAACCGACCGCGTTACCCACCACCAGCGGCACCGCCACCGCCCCGGCGTACATCACCAGCACGTGCTGCAATCCATAGAGAATCATTTGCGTAATTGGCAGGACCTCATCGACCGGCGCGACAGTCGCCGTATTGCGTGAGGCCGGAATGGCAAAATCTTTCATGAAGTAGTTGTCTCCTTTACGACTTCTGCCCGTGCCGAACTGAAAGGGCAGAAGTTACGATTCGAAGGCCATTGCCTCCCTCTGCTGATGATGTTCACCAGCGTATAACGCGCACGGAGTTGCTTATGCGTTAGGAGGGTTATGCGTAAGCTGTGCCAAAAATGAGCGAAGCGGCAGTGGAAGAATATATTTGTGAAATCAATCACGGGTTGGCATGTTTATTTCTTGCAGGCCCGTTTAACGCTGCGAGCGGGCATCAGAAATAAAAATGGCGAATATCAGTTTGAGATATATGCCGTCTCATTTTGGTAGGCGAAATAAGCGCTAAGAAGGTAAAAATGATAAAAAGGCAGGGCGGGCTTGAGATGCCATCCCGGTGATTTGATGAGCTTTTATTTATTCGAGAGTGACAGGAGAGTAATAATTTGAGCTGACTCGCAAAAATGAATGGCAGCAGAAGGTGAGCGCCCAATATCGCCCGAATATTGCAATCCATCCCTGAGACTATTCCAGAAGAATAAAAGGGAAGCAAATGAATCGATTTATTGTGGCCGATGTTGCGAACTGTATTGGATGTCATGCCTGCGAAGTAGCCTGCGTCACGGCGCATCATCAGGATGCCTGGCCGGCACAGCGCAGCGCCTTTGTTCCGCGCATCCATGTTGTCTTCCACCGGAATGCCAGTACTGCGACCACTTGCCACCATTGCAACGACGCGCCTTGCGTCACCTCCTGTCCGACTCAGGCGCTGTATGTCGCCAACGACAGCATCCAGTTTACCCAGTCCGAGTGTATCGGTTGCAAAAACTGCGTCGTCGCTTGCCCATTTGGCGCAATCGAGATGGTCGCCAGCGGGGAGGATGGCCCGCAGCTGGCGCAAAAATGCGATCTTTGTCGCGAGCGCCCCTCCGCAGAACAGGCCTGCGTGGCCAGTTGCCCGACACAGGCGCTGCGCGTAATGGACGAGAGCGCGCTCCAGCGGTTACAGCGGGAAAGACAAATCCGCTCCGCCCAAGGGCAGCCGCTGGCCGAGCGTCGTGGCGCAAGGCGCGAAGCAATCCTGGATAAAGCGCCGCGGATGGGGGCGAAGAAGCTTGCCGCGGAGGAGCGAAAAGCGCATTTTGCCGAGATCTACCAGCGCCTTAGCGAATGTGATGCCGAATATGAAAGCGAGCGTTGCCTGTACTGCGCGCAAAAAGCCTGGTGCAACTGGACCTGCCCATTACACAACCATATTCCCGATTTCATCCGACTGGTGCGTGAAGGCAAAATTATTGAGGCCGCAGAACTCTGTCATCAAAGTAGTTCGCTTCCGGAAATCTGCGGCCGGGTCTGCCCACAGGACAGGCTATGTGAGGGCGCCTGTACGCTGAAAAACGAAGGCGGCGCGGTGGCGGTTGGCAATCTGGAACGCTATATCACCGATACCGCGCTGGCGATGGGCTGGCGGCCAACCACAGGCGAGGTTGCGCCGCGTCGGGAACGCGTGGCTATTATCGGCGCCGGACCGGCGGGACTGGGCTGCGCGGATATTCTCGCGCGCGCCGGGGTACAGGTTGATGTTTTTGATAAACATCCTGAAATTGGCGGGCTGCTGACTTTCGGCATTCCGTCTTTCAAGCTGGAAAAAACGGTAATGGCGCTGCGGCGTGAGATCTTCAGCGATATGGGGATTCGTTTCCATCTCAATCAGGAAGTGGGGCGCGACGTGGCCTTCAGCGACCTGGTTGCTAACTATGACGCGGTCTTTTTAGGCGTCGGCACCTATGGGCTGATGGGCGCTGGTCTTGATGGCGAAGATGCGCCGGGTGTTATTCAGGCGCTGCCGTTCCTGATTGCCAATACCCGTGAGGTGATGGGGCTTGAAGAGAGCGCTGAATATCCGTTAACCGATATTAAGGGTAAGCGGGTGGTGGTGCTGGGCGGTGGCGATACGGCGATGGACTGTCTGCGCACCGCGGTGCGTCGCGGAGCCGAGAGCGTGACCTGCGCCTATCGTCGCGATGAGTTAAGCATGCCGGGCTCGAAAAAAGAGGTGGTGAACGCGCGGGAGGAGGGCGTGGCGTTTCAGTTTAACGTTCAGCCGCAATATATCCTGCGTAACCGTAAAGGGCAGGTCAGCGCCGTTGGGATGATCCGTACCGAAATGGGTGAACCAGGGCCGGATGGCCGCCGCCGCCCGCGGCCAATTGCCGGTTCAGAATTCGAACTCCCGGCCGATGTGCTGGTGCTGGCGTTTGGTTTCCAGGCCCATGACATGCCGTGGCTGCGGGGGCACGGCATCAAACTTGACCGCTGGGGGCAGATTGTGACGGGCGGCAAAGGTCGCGGCACCACGCAGACCAGCCATGACAAAATCTATGCCGGCGGCGATGCGGTGCATGGCGCCGATCTGGTGGTGACGGCAATGGTTGCCGGGCGCCAGGCCGCAAGCGAAATGCTGGCGCGATTTGACCATAAGGAGCGGTGATGACCCATTTTATTCTTGCCAGTTCACAGGCCTGTATCGGCTGTCGTACCTGCGAAGTTGCCTGCGCACTGGAGCATGTGGCGGAGGGGGCGGAATTTCATCCGCGATTGAAGGTGATGCGACTCGACACGTTGAGCGTGCCGGTGATGTGCCATCAGTGTGAGAACGCGCCATGCGTTGGGGTCTGTCCGACCGGCGCATTGGCGATGGGCGCCGAACGGGTCGAGGCCGATGCCGGGCGTTGTATTGGCTGCCAGAGCTGTGTCGTCGCCTGCCCATTTGGCGCGATTACTATCGAGACATCGGCGGCGCATCCGCCGGTTATCGTGAAGTGCGATCTCTGCGAGCAGCGAGACGGCGGCCCGGCCTGCGTATCGGTATGCCCAACGGCGGCGTTATCGCTAATGACCGATGACGCGCTGGCGGCGCTGCAGAAACAGAGAACGATCGCCAGCGCCAGCTTGTTGAGTTTGTAGGAAAGTCCCGGATGGCGACGCGCCGCGCGTCTTATCCGGGCTACCCGAACGATGTTTCTGCGCTATTTATAGCCCCGCTAGAAGCCAAAAAATAAACCCGGTACAGCGACCGGGTTTTGTTTTTGCGTGATGGGATTACGGCAATGCATCCATCCGCTGCCACATCTTCTTCGCCACCTTCCGCGCTTCGGCGAAAATCGTATCGCAATCAATAGCGAACTGCCGATCCTCATAGACCATGACGCCATTCACCATCACGCTATGAACGTGGCTGGCCCCCATACCGAAGGCGATGTGCCCGGCGAGATTAGCCGCCAGCAGCGGCGTCGGCGGAATATAATCGCTGATGGTTAAATCCGCCTTATAGCCCGCCTCAATACGGCCGAAACGGTCGTTAAAGTTGCGGCTAAGCAGCGTGTTGCCGTTGCTTAATGCCTGCGCAAAGCTATCCGGCCACAGCGGCCCGCCGGCATCACGGTGTTTAAAGAAGGCGAACTTGAGCTCTTCAAACATATCGGAGCCGATACCGTCGGTGCCCAGCGCCAGGTTGCGAAATGCCGTCAGCTGCTGGTTATAGCCAACATGGTTGTTCATGTTAGAGCGGGCGTTATGGACAAGAAAACCATCGTGCGCGTTCAGTAGTTCAATATCCGCGTCCGACAGATACAGCCCGTGAGCCACCAGCGTTTTACTATCGATGAGATCGAACTCCGCCAGGCGTACCAGCAGATCTTTACCGTAGTGATGGTGGCTGTGGGAAACGTCGTAACGGTCTTCCGCCATATGAATATGCAGGCCGCGCCCGGTTGCTTTTAATGCTTCGCGAAGCATCAAAAGCCCCTCATTGGGAACCGTAAACGGCGCATGGGCGCCGATATGCGCTTCTACCAGATAGGGTTCGTCGCCGTTTTCCCGCGCCCGATCGATTTCGTGGGCAAAACGGATATTTTCCTCCACGCTTGCCTGAAGTTCCTGCTGGCCGCCGTTACGGTCGGTGGTTTCAAAACAGGTCATGCCGCGCAGGCCGACCTTGATGAAAGCGTTACGTAACTGACTTAATGATCCAGCGATATAGTTCGGCGACGCGCTGTGGTCAATGACGGCGGTACAGCCGCTGCGAATGGCCTCCAGCGAACAGATAAGCCCGCTGTAGTATAAGGACTCCTCATCCAGCGCGCGGTCCAGGCGCCACCACAGGTTTTTTAGCGTGGAGATAAAATCGGGACTCGGCGCAATATTGGCCTGAATACCGCGCGACAGTCCGGAATAAAAATGGTTATGCGAGCAGACCATTCCCGGCATCACCAGCCGGCCGCGCATTTCTTTAATACGCGCCTGCGGATAACGCTGGCTCAGGTTCGCGCCTGTTTCGATAATTCTGTCATTTTCGATGACGATATCGACACTTTCTTCCACTTTTGCCGGGTGAAGCTGGGCAAGGGTGGCATTTTTAAGCACTAAGATACTCATACTTCGACGGCTCCTAGCAAATAGTGATGATGTTGATGGACGTGGCTGATGATGCGGCACATGGCATCCAGCTGCGGCGGTACTTCAGCGAACTGACCCTTAGTATCGATTTCCAGCTGCCAGATCAGGCCATCCTGACGGACATGAACCCGCTGCTGTTCCACGAGGAAACCAGGATTGCTGCTGTTGTTGAAATCCTGTTCGAGGCTAAAAACGGTGACTTTGTCCTTATAAGGTTTGCCTTGCCATGGGCAGAACTGCGCGCAGTTGCCGCATTCGTTGCAGTACGCGTCGAGGTGCAGCGTCTGGAAGCGGTTGTCGAACCCCGGCACCGCGATTGAGACGTTGGCGCGGTTCGGGCAAACATCCACGCACTTGCTGCAGACGTAATTACATTCGAGGCAACGCTCCGCCTCCTGCGCGACAAAGGCATCGCGGTCGTCTTTATCAACCTGAGCGATAGCAATGGTTCCTTTGCGGCGGTAAATATCCGCGGGATCGACGTTATTCCACTGTTTATCGCCGAAGTGGCTGCGGATATTCTCGCGCTTCAGGATCGCATCGCTGGCGCGACGGGCGTTGCCTATCGCCGAGACGATCGAAGAAGGGCCATGCTGTACATCGCCAATCAGGAAGACGTTAGCCAGACGGCTTTCGCCATCAGCATTGACCTCAGGCCAGCCGTGGTCGTTGAGCGGGATCCCCATCGCCGCCAGCGCTTCGCCATCCTGCTGTTCGCCGATAGCGGTAATCAGCGTATCGACCTGCAGCGTCCAGGTTTCATCGGTGGGCAATGGGCGACGTCGACCCTGTTCATCAGGTTCGCCGAGGGCCATGGCGCGAACGGTCAGCGTGCCGTCAGCGGCGAAGTGCTCCGGGTTACTGAGGAAGCGGAACGTAACGCCATCCTGAAGGGCTTCTTCGTACTCCTCGCGCCATGCTGGCATCTCCTGCTGCGAGCGGCGATAAATCACCGTCGCTTTCTCAACGCCGGGGATGTGCAGCGCCGCGCGGGCGCAGTCCATTGCAGTATTGCCCGCGCCGACAATGGCCACGTGTTTACCCACGTTCAGGCGATCGCCGCGGTTGAACGCGCGCAGGAAGTTGAGCGATTTATGAATATTCGTGTTGTCGCCGCCAAGCTTCACGCCGCTGTTTTTGTCGGTACCAGTGCCGACCAGTACATAGCGATAACCCTCCTGACGGAGTTTTTCGACGGTGAGATGCGGGTCGCAGCCGTAGACAATATTGACGCCGTGATTAACAACGAACTCGATATCCTGCTGGATAAGTTCCGCGGGAATGCGGAAATGCGGAATGATGTTTTTTACCACTCCGCCAGCGTTAGCTTCGCGCTCAAATAGCGTGACCGGGTGGCCGGCGCGGGCGAGGAAGTAACCCGCCGCCAGCCCCGCCGGGCCTGCGCCAATCACCGCCACCGGGTTACGGCTACCGGAACCAGCCGGTTTATGCCAGCGGCGTTGGTATTCTGGCCAGCCTTTCTCAAGGGCGATTTTTTTCAGCTCGCGGATATTTAACGCGCTGTCATAATCAAGACGCGTACAGTTGTACTGGCACTGGTGATCGCAGATATGGCCGGTGATCGCCGGCAACGCGTTACGTTGATAGATAAGCTCCAGCGCATCGGCATAGCGCTGCTCGCCCATCAGGCGAATGTATTCCGGAATATCCTGTTTGATGGCGCAGGCGCTGACGCAAGGGGCGACGTAGCAGTCGGTTAACGGCAGCGGCTCGCCAACGTCGATGCGATCGTCCGGCTTCCAGTGTTTTTGCGTGTACTCCATGCTCACCGCTTTTTCCGCCAGCGCGTTCAGGCGCTTGACGTCGACCTGATTCATTTCCCAGCCATCGGCCGGTTCCAGCTCGCGCATGCACTGGCTAAGACGCAGGTAACCACCGGGTTTTAGCAGATCGGTCGCCATGGTAATGGGGCGGATCCCGGTTTCAAAGATATCGCGGATATTGAGCTGGCTGGCGCCGCCGGAGTAGGAGATCGGGAGTTTGCCATCGAATTCACGCGATAGCAGCGCCGCAACGTTGATGGAGAGGGGGAACAGGGCGCGGCCGGACATATACATCTCATCGCCGGGCAACGCGCCTTTATTGTTGACCGTGCCGAGGGTGTTGGTTAGCTTCACGCCGAAGCCGAGTTGTTTACTTTTCGCCAACGCCATCAGACGCGTCAACATTTCCAGCGCCTGGCCGATTTTAAGATCGTGTTCAAAAGATTCTTCATTCAGACCGATATAGTCAAAGCCGCAGGTGTCGAGAATTTCGCGTACGCGCGGGTAGCCCAACAGCGTCGGATTAAGCTTCACGAAGGTGTTGAGCTGCTTCTCTTCCAGCATATAGCGGCAAATGGCTTCGATTTCATCCGGCGGGCAACCATGCATGGTAGAGAGAGTAACCCCTTGTACCAGTTTTGCCGGAATGCGTTCCGCGAGCGTCGCCAGCCGCGGGCGGATATCATCCAGCGACAGGCGGGCAAGGAAGGCGTCATCATGCAGCCAGCGGTTCAGCGTGTCGCGGTACTGGGTAAATTTCGGCTGCCCGGCGGCGTTCATCATATTATCGATAAACTGCTGCATCGGCGGTTGTTTGATGCCTTCCAGGTTATAGCCGACGCTCATATTGAAAATAAATGACTTGCCGTTTTGCGCCGGCGTGAACGGGAAAATCTCTTCCAGCAGATGCAGAATAAACCATGCTTTAAGGTATTCATCCCACGCTTTTTGCAGCGTGAATTCCGTAGACCATTCGGTATTGAAACATTCGTCTTCAGCGTCGATGCAGGGTTTTTCCAGCTCAAGCCGGTCGAGGATCTGTACGGTTTTCAACTCGATAAACCGCCCGCCGGTGAGCCAGGCGGTGATGATATTCTGCGCCAGTTGGGTATGCGGGCCGGCGGCCGGGCCGATTGGGGTGGCGCAGCTTTCGCCGAAGACGCTTACCCGGCGTTGGTTGGTGGGCGAATAGAACTGCTGCTCAGGAATACCAAAAATGGAATGGTGTTGTTGATACTCATCGAAAATGCGCGTCAATAATTCCTCAAACGGGACGGGACGCATGATATCCCCCATAACCCTCTCCTTTATCTGTGCAATCAAATTTGCCGGTTAGTGGTGCTTATTCCGACGGATAGTTAAGGAAGAGCAACAATCGAACCAGTTATTAAAGGCAGAAGGTTTGAATAATTAAAAATGTGAGAGAGATCTAAATAACACCTGGCTTTGTGAATAGGCTCACGCTATGGTAATGAGAATTAAAATCACTCTATATTTTTATCCGCCGGGATTTCTCAAAATAAACGGCGAAATATCACAATGATAATTTCCCGACAAAGGCATTATTAATCCTGGTTTTGCAGGCGAATAAAATCAGCAGGGGTATCGATATCCCAGACCATTTGCGGAAAATCTAACTCCAGACAGCGATGGCGGCTTTGTAATAACCGTTTGCGCATTGAGCCGGGTCCATCGTGAGTGATAAGTTGGCGCAACTGCGTGCCGGCAATAAGGATTGGATGACCCGGTACGCCTTGATATTGCGGAAGAAGCGCGCTGTCGCCCCGTTGTTGCCACAGCCGCTGGAAAAGCGCAGTCGGCAGGCAGGGTAAATCGCCGAGGGTGATAAAACAGTAGTTGTTTCGCACCTGGCTTGCGCCGGCGCAAACAGAAGTAAACAGACCCTGCTGATAGTTGGGATTATAAACCAGGGTTATTTTTGGATGCGCCGAATAGCGTTGATGTAACTCCTCTGCGCGAAAACCGCTCACCAGAATAATACGCGAGCAGAATTGCAGGGCGTTTTTTATACTTGCATCAAGTATTGTCGTTCCGCGCCAGGGTAACATCATTTTCCACTGTCCCATCCGGGAGGACAATCCGGCGGCGGTAATAATACAATCGACCTGTTTCATACTCCTCCCTGAATAATGGAATCCTGTCCAGCGCATGGAAAATATACCGCATCTGCAATCGCTGTTTTGTGATTTAGGCGTAAATGATGGTCCGCTGCTGATTTCCGCCGTCGGCGCGGGAGGTAAAACCAGTACCTTAATGTGGCTGGCGCAGCGTTTTCGTGAGGCTGGCCGGCGAGTTCTGCTCACCACGACCACCCACATGTATCTTCCGGCAACCCTACCTGTGCTGATTTGCCGCGATCCGCTGGCGCTGCCTGACGAGGTTTGGCAGCGGCCGCTACAGGCCTGCTACGCCTCATGGCTCGCCCCTGCGGGTAAAGTTCGTGGGTTTAGCCCGCAACAGCTTGATGCGCTGGTTGCCGCAGGTTGCGTGGACGTGGTGCTGGTAGAAGCTGACGGGGCTCACGGTTTCGCCTTAAAAGCGCCAGCTGAGCACGAACCTTGCATACCTCAATCCTGTTGCTGCGTTATTGCCGTCATGGGGGCCTGGAGGCTCGGGCAAAACGTTGGGCCAGCGACCGTTCATCGCTGGCCCCTTTTTTCCCGGATAACCGGCGCGGCGCCGGATACAGCGCTGAGGTGGCCGATGCTGCATCGCTTGATCGCGCATCCGCAGGGAGCGTTTAAAGGCGTTCCGCCCGCCAGTCGCCGGATCCTGCTGCTGAATCAGCTTTCTCAAAATGAGAATTTACCGGAGGAGGCGCTGTTGCAGCAGTGGGGGGTTAACGCACTGTGGGCGGGAGCGGTACAAGAGCAACCCGCGATAACGCGGCGACGAACAACAGAGTGACGCCCCGGCTTGGGCGCATGGCGGATATCCATTGAGGTTGTTATGAATATTTTCTCTGAAGCGGCAAAACTCGAAGCACAGAATCGCCCGTTTGCCCTGGCGCAGATTGTCGATAGCCGCGGCTCAACGCCGCGCCATTCGGCGCAGATGTTAATCCGTGAAGATGGTTCGATAGTCGGCACCATCGGCGGCGGCATGGTTGAGCGTAAAGTGATTGAACAGGCGCTGGAAGCGCTCAGTGAAAAAGCGTCGCGCATGTTTCATGGGCGGATGGCGCGCAGCGGCAGCGATGCGGTCGGCTCCGATTGCGGTGGGGCGATGTCGGTCTATATTAGCGTACATGGCCTGCGCCCGCGGCTGGTGCTGATCGGCGCCGGGCACGTTAACCGCGCGGTGGCGCAAAGCGCGGCGCTGCTGGGTTTTGAGGTGGCGGTGGCCGATATCTATTCTGAAAGCCTGAACCCCGACTATTTTCCGCCGACAACGCAGTTGCTGCATGCTGAAACCTTCAGCGAGGCGGTGGATTCCCTGGCGATCCGCGGTGATGACTTTGTGTTAATCGCCACCAATAACCAGGACCGTGAAGCGCTGGATAAACTGATTGAACGGCCGGTCGCCTGGCTTGGGCTGCTGGCCAGCCGCCGTAAAGTCCAGGTGTTTTTACGCCAGCTACGGGAAAACGGCGTTGCCGCAGAACATATTGCCCGCCTGCACGCGCCGGTTGGCTATAACATTGGCGCCGAAACGCCGCATGAGATAGCGATTAGCATTCTGGCGGAAATCCTGCAGGTAAAAAATCGCGCGCCCGGCGGCCTGCTGATGGCGGCTGCCACGCCTGCGCAGCAGCAGTTGGTCGCTATTCGCGGCGCCGGCGATATCGCCAGCGGCGTGGCTCTGCGCCTGTGGCATGCGGGGTTCAAAGTGGTGATGCTGGAAGTGGCGAAGCCGACGGTTATCCGCCGCAGCGTCGCTTTTGCCCAGGCAGTCTTCGACGGTGAAATGACGGTAGAAGGGGTGATGGCGAAGCGGGTGTCATCCGCTCAGGAGGCCATCCAGGTGATTGAGAATGGCGTGATTCCGGTATTGGTGGATCCGCTGTGCGAATCGCTGACTGAACTGCGTCCTGTCTGCGTCGTGGATGCCATTCTGGCGAAAGAGAATTTTGGTACGCAACGAGAAATGGCGCCGGCGGTAATTGCGCTGGGCCCGGGTTTTTGCGCCGGCGTGGATTGTCATGCGGTGATTGAAACCAATCGCGGCCATTGGCTAGGGCAGGTGATTTACGATGGCAAAGCCCAGGAGAACACCGGGATTCCTGGTAATATTCTTGGGCATACTTCACGACGGGTGATCCGCGCCCCGGGTGCCGGGGTGATGCATGCGAAGGTGGCGCTGGGGGATATCGTTAATGAAGGCGATATCATCGCCACTATCGGCGAGGCCGAGATTATTGCGCCACTAAGCGGTATGGTGCGAGGTTTGCTCAGCGATGGGTTAGTGGTCGATAGCGGCTTTAAAATTGGCGATATCGACCCGCGCGGCGCCAGCGCCGATTTTACCAGCGTCTCCGATAAGGCGCGCGCCATCGGCGGCGGGGTGCTTGAGGCGCTGATGACGCTGATGAATCAGCGGGTAAAAGAGAAAAGCGTATTGTTGTCGGTGGCGTAGATAGCGGCACGAAGCCGCTTTTTTGCCGGGTGGCGGCTACGCCTTACCCGGCCTACCATTCGTGCGACCGGCCTTTAATTTATTCACTACGCTGGATGAAGCCGGTGTTGGTGGCCTCAAAATCCCCGGTGGCGCTACCGCTTACCGGGGCTACAGTACTGTGCGGTCTGGTAGCCCGGATAAGGCGCAACGCGCCGCCTCCGGGAAAACAGTATCTACATTTCGTGCCTTTTTACCCTTCAATAACCGTACCGGTTTTTCCTTCAATTCCTTCTTTGGCTTTATTTAATACGGTGATGAGCGCTTTGCGCCCCGGACGTGAACGGGCGAATGACGCGGCGGCCTCAACTTTAGGCAGCATCGAACCCTTAGCGAAGTGACCCTCACGAATGAACTGTTCGGCATCGCTGAGCGACAGCTTATCCAGCCACTGCTCGTTGGGTTTGCCAAAGTTGATCGCCACTTTCTCGACCGCGGTCAAGATGATCAGCATGTCGGCGTCGATCATCGCCGCCAGTTTAGCGCTGGCCCAGTCTTTATCAATTACCGCGCTGGCGCCGCGCAGATGATTGCCTTCGCGGATTACCGGGATCCCGCCGCCGCCCGCGGTGATCACCACGTGACAGGCATCCATTAGCGCTTTTACCGTCTCTTTCTCAATAATATCGACCGGCTGCGGCGAGGCGACAACCCGGCGATAGCCGCGCCCGGCATCTTCTTTCATGACGTAGCCCTGACGCGTGAGCTGTTCCGCTTCCTGCTCGGTGAAAAAAGAGCCGATAGGCTTGGTCGGATTTTTAAACGCCGGATCGTTGGCGTCGACTTCCACCTGGGTGATGATTGTCGCCACCGGGATATGCATCGATCGCGACAGCAGCTCCTCGCGCAGGGCATTTTGCAGGTCATAGCCGATATAGCCCTGACTTAGTGCCACGCAGACCGACATGGGCAACATCGGGGTATGGGCCTCGGTTTTGGCTGCGGCTTCGAAAGCAAGGTTAATCATCCCAACCTGCGGGCCGTTGCCGTGGGTCACGACCACCTGGTGGCCATGGGCTATCAGGTCGACAATAGCCTGCGCGGTTTGCTTGACGGCCTGCATTTGCCCGGCCAGATCCTCGCCAAGTGCGTTACCGCCGAGGGCGAGTACAATTTTCTTACTCATGAATGCCTCACTTAAGATGTGGTTCCGCTGACCGGAAGGTGAGCGGTAGAAAAGGGGTCGCGGCGTAAAAAACGCCCCTGGCCAGCGCTGCCGGTGAAGGTGCCGTTATCGAAAATAACCCGGCCATGCGATAAGGTCTGGCGAATCGCGCCCTGGCAAATAAAGCCCTCCCAGGGCGAATAGTCGGCGTTGTCATGCAACATCTCATGGCGGATCGTGGTGGTGCGCTGCGGATCGATTATGACGACATCGCCGTCTGCGCCGGGTGCCAATAGTCCTTTTTTCGGCCACAGGCCAAATAGCTTCGCGGGGGTGGCGCTGGTGAGCGCGACGAAACGCTGCGGTGAGAGCCGCCCGGTCATGACGCCGTGGGAAAACATGAGCAACAGGCGGTTTTCCACCCCAGGTAGGCCGTTCGGACAGCGGCTGAAATCGCCGCCGGAGAGCTGCTGGCGTTGGGCCATCGAGAAAGCGCAGTGATCGGTCGCCACCACGTCGATCGAGCCATCGGCGATACCGCACCACAGCGCATCATTGTTGCTGGCGTTGCGCAGCGGCGGGCTTAACAGATATCCCAGCGCGTCTTCGCGTTCATAGCACCGGTCGTCAAGCAGCAGATATTGCGGACAGGTTTCAATCCACACCGGCTGATGCCGCCGCTGGGCGAGACGCAGATAATCCAGCCCCAGGCCGTTGGAGAGATGAACGATATACAGCGGCGCATTGTCGGCGAGCTGGGCGAGGTTGATCATCCGCGCGATAGCCTCCGCTTCACACTCCAGCGGGCGGCTAAGGGCGTGGTAGCGCGGCGCGGTTTTGCCGGCCGCCAGAAATTCGGCCCGTTTACGGGCGATAGCGGCGTCGTTTTCCGGATGAACGGTGGTTAGCGCGCCGGCGCGGTGGAGATGGCACATCGCCTGAAGCACTTCGTCATCGTTCAACTTATACTGGTAGGTCAGGTAGAGCTTGAAGCTGCTAATCCCGGCATCCACCATCATCGGGATTTCATCGAGGATGGCATGGTTGATATGCTGGATAACGCCGTGAAAACTGTAGTCGATCACCGCTTTGTAGGCGGCATATCCGTGATAGGCCTCTAGCTGGTGACGAAGGCGGCAGCCGGCGGGGCCGAAGCCCATATGGTCGACGATAGTGGTGGTACCGCCGCAGGCGGCGGCGCGGGTGCCGGTGAAGAAATCATCGCAGCTGCGGGCGTGCCCGGTATCGATATTAAAGTGAGTATGAACGTCAATGCCGCCGGGCATGACGTAGCAACCCGCGGCATCGATAGTCTGGCAAGGTTCGGTCGGGGTTATCCGTTCGGCGAGCTGGCTGACCAGGCCGTTTTCAATCAGCAGATCCTGTTTTGCCTGGCCGTCGGCGTTGACCACGATGCCGTTTTTAATCAGTACGCGCATAAAAACTCCAGACTCCCGCCGACGCGCGGCGGGAGGAATAACCGTACGAACTTACTCCGTTGCCAGCCAGCTCAGCGGGATTGCGGCGTACATCGCGGCGCAGGTCACCAGATGCTGTTTCCAGGTTTTTTCATTTGGCGCATGGGCTTCCGGCTCTTTACCCGGACCGAAACCGATAACCGGGATGCCGTGACGGCCCATGATGGAAACGCCGTTGGTGGAGAAGGTCCATTTGTCGACCACCGGCGCTTTACCGAACAGCCCTTCATAGGCGTTGCTGAGCGCGCGTACGGTGAAATGATCCTCTTCAACTTTCCAGGTCGGGAAGTAGCATTCCGTTGGATAAACCAGCCCGGTCCATGACGGGCGTTCATAGTTGTACATTGAGACCACGGCGCCAGCCTTCTGCACGGCAGGCAGGGCGCGGATCTCATCCAACGCGCCTTCCCAGGTTTCGCCCCAGGTCAGACGGCGGTCAATAGAGACCGCGCAGCTGTCGGCAACCGCGCAGCGGCTTGGCGAGGTGAAGAAAATTTCTGAAACGGTGAGGGTGCCTTTACCCAGGAATTCATCGTTGCCAAGGTTATGGGACAGCTCCTGCAGCTCGTTAAGAATCGGCCCCATTTTGAAAATGGCATTATCGCCGCGCTCCGGCGCCGAGCCGTGGCAGCTCACCCCCTGAACATCAACGCGAATCTCCATACGCCCGCGCTGACCGCGATAGATTTGGCAATCCGTCGGCTCGGTACTGACCACGAATTCCGGGCGAATGCCGGACTGCTCGATGATGTACTGCCAGCACAGACCGTCGCAATCTTCCTCCTGGACGGTACCGGTCACCAGCAGGGTATATTCATCTTCCAGACCGAGGTCCTTGATGATTTTTCCAGCGTAGACCATCGACGCCATCCCGCCTTCCTGGTCGGACGCGCCGCGTCCGCCGATCAGCTCATCGGTTTCCATCCCCTGGTAGGGGTCGAAGGTCCAGTTCTTGATGTTACCGATGCCGACGGTATCGATATGCGCGTCCATGGCGACCAGTCGCGGGCCGTGGCCGATATAGCCCAGCACGTTGCCCATCGGGTCGATCTCGACTTTATCGAAGCCGACTTTTTCCATCTCTTCTTTAATACGATGCACGACGCGTTTTTCGTCACAGCTTTCGCTGGGGATGGCGATCATATCGCGCAGGAAGCGGGTCATATCCTGCTGGTAGTGGTTTGCTTTTTCGACAATCAGTTTGAATGGAATGTGCTTAGCCATGAATTAACTCTCCGGTCCTGATTTCCCGCTTCGCGGGATGAATATGTTGAATAAATTGAACGTTTATTGTGCTGCCGGCAGCTTGCCTTCCCAGACGACCTCGCGGTAATGCTGCACGTCGGTGTCGCCTTCGGTGCTGATGACCAGCACCACGGAGTGGTTATCAAGCCCCAGTTTGTTCATCAGCGCCTGGCGCTGCGGATGGAAGTGGACGGCGGCCAGCGTCCCGAGCCCGACGGCGCCGGATTCCCCGGAGATAACCCGGTGATCATTGCCGACGGGATTACCGAGTACGCGCATACCGAGGGCGGCAACGGCATCCTGGCAGGAGATAAATTGGGTGGCGCAATTGCGCAGGATTTCCCAGCCCAGCGGGTTAGGTTCGCCGCAGGCCAGTCCGGCCATGATGGTGGCCATGTCGCCGCCGACGTTGACGATGTCGCCTTTTACCCCGGAGCGATAGATGCAGTCCGCCAGTTCAGGTTCGACGATCACCGAGTGCAAATCGCGGGCGCCGAAGACGTCGACCAGATAGCCGAGCACGCCGCCTGCCATCGCGCCGACACCGGCCTGCAGGAAGACGTGGGTAGGGCGAGCAATGCCCATCGCCGCCATCTGTTCTACCGCTTCATCGGCGAGGGTGGCGTAACCTTGCATAATCCAGGTTGGGATTTTGGTGTAACCTTCCCATGCGGTGTCCTGTACCACTTCCCAGCCGTTTTTCTGCGCGGTTTGCATGGTAAAGCGCACGGTATCGTCGTAGTTCATATCGGTAACGATACATTCCGCGCCGAGGCGCAAAATGGCATCCACGCGTTCCTGCGCTGAACCTTTCGGCATGTATACCACCGCGTTTTGCCCTAGCTGCTGGGCGGCCCAGGCGACGCCGCGCCCGTGGTTGCCGTCGGTGGTAGTGGCGAAAGTCATCTTCTCTTTGATGGTGGATTTCAGGGTATCAAACGAGAAGGCGTTAATATCGAGACGGTATTTTTCACACAACAGCTGGGCGATGGCGTAGGCGCCGCCGAGCATTTTGAAGGCGTTGAGGCCAAAGCGCTGGGATTCATCTTTTACCAGGATGTTCTTTACGCCGAACAGCGCCGCCAGTTCCTTCAGGGCATACAGCGGCGTCGGTTGGTAACCGGCGATTTTTTGATGAAAATGACGCGCCTGTTGCGCCTGCTGACGGGAAAACAGCGGCGAGGTTTCACCGGTAAAGAAGCGGTTGTCGGCAATATCCATTTTCAGCGAAAAAGCAGACATATTCTGTCCTTATCCTTCTTTGGAGTCGGGGAAGCCGGCCCGCAGACCGGCTTGCGAGGTTATTTGATGCGTTTTTGCGCGTCCTGCAGCAGTTGCTCCAGCAACTGACCGGGTTTGGCATATTTGCGACAGAGGATCATGGCGGCGATGATGTACGGCTTCCAGCTGGCCTCTTTATAGGTGGCGATACGGTATTTTTCGAACACCGCTTCGGTGACTTCGCCTTCCTCGCAGGAGACGCCGGTAATATCCGCCGGCAGGCAGTGCATATACAGCGCGTCACCGTCTTTGGTGTGCTTCATCATCTCTTCGGTACAGTGCCAGTCTTTGTGATTGGCGTTCTGGGCGAGACAGGCTTTTTCCAGTGCTTTCAGCCCGTCATGGTCGTTGGCGCGCAGTAGCTCGGTGCGCTGTTCCATAACTTTGTATGGCGCCCAGGATTTCGGGTAAACGATATCGGCGTCTTTAAAGGCTTCCGCCATATCGGTGACCTGACGGAAGCTGCCGCCGGATGCCGCGGCGTTTTTCTTCGCCACTTCGATAACATCCGGGATCAGATCGTAGCCTTCCGGATGGGCGAGGGTGACGTCCATACCGAAGCGGGTCATCAGACCGATGATCCCCTGCGGAACGGAAAGCGGTTTGCCGTAGCTGGGCGAGTAGGCCCAGGTCATGGCAATTTTTTTACCTTTCAGATTTTCCAGCGAGCCGAAGTGTTCACGCAGCCAGGCCAGATCGGCCATCGCCTGCGTCGGATGGTCGATGTCGCACTGCAGGTTTATTAATGCCGGGCGCTGCGGCAGTACGCCCTGTTTGTGGCCGTCATCCAGCGCTTCGCCGACTTCACGCATATAAGCGTTGCCGGCGCCGAGATACATATCGTCGCGAATACCGATGGCGTCAGCGCAGAAGGAGATCATATTGGCGGTTTCACGTACCGTTTCACCGTGGGCGATCTGCGACTTGCCTTCGTCGAGGTCCTGCTGCGCCAGGCCGAGCAGGTTTAACGCCGAGGCATAAGAGAAGCGGGTGCGGGTCGAGTTATCGCGAAAGACCGAAATACCCAGCCCGCTGTTAAAAACTTTGGTAGCGATGTTTTCCGCCCGCAGCGTTTTCAACGCCGCGGCGACATCCAGCACCTGCTTCAGCTCGTCCGGCGATTGCTCCCACGTCAGCAGGAAGTCTTTTTCATGCAGGTTGGAGTTGAGCTTATTGATATCCTTGATCAGTTCGTTAACAGTTTTCATATTTCGATCCTGGTAGTGAATGACGGCTTATTGATTGCTGTGCAGTCGAAATGACATTGATGTAAGTGGCGACGGCCAGCGCTGTATTACCACTAACAATAAGCGTGCCAGTTGTAATTCAGTCGCGGCGCGCGAGCGAAAAAGTCGAGAATTATGCGAGGCGGGTCACGAAAAATGGCTTATAACGGTCAATTGATAGAAATGAAATTCATTCGCCAGTTGTCACGATAAATTTAATTTGATCCATCAGACGAGCGTGGATATCGTTCTGCGACGGTGATTTCGACACCAAAATGATAATTTTGGCCTGTGGATTATCATATTGAGAGGAAAATGTGATACCTCTTCCATATTTTCTTTAAGCCGTAAAAAAGCGCAGGGTTGGTACCTTTTTTCAAGTTGCGCAGCGGTAGTATGATAAACGCAGAATAAAAAGAGTCGATCTTCAGCATTCTCTTTCGGCTACTGATATTAAAAGGTCAATTATGATTCCCTCCAATTCTCTATCCGTTTTAATGCAGATTCAGCCAACGATTCAACGTTTTGCCCGCATGCTCTCCAGCGTGTTACAACTCGAGGTCGAGATTGTCGATAATACGCTGTGCCGCGTCGCCGGTACCGGCGCCTACGGTAAATTCCTGGGGCGAAAATTAAATACAGATTCGCGACTTTTACGTTACATAATAGAAACAAAAAAAGAAAAGGTCGTGACTCATTCGCGTTTTGACCCCTTGTGTAAGGGGTGTACCAATAAAGAGAACTGTAAAGAGAAGGCATTTCTGGGCACCCCGGTCATTTATCAGGAACAGTGTGTCGGGGTTATTAGCCTGGTCGCCCTAACTCGCGAGCAGCAGGAGCGAATTAATGACAACCTCCACGAGTTCTCAGATTATGTACGACACGTTTCTTCAATATTTGTCTCCCGCCTGTTAGAAGACCAGGGTGGGGGAGACAATATGCTAAAAATGTTTTCCACCATGATTGAAAACATGGATCAGGGCGTGCTGGTGGTTAGCCAGGATCAAAAAGTTAAATTTGCCAATCAGGCGGCAATGAAAATCCTTGGCGCGAA
This sequence comes from Klebsiella sp. 141162, assembly GCF_050600755.1. NCBI lineage: Bacteria > Pseudomonadati > Pseudomonadota > Gammaproteobacteria > Enterobacterales > Enterobacteriaceae > Klebsiella > Klebsiella sp. 141162. Next base: position 1,571,310 of record NZ_JAQIRI010000001.1, on the reverse strand, counting down.
TCACGGTAGTATGATTGGTAAAACTATTCATTTTCGTCCGCTGACGTTTGCGCAAAATTTTATTCGCGGCCACGTTCAGCACGTCATTTCTTTTGATGATAAGAAAGAGCTGATTATCGGCCAGCTGCACGCTATTCAGGATCAATGGCTGTTCTTAATGGCCTTCCATCAGTCGCATTCGTCGGCCGATCTGGCGCCGCCGCAGGATGGCCCGCAGATTGAACAGATGGTTGGCGAATGTCGGCCAATGCGTCAGCTGAAAAAACTGATTACCCGTGTGGCGCCAAGCCCGTCGAGCGTAATGATCGTCGGCGAAAGTGGAACCGGCAAAGAGGTGGTCGCTCGCGCGGTACATAAGCTCAGCGACAGACAGGCAAAGCCTTTCATCGCCATCAACTGCGCGGCCATCCCCGAGCAGCTACTGGAGAGCGAGCTCTTTGGTTACGTCAAAGGCGCATTTACCGGGGCGTCGGCAAACGGCAAGACCGGGTTGATTCAGGCAGCTAATCACGGCACGCTGTTTCTCGATGAAATCGGCGACATGCCGTTAACCCTGCAGGCTAAGCTGCTGCGGGCGATTGAATCGCGCGAAATTCAGCCGGTGGGGGCGAGCCATCCGGTGCCGGTCGATATCCGCATTATTTCGGCCACTAACCAGAATCTTGAGCAGTTCATTGCCGAAGGCAAATTCCGCGAGGATCTGTTCTATCGGCTTAATGTCATCCCACTGCGCCTGCCGCCGTTGCGCGAGCGTCAGGATGATATCGAATTGCTGATTCACTATTTCCTGCACCTGCACACCCGGCGGCTGGAGCTGGTTTATCCCGGCGTGTCCCCGGAAGTTATCGCCTTACTGAAGAACTACCGTTGGCCGGGCAATATTCGCGAGCTGAGTAACCTGATGGAGTACCTGGTTAACGTGGTTCCCTCCGGTGAGGTGATCGATCTGTCGCTGTTGCCGCCAAATCTTATCAGCAGCGGCAAAGTCAACGAGCGTGAAAGCACCGGGGCGGCGCCAGCCAGCGTTGCGAAAGAAGAAGAGGGGGGTACGGCGCTGGAGGAGATGGAAAAGCAGATGATCCGCGATGCTTTGACGCGTTATAGCAATAAAAAGCAGGCCGCCGATGAACTCGGGATCGGCATTGCGACGCTATATCGTAAAATCAAAAAATATGAACTGGTCGGGGTTTGATAACCCGTATCACTCTGAGAGCAATGTTTATCAAAATCGCCGATCGTTATTGATCTGGCATGCATCACGCGCCGAATGCCCGGAAAAGAGAAAATCACTACCGATGATTTTCTCTTTTTTTACAGCTTTCAACTCCTCCCTCATGGCTTAACTGTTCTGCTTGCTCGCTTCAGTCACCATTTTCTGTTCGTTTTTTCAGCAGGTGGCATTGTTCTTGCCTTTACCGTTTGCCATCGGCTGCTGCGATAGCCGGCAAACAAACATGATAAGGACAGGAACATGGTGCAGATAAATGAGAATCTCGCGACTCCGCCCGTTTCATCGTTGAGTCGTTTTTTTGCTAAGCCCCGCATTATTGCTAAACCTGGATTTAACCGCTGGTTGGTCCCACCGGCGGCGCTGGCGGTGCATTTGTGCATTGGTATGGCCTACGGCTTTTCAGTCTACTGGCTGCCAATGTCGCAGCTGATCGGCGGCAGCGCGCCGCTGCAGTGTCCGGTCGATATGTCATTCTGGCAGCAACTGGTTACCCGCCAGTGCGACTGGAAAATTTCCCTGCTTGGCTGGACCTATACGCTGTTCTTCGTTTTTCTCGGCTGCTCCGCGGCGCTCTGGGGGAGCTGGCTGGAGAAGGTTGGCCCGCGTCTGGTGAGTTTCGTTGCAACCCTTTGCTGGTGTGGCGGCCTGCTGCTGGCGAGCGCGGCAATCTATTTTCATCAGCTGTGGCTACTGTGGTTGGGCGCCGGTGTGATTGGCGGCATTGGCCTGGGGCTTGGCTATATTTCGCCGGTCTCAACGCTGTTGCGCTGGTTTCCCGATAAGCGGGGGATGGCCGCGGGAATGGCGATCATGGGCTTCGGCGGCGGGGCGCTGGTGGGGGCGCCGCTGGCGAATTGGCTGATTAATTTTTTCGCCGATAGTCAGGAAACTGGGGTATGGCAAAGCATTCTGGCGCTGGCGGTGATTTATGCGCTGTTTATGCTCTGTGGGACATTCGGCTATCGCCTGCCACCGATGGGCTGGCATCCGCGCGGCGCGAAAGCGCAGCAAGTCATCGGCAAACAGCCAACCATTCAGGTTCACGTCAGCGTCGCGTGGCGCACTCCGCAGTTCTGGCTGCTGTGGCTGGTGCTGTGGCTTAACGTTACCGCCGGGATCGGCATTCTCGGCATGGCCTCGCCGATGCTGCAGGAGATTTTTGCCGGTAAGTTACTATCGCTGGATCTGGGCTGGCAGGAACTTAATACAGAACAGCTGAAGCGCATCGCGACGATGGCGGCGGGATTTACCGGCCTGCTCAGCCTGTTTAATATTCTGGGGCGCTTTTTCTGGGCTTCTGTTTCCGATATGTGCGGCAGGAAGGTCACCTTCGCGCTGATCTTCTTTCTGGGAACCCTACTTTACGGCACGCTGCCGCTCATTAACCACGGCGGCTACGTGGCGTTTTTTGTCTGTGCGCTCTGCGTGATTATCTCTATGTACGGCGGCGGGTTCGCGACCATCCCGGCGTATCTCGCCGATGTATTTGGCTCACAAATGGTTGGCGCGATCCATGGCCGTCTGCTGACTGCCTGGTCGGCGGCCGGGATCAGCGGCCCGGTGCTGGTCAACTATTTGCGTGAATACCAGCTGGCGCAAGGCGTGGAACCCGCGAGAATATATGACATCACGCTGCTGGCGTTGACCGGGTTGCTTATCATCGGCTTTATTTGTAATCAGCTGGTTCGGCCGATTTCGCAGAAATATGCCATGACCGCGGAGCAACAGCAGCAGGCGAGGGGCCTGTATACTATCAATAAAGACGCGCAGCTGAGCTGGGAACCGACGCCCGCGCCGCTGCTGCTGACGCTAAGCTGGCTGGCGGTCGGCATACCCTTGCTGTGGGGGATGGGGACCACCTTGCAACAAGCGGTGAAGTTCTTTATGTAGACCCACAGAGGTAAGCACCCAAAGGAGAGGTTGGGTGCTTATTGTGCAGCTATTACCAATAACGATTCCCATTCTGCGCTTCGGTGATACACTAACTAAATGTGATCTTTGTCATATCGTAATTACTACAGAGAAAAGAGACACTGCTATGCAACATATCATTGAGGGCTTCCTCAACTTCCAGAAAGAGATTTTCCCGCAACGCAAAGAGCTCTTCCGCAGCCTGGCGTCGAGCCAGAATCCTAAAGCGTTGTTCATCTCTTGTTCCGATAGCCGCCTGGTTCCGGAACTGGTTACCCAGCAGGAACCTGGGCAGCTGTTCGTTATTCGTAATGCCGGTAATATTGTGCCCTCATTTGGACCGGAGCCGGGCGGCGTGTCTGCCACCATTGAATATGCCGTTGTCGCCCTTGGCGTGACGGATATTGTTATCTGCGGTCACTCCAACTGCGGCGCGATGAAAGCCATCGCCACCTGCCAATGTCTGGAACCAATGCCTGCCGTTTCCCACTGGTTGCGCTACTCCGACGCGGCGAAAGCGGTGGTTGAGAAGAAAACCTGGGCCAGTGAAACCGATAAAGTGAACGGTATGGTGCAGGAAAACGTCATTGCCCAGTTGAACAACATTAAAACGCATCCATCGGTCGCGGTTGGCCTGCGTGACAAAACCCTGCGTCTGCACGGCTGGTTCTATGATATCGAAAGCGGCGATATTCGCGCGCTGGATAAAGACACCAAAACCTTCGTTTCATTGTCGGAAAACCCGGAAGTCTACTTCGAATAATATCCCCCAGGGCAAGGAAGCCCTGAGCATCGTAATAGATAATTCATGAGCCCATCTCATAGGTCTGTTCGTTAACACCTGGCTAATCAACGCCCTGCCAAGTTTCTATAATCCTCTTCTCCTGTCGATACTTTCCGTTTGGAGAACAAACGATGCAAAACCCATTGAACGCGCGCCAACAGGCGCTGATCCCGGTTGGCGCCCTGGCCGCTGAAGGCAATATCGCGGCATTGGCCCCGGCGCTGGAGACCGCGCTTGATATCGGCCTGACAATAAATGAATTAAAAGAGACGCTGGTGCAGTTGTATGCCTACTGCGGCTTTCCGCGGAGCCTGAATGCACTCTCCTGCCTGATGAGGGTGATAACCGAGCGCCGGGCGCGAGGCGTTATTGATAACGAGGGGGCGACAGCGACCCCGTTACCGGAGAACTGGGATAGCCTGCAGGCCGGTAGCCGTAATCAGACACAACTGGTAGGGCAAACGGTCAGCGGACCGCTATTTGATTTTGCGCCGGCCATTGACTGCTATCTGAAGGCACATCTGTTTGGCGATATTTTCCAGCGTGACGTTCTGGATTGGTCGACGCGCGAGCTGGCGACGATCTCAATGCTGGCAGCGCTATCCGGCGTGGAAAGCCAGCTGAAGAGCCATTACGCGATTAGCCTGCACAACGGCCTGACGGCGCAGCAGCTGCGCGGATTTATTAACGTGTTGGCGACAAAAGTCAGCGCCGGGATAGCGGATAAGGCCTCGGTGGTGCTGGAACAAGTGGTTATTGAGCAGCAGCAGGATGGAAAAGGCGTTTAATGGCTGCGGTCTCTTCCAGCCGGTTGAATCATTGGCGGAGAGTACATCTCATTAATGGTTGGAAGAGGTGAACGACGGAGGGGACAACAACATTGTCTTCGCTAAAAAGCAGCGCGGCGCGCCAGAGAGAATGTCTGACGCGCCATGCTCGCACTATTATTTGCTCAGTTCGGCAGTCATATAGACGCGGTTATTGAACTGGGCGCTGGTGATTTTATAAGACGCGCCTTGCTCTGCAGCCTGCGCGGCAATTTTCGCTTCCGCACGGTCGAGGGTCGAAGCGGTTGCCGTCACGCTCTGCGCGAAAGCACCGAATGACATCAGGGACAGAACGGTAACAGCAGCAAAAGTTTTGATGGATTTCATGGTCATATTCCTTAAATTTTTTGTTTGGGGAGGAGCACTGTTGCTCCGATGTGATAAGAATAGAACCAATGCCGGTTGTTTAAAATCGAAACAATTTGCGTATCTCATTCAAAATTTATGATCAATATTGGCGGCGAATGTTTATCTGAAACGGAGGCGGGGATGATAGGGCGGGCTGATAGGGTGGCGGCTTTACAAAGCCACACAAATGTTGAAGGAACTTGCCGTAAAGCGTGCTACTCTCTATCTGAAGTTGTTGAATTTACTACGGAATGGTTAACGCCTGAAGGAGAACGCTATGGTAATGACCACGCTATCCCCCTTAGTAGTGACGCGTTGGAGTGAAAGCCCGGCGGTGCAGGAACTACAAGATACCCAATTGCTGCGGCCTTGGGCAAAAGCCACCGCCTGCTGTCGTAGCAAGAAAGCCTGGAAGAGGCGTTATGTCACTCGCCAGAAACAGGCCGAATAAACCGAAACGGTATTTGCCGGTCTATTCCTGGTGTTGCGGTTGATAGCGTAGTGGATACTCCGCAAGTGGATGGGGCAGGTTCATATTATGGCTGCCCTCAATCTCGGCAACGATGGTTTGATAACCGGCAATCCAGCGTTGCCCCTGCGCTTTAGCCTGCTGGTGTTGCAGATGGTTCATCATCATTTCCATAGACTGTCGGTCACGCCAGTAGTAATTATTGATGATTCTGCCGCTGGCGGCATCATGATAGCTCTCCATCCCGATAAACCCTTCTAGCGACCGGGTGTAGCGTTCGATTACGCCGTCCAGTTGATAAAAGTCGTCGTCGTACTCTTTCTTCTCGAAGATAAAACTGGTTAAAAATAGTGACATCGCCTGCTCCTGCGCCTGCCTTTACAGACTGATTAACGTGGACTGGTGACTCAGGCCGGGCATCATCTGCTCCAGTCCCTCGGTAAGCATCCGCCCGGCCTCATGCAGCGCTTCGAGCGGCATTTCCGGCAGGCTTTCCAGAATAAACCACATCTGCGGGTCGCGAGCGCTCAGACGGGTGCGAACTCCCTGTCGCCAGTTCCAGCGGCGGCAGGTAACGCCGCGATCGTCACGCCAAATGACTTCTCCCGGTTCCGCTGATTCAACGGCGGCTAAGCCTTCCTTCATCGTATCAAAAAGCTCAGAACCGTCGGCGATAACCAGACGCGGCGCGCCGCAATAGGCGGCGATGTTCTCACCCCCGACCGGAACGGCATACCGCAGGCTAACGGCATTGTAGAGGTCAACGACCGGGTCAATTGCCGGCATGGCGCCCTCGCGCAGTACGCGTTTACGCAACGCCTCCGCGGAGCAGGGCGTGCGTTTTGGCTTAGCGCCAAACGCTTTGAATACCGTAGACCAGGCCGCGAGATGATCTTCCGCCCAGGCGGGCTGTCCGGCTAATACCGCCTGACAGGCTGTGGCCAGCGCGGCTTCACCGATAGAAGCATCACGTAGCGGCGCAGCGTTGACGGTAATACTCAGCGCCCGAAACCCCGGGGCGATTGCGGCTAACTGTGGGCTAATTGACGGTAATGGGTGAGACATTGCATAATCCTGTAACGACTGATTTAGAGCATAATATCGACCGATGAACGACAAAGTCAATATAACGACCGATAATAACAACGATCTAAGCCGCATTAATGAGGCGGTATCGCGGCGTATTAAGCAGTTTCGACGCGAAAAGAAGATCTCTCTCGACGAGCTTTCCCGTCGCGCAGGCGTCAGTAAAGGGATGCTGGTGGATATCGAAGGGTGTCGGGCGAATCCCAGTATCGCGATGTTGTGCAAAATCGCTGCGGCGATGGGGGTGTCGGTGGCGGAGTTTGTCAACGTCGCCAGTGAACCGATGGTCCATCTTATCGACCGTGACGCAATTCCGATATTATGGCGCGGCGAGCAGGGCGGCAGCGCCAGACTGCTGGCCGGCACCAGCGGACCGGATATGCTTGAGCTCTGGCAGTGGCGGATGCTGCCTGGCGAATCGTTCCGTTCGCCGGGGCACCCGGCCGACACCTACGAACTGCTATACGTGACCGAGGGGCAGCTCACCCTGACGGTGAATAATGACCAATATCAGGTGGCAGAGGGATGTTCTGCGGTAGCGCGTACTGATGCGCCGCATGAATATTGTAATGTTAGCCAGTTGCCCGTCGTCTTTACCATGACGGTGTATGAGAAAGGGCGCTGACGCGGACTCTGGCGTAATTCTGGCTTCACCACTACGCTCAATAACTCACTCCCTGGATAGAGATAGTATCCAGGGGAACGCGGTGAGCCAGAGGAAGCCTTATGAGTGAAGTCAAAATTGTTGCCACGCTGACCCCTTATCCTGAATATATCGATACCATCAGAAATGCGGCATTAGCCATGGTGCCGCCGACGCACAGAGAAGCAGGGTGCCTGCAATACGACCTGCACGAAAGCCGGGAGATCCCTGATGTCAGGCAGCTTTCCCAACAAGGAAAGATCTCATTTGTGTTTATTGAGCGTTGGCGTTCGGAAGACGATCTGAAACAGCACGTTGCGATGCCCTATCATGATGATTTTCTGGCGATACTGGACGGTAAACTGGAGAGTATTCAGGTACAGCGATTGATGGCCTTGTAGATAAAAGCAAGAGGAAAAAAGAGAAGTGCGCACCAAATCAATAATGATTGAAATGGTGCGTCCGAGTGGACTCGAACCACCGACCCCCACCATGTCAAGGTGGTGCTCTAACCAACTGAGCTACGGACGCAAATGGTGCGTTTAATTGGACTCGAACCAACGACCCCCACCATGTCAAGGTGGTGCTCTAACCAACTGAGCTATAAACGCAAATGGTGCGTTCAATTGGACTCGAACCAACGACCCCCACCATGTCAAGGTGGTGCTCTAACCAACTGAGCTATGAACGCAATGTTGTGGTGACAACGGGGACGCATATTAACGGCAGGGAGGCCATGTGGCAAGAGGCAAACGTCACTTTTCTTGCAGAATAGACGCGTTTGCAGAACTTTTATCCATGTCGCACATATTTTACTGATGATAAAGGATATTTCTTCAGCAATATCCCGCTTCGTTGCGTTTTTCTGCCCGGATTGGCAGGGGAGACGCTCACCGACTTTATGCTAGAGTGTGCGGCAAATAAACGACGGAGCGCAGTAATGAAAGCAATTGGCATTTTTTGTGGTTCTTCTACCGGGGACAACCCGATTTATCAGATTTACGCGCAACAGGTTGGCAAGGCGCTGGCGCAAGCCGGGGTGGAGCTCGTGTATGGTGGCGGTAAAGTAGGACTCATGGGCGCCGTGGCAGACGCGGCGTTAGAACACGGCGGGCGGGTCATTGGCGTGATGCCGCGCGGGCTGGTGGAGCGTGAGATTGCGCATAGCGGACTAAGCGAGCTGCATGTCGTTGAGAATATGCATGAGCGTAAAAACAAAATGTCGCTGCTGGCGGACGGCTTCATTGCCATGCCGGGCGGAGCCGGAACGCTGGAAGAAATTTTTGAACAGTGGACCTGGGCGCAGCTCGGTATTCATGAAAAACCCTGTGCTTTTCTGAATGTGAACGGCTATTACAATCCGCTGCAGGCGATGGCGGAAAAAATGGCCGCCGAAGGGTTTATGCACCGCCGCTATGCTGAGATGCTGACTTTTAGCGATGATGTGCAGGAGATTTTGACCGCATTCCACCGCTATGAGCCGCCACAGCGCAAATGGCTTGCGAAGTAGCGCTATTTTTAAGTCGATTTATTATTTAACGCCAAAAAAAGGGCAAACCGCGTCAACGGCTTGCCCTTTTATTTAGCATTTTTGGTTAGCGCGCTGCGCGCTGCAGGATAATGCTGGACGGCTGACGCTGCAGGAAGCGCATGCGCAGCATCATCATGATGGCAGCGGAGGTCAGGCCGATGATAAAGCCGCACCAGAAGCCCGCAGGCCCCATCCGCGGCACCACAATATCGGTCAGCGCCAGCAGATAACCGCTTGGCAGCCCCAGTACCCAGTAAGCGGTGAAGGTAATAAAGAAGATCGACCGCGTATCTTTATAACCGCGCAGAATACCGCTGCCGATCACCTGAATGGAGTCGGAAATCTGATAAATCGCCGCCAGCAGCATCAGCTGTGAGGCCAGTAGCACCACCTCAGGGTTATCGTTGTACAGCAGGGCAATCTGCTTACGCATCAGGATCGTGAAAATCGCGGTGATCATTGCCATGCAGACGCCCACGCCGACGCCGGTACGCGCGGAGGTCTGGGCATCCAGCGTCGAGCCCTGGCCGAGACGAAAGCCAACGCGAATGGTCACCGCCGCCGCCAGCGAGAGCGGAAGAACGAACATCAGCGAACTGAAGTTGAGCGCGATTTGATGCCCTGCGACATCGATAATTCCCAATGGCGAAACCAGCAGCGCCACAACTGCGAACAGCGTGACTTCAAAAAACAGCGCCAGCGCGATTGGCAACCCCAGCTGTACCAGCCGTTTTAATACCGAAAAATCAGGTTTACTGAAACGCTCAGCGCAGCGGATATCGCGCATTGAGCGCGCGCGGCGTACCCAGGTCAGCATGCTGGCAAACATGACCCAGTAGACCGAGGCGGTCGCGACCCCGCAGCCGATACCGCCAAGCTCCGGCATGCCGAAATGACCATAGATAAAAATGTAGTTCACAGGAATGTTGACCAACAGGCCGATAAAACCCATCACCATTCCGGGTTTGGTTTTTGCCAGCCCTTCGCACTGGTTACGCGCGACCTGGAAAAACAGATATCCCGGCGCTCCCCACAGCAGCGCACGCAGATACCCCACCGCTTTGTCGGCAAGCTGTGGGTCGATGTTGTGCATCGAGCTAATGATATAGCCTGCGTTCCACAGCACCACCATCACCAGTACGGAGACAAAGCCCGCCAGCCAAAAGCCCTGGCGTACCTGCTGGGCGATACGATCGCGGCGGCCGGAGCCATTGAGTTGGGCGATAACCGGCGTTAGCGCCAGCAGCAGACCGTGGCCGAACAGGATGGCAGGTAGCCAGATCGAGGTGCCGATAGCCACGGCGGCCATATCGGTTGCGCTATAGCCGCCGGCCATCACCGTATCGACAAAACCCATCGCCGTCTGGGCGACCTGCGCCAGAATGACCGGGATAGCCAATGCTAATAACTGACGCGCTTCTATAAAGTACTTCTGCACGTGAACACCTTTATATTGTTGTTATTTTGAGACTAAAAAAGCCGCCTTAAATGGCAGCAAGAAGAAAAAACAGGAGGAATTTCCAGTCTATTGTAGCGAGGATTAGCCATTAAGCCAGTGAAAAAATGGTGGGGGCACGATGCGCGCTGGCAACCTGTTTGGTCAACTGTTATTGTTCCGCGTATATATAACGGTAATGATACCGTCACGATTCTCAACAGGAGCAAAGTATGTTTACTGGTATTGTACAGGGGACTGCGAAAGTGGTGTCCATCGATGAGAAACCGAATTTCCGCACCCACGTGGTGGAGCTGCCGGCGCATATGCTCGACGGCCTGGAGACCGGTGCTTCGGTGGCGCACAATGGCTGTTGCCTGACCGTTACCGAAATTGACGGCCCGCGAATCAGCTTTGATTTGATGAAAGAGACGCTGCGGATCACCAACCTTGGCGCTATCCATGAAGGCGATATGGTCAACGTTGAGCGAGCGGCGAAATTCAATGATGAAATCGGCGGCCATTTGATGTCCGGCCATATTATGACCACCGCCGAAGTCGTTAAAATCCTCACCTCGGAAAACAATCGCCAGATTTGGTTTAAGGTACAGGACCCGGCGCTGATGAAATATATCCTGTATAAAGGGTTCATTGGCGTGGACGGTATTAGCCTGACGGTTGGCGAGGTGACCCCGACTCGTTTCTGCGTGCATCTGATCCCCGAAACGCTACAGCGTACGACGCTTGGGGTGAAAAAACTCGGCGATAAAGTGAATATCGAAATCGATCCGCAGACTCAGGCGGTGGTGGATACCGTGGAACGCGTGCTGGCGGCAAAAGAAGCGGCGCAAAAAAGCGCGGAAGAATAATTAAAAAAGCCCCCGTAGAAGCGTATTTCTGCGGGGGCTTTTTTTAGCGAGTCTAGCGGGCTACGCGCAGGCCGTGTTCAACACCACGCGAGAAGACGACCTGCCAGAGCTGAATATCGCGGGCGCGGAAGGCACCGGCGCAGGCATTCAGATAATAGGTAAACATGCGTTTGAAACGGTCCGAATAGTTATCGGCAATATCCGGCCAACTGGCAAGGAAACGCTCGTACCAGGCCATCAAGGTGGTGTCATAATCGGCGCCAAAGTTATGCCAATCTTCCATCACAAAATGCTTCTCGCTGGCATCGGCGATATGGCGTACCGACGGCAGGCAACCGTTAGGGAATATATATTTATTAATCCACGGGTCGACGTTGTGATCGGTAATTTTTGAGCCAATGGTGTGCAGCAGAAAACGACCGTTTGGTTTTAAATTACGATCGACAACTTCAAAATAAGTGGCGTAATTTTTAGGCCCTACGTGCTCGAACATCCCGACGGAGACGATGCGGTCAAAACTTTCGTGGAGATCGCGATAGTCCTGCAGCAGAATATTGACATCTAATCCCGCGCAACGCTCTTGCGCCATTTTTTGTTGTTCAGCCGAAATGGTCACGCCCGTCACGCTGACGTTATAGTTTTTGGCCATGTAATAGGCCAACCCACCCCAACCGCAACCGATATCCAGCACTTTCATTCCAGGCTCAAGCTGCAGTTTGCGACAAATAAGATCTAATTTATCCTGCTGCGCCTGCTCCAGATTTTCGGCCTCTTTCCAGTATCCGCAGGAATATTGCATATAGGGATCGAGCATGCGGTGGAAAAGGTCGTTGCCTAAATCGTAGTGTTCTTTACCAACAATCCAGGCGCGTTTTTTGCTTTGCAGATTGAACAGACGAGCGCCAGCGATACGTAGCGTATCTTTGAAGTGGCGGGGGAGTTGCTTATCCAGCCCGGCGCGCAATACCTTGTGAAAGAATATATCCAGGCGTTCGCATTCCCACCAGCCGTCCATATAGCTTTCGCCTAATCCGAGAGACCCTTCCTGTAACACGCGTTTAAAAAAGAGCGGGTTTTTTACCCGGATATCGGAGGGTGCGGAACCATTGATTTCAATTCCGGCACGGCCCAATAATTCAGCTGCAATCCGGTACCAATCATCGTTTGGTACACTTACTTCTTCTATACACGATGAACTCATAGCTTCTCCATCACGCCCAAGTGATCAGAACCTTAAAACAGCGTAGACGCTTTTTTGGCTTTGTGAGAAATCTCACGAAAAAATCGTGAGGGTGCTATCCGACGTAGAACAGAGGAAGGGAGATAACCCTTGCCGAAAGGCCTTCCATGGTTAAACGGGCTGCGTCCTGCCCCCGTTAATATCTAAAAAACTTTCTATTTATGTGATGCCGGATCCAGTATAGGCCGCTAAAAACCGCCTTTCAATAAAAATATATTAGCAGGCTAATGACTGGTCCGGGATATCCTTTAAAAATTCATCAAGCGTGAGATGATTCGCTCACTAACTGTACGCGTCGTTGCTGCATCCAGAAACCGATGCCTGCCAGGACGATGGAAATCAGCATCACGCTGGTGGTGGTCAGAAGCGGAGTGGCGATAAGGCTTGAGACCAGCAGGCTTGCCAGGAAGCACAGGCCAAGCTGCAGCGTATTCTGCAGGGCGGCGGCGCGGCCGGTCGCCTGTGGAAAAGGTTTCAGCGCCTGGGCGACAACGATAGGGTAAATGCCGCCATTCACAATCGCCATAATGCAAAACGGAACCATTAACGCAACCAGCGACGGATGATCCTGTATTCCGGCAAGCCAGGTCGCGGCTACGCTCAGCGAAAAAACAACCAGCAGCCAGGGCAGCATCTGATGACCCTGCCATTTTTGCAGCGCCGCGCGGCAGCCGTAACCGCCGATCAGGAAGGCGATAGTTTGCGGCACGTAGCTAAGACCAATCACCGTCGGACCATAGCCCATTTCATGGAGGATAAATGGCGAACCGGTGAGCCAGGCGAAGAAGCTGGCGGAACACGCCGCATAAATGAGCACGTTACCGCTATATTCACGTGAACGCAGCAGGGACATAAAGGTAAGTTTCTGCTGGGTTTCGCCAGCAGGTTTGACGACCGCCTTCAGACGAAAAGCCGGTAGCATCAACAGTATGGTGATAGCGAACAGGGTGGCGAAGATAGCCTGCCATTCCAGATGGACTAACAGCCAACTGCCGAGTAACGGCGCCAGCGCCGGAGAGAGCCCGACCAGCGGCATGATCGTCGCGAAAATGCGGTTGGTGCGCTGGGCCGGATAGTAGTCGGTCACCATCGCCTGCCAGGTCACCGCGGCGGCGCATACGCCAATCGCCTGGACAAAACGCAGTACCAGCATCAGCGTCGCATCGCGTACCCACAGCATCCCAAGGCAGCCAAGAGCGAAGATAGCCAGCCCGGCGAGCAGAATCGGTTTCCGACCATAGCGGTCCGACAGCGGCCCCCAGAACAGCTGGCCGATCGCGAAGCCCGCGAGGAATAAGCTCAGGCTGGCGCTAACCGATGCGGCAGAGGTGTTGAGGTCTTGCTGAATGGCGGCAAAGGCCGGTAGATACATGTCGGTGGCCAGAAAGCCAAGCACGCTCAGGCCGCCCAGCCACACTAAAAATCCTTTCCCAGGTTGTTGCATAACGTTCTCTTTCTACTGATGCAGGTACGATGCCGCAGAGTGTAGGGAGTGTAATCCGCCTTGTGAAACGCTATTATTTGTCACATGCATTCAAAAATTTTGCAGGCAGAATATGTGGTCTGAATATTCCTTAGAAGTGGTTGATGCTGTGGCGCGTAACGGGAGTTTCAGCGCCGCGGCGCAGGAGTTGCACCGTGTACCTTCGGCGGTGAGCTACACGGTGCGACAACTGGAGGAGTGGCTTGCGGTTCCGCTTTTTGAACGTCGCCATCGTGATGTTGAATTGACCCCCGCCGGGCACTGGTTTTTGCAGGAAGGACGTTCTGTTATCAAAAAAATGCAGATCACCCGCCAGCAGTGCCAGCAGATTGCTAACGGCTGGCGTGGCCAGCTGTCGATTGCGGTGGACGATATCGTTAAACCGGCGCGGATGCGCCAGATGATCGTTGATTTTTATCGCCATTTTAGCGATGTCGAACTGATCGTTTTTCAGGAAGTTTTCAACGGCGTCTGGGATGCGTTAGCCGATGGGCGGGTAGAATTAGCTATTGGCGCGACGCGTTCGATTCCGGTGGGCGGGCGCTACGCTTTCCGCGATATGGGGATGCTGAACTGGCACTGTGTCGTCGCCAGCAGCCATCCGCTGGCGCAGATGGAAGGGCCGCTCAGCGATGACGTGTTGCGCAACTGGCCGTCCCTGGTGCGCGAAGATACCTCACGTTCGCTGCCGAAGCGCACAACCTGGCTGCTGGATAACCAGAAGCGGGTGGTGGTGCCGGATTGGGAATCTTCAGCCACCTGTCTTTCGGCAGGATTGTGCGTCGGGATGGTGCCTGGCCACTTTGCCCGCCCGCATATCGATAGCGGGGAGTGGACGGCTTTGACGCTGGAAAACCCATTCCCGGATGCCGCCTGCTGCCTGACCTGGCAACAAAGCGATACCTCACCCGCTTTGAGCTGGCTACTTGACTATCTTGGCGACAGCGAAACGTTGAATCGGGAGTGGTTGCGGGCGCCGGAATAACCGGCGCCGGGGGGAGGGCGTTAGCGGCGATAATCGACGAACGGGCCGTCGGCAACCGAGCGGCGCTCGATAAGACGCGGATGTACCTCGATGGACTGCGACTCTTCACGTTTATTAACAATGCGATCGAGCAGCATATTGAATGCCGCTTCCCCGAGCGAGTCCTTTGGCTGATGTATAGTGGTCAGCGCCGGGCTGAAGTAGCGGGCGTTACGCACGTTATCATAGCCGATCAGCGAAATGTCCTGCGGTACGCGCAGGCCCATTTCGTCGGCGGCGCAGATAGCGCCCATCGCCATGATGTCGCCGCCGCAGAACACGGCGGTTGGGCGGTGCTGCTGATTGAGGATCTGCTGCATGGCGCGGTAGCCGGATTCCGGTTCAAAGTCGCCCTGAACAATCCAGTTTTCCGGCACATTGATATGCGCTTCTTTCATCGCCTGCATGAAGCCTGCCAGGCGTCCGGCACCGGTGTTACGCTCAAGCGGGCCCGGAATAACGCCAATTTCGCGGTGGCCGCGTTCAATCAGGTAACGGCCGGCGATATAGCCGCCTTCAAAGGCATTATCGATAACCGAGTCGGTAAAGTCCGCTTTGGCTTCGCCCCAGTCCATCACCACCATCGGGATATGACGATACTCTTCAAGCATACTGAGTACGGACTCCGGGTACTCGGAACACATCACCAGCAGGCCGTCAACGCGCTTTTGCGCCATCATAGACAAGTAGGCGCGCTGTTTTTCCGGATCGTTCCAGGCGTTGCCCAGAATCAGGGTATAGCCTTTCTGGAAGCAGCTTTTTTCTACGGATTCGATAATTTCAGCGAAATAGGCCGCTTCGCTACTGGTGGCCAGCAGACCGATCGATTTAGTGTGATTGACTTTCAGGCTGCGAGCCACGGCGCTTGGCGAATAGTGGAGTTCTTTAATTGCCGCCCACACCGCATTGCGCGTCTCTTCCGCAACGAAACGGGTTTTGTTAATCACATGTGACACAGTTGTAGTGGAAACGTTTGCGCGTTTCGCTACATCTTTAATAGTTGCCATTACTTCTCACTCCAGACCTTGACCTGATCGTCTGATTATCGATACGTAAACGTTTGCCTATACACACCCTGTATACAATGATCAACATTGCAACACCTGGGAAAACGACACAGAACGACAGGAAGGGGTCAATGGCCGATACGCTTTCAAATTAGCGTGGGATTTTGTCCTATCTCGCGGCAAAGGGGAAGAGCAAAAATGTGCATCACTCTAAATCCGGGAAGATTTTTGCATATTTTTGTGCAAAAATGAGCAAGCTCACTTTCTATGTGGGGATAATCAGGGGAGAAAATTGATGGACACAAATTTAAAGTTTTCGCTGACAACGACGGTTATTGTTCTGGGTCTGATCGTCGCCGCCGCGTTGACCGCGGTACTGCACTGATTCCAGCAGGGAGGGGGCTTCCCCTCCCATCCCGCCATTATTAGCAGATCTGCAAAAATCTTTTGTCATTTCGTTTACTTCTGTTTTTCTGTGATTGATGTCATGCTTTTGGCTTCTGATGTAATGCCGTGTCCTGAATCGGCCTGATGGAGTCTCTGAATGAAAATCAACTTTCCCTTACTCGCGTTGGCGATCGGTGCCTTTGGTATCGGTACCACCGAGTTTTCCCCGATGGGATTACTGCCGGTTATCGCCAAAGGCGTAGATGTTTCTATTCCGGCCGCGGGGATGCTGATTAGCGCCTATGCCATTGGCGTGATGGTTGGCGCGCCGTTAATGACGTTACTGCTGTCGCATCGCGCTCGCCGCAATGCATTGATCTTCCTGATGGGGATCTTCACCCTCGGCAACGTGCTCTCTTCTATTGCGCCGGATTACACGACGCTACTGCTGTCGCGCATTATCACCAGCCTCAATCATGGCGCGTTCTTTGGCCTTGGCTCGGTCGTTGCCGCAAGCGTGGTGCCAAAACACAAACAGGCCAGCGCGGTCGCGACCATGTTTATGGGGCTGACCATTGCCAATATCGGCGGCGTACCGGCTGCCACCTGGCTTGGTGAAACCATCGGCTGGCGAATGTCGTTCCTGGCCACGGCGGGTCTGGGGTTAATTGCGATGGTAAGCCTGTGGTTCTCCCTGCCGAAAGGTAGCGCCGGCGAGCGTCCGAACGTGAAGCGCGAGCTGTCGGTATTAATGCGGCCTCAGGTACTCTCTGCGCTGTTGACCACCGTGCTGGGCGCCGGGGCAATGTTCACGCTGTATACCTACATTTCTCCGGTACTGCATACCATCACCAACGCTTCACCGCTGTTTGTTACCGCCATGTTGGTATTAATCGGCGTCGGTTTCTCGCTTGGCAACTATCTGGGCGGTAAGTTTGCCGACCGTTCAGTCTCCGGCACTTTGAAAGGATTCCTGTTGTTGTTGATTGCCATCATGTTGGCTATTCCGCTGCTGGCGCAATCGCAACTGGGTGCTGCCGTCAGCATGGTCGTGTGGGGCGCGGCAACCTTCGCGGTGGTTCCGCCGCTGCAGATGCGGGTAATGCGCGTAGCGCACGAAGCGCCGGGTCTGTCATCATCGGTGAATATTGGCGCTTTCAACCTCGGTAACGCGTTGGGCGCGGCGGCGGGCGGCGCGGTGATATCCGGCGGTCTCGGGTATGCTTTTGTGCCGGTGATGGGGGCGATTATTGCCGGGCTGGCGTTGGCGGTGGTGCTGTTTGGCGGGCGTTCTCAACCAGAAGAAGCATTAGCGAATAACTAAGTCGCACTAAGAAAAAACCGCAGCGGGGTAACCCTGCTGCGGTTTTGTTTTTATGCTGCCAGGTTAGCGGCAACAAATTTCCAGTTTACCAGCGCCCAGAAGTGTTCCAGATAATTAGGACGGGCATTGCGGTAGTCGATGTAGTAGGCGTGTTCCCAGACATCAACGGTCAGCAGCGGCGTCGCATCGGTAGTCAGCGGAGTGCCGGCGTTGCTGGTGGAGACGATAGCCAGGCTGCCGTCTGCGTTTTTAACAAGCCAGGTCCAGCCTGCGCCGAAGTTTTTTGCCGCGGCATCGGTGAATTTCGCTTTAAAATCAGCGAAGCTACCGAAAGATTTGTTAATCGCTGCGGCCAGTTCGCCTTCCGGCTCACCGCCGGCGTTCGGCGCCAGGCAGTTCCAGTAGAAAGTGTGGTTCCAGACCTGCGCTGCGTTATTGAAGACGCCGCCTTCAGAAGAGCGAACGATCTCTTCCAGAGATTTGCCTTCAAAAGCGGTGCCTTTGATCAGGTTGTTGAGGTTGGTCACGTAGGCCTGGTGATGCTTACCGTAATGGTATTCCAGGGTTTCAGCGGAAATGTGCGGCGCCAGGGCGTCTTTTGCATATGGTAATGCAGGTAATTCGAACGACATTGCTACTCTCCTTATAACTTTTTGTTTTTTATCACATTAATTAGGTGAAGATTCACCTGAATACAGTATTTACTGTGTAACGCTGTCGCGAGTGTTACATGTTATTGTGTTGAGAATGTTAACATTTGCTGAAGTCAGTTAAAAGACTTACAACAACAAAGGTTATTCATTGCTAACGCGACTGATTAAGCCTTCGCCAGTCTGGCGCATGGCGAGCGATATGATTCGCAAATTCCCCATCGACGCGCCTGCCTACGACTAAAACGCTTCGTATCTTCACCGCCTGTTATCTTTTTAGATCGCTATAAAACATTAGCTTGCGAGCATTATGCGTAATGGGAATGACTTTCATGCCCAATAATCATTAGGATTAATTTTAATTGTATGACAAATATAATTGTCTCTGCAGGCAACGGACCTCGGAGTAAGAAATCGTTATTGAACAAGCATAAAGCTCATAATTGATGGATGAAAAGAGATGGCGCACAAACATGAAATGGTCAGTGAACATATCATTCCGATCGTCATAGATATTATCGAATGGATCGAAGACAACATTTTTACCGCGCTCCCCGTTACCGCGATCTCGCGAAAATCGGGTTATTCGCACTGGTATTTTCAGCGTCAGTTCGCGCTAATTACCGGTTATACGCTGGGAACATATGTGAGCCGACGCAAAATGACCATTGCCGCCGGCATTCTCAAACAGACGAAGGATTCGGCGCTGAGTATCTCATTGCTGCTCGGGTTTGAAGGCCAGGCGACATTCTGCCGTACTTTCCGTCGTCATTTTGGTATGTCGCCGACCAGTTATCGCCGTCACCCCGCGCTACTGGAGGAACGTATGCAGTATCCGCTGAATCTGCAAGAGGAGGGGAATGTACAGCAGAACGGTATGCCGCCGCAGCGGCAAACCGGGATCGGCGTTTCTTAACGAATGGTTTTTGGCGTCATCACGCGGCGCGCGCCGACGTAGTGGCGAACCCAATAATCTTCGCTTAAAGAGGTTATCTGGATGTCACGGCCGGTACGCGGCGACTGGATAAACTTTCCGTTTCCAACGTAAACGCCAACGTGGTCGGCGGTGCCGCGTCCGCGGGTGCGGAAGAAGACCAGGTCGCCACTTTGCAGTTCATCGCGGTCAACCGGGCGGGCATCGCGCAGGTGATACATTTCGTTAGCGGTGCGCGGAATATGAATTTTAACCAGATCTTTATAGGCGTAATAAACCAGCCCGCTACAGTCAAAACCGGTGCGCGGAGAGGAGCCTCCCCAGCGGTAAGGCTTGCCTAGCTGATCCATGAGTTTATTCATCGCGGTGCTTTGCGCTTTTTGCACCCGGGCTTTGTGCGCATCGGCAATCGTCAGATTCGGTTCATCGGCAACAGGTTTACAGCGCTTTTTGTAGCCTTTACGCACCACGCATTTGCTTTTTACGCTGTTTAACGCCAGCGTCGTTGCTTCGCTGGATGTTACCGTTTTCGCACACTGCTTTTTATAACCTTTGCGCAACACGCATTTTTTGCTGGCGCCGGCGGCTTGACGATTAAGTGCGGTTTGGCTTGCTGCGGTAGTACGGGTAGGGTGCTTTGCGCTTGAGGTTTTTTTACGGGTAGTTTTAGCGGTGGATTTAGATTTATTCTGTGCCGCTTTCTTCTTACGCTCGGCGGTGGAGCCTTTCGCCGGATGCGCCTTCGGCGTAGCCGAAGCGTGCGTATGCCCTGAAGCATGCGCCAATGGCGTAAGCGAGATAGATGTAAACAGTAATGCACAGAGCGATATCGCGATTTTATTGAGCCGCGCCACTGAGCAATCCCCTGATTAAATTACAGACATATACCAATGCCTGACGGTGAATGACAAACCGGAATGATTCTAAAGCATAAAAAGCCAGAAAGTTAATACTCTTTTGTATCTAAAATGTCGTTTGGTTAACGATTGCAAAAAAATAAGTCAGAGAATCGCCGACCCGTACAGAAAGTGCGCAATTCGCCTCGCGGCGGCGTTACAAAGTGATATTTTTAAGGCAACTTCAGACGACAGAAGATAAAATGTGGCGAGTGAAAAAAATGTTATTATCGGTCCTGCGTCCAGGACGCTACAATGACAAATTACTGCCGTAAAGATGTTTAAGGAAGCACGACAATGAGCACCACTTTAGAAACGATCCAACGTCAAATCGCTGAAAACCCAATTCTGCTGTACATGAAAGGCTCTCCGAAGCTGCCGAGCTGCGGTTTCTCCGCTCAGGCAGTGCAGGCGCTTTCCGCTTGCGGCGAACGTTTTGCCTACGTAGACATCCTGCAGAACCCGGATATTCGCGCTGAACTGCCGAAATACGCTAACTGGCCGACCTTCCCGCAGCTGTGGGTTGACGGCGAACTGGTTGGCGGTTGCGACATCATCATCGAAATGTATCAGCGCGGCGAACTGCAGCAGCTGATTAAAGAAACGGCTGCCAAGCACAGCGCTGACGAGCCGAAAGCAGAGTAATTCTTCGCTGCAAAGAAAAAGCGACTTCCCCGGAAGTCGCTTTTTTTATGGCTTATGCTTCGATCGGCGCTAGCGGCCAGCCGCCAAGGCGCTTCCAGCGGTTGACGATTTCGCAGAATAGCTGGGCGGTTTGCTCGGTATCGTACAACGCGGAATGGGCCTTACTGCCGTCAAACTCCATTCCTGCGGCGATGCAGGCTTTAGATAATACGGTTTGCCCTAAGGCCAGCCCGCTCAGCGCGGCGGTATCGAAGGTCACGAAAGGGTGGAACGGATTGCGTTTCAACCCGGCGCGCTCGGCGGCGGCCATCGTGAAGCTGTGATCGAAAGTCGCGTTATGCGCCACCATTATCGCCCGGCTGCAATCGCTCTCTTTCATCCCTTTGCGGACCATCTTAAAAATAGCGTGCAGCGCATCGTATTCGCTTATCGCGCCGCGTTCAGGATCGTTTGGGTTAATTCCATTGAAAGCCAGCGCTTCTGGCTGCAGGTTGGCCCCTTCGAAGGGAGCCACGTGAAAATGCAGCGTTTCGTCCGGCATTAGCCAGCCCTGCTCATCCATCTTCAACGTAATAGCGGCGATCTCCAGCAGGGCGTCGGTTTTGGCATTAAACCCGGCGGTCTCAACATCAATCACCACTGGGTAAAAACCGCGAAAACGGCCGCACAGACCATTAAGTTGAGCGTTCTCGGACATCAGATTCTCTTAGCTGGAAAAAAGTAGCGCGCATTATGGCAAATTTTGCCGCGGCTTGCAGCAGGAAGGGAGAAAACATCGGGGGCGAACGCGCCCGATGAGATTGATGATAAACGTCATGCAATCAGTGGGAATTCAGATTGCATTAGGACAAATAACAAGGAAAATCAATTTATTGATTTTCGGCTGATAACCACAAAGAAGGAAAAACCACGCTTTTTCCTTCTTTGTCAGCAGTCTGACGGGCGCGAATGCGCCCGAATTAACTTAGTTGCCGAGACCTTTTCCGGCATCTTTCTCTTCGATCAGCTCGATTTTGTAGCCGTCCGGATCTTCAACAAAAGCGATAACCGTGCTGCCGCCTTTCACCGGACCTGCCTCGCGAGTGACATTGCCGCCGTTCTGACGAATACGTTCGCAGGCTTCCGCCGCGTTATCGACGCTCAGCGCAATGTGGCCATAGGCGGTACCGAGCTCGTAGCTATCTACGCCCCAGTTATAGGTCAGTTCGATAACCGCGGTATCGCTCTCTTCGCCGTAGCCGACGAAAGCCAGCGAGTATTTGTACTCAGGGTTTTCGCTGGTACGCAGCAGCTTCATGCCCAGCACGTTGGTATAAAACTCAATAGAACGTTGCAGGTCGCCAACGCGCAGCATGGTGTGAAGTAAGCGCATAATTTCCCCTATGCAGTTTGTTTTGATACATCAGAGTCTTGAGTATAGCGGCGATGGTACGCCGCTATCAATGGAGGGATTACAGGGTTGGATAATCGGTATAACCTTCCGCGCCGCCGCCGTAGAAGCTTTCCGGGCGCTGCGGGTTCAGCGCCGCTTTTTTCTGCAGACGCGCCACCAGATCCGGGTTGGCGATGTAATCGCGGCCAAAGGCCACGGCATCGATCAGTCCTTTATTGATAAGGTCGTTGGCTTTCTCCACCGTGTAGGCGCCAGCACCGATAATCGCGCCTGGGAAACGATCGCGAACTTTCTGGCGAAATTCGTCGCTATACGGTTGACCGCCGGCCCAGTCTGGTTCGGACATATGCAGATAAGCGATACCGCGTTTCGCCAGTTGCTCAATAAGATAGAGCGCATCGGCTTCCTCGTTCGGGCCGTTATCGACGTTCTGGAAACTACCGATTGGCGACACGCGAATGCCGATACGGTCGGCGCTCCACTCTTTGCTGACGGCATCGACCACTTCCAGCACCAGACGGGCGCGGTTTTCAACGCTACCGCCGTACTGGTCGGTACGCTGGTTAGAAGAAGGCGACAGGAACTGGTGCAGCAGATAACCGTGCGCGGAGTGCAGCTCTACCAGATCGAAACCCACATCGCGGGCATTGCCTACCGCCTGACGGAAGTCATCAACGATGCCTGGGATTTCGTCCGTTTCCAGCGCGCGCGGCATCGATGTATCGACGCGAATGGCATGACCGTTTTCATCACGCAGCGAAGTACGCGTGCCTGCGCTCAGCGCCGATGGCGCAACCGGCGCGGCGCCGCCTGGCTGCAGACTGTTATGAGAAATACGCCCGGTGTGCCACAGTTGCACGGCGATATGACCGTTTTCAGCATGTACGCCAGCGGTGATTTTTTGCCATGCGGCCATTTGCTCTGCGCTATGCAGGCCCGGCGCGCCGGCATAGCCTTTCGCTTGGGCGGAAATTTGCGTCGCTTCGGTGATAATCAGGCCGGAGCTGGCGCGCTGACGATAGTACTCAGCCATCAGCGGAGTAGGGATGTCGCCAGGCTCGATGCTGCGCAGACGGGTCAGCGGAGCCATAAATACGCGGTTAGGTACGGTCACCGCACCGACTTTTAACGGGCTGAACAATTTAGATTCTGACATAATGACTCCTGAGTAGACCGGTCGTCTTGTAACTGGTTAAATAAAAACGCCTGTTAAACCGCAGGCGCTGCAATGATCTGTTTGGCGTGAGCAAGGGCGCTTTCCAGCGGCGTTGCGCTACGCGTAATTTTGGCCTGTAAATTGGCCCCCAACCACAACGAGTACAGCACCTGTGAAAGGGTAATTGCTTCCCCCTCAAACAGCAGGCTACCCTCCAGGCGGCCTTTTTCCAGCGCTTCGCCCAACAGGGCGATAATCTGGCTGGCGCCTTTATCCATGGCGGTACGCATATCTTCCGACAAGTCACACACCTCTGCCGACAGCTTCACGGTTAAGCAACCGCTGATAATACCCTGTTGGCAAAACTGATTCAGCGTGTGCTGATAGTAGGCCAGCAGTCGGTCGCGGTAGTTGCCTTCGCCATGGTCAAAGTGGTCAACCAGGCGCTGCAGATAGCCGGTGTAGTGATGTTCAAGCAACGCGACGCCGAAGGCTTCTTTTGAGCGAAAGTAGTGATAGAAAGAGCCTTTCGGCACTTCCGCGGTTTTCAGAAGTTCACTTAAGCCCATTCCGGTAAAACCACGATGCATGCATAGTTGTTCGCCGGTGACGAGGATGTGTTCTCGGGTATCGCATTCGCTGTGTCTGTTCATGGGGCACACTGTAGTAGACCGATTGGTCTAATGCAAGCAAAATGATCATTCTGCGAGGATAACAAACCAACAAAAGTTGCGCGCGAGCGGCAGAGCGTCTTCAATGAGAGACAGAGAGAATAAACGGGAGAGCGGTGGTGGCAGAGCAGCTTGAGTTTTTCCCGGTACAGAGTCCGTGCCGGGGAATATGTCAGTCCGATGAACGCGGTTATTGTCGCGGCTGTTTTCGTAGCCGTGATGAGCGCTTCAATTGGCAAAAGCTGAGCGATGCGCAAAAACAAGAGGTCCTGCGTCTGTGCCGCCAGCGTTTACTGCGTAAAATTCGCGCGGCTAAGCAGGCGCCCGCGGAAGAACCGCAGCAACCCTCACTGTTTTGACGACAAATATGCGTATACTCAGAACACTTTTTTGTCGAGGAAGCGTTTATGGTTCAGCGTATTGCTATGGCTCCGCAGGGGCCGGAATTTTCACGTTTTGTTATGGGTTACTGGCGGCTAATGGACTGGAAAATGTCCACAGACGCGTTGGTTGGTTTCATTGAGCAGCACCTGGATCTAGGAATTACTACCGTCGACCACGCCGATATCTACGGCGATTACCAGTGTGAAGCCGCTTTTGGCGAAGCGATGAAGCGAGCGCCGCACCTGCGTAGCCGTATGGAAATCGTTAGCAAGTGTGGGATTGCGACTAAAGCGCGTGCGGAAAATACCATTGGTCACTATATCACCGATCGCGACCACATCATTCTTAGCGCCGAACAATCGCTGCGCAATCTGGCGACCGATCATCTCGATTTACTGCTGATTCATCGCCCGGATCCGCTGATGGATGCCGACGAAGTCGCAGAGGCTTTCCTCGCGCTACATCATAGTGGGAAAGTGCGCCACTTTGGCGTATCTAACTTTACGCCGGCGCAGTTTACGCTATTACAATCGCGCCTGCCTTTCACCCTGGCTACTAACCAGGTCGAGATCTCACCGGTACATCAGCCTCTATTGCTTGACGGTACCCTCGATCAGCTCCAGCAGTTGCGCATTCGACCGATGGCCTGGTCGTGTCTCGGCGGCGGACGCCTGTTCAATGACGAGAGCTTCCAACCGCTGCGCGACGAGCTGGCGCAAATTGCCCAGGAGCTCAATGCAGATAGCATTGAGCAAGTCGTCTATGCGTGGGTGCTGCGCCTGCCGTCGAAACCGCTGCCGATTATCGGCTCGGGCAAAATCGAGCGCGTGCGCTCGGCGATTGTGGCGGAAAAACTGCCTATGACGCGCCAGCAGTGGTTCCGCATTCGTAAAGCGGCGCTGGGTTACGACGTTCCTTAAACCATCTTACGCCTCCGGATGCCGCTACCTGGTTTACACTTATCAGGGATACAGCCAATCCGGAGGTGTTATGCAACGATGTTTACTCGCTATTTTCACTCTCGCATTTTGCGCTGGCGCGCAGGCCGCCAGTGAAGATGTCTCCCTTAATCTTGTCACCAGCCAGAGCGTTGGCCAGGCCGTCGGTAGCGTTAAAATTACTGAAACCGACAGAGGCCTTGAATTTACTCCTGATTTACGCGCGCTTCCGCCGGGCAAACACGGTTTTCATATCCACGCTGAGGGAAGCTGCCAGCCGGCGATAAAAGACGGTAAAGCGGTCGCCGCCGGCGCGGCGGGCGGTCATTTCGATCCGCAACATACCGGTAAGCATGAAGGGCCGCTGGGCGCAGGGCATCTTGGCGATCTTCCACTGCTGGTGGTCAACGACGATGGGGTGGCTAACCAACCGGTTATTGCCCCGCGCCTGAAAACGCTCGCGGAAGTGAAGGGCAAAGCGCTGATGGTTCATGTCGGCGGCGATAATATGGCCGATAGCCCGCAGCCGCTGGGCGGCGGCGGCGAGCGTTTTGCCTGCGGGGTGATTAAGTAGTCCGTTCGGTAATGGTGCCGGCAATTGGCGCCTGTTCCAGCTGCGATAGCGAGCAGTATAACCGCCAGATTATCGCCGCCAGCTCTTTAGCCGCCGGCTGATGATGATGGTTAAGGGTATCGCAGATCCGCTGCAACTCCAGCAACGTCGAGGCAAGTGGACGTTGCTGGACGCCGCGTTCGCTCATGACGTCGCGAAGCAGGCTGATACACAAGTCGCGTACTTGTGAGAGGGGGTCTGAACGTGTCTCCCAATCACGTAGTTGCCACACGACATGCGAGCAGTTGAGCAGCACTACGCCCCAGCGCAGCAGCCAACGTCGCGCCAGCGCGTCCTGGCTGCTGCTCAACTGGCTAATGTGGTGATACACCAGAGACTCAAATTCGTGCTCGCTATGCTGCGGGCGGCGGCTCAACTGATCGACAAAGTGACGCCGTAACGCACGG
This sequence comes from Klebsiella sp. 141162, assembly GCF_050600755.1. Classification (NCBI taxonomy): domain Bacteria; kingdom Pseudomonadati; phylum Pseudomonadota; class Gammaproteobacteria; order Enterobacterales; family Enterobacteriaceae; genus Klebsiella; species Klebsiella sp. 141162. The sequence continues at coordinate 1,545,024 of NZ_JAQIRI010000001.1, read as the reverse complement.
ATATGGCGGCGACTTTTCCGCGCATCTGAGCCGGGACTGATAACCGCAAAGGCAAGCCACGCCAGACCAACACCGATAATTTTGCCGAGATTATCATTAAGAAACGAGGCAAAGTCATAAACCGGAGGGTTGGTGACCGAAATAAACGATCCCATAAAGACGATTAACTGCCCCCATAGCCCAGCGAACTTCGGCATCTGGAGTTTCAATAACTGCATGGTGGTGAGCAGCGGGAACAGAAACAGTAAAAACTGCCACAGGTCGGTTATCTGCACCATTAAGCCAAACTTCACCACAAAACTGAACAGCGACAACAGCACCAGGGTACGCATCAATAAGGTGAGCGATTTAAATGGCGACGGCGATATTGAGTAGAGTACGCAGCTAATGGCGGCGAGGGTGAGCGCGGCGGCGCAGGCCTGCCATTGGGTGCTGATACCCCAGGCGCCCACGGCCACCAGCGCGCAGAAGGTACGTAAGCCGTTCCATAACGCTTCAGCCTGATCGGTATGACGCGACAGCGCCGGCGCCGAAGGGACGTTAAACTCGGTGATAGCGCTGGCGTTCTCGATGCGGCGGATCCAGCGGCTGCTTTCGAGATAGATACGACAGAAATAACGCAGCCGTTTCCAGAACGCCAGATGGCGATAGTCGGCGTTAGGGCCGGGGGCCAGCGGTACCAGAATCCGCGCCACGCTATAAACATTTGCGTGCGGATTGGTGAGCTCGCTGAGTAGCGTTTCGAGCACCGCTCGCGTATTGCCAGGCGCATCCGGCCAGTTCAATAACATTCTTCGCAGGCTGGAGATGACGCTGGTCATTCGCAACTGCTGATGAAGCAGATAATTCAGCAAGGGATTCTGCCGTCTGAAACGGTAGTGGCTCCAGAAGGCCTGGATACGCAGCAAATTCATGGTCAGGATCTGGCCGATGACGCTTTCATGGGCGCTACGAATCGCATCGGTGGTTTCCGGCACCCACAGCAGGCTGGCATGCTCTAATAGCCGGGAATGCATATTCTTCAGTGCCGTCAGCAGCGTGACGCCATCTGAGGTACTGGGCAGGATCATCATCATGAACCCGCCGGACAATATCCCCACAATCACTTCACAAACTCGCGACTGAGCGATAGTCCACAGTTCATTCGCGTCGGCAACATTAATAACCGGGAAGGCGATAATTGCGCAGGTATAGCCTGCCAGTTGAAAAGCGTAGGCGACGTTATTGGTGAACATCGCGCAGGCCCAGGTACAGAGCGCAATCCAGGCTGAAATACTGAACAAGAATAGCCACGGGTCGTTAAGGGTATGGCCGGCCAACAGCAGGGCGGCGCAGGCGCCGAGCAGGCTGCCGGCGATACGACCAAAGCTCTTGCTGATAACGCCGCCAACGGTCGGGAAGCTGACGACCGCGGCGGAGGTCATTGCCCAGTAGGGCTCATCAAGATCCAGCGCATAGGCGATGCTAAGCGCCAGACACATCGCAATGCCGTTGCGTAACGCGTAGCGCCATTGCGGACGGCTGGCTTTAAACCACGGCAGTGATTGCCAGCGCAGAGCCTGCAGCTTCATTACTGTCCGCCAATCGATACGGTGCAAGTGGTACCTGAAACCAGCGTGACGTCCGCAGGCAGCTTATCGAACTCAATACGTACCGGTACGCGTTGCGCGAGGCGTACCCATGGAATGTTGGGTTTAATATTAGCGACCAGCGCCGAACCGCCTTCGACGCTCTGATCAACGATGGCGCGGCCGATGCTGGAAACGTGACCCTGTAACGTTTGTTTGCTGCTATAGAGAACGACCTGAGCGCTAGCGCCTTCGCGGATGTGACGCAGTTTGGTCTCTTCAAAATAACCCAGGACATAAAAAGAATGACTATCAACCAACGCAAATACCGGGTGGCCGACGGAGGCGTAATCTCCGACCCGCGTTGACAAATTAGTGATCCAGCCATCAACCGGCGCTTTGACCTCGGTTTGCGTCAGCTGCCACTGCGCATGTTCCAGCGCGGCTTGCGCCACGCCAACCACCGCTTTAGCCGCCTCATAAGTGGTATTGGCGGTATTCAAAGCGGTATTAACGGTTTCCATATCTTCAGCGGAGATGAAGTTTTGCGAAAGACTGCGGCGGCGAGTAACGTCGCTGGCGGCCTTGGTTTGCTCGGCTTTGGCTTTTGCCAGTTCCGCTTTGGCTTTTGCCAACTGCGCCTGAGCGTTTAAAACCGCAATGCGATAGGGGGTATCGTCAATGCGGAACAAAACGTCGCCGGCTTTGACCAACTGGTTGTCTTTAACATTCAACTGCAAAATACTGCCGGAAACCTGAGGCGTAATGCCGACCTGTTCGGCGCGAATTTTGCCATCCCGCGTCCATGGTGACTGAGTGTAGTAATTCCATACCAGCCAGGCGGCGATAATCGCAATAGCGGCAATAATTAAGGTTGAGAGATATTTTAGTTTCTTCATGAAATGAGCATCACAAGAGAGTCAGGAGAACCAGCGCCAGGCAAACGGCCAGCGCAAACAGGGAAAGGTCCATCAGCAGGGGATGCCAGATTTCGCCGGCGTACATCCAGTCGCGTAGCTGACGATGAACGATTAACCAGATAAAGAAACCAAGCACGACGGCTTTAAATAACGGGGGAAAATAGATAGAAGCGCCGAACACCAGGTCCTGTAGCGACAATCCGGGAGTGTTAAGACTCAGTTTCACAAGCAAAAATCCTTTGCCGTTGCAGGGATAATGTTCTTGGTGATGAATTAGTTCACATTGTAAATCATTGTCTTGAATTTAGTGAATCAAGTAATTCATTTGTTTTGGTAATTTAAATGCTGCACACTATTCTAAAAGCAGTATAATAACTTAGCAAGCTAATTATAAGGAGATGAAATTGGAATCGCCACTTGGTTCTGATCTGGCACGTTTGGTACGCGTTTGGCGCGCGCTGATCGACCATCGCCTAAAACCTCTGGAGTTAACGCAGACGCACTGGGTCACGCTGCATAACATTCATCAGCTACCTCCTGAGCAGTCGCAAATCCAGCTGGCCAAGGCTATTGGTATTGAACAGCCCTCTTTGGTGCGCACGCTGGATCAACTGGAGGAGAAAGGGCTTATTTCTCGCCAGACTTGTGCAAACGATCGCCGGGCGAAACGTATCAAGCTCACGGAAAAGGCGGAACCGCTGATCAACCAAATGGAAGACGTGATCGGCAAAACGCGTGATGAAATCCTTGCGGGTGTATCTAAGCAGGAAGTCGAAACGCTGCTCAACTTAATCCGTAAACTTGAAAACAATATCCTCGATCTTCAGGCAAAAGACTAGCCGGGAAAAGGGCTTTGCGTTCGCAAAGCCCTTTCTCTTATTCCTGCCAGACCACCACGCGATTGCGGCCAGCGTTTTTCGCCGCGTACATAGCCGCATCCGCGCGTTTGACGCACTCTTCAGCCCCAATGTTGGAGCTCGAAACGGTGTAGACCCCCATACTAATCGTCATCCGTTCCGGCAGTGATGCCTGCCCGGCGCTGACCATCTGGCGAATTCGCTCGGCTATCGCCAGCGCATCATCAGCATCAGTATTTACCAGCAACAGGGCAAACTCCTCGCCGCCGATACGGGCGGCAATATCCTCACGGCGCACATGAGTTTGTAGTACGCTGGCGGCAAACTGAATTACCTTGTCGCCCTGAACATGGCCGTAGTTGTCATTGATGCGCTTAAAATGATCGAGATCGCTGACGATGACCGATAGCGGTCGTGTTGCTGAAGTCTGCGGTAGCAAACCGCTGAGCGTGTCGTAAAAGTAGCTGCGGTTGTACAGTCTGGTCAGCGGATCGCGGATAGAGTTCTGATACGAATTGATGTATTTGTTGTTAGAGTCGCGATAGAGAATAAAAACGTCACTTAACAGTACGAACAGCATAAATAACGTACTCAAAGTTTCGAACAGGCGCGCCTGATTCCAAGCGATAATATGCTGACTACCTGTCGCTGTGAGTAATACGTTTAGCGTAAATATATAGGCAGCACAGAAAAATGCGCCGCTATACCAGAAGATATTACGTAGCTTGGTTAGTATAACCAATAATATCAACGTAAATACCCAGGCGAAAAATAGCAGCCAGCCCATCCAGTTATGCCATAACGGAGTAAAAGTGCTGGTGATGTCGTCGATAAAATCGATGCTTAATAATGGGCTGTTACTGGAGTGTAACCACGATAAAATAAGAATAGTAGCGCTAAAAATAAAACATCCCGTCAATATTAAAGTATGCGCGCCGGCCGCTTGATTAAGATACTGACGATAGCGGTATATAATAATGGCAGTGATGAACAACACGACCATCAAAATATTACGGAATGAGTAAAAAATCAGCGCGTCATTTTGTTTAACAATATATTCGCTGTTGCACAGTAGCCAGCCGGGATAGCTGCTCAGGGTGCCCAGCATCAGTAAGGCGGAGCTGGCAAAGGCGAAGGCGATAGGCATCAGATAGAGACGGCTTTTATCACACCAATACTTCATGCTCATGAAGCAGGAAATAGTAATGTGAAAAATCATTAATATAATTGTCAGCAAAGGAAAAAGTGGTGATGAAGTCGTAGGGATACGATTAACGACTGAATCAGATAGTATATCAATCGTAATAATTGCCAGGCTGCAGGCGATGATATAAGCGAATAAGCGGTGCGATAATCGATTTAAATTCAGAGGCACAGGTAAACTCCCGCGATAAAAATGGGGGGTAAAAACGACGCGCAGGTCGCTAAATGAGAAAATCCACTTCAGGCTAACGAATTAATTAACGGGGAATATTGCGCAAACGCAAGTTGCCGTGCAGAAATATCAATAATATTGATATATGTATGATGAATGTTTTGGTGGTAAATAATGAATCTGGAGAATTAATGCGGCCAATTAAGGCCGCATTAGAGAGGCTTAACGCGGGGAAACCGTCACTTGACTGCCGCTGCCGGCAATGGCTACGCGCTGACCAACGGAGAACGGGGTGCTGCCCTGTTTCTGAACCACCATGATGGTATTGCCGTCATCTTTGCGGATTTCCAGCTCAACGCCTTGCGTTTTGTTCATCGCGCCCTGTACGCCCTGACCGGCTACGCCGCCGGCAACCGCGCCTGCAGCGGTTGCAAGAGAACGACCGGTGCCGCCGCCAATGGTATTACCAAGGAAGCCACCGAGTACCGCGCCGCCAATCGCGCCGATAGCATTGCTGTCATCGCCGCTTTGGATCTGGACCGCACGGGTATGTACGATGGTACCGTAGGTCACGCTTTGCACCTGCTTGGCTTCTGATGCTGTGTAAACATCGCCAGATAGACCGCTGCTGCTGACGCAACCCGCCAGGGTTAAGCCAATCATCGAGACAGCCAAAACACGTAAAATCATTTATGAATCTCCTGTGTACCAAAAATGTTCCAGTGAACTTCCATGTGGTCAATTATATGGCATTTAAGCGTTCGCTGGCATAGCTTCCTTATGGACTGTTTAAAAATAATAAGGTTCGCTTTAACGACGAATAAACGTAAATACTTTACCTAACAAATCGTCGCGGCAGAACTATTGTTAAAAAGTATTAGTGCGCCATAGCATTGAACCCTGCTTTATGATGCACTGATGGTTCTGCAAAAGTCATGGAATGAGGGTAGGCGTATGAAATCAGGTCGTTTTATTGGCGTAATGTCTGGCACCAGCCTTGATGGCGTAGATGTCGTTCTGGCGGCGATAAATGAAAACATGGTGGCGCAGCAGGCGAGCCTCTCGTACCCCATCCCGGTCAAACTGAAAGAAGAAATATTAGCGATTTGCCAGGGGCAGCAGCTGACCTTGTCGCAACTGGGGCGTCTGGATACCCGTTTGGGGCGGCTTTTTTCGGATGCAGTATTAGCGCTGATGCGCCAGCAGAACCTTCAGCCTGAAGATGTTGTCGCCATCGGTTGCCATGGTCAGACGGTGTGGCATGAACCGACCGGCGATGCCCCGCACACCATGCAAATAGGCGATAACAACCAGATCGCTGCGCATACCGGCGTGACCGTCGTGGGGGATTTCCGCCGCCGCGATATGGCGCTTGGCGGCCAGGGCGCGCCGCTTGTCCCGGCCTTCCATGAGGCTCTGTTGGCGCACCCGGTTGAAAGGCGCATGGTGCTTAACATCGGCGGCATTGCCAACCTCTCGTTGCTGGTTCCGGGGCAGCCGGTACGCGGTTATGACACCGGGCCGGGGAATATGCTGATGGACGCCTGGATCTGGCGCCAGTGCGGTAAACCCTACGATAAAGACGCGCAATGGGCCAGTGAAGGCAAAGTCTTACTACCACTTCTGCAGGATATGTTAAGCGACCCCTGGTTCGCGTTACCCGCGCCGAAGAGCACCGGTCGTGAGTATTTCAACTATGGTTGGCTGGAAAAGCATCTGGCGCGCTATACCCATCTGCGGGGGCAGGATGTTCAGGCCACGCTGACAGAACTGACCGCGGTGTCCATCAGTGAGCAGGTTTTGTTAAGCGGCGGCTGTGAGCGTTTGTTAGTTTGCGGCGGCGGGGCGCGGAATCCGCTGCTGATGGCGCGTCTGGCGGCATTGCTGCCAGGGACTGAAGTCACGACCACCGATGACGCCGGTATCAGCGGCGACGATATGGAAGCGTTGGCCTTTGCGTGGCTGGCGTGGCGTACGCTTGCCGGTCTGCCGGGGAATCTTCCCTCCGTCACCGGCGCCAGCGAAGCGACAATTCTTGGCGCCATCTATCCCGCGAATCGAGCGCAGAATCAGAGTTAACTGAAGTCGCTATTTTTTATTTACCGGTAAACTGGACGAAATTCCGGGAGGGCGGTTTGCTCTCCTGACCGGGAAAGTCGAAGGCATACACATGAAAAAAATTCTTATTGCGGTAGTTCCTTTTATGCTCGCTGGGTGTAGCTATTACAACCAATTCGTTGAACGGATGCAGACCGACACCCTTGAATATCAGTGCGATCAAAAACCGTTGACCGTCCATTTGAACAACGCTCGTCAGCAGGTGAGTTTTATCTATGATAATCAGCAATTAAACCTGACCCAGGGGCTCTCGGCTTCCGGGGCTCGTTATACTGATGGCGTTTATGTGTTCTGGTCGAAAGGCGACAGCGCCACCGTTTATAAACGCGACCGCGCGGTGTTGGATAACTGCCAGTTACAGACCGCGAAACGTTGAGATTTCCGTAGCGGGGGCGCACAATAACGCCACCCTATGACAACGATCTCAATGGTTATGTCTGATAACGACGAATTGCAGCAAATCGCGCATCTGCGCCGTGAATATACCCGTGGCGGCCTTCGTCGCCACGATCTTCCCGCTGAACCCCTGACGTTATTTGAACGTTGGCTGCGTCAGGCCTGTGACGCTAAGCTCGCAGACCCGACGGCGATGGTAGTCGCGACCGTTGATGAAAACGGCCAGCCCTATCAACGCATCGTATTGTTAAAGCACTATGACGAAAAAGGGCTGGTGTTTTATACCAACCTGGGTAGTCGCAAAGCACATCAAATCGAAAAAAATCCCCGTATCAGCCTGCTGTTTCCCTGGCATATGCTGGAACGCCAGGTCATGGTAATAGGTCAGGCAGAACGTCTGTCGACGCTGGAAGTGGTGAAGTATTTCCACAGCCGACCGCGCGATAGCCAGATTGGCGCGTGGGTCTCCCAACAGTCCAGCCGTATCTCCGCTCGTGGGATCCTGGAAAGTAAATTCCTCGAGTTGAAACAGAAATTCCAGCAAGGCGAAGTGCCGTTGCCAAGTTTCTGGGGCGGTTTCCGCGTTAGCATCGAACAAATGGAGTTCTGGCAGGGCGGTGAACATCGTCTGCACGACCGCTTTTTATACCAGTGGCAAAATGATGGCTGGCAAATCGACCGTCTGGCGCCATAAAGGACGCAAAATGTTGTTTTAAGCGCTGGTGCTACGTGCTCCGGCGCTTTATTCTATGTACCTTTCGCGTCTGGCGAAAAGTCGTGTACCGGCAAAGGTGCAGTCGTTTATACATGGAGAATTTGATGGCAAGCAGTAACTTGATTAAACAATTGCAAGAGCGGGGGCTGGTAGCCCAGGTGACGGACGAAGAAGCGTTAGCAGAGCGACTGGCGCAAGGCCCGATCGCGCTCTATTGCGGCTTCGATCCTACCGCTGACAGCTTGCACTTGGGGCATCTTGTTCCATTGTTATGCCTGAAACGCTTCCAGCAGGCAGGCCATAAGCCTGTGGCGCTGGTCGGCGGCGCGACCGGTCTGATTGGCGACCCGAGCTTTAAAGCCGCTGAGCGTAAACTCAATACCGAAGATACCGTGCAGCAGTGGGTGGATAAAATCCGTAAACAGGTTGCGCCATTCCTCGATTTCAACTGCGGCGACAACTCGGCGATTGCCGCGAATAACTACGACTGGTTCGGCGGCATGAACGTGCTGACCTTCCTGCGTGATATCGGCAAGCACTTCTCTGTGAACCAGATGATCAACAAAGAAGCGGTGAAGCAGCGTCTGAACCGTGACGATCAGGGGATCTCTTTCACCGAGTTTTCCTATAACCTGCTGCAGGGTTATGACTTTGCTTGCCTGAATAAACTGCACGGCGTGACGCTGCAAATCGGTGGTTCCGATCAGTGGGGCAACATCACTTCAGGTATCGACCTGACTCGTCGTTTGCACCAGAATCAGGTCTTCGGTTTGACCGTTCCGCTGATCACCAAGGCCGACGGCACCAAGTTCGGTAAAACCGAGGGCGGCGCGGTATGGTTGGATCCGAAGAAAACCAGTCCGTACAAATTCTACCAGTTCTGGATCAACACCGCGGACGCAGACGTTTATCGCTTCCTGAAGTTCTTCACCTTCATGGACATTGCCGAGATCAATGCGCTGGAAGAAGAAGATAAGAACAGCGGTAAAGCGCCGCGCGCGCAGTACGTACTGGCAGAGCAGGTGACGCGTCTGGTCCACGGCGAAGAAGGCCTGGAAGCGGCTAAGCGCATTACCGAAAGCCTGTTCAACGGCAATCTGAGCGACCTGAGCGAAGCGGATTTCGAACAGCTGGCGCAAGACGGCGTGCCAATGATCGAAATGGAAAAGGGCGCCGATCTTCTGCAGGCGCTGGTGGATTCCGAGCTGCAGCCGTCCCGCGGTCAGGCGCGTAAAACCGTAGCCTCCAACGCGGTGACCATTAACGGCGAAAAACAGTCCGATCCGGAATATGTATTCAGCGATAGCGACCGCCTGTTCGGCCGCTACACCTTACTACGTCGCGGTAAGAAGAATTACTGCCTGGTCTGCTGGAAATAAAAAATAAAACCAGGGCGTGGGAAACCACGCCCTTTTTTCTTTTTAGGGTTGTGGTAAGAAAATGAAGAACATCCTCGCCATTCAGTCTCACGTCGTGTTTGGCCATGCGGGCAACAGCGCCGCTGAATTTCCGATGCGCCGTCTCGGCGCCAACGTCTGGCCCCTCAATACCGTACAGTTCTCCAACCATACGCAATACGGCAAATGGACCGGCTGCGTCATGCCGCCTTCGCATTTGACCGAAATCGTGCAGGGGATTGCCGATATCGATAAGCTGCAGAGCTGCGATGCGGTACTGAGCGGCTATCTTGGTTCCGCCGAGCAGGGCGAACATATTCTCGGCATCGTGCGTCAGGTGAAAGCGGCGAATCCGGCGGCAAAATACTTTTGCGATCCGGTTATGGGGCATCCGGAAAAAGGCTGCATCGTCGCTCCTGGAGTGGCTGAATTCCACGTACGCTATGCGCTGCCGGCCAGTGATATCATCGCGCCGAATCTTGTCGAGCTGGAGATCCTGTGCGGCCATCCGGTGGCCAACGTTGATGAAGCCGTTAGCGCGGCCCGTGAGCTTATAGCGCAAGGGCCTCAGGTAGTGCTGGTGAAGCATCTGGCGCGGGCGGGTATGAGTATGGATCGCTTTGAGATGTTGCTGGTGACGGCGGATGAAGCCTGGCATATCAGCCGCCCGCTGGTCGATTTTGGCAGCCGTCAGCCGGTCGGCGTGGGCGATGTGACCAGCGGCCTGCTGCTGGTTAAGCTACTGCAGGGCGCCAGCCTGCGCGACGCCCTTGAGCACGTCACTGCGGCAGTGTATGAAATCATGCTGGCAACCAAAAATATGCAGGAGTATGAACTGCAGGTGGTGGCGGCGCAGGACCGCATCGCCAAACCGGAACATTACTTCAGCGCAACGCAACTGTAAGCGCGATGGCATGCCCGCTTGCGGGCATGCCGATGATTTACTTCAGACCTTCCGCCGACAGCGCCGCCGCAACGGACGGACGCGCCGCGACATGCGCCATCCAGGCGCCAATATTAGCGTAAGCTTCCATATTCAGTTTCACCGCATAGCCCCAGCGCAGGACCGTAAACAGGTAGCCATCGGCGATGGTGAAGCGATGCCCATTCAACCACTGTTTATCCTGTAGCGCCTCATCGACATACTGCAGCTTTTTCTCCAGCAGGGCGCGCACCGTTGGCTTGTAGTCTTCCGGGGTGTCCGGACGGAACAGCGGAGTAAAGCCTTTATGTAGTTCGGTGGCGACGTAATTCAGCCATTCCAGCGTCTGATAGCGGGCAATGGTGCCCACTGGCGCCAGCAGCTGGCGGTCGGGCACGCGGTCGGCAATATACTGCATGATGGCCACACCCTCGGTCAGCAGCACTTCATCGTCAAGCAGCAGCGCGGGAACCTGACCCTTAGGATTAATCAGCAGGTAGTCATCGCCGTTTTCGAGGCGTTTCTTCGCCAGGTCGACGCTATCGATGGTAAAGTCGAGGCCGCTTTCGCGCAGGGCGATATGAGAGGCAAGGGAACAGGCGCCGGGCTTGTAGAACAGTTTCATCAGTAACTCCTCGTGGCTGCAGTTTCCTGTATGTTAGTCCCCCGTGGGGCAAAAAAAAAGCCGCTAACAAACGTTAGCGGCCTAAATTTATTGGTTTTCCCGGAGCATTTAAGCGGTTGCGGTTTCGCGCGCTTTGGCGACAGCGTCGTCATCCAGCGTCATACGGTTTAGCTTCGGCGCGGTCAGCAGCATCAGGAAGGCGATGACTGCGGTCGCGATACCAATTTGCAGGAACACGTGGCCGTAAACATCCAGAGAAACCAGCGGGTCGGTCACGTTTTCCGGTACTGCCATCAGGTTAGCGATTTTACCTGCAATGATGGCGGCGCCTGCGGTGGTCAGGAACCAGCTACCCATGATGAAGCCCATCAGACGTTGCGGTACCAGTTGAGCAACCATCGCCAGGCCGAGGCCGGAAATCATCAGTTCACCGATACTCTGCAGCGCGTAGCTGAGGATCAACCAGTTGACGGAGACGATACCGGCATCGCTGGCGAATTTGGTACCCAGCGGCAGCACCAGGAAAGCGCCGGAGCACAGCACCATACCGATGGCGAACTTATGCGGCATCGGCAGGCGGTCACCCATCTTGTTATAAATCGCGGCCAGAATCGGGCTACCAATCATAATCCAGAACGGGTTCAGTGCCTGATACTGCTCAGGTTCGAACGCGATACCCAGAATCGAGTGCTCAACGTTACGGATCGCGAAGAAGTTCAGCGAGGTTGGCATCTGGCTGTACAGTACGAAGAATACAATCGCTTCAACCATCAGCAGGAAAGCAACGATCATTTTACGACGCGCCGCGCCCTGCAGCGCCATGGCTTCTTTAGCGAAGATGATAACGATGCCCAGTGCAATGACGCCCAGCGCCATACGTGCGATGCCCTGATTGTGCAGCAGCCAGGTGGCAATAGCGACCAGCACTACCACGCCGACGATGGTCGCCAGCAGTTTGCCGACATGCACCGGAGCGAAGTCAGGTTTGGAACCGTACTGTTTAACCCACTTCTGGCAGAAGGCGAAGTTAACCACGGTGATCAACATGCCCACGACGCTCAGCGCGAACGCCACGCTCCAGCCGAACTTCGCTGCCAGCCACGGCGTGGCGAGCATAGAGAAGAAGGAGCCGATATTGACGGACATATAGTACATGGTAAATGCACCGTCCAGACGCGGGTCGTTCTTGTCATAGCAGGTGGAGAGCAGGGAAGACGGGTTAGCTTTGAACAAGCCGTTACCGACGGCGATAGTCGCCATACCCATATAGACGATGGCGGCATCGTGACCGGACCAGGCAACCAGCGCATAGCCGATAGCCAGAACAATCGCGCCAAGCATGATGACGCGTTTGGTGCCAAGCACCTTGTCGCCGAGCCATCCGCCGATAGCGACCAGGCCATAAACCAGTGCACTAAAGGAAGAGAACAGGGTGATAGAATCCGCTTCCGACATACCCAGCTGTTTTACCAGGTAAACGGCCATGATCCCTTGCAGGCCGTAATAACCAAAACGCTCCCATAACTCAATGGAGAAGATGAGATAAAACGCTCTTGGTTGTTTGAAAGCGTTCAAACTCACGCTTTCTGCTGGTTTATTGTTTGCAGTTGACACATATACCTCTTTTTTTACATCCCATATTAACGGGGGCTGTTTGGGGCGCAATCCCGGAGGACCGCCGCCTTTATAGTTATTCTTGGAGGGAAAACGGCAAGTAATGTTCACTATCCTGCCCCATCAGGCAATAGCTTTGTAATACTCTGTTACACATAACCAAGCTACTATAATTAGCCAGTCATACAAATGTTATACAGAGTTAAATTTCACCTTTTCGTTAAACCTGATATTTTAATCTACGCCGGGCGGCCATCGTGGGGATAAAGGCGATATATTCTGCTTTTTGACCTTGAAGGCAGTGGGATGGCCTATATTCCTAAAAATAAGCAGGCTATTCTCCTGGTGACTGAGGCTCTGATATTGAAATTGCTGGCTTTTTGCAGCATTTTTGCAACAGTAATTTAACGACGAGTTGCGTGGATGATCTTGATCACAAATACATAGAAAATTTTCAGCGGTAAAAAACGATTGCGCTGATTGCTGGTTATATAACCGCATAATTATCCATCTAAATGGCAAAAGTATGGAGTCATTGTCGGTGTGATTGATGAAAAATAGAACCATAACCACAGGTTAGGTTATGGATCCGGGCGATCGTTGGTGAAAATAGCGGTGACTGACGAGGACGGTAATATTCAGCAGATATGCAAAAATCAGGACTCAACCTTCTCTTTATACTCGCACAAATCTTCTATCAGGCAGGAACCGCAGCGCGGTTTTCGCGCGACGCAAGTGTAACGGCCGTGAAGAATAAGCCAGTGGTGACAGTCAACTTTAAACTCCGCCGGAACCACCTTTAACAACTTTTCTTCGACTTGTTCAACGTTCTTACCGGGAGCAAATTGTGTCCGATTGCAAACGCGGAAGATATGGGTGTCGACGGCAATAGTCGGCCAGCCAAAAGCGGTATTCAGCACGACATTGGCGGTCTTACGACCGACTCCTGGTAGCGCTTCCAGCGCCGCCCGGTCTTCCGGCACCTCACCGTTATGTTTCTCCAGTAAGATGCGGCAGGTCTTAATGACGTTTTCGGCTTTACTATTAAACAAGCCAATGGTTTTGATATAGGACTTCACGCCGTCAACGCCAAGCTCCAGCATCGCCGCCGGCGTATTGGCGACCGGATAGAGCTTCGCAGTAGCTTTGTTGACGCTAACATCAGTGGCCTGCGCTGACAGCAGCACCGCAATAAGTAGCTCGAACGGTGAGGTGAAATTGAGTTCAGTGGTTGGGTGCGGGTCGTTATCCCGCAGCCTGGTCAGGATCTCCAGGCGTTTGGCTTTATTCATCTTACGCTTTCCCTGTCACATCAGTTGGGGCGACGGAGACGGCCTGCGCCGCTTTCGCCTTACGCTGCTTAGTACGCTCATCGATGAGGTATTTTACCGCCAGCATCATACCGAGGCCAATGAAAGCGCCTGGCGGTAGCATCGCCAGCAGGAACGGCGTATCGGTATGGAAAACTTCAATGCGCAGGACTTTCGCCCAACTGCCTAATAAGCTATCGGCACCATCAAACAGCGTGCCATTACCGATTATTTCGCGCAGCGACCCCAGCACAAACATGGCACAGGTCGCGCCCATACCAATGGAAAAACCATCGAGCGCTGACAGCGCCGGTCCTTTTTTGGCGGCGAACGCTTCGGCGCGCCCAACCACGATACAGTTGGTCACGATAAGCGGAATGAAGATACCCAGCGATTGATACAGGCCGAAAGCGTAGGCATTGATAAGCATTTGTACCACGCTGACTACCGAGGCGATAATCATCACGTAGATCGGAATACGGATCTCCGCCGGTGTCCAGCGGCGCAGGCTGGAAATGGTGAGGTTGGTGAGCGTCAGCACCAGCGTGGTCGCCAGACCGAGGCCCAGGGCATTGGTAGCCGTCGAGGTAACCGCAAGCAGGGGACACATCCCCAGCAGCTGGACCAGCGCCGAGTTATTCTTCCACAACCCTTGAACAATGACGTCTTTTACTTCGCTCATGGCTTAGTCTCCGCAGGCGGTGAATTCAGGGATCTGCGCGGGCAGCGTTTGCGCATACAGTCCCGCGCGTTTAACGGCGTTTACCACCGCACGTGGGGTAATGGTCGCGCCGGTGAATTGGTCGAAATCACCACCGTCTTTTTTCACCGCCCAGTGGCTATCATTTTGGCCATGGATAACCTTGCCGCTGAAGTGGGTGATCCAGTCAGAAATACGCAGTTCAATCTTATCACCGAGCCCGGGGGTCTCATGATGCTCGGTGACGCGTGAGCCGAGAACGGTGCCTTTAAAGTCAGCTGCGACCAGAAGTTGAATCGCCCCGGAATAACCATCCGGCGCCGTGGCTTCCATCACCGCGCCGACCGGCGCATCGTTATTCTTTGCAATCCATACTTTATGCTGACCTTTGCCTAACTGCGGCGCGGTCACCAGATAACAGCTTTTCAGCAGATCGTTATTATAACTCTCCGCTGGCAGGACCTGATCGAACAGGGCCTTTTGCTGTAGCGCGGCCTGCTGCTCAATGGTGTTCTTGGTTAATTCATTGATGGCGGCCGTCAGTCCGGTAGAGCCAGCGGCAAAGAGCGCCAGCGTGATGCCGTGTTTACGCATGCTATTTAACATCGCGACTCCTCAACGGTGGCCATACACGCGCGGACGCGTGTAGTAGTCAATCAATGGGACGGTAATATTCGCCAGCAGCACGGCGAAGGCGACGCCGTCCGGATAACCGCCGAAGCTGCGGATTAGCCACACCAGTAAACCTGCCAGCGCGCCGAAAATCAGGCGTCCGCGGTTGGTAGTGGATGCCGTCACCGGATCGGTAAGGATAAAGAACGCTCCAAGCATGGTGGCGCCGGAAAGCAGATGCATCTGCGGCGATGCCAGGCTTTCCGGTGAGAAAATCCAGCCGAGAGTGGCGCAAACGGCAAGGCTTAACAGGAAGCTTACCGGAATATGCCAGCGAATGGTTTTTTGCCAAAGCAGGAACAGACCGCCAGCCAGCCAGGCGAGGTTAACCCACTGCCAGCCGAGACCAGCTAATTGGCCGCCGTAAATTGGATACTGCAGGATCTCTTTTGCGCTGTGTCCGGCATGCAGGGACGTTTTAAACGTATCCAGCGGCGTGGCCTGGCTGATACCGTCGATTCCCATACGCAGGCTGTTCATATCGCCGCCGCTGGCGGTATGGCCGCTGAAAATAACCTGCAGCGCATCCATAAAACCAGGCACCTGAGCGGAAATCTCATGCGGTGGTAACCAGGAGGTCATCTGCACCGGGAAAGAGATCAGCAGAACAACATAGCCGATCATCGCCGGGTTAAAGGGGTTATGCCCTAATCCGCCGTACAGTTGCTTGGCAATCACCACCGCAAAGGCGGTGCCTAACACCACCATCCACCACGGCGCCAGCGGCGGAATACTGACGGCCAGCAACAGCCCGGTCAGCAGGGCGGAGTTATCCGCAAGGGTTGCCGCTATATTTTGTTTGCGCAACTTGAGAATAGCCGCTTCGGTTCCCCATGCGGTGAAGGCCGCGAGGATAATCTGCAACAGGGTACCCCAGCCGAAAAACCAGCTCTGGACGATAATACCAGGGATCGCCGCCAGCAGCACCAGTAGCATAATTCGCGAGGTCTGGCGCTGGTTGTGGGTATAAGGGGAGCTTGCAATTCTGAAAACCATTTATTCCTCGTTAACTGCCTGCTGTGTTGCTTTACGCGCCTGAACGCGAGCGATAGCTGCCGCGACGGCCGCCTTACGCGGATCGTCATTGGCGGCATCCGGCGTGGATTGTTGTTCTGCTTGTTGTGCTGCCTTTCGCGCTTTGGCACGGGCGATAGCGGCCTCAACGGCGGCTTTACGCGGGTCGACCGCGGGGGCAGCCTCAACCGGTGTTTCACTTTCGGCAGAAGGTGCGACGTTCTCAACCTGCTGTGCGGCCTTACGCGCTTTTGCACGGGCGATAGCGGCTTCAACGGCGGCTTTACGCGGGTCGACCGCGGGGGCAGCCTCAACCGGTGTTTCACTTTCGGCAGAAGGTGCGACGTTCTCAGCCTGCTGCGCGGCTTTGCGCGCTTTGGCACGGGCGATAGCGGCCTCAACGGCCGCTTTGCGCGGATCGCTTGCTTCGGCTGTTGATTCAACAGCGGCTTGCTGTTCGGCTTTGCGCGCCCGAGCCTCGGCTTTACGCGCTTCGCGGGCGGCAATCGCTTCGCTGTTGTCCGGTTTGCTGCCGGACTGAATGACAATCGGCTGCGCCGCGTCACGCTGCTTATCGCGTACGCGGGCCAGCGCGGCGTTAATGGCATCCTGATCTTTCGCCGCCGGTTGTACGGCCGCTTTTTTGTGCCGCTCCTGACGCGCGGCTTTTTCACGTTCAAGACGTGCCTGTCGCGCTTCAAAACGAGCTTTCGCCTCGGCGGCGCGCTGTTCTTCCAGGCGAATGGCGGCTATTTCCGCTTTTTCCTGGCGGAAATATTGCACCAGTGGAATATTGCTGGGACAAACCCAGGCGCAGGCGCCGCATTCGATGCAGTCCGCTAAGTTATGCGTGGTGGCTTTATCGTGCTGCTGGCCTTTACTAAACCAATACAGCTGCTGGGGGAGTAGATCTGCCGGGCAGGCATCCGCGCAGGCGCTGCAGCGGATACAGCCTTGTTCTTCCTGCGTTTCGCCCATCTCAGTTATCGACGGCGCCAGCAGGCAGTTAGTGATTTTCACGACAGGAACGTCAAGCCAGGGCAAAGTGAAGCCCATTAGCGGCCCGCCCATGATGACCATCGGCTCCGCGCTGGCGCAGAAACCGGCATCGCTCAGCAGATGACGCACCGGCGTACCCAGGCGCGCCCAAACGTTGCCCGGACGGCTAATCGCTTCGCCGGTTAAAGTGACGACGCGCTCGGTTAACGGCTCGCCGTCAATAACCGCGCGTTTAACAGCATAAGCGGTACCAACGTTCTGCATCAGGACGCCAATATCGGAGGAGCGGCCGCCGTGCGGCACCTGCTTACCGGTAAGAATTTGCGTGAGCTGCTTCGCGCCGCCGGAGGGATATTTCGTTGGGATTACCCGCAGCGCTATGCCATGGGCGTCGGATAATACCGCGCGCAGCATGGAAATGGCCTGCGGTTTATTATCTTCGATACCAATCAGCACCTGTTTGGGCTGCAAAATATGCGCAAGGATGCGGATCCCTTCAACGACCTGCGCCGCGCAGTCCTGCATCAGGCGATCGTCGGCGGTGATATAGGGTTCGCATTCCGCGGCATTGATAATCAGGGTGTCGATTTTATCACCGCCGCCGCGCAGTTTTGTTCCCGTGGGGAAGCCGGCGCCGCCTAGCCCGGCAACGCCAAACTGGTGGATACGCTCGATCAGTTCTTCACGCGATTTGTTGTGGTAGTCGCTCCAGCCGTCGCGCTCGATCCAGCAGTCATCGCCATCGGCGTCGATAATAACGCTCAGTTCCGCCAGCGCGGAAGGATGGGCGGTCGAGTGAGGCTCGATGGCCGTCACCGTCCCGGAAGTTGGGGCATGGACCGGCAGCATTCTGCCAAAACCGCGGGTCAACGGTTGGCCGCGCAGAACCTTATCGCCCGGTTGTACGCACAGTTCGCCTTCAGCACCGATATGCTGCTTCAGCGGAATGACGAAACGCTGCGGCAGAGGAACCTGACGCAGCGGCGTGCCGTTGGACTGAGTTTTCATTTCCGGCGGATGAATACCGCCGTTGAAATCCCAGATCTTGTCTTTTCGGAAAGCGGAAAATAACTTAAACATGTTGTTCCACAGGAATATTGCGTACTGGGATGGTTTGCAGGTCCCATTTCCAGGTTTCGGTGGTCTGGGCGACTGGACGCAGGTCAATACACTGAGTCGGGCAGGGGGCCACACAGAGATTACAGCCGGTACACAGGTCGCTCATTACCGTATGCATGGCGCGGGTCGCGCCAACGATGGCATCGACCGGACAGGCCTGAATACATTTGGTGCAGCCAATGCAGTTGGCTTCATCAATCACCGCCAACATGCGAACCGGCTCTTGCTGCTGCTCGTCGCCGTCAATAGGCTGCGGATCGACATTCAATAACGCGGCGATTTTTAACATGACTGCTTCGCCGCCGGGGGCGCAGCGGTTGATTTTTTCACCCTGGGTGCCTACGGCTTCCGCGTAGGGACGGCAGCCCGGAAAACCGCACTGACCGCATTGGCTTTGCGGCAGCAGTTCATCAATTTTTTCTACCACCGGGTCGTCTTCCACCGCAAAACGGCGCGACGCGTATCCCAGTATTAAGCCGAAAATCAGCCCGAGCAGGCTGATGGCGATCACGGCTATCCAGACAGCGCTCATTACAACTTCACCAAACCACTAAAGCCCATGAATGCCAGTGACATTAATCCAGCGGTCACCAGCGCAATCGCGTTACCGCGAAACGGCGCGGGAACATCGGCAACCACCAGGCGTTCGCGAATGGCGGCGAATAACACCATCACCAGCGAGAAACCGACGGCAGCGGCGAAACCGTACAGCGCGGACTGCAGGAAATTATGCCCGAGGTTAATATTCAGCAATGCCACGCCCAGCACCGCGCAGTTGGTGGTGATTAACGGCAGGAAGATCCCCAGCAGACGATACAGCGCCGGACTGGTTTTACGGACCACCATCTCGGTAAATTGCACCACCACTGCGATGACCAGGATAAAGGCCAGGGTGCGCAGATAAACAAGGTTCAGCGGGATAAGGATCCAGGTATCAATCAACCAGGCGCAAATCGAGGCCAGCGTCATCACGAAGGTGGTGGCCAGTCCCATCCCCATAGCGGTTTCCAGCTTTTTGGAAACCCCCATAAACGGGCACAATCCAAGAAACTTCACCAGCACGAAGTTATTAACAAGGACAGTACCGACAAAGAGCAGTAAATAATCAGCCATTATTGGACCTGAAACGAAAAAAAGCCGCCTATTATCGAATAAATCGATACCGGCGACAACAGGTGAACTGTGTGGTTATTACGGATTGACGAAGGTCCGCTTAACCCGCGCAGAGCGTCGAAAATAGGGCGCAAACAACGCTGCGGCAAGCAACGGAAACAACAGCTGGCGCATGGCCAGAAGATCCGAAATCGGCGAAAAAGCGAACGCCTTAATCGCCAGCAGCAGAGAAATAAGCAGCCAGATAATGTAGTGCTTAGGTACCACCGCGCGGCGTTTGAAAAAAGCGATTGTCAGCCACAGGGTATAATACCACATCGCGACGGCAAACAGCAGGGAAGCCAGCCATAGCGCCAGGTGGCCGAAGCTCATTGCTTTCAGCAATGCCCAGGTCTGCGGCGCCATCAGCGCATTCGCGTACAGTATTAATGATAGAGAGGTGCTGAACAGCGCGAGCAGTAACCACGCCAGCGGCGCCAGTAGCCAGCCGCCGATACGTTCTGCAGATTGAGAGGACATCGTAACCCCCGGATTCAACGCCAGTTAGTTAATTTCAGGGCGGGAAGTATAAGCAACTGGCGTGAATGATAACAGCCTTTATTGCACGTAACGCCATACCGACTTCGGCACCTGGCCTACATCGAACAGTTTTCCGCCAGAGACTAACTCGGCGCGGCGGTGATCGGCGGCGCGATACATGTTGACGATTTCATTGGTGTCAGAGAGAGAATAGTTAAGATGATCAAAAAGTTTTTCCAGGCTTTCCAGCGAACTAATTTTGCGGAATTTTAATAAATAATCCTGTACGGTCATTTGTGTATCCATTTAATAATCGGAATTAAGTCGAATATTACCAATTTTCTGTAAACCGTGTTTCAACTAACAGCGCCTTCTTGATGGGCCGGCGGAATTATTTCGGTTGCCAATACTAAAAACAAGAACTGATTAGGGTCCTGGCATCGTAAAAAGAAATTTAAGAATATTCTACAACCAGATCAGGCGCCGGACGGCGCCTGGGAGGGAAGATTAACGCTGTTCGCCTCGGCTGGCAATAACGTTTTGATACCAGAAATAACTCTTTTTTCGTTTGCGAGCGCGGTTCTGCTGGTGATCGACGTAGACAAAACCGTACTGCTTCTGATAACCGTTGAGCCAGCTTAGCAGGTCAATAAAGGACCACGGGTAAAAACCACGGACATCCGCACCTAATGCTATTGCTTTTTCCAGCGCATTAATGTGGCTACTCAGATAGTCAATTCGCGGATCGTCGACAATTTCACCGTCAATTATCGGATCTTTTGCCCCCAAACCATTTTCGGTGATATAGATTGGGATATCGCCATAGCGCTCTTTTATCATCATGATGCCGTCGGTTAATCCCTGCGGCCAAATTTCCCAACCCCATTCAGTATAAGTACTTTGCGGATTGCGGACGAAATAAAATAATCCATCTACGCCGGACTCGCCGACGCCTGGACCCTCCTGCGGCGTGGCGGAGACCGTCTCCCGACGGTAATAATTCAGGCCAATAAAATCACAGCGGTTTTCCTTAAGCAGCGCATCATCGCCCGGGGCGAAGCGCGGTACATTCCACAGCGCCTGAGCCTGACGAAGCAAATCGTCTGGATAGACGCCTTTCAGTACCGGATCGTAGAACCAGTGAGTATGAATAGCATCGGCCAACGCAGTGGCCTTAATATCCTCCGCGCTTGGCGTCAACGGCGTATGGGGCTGCAGGACATTAACGAAACCAATCTGACCGTCAATGTTCATTTCACGAAAGCTCTTAACGGCCAACGCGTGGGCGATAAAGACATGGTGACAGGCCTGGA
This sequence comes from Klebsiella sp. 141162, assembly GCF_050600755.1. NCBI lineage: Bacteria > Pseudomonadati > Pseudomonadota > Gammaproteobacteria > Enterobacterales > Enterobacteriaceae > Klebsiella > Klebsiella sp. 141162. The sequence goes on along the minus strand of NZ_JAQIRI010000001.1, from coordinate 1,523,758 downwards.
TGGCGCGCGCCGGGTCGCGTACCGCCGGTGGGTGGCAGCCATTTATATAACCGTGGCCAATAAATACGATAGTTTCGTTAAAGGTGGCCCACAGTTTGACCCTGGAACCGAAGCGCTGATAGCACAGACGTGCGTATTCAGCGAAGGCTTCCGAGGTGCTGCGGGCCTCCCAACCGCCTTCGTCCTGCAATGCCTGCGGCAAATCCCAGTGATAAAGGGTGATCATCGGTTCGATATTGTGCGCCAGCAGTTCGTCGATCAGATCGCTGTAAAACTGTACGCCGGGTTCATTGACTTCGCCGCGGCCACGAGGCAATAACCGTGGCCAGGAGATAGAAAAGCGGTAGCTTTGGAGCCCCATTTCCGCCATCAGGGCGACATCTTCACGAAAACGATGGTAGTGATCGACTGCGATATCGCCATTGGTGCCCTGAAAGGTGGTTCCTGGCTGGTGCGAGTAGATATCCCAAATAGAAGGGCCTTTGCCATCGGCATCGTGCCCGCCTTCAACCTGGTAGGCGGCCGTTGCGGCCCCCCAGAGAAAATCTTGCGGAAATGCGCCCATCAAAAAAACTCCTTATCAAGTGATAAAGAGAGTGTATTGAATGGCGCGACAAATCTGCAACCGGTTTCTGAAACCGGTTGCAGATTTGCGGCGAGCATCACTTTTTGCCGTTACTTCGCCTGAACGGTGCTGGCCGGAGGCGGGGACTGATAATCATCGATTTGATGCGCAACCACCAACAGCACAGCCGAAACGCCAAAAACAACCCAACCAATAAGTTCTACAATGCGGGTAAAAACAGTCGTCATAATTCTAAAGCGGAAAGTTAAAATGGACTGAAATGTTACTAAACCGCGGAAACAACGCAAGTACTACCGCCCATGCATTGCGCAAATGGCGCAAAGATGAACACCGTACACTGATAAGTGGAAGATTGCGGTTTATAGTTAGAGCCATGTTGCCTGTGAGGATGACGCCATGAGTGATGCTATACGGGTAGGGCTGATAGGCTACGGTTATGCAAGCAAGACATTTCATGCGCCTTTGATTTCCGGTACGCCGGGTATGGCGCTGTCGGCTGTGGTCAGTAGCGACGCGCAGAAAGTGCTGGCAGACTGGCCGGCGACCCAGGTGGTGGCTTCCGCGAATTCGCTCTTTGCTGACCCCGATATCGATCTCATTGTCATTCCGACCCCCAACGATACTCATTTTCCGCTGGCGCGAGCGGCGCTGGAGGCGGGCAAACACGTCATTGTTGATAAGCCTTTTACCGTGACACTGTCACAAGCGCGTGAGTTGGATGCTATCGCCAGAAGCCGCGGGCGTCTGTTATCAGTATTTCACAACCGGCGTTGGGATAGCGATTTTCTCACGCTGAAGGCCTTGATTGCCGCTGGGGAATTGGGAGAGGTCAGTTACTTTGAATCACATTTCGATCGCTATCGTCCGCAAATTCGCGATCGCTGGCGTGAGCTAGGCGGCCCTGGCAGCGGTATCTGGTATGACTTAGGCCCTCATCTGCTGGATCAGGCTGTCAATCTGTTTGGCCTGCCGGTGAGTATTGCCGTCGATCTGGCGCAGCAGCGCCCCGGCGCTCAGGCGACGGATTATTTCCACGCGGTGTTAATTTATCCGCAACGACGCGTGATTTTGCACAGTACGCTGCTGGCGGCGGCGGAAACGGCGCGTTATATCGTCCATGGTTCACGAGGAAGCTATGTGAAATATGGTCTCGATCCGCAGGAAGAGCGTTTGAAAAGCGGCGAGCGGCTGCCGCAAGAGGATTGGGGCTACGATATGCGCGACGGCATATTGACCCGCGTTGAAGGTGAAGAGCGCGTCGAGGAAACCTGGCTGACGCTGCCGGGAAATTATCCCGCTTATTATGCGGCGATCCGCGATGCGCTCAACGGCAGCGGTGAAAACCCGGTACCCGCAAGCCAGGCGATTCAGATTATGGAACTGATTGAGCTGGGGATTGAATCGGCACGGCACCGGACGGCGCTGTGCCTGATTTAACCGCTTACTCCGCCTGTGCGGCGGAGCTTTGACTTAATGAGCCTGCAGGACGCGTTGCATTAGCGCCTCTTTTTCCTGACGACTCAGGAACGCCAGCTCCAGACCGTTAATTTGCGCCTGGCGGATCTGCGCACGGCTGAGGCCCGCCGCCGGTGCGGCGACATTGTACTCATGAATGATATCCACACCCTGTACCGCCGGATCATCGGTGTTAATGCAGGCCAGAACGCCGTGATCGAGGAAGGTCTTCAGCGGGTGCTGCGCCAGTGAGGCGACGGTACTGGTCTGGATGTTTGATGTCAGGCAGGATTCAATGCCAATACGTTCAGCGGCGAGGAAGTCCATCAGCTTCGGATCCTGCACTGCTTTCACCCCGTGACCGATACGTTCGGCGCCCAGTTCACGAATAGCCTGCCAGATACTTTCCGGCCCGGCGGCTTCACCTGCGTGGACGGTAATACGCCAACCCGCGTCACGTGCGCGGCGGAAATGATCCATAAACAGCGCGCCAGGGAATCCCAGCTCATCGCCAGCCAGATCCAGCGCGGTGATACCATCGCGATGGGCCAGCAGGGCGTCGAGTTCTTCTTCACAGGCCGCTTCGCCGAAGGTGCGGCTCATGATGCCAATCAGACGCGCTTCGACGCCAAAATCACGGCAGCCTTCACGTACTCCGGCAATCACCGCTTCGACGACGCCGGCGACCGGCAGCTGATGGGTCATCGCCATATAACGCGGAGAAAAGCGCAGCTCAACGTAGTGCAGGCCGTTGCGCGCGGCGTCTTCAACGTTTTCCCAGGCAACACGCCGGCAGGCTTCCAGAGAAGCCAGCACCTTCACGCCCCAATCGAGTTTCGCCAGGAAGCTGACCAGGTCTGGTTCATTACTGGTAACCTGCACATGCGGACGCAGCGTTTCAAGCGTGTCTGCCGGGAGAGTAATATTGAACTGGCGGCCAAGATCGAGAATGGTTTGGGCACGGATGTTGCCGTCAAGATGGCGGTGAATGTCAGTTAAAGGCAAAGTTGAATCAATCATGGACGCACTCGTTTTTTAGTTGAAGTGCACGATATTATACATCAGCAGTGTAACTGTTTAAAAGTAGGGAAAAAATCCTGTTGATACAGAGAGATGACTTGAACAAAGTCTGTTTTTGCGCAAATTAAGAGCCATTTTTTCTTTTTGTTGCGCAATTCGGCTGATGAGCTGCCCGCCACAAAACTAACTGCGGGCCGCCTGAATATCCGGATGAGCGTTTAATAATTTCTGCGATTAAAAGGGCAGAATCATATTTTCCATATGCAATAACGTATTATCTTTTGACCAGTAATGGCGCGTTTTTTCATTAAGATCAACCACCCACTTGAATACCCCTGCATTTGCCAGTTCAGCGCAATAGATATCAAAAGGGGTGATACCGCTAAAGTGGCGTCGCGCAGCTTCTCGGGTAAGCGTTCTGCAGGCCTGCGAGTTAACACGCAGCAACTTTCTGTTGCTTTTCAGGGAAACGAAAGTATCTGATGACATAACAAAATTCACATTCCCGGTAGCGACAAAATAAATGTAATAAGAGACATTATTTTCAATAAGTACTTCAGTAAATGAAATAAAATCCGCATCAGTACGTACTCGCTCAAAAATGGTTCTGAGCAAATCCAGAAGCTCCATGGTTTTCCTTGTGGGTCGTGTGCGCGCGTGAGACGGCTTCATATACGGTTGGTGTATATAAAACGTTCACATATCTATTTATTATAATGCTAATTATATAGGCTTAATTTTAATGTGTGTAATGGTGTTGGAACAGTGTTTCAAGTGTTACAAAATATTGCTTCAGCGTCAGATATCGCGGTTGAACTGGCAGGGAGTAAAACAGCGCGGCGACTTATCAATAGCATTTCGCTATTAGTCATAGAGAATCAGTATTTAATCTTAATATTCCGCTTTTATATAGTATCACGGACTACTATTCCTGCCATCGTTAGCAGGCTATTTTATAAAGGACGCTGGGAAAATGGCATTTACTCTGAAAAATTTGACGCATTCATTGGTTTTCGCTGGCGCATTGCTGCTGGCGGGCTGTGGGCCAAAAGATCAGGATCCGAATCATATTAAAGTGGGGATTAGCGCGGGGATAGACCAGCAAGTCTGGGCGGTGGTGCAAAAGGTCGCCAAACAAAAATATAACCTCGATGTCGAGGTGGTGACTTTCAATGACTTCGTCCTGCCAAACGAGGCGCTGAACAATGGCGATCTCGATATCAATGCTTTCCAGCATAAACCCTATCTGGATAAACAGATTCAGGAGCGCGGCTATAAGCTGGTAGATGTCGGTACCACATTTGTCTATCCGATAGCCGCTTATTCAAAGAAAATCACCGCCATTTCACAGCTTCCGGACGGCGCCCAGGTGGCGGTGCCTAACGACCCAACCAACCTTGGACGCTCACTGTTATTGCTGGAGAAGCAGGGACTCATCACTCTGAAAGAGGGGGTTGGCCTGCTGCCAACCGCGCTGGATATCGTGAAAAACCCGAAGAAGCTGAAAATCGTCGAGATTGAAGCGCCGCAGCTGACCCGCGCGCTGGATGATAAACAGGTGACCATGGCTATCATTAATACCACCTTTTCCAGCCAGATTGGCCTGTCGCCGACGCGCAATGGTCTGTTCATTGAGGATAAAAATTCGCCGTACGTCAATATCTTCGCCAGCCGTGAAGATAATAAAGACAGCGCAAAGGTAAAGAACCTGGTGAAAGCCTATCAGACCGACGAAGTCGCCAATGCCGCCGCCGAATTGTATAAAGGTGATGCGGTGAAAGGTTGGTAGCTATTCTTCCCTCGCGGTCTGGTTCTGTGCATCCAGCACCTGAGTTAACACGCGCCGCGCATTAGCGGCGCAGTCAATGTCATCCGGCTTCTGTTGTATCTCATCAATAACGCTTATCAGCTGCGCTTTGCTGTGCGCGAGTTTCTGTTCCAGTTTTTCAATATCCGCCACTTTTTGTTGCAGGGTGGTGAGAAGCGTTTGTCGGTCCCAGTGGTTGAGATCGGACGGTAACAGGGCGGCGATTTCTTCAAGAGTAAATCCCGCCGCCTGTGCGGTAGTAATCAATCCCAGCAACACCAGCGCCTCTTCCGGATAGCTGCGATAGCCATTGGCTTTACGCTGCACGGTTTTGAGGATCCCGGCGCGCTCGTAATAACGGATCCGCGAAGGCGTAAGGCCGCTGCGTTTTGCCAGAGTACCGATGTTCATTTTTATTCCTCATAAGCTGCTTGACCTTAAACTTAACTTTAAGGTTATGGTTTGTCCAGTACACTGACTGGAGCCCTGACATGACACTCTTTACTCCGCTGCGACTGGCCTCTGGCGTCGTCATTAACAACCGCATCGCTAAAGCGGCGATGGAAGAAAATATGGCCGATGCCGATCATGCGCCGTCAACGGAATTACTCACTCTCTATAAGGCCTGGGCGCAGGGGGGCGCCGGGGTGATTATTACCGGCAATGTGATGGTGGACGCCAGGGCGATGACCGGCCCGGCGGGCGTGGTGCTGGAAGATGAACGACATCTCGACAGGTTCCGCGCCTGGTCGCAGGCGGCGCGGGCGAATGGCGCGCAGGTGTGGATGCAGATCAATCATCCTGGGCGACAGATGCCTGCGGGCCTGGGACAGGAGACGCTGGCCCCTTCGGCGTTGGCGCTGGATCTTGGGTCGCAATCTTCGCGCTTTCGCCTGCCGCGGGCCATGGATGAGAAGGATATCGCCGATGTGACGCGACGGTTCATCACCACCTCCCGGTTAGCGGAACGCGCTGGATTTCACGGCGTCGAAATCCATGCCGCCCACGGTTATTTGCTGAGCCAGTTCCTCTCGCCGCTCAGTAATCAGCGCACCGATCGATATGGCGGGAGCATTGAAAATCGCGCCCGTCTACTGCTGGATATCGTGCGCGGCGTACGCGAGACGGTGGCGGCGGATTTTACCGTTGTGGTCAAACTCAATTCAGCGGATTTCCAGCGCGGCGGCTTTTCGATTAACGATGCGAAGAGGGTGGTGCAAATGCTGGCGGAAAGCGGCGTCGATCTGGTCGAACTTTCCGGCGGCAGCTACGAAGCGCCGGCGATGATGGGCGCCATGCGCGATGAGCGGACGTTGGCGCGGGAAGCTTACTTCCTGCAGTTTGCCGAGCAGATCGCCGAAGTGGCGACGATTCCTTTAATGGTCACCGGCGGCGTGCGGCGGCGTGAAGTGGCGGAAAGGGTGGTGAATAGCGGGGTTGCGCTGGTGGGGATCGCCACGGCGATGGCGATTGTCCCCAGTCTGCCGCAGTACTGGCGTGAGGGGGAGTTCGATGCGCCACTGCTGCGTCAGGGTAACTGGAAGAACAAGGCCATTGCCGCCACCGCGCATATGGCGGCGGTGAAATATCAGCTGCAGCGGCTAAGCCGCCACCGCGCGGCGCGGCCGCAGGTCTCACCGCTATGGGCGCTGCTGACGGCGCAACTGACGGCGAAACGGCAGGCTAAACGTTATCGGCGCTGGATGGCGGGCAAATAATGACAGCCGGTAGCGTGCTACCGGCCCCTCGCGTCACTTTTGAATCAGATAGCGGATTGTCGGCCCGTCCTGCTGAATATCCAGCACGGTATAGCCGTGATTTTTAGCATCGTGCGGGATGTTGTTGATTGACTGCGGACAGTCGCTCACCACTTCCAGTATTTCCCCTTTTTTTAGTGCCGGCATCGCTTCAAGCGTGGCCACGGCTGGGTAGGGGCAAGGTTCGCCAACCATATCGAGGCGGTAATCAGGAACGATCTCTTTCATGCGGTTTCCTTAATACGGGTCGCCGAAGTGTTTTTCTGGCGAAAGAAGTGTTTTTCCCAGGCGATAACCAACATCAGCGCGATAAACAGCAGCAGGTAGGTGATAAGCAGGCCGCCGAACGGACCAAAAGTCGTCAGCAGGTTAATCTTATCCCAGTTGGTGGCAAGCGTCGGCGATAAGTCATCCCAGAAGTAAGCCAGCAGGGTGGAGCCGATAACGTTGCCTAACCCGACCCACCAATAATGTACCTGGCCTTCAACGGCGCGATACATCCAACCGGTTTCGCAACCACCGGCCAGTACGATGCCAAAACCGAACAGCAGGCCGCCAATTACCGCGTTCGGCCCGGCCCACATGATTTTGGGCTCCATGCCGAGCTGCACATAGCTAAAGATACCGATAGCGCTGGCCGCCATCCCGAAGATGATTGCTTTGGCCATATAGGTGCGCCCGGTCACCCACATATCGCGAAAGGCGGAGGTGAAACAGATTTGCGCTCGCTCGATGAGCAGGCCAAAAGCAACGCCGAACAGCAGGGCAAGGCCAAGTTTAGGCTGATTGGCGGCGGTCAGTAGCCCCCAGCCGATCATAGCGACAAATACCAGCATTCCCAGACGAAAGCGGCGACGCGCCTGCGCGGGTTTTTGAGTTAACGGTGAGGCCGCGAAGACTTTCTCAATTTTGACCGGGATACGGAAAACAGGCAGCAGCGTAAAGCGCGCGCCGAACCAGGTCCCGATAGCGGTGGCGATGGCGAAGAACCATGCGTGCAGGGAAAACTGCGGGATCCCGGTGAAGAAAGCCGCCAGGTTACAACCCATTGCCAGCCGGGCGCCGAAGCCAGCGATAATGCCGCCGGCCAGCGCCTGGAAAATGCGAATGCGGCTACGCGGCATCCGCAGCTTGACGTTATTCGCCCACAGCGCGGCGGCCAGGCAGCCGCCAAACATGCCAAGGATCATCATGCCGTCGATACGCGTTAACGGCGTACCTTCGAGATGAATTAATTGGTAGTAACCCCAGTTTTCGGCCGGAACGCCCATCATCTGCAGCAATTGGCCGCCCCAGCGGGTAAATTCGCCGGTGACTGCCCAGAATGTACCGGTAATGCCAAAATAGTAAGTAGAAAGAATACCGGCGGCGATCACCGCAGGCGCTGGCGCCCAAAACTTAATTAGCCAGGCTTGTTTGAATTGTTGCCATGTCATAGAAATGCCTCTGAACTCAGAAGGTAATTCGCCCCGAAAGGGCTTGAAGAGCCGCGATAATACGCCGCTTAGCTTTCAGAATCACTCGACGAGATCAAAAGCGGGAAGAATGCCTCATGAAAAAGGCCGCCAGTCAGGGCGGCCTTAAATCAACAACGCTGGAATTAATTAAAGCCCAGGCGAATAAGATTCAATGGGCAATACAATTCATGGCTACCGTCTAATTCTACGCAGTCACTGCGGCGCAGCTGTTCGCTGTTTTTATTGGCGCCATGAATAGCCTTAATCACTCCCGTCGCGCCGCTGTCGGCCACCATGACCCGGCTGCCGGCATCAATAGCATTACGGTTACGATCGTAGGTTTTCATCATTTCCTCCTCTGCATTGTCATTCGGACGTGATTGTTTAGCGTTGTTTTAATACTCCTGTGTGGTTAAAAAGTTTTTGAGATATATCAAAATTATTTTAATTGAGGGCGCAATGACCGCAGAGCGGCAATCAATCCTTGAACCCCTTTCTCAAGCTTCACCCGCGGGCATCCGGCATTTAGCCTGATGAAACCGTTACCCTCTTCGCCATAGGTATAACCCGGCATGATCGCGAGTTTTTGCTCTTCAATCAGCGCTTTTTGCAGCGCGCGATCGTCGATACCGAGTGGACGCAGATCGATCCACGCCAGATAGGTGGCCTGTGGCGGCTGCCAGTTTAGCTGCGGGAAGGCCTGATTCAGCTGCCCGGCGATATAGCGCATGTTTTCCTGCAGATAATCGCGTAGCGCATCCAGCCATGGCGCGCCCTGACGATAGGCGGCGATATGCGCGACCAGCGCCGGAACCGACGGAGAAGATAGTCCATCGCGGCCTTTCAGCGCTTGCAGATAGCCATCGCGCGAAGCAGTATCGGCGATGAGCCCATAGGCGCCGGTAAATGCCGGGATATTGAAGCTTTTTGAGCCCGACGTGAACAGCGCCCAGGACCCCTGCGCAACGGCGCACCAGGGGGTATGATGGTGTTCGCCCCAGGTCATATCCATATGAATTTCATCGCTAATAACCCGGACGTTATGCTTCGCGCACAGTTGCGCCATGGTGGTCAGTTCATCGCGGCTCCAGACTTTGCCCGTCGGATTGTGCGGGCTGCACAGCAGCAAAATGCGGTTGTCGGGATGGGCGAGCGCGGCTTCCAGTTCGTTCATATCGCAACGCCACTCACCCTCATCAAGCTTGAGCGCCACCGGGGCAATGCGGCGCTGGTTGCCGTCGATAGTTTTGTAAAACGCGTCGTAAGCCGGAGTATGGACCACGATGCCGTCCCCCGGATTCGACCATTGCCGGATCATTTCGGCCACCATGTAGATAACCGACGGGCCGTAAACGATGGCGTCGTGGTCGATGGGGCTATGAAAACGGCTGGCGAACCAGTGGCTGACGGCCCCGAGAAATTCGTCGTTTTTCCAGCGGCTATAGCCAAAAACGCCGTGCGCCAGGCGCTGGCTGACGGCGTCGATAATACAAGGGGCGGTAGCGAAATCCATATCAGAGATAGTGAACGGCAGGAGGTCGGCGGCGCCGAAACGGTCGGCAACGTAATCCCATTGGGTGCACCAGGTACCGTGGCGATCGACTGGCGTGGCAAAATCAAACATCTGAACGTCCTTCGAAAATGCCCCCTACGCGTGGAAGGGGGCGTATGTTTAGGCCTGAACGGTATTCATCAGGGTGGCCATTTCATCTTTTACCGACTGAACCTGTGGGCCGATGACCACTTGCAGGTTGTGATCGTTAAGCTGGACCACGCCGATTGCGCGGTTGGCTTTCAGCGCGGCGGTATCGACTTTGCTCATGTCGTTCACCGACAGGCGCAGGCGGGTAATGCAGTTATCGAGCGTGACAATATTGTCGGCACCGCCGAGCGCGGCCAGAATCGCCGGCACGTTATAACCTGATTTGCCAATCGTTCCGGCAACCGCTTTTTCGATGTTAGTCGCCGTTTCGATATCGCGGCCCGGCGTTTTCAGATTGAAGCGGGTGATGGCGAAACGGAAGATACCGTAGTACACCGCGAACCAGATGGCGGCGACAACCGGCACCATATACCACTTGGTCGACAGCCCGTGCAGGATGCCAAAGACCACGAAGTCGATAATGTTGCCGTCGGTGTTGCCGATGGTGACGCCAAGTACCGCCATGATAGTGAAACCAAGGCCGGTCAGCAGGGCGTGGATGACGTACAGTACCGGCGCGACGAACAGGAACAGGAATTCCAACGGTTCAGTGGTACCGCCGACTACGCAGGCAATGACGCCAGAAATGAGCAGCCCTTTAATTTTATGACGGTTTTCTGGGCGGGCGCAGTGGTACATCGCCAGCGCCGCGCCGGGCAGGCCGCCGAGGAAGGCTGGCATTTTACCCTGTGACAGGAAGCGGGTCGCGCTTTCAGAGAAGCCGTGCGTCGTCGGACAACTCAACTGCGCCTGGAAGATGGTCAGCGCGCCGCTGACGCTGTGGCCGCAAACGTCCATGGTGCCCCCCGCTTCGGTAAAGCGGATCAGCGCCACCAGAATATGATGCAGGCCGAACGGCAGCAGCAGGCGTTCTCCGGTGCCGAAGATCATCGGGCCAAAATCGCCGGCGCTATTGATAACATGTCCTAGTCCGTTGATACCCATCGCGAACACCGGCCACACCAGTGGAATAACCAGGCCGACCAGGCCTAACACCACGGTGGTAATGATAGGCACAAAGCGCGTGCCGCCAAAGAAGGCCAGCGCGTCCGGCAGACGGATGTTGTGGAAGCGTTCGTGCAGCATCCAGACGATAATCCCGGCGATAACCGCTCCGAGGATCCCGGTGTCGATCGACTGAATACCGATAATATTCTGAATGTTGTTGGCCTTGAGGATCGCCGCGTCGGTCGTTGGCAGAATGCCTTTCGCCGTCAGCCAGAAGTTAACCGCGAGGTTCATTACCGCGTAGCCGACGAAGCCCGCGAAAGCGGCGACGCCTTTGTTTTCACGCGCCAGGCCGAGCGGAATAGCGATACAGAACATGACCGGCAGGAAGCTAAAAGCAAATGAGCCGACTTTACTCATCCAGACAAAAATCGCCTGCAGCAGCGGCACGTTTAGCCACGGCAGCAGCGTAATCACATCGTGGCTGCTTAACGAGCTGCCGATCCCCAGCATGATCCCGCAAAACGAGAGCAACGCCACGGGCAACATAAAGGTTTTTCCTAACTGCTGGAAAAACTCCCATAAGGTAATTTTTGGTGCTGTTTTCGCCGTCATACACGAATCCTGGTTCTGAAAAGGGTCGATAGGATGTAACGTAGCGGCAAGATAAAACGTTTTACCATTTTTTAGTGCGATAAAAATCACATAATCAAGCGATAATAAGGTTTATAAAGATAACATACTGATAAAACGTTTTATCGAAAGGCAAAGGGAGTCAGCCAGTCGTTATGGCTATCGCAAAAAAGACAACCATCAATGATGTGGCGCTGGCGGCTGGCGTCTCGGTTAGTACGGTATCGCTGGTGCTCAGCGGTAAAGGGCGTATCTCTTCGGCCACCGGCGAGCGCGTCAATCAGGCCATTGAGCAACTCGGTTTTGTGCGTAATCGCCAGGCGGCGTCGCTCCGCGGCGGGCAAAGCGGGGTGATTGGCCTTATCGTTAGCGATCTGTCGAAACCGTTTTATGCCGAACTAACCGCCGGGTTGACCGATGCGCTGGAATCACAGGGTAAAATGGTATTTCTGACCCAGGGCGGGCATCGCGGCGAGAAAATGCTCCAGCGTTTTGAAACGCTGGTCTCGCAGGGGGTGGACGGGGTGATTATCGCCGGCGCTATCGACAAGGGCGGCGAACTGCGCGATCGTGCCGCCGAAGTGGGGATGCCGCTGGTTTTTGCCTCCCGCGCCAGCTACCTGGACGATATCGACCTGATCCGCCCGGATAACATGCAGGCGGCGCAAATGGTGACTGAACATCTGATTCGCCGCGGTCATCAGCGCATCGCCTGGCTGGGCGGGCAAAGCGCGTCCCTGACCCGCGCCGAACGGGTGGGCGGCTATTGCGCCACCTTATTGAAGTACGGGCTGCCGTTTCATAGCGAATGGGTTGTCGAGTGTGGATCCAGTCAGCAGCAGGCGGCGGAAGCCATGATCGCGCTGCTGCGGCAAAACCCGACCATCAGCGCGGTGCTTTGCTATAACAGCGTCATCGCCACCGGGGCGTGGTTCGGTCTTCTGCGCGCCGGGCGGCAGAGCGGCGAGGGCAGCGTGGAAAGTTATTTTGAGCAACGCATCGCGCTGGCGGCCTTTGCCGAAGTGCCGGAAGCGGCGCTCGATGATGTTCCCTTGACCTGGGTGATCACCCCCGCGCGTGAGATGGGGAACAGTCTGGCGGAGTGTATTTTACGCCGCCTCGAGGAGGGGCAAGGCAGCGCGCGTAATCAGATTATGCCGCCGCGGCTGGTTATTAGAAAATAGGGGCCGCCATCGATTAAGGTGGTTCCCGGGCTGCGGCTTACGCCTTGCCCGGGTAACCTGATTGCAGCCCGGTACGTGTTTTTACTGCTGCGGTTCGGCGGTGGGGAGCGTCAGGCCGAACATGGCGGCGAAATCAGCCAGCGGCATTTTCTGCCCGTTTAGCGTGACCTGGCCGTCGGCGTACTGCAGGCTGGAGGTAATCGCGTTATCTTCCATCGTGGTCAGACGGAACATCTGGCCCATCGCCGCCAGCCCTTTAACCTGCTGATCGGCAAGTTTCGCCGCATCCTCCGGCTGATAGCCTTCCAGCCCGGCAATCTGCGTCATCAGAGCGGTGGCCATATCCACCGGGATCACCAGCTTGCCGTCCAGCGATTTAATGCTGCGGTCCAGTTCATCGGCGACGGTCTGCGGCGCGGCGGTCGTTTGCGCCGGATCCTGCATCAGCACCGACAGATTCAGGGTGCTTTCGCCTTTCGCATTTTGCCAGCTCAGCGGGGAAATCGTCAGCGACGGATTACCTTTCAACAGAATCGGCAGCGAGCTAAAGAAGATTTCGCTTAACGCCTGCTGATAGAGTTCCGGATTCTGCGCCAGCTCTGGCTTCGCCATCAGCGCCTGTGCCTGGGCGTTATACTGCTGGCTGAATTGATGCCACGCCTGTCCGTCGAGATTATCCAGCTTAACGGTGAGTTTGCCGCGGCCCATATCCTGGTTTTGCAGTTTCAGGCTGTTAAGGTTGTAATCAAGCTGGCTATTGATACGCTTGCCGTCATCGGAGAGCGTAGAGCGGCCGTCGATATTCATGCCTTCCAGCAGCGCCAGCTCTTTACCTTCAACGCCGATCGCCAGTTTATCAAGCGAGATCTTCTGCTTGCCGATACGCTCCTCAAAAGCGGTCATTTCGGTGGCGCCGTCAGCCTTCAGGTTGCTGAAATTGAGCTGAACTTTCTGGTTGTATTCGTTGACCGCGTTGATCTGCCCGCTGGCCGCTTCGCCGCTCAGGCTGATAGTTTTGCCATCGCGATCGGCATTGAGCTGGAACTGGCCGCCGCTAAAGATAACTTTTTCATTGTCTTTAGCGTAATCCAGCGGGTTAAGGAAGATGGCCGACTGGGTATCGCCGCTGTAGGCAATACGGGTGTCGATGTTGAACGGCGCTTGCCCTTTAGCAATATCGAACAGCGCTTTGCTGGCGTCGTTATTCACGAGGGTGGTGTTGACGGAGGCCATTGCCGGCACGAGGTTAAAAGATTTTAACGAGGCAAGCGGGAAGGGACCATGATCGACCTTCTCGTCAAACACCAGGCTTTGACCGGCGGCCAACAGGCTGTGTTCTTTACCGGCCTGCGGCTTTACCACCAATTGCAGATGGCTGCTGAATAACCCGCGCTGGTAGTCCTGATAGCTCAGCTCTACGCCCGCTTCCGGCGCGTTGCTCTGCAGTTGGGCATTCGCCTGCTGCACCATTTCGGCAATACGGTTTTCCAGTTGCTTACCGGTAAACCAGGCTCCGCCTGTCCAGACGACTCCGAGCGCGACGATAACTCCCGCGGCGACCAACGTTTTTTTCATAGCATTTGTCCATAAATGAAACCAGGCGGAACATGCCGCCTGGTTGTGTTGTCATGATGGGGGAAGTCTAGCAACTGCGGATTAAAAGTTCAGTAACTTACTTAAGCTTATTGAACACGCGCGCCAGACGACCGTTGCCGCTGACCTGTACCGGCGATTCGTTGCAGGCGATAAACGCCGATTCACCCGGCTGCAGGGTCAGACGCTGCTCGCCTTTACGCAGCGTTGCTTCGCCTTCCACACAGAACAGAATCGCGGCGCTCTCTTGCGCCAGAGAGGCCTCATTAGTGGTCAGATCGTGCAACGAGAAGGCGAAATCATCGACCGGGATTGGGAAATCCAGCTCGCTACCGCGTTGTTCCGGCTGGGTCAGCAGCTCAGCGGCAGGTTTGGCGACAAATTTCACGTTCGCCACCAGTTCCGGAATATCGATGTATTTTGGCGTCAGACCGGCGCGCAGCACGTTATCTGAGTTGGCCATCACTTCCAGCGCCACGCCCTGCAGGTAGGCGTGCGGGGTCTCGGCGAACAGGAACATCGCTTCGCCAGGATTCAGTTTCACCACGTTGAGTAGTAGCGGGGAGAAGAGGCCGCTGTCATCCGGGTAGAATTCAGCGATCAGACGAATGGTCTGCCACGGCTCGCCCTGCTGGCGGTCGAGGGCGTTTTGCAGCACGCTGAGCGCATGCGCTTTTTCTTCACCTTTCATATTCAGCAGGCTGGCGAATAGCTGGCTTAAATGCGCGGCATCCGGCTGTTGAATGAATTCGCCAATTGCCGGATGCGCCTCGGCAACCGGCTGCAGCAGCGCGACAATTTCATTAAATTCGCGGAACGCGTTCATAGCGAGGAACGGCGTCAGGGCGAAGACCAGCTCCGGCTTGTGGTTGGGATCTTTATAGTTGCGCTCGGCGGCATCCAGCGGAATACCCGCGGCGTTCTCTTTGGCAAAGCCAATTTCCGACGCGCGTTTATTCGGGTGAACCTGGATGGAGAGCGGCTGGGCGGCGCACAGTACTTTGAACAAGAACGGCAGTTCGCCAAAACGCTCGGCGACGTTAGCGCCGAGGAGGGCATTTTTATCGGCTTCAATGACCTCGCGCAGCGACTGCGGCTGGCCGTCGGCGTTAAGGATCCGCGAGCTGCTTTTCGGGTGTGCGCCCATCCACAGTTCCGCCATCGGCAGGTTGTCCGGATTGGCGATACCGTAAAGGTCGGTTAACGCGGTGTGACTTCCCCATGCATAGTTTTGCACTGAGTTAATGAGCTTCTGCATTCTCAATCCCTGTTTCCACATAAAAATGTTGGCTCTATTAAACCAACAAATCGTCGAGAAGCAACTGCTGAAAGAAAAAGTCGTCCTTGTCTCAGTTTTTGTTAAAAAATTGTGTAAGATTGATCGACTCGCTTTTCTACAGGCAAATGGAGTGTCTGCCTGAAACATAATCAGCCAAGCAGTAAGTGAGAGTACAATGTCGAACAAACCGTTTGTTTATCAGGATCCTTTTCCGCTTAAAAAGGATGACACCGAGTATTATCTCCTCAGCAGTGATTACGTCTCCGTCGCCGAATTCGCCGGCCAGGAAGTTCTGAAGGTTGAACCTCAGGCGCTAACCTTACTGGCCCAACACGCGTTCCACGACGCCTCCTTTATGCTCCGCCCGGCACACCAGCAGCAGGTCGCGGATATCCTCAACGACCCGGAAGCCAGCGAAAACGACAAATACGTCGCGCTGCAATTCCTGCGTAACTCCGATATCGCCGCCAAAGGCATTCTGCCGACCTGTCAGGACACCGGTACCGCGATCATCATGGGGAAAAAGGGACAGCGCGTTTGGACCGGCGGCGGCGATGAAGCCGCGCTGGCGCAGGGCGTGTACAACACCTATATCCAGGACAACCTGCGTTATTCGCAGAACGCGCCGCTGGACATGTATAAAGAGGTCAACACCGGTACCAACCTGCCGGCGCAGATCGATCTTTATGCAACCGATGGCGATGAGTATAAGTTCCTCTGTATCGCCAAGGGCGGCGGCTCCGCGAACAAAACCTATCTGTACCAGGAAACGAAAGCGTTAATCACCCCGGCGAAGCTGAAAAACTACCTCGTCGAGAAGATGCGCACCCTCGGTACCGCAGCCTGTCCGCCTTACCATATCGCCTTTGTTATCGGCGGCACCTCAGCGGAAGCCACGCTGAAGACGGTGAAACTGGCCTCGACCAAATACTACGATGGTCTGCCGACCGAAGGTAACGAACATGGCCAGGCGTTCCGCGATGTGCAGCTGGAGCAAGAGCTGCTGCTGGAAGCGCAGAACCTCGGCCTCGGCGCGCAGTTCGGCGGCAAGTACTTCGCCCACGATATCCGCGTGGTCCGCCTGCCGCGTCACGGCGCCTCCTGTCCGGTGGGGATGGGAGTCTCCTGTTCCGCTGACCGTAACATCAAAGCTAAAATCAACCGCGACGGCATTTGGCTGGAGAAACTGGAGAGCAACCCAGGGAAATACATCCCTGAGCACCTGCGCCAGGCCGGCGAAGGCGAAGCCGTGAAGGTGAACCTCAATCAGCCGATGAGCGAGATTCTGGCGCTGCTGTCGCAGTATCCGGTGTCGACGCGTCTGTCGCTGAGCGGCACGATCATCGTGGCCCGCGATATTGCCCATGCCAAGCTAAAAGAGCTTATCGATAATGGCGAAGCGCTGCCGCAGTATGTCAAAGATCACCCGATCTACTACGCAGGCCCGGCGAAGACGCCGGATGGTTACGCTTCCGGTTCTCTGGGTCCGACGACTGCTGGCCGCATGGACTCATATGTCGATCTGCTGCAATCGCACGGTGCGAGTAAAATCATGCTGGCCAAGGGTAACCGCAGCCAGCAGGTGACCGATGCCTGCCACAAACACGGCGGTTTCTATCTCGGTAGTATCGGCGGCCCGGCGGCGGTTCTCGCGCAGCAGAGTATCCGCAGCCTCGAGTGCGTGGCTTATCCGGAGCTGGGAATGGAAGCTATCTGGAAAATCGAAGTGGAAGATTTCCCGGCCTTTATCCTCGTTGATGATAAAGGTAACGACTTCTTCCAGCAGATCCAGACGTCGCAGTGTTCGCGCTGCGTGAAGTGAACGATGCCGCCCTTCGGGGCGGTTTTTGTTTGTGCCGCTTAGCGGCACGAACGACCAAAATAACTAATAAATCTGGTTAATACTTAATCCTTTAAGCAGGTGAGCTTTGTCGCTATGACGCACTTTGAATCCAAGGAGAAAGTAATGACAACGCATCGCAGTGAAAAAGACTCGATGGGCGCCATCGACGTCCCGGCCGATAAACTTTGGGGCGCGCAGACCCAGCGCTCGCTTGAGCATTTCCGTATCTCAACGGAGAAAATGCCTGGTGAACTGATCTACGCGCTGGCGCTGACCAAACGCGCGGCGGCGAAGGTTAACCAGGATCTGGGGCTGCTGGCGGCGGATAAAGCGGGCGCCATCATCGCCGCCGCGGATGAAGTCCTCGCCGGCAAGCATGCGCAGGAGTTTCCGTTGGCTATCTGGCAAACCGGCTCCGGTACCCAAAGCAACATGAATATGAACGAAGTGCTGGCTAACCGTGCGAGCGAGTTGCTTGGCGGCGAGCGCGGCATGGGGCGCAAAATTCATCCCAATGATGACGTCAATAAAAGCCAGAGCTCGAATGATGTTTTTCCAACGGCGATGCACGTCGCGGCGCTAATCGCGCTGCGCGAAAAGCTGATCCCGCAGCTACAGGCGCTGCGGGCCACGCTACAGGAAAAGTCGCTGGCCTTCGGTGACATCGTTAAAATTGGCCGCACCCACCTACAGGACGCTACGCCGCTGACGTTAGGGCAGGAGATCTCCGGTTGGGTCGCGATGCTGGAACATAATCTCCGCCATATTGAACACAGCCTGCCGCATCTCGCAGAGCTGGCGCTGGGCGGTACGGCGGTTGGCACCGGCTTGAATACGCACCCGGAATATGCGGTGCGGGTGGCGGCGGAACTGGCGTCGCTTAGCGGACTGCCGTTCGTCACCGCGCCCAACAAATTTGAAGCGCTGGCCACCGTGGATGCGCTGGTCCACGCCCACGGCGCGCTGAAGGGGCTGGCGGCTTCGCTGATGAAAATCGCCAACGATGTGCGCTGGCTGGCCTCCGGGCCGCGCTGCGGCATAGGTGAAATCGCCATTCCGGAGAACGAACCGGGATCCTCCATTATGCCCGGCAAGGTCAACCCGACGCAGTGCGAAGCGTTGACGATGCTGTGCTGCCAGGTGATGGGTAACGACGTGGCGGTGAATATCGGCGGCGCGTCAGGGAACTTTGAGCTTAACGTCTATCGGCCAATGGTCATCCACAACTTCCTGCAGTCGGTACGCCTGCTGGCGGACGGCATGGAGAGCTTTAATGAGCACTGCGCGGTGGGTATTGAGCCGAACCGCGAGCGAATCAACCAGTTGCTGAATGAGTCGCTGATGCTGGTGACCGCGCTCAATACCCATATCGGCTACGATAAAGCGGCGGAGATCGCCAAAAAAGCGCACCATGAAGGGCTGACGCTGAAAGCCGCGGCGCTGTCGCTTGGTTACCTGACGGAAGCCGAATTCGATAGCTGGGTTCGCCCGCAGGATATGGTTGGCAGCCTCGCTACTCGCTAGCCAGCCATAAATGCAGACGCGGGATCAGTAATCGTAACGACTGTGCCTGCGGCTTGTGGCGGTACTGCACGTTATCAGCATCGTAATTCAAAAGTTCGCCGAGATCCGGCACGCTAACCCCGTGGGTGCCGGAGATTAGCGCAATCAGCGGGCCGGGGCAGGCGTACTGCACCTGCTTCTGCTCGCCGGCATACCACACCCGGGCAATCGGCTGTACCTTGACCGGGCGTTTGATTTTCAATTTTGCCCGTTGCGGCAGGGCAGCGATATCCTGAAATTCCCGTTCCAGCTTGCTTTGCCACTGTTCGCGGGTCCAGGGCGGCACCGCACGCGGCGATTGCAGGCTCTTCTCTAACTGCATTAATACTTCATCGCGGGTCAGATTTTTAATCACATGCTTATTGGCCCAGCCGAAGCGGATGGTGCTGGGATCGAGCAGCGGCGTCAGGGTACGATAGGCGCTAAGGGTAATCAGGCCGGGCAGGTGGCGGTGAACCCATTCGAAACGCGCGGCGGCCGGCAATCCGGAATCGACGGTCACTATTTTCTCAAACGCCGCTTTCAGCGCGTTAATGGCGCTGATTTTCTCCAGCAGGTCTGCCTGCTGTTGCGTATCAACCGCCAGGCAAATCGCCCCGGGGAGGCGTACCGCCGCCTTGCTGCTGCGGTTTTCCGACTGCTGCTGTATAAACAGATGGCTGTAGTGCCTGAGCGCCATCTCCAGCGCGCTTTGCCCGACGTGCTGGGTGACCTGAATGGTATCCAGCGGCGCGTGCTCCGCCTCTTTACTCACCGCGGGTAATTCGAAAACCCGCGCCGCCAGCAGACGGCAGCGGCTCAGCGACGCTTTGAAGGTTTGTAGTTCGCGCTCAAGCTCACGAAAGGTGTCATTTAAGCGCGCAACGAGGTCGTAGCTTGCCATGATTACCGCCTTAGTTACAACATACTGTTTGAGTATAAACTATACGCAGGCCGTAACGCCTGCGCAAGCTCGGCTAAGCAGAAGTAAAAGCGGGAAGCTGGTGGTAAATAGGCCAGCTGAAAATGAACGCCGCGCCGCCGAGCGAGCTTTCGTCGCAGCGGACTTCACCGGCCATCGCCTGAGCAATACTGTGTACGATAGCCAGCCCCAGGCCGCAGCCGCCGGTGGCGCGATCGCGGCTGGGATCGAGACGGACAAACGGCTCGAATACCCGTTCGCGTTCCTCAAGGGCGATACCCGGGCCATCATCTTCCACTCGCAGCGTCGCCCGTGAACCGGCCAGCGACAGACTGATATGAATATGTTGATGGCTGTAGCGCAGGGCATTATTGACCAGGTTATCCAGCACGCGCTCCATTAAACGCATATCCAGCGCGCCGTAGTCGCCGGCCGTTAGCTGGCGCAACGCGACTTCACGCTGCGGATTGACCAGTTGAATGTCCTCGACGTGCGCGCGGATCCAGGCCGGGAAATCCGGGGTGGTCAGGTTGAGTTCGTTCTGCGGGCGATCGAGACGAGCGTAGGTCAGTAATTCTTCAATCAGCGCTTCCAGTTGCCCGATATCGCGGTTGAGAGCCTGCGACTCGGCCTCGGTCAGATTTTCGCTCATCTCCAGGCGATAGCGCAGGCGCACCAGCGGCGTGCGTAGTTCATGAGCGATACCGTCAATAAGCTGTTTTTTACTGGCTATCAGGGCGTTGATATTATCCGCCATTTGGTTAAAGGCCACGCCGAGTCGCTCGAAGCTCGACATGCTATCGAAATGGATGCGCTCGCTAAAATGGCCTTCGCCGAAGCGCTGTGCGGCGGTTTCGATACGCAACATATCCTGCCAGTGTGGACGCATCCAGATAAACACCGGGAACGCCAGTGAAATAGCGATAAACGCCATCAGCGCGACGTCCAGCAGGCGCATCTCATGCAAAAAATAAAGATAGGGCACCGGGCCGACTGATAATACGTAATGGCTGCGCGGGATGCGTTGAATGAAGGTGTACTGATCGTCCAGCGCCACGATATCCCCCGCGCGCAGGTGCTGCATCGAGCTTTCCGACAGCTTGAATTTGCTTAACGGTTCAATGTGCAGATCGAAAGAGAGGTTGAGGTCCAGCTCTTTCAGCGTGTTGCTCCAGTCGCGCGGCGGGATCTCACGCAGTTCGCTGCGCATCAGATACAGCGAGCTTTTCATCAGATCGTCCAGCGACTGGCGACCGGCGCGCTCGGCGGTGAATTTATACACCAGGCCGACCAGCATGGTCATGACCAGGAAGCAGACGAACAGCAAAAGGTAAAACTGCACAAACAGTTTTTTCATTAATCATCACCGGTCATTAACTGGGTTATCTCGCGTCAAAAGATTCTACAGGAGAAGGATCCCGCTCGGCAAAGTTCTCACAGAGGCGCCAGGCCAAATGGCCGATGGCCGTATTGTGCCATTTCCCCGGTCTGCCAGACGCCAGCCTCTCTGTTAATTTAAGCGCCCCTTAAATGACGGAGAGCGCCAGATGACTAAGCCCGTGTATTTGCATACTGATAATGATGTTGAGATTTTAAAAACCTTCGATATGGTCCTCAGCCATATGCAGGCGATCGCCGACCCTTATCAGTGGAAGTGGGTGATTACCGGCTGGCACAGCATCCTGCAGAACGCAATGGTGTTGGCGCTGTGTCAGGGCAATGACTTTCAGGTATACCTGGCCGACGGTAAAGCGTCGACTCGAGATATTTTCCTGCAAATTTATAACGACGATTTTTCCAACATCGACAAGCTGCAACTGCCGTCCTTTATGACGCTATACCGTGCGACAATGGAGAACAGCGCATTCGCACCCAGCGAAGACTGTACGGTGGCGATGGGTAAGCTTCACCAGCTGCGCAATGATTTCATCCACTATCATCCCGGAGGCTGGAGCCTGCAGGTCGATGGTTTACCGCAATGGATTCTGGCGAGCGGCGAACTGCTGGATCATTTCCTCGCCAGCCGTGAGGTCGTACGCTGGTATGGCGAAGACGATGAAATGGCATTCAGAGAGAAATACGCTGAATTTCAAGACCGACTACACGGCGTGATATCGGTCTATTCCTGACGCCGATTAATTATCCCAGGCGTGCGGAGCGAACAGATAACCTTTGTTGCGCACCGTCTTGATACGGTAGGGCTCGTTGGCGTTGTCGAGCAGCTTTTTACGCAGGCGTGAAATCGCGACATCGACGCTGCGATCCATGCCGTCGTAGCTGACGCCACGGAGATTTTTCAACAGCGCATCGCGATCCATAATCTGCCCGGCATGGGTCGCCAGCTCCCACAGCAGGTCGAAATCGGCGGTGGACAAAGCAACGTTGTCGCCACCGAGCAATACCTGACGGTTAACCGGGTCGATCGACAGCGAACCAAAGACAATGGCTTTATGCGGCGTCAGGGTTGCGGGAGCGGGCATCGACGGCGAAGCCACATGCTGGCGCAGATGCAAACGTAACCGGGCCAGCAGCACCGCAGGCGGGGTGGTCTTGAGGATATAATCACTGGCGCCCATCTCCAGCGACAGAATATGGTTCATATCGCTATCGAGCGAGGTCAGCAACACAATCGGACCCTGCCACTGGCTGCGCAGGTCGCGGCACAGCGTCATTCCGTCTTTGCCAGGCAGCATGATATCCAGCAGTACCAGATCGGGTTGTTCACGAGCAATAACCTCTTCGGCCCGGTCGCCGCGCGGTTCAACGACCACGTCCATATCATGCTTTCCCAGATAGGCGGCGATAAGCGCGCCAACTTCGGGCTCATCCTCAACAAAAACGATCTTATTCATATCTTACGCGTATAAATTAAAAAGCTAACATACACCGCCCGCAAATTGCCTGCCATTAATCTTTCATAAACAAATGTTCTTCCGTTATGCTGGGGAAATTGTTGTTCAAATGTTAAGGCATAAAATGGGGCTGTTGATTAAAGCGCTGCTGGGAGCGCTGGTGGTGGTACTGATAGGCGTACTGTCAAAAACCAAAAATTACTATATTGCCGGTTTAATTCCGTTATTTCCGACCTTCGCGCTTATTGCCCACTATATCGTCGCCAGCGAGCGCGGCATTGAAGCGCTGCGCACGACTATCGTCTTCGGCATGTGGTCAATCATCCCGTATTTTATCTACTTACTTTCGTTATGGTACTTCACCGGCGTAATGCGCCTGCCTTACGCGCTGGCAGGCGCGGTGATCTGCTGGAGTCTGGCGGCCTGGCTGCTGATCCTCGGCTGGAGCCGTTTCCACTAGCGCAGCGGTCGGCCGCCGTCGACCGCGAAAGAGCGGCCGGTGACGTAGCAGCTGGTGAACAGATAATTGATGAGGTCGATAATCTCTTTTTCACCCGGTGCGATTTTCATCAGCGATTTATCCAGCGCCTGTTTACGGTATTCAGCGTCATCATGCTCGTTGAACATAATCAGCGATGGCGCGATGGCGTTGACCTTCACTTCCGGGGCCAGCTTACGGGCGAAAGAGCGGGTCATATTATCAAGCGCCGCTTTACTGGCGGCATAGGCGATATGCTTATCGCTGCCGCGTTCCACCACGTAGTCGGTGATGTGAATAATATCGCTGACCGCGTGACCAAAACCGCGCAGCAGGCTCTCCAGCGCGTGGTTAAGCAGATAGGGCGCGTGGACGTGAATTTGCATCATCCGCGATATCACCGTGGATAACGGCACCCCCGGTTTCTCCGCCATCCAATCACTGGCGTTATGAATAATCGCGCGCAGGCCGCTGGTCTGCGCTTTCACCGCTTCCGCGAAGGTAAGAATACCGTCGTCGCTGCTGAAATCGGCCTGCAGACACACCGCGCCGGCGTCGCGCAGGGTGTCAATCGATGGATAATGCTGGCGATAGCTGACGATCACCGGTTGCTGCTGGTTTAAAAAATGGTGTGCCAGAGCGAGGCCGATACGGCGGCCTGCTCCCGTGATCAGGACCGGACGAGGCTGTGCTTCAGCCATGGGTATCTCCTTTCAAGTTCAGCGGTAGGGCAACCGCTTACCCCACCAGCATCCACGTTGCCGGAACGGCGGCAACCAGCAAAAAACCAATTAATGCCATTTCACGGCGTTTGAGCATGCGATCGTGCTGGTGAGTACGGCGGGCGTACAGGAAAACCAGAAGACCCGGAGCGTAAAGTACCACCGACAATAGCAAATGCACAGGACCGGACGCATACAATAACCATAAGCCATAAACGCACGCGCCGACACCCACGGCTTTGTGTAACGGACGTACGGCAATCTTAAGCAGGAAAGCGCCGACGAGGAAATAGGGCACCAGAATCATTTCTGAGGCGATGGTTAGCAGGGTACCGTAGTCGGATCCGGTAAGCCAAATCAGCACCAGACAAATCTGCACGCTGATGTTGGTCAACCACAGCGAGGAAGAGGGGGCGTTATTCTTATTGGTTTTGGCGAACAGGCGTGGGAACGCTTTATGCGTCGCCGCCAGATACGGCACTTCAGCGGCCATAATGGTCCAGCTTAAATAGGCGCCGCAGACGGAGATAATTAATCCCGCGGCGATCACTACCTCGCCCCACGATCCCATCATCTTGACCATCAGGCCAGCCATCGACGGGTTGCGCATTTCAGCCAGTTCCGGGCGGGCGACAACGCCCAGCGACAGCAGGGTGACCAGCAGATAAACCGCCAGCGCCGAGACTACCGCCAGCAGCGTCGCGCGGCCAACGTCGCGCTTATGACGGGCGCGGGCAGAGACCACTACCGCACCCTCCACGCCGATAAATACCCACAGGGTAATCAGCATGGTGTTTTTCACCTGTTCCCATACCGGTACGCCGAGCGCGATACCGCTGAAGTCGAGACGGAAAGTATCGAGCCGGAACGCGATAGCGGCCAGCGCCACAAACGCGCCGAGCGGCAACAGCTTCGCCAGCGTCGCCACCAGGTTAATGCCTGCCGCGGTCTGTACCCCACGCAGCACCAGAAAATGGACCACCCAGAGCAGCACGGACGCGCCGACGATCGCCTGCCAGGTGTTACCGTCACCAAAAATACGCATCTCCGGCGTATCGGTGAAGAAACTCAGGGCCGAGAAGACGATAACCAGGTAGGAGACGTTGGCAATCACCGCGCACAGCCAGTAGCCCCAGGCGGAACAGAAACCGATCAGT
Source organism: Klebsiella sp. 141162 (assembly GCF_050600755.1). Taxonomy (NCBI): domain Bacteria; kingdom Pseudomonadati; phylum Pseudomonadota; class Gammaproteobacteria; order Enterobacterales; family Enterobacteriaceae; genus Klebsiella; species Klebsiella sp. 141162. The sequence goes on along the minus strand of NZ_JAQIRI010000001.1, from coordinate 1,498,821 downwards.
TCGCCAAAACCTTCCCGGGCATAGGTAAATATGCCGCCATCCAGTTCCGGGCGGATACGGGTCAGTAATAGCATGGCGAATGCGAGGAATAGAATCCCGACGCCGGTGATGGCCCAGCCGATAAGCAGAGCGGATGGGCTGGCGACGGCAGCCATGTTTTGCGGCAAACTGAAAACGCCCGCGCCCAGCATGGAGCTGAGTACCAGTGCGGTCAGGGCGCTAAGGCCCAGTTTCTTTTCCATTGTATTCCCGAGGTGGCAACAGTGAATCAAGAATATTTATTTGGCGAAATCGCATAAAAATGGAGGATTACGCTAAGGCGCGGGATTTTACGGAGTGTCTTGTACGCATGCAATGGCGGCGGGCGAAAAAATGCAAAAAGGCGACATCATGTCGCCTTTTTGAGCAGTTGAAACCGATTACTTATACAGGTCGGCGCTAATGGTGATGTTACCGCCACGTTCCTGCCACTGGCGGGTGATGTGGTAGTATTTCGCTCCTTTCTTCGCCGCGCGTTTCGCGGTCTGATAGGAGATTTCCGTCATGTTGCCGTAGTTACCGGTGAATTTGATGCTATCAAACGGCACCATCTGCGCGGCGGTGATTTTGTTCACCTCTTCGACTTTCGTGCCGTCCGGCAAGGTGACAGTGTAACGTCCGCCTTTCGACGATTGGGTTTCGTAGAACAGACCTACGCCGGTACCGGCGCCGACCGCGGCAGAGGAGGCCACGCCTGGGATTTCGACGTTTTTAGCCGCTTCGCCGCCTTTAGCCAGAGCGGCGCGACCGGCTTCGGAATCAGCAGGAATCGCATCCGGGCTCTGCAGTACGCGCTTCTGCGCATCCTTTTTATAAATATAAGCGGTGATGCGCTGGTTGCCGCCCTGGTTGGCGTCAACCTGGCGGACGATGAAGAAGGCATACGCGCCTTTAGCTTTTGCCGCTTTGGCGATGGCGTCGTTGACTTCCGGCTGGCTACGGTAGAAGCCCTGCACGGTCACGGTATCATACGGCATCAGCGCGACGGCCTGATCTTTCGGCAGTTCCATCACGCCGTTAATAATACGGTTTTTCGGGGTATCCGCCTGCGGGGCGTTTTCTTTATAAAAATCCGCCGTTACGCGCCAGTTGCCGCCGTTGCCGAAATCTGAGGTGTCGACAACATAAAAGGAAGCTGCGCCATCTTTATCCGCCTTGCGGGAAACCGCCTGTACGGCATCGCCAATCGCGTTAAAACGGCCAGTGACGACGACGCGGTCATAGGGCTTCAGCGCTGCCGCTTGCTCCGGAGTCAGCTCGGTCGCTGCATGGGCAGACAACGCGGTGGTAGCCAGAAGAGCAGACGCCAGGAGTGTGTTCTTAAGCTTCATAAAAATAATCCTTTGCCTTGCGCAAACCATGTACTGGTATTGTTGTTGACTGAAAACAGGTGATTATTGCATTTAAACAACGTAACTGTCTGCGTCATTTTTCACTTCCCGCCCGAATCGTTCGTTACAAAAATATAACAAATACTGATATGTTGAAAAAACAGCCCCTTGAACAGCAAAATCGATAATCAATATCACTTTTATAAGTTAACGTAATGTTAATGCAATGATACTGGCGGTAATAAATGGCGAATTAACCGCAAAGGTAAGCGAATTATCAGGTTCTGGCATAAAATTAAGGCAAATATTGCTGCCTGACGCAGTCAGGACTAATTTTTCTCAATAAAATCAAAAATTCTGTTTTAACGATGTAGATCACAATCGGTATTTTCAGTAGGTTATAAAAAGTTTGTTACTGTTTCATTTTCCAGATGAATACCTGTGCGGCGTTTTTGCGCCGCCGCTGGCGCATTTGTGAAAAAAATAAACCATCATCAAAAACCGATGGAAGGGAAAACTATGCGAATTGGGATACCAAAAGAGAGCTTAGCTCAGGAAACCCGGGCCGCTGCGACGCCGAAGACGGTCGAGCAGCTGCTTAAGCTCGGGTTTAGCGTGGCGGTCGAGAGCGGGGCCGGGAAACTGGCGAGCTTCGACGATGAAGCCTTCGAACAGGCGGGCGCAGAAATCGTCAGCGCGGATAACGTCTGGCACTCCGACGTTATCCTCAAGGTTAACGCGCCGAACGATGCGGAAATTGCGAAGCTCAACCCGGGCACCACGCTGGTGAGTTTCATCTGGCCGGCGCAGAATCCGGATCTCATGGAAAAGCTGGCCGCTCGCGGTATCAACGTCATGGCGATGGACTCGGTGCCGCGTATTTCCCGCGCCCAGTCGTTAGATGCGCTGAGTTCGATGGCTAACATCGCCGGTTATCGCGCGATTGTCGAAGCGGCGCACGAATTCGGACGCTTCTTTACCGGCCAGATCACCGCTGCGGGTAAAGTGCCGCCTGCGAAGGTGATGGTCATCGGCGCAGGCGTCGCCGGCCTCGCAGCGATCGGCGCGGCGAACAGCCTCGGCGCCATCGTCCGCGCCTTCGATACCCGTCCGGAAGTGAAAGAACAGGTGCAGAGTATGGGCGCCGAGTTCCTTGAACTGGACTTCAAAGAAGAAGCGGGCAGCGGTGACGGTTATGCCAAAGTCATGTCTGAAGCCTTTATCAAAGCCGAAATGGCGCTGTTCGCCGCGCAGGCTAAAGATGTCGATATCATTGTCACCACCGCGCTGATCCCGGGTAAACCGGCGCCGAAGCTGATTACCCGCGAAATGGTTGACTCCATGAAGTCGGGCAGCGTGGTCGTCGACCTGGCGTCGCAAAACGGCGGCAACTGCGAATACACCGTGCCGGGCGAAGTCGTGACCACCGCTAACGGCGTGAAAATTATCGGTTATACCGACCTGCCGGGTCGTCTGCCGACGCAATCTTCCCAGCTCTACGGCACTAACCTGGTAAACCTGCTGAAGCTGCTGTGCAAGGAAAAAGACGGCAATATCACCATCGATTTCGACGATGTGGTGGTACGTGGCGTTACCGTGGTCCGCGAGGGCGAAATTACCTGGCCGGCGCCGCCGATTCAGGTATCCGCGCAGCCGCAGGCGGCGACGAAAACCGTCGAAGTGCCAAAAGAAGAGGCCAAACCAGGCTCGCCGTGGCGTAAATACGCGCTGATGGCGCTGGCGATTATCCTCTTTGGCTGGCTGGCGAACATCGCGCCTAAAGAGTTTCTGGGTCACTTTACCGTCTTCGCGCTCTCCTGCGTAGTCGGCTACTACGTGGTGTGGAACGTGTCGCACGCGCTGCACACGCCGCTCATGTCGGTAACCAACGCCATTTCAGGGATCATTGTCGTTGGGGCATTGCTGCAGATAGGGCACGGCGGCTGGGTCAGCTTCTTGAGCTTTATCGCGGTGCTGATCGCCAGCATTAATATTTTTGGTGGTTTCACCGTCACTCAGCGCATGCTGAAAATGTTCCGCAAAAACTAAGGGGTAGCACATGTCTGGAGGATTAGTTACAGCTGCATACATTGTTGCCGCTATTCTGTTTATCTTTAGCCTTGCGGGGCTGTCAAAGCACGAAACGTCGAAGCAGGGGAACCTGTACGGCATCGCCGGGATGGCGATTGCGCTGATTGCCACCATTTTTGGGCCGGACAGCGGTAACGTCGGCTGGATCATCGTGGCGATGGTTATCGGCGGGGCGATTGGTATCCGTCTGGCGAAGAAAGTCGAAATGACCGAGATGCCGGAGCTGGTGGCGGTGCTACATAGCTTCGTTGGTCTGGCGGCGGTGCTGGTTGGCTTCAACAGCTATCTCGACCACGGACCGGGCCTCGATCAGGTGCTGGCGAATATTCACCTGACCGAAGTATTCCTCGGTATCTTTATCGGCGCCGTAACCTTCACGGGCTCGATCGTTGCCTTTGGTAAGCTGCGCGGCAAAATTTCGTCAAAACCGCTGATGTTGCCGAATCGCCACAAGCTGAACCTGGCGGCGCTGGTCATTTCCTTCCTGCTGCTGGTGGCCTTCGTGCGTACCGACAGCACCGGAACCCAGGTACTGTGCCTGCTGGTGATGACCATTATCGCCCTGGCGTTCGGCTGGCACCTGGTGGCGTCTATCGGCGGCGCGGATATGCCGGTCGTGGTATCGATGCTGAACTCCTACTCCGGTTGGGCGGCGGCGGCGGCGGGCTTCATGCTCAGCAACGACCTGCTGATCGTGACCGGCGCGCTGGTTGGTTCTTCCGGTGCCATCCTCTCCTACATTATGTGTAAGGCGATGAACCGTTCGTTTATCAGCGTTATTGCCGGCGGTTTCGGCACCGATGGCGGCAGTTCCAGCGGCGATGAAGAAGTCGGTGAGCATCGTGAAATCAGCGCCGAAGAGACGGCTGAAATGCTGAAAAACTCGCATTCCGTGATCATCACGCCGGGCTACGGTATGGCGGTGGCGCAGGCGCAGTATCCGGTCGCGGAAATCACCGAGAAGCTGCGCGCACGCGGTATCAAGGTGCGCTTCGGCATCCACCCTGTCGCCGGGCGACTGCCGGGGCATATGAACGTGCTGCTGGCGGAAGCGAAAGTACCTTACGACGTGGTGCTGGAAATGGACGAAATCAACGATGATTTCGCCGATACCGATACCGTACTGGTGATCGGCGCGAACGACACCGTCAACCCGGCGGCGCAGGACGATCCGAAGAGCCCGATCGCCGGTATGCCGGTGCTGGAAGTGTGGAAGGCGCAAAACGTGGTGGTCTTCAAACGTTCGATGAACACCGGCTATGCTGGCGTGCAGAATCCGCTGTTCTTCAAAGAGAACACCCACATGCTGTTTGGCGACGCTAAAGCCAGCGTGGATGCCATTCTGAAAGCGCTGTAATAGCGCAACGCTCTAAGCCGTCTCTGTTGAGACGGCTTTTTTATATAGACAGTGAAACCATGATTTTGCTCATAAAGTGAACGGCGATGGGTGTTATACTATGCCTGTTTTTTCACCACACTGAGGATATTATGGATACCGAGTTAACCCCCACGCAGATGGCCATCGAGTACCTGCGCCGCGACACTTCCGTTATGACCCCCGCGCAGTACCTGAAGAAGCTCAAACTCCTCGAGCTCGAGTTTGCCGATCTGATGTCGCTTTCATCAATGGAGCTGAAAGAAGAGATCGACCTGGCCTGGCGTTTAGGTATCCACTAACGCATTCTGTAAGTATGTTCAATTAGCGTTGATATCCCGGGCCGTATGGCCCTTTTTCTTTTTTAGCGGGCCGACAAAAAAATCCCCCGACGGGCGGGGGATGATTAGATAAAACTTCAGGCCTGATGAGACGCCGTTAGTCGTCGTCTTCATCGTCCAGTTCAACTGGAGTTTGATAGGCCTCCGGTTTCAGTACCAGCAGGTCGCAGCGCAGGTGGTCGATAACCTGTTCCGCGGTATTGCCGAGAAACGCGGCAGAGATGCCGGTGCGGCCAACGGTGCCCAGCACCACAATCCCGGCCTGCAGGTGTTCAGCTAAATCAGGGATAACCTCTTCAGGCAGCCCTTTTTCTACGTGGGTGCGACTTTCATCGATGCTGAATTTCTGACGCAGCGCTTTCATTGCCAGCAGATGCTGGCCGCGAATCGCATCGTTATAGATGCTCGGGTCAAAATCAGGTAATTCAATGGCGATGTTAATAGGCGTCACCGGATAGGCGCCAACCAGATGTACTTCGGTATGGTTAACCTGATCGGCGAGGGCGATGGTCTCCCGCACCAGTTTTTCATTAAGGGCGTTGTGATAGTTCTCTTCACTGGCCAGATTAACCGCCACCAGCGCTTTACCGCCTTCCGGCCACGGCTGATCTTTAACCATCCATACCGGGCATGGACATTTGCGCAGCAGGTGCCAGTCGGTCGGGGTGAAGATGACCGCTTCGAGTTTGTCGTGCTGATGGGCCATTTTCAGCAGCAGGTCGTGTTTATCGCTGATGATTTCCTGAATGATGGCTTCAAAGGGGCGGTTGTGCCACACCACTTTGATATCGATTGGCACCCCGGATTCAATGTAAAACTTGGCCTGTTCACGGATCCAGGCGCTGCGTTGGCTAATCACGCCCTGGCGCATCGCCGTCCGCTCGTCGGGCGACAGCAGGGTAGTCATTTCGTAGGAAAAATCATAAATCGGCAAAAAGGCTTTGATGCGTCCACCAATCCGTTGGTGCAGATACACCGCGCGCCGTAATGCAGGCTGGTCGTCCTGGTTAGGGTCGATTACTACCAGCATGTTCTGATACTTCGCCATACAGGGTCTCCTTACAGCTGTAGCTACAGTCAGTATTTAAAAAGATAACCTATATGGATGAATTGAAACAGGGGATGACCCTGGCCAGATCAACAAATTAGAAAAAAATGTCGATCCGGCACAAGGTGGAAGAGAGTATAGCGGAGATAAATCAGGCGACGTTGCGCGCCTGGCCTGCCAGTTGCGCCAGCAGATCGCTGTTTTCGATGGTGATATATTTCCCTTTCACCGCCAGCATACCGCTTTTCTGGAAACGACCAAGCAGGCGGCTGATGGTTTCAACCGTCAGGCCCAGATAATTGCCGATGTCGCCACGGGTCATGGTCAGACGGAACTCACGCGGTGAGAAACCGCGCTGCGCGAAACGGCGGGACAGGTTGTAGATAAAGGCCGCCAGCCGTTCTTCGGCGTTCTTTTTGGAAAGCAGCAGGATCATGTCCTGATCGCCTTTGATCTCGCCGCTCATCAGACGCATCATCTGCTGACGCAGGTTCGGCATTTTACCGGAAAGATCATCCAACGTTTCGAACGGAATTTCGCAGACCATCGAGGTTTCCAGCGCCTGCGCGAAGCTTGGGTGCAGGGCGGTGCCAATGGCGTCAAAGCCGACCAAATCACCAGCCAGATGGAAGCCAGTAATCTGCTCATCGCCTTGTTCGGTGATGGTGTAGCTTTTGATGGTCCCTGAACGGATAGCGTACAGCGACTTCAGCTCATCACCCGCTTTGAACAGGGTTTGCCCTTTCTGAATAGGCTTTTTACGCTCGATGATATTATCAAGCTGATCCAGCTCATGTTCGTTCAAAGTAAAGGGGATGCAGAGCTGGCTAATGCTGCAATCCTGACAATGGATTGCACAACCACCAGACTGAATGCGTCGTATAATTCGCTTTTCCGGGATCATATGTCTGCTCAAGCTTTAATTGATATTGGTCAATTTTAACATCTTTTTGAGGAGCAAGTAAGTCTCGAAACCCGGAAAGACGTAATATTAGAAGGGTAAATATGTCGATCGCCATATCTCTTTGATAACAAGAAAATTATTAAGCGATTAATTATTGTAAAGTTACCTGTAATTTCCAAAAAAGGCATTATCTGTTAAAGCAGCAAATAGCCCTCATGGCGCAATAACCACTCTTTACGCTGTACGCCGCCGGCGTAGCCGGTCATGGTGCCGTTGCGGCCAATTACCCGATGGCAGGGAACCACAATGCTGACCGGATTGGAACCGTTTGCCGCGCCAACCGCACGGGCCGCGCCCGGACGGCCAAGAACCTCGGCTAACTGACCGTAATGCATCACCTGCCCGCAGGGAATCGTGCGCAGCGCTTGCCACACCTGACGTTGAAAGGGGGTACCGGCGGTTGCCGTCGGCAGGGTATCGATAATTGCGAGATCGCCGTCGAAATATTGCTGCAGCTTCGCGCTCAGCCCGCCAGGATCGCGCGCATCAACGCGTTTATAACCCTCGTGACGGTAGTGGATGTCGAGCAGTTGCTCCATGCGGTCGCGGTGCTGATCCCACTCTACGGCGCGCAGGTTGAATTGTTCATCGCAAATGACCCACAGCGGCCCCAGCGGGGTGTCGATTTTATCTTGCAGCAGCGTCAGCATCGGGCGTCCTTCTACGAGGTTAATTCGGCAAGGGCACACCATATCATGACGTGCGGCCTGCAAACTATACCTCCGAAAGGTCAGCAAATAATGAAACCTGTACTATTAATTTATAAATACGAATCGCAGTCATTTAAATTCAGTCATTCCGTTGCCTGATGGTTAATCGTCGGAATAAAGGAAGGGGTGGAGCAATGTTTATTTTTGCATTAACTAGCAGGCGCGGCGTGATGGGCATTTTGCTACCTTTGTCTGGCGGCGAATTTCCCTGTGCGGAGGAGCGTTCAGTTCAAATCTCTATGCAGTTTGTCATACGCACGCGGATTAGTGTGAACTGGCTAATTCACCGGGAGGCACCCGGCGCCGCAGATAAATATACAGGCATTCCTTGAGTCAATTATTTTTTCCAGCGCTTTGGCGCTGGTTTTTTTTAACTACAAGAAAGGTGGCGATATGCAATACATGTTAACGGGAGTTGTTGTGTTGATTATCAGCGGATTAGCTATCAATTTGCTGTCGGTGGTCATCGAAAGTCTGTATAAAACGTTCCTGAACCGCACCACATCGCGTTAACTTACGCAGGCCATCCCTGGCCTGTTGCCGCGTTATGGCAAGCGTGGATAAATACCTGGGCCAATCGGTAGCCCTACCAGGTACCAGCCCACCAGCAACAGCAGCCAGACGGCTAAGAAAATCAGCGGGTAGGGTAACACCAGCGAATAGTAGGTACCCAGTCTGGCATCGGGCCGGTAGCGCTGTAAAAAGCCGAGAAACAGCGGTACAAATGGCGATACCGGTGCGAGCGGCAGTACGGACGAATCGGCGATACGAAACAGGATCTGCGCAAACGCCGGGTGAAAGCCCAGCAGCATAAACATCGGTACAAAAATGGGCGCCAGAATCGACCAGATAGCCGAACCGCTGGCGATAAACATACACAGAAACGCCGACAGCAGCGCCAGACCGACAAACGCCGGCACGCCATTCATTCCCGCACTTTCCAGTATATCCGTTAATCCTACCGCCATGAATTTCCCCATATTGCTCCAGTTGAACATGGCGACAAACTGGGCCAGCGGGAAGACCATCACGATGAAGCCGGCCATCTCCTTCATCGGCTCGATCATTAACTGCGGCAGGTCAGCCTGACGGCGAATTTTGCCGGTGGCGATGCCGTAAGCTAAAGATACGACGAAAAAGAAAAAGATAATCAGCGGTACGATGCCTTTTATAAAAGGCGAGGGCATCACGGTATGTTTGATAGGATCGCGCAGGATGCCGTTTTCCGGCACCACCATCAGTGCGATAACCGCCACAAACAACAGCGCCGCAATACCGGCAATGCGCAGCCCGAAGCGCTGTTCCGCCGTCAGCGTCTGCAGCGTTTCATCGCTCTGGCCTTGCCACTTTCCTAGCCGCGGCTCGACCAGTTTATCGGTAATCAACCCGCCGACCAGCGTCAGAACGATGACTGAGGTGGCCATGAAGTACCAGTTGTCGATAACGCTAACATGCAGCGAGGCATCAAGCGTTTTCGCCGCTTCGGTACTAATACCGGAGAGCAACACGTCGGTAGTGACAATAAGTAAATTTGCCGTGAATCCGCAGCCGACGCCGGCGATTGCCGCCAACAACCCGGCTACCGGATGGCGGCCGACGGCGAGAAACATTAACGCCCCCAGCGGCGGCATAATGACCAGCGCCGCGTCGGAAGAGATGTGGCTGAAGAAGGCGATAAATAACACCATGTAACTGGCGTAACGCGCGCTAACGTGCGATGACATCTTGACCATCAGCGACGGCAGCAGGCCGACACGTTCGGCGAAACCGGCACCGAGCACCAGCGCCAGAATCGCCCCCAGCGGCGCGAAGCCGCTAAAGTTTTTAATCACGTTTGGCAGAAACCAGTGCAGCCCTTCTACGCTGAGCAGATTCTTTACCACCACTCGCGAACCGTCGGTGGGGTTCTGTACGCTGACGTTTAGCGCCGACAAAATGGCGGTGGCGGCCATCAGCGCGACGATCAGATAGATAAACAGCAAAAATGGATGCGGAACCTTATTACCTATTTTTTCAACCCAGCCATACAGCTTACCGGTGGGGGAATGCGACGGTATGGATGACATACTCATGGGCGTTCCTCAGTTGTCGTTGTTGTGTTGTTTGCGGCATGCCTCAGGGGTTGTCAGCTGTTATTTTTATTGGCGATTGCCATCACGCTGTACGCTATCCCAGAGGCTAATTTTTCTTATTTTAAAATTGATGGTACGACGTCACGCGGGATCGGGCACTGGTATGGAGTTACCGCCAGTACCTGAGCCAGTTCCTGCTGGCTTGCTTCGAGTAACGGCCTGTCGCTGAACAAACGAATCGCCGTTGCTCCCAGAATTTTACCCGCCAGCAGCATCCCTTTATGGGCGATGGAAGTTCTTCCCTGGCTCACCAGTTGCCAGCTATGCAGCGGCGTACCGATGGCGAAACAGGGGCTAAAACACTGGGCCACCGGCGCTTTCCAGCTCACGTCGCCGACGTCGGTAGATCCCGCCAGCACGTTTTCCGTTGCCGCCCACGGCGCGACCTCATCGATCAACACCGTGTCGTGATGACGGCGGGCAAACGCTTTTCCTTCTTCACCGCTGGTACCGGCAATATTCTTCAGGCTGTTATTTATATCGTTCACGCCGAGCGTGGCGCGAATATCCGCCGCGAAAGCGCGCTCTTCGTCACTCCACTGCGGCGTACCGTAATGACATACGGCCTGATACATTGCCGCTTCCAGCGTGCGATTGGGGAGATAGCTGGAACAGGCTTTTTCAAAACGGCAGCTGACGCTGGTTTCGGTCATCAGCGCGGCGCCCTGGGCGATTTTCTCAATACGGGCGAAGATTTGCTGCACATCGGCCATCTCCGGAGCGCGAATCAAATACAGCACTTCAGCTTGCGCCTGCACCACGTTGGGCGACACGCCGCCGGTATCGGTAATGGCGTAGTGCACACGCGCTTTCTCGATAATATGCTCATTGAGGAAATTACTGCCGGTGGTCATCAGCGTGACGGCGTCCAACGCGCTACGCCCCAGATGCGGTGAGTTTGCCGCATGCGCAGCGGTTCCGGTAAAGCGCCACGCCGCCTGAATATTGGCCAGCGTGCTGGTACTGAACATCCCGGCCCAGGCTTCCGGATGCCACGTGAGGGCGGCGTCAATATCATCGAATAATCCCTCGCGCACCATAAAGGTTTTACCCGAGCCGCCTTCTTCCCCCGGGCAGCCATAAAAGCGCAGGGTGCCCGCTCCGCCTTGCTGCTGCAGCCACTGTTTCGCGGCGACGGCGGCGGCGAACGCCGCGGTGCCGAGGAGATTATGCCCACAGCCGTGGCCGTTTTCCCCCGGCGTCGCGGATGTTGGTTCAGCACTGTGCGCCTGTTGGCTGAGTCCTGCCAGCGCATCAAACTCGCCGAGCAGGGCGATGACCGGTTTACCCTCGCCGTAGCTGGCGATAAACGCATTGGGTATGCCGCCAGCGTGACGGGTTAGCTGAAAACCTTCCGTTTCCAGCGCATCGGCCAACCGCGCGGCAGACCAGAATTCCTGGAAGCGGGTTTCCGGATGATCCCAGATATCATCGGCAATAGCGCAAAAATCGTCGCGCCGTGACGTAATGATGTCATCGACAAATTGATAGATCTTTTCCATCACACACCTCGCTGCCAGGGAAAGTTGAGCGCGATGCGCGCCAGCGTCTCGACCGCGATGACCATCACGCCTTCGTCGAAATCAAATTTCTCGTTGTGATGTCCGGCGCTCAGTTCAGTACCGAAAATCATGTATGAAGCCAGTCCACCGCGATCCTGTACCCGCGCCATCATCAAAGTGGCATCTTCGGATCCCGCCGGCGCGGCAATATGATCCACTGCTTCTACTACCCCCGGCACCTGTGCTGCCTGCTCACGCAGGTATTGCACCCACGCCGGAGAGGGGGCGCTGGAGGTTGCCGCGCCCATGAGCCGAAGTTCATAGCGGGCTTCATACATCGCTGCGGCGCCGGCAATCACGTTTTGCGCCCGCTCAAACACATACTGGTTGATAGCTTCCGTCTCGCCGCGGGTTTCCACTTTAATTAGCGCCGATGAGGGGACCACGTTACGCCCGGTGCCGGCCTGTATGACGCCGACGTTAACCCGCGAGGCGCCTGCGCTGTGCGGCGCGATGGCGTGTAATGCGAGGGCGGCCTGGGCGGCGGCCAGTAGCGCGTTGCGCCCATCTTCCGGTTTGCCGCCGGCGTGAGCGGCGACGCCCTCGAATTGCACGTCGAATTTGGTGGTCGCCATAAAGTTGTCACCGCCGCAGACCACGGTACCGTTGGGAACGCCGGTACCGATATGAATGGCGGTGAAGTAGTCCACGTTATCGAGCACGCCTGCCGCCACCATCGCGCGCGCGCCGCGGGTGCCTTCTTCGGCAGGCTGGAAAATCAGCTTGATGATCCCGTTGAGCCGATCGGCATACTGCTTTAGCACGTGCGCCAAACCCAGCCCAATGGCGGTATGTCCGTCATGGCCGCAGGCGTGCATCATCCCGGCGTTGCAGGAGGCGAAACCCGCGCGATGCGGGCGATGGCGATCGTCGTGTTGTTCGTTAAGATCGAGCGCGTCCATATCGACGCGAAACGCAAGCGTAGGGCCGGGGCGGCCGGTGTCCAGGGTGGCGACGACGCCGGCGAATCCGCCTTCAAAAGCCGGCAGCCAACGTTCCGGCGCTCCCTGTTCGCGGGCGCGCTGGAATGCCTGCTCCAGGGTGGCATCGTCGGGCAGCCCCATCCGGCTGTCGGCATCGATAACGTCGCGACCCAGCGCGAGTTGATAACCGAGGCCGTCTAAGATCTCGGCAACCTTGCTGGCGGTGCGAAATTCCAGCCAGCCGGACTCCGCGTGCAGGTGAAAATCACGACGCCATTGCGTCATTTCCGGCGCCAGCTGGCTTACCAATTCATGAAGTTGCGGCATAACCCTTCCTGTCATAATTAAAAAGTGTGACGGCGTTCACGGTGTGATAGCTTTTAATTATCACGAACGCCTTTCTGGCAATCTCACCCTTAACCTGCCACAGCATGATGGATTACAGTAGATGTCATTTTCTTCTGTCTGATAAACAATGGTTATCACCTAAAACATGTCATTTCAGATTAAATTTCATCAAATTCGCGCTTTCGTTGAGGTCGCTCGCGAGGGGAGTATTCGCGGCGCCAGCCGGGCGCTGGCGATCTCGCAGCCCGCGTTGACCAAAGCGATTAAAGAGCTGGAAGAAGGGCTTTCCGCCCAACTGTTTGTCCGCCGCAGCCAGGGGGTGGCGCTGACGGAAAACGGCGAAAGTTTTTATCAACATGCGAGCCTGATCCTTGAAGAGCTTCGGGCGGCGCAGGATGAACTCCTGCAGCGTCAGGGGGAGCAGGCCGGGCAGATTAATATTGGTCTCGGCGCCAGCGTCGCCCGTTCGCTGATGCCATCGGTTATCTGTCGCTTTCATCAGCAGCATCCGCTGGTGAAGGTTCGGATCATGGAAGGGCAACTCCTGGCGATGATTAATGAACTGCGCCAGGGTGAGCTTGATTTCACTATCAACACCTACTATCCCGGCCCGTACGATCATGAATTCAGCTTTGAAAAACTGTTTGAGAAACCGTTCGCGGTATTCGCCCGCGCAGGGCATCCGGCGGCGCGCGCCACTTCCCTGACTGAATTGCTCGATCACCACTGGACGATGCCAACGCCGCGCGGTAGCTACTTCAAACAGTTGCAGGAGATGTTTAATCAGGCCGGGCTGGCGCCCAAGGTCGATATCGTTTGCGAAACCTTCTCTTCGTGCATCAGTCTGGTGGTGAAGAGCGATTTCCTTAGTATTCTGCCGGTAGAGCTCGGAAACGATCCGATGATGGCGGATAAACTGGTGATGATCCCCATACGTGAGGTATTGCCCAGAGCAACTTACTACCTGATCCAGCGGCGCGACACGCGACCAACGCCGTTAACGGCTTCGTTAATCACCCTGTTTCGTCGTCAAAGCCGTCAATTGTTTCCTTAAATATCCCGCGTTGGTCTATTTGCCAGCAGTTGCGGCTAAACGCGTTGAGGGGTAGGCGTGAGGCGGCTATAGTAGCAGGCGATAGCCGCTGGAGGAGTGACCATGAACCTTGACGACAAATCCCTGTTTCTTGACGCCATGGAGGATGTCCAGCCTCTGAAACGCAATAATGACGTACACTGGCATCGTGAACGACCCGCGCGCGCGCCGCAGCGTATCGATACCCTACAGCTCGATAATTTTCTGACCACCGGCTACCTCGATATTGTGCCGCTCGCCGTGCCGCTGGAGTTCAAACGGGAAGGGCTGCAAAGCGGAGTGCTGGAAAAGCTGCGGCGTGGAAAATACAGCCAGCAGGCAAGCCTGTCGCTGTTGCGCCAGCCGGTCGAACAGTGCCGGCAAATGCTGTTCGCCTTCGTGATACAGGCGCAAAAAGAGGGGCTGCGTAATTTACTTATCATCCACGGCAAAGGCCGTGATGACCAGGCCCACGCCAATATTATTCGCAGCTACCTGGCGCGCTGGCTGCCAGAGTTGCCCGAGGTACAGGCGTTTTGCGCCGCGCTACCGCACCACGGCGGCAGCGGCGCTTGTTACGTGGCGCTGCGTAAATCCGAACAGGCTAAGCAGGAGAACTGGGAGCTGCACGCTAAACGCAGCCGCTAGCGCAGCAGCAGCGTTAGCTCGCGGGCGGCTTTTTGTAATTCCGGCAGCACCCGGTCCAGCATTTCGCGGGTCGACATCTGGCCCGCGTGAACCCCGACGTTCAGCGCTGCTTCCACCTGTCCCTGCGGGTTATATAGCGGTACCGCCAGCGAACGCAGCCCCATTTCCAGTTCCTGATCGTTCAACGCATATCCCTGCTGATGCACGCGTTTTAGCTCCGCGCGCAGCTTATTCACCGAATCTACCGTTTGCGGGGTGTAGCGAATCATCGTCACCCGGCCCAGCATGTCGTTCAGCCTTTCTTCCGGCTGATGGCTTAACAGCACGCGCCCCATGGAGGTCGCCCACGCCGGCAGACGACTGCCAATATCAAGATCGATCGTCATAATGCGCGAACTGGAGGCGCGGGCGATATACAAGATATCGTCGCCATCCAGGGTGGCGATTGAGCAGGACTCATTGAGCATTTCGCTCAGATGCTTGAGCACCGGCTGCGCCGAGCGCGCCAGCGGCGTTGAGGCCAGCCAGGCGTGGCCGAGGGCAAGTATCCGTGGTCGCAGCTGGAAATTCTTGCCGTCTTCGGCGTAGACGAAACCCAGCTTGCTTAGGGTGTACAGGCAGCGACGTACCGCCGCTCGGGGGATGCCGGTCTTTTGGCTGATCTGCGAAATCGAAAGTACCGGGCGCTGCGGGGTAAAAGCCTGAATCACTTCCAGCCCGCGCGCCAGCGATGCCATAAAGTTCGGATCGCCCTTAAACGGATCGCCGTCGCCCGCCACTACATCATCTGGATGCTTGTCCATTTTGTTCTCCGTATTTGCCATCGATCACATTCTTTCGCTAAAGATATACGATGTTCGATTATCGCACCATATTTCGATTATCGCCCTTGACCAGCATCGTTAAGCGGGTCACATTTTGTGCGAACAACGCATATAAGTGCGATTACCGCACGTTAAGGAGCGACCTGATGATTGATAAAAGCGTGTCGACGCTGAGTGAGGCCATTGCCGGGATCCACGACGGCGCGACCATCATGATCGGCGGATTTGGCCCCGCCGGGCAGCCGACATATCTGATTGACGCCCTGATTGACCAGGGCGCCCGCGACCTAACCATTATTAATAACAACGCGGGTAATGGCGAGGTGGGGCTGGCGGCGCTGCTCAAAGCCGGGCGGGTGCGCAAAATGATCTGCTCGTTCCCGCGCCAGGTAGATTCACAAATTTTCGATGACCTCTATCGCCGCGGCAAAGTTGAGCTGGAACTGGTGCCGCAGGGCAATCTGGCGGCGCGGATCCAGGCCGCTGGCGCAGGTCTCGGCGCGGTCTTTACCCCTACCGGCTACGGCACGCCGCTGGCGGAAGGCAAAGAAACCCGGGAGATCGACGGCCGTCATTACGTGCTTGAATATCCAATTAAAGCCGATTTTGCGCTGATTAAAGCCCATCAGGGCGACCGCTGGGGCAACCTGGTCTACCGCAAAGCGGCGCGCAACTTCGGCCCGATTATGGCGACCGCCGCCAAAACCACCATTGTTGAAGTCTCGCAACTGGTCGCCCTTGGCGAACTCGACCCGGAAAACATCATCACCCCGGGGATTTTCGTCCAGCGCGTATTCTCGCTGGAAAATCTGTCCGCCGCGCAAAGCGCCTGAGGAGCCGAACATGCAAAAACTGACTCGTGACGAAATGGCCCAGCGCGTCGCCCGCGATATTCCGGAAGGCGCTTACGTAAACCTCGGTATTGGCCTGCCGACCCGTATCGCCAACTATCTACCTGCCGATAAAGAGGTGTTCCTGCACAGTGAAAACGGGCTACTCGGAATGGGGCCGAAGCCGCAGCCCGGCGAAGAGGACCCGGAGCTGATCAACGCGGGTAAAGAGTATGTCACCCTGCTGCAGGGCGGCTGTTTTTTCCACCATGGCGACTCCTTCGCCATGATGCGCGGCGGGCATCTCGATATCTGCGTGCTGGGCGCCTATCAGGTTTCCGCCAGCGGCGATCTCGCTAACTGGAGCACCGGCGCGCCGGATTCGATCCCGGCGGTCGGAGGGGCGATGGATTTGGCTATCGGCGCCCGCCAGGTGTTTGTAATGATGGACCATCTGACCCGCGATGGCGAATGCAAACTGGTCGAGCAGTGCAGCTATCCGCTGACCGGCGTCGGCTGCGTCAGCCGTATCTATACCGATCTGGCGGTCATCGATATTACCGACCGTGGTCCGGTGGTACGCGAAATCTTTAACGGCCTCTCATTTGAAGAGCTACAGCGCATCACTCCGGTGGCGCTGACTTTTGAACAACTGGCGGAAAGCGCGTGAGGAACCTATGATGAATCAGGCATTTATCTGTGATGCGGTGCGTACGCCGTTTGGCCGTTTTGGCGGCGCATTATCGAGTTTGCGCGCTGACGATCTGGCGGCGCTGCCGCTGAAAGCGCTGCTGGAGCGTAATCCGGGTCTCGATCCGGCGCTAATTGACGATGTGATCTACGGCTGCGCCAACCAGGCCGGAGAAGATAACCGTAACGTGGCGCGTATGGCGCTGTTGCTGGCCGGCCTGCCGCAGAGCGTTCCCGGCAGCACGATTAACCGCCTGTGCGGCTCGAGCCTTGATGCGATCGGCGTCGCGGCGCGGGCGATTAAAAGCGGCGAAACTCAGCTGATGATCGCCGGTGGGGTGGAGAGTATGTCGCGCGCGCCGTTTGTGATGGGCAAAGCCGAGAGCGCCTTTAGCCGCTCGATGCAGATGGAAGATACCACCATTGGCTGGCGTTTTATTAACCCGCAGATGAAAGCGCTGTACGGCGTGCACTCGATGCCGGAAACCGCGGAAAACGTCGCCGATGAGTTTGCCATTTCTCGCGCCGACCAGGATGCTTTTGCGCTTCGTAGCCAGCTGCGTACCGCTGCGGCGCAAGAAGCGGGGCGTTTCGCCGATGAACTGATCGCCGTATCGGTACCGCAACGCAAAGGTGAGCCGCTGTGTTTCAGCCGCGATGAACACCCGCGCAGCACCTCGCTGGAGGCGCTGGCCAAATTGCGCGGCGTGGTCCGAGCCGACGGCAGCGTTACCGCCGGTAACGCCTCCGGCGTCAATGATGGCGCCTGCGCGCTGCTGTTGGCCAGTGAACAGGCCATGTCAGCGAATGATTTACAGCCGCTGGCGCGGGTTGTCGGCGTGGCGACGGCAGGGGTTGCGCCGCGAATTATGGGCTTCGGCCCGGCGCCGGCGGTGCGTAAGGTGCTGGCGCAAACCGGGCTGACGCTGGCGCAGATGGACGTCATCGAATTGAATGAGGCTTTTGCCGCACAGGCGCTGGCGGTTACCCGTGATTTAGGTCTGCCGGATGATTCCGCCCACGTTAACCCCAACGGCGGGGCCATCGCGCTGGGCCATCCGCTAGGCGCTTCCGGCGGGCGTCTGGCGATGACCGCCGCTTATCAGTTGAAGCGA
Organism: Klebsiella sp. 141162; assembly: GCF_050600755.1. NCBI lineage: Bacteria > Pseudomonadati > Pseudomonadota > Gammaproteobacteria > Enterobacterales > Enterobacteriaceae > Klebsiella > Klebsiella sp. 141162. The sequence goes on along the minus strand of NZ_JAQIRI010000001.1, from coordinate 1,480,778 downwards.
ACCGGCGGCCGCTATGCGCTGTGCACCATGTGTATCGGCGTGGGCCAGGGGATTGCGCTGATTATTGAACGCGTTTAAGGAGTAGCGATGAGTTTGTTGACCCCCATGTTGCGCAGCAGTCCGCTAACCGACTGGTTTAGCGATGCGCAGCGGGTACAGGGCATGCTGGATTTCGAAGCCGCGCTGGCGCAGGCGCAGGCCGACTGCGGTCTGGTGCCGAAGGCGGCAGTCTCGCCGATAGTCAACGCCTGCCGGCATGCGCTTATTGATTTCGACGCGCTGGGACAGGCTGCGGCCAGCGCCGGTAATCTGGCAATTCCTCTGGTCAAACAACTGACCGCGCGTGTGAAAGCGCAGGATCCTGACGCCGCGCGCTATGTCCATTGGGGCGCCACCAGCCAGGACGCTATCGATACCGGGTTTGTTTTGCAACTGCGCGGCGCGCTGGCGGCGACGGATAGCCTGCTACAAAGCCTGATTGATGCGCTTGCCGAACAGGCGCAGCGCTATCAGCATACGGTGATGCCGGGGCGCACCTGGATGCAGCATGCGCTGCCGGTCACCTTTGGCCTCAAACTGGCGGGGACGTTGGATGCGCTACTGCGCTGGCAGCAGCGGTTGATCGAGATGCGCCCACGGGTGCTGGCGCTGCAGTTTGGCGGCGCGGCTGGCACGCTTGATTCATTGAAACAGCAGGCGCCGCAGGTCGCGCAGGCGTTAGCGCAAACCCTCGAGCTGCAGTTGCCGGATACGCCATGGCATAGCCAGCGCGACCGTTTCCTCGAAGTCGGCGCCTGGTTCGCCGGCGTTTGCGGCACCCTGGGAAAATTCGCCAATGATTTTTCGCTGCTGATGCAAACCGAGGTTGCGGAAGTCGGCGAGCCGCTGGCGGAAGGGCGCGGAGGCTCCTCGACCATGCCGCACAAACGTAATCCGGTCTCCTGCGCGGCGATTTTAACCGCGGCGCAGCGCACGCCGGGGCTGGTCGCCACCCTTTACGCCGGTCAAATCCAACAGCATGAGCGCGCGCTCGGCGGCTGGCAGGCGGAATGGGAAACGCTACCGGAGCTGATTATGCTGGTGGGCGGGGCGCTGGCGCAAACTGACATGCTGGTGCGCGAGATGCAGGTTTTCGTGCATAAGATGCGTGCCGACCTTGATATTACCCACGGGCTGATTATGGCGGAAGCGGTGACCCTGGCGCTGGCGGAGTTTATCGGCAAAGCCGAGGCGCATCACCGTGTAGAAGCGCTGTGCCGCCAGGCTCTGGACAGTCACGGTTTACTTGTCGATCTGCTGGCGGCTGACCCGCTGGTCAGTCAGTATCTCTCCCGCGAACGTTTAAACATGCTACTGGATCCGGCAACGGCCACCGGTAGCGCCGAACGCTTTGTGCGCCAGGTACTGGCGCGTTATCAGGAGCAACGTCATGAATCTTGATTATCAACTCGACGGGCCGGAAGGCGCGCCGGTTATCGTGCTGTCGAACTCGCTTGGTACCACGCGCGCAATGTGGCAGCCGCAAATGGAGGCCCTGACGGCGAATTTTCGCGTACTGCGTTATGACACCCACGGCCATGGTAAAACGACGAAAAACGGCAAGGTGACCCTGGCGCAATTGGGTGAGGATGTGATTGCGCTGCTCGATCACCTAAATATCGACAAAGCGCTGTTTTGCGGTATTTCGATGGGCGGGCTGACGGGATTATGGCTGGCACGCTTTGCGCCGGAACGTTTTTATGCGGTGGCGGTGGCCAATACCGCGGCGCGGATCGGCGATCAGTCGGGCTGGCTTTCTCGCGCCCGCGCGGTACGTCAGGAAGGGATGGATGTGGTTGCCGCGGGGGCGGCGGATCGCTGGTTCAGCGATGCTTTCCGCCAGCGCGCGCCGGAGGTGGTCGAGGCATTATGCCATCAACTGACTCATAGCGACGCCGAAGGCTACGCTGCCTGCTGCGAAGCCCTGGCGGCGGCAGACCTGCGGGGGGAGGTCGGGCAAATTGCGATTCCGGTGCTGATTATTGCCGGAGAAAGTGACCCTGTCACGACTGTCGCCGACGCTAACTTCCTGCATCAGCAGATCGCCACTTCACAGGTGGTGGTGTTGAAGGCGTCGCATCTGTCGAACATTGAAGCGCCTGCTGCCTTTAACGCCGCGCTGAACGGCTTTTTGCTGGGGGAGCAAAATGGAAGATAAACAACGTTATCAGCAGGGAATGGAGGTTCGCCGCAAGGTATTAGGCGATGCTCACGTTGACCGTACTCTGCAGAATCTGACGCCGCTGAACGAGGAGTTTCAGGATTTCATTACCCGTTACGCCTGGGGAGAAACCTGGACCCGTCCAGGGCTCGATCACCATACCCGCAGCATGATCACTATTGCGATGCTGATTGCGCTGAACCGCGAGGCGGAACTTAAGATGCATCTGCGCGCCGCCTTTAATAACGGTGTGACCCGTGATGAGCTGAAAGAGCTGATTATGCATTCGGCGCTGTACTGCGGCTTACCGGCGGCAAACGCCACGTTGCACCTCGCGCAGCAGGTGTTTGCCGAGATTGACGCCGCGCAGGCGTAGCGGGGCGGCGCATTGCGCCTTGTACGGGCTACTAAATCGCACAGCGCTGTAGCCCCGGTAAGCGGTAGCGCTACCGGGGATTTTGAGTTGTAGGCCGGATAAGCGCAGCGCCATCCGGCATTGCCTGATGACGCTGCGTCGGCGTGGGACGACGTTACCTGTCGCGCTCCTGCGGCGCGACCGCCGGGGCGGTATACCAATCCTCTTTGGCGACCACCACCGCGCTTTTCGGTTGCATGACAAAATTGGGCGACATAATCTGCACGCCAAATTCGTTAAATACATCGATAATGCTGCTGTGCAGCGCGTTGCGCCCCTCCGGCAGCGTCGTTTCCGGTAACAGCCGCACCTGCAGTTCATACGACGTATACCAGTCGAGCAATCCCAGTTTGCGAACCACCGGCGCCACCTGATGATCCACTCCCTGGGCGCGGTGGGCCGCCAGTTCCAGCATCGCCTGTACCTGCCGCCACGGCGTGTCGTAACCAATGGTCACGCCGGTGGTGAGGTTGATTCCCTGTTGCGGGTCGCTGGCGCTGAGATTGGTGATTTTACCGCTGACCACCACCGCGTTCGGCAGGGTGACAATATAGTTTTCGCGGGTCAGGATTTTGGTCGCCAGCATGCCGATCTCGCTGACCTGGCCTTCGTTATCGGCGATGCGGATCCAGTCGCCTTTATGCAGCGCGCGGGTATAAATCAGCACCAGGCCGCTCATGGCGTGATTCATCACCCCCGCTGAGCCCAGCGTCAACATCAGACCGAAGAACACGCTAATCCCCTTGAAGGCCAGAGAATTTGCGCCAGGCAGGAAAGGATAGGCGGCGGAGAGCGCAAAAAGCCAGATAACCACGGCGATAAGCTTTCGCGTGGCGCCGACGGTTTCCGGATGCAGACCGGGGATCTGCAGACGTCCGGCGGCGACCTGATCCAACACCACCTTCAGCAGGCGGATGATAAACCACGTAATCAGAAAGATAAGCAGTACGATCATCAATCCCGGCAGCGCCGACACGATGGACAGCGAAATATCGCGAATCACCCCTACCGACCACTCACCGAGCGACTCTCCCCATACCCGGGTCCAAGGAAACAGGCTGAATACCCAACTCAGCCAAACATAACCCGCCAGTACCCCAAGCAGTATGACCAGCAGCGCGTATAATCGGCTTTCAATGTTGCCGAGAAAACGCCGCCAGTTATGCGGGATCAGGCTGCGCTTTTCGAGGATCCGCAGATGGAAAAAGCGCCTCACTCGCCGCCACGAACGGAAAGCGAGATAGCAGGCCAGGGCGAGGAGCAACGCGCCGGCGGCGGATTTTAGCGCCGCCAGCAGCAGATAGCGGGTATTGTACTGTTCGCGCAGCGACGTCCGCTGCGCTTCCATACGGGCAAGAACGCGCTGCGCCGCCTGATCGAGGGTCAGATCGTCGCCTTCATCGAGGTCCGCCTGGCTGAGTAACATGATGGGTTTGCCATTCATCAGGAACAGCCGCCCCGGCTGGTTGTAGCGGGTGACAGGCACCACCTGTAGCGGCTGGCTGATATCGGCCTCGGTAAAGGCGCGTAGCGTATTGCGGATGCGCAGAACCCGCTCTTCCGGCGTGGTCTGGCCGAAGGTGGCCTGCAGCATGACGATCGGTTGATGGAAAATAGCGACGGTTCGCGCCTGCTCGCGAGCGGTGGGCTGCTGACGCGGTTCTGCCGCCGAAAGCGGGAAGGCCAGCCATAGCAGAAAACACGCCGTTAATAACGCCTGGATCCTGTTCATATGCGACACCGGAAAAGGGGGAATTATTGTTATTTTTCAGCTGGTCAAACTCTGAACGGCTGCTGGATTGAGCATAGTTCAGCGTCGGGTGAATTCAAGAGTAAAGGGGGAGAATACGCCCGACGATGAGCCGCCGGGCGTGGAGGGAATTAGCCGTGTTGTTTACAACCGGCGCACTGCTGATTTTGGATCTGTTGGAAGAAATCGTTACCTTTATCATCAACGAGAATAAAGGCCGGGAAATCTTCGACTTCGATTTTCCAGATAGCTTCCATTCCCAGCTCCGGATAAGCCACGCACTCGAGGCTCTTAATGCTCTGTTGGGCAAGGACTGCCGCCGGGCCGCCAATGCTACCGAGGTAGAAGCCGCCGTGTTTATGGCAGGCGTCGGTCACCTGCTGGCTGCGGTTGCCTTTGGCCAGCATCACCATGCTGGCGCCGTGCGATTGCAGCAGATCGACGTAGGAATCCATACGTCCCGCGGTGGTCGGGCCCAGGGAGCCGGAGGCGTAACCAGCCGGCGTTTTGGCCGGACCGGCGTAGTAGATCGGGTGATCTTTCACGTACTGCGGCAGCGCTTCGCCGTTATCGATAAGCTCTTTCAGTTTCGCGTGGGCAATGTCGCGGGCTACGATAATGGTGCCGTTAAGGCTCAGACGCGTGGAGACCGGGTGCGCCGACAGCTGTGCCAGGATTTCGCTCATCGGCTGGTTCAGGTTGATGCTAACCACATTGCCTTCGCCTTGCTGGCGCAGGTGTTCAGGAATGTATTTCCCCGGGTTGCTTTCCAGTTTTTCAATCCAGATGCCGTCGCGGTTGATTTTAGCTTTGATATTGCGGTCGGCGGAGCAGGAGACGCCCATGCCGATCGGGCACGAAGCGCCGTGGCGCGGCAGACGGATAACGCGAATATCGTGGGCGAAATATTTCCCGCCGAACTGCGCGCCGAGACCGAGATTTTGCGCTTCTTGCAGCAGCTCTTGCTCCAGCTGCACATCGCGGAAGGCCTGACCGTGCTCGTTGCCTGCGGTCGGCAGGTCGTCATAGTAGCGGGCGGAAGCCAGCTTAACGGTCTTCAGCGTGGCTTCCGCCGAGGTGCCGCCGATCACAAAAGCGATGTGGTAGGGCGGGCAGGCCGCGGTACCGAGGGTACGCATCTTCTCGACGAGATAGTTTTTCAGCTTCGCCGGGGTGATTAACGCTTTGGTTTCCTGGTACAGATAGGTTTTGTTGGCGGAACCGCCGCCTTTCGCCATGCACAGGAATTTATATTCATCGCCGTCGACGCTGTAGAGATCGATCTGCGCCGGAAGGTTGGTGCCGGTGTTGACCTCTTTATACATATCCAGCGGCGCATTCTGCGAGTAACGCAGGTTGTCTTCGGTATAGGTGTTATAGACGCCCTGCGCCAGCGCGGCTTCATCGCCGCCGCCGGTCCATACGCACTGGCCTTTTTTACCCATGATGATGGCGGTGCCGGTATCCTGGCAGGTTGGCAGCACGCCTTTGGCGGCAATTTCGGAATTACGCAGGAACTGCAGCGCGACGTATTTGTCGTTTTCGCTGGCCTGCGGGTCGAGCAGAATGGCCGCGACCTGCTGCTGATGCGAGACGCGCAGCATAAAAGCGGCATCGTGGAAGGCCTGTTGCGCCAGCAGGGTTAACGCCCGTGGTTCCACTTTCAATACTTCCTGACCATCGAATTCGGCGACGGAGACGTGCTCTTTGCTGAGCAAATAGTATTCGGTATCGTCATGCGCCATCGGGAACGGGTCTTGATAAACAAAGGGTTTCGTCGACATATTCACATACTCCATAAAGATAAAAACCGCCGGGGGAAGACCCGGCGGTTATGAATCAGAACATCATGGACATCCACGGATAGCCAATCAGCAGCAGGGCGGCCAGGAAGATGGCGCCGAAGATGGTGCCGAGGCGCCAGTAGTCTTTGGTCGGCAGATAGCCGCTGCCGTAGTAAATCGGGCTCGGACCGGTACCGTACGGGGTGATGATGCCCATCACGCCCAGCGAGGTCACCATCAGCAGGACGAAGACTTCCATATTCATTCCCGGGATAGTCGAAGCGATGGTCAGCATGGCCGGCAGCAGCGCGGTAGTGTGCGCGGTGGTACTGGCGAACAGGTAGTGCAGCAGATAGAACGCCAGCAGCAGGACGATGGTCGCAACGCCCGGAGAAATACCGCTCATCAGCGCGCCGCCTTCTTTACCCAACCAGGCGATGAAACCAGTGGAGGAGAGACCGTCAGCCAGCGCGACCAGCGTGGCGAACCAGACAAAGGTATTCCACGCCGCTTTGTTGTTGGTTATATCGCTCCAGGACAGCACGCCGGTCCACAGCATCAGCACGATAACCAGCAGGGCAGCCAGCGCCGGTTCAATCCAGTCGGCGGCGAAGATCCACATCATCAGCGCGAAGCAAACAAACACCAGCAGCAGGATTTCATTGCGCGACAGTTTGCCCAGTTTTTCCAGTTCACGAGCGGCCCAAAGCGGCACTTCGTTATTGATTTTTACTTCTGGCGGATAGAACCAGTACGCCAGCAGCGGCATGGCCAGAATCAACAGGATACCGAGCGGCAGGAAGGCGATAAACCAGGTCCCCCAGGAGATGTTGATACCAACGATGCTTTTTACCAGCGCCAGCGCCAGCAGGTTCGGCGCCAGCGCCGACAGGAACATAGAACTAGTGATACAGGCGGCGGTAATGGCTACCCACATCAGATAAGAGCCAATACGGCGTGCGCTCGGATCGTTAGGTTTAGAACCGTACAGCGGCGGCAGGTTAGCGATAATCGGGTAGATGGTCCCGCCGCTACGTGCGGTGTTGGACGGGGTAAACGGCGCCAGCAGCAGGTCAGCGAAGGTAATGGCGTAGCCCAGCGTCAGGCTGCGGCGGCCAAGATATTTTACCAGAATCAGCGCCAGACGGCGGCCGAACTGGGTTTTGTCATAGCCGGCGGCGAACATGAACGCGCCGAAGATAAGCCACACGGTAGAGTTGCCAAAGCCGCTGACCGCCCATTTAAATGACGCGCCGGCCAGCTTAAAGCTTGGCGCCGCCATCTGTTCCGGGCTGAACAGTAGCCACTGGCTACATAAAGCAATCACCACCACCCCGGTGATACCGATAACGGCGCCCGGCAGCGGTTCGAAGATAAGGCCGACGATGACGCCAACGAAGATAGCAAAATAGTGCCAGGCGAAAGGCGGTAAGCCGTCAGGCACCGGGACGAACAGCAGCAGTACGGCGACGATAATGGGCAATGCCATCATGATCAGACGTTTATACGCCGCGTTAGACGCGGCACCGGCAGGCGGTATGGTTGTCTTTTTCTCTTTCATAATGAGTATCTGCTAGTAGTTGAAAATACGGTTCCGTCTTCGCTTACAACGCTCGATTTTTTTAGTTGCGAAAGTTTCTTTAATTATTAATGGTCGAGATTGCTTATTGCTTAAACGGTTATTTAACGCGTTTTTCGCGGCGTTAAATTAAATTCATTGGGTATTTATATATTGCGCTTTCACGTTGCATTGCAATTGATCGAGATCAAAAAAAACAGGTGATCTGGATCTTTTTTTTCGTTTGGCAATAACCACATATGATGATGTGGTTATTATCCGCAAGAAACGTCAATTGTTAAGGGAACGCTTAAAAAATAATAAATGGCTAAAGCAATTAATTATTTAAGTTATTGAAATTACGTGTTTTATTTTTGTTTTGCGCGTTTTTCTAGCGTTAACAAAAGTGACCGAAATGTTATCATTCATTTGTATTATGTAAATGCGATATATAAATTTAATAATACAATAGAGGTATTGCTGTTATTGCAGGTATTAAATAGTTTTTTAACTAACGTAATTAATTTAGTAACTAAAAAACACGCTATATTATTGGCATGACAACAGGAATGAAAATAAACAATCAATAAAATTTCCGTCACCCAATTCTGAATTTCAATATTTAAAATCTGGAGTATTAATATGACCAGTAACGAACGAATTCTGCAGCCATTTACTTTACCGAATGGGACTGAACTGAAAAACCGTTTGCTAATGGCGCCAATGACCACCTGCACCGGTTATTTCGATGGTACCGTCACCAGCGAGCTCGTTGAATACTATCGCGCCCGCGCCGGCAGCATCGGGACTATCATCGTTGAATGCTGCTTTATTGATGATTATGGTCTGGCCTTCCCGGGCGCTATCGGCATCGATAACGATGAAAAAATCGCCGGGCTGGCGAAAATCGCCGAAGCGATTAAAGCGGAAGGCTCAAAAGCGATTTTGCAGATTTACCACGGCGGTCGCATGGTTGACCCGCAATTGATTGGCGGTCGCCAGCCGGTGGCGCCGAGCGCCATTGCCGCGCCGCGCGACGGCGCCGCTATGCCGCGCGCCCTCAGTGGTGAAGAAGTCGAAGGCATGATCGCCAAATTTGGCGACGGCGTACGCCGCGCGATTCTTGCCGGTTTCGACGGTGTCGAAATCCACGGCGCCAACACCTATCTTATCCAGCAGTTCTATTCGCCGAACTCTAACCAGCGTGACGACCAGTGGGGCGGCAGCCGCGATAACCGCGCCAGATTCCCGCTGGCGGTGCTGGACATCACGCATAAAATGGCCCGTCAGTACGCTGACGATGCCTTTATTATCGGCTATCGCTTCTCGCCGGAAGAGATGGAAGTCCCGGGGATCCGCTTCGACGACACCATGTATCTGTTGGAGAAACTGGCCGCCCGCGGCGTCGATTATCTGCATTTCTCAGTTGGCGCGACGCTGCGCCCGTCTATCGTTGATACCTGCGATCCGACGCCGCTGATTGAAAAATACTGCGCCATGCGTTCTGAAACGCTGGCGCAGGTGCCGGTGATGGGTGTCGGCGGAGTGGTTAACGCAGCCGACGCCGAACAGGGCCTCGATCACGGTTATGACCTGATGGCCGTCGGCCGCGCCTGCATCGCCTATCCGGACTGGGCTTCACGTATCGCCGCCGGCGAAGAGCTGGAACTCTTTATCGACAGCACCCAGCGCGAGGCGCTGCACATTCCGGAACCGCTGTGGCGTTTCTCGCTGGTCGAAGCGATGATCCGCGACATGAGCATGGGCGACGCGAAATTTAAACCGGGGATGTTTGTCGAAACCGTTCAGGACGATGCCAACGAACTGGTCATTAACGTCAGCCTCGAAAACGATCGCATTGCGGATATCGAGCTGGCCGCAAGCCCAGTACAGAGCGTTGAATTTACCACCAGCTTCGAAGAGATCCGCGAACGTATTCTGACCGCCAACACGCCGCACGTCGATGCTATCTCCGGCGCGACCAGCCAGAGCGAAGCGGTGAAAAAAGCGGTGTCCAAAGCGATGCTGAAATCCAGCAAAGCGCTGGCCGCGGAAGAGGGCGGCAACGATACCGCGCCGAAAAGCTATGACGTTGTGGTGGTGGGGAGCGGTGGCGCCGGTCTGGCTGCGGCGATTCAGGCCCACGACGAAGGCGCCAGCGTGCTGATCGTCGAAAAAATGCCGACTATTGGCGGCAACACCATCAAAGCTTCCGCCGGGATGAACGCCGCGGAAACCCGCTTCCAGCGCGTCAAAGGTATTCAGGACAGTAAAGAGTTGTTCTATCAGGAAACCCTGAAGGGCGGCCACAACAAAAACAACCCGCAGCTGCTGCGCCGTTTCGTTGAAAACGCGCCGCAAGCCATTGAATGGCTGGCGGACCGTGGGATTATGCTTAACGATATCACCACCACCGGCGGGATGAGTATCGACCGTACCCACCGTCCGCGCGACGGATCGGCGGTTGGCGGCTACCTGATTAGCGGTCTGGTGCGTAATATCACCAAACGCGGTATCGATGTGCTGCTGGATACCTCGGTAGAAGAGATCCTGATGCGCCACGACGAAGTGAGCGGCGTGCGTCTTATCAACGATGAACAAGAGGTCATCGAAGTGCAGGCCAAAAGTATTATCGTGGCGACCGGCGGCTTCAGCGCCAACAGCGCGATGGTGGTGAAATATCGTCCTGACCTCGAAGGCTTCGTGACCACCAACCATAAAGGGGCGACCGGTAGCGGTATCGCGCTGCTGGAACGTATTGGCGCCGGCACCGTGGACATGGGCGAAATTCAAATTCACCCGACCGTCGAGCAGCAGACCTCGTACCTGATTTCCGAATCGATTCGCGGCGGCGGCGCTATTCTCGTTAACCAGCAGGGGAACCGCTTCTTCAACGAGATGGAGACCCGCGATAAAGTGTCTGCGGCGATTATCGCGCTGCCGGAACACTATGCTTACATCGTCTTCGACGAGCATGTGCGGGCGAAAAACAAAGCCGCCGACGAGTATATCGCCAAAGGCTTCGTCACCAGCGCCAGCTCGCCGCGTGAACTGGCGGAGAAGCTGGGGATGGATTACCATGCGTTCCTCGCTACCCTGGAATGCTACAACGGCGCGGTGGAAAAACAGCACGATGAAGCGTTTGGCCGCACAACCGCGCTGCGCGCGCCGATTAACGAAGGCCCGTTCCACGCCATTCGTATTGCCCCAGGGGTGCACCATACTATGGGCGGCGTGACCATTAATACCGATGGCGAAGTGCTGAATGTGGCGCAGCAGCCAATTCGCGGCGCCTACGCCGCGGGTGAAGTGGTTGGCGGTATCCATGGCGGTAACCGCATCGGCGGTAACGCGGTCGCGGATATCATCATCTTCGGTACCCTCGCGGGCCATCAGGCGGCGAAACGTGCCAGAGGATAATAGGTAATTGCTGATGCCGGGCTGGCTTAGCCGCCCGGCTTATCCCTTCTAAGGAGAGCCCGATGTCCGATAACCGCGTCTATAGCTACTCCGCCGTGTTGATGGGCTCGCCCATCCTGCTCAAACTCTATTCCCACGATGAGGCGCTGGCCTCCCGCGTATTTCAGTTAATTAAACGCTACGAAGATCTGCTCACCGTTAACCGCGCGCAGTCGCAGGTGATGGATATCAACCATGCCGCCGGGCGTCATCCCGTTACCGTTAGCCGTCCGGTGTACCAGCTGATTAAGTGCGCTAAAGCCGCCAGTATGGTGCGTGACAGCGCCTTTAATCTGGCTATCGGCCCGCTGGTTAAACTGTGGCGCATTGGCTTTCAGGGGCATAGCGTGCCGTCGGCGGCGGATATTGCGGCGCGGCTGCCGTTAACCCGCCCGCAGGATGTCATTCTCGATGACGAAAAGCAGAGCGTGTGGCTGGCGCAGGCTGGAATGGAAATTGACCTTGGCGCAATCGCCAAAGGATATATCGCCGATCGGGTACGCGATTACCTGGGCCAGCAGGGGATCGAACAGGCGCTGATTAATCTCGGCGGCAATGTACATACGTTAGGGGAATGGGCGATTGGGCTGAAAAAACCCTTTGCCGCGGCGCAGGAACTTATCGGCTCGATTGCCGTTAGCGGGCAGTCGGTTGTCACTTCAGGCACCTATGAACGCTATTTCGAGCAGGATGGCAAACGCTGGCACCATATCCTCGATCCGCGCAGCGGCTATCCATTGGATAACGAACTCGACAGCGTCACGGTCATTTCCGCGGATTCACTGGACGGCGATATCTGGACCACGCTGCTGTATGGCCTTGGCGTGGAGAAGGGCTGCGCGGCGCTGCGCCAGCGGGACGACATTGAAGCGATTTTTGTCACCAAAAACCGCAACGTGATTCTATCGTCACCGCAGCGCATCCGCTTTCAGCTGCGCGACAGCGGCTACCAGATTACTGACTGTACTGCTTGAGCAGGCCGTACTGCTCGGCGACCAGGCGGTAGCGATACACCGGTCGGCCGGTCGCGCCGTAATGGATGGTCGTATAGAGAATATTGATCTGCGCGAGCCAGATCAGATATTTGCGGCAGGAGACGCGCGAGATATTCACCGCCGCCGCCAGCTCATCGGTAGAAAATTCCACATCAGGGTGGCTGTCAATCCACTGGCACAGCGTGCGTAGGGTTTGCGCCGTTAAGCCTTTCGGTAGCTTACGCGCGTCAGCCGCTTCCGGCGCGCCGCCGTGCAACAGACGATCGACATCCGCCTGCTCGTAATAGGGCTGGCCGGTCATCAGTTTGCGCTTTTCGCGCCATGCGGTCAGCGCCTCTTCAAAGCGCGGGAACTGGAAAGGTTTAATCAGATAATCCACCACGCCGTAGTGCATGGCGGTTTGAACGGTGGCGGCATCGGCGGCGGAGGTTATCATAATCACGTCGATGGCGCGGCCGCTGGCGCGAATGGTCGGCAGCAGATCCAGGCCGCTATCCTGCTGCATATAAACGTCCAGCAGTACTAAATCGATCGCCATCTGCGGTTCGTTAATCATCTCCTGGGCTTTGCCGAGCGTCGACGCGGTGCCGCAGCAGCTGAAACCGGGGATGCGCGCCACGTACAGGCGATTCAGCTCGGCAACCATCGCATCGTCGTCAACAATCAATACATTTATCACGCTTTTTTCCTTTTACTATCCCAGGGCAGGTGAACAAAAAATTGGGTAAATACGCCAGGCTCGGACTCAACGGCTAGCGTGCCGCCGAGTTCGTGGAGCTGCTGGTTGGCGAGAAACAGGCCGACGCCGCGATTCTCGCCTTTGGTGGAGAAGCCCTTATTAAAAATGGCGTCGATATTGGCCGCCGGGATCCCCGGGCCGTCGTCGCTGACTTCACCGCTTAGCCAGCCATCCTGATAGTGCAATAGCAGGCTCACTTCACCTTCCGCCTGGCCGCTCATCGCATCCAGCGCATTTTCAATGAGATTACCTAATACCGTTACCAGCACGGTGACCTGTTTTTCATTCGGGCAATCCGGCACCAGGCTTTCTTCGGCGAGGTTCAAGGTGAAGCCTCGCTCTTTGGCGCGCTGGATTTTACCAATCAGGAAGCCGGCGACCACCGGCGATTTTATCCGGTGCTGAATTTCGCCGATGTCGGCCTGATAGGCATGGGCGGTTTGCAGTACATATTCTTCCAGCTTGTCATAGCTTTTCATATTCAGCAGGCCGAGGATTACGTGCAGCTTGTTCATAAATTCGTGCGAAGTGGTGCGCAGGGCATCGACGTAGCTCATCATGCCATCCAGCCGTTGCACCAGTTGGCTCATCTCGGTTTTATCGCGGAAGGTGCTGATGGCGCCAACGATGGCGTTCTGGCTGCGCACCGGGACGGTATTGCTAATCAGCAACAAGCCATTACAGCCGAGCGCGCGGTCATAGATGGGCTCGCCGCTGCGCAGAACTTCCTGCAGGTCCGCCAGCAGCGGGGTGCGATCGATGCTTTTATCCGGCCCGCTAAGTAACATGCCGCGGGCGGCCGGGTTAATTAGCGTGACCTGGCCGCTGCTATCCACAGCGATCACGCCTTCTTTGAGCGAGTGCAGCATCGCCTGACGCTGTTGGAACTGGGTAGAGATATCCTGCGGCTCCAGCCCCAGCAAAATACGCTTCAAGCCGCGCACCAGGCTCCAGGTGCCGATTGCGCAGACCAGCGCGCTGAACAGAATGGTCAGCAGGACGTCCCAGCGGCTATTGGCGATCTGTTCGTCGACTTTACTCAGCGAAATCCCCACCACCACCACGCCTATCTGTTGATGCTGTTCATTGAATACCGGGGTGAACACGCGCAGCGCCGGCGCCAGTACGCCGTGGTTAATCGCCACGTTTTCGCGCCCGGCGAGCGTCGGGCGGATATCCTCGCCGATAAACGGTTTACCGATGATGGCGCTATCCGGATGCGAATAGCGGATACCGCGCATGTCGGTCACAATCGCGTAAAGCAGATCGTTACGTCGGGTAATGGCCTGCGCCAGCGGCTGAATAATATTGCTCTGCGGCGGCTCGCTGAGGCCGCGCTTCACCTGCGGCATATCGGCCATGGTGCGCGCCACCGCCAGCGCCGTCTCTTTTAAGCCGTCGCGGGTGGCGTTGCTGATCTGCATAAACCATAGCGCGTAGACCAGCAGCAGCACCGCGCCGATAACGCTGCCAATCATCAGCGTGACGGCGGTACTTAATTTCAGGCTGCGGGCGCGCTTACGTGCGGGCGGCTGTAGCTCGGCTTCCTTCATGACAACCCCGGTCAATTCGTTGAACGATCATTATCGCCGATAGGGCGGCTTTCATAAAGCCGTGTAATAACAGTAAAACCGGCTTACCGGATATCCGCTGCCTGACATGCGTAGCCCTCATGCTCGGATAACGCGCAATCGCGCCGCGATTAGGTGTCGAGTGAACAAACTGTGACCCCCGTGGCGGTAAAGCCGTGGATGAAGGCTTTACACTGGCCGCATCAATCAAATAGCCGTGATGAATGAATGGATATGTCATTGCTATTGATGTAGCCGCAGTGAGTTCGGTTTTAAATGGAGGTTTTATGAGCAGTAAGCCAACCGCATCAATGCTGGAACGACGCCACCCGCAAACGCGCCATATCGATACGCTCGCCACCCTCGATATGCTGACCCTGCTGCAGCAGGATAACAAACAGATAGCCATCGCCATCGATGCCTGCCTGCCGCAGATTACCCGGCTGGTGGATAACGCCGCGGCGACCCTGAGCCGGGGAGGACGGCTGATGATCATTGGCGCCGGGGCATCCGGGCAGGCGGCGTTGCAAACGGTTAATGACTATTCCCCTGAAGCCAATCACTCACTGGTGGCGATTATCGCCGGCGGCGAAGGGAGCGCGCTGCAGGCGGCCGAGATGGCGGCTAACGATTATGACGCCGGCGTGCGCGATTTGCAGCTACATGCCTTCAGCGCCAACGATATGCTGCTGGCCCTTTCCGTCAGCGGCAAAACACCGTGGGTGTGGGGAGCCATGCGTCACGCCTGGTCGCTGGGAGCGCCGATTGCGCTACTGACGCAGCTGAGCGACAGCGAGGCTGCGCAGCTGGCGGATATTATTATTGCGCCGCAGACCGGGCCGGAGGCGGTAGCCGGTTATGGCAACCCGAAAGCGCAACTGGCGCAGCGGCAGATCCTCACCCTGTTAACTACCGGCCTGGCGGTACGCAGCGGCAAGGTGTACGGCAACCTGCGCGTAGACCTCCAGGCAACCAGCCCGCGTTGGGAGGAGCGGCAAATCGCCATGGTGATGGCCGCCACAGAGTGTACGCGCGCGCAAGCCAAAGCTGCGCTGGCCAGTTGCAATCAGCATTGTCGGACGGCGATTCTGATGCTGATGACGGGGCTTGATGCCTGGCAGGCGCGGGATCTGCTCAGCGAAAACAACAACCATCTGCGTATCGCCCTGGGTGAAGCGCAAGAGAAAACGCCATGTAACGTCAGTTAATTTCCTCGCCGCGCCGGTTTGTTAAATAACTAAATAAACCGGCGCTATATTTCTTATCGCCTGAATAATCCTGCTTTTTTTGCCGCTATTTTCGCAATAACCGCCAGTGAAATAAATAAACTGATTTTTTAAGTTAAAAAACTGTTTGCATTAAAATATCAAAGTGTAAATGATATTTTAAAATAAAGTAAAAGTGCGTTAATATGACGGCTCTTATTACACTTTTGCTACGCGATATTTCTATTATGCCTGCAATTAAAAAAACGATTATATCTATGACCGCATTAGCGATGTTCGTCAGTACGGCGACCTACGCGAATGGCGATACCTCGAAAAAAACTGATTTTCTGCTGATCGGCGGCGGCATCATGAGCGCTTCGCTGGGCACCTGGCTGCAGGAACTGCAGCCGGAGTGGAAACAGGTGATGGTGGAGAAACTCGACGGCGTCGCGCTGGAGTCCTCTAACGGCTGGAATAACGCCGGTACCGGTCACTCGGCAAATATGGAACTGAACTACACGCCGCAGCGTGCAGACGGTTCTATTGATGTCAGCAAAGCGCTGGATATCAATGAACAGTTTATGATTTCGCGCCAGTTCTGGTCGGCGCAGGTCAAACGCGGTATTTTGCACGACCCGCACTCGTTTATTAATTCCACGCCGCATATGAGTTTCGTGTGGGGCGATAATGTTGATTATCTGCAAAAGCGTTATAACGCGCTGCAGCAGACTACCTTATTCCAGGGAATGAAATTCTCCACCGATCACGCGCAAATTAAACAGTGGGCGCCGTTGGTCATGGAAGGACGCGATCCGCAGCAAAAAGTGGCCGCCACCTGGACGCCGGTCGGTACCGACGTGAACTACGGTGAAATCACCCGTCAGCTGATCGGCAGCCTGAAAAAGAGCAGCAATTTCTCGCTGCAGACCTCTTCTGAAGTCACCGATTTCAAACGCAATGCCGACAACTCCTGGCACGTGACGATTAAGAACGTGAAGAGCGGTGAAGAGCAGGCTATCGACGCCAAATATGTCTTCATCGGCGCCGGCGGCGGCGCGCTGAAGCTGCTGCAGAAAACCGGCATTCCGGAAGCGGACAACTATGCGGGCTTCCCGGTAGGCGGCTCGTTCCTGATGACCGAAAACCCGGAGCTGACTAAACTGCACCAGCAGAAAGTCTATGGTCAGGCCTCGGTTGGCGCGCCGCCGATGTCGGTACCGCACCTGGATGCTCGTTACCTCGATGGTAAGCGCGTGGTGCTGTTCGGACCATTCGCCACCTTCTCCACCAAGTTCCTGAAAAACGGTTCGTTCTTCGATCTGCTGAGCACCACTACCACCAGCAACGTACTGCCGATGACCCACGTTGGCCTCGACAACTTCGATCTGGTGAAGTACCTGATTAGCCAGGTTATGCTCAGCGATGATGACCGCTTTGCGGCGCTGAAAGAGTACTACCCGAACGCGCGCAAAGAAGACTGGAAACTGATTCAGGCCGGTCAGCGCGTGCAGATCATCAAAAAAGACGCGGAGAAGGGCGGCGTTCTGAAGCTCGGCACCGAAGTGGTGGTCGATCAGCAGAAAACGATTTCTGCGCTGCTCGGCGCATCGCCAGGTGCTTCCACCGCCGCGCCGATCACCCTGAACGTTCTCAAGCAGATGTTCCCGCAGCAGTTTAACTCGCCGGAATGGCAGAGCCGCATTCGCGCCATCGTGCCGAGCTACGGCGAGAAGTTAAACGGTAACGTGGCGCTGACCCAGCAGGTTTGGGATGACACCGCCGCGACGCTGCAGTTGACTAAGCCTCCGGTCATTCAGATGCCAGAGTCCGCGCCGACCGCGACCGCCAAACCGGCAGAGACGCCGCGCGAAGCCTCGCCGCAGCACGATATGGCGCTGTAACGACGCATCCAGGCAGTGAATAAAAGGGAAGACCATGGTCTTCCCTTTTTTGCGTTATTTACCGGCTGACGCCGCGCGCTGCCTGCAACTTTGGCCTCATAAAAGATATACTGGTTTGAATTGAAACAGAAAATTAAACCAGGAGTGTGGAAGGGCTATGAAAGACGATATCAACCAGGAGATCACCTTCCGCAAGCTGTCGGTCTTTATGATGTTTATGGCGAAGGGCAATATCGCCAGAACCGCCGAAGCCATGAAGCTCAGCAGCGTTAGCGTTCACCGCGCACTGCATACGCTCGAAGAGGGGGTCGGCTGCCCGCTGTTTGTCCACAAAGGGCGTAACCTGCTGCCGCTGCAGGCGGCGTGGACGCTGCTCGAATACTGCCAGGATGTGATGAGTCTGATGAGCCGCGGGCTTGAGGCGACGCGCAAAGTCGCCGGCGTTGGTCAGGGGCGGTTGCGCATTGGTACTCTCTATTCGCTGACGCTGGAAACCGTTCCGCGCATCATTATGGGGATGAAGCTGCGTCGCCCGGAGCTTGAACTGGATCTGACGATGGGCTCCAACCAGATGCTGCTGGATATGCTGGAAGACGATGCCCTTGACGCTATTTTAATCGCCACCAATGAAGGCGAGTACAATAATTCGGCCTTCGACGTGGTGCCGCTGTTTGAAGATGATATCTTCCTCGCCGCGCCGGCGACGGAACAGCTGGATACCTCGCAGCTCGCCGACCTGCGCGATTACGCCGATCGCAAGTTTGTCTCGCTGGCGGAAGGGTTTGCGACTTATGCCGGGTTTCAGGAGGCTTTTCAGGTAGCCGGTTTTGAGCCGGAAATTGTGACCAGGGTGAATGATATCTTTTCGATGATAAGCCTGGTGCAGGCGGGCGTCGGCTTCGCGCTGCTGCCGGGGCGCATGAAGAAAGTCTATGAAAACGATGTGCAGCTGTTAAAGCTGGCGGAACCCTATCAGATGCGCCAGCTGATCTCTATCGTCTATTCACACCATCGCGAGCGCGATGCCGACCTGCTGGCGCTGGCGGCGGAAGGGCGCATGTACGCCCGCAGCATTAATCGCTAAGCCGCTTTGCAAGATGGCGGGCGACGTCTACGCCGCTGCGCTCCAGCGCAATGGTCTCGCCGCGCCAGCCTGCCTGGCGGGTCAGGCAGGTGAGCACGCCGCCGGGCGGCATCTCGATTGCCAGTCTCGCGTCGCGTTCATCGGCGGCGATCATCGCCTCCTGCCAATGTACGGTGCGCGCCATGTTCATCGCCAGATCGTCGGCGATCCGCTGCGGATCCCACAGCACGCGCGCCGTCGAGCCGCTTAAATAGGCGCGCTGAGGGCGCGTTAAGGTGACCTCGGCGAAGGCTTTTGCCAGGGCGACGGCCGGTTTAGCCAACAGCGCGCAGTGCGACGGCACGCTGACCGCCAGCCGTTGGGCTTTACTGGCGCCAGCCTGCAGCGCCAGCTGCGCCACCTCGGCCATGGCGTCATCACGCCCGGCGATCACGATCTGCGTTTCGGCGTTCAGGTTGGCGAGATACACCTCGTGGCCCTGCATCAGCGCCTCAATCCGCGGGCGGGTCAGCCCCATAATCGCCGTCAGCCCGTAACCTTCGGGATAAGCCTGCTCCATTAAATCGCCGCGCAGCGCCACCAGCCGCAGCGCGCTGGCGAAATCGAGCGCGCCGGCAATCACCGCTGCCGGAAACGCGCCGATAGAGAGCCCGCTGACCATCTGCGGATCCACACCCTGACGCTGAAGCTCGCGCGCCCAGGCCACCCCGGCGATCAGCAGACAAAGCTGGACCGCACGGGTATGCTTTAGCGCATCGGCGCTATCGAGAGTATCGACTTCATCCCCCAGCACGGCGCGCGCCTGGGAGAGGATAGCCTCGCGATCGGGGATTGCCGCCAGCATCGCGGGGCGCTGACCGCCCTGACCGGGAAACGTAAATAAAATCTTCATCATTCCTCCCTGTGCCACGGCGTCGCGGTTAAGCGCGCGCCGCGGGATGTTTTCAGCAGCGCGCGGCCATCGCGCAGCCACTCATTAAGAGCGAAGGCGCCGTAGGGTGTTTCTACCTGGGTATCGGCGCGGCACGGTAGTTGGGCCACCCGGGCCTGCCATTCCAGCAAGGCCTCGCGGTCCAGCGGCTGCGGCGCGCGGATCAGCAGATCCAGATCGCTTGCCGCATGCAGCACCGGGATTTCGGTTGCCAGCGCGTAGCCGGTACTGCCGGTGACGCCCCAGCCCCAGGGCCAGCGGTGTAAGGTGAGGGCGATAGCCGCCTGGACCGGCGGCTGCGAGACAAACGGCGAGCAGAGTAATGCTTCGCGCTCGACAAGCATCTCCGGGGTGACGCTGCGCACGATATTGTGCGCCTGTACCCAGCCGGCAGCGCGCTGCTCGCGCTTCATGCCCCGCACTCCAACCGGGATGCGGGCCTGGTCGTCAACGTCGCGCCTCACCACCACCGGCAGCGCGGCTCGCCACTGCTGAGCCACCCACGGCTCGGCAATAGCTTCCAGGGCGCTGGCGTGGTTTAACCAAACTAAATCGTGGGGACGCGGCGTTGATGACATGGTTTACAGTCCTGAAGTCAAAGAGATAAACAGCGGTAGCGACAGGATACACAGAACCGAGCTTAACAGCAGCACGGCTTCAGCATCCGGAGACTGCACGCCGAAGCGGTTGCCGAAGACCACGCCGAAGAAGCCGGCGGCCAGCGCAATCATCAGGATCGCGGTAATGGCAATAGAGCCGTGCAGACCAAGTAACATCACCAGACCCCAGGCAATAAACGGCTGCACCAGCAGTTTCACGATGGTTGAGGTAGCGATCAGCGCATTGAGCTGCAGTTTACGTGCCGACAGGATCACCCCGGTGAGGAACAGCGCGGCGGCGGTGGCGGCCAGGCCCAGCGGTTTGATCGACGCCAGCAGCAGGTCCGGCATTTTAATGCCGATAGCAGAAAGCACCACCCCAAGCAGCGGGCCCCAGACGATCGGTTTTTTCACCGAACGCCACATCAGCACCGGCAGCATCGCCAGCGTAGAACCGCTGTTTTCACCCGCGGCGCGGGCTTTTTCACGCTCCAGAATCAGCAGGCAGAACGGGGTCATCAGCACCGAGCCGCAGGCGATAGAAACCGCCACCGACAGCGAGGTTGACGCGCCTTCACCCAGCACGCTGCCGAGGATCGGCAGACCCAGCGCGGCATAGTTTGGCAGGGCGACGGTGAGGGTCAGCACCGCGGCATCCTGCGGCGTACGTTTGAACACGCTGGTGGCGAGGAAGTAGATTGCGGCATAGGTGATCCACATCGCGCCGGTCAGCACCAGCACCAGTGGCGACTGGGCGACGATACCGGCCCACGGCGTTTGTACCGTCGCGCTAAACAGCGTGGCGGGTAAGGCAAAATCCATTACAAAAATATTAAGCAGCGAGACGTTTTTGTTATCTACCATCCCGGCCTTTCCGGCCCAGAAACCCAGCAGCATAATGACGAAAATGGGCGCGAGAGCATGAATAATCACATAAGTCATAAATCACCTGTAAATAAAATAGAGTACTGGCGCGATTGTTATTTTTTCTAAAAGCCGTCCCTTCCCGGAGCGTTTATTCCGCGCTCCGGGAGACTGCTTCCGGCAGGTTTTCTTCTACTACTTACGTACGAACGTCTTACCAGCTGGCGCGCATGCGATCGCGAACCAGTTGTGAGCTGCGGCGGTTTTCCGCGCCCAGGCGGCACTTCAGTGAGGTATCGGTGCGCGCGTCAGCGATGGCGTCGCGCAGGGTACGGCTGACCAGCGACAGATCGCCTTCGTCTGGCGCATCCGGATGGTTGATATCGAGCAGGGCGGAGAGCAGGCCGAGCGTAGCGTAGTTGCTGACGTCGTAGGCCATCGGCGGGATCGTCGCCGCCAGTTTCTCCAGCGCTTCTACGGTACGCAGCGTAATACGCGCCGCCGATTCTTTACCCATCGCGTGAACCAGCACGCCGCTATCGTTAAAGGCGATCAGGCGGTTGGCCTGATAGCCGTGGGCCAGAAACGCCCCGGACATCGCTTTTCCGACAATCAGGCCAATCACCGGGTGGCCGGCAAGACGGGCTTTGGCGTAGGCGCCTGCCGCCCCGGCCAGGGCCTGGTGGATGCCAAAGGCTTCTTCGCGGCGGCCATAGGCCTGGCTCGGGACATCAATTACCGCGACGATCGGCCGTTTGACAGGCCGATCGGCGTCGGCGGCGATGGTTTCGTTGACCACTTTCGCCAGCGTCCAGCCTTCCAGCAGTCCGACTTCGCCGCCGGCGGCGCGCGGGTAGTGGTTGTTAGCGTCAGGCACCACGGCGATAAAGCGGACGTTTTCGCCATCAATCTGGCCATCTGCGACCTGCACTGAAGGGCACAGACCACTCATCAGCGGCGCGTTGGGCGCCAGTTTGTTCAGCCATAGCGCGGCGCGGTTTGGGAACTGACTCATTATTTATCCTCCCGGGCAAAAAGCTGTTTAATCTGCGCGGTATCCGCCTGCTGGCGGGTATCGAATTGGCTCAAGCGACGCAGATAATCGTCATAGTTGTCGCTGCGGTGTTGTGCCGGTACACCTTTGGCGATCGCCTCATTCATTGCGGTTTTAACCGCGTTAACGCCATCGTTAACCAGCGCGTCGACCAAGCCGCTGGCGGCGCGAATTTCGCCGCCGGTCATGCTCCAGATAAACGGACGGTTACGGGAGTCGTACTCTTCAATTCCGGCTTCCTGCTCGATAACCTGCGGGCCGTTGAGGCCGAGACGGGCTTCACGGGTGACTATAAGGTAGCTGCACAGCGCCGCGGCGATGGACATGCCGCCGAAGCAGCCGACGGTACCGGTAATAATGCCGACCACCGGGGTGTAGCGGCGCAGGTCGACAATCGCGGCATGAATATCGGCGATGGCGGCCAGACCGAGGTTGGCCTCCTGCAGACGTACGCCGCCGGTTTCGAGGCACAGTACCGCCTGCGTCGGGATACCGTTGCGGTTATCTTCCGCCGCCAGCTCCAGTGCGGCGGCCATTTTGGCGCCGGAGACTTCGCCCATGCTGCCGCCCTGGAAGGTGCCTTCGATGGCAATTACCACCGCAGGTTGGCCGTTGATAGTGCCTTTGGCGACCACCATACCGTCGTCGGACTGCGGGACGATGCCCTGCGCGCCGAGCCACGGCGACATAATGCCTTCAAACGGATCCAGCAGTTCGCGGTAGCTGCCGTCGTCCAGCAGGGCGTGGGCGCGTTCGCGAGCGCGCAGTTCAATAAAGCTGCGATCGTTACGCATGAGCAGCCTCCTCAAATACTTGTTCAATACGAATACGGGCGACGCCCGGCGTGGCGCCGAAGTCGTGGATAATCAACTGCCCGGCGGGCAGACCGTTGATCAGGTTCAACCTGTCGAACAGCGCCTGCCAGCGCGCCTGGCTGTTATCCACTGAGGTGGTGATTTGTACGTTGAGCGTGGCGCCCTGTGCGGCGGTATAAAGCACTTCCATATCGCCTGAACCTACGACCCCTGCCAATGCTTTGCCGCTGAGGGCGCGGTTGGCAGGAAATGACAATGTAATCTGTTCCATAACATCCTCTGAATGCGTTAGCCGGAAACCCGGTCGAGAAACAGGGTGGCGGCAAGGAGATCGGCCGCACCACCCGGCGAGGCGTTTTGCGCCAGCATCTGCGCATCGAGGCGCGCCAGCGCGGCGCGACCGGCGACGCTGGCGCAACCGCCCGCCGCCAGAACCTCACGGGCGCCTTGCTGCATGGCGTGCAGGCCGTTCATGCCGGCCCGCGACAGCACGCAGGTATCGCTCAGCGAGGTCATGATGGCCATCAGCGCGTCGAGGCGCGCCTGCGGCTCGCTGGCGCCTCGCGCCCGGCTTTGCTGCAGTTGCGGCAGCGCCAGGGCGGTAACATGCGGAAATCCGCGCTGCGCTTCCTCGCGTGCCCCCGGCACCTGCCAGCGACGGCTGGCGCGCAGCCCTTTACTAAAGCTTTTCGGCGCGAAGCCGTCAGGCAGGCGGGCGAGGGAGGCGGCGGCGGCGGCGATCGCCTGTGATTGACCCTCTCCACCCAACATCGCCACCGCGCTGACCAGCAGGCCCAGCGCCCAGATAGCGCCGCGGTGGGTGTTAACTCCACCCGTCGCCATCATCATCTGCGCTTCACCTTCGCGACCGAGGCGGCCGACGGTTTCGCGCAGGGCGATATCCGCCGGACGCTGCCAGCTTTGCTGCGCCAGCGCGTGAAACGTCGGCTGTAGGCTACGGGCGGAGCGTTCCATCAGGTCCAGATTGAGATCCTGATGCGCGCCGTTGCCGCGACTATCGACCAGACCCGGTTTCGGGCTCAGACGGGCTTCGTCAATCAGACACGCGCTGGCGGTATGCGCCAGCCAGCTGACGCGGCTTTCTGCGTGTAGGGGGGAGAGTTTTTTCATTACCAGCTCCGGAATTTTGCCGGTGGGTTATACAGTCCGTCGGACCATTTCACCAGGTCGGCGACGCTGCCGGCGGCCAGTAGTGAGCGGGTGGCATCGCTGCGGCGAATGCCGATATCTTCCGGGTACACCACTTTGCCGCTCTGGCGCAGCGCGGCGACGCGTTTGGCGTCCACGCCGAGGCCAATATCGGTGATCCCGGCCACCGCGGCGACCATCGCCCGGCGCTCTTCAAGGCTTTCCGCCCGGTACAGGTAAGCGATACCCTCTTCGGTCAGCACGTGGGTCACGTCATCGCCGTAAATCATCACCGGCGCCAGCGGCATGCCGGAAGTTTTGGCGACCTCGACCGCATCGAGCGTTTCAACGAAGGTCGGTTTCACGCCGGCCTGGAAGGTTTCGACCATCTGCACCACCAGTTTTTTACCGCGCTGCATCGGGTCTGGTTCAGTGATCATATTGAGCCAGGCCGGGGTGGCGTGGCGGCGACCGTGCGGGTCGTGGCCCATGTTCGGCGCGCCGCCGAAGCCGGAAAGGCGGCCGCGGGTGACGGTGGAGGAGTTGGCCAGACCATCAACCTGCAGGGTCGAACCGATAAACATATCTACCGCGTACTGACCTGCCAGCTGGCAGAAGGCGCGGTTAGAACGCATCGACCCGTCCGGGCCGGTAAAGAAGATATCCGGGCGGGCGCGGATGTACTCTTCCATCCCCAGTTCGCCGCCGAAGCAGTGCACGCTCTCCACCCAACCGCTCTCGATGGCCGGGATTAAGGTAGGGTGCGGGTTCAGCGTCCAGTGTTTACAGATTTTGCCTTTCAGGCCGAGCTGTTCGCCGTAGGTGGGCAGCAGCAGCTCGATGGCGGCGGTATTAAAACCGATACCGTGGTTAAGCGACTGCACCTGATGCTCCGCGTAGATGCCTTTAATCGCCATCATCGCCATCAGAATGTGTTCTTGCTTAATCAGACGCGGGTCGCGGGTGAACAGCGGTTCAATAAAGAACGGTTTGTCGGCGACCACCACGTAATCGATCCACGAGCCGGGGATATCGACGCGCGGCAGATCGCATTCGTCGTCCACCAGTTCGTTGACCTGGGCTATCACAATGCCGTCGTGGAAGGCGGCGGCTTCTACCAGCGCCGGGGTATCTTCGGTACTCGGTCCGGTATACAGGTTGCCTTTACGGTCAGCTTTATAGCCGGCGATCAGCGCGACGTTTGGCGACAGATCGACATACAGGCGGGAGTAGAGTTCGATATAGGTGTGGATGGCGCCGATTTCGAGCAGACCATCTTCCAGCAGCTGCGAGATGCGCAGGCTTTGCGTGCCGGAGAAAGAGAAATCCAGTTTACGGGCAATGCCTTTTTCAAACAGGTCCAGATGCTCGCTGCGCCCGACGCTTGGCATAATCATATGCAGGTCGTGGATTTTCTGCGGATTGACCTCGGCGAGCATGCGGGAGAGGAAATCAGCCTGCTTCTGGTTGTTACCTTCCAGTACTACCCGGTCGCCAGGGGCGAGCAGATTTTCCAGTACGCTGACCAGTTGGTCAGTGGGGATGACTTTGCCGGCAATCTTCGTTTCGGCCAGCCGCCGCTGTTTTTCCGTCCGGCGACGGTTCCAGACCCGTCCCGTCGTTTGTTCAGCATTCATTGTTAACCTCCTGATTCGACAAATCGTTTCGTTTGTCCTGGTGGAAGTTAGTGTGCGATGCGCAGCGCTGCGCATCAATTAAGCACGCCGGCTAATCGTTAGCTTTAGAGTAATGATTGGATATGCCCATTTGTGATGGGGATCAATAATAAAAAAGGAGTAACGGTCTAAGCGGAAAAGATGAAAGGAGGGGAAGGCTGGCGGATAGGCCAGCCAGATTGCCGGTTATTCTTTACTTAAGTCGCTGAGTAAGAAAGCAATACTCTGCCCGCCGTTGGTTTGCTCAAGGGCGATTTTCACAATGATGGTCAACGGCACCGACAGCAGCATGCCGACCGGGCCAAGCAACCAACCCCAGAATATTAACGACAGAAATACCACCAGCGTGGAGAGCCCCAGTCCGCGGCCCATAATGCGCGGTTCGAGAATATTGCCGAACACCAGGTTGATAATAAGGTAACCGGCAGTGACGATGAGCGCCTCATACAGGCCGCCAAATACCATTACCTGCAAAATCGGCGGGATGGCTGCCAGTACCGAACCGATATTGGGAATGTAGTTCAGCGCAAAAGCCAGCAGCCCCCACATAAAGGCGAAACGGACGTCCAACAGCGCCAGCATACCCCAGACCACCAGTCCGGTGACCAGGCTTATCGCGGTTTTCAGCACCAGATAGTGGGACACGCTATCAATCGCCCGCTGAATGGCGCCCATCCCCTCAACCGGCCGCGACATCAGCTGCTGGAGCTTGGCGGGCAGTTGCGGCACTTCCAACAGCATAAATACTACGGTGAGCAGCAACAGAAAAATGGACGACATCGCATTCGACAACTGGGTCAACAGGCTGGTAACCAGCGTCATCACCGCGTTGGGATCGATATACTTATTCAGCTCAATGGCGGAGACGGTAAAACCAAAGCGCTGTAGCCACGGCGTGACCGTTTTTAGCGGTTCGGCCAGCGACGTGCGGTATTGCGGCAGAGTGCGCGCCAGTTCGTTAAGCGAGGTGCCAAGCGACGCCAGCAGTACCACCGCCAGCAGGACGATAGCGCCCACCAGTAGCGAAATCGCCAGCACCCGGGGCACCCGACAGCGCACCATCAGCTGGACCAGCGGATTGATCACCACCGCAAGGAACAGCGCTAAGATAAAGGGGACGATAATGTCGGCGGCAAAACGGATGCCCGTAAGGATGATAACCAACATGCCCAGCATGATGACGATCTTGAGTCCATTAAGGGTGATGATGGGTTTGGCCATTGGGTTCCTTACGGTAAAGATGAAAACGTCCTTGATCATAGCGACTTTGCTATACACGTTTATGATGGAGATCAGTTTGAGAAAATACTAATTGAAATCGCGCCTTAGACGTAAAGAATTGCAAAGACTTTGAGTTAATATTAACACTATGGTACAAATTTACTTGTGTTTAACTACCGAGGACAATTTTTTTCCGCAATGACGAGAAGCAACACCGCGGATAATTGTAATTTTATGAACAATCAGTTCAGCCTTTATTTTTCGACTCATCACGCATTACCTTTCATCCTTTCCCGATTTGCTGGCGAACAGCACTGGCGCTCCGCGCTATAGTCCCATTCTCTCTGCCTGAGCTGGCGCACCGCGCACGGCTAAAACTACGTCAGAATTTTTTCGGTTTACCTTCGTAAGCCGTCATGGATTGTATTCTCAAGCAGGAGAAGGGATTATGTTTTATTGGATTTTATTAGCCTTAGCTATCGTTGCTGAAATAACCGGCACGCTGTCTATGAAATGGGCAAGCGTCAGCGGCGGTCATACGGGCTATATTTTAATGCTGGCAATGATTGCGCTTTCATATATTTTCCTGGCCTTCGCCGTTAAAAAGATTGCTCTCGGTGTGGCGTATGCGCTATGGGAAGGTATCGGTATTCTGTTGATTACCGTATTTAGCGTGCTGCTGTTCGATGAAAGCCTGTCTATCGTAAAACTGGCCGGGCTGGCAACGCTGGTCGCGGGTATTGTGCTGATTAAGTCCGGCACAAAGAAAGCGGTGAAACAGCGTGAGGAGACAGTTCATGCAACAGTTTGAGTGGATTCACGGCGCCTGGCTGGCGCTGGCTATCGTACTGGAAATTACCGCGAACGTATTTCTGAAATTTTCCGACGGTTTTCGTCGTAAAATCTACGGTATCCTGTCGCTGGCGGCGGTGTTAGGGGCTTTTAGCGCTCTTTCGCAGGCGGTAAAAGGTATCGATCTTTCCGTCGCTTATGCGTTGTGGGGAGGGTTTGGGATCGCGGCGACTATCGCCGCCGGTTGGATCCTCTTTGGACAACGCCTTAACCATAAAGGCTGGGTTGGCGTCGTGCTGCTGGTAGCCGGCATGGTATTGATAAAACTGGCTTGATATGATGCCGCCTGCGTAAGCTGGCGGCAAATTCTGTCCTCTGTATTACGCTTAAAAAGCAGATTCGGCCTGGTTTCGGTAGGCCGCTATGAGGACAGCGCATGATCCCTTTGCCAGGCTGGCGGAATATTCCCTCTGCCAAAATTCTTTCTGTACTGGTCTTTTTCGCCGGCCTGGGGCTGGTGGTCTCCGTTATTTCTCTTTTCTATTTGTCACAACACCTGGTCAGTATAAAAACCAATGAAATTGATAAGCACCGTTCGATGCTCTCGGTGCAAGGGGCCGTACAGACATCGGTCAATCGGGTGTTGTCTTTGGTATTGGATAATTCGATTTGGGATGATGCGGTTAAACAAACCTATACGCCCCATCTTGACCCACACTGGCTGTATGATTCGTGGGGGGCGGGTTTTAAGATTAATAATCTCTACGACGGGACCTTTATCCTGGATGAAAACTATCGGATCCTGTGGGGCGCTTTTCGCAGCGAGCCATTTACCGAACCCGATATTGGTTTTTTTGGCAGCGGGCTGCAAGCCCTTATCGAGCAACACGCGAACACGCTGAGACGTGGTGAAAATGCCTTTGCTGGTATTACCCGCACCCGGGAGGGTATCGCGTTTGTGGGTATCGGCTTGATTCGCCCGACGATCGGCCGCTTACCGGTTTATGACAAGACCCGTCGCTATCTGGTTATTACCCGCCACATTAATCCGACCATGCTGGAAAACCTGGGGAATACTTTCCAGATTAATCGCCTGCATACGACGCAGCTCGCCGGCGAATACAGCGTACCATTGCGCACAGAAGGTGGGGAAACGCTGGCATATCTGAGCTGGCAACCGCGTCTTCCTGGCGCGGAGGCGGCGCGAGCCGCGTCAAACAGCATCAGGCTCATCGCCATTCTGGCGGCGAGTTTGATTCTGCTATTTATTCTGCTCAGTAGCCTGGGGTTATACAAACTGGCGCGCGGCGAACAGCAGGCGCGAAAAAATGCGTTAATCGATTGGCTGAGCCGTTTGCCGAACCGTCGGGCGCTGATTGAACGCTTAAATGCGATGGGCGAATGCGGCAAGAATGAAATGCAGAGCGTGGTATTTATCGATCTCGATGGCTTCAAAGACGTTAATGACAACTATGGCCATGATGTTGGCGACGCGCTAATCGCACGCATTGCCCGCGAATTACGCGACCGTGTTCCGGCGGGGGCGATGCTGGCGCGGATGGGCGGTGATGAATTCGCCATGACCGTCAGCGGTGAACAAGCGCTTAATCAGGCTTCCGCGTTTGCCTGGGCGGTGCTTGAGTTATTAAAAGCCCCTATTGAACTCAGCGAGCGCAAAATATACATCAGCGCCAGTATCGGTATTGCCAGCGGCGTACCGGCATTATGCTCCAGTACCGAGTTATTCCGCCGCGCCGACATGGCTATGTATCACGCGAAGAAGAGCGGTAAGGGGAGAGCGGCCTGGTACGATGATACCCTCAACGAAACGCGTCAGCACCAGTTGCACATTGAAAATGGTATCCGGGAAGGGCTGGAAAGGGGCGAATTTGACGTCTGGTATCAGCCGATCGTCAACGCCGAAACGCTGGCGATGGAAGGAGTTGAAGCGTTACTACGCTGGCCGCGGCGGCCTGAAGGCCCACTTGCGCCAGATGCTTTTATTTCTATCGCTGAAAGCAGTGGTTTGATCTACGCGCTAGGTCAATTTGCCTTATCGCAAGCCTGTTACGACTTACAACCGATGGGGGATTTGTTGCTTTCCGTCAATATTTCACCGGCGCAATTCCGTGACCCGGAATTCGAAACGCGGGTGGTCCAAACCCTGGGACGCTGTCAGTTTCCTGCTCGCCGCCTGCAGCTTGAAGTGACCGAAAGCTATGTACTGGAAAACCCGGAGCGCGCCCGCGTGGCTATCGAGAACCTGAAAGCGTTGGGTATCGCCGTCGCGCTGGATGATTTCGGCATTGGCTATTCCAGTATTGGTTATCTACGCAGCTGTCGTTTTGATAGCCTCAAGATTGATAAGTCGTTAGCCGGGGTGGTGGATGTCGACCCACAGGCGGCAGAACTGGTGCGCGGCACGGTACGTATCGCTAATGCGCTGGGGATCACCGTGGTTGCAGAAGGGGTAGAAACTCAGCAGCAGCTGGCGCTGCTGCGGCGGGCGGGATGCGATCGACTGCAGGGATTTTATTTCAGCCAACCGATGCCTATCGACTCATTGCTTCAACTGCGCCAGCAGCAGGGATAATTACTCTTTGGCCAGCGCTTCCAGCTTGTCGAGAAAACCGGTCACGGCAATGGCCCGGTTATCGGCGCGATAGCGATCTTTCGGCCCCGGCGCCGAGCTTTGCACCGCAATGACCTGCCAGCCGTTATCCGTTTTCAACAGCAGTGGAGAACCGCTGTCGCCCGGTAGCGTATCGCATTGATGCGATAACACCGACGTTTGCGCCCATCCCGTCACCAGACAATCCTGGTGGCTATAGAGGCTATCCAGATGATCTTCCGGGTAGCCGGATTGCGTCACTTTGCGGTCCGTGGCTTTTAGCGCCGCGGTCAGCGCTTCTTTATCACCACTAAAAACAGGAACAGGCGTAATACCGCCTGGCGCGTAGCGCAGGACGATCAGGCCAAAGTCCCAGGGGGCTGCGGAAGAGGGGACAATCCAGCCATCGCCGTCAGCTTTAAGCCGTTTGCCTAGCGATGGGTCGGTACGGCCGTCAATCCCGTGAATTTCATAGACCCAGTTGCCTTTACGCGAGATAAAACGCAACGCGACGGCCTTGTCCGGCTTGCCTTTCGGCGGCTGCAGCAAACAGTGACCGGCGGTGAGGGCCAGATGCGGAGAAATCAGCGTTGCGGTACACAGATTACCGCTGGCGGTTTCTAATTGACCGATGGCATCCCAGGGGGAACTGGCCGGATCGCTGACCGCTTTACGATCGTCATGGCCGAAAAAAAGCGTTTTGATATCTTTCGCGCTCATGCCGTCATCATCGGCGTGAGCAAACAGGGGAAATACACAAAACGAACACAGTAATAACAGTACGTCTCTACGCATATCACTCTCTGGGGAGATAATTATGTCTATTGAAAGTAGCAGGAGATTTAAGTTTATGAAAGTTAAGAATAATTTTTATTAAGCCAAACGGCAGATAAAACGACTCCTGAAGACATTTCATCTCTGCGAGAACCATGGTAATTCAGAGGGTTAACGCATAATCTCTGCTGTCGTCATTTCCGCAGAAAGCGGCGGGCAACGCAACATAATTCGTGTATCGGAACGTACGTAAAGCGCGGGAAAAATAATCACTTTGCCTTGCAGGACATTCGTAAAGCGCAATTTTTAGCGGGCGTTTTAGTTGCCTGAAGTACGCAAAAGTTCATCGTCATTGGCGTTTTTTTACCATCTTCTCAATTATTTTCACTACGAAACATTTTCTCACTGTAAACATTGTTTTCGCCGGTTCCCATTGAGTGAAATGTGAGGTTGACCCGGCCATCATAAGCACAAGGTCATTTCCCGCAGTGGGAGGGTGTATGTCTAAACAAGGTATTCGCGCGTTAGTTTATGTTTCGTTAGTTTCAATTTTTATGTGGGGAGCGATGGGTTATCTCGTGATTGAGGCGGTACATGCCCTGTAACGAGCCGCCAGCGCCGCTGAGGTGGCGTTGGCTATAATATCTGCCAGTGAATGCAGAACTGGCGGACATGATGACTATCGATGAGACGCAATTACGGGCGGTGATTACAGGAGCGAAAACCGAAGTGTCGGCCGCTGAATTGGCGGTGGAGTTGCTGGCGGCGCGGCAAAAAATTAGCGAGCTGGAACGTCAACTGGCGACGCCGATTCGCTTGCCTTTCTCCAGCGCGAGCCCGGTATGTGAAATTGAAGCGGGATATGCTGCAGGAGTCAGCGATTGCCGTCAGGCTATTCGTGAAGCCGGTTTTCCCATTGAGGGGGAAGATTAGCGGCGCCTAATAGAGGAAAAAGCGGGTTGCCACCAGCGCGCAGATTATCAGCAGTATCAGGATGAGCTCAAAACGATAACGTCGCAGCATAGCGCTCTCCAGAAAAAAACGGCGCTGAAACAGCGCCGATTTATACAAGACCAGACTAACCGGAAAGATTATGCAGCCGGCTGAGCAGCAGGTTTAGCTGCGGTGTGTTTAGTGGTTTTGTGGTGTTTTTTGGCAGCCTGAGCTTTCTGCGCTACTGGTTTAGCGGCAGTTTTGTGGTGCTTTTTGGCAGCCTGAGCTTTCTGCGAAGCCGGTTTAGTGGCGGCTTTGTGGTGTTTTTTCGCTGCCTGAGCTTTTTGCTCTACAGCAGGTTTTGCCGCGGCTTTTTTGTGTTTCTTGGCAGCCTGGGCTTTCTGTTCTGCAGCTGGTTTGGCGGCAGCTTTGTGATGTTTTTTATGGTGAGTGGTCTTGGCAGTGGTGCTGTGAGTTGCAGCAGCAGGTGCCTGAGTGGTGCTTACTGCATCAGCAGCGAAAGCAGCGGAAGACAGACCCATAGCAGCGGCAACGACCAGAGCTAATACTTTTTTCATTCTGATATCCTCGAAAAGGTTTCTTCATTTCAACCCCACTGCGGGGCCGTTGAAGTAACTATATGCTTGTCTTTTCGAGCTTTCCGTGAGTGTTTGGTATCGGCGTGTAACCGTTTGTACAATACGAGCAAGGCGGGGGTAAAGCGCCGGAGCAGGCCCCGGCGCGCAGGCTTAGAGATAACGGGCGGTAAGGTGCTGGCGGAAATACTCGCTGTTGAGATCTTCACCGGTGGCATTCTTAATCAGCTGCGAAGTGGTAAAGCGGCTGCCGTGTTGCCAGATATTTTGCCGCAACCAGTCGAACAGGGCGTTAAAATCGCCGCCGGCGATATCCTGAGCGAGATTCGGTAGCGCGCGTCTGGCGGCCGCCATCAGCTGTGCGGCGTACATCGCCCCCAGCGTATAGGAAGGGAAATAGCCGAAACCGCCATCGGTCCAGTGAATATCCTGCATACAGCCGTCACGATAGTTGCCGAGGGTCGAAATACCCAGCCAGCTCTGCATTTTCTCATCCCACAGGGCCGGAATATCGTCTACTTCAATATCGCCGTCGATCAGCGCCCGCTCGATTTCATAGCGCAGAATGACGTGCGCCGGGTAGCTGACTTCGT
The DNA here is from genome assembly GCF_050600755.1 of Klebsiella sp. 141162. Taxonomy (NCBI): domain Bacteria; kingdom Pseudomonadati; phylum Pseudomonadota; class Gammaproteobacteria; order Enterobacterales; family Enterobacteriaceae; genus Klebsiella; species Klebsiella sp. 141162. Next base: position 1,447,506 of record NZ_JAQIRI010000001.1, on the reverse strand, counting down.
CGGCATCGACGCGAATGAAGCCCGGCTTCACGCGCTGGTTCCAGGCGATAAAGTTTTCCGCGCTGAACGCCGGCTGGTCGCCAAAGCGCTGACGCACGGCGGGCAGCAGGCGGTTGAGGAAGGCTTCGCTGCGGCCAAGCTGCATTTCGAAGAACAGACTCTGAGATTCGTGAATCGCCGTTGAGCGAGCCAGCCCAACCGGCTGATCGACCCAGTTACGCGGGAGGTTCTGTTCATAGCGAGCGTGGCCAGTTTCGTGGATCACGCCAAATAGCGCGCTGAGCAGATCGTTTTCGTTATAGCGGGTGGTGATCCGGATGTCCTCTGGCACGCCGCCGCAGAAGGGGTGTGCGCTAATATCCAGACGCCCGCCGTCAAAATCAAAGCCTAAAACCCGCATCGCTTCCAGGCCCAGCTCACGCTGATCGGCGATGGCGAAGGGCCCCTGTGGCTCGAGCAGCGTCTTCTGCGCTTGCTTATCGACGACGTTTGCCAGCAGCGACGGCAGCCAGGATTTCAGATCGGCGAATAGCACGTCAAGACGCGCGCTGGTCATGTCGGGTTCAAAAATATCCAGTAGGGCGTCGTAGCGGGAACACCCTTTCGCTTCGGCTCGGATCTGCGCCTCTTCGCGACTGAGCTTAACGACTTCGCACAGGTTTTCGGCAAATCCCTGCCAGTCGTTAGCCGGACGCTGGCTGCGCCACGCGTGTTCGCAGCGGCTGCCGGCCAGTGATTTCGCCTCCACCAGGCTCTCCGGCAGTAGCGCCGCCTGCTGGTACTGTCGGGTCATTTCGCGCAGGTTAGCTTGCTCCAGATCGTTAAGATCTTCCTGCTGGGCGTGCCGCAGCCATTCGCCAACCTTCTTATCGGTCAAAATTTGGTGCTGCAGTACCCCGAGCTCCGCCAGCGCTTCGCCGCGCGCGCGGCTGCCGCCGGGCGGCATCATGGCGAACATATCCCAGCCGGCGATGGCGGCAAGGTGCGAGAAGCGGGAGAGCCGTTGGAAAGTGCGGGTGAGCTGCTGATAGTTGTTGTTTTCAGTCATAGTCTCTGCTGGCCTGTGGCGAGTGAAATAAATCTGTTGTCAGTGGGTACACTAGCGCGTCGGGGGGATTTGGTCGAGTCGTGGGCACGACATTTTGCGTGCGGCGAAAAATGCGCATGTGATGACTATAACGGACGGCGCGCCACGCCAGCGGCTACACTGATAACAGGCGCTGGCTGTCAGCGGAGGCGAGTATGAATCCGTTCACGTGGGTGTTTTTCGCACTGCTCTCTATGGATGCTCTCAGAGAACTGTTGGGGTTGCCGTCGGTGCTCGGGCTATGGTGAGCGGACGTGACCCGTAAGGTCACGTCGTTTAACGATTATTTCAGGCGGTTGTGCAAACAGGCGCCGGTCAGCAGCGCGGCCATTAACAGGAGCGCGATAAAGCCGCCGACGCCGTTCCAGCCGTAGTGATGCCAGAAGACCCCGCCCAGCGTCCCCGCAATACTTGAACCCAGATAGTAGCTGAACAGATATAGCGAAGAAGCCTGGCCGCGCGCGCGACGCGCCCGTGGGCCGATCCAACTGCTGGCGACCGAGTGCGCGGCAAAAAAGCCGGCGGAGAACAGCAACATGCCGATGAAAATTAGCCACAGGGGCGAGAATAGCGTCATCAGCAGGCCAAACAGCATCACCGCAATAAAGAACAGCATCACCGGTCCGCGGCCATAGCGCACCGTCAACGCGCCGGCTTTTGGCGAACTCCAGGTCCCGGTCAGGTAGGCGACCGACAGCAGACCGACCACCGCCTGGTTCAGCGACCACGGCGACATCATCAAGCGGTAGCCAATATAGTTAAACAGGGTCACAAATGCGCCCATCAGCAGGAAACCTTCGAGGAACAATAGCGGCAGGCCGCGATCGCGCCAGTGCAGATGGAAGTTAATCAGCAGCGTTTTCGGTTTCAACGAAATAGGGCGGAAGTGGCGCGACTCGGGAAGAATACGCCAGAACATGATTGCCGCCGCGAGGGCGAAGGCGCTTATCACCGCCAGCGCCACGCGCCAGCCGAAGAAATCGGTAAAGACCCCGGTGAGCAGGCGGCCGCTCATGCCGCCTATCGAGTTACCGCTGATATAAAGCCCCATTGAAAACGCCACCACGCTTGGGTGGATCTCCTCGCTGAGATAAGTCATCCCAACGGCGGCTACGCCGCTTAACGAAAGACCAATCAGCGCGCGCATGATCAGAATCCCGTGCCAACTGGTCATCATTGTTGATAAGAGGGAGCAGCACGCGGCCAGCAGTAACGCGGTGACCATCACCGGTTTACGGCCAATGGCATCCGACAGCGGGCCGGTAAATAGCAGGCCGACGGCGAGCATCGCGGTGGAAATCGATAACGAAATACTGCTGCTGGCGGGGCTTACGCCGAACTCGCCCGACAGCACCGGCAGAATGGGCTGCACGCAGTAAAGCAAGGCGAAGGTTGCCAGTCCGGCGGAAAACAGCGCCAGGGTGACGCGGATAAACGCCGGGGTACCGCGTTTAATAAATTGATTTGGCTGGTTTACCGCCTTATCACCGGCGCTGCTCGCCGGCGCGGTGCCGGCGGTTGTTGTGTTGCTCACGGAGAATTCCTTGCTTATATACAGCTGGATTACAAACAAACTGATGTGACCATTCAGCTCACATTTTTAGGGTATAAAATTGTAAATATTCCGTCTAATATATTAATAATCTCAAATAAGATGTTTTAAATATGAATATCGAGCTGCGTCATTTGCGTTACTTCGTCGCCGTGGCGGAAGAGCTACATTTTGGCCGTGCGGCGGCGCGCCTCAACATCTCTCAGCCGCCGTTAAGCCAGCAGATTCAGATTCTCGAACAGCAAATTGGCGCGCGACTGTTTGCCCGCACTAACCGCAGCGTCAGCCTGACGGCGGCGGGGAAGCAATTTCTCGCCGATAGCCGACAAATTCTGACGCAAGTTGAAGATGCCGCCGCCCGCGCCGGGCGCCTGCACCACGGCGAAACTGGTGAACTGCGCATTGGTTTCACTTCATCGGCGCCATTTATCAAAGCGGTTTCCGATACGCTTTCCACTTTTCGCCGTCGCTTTCCCGATGTCCATATCCAGACTCGCGAAACCAACACCCGCGAACAGATAGTGCCGTTAACTGAAGGGGCGCTTGACCTTGGCCTGATGCGCAACACGCAGCTGCCGGATACGCTGTGCTGGGAAAAAGTGCTGCGCGAACCGCTACTGGCGATGGTGCCCAGCGATCATCCTCTGGCCCGTCAGCAGGCGGTCAGTCTGCTTGAGCTGGCGCGCGAGCCGTTTGTCTTTTTCGACCCGCACGTTGGTACCGGCCTGTACGACGATATTCTCGGACTGATGCGCCGCTACGGTACCGCGCCGGTTATCACCCAGGAGGTCGGCGAGGCCATGACCATCATCGGCCTGGTGGCTTCTGGTCTTGGGGTATCAATCCTACCGGCCTCGTTTAAGCGGGTGCAGCTGAATGAAATGCGCTGGCTGCCGATTACTGAACCCGATGCGGTGTCGGAAATGTGGCTGGTGTGGGCCAAACATCGCGAACAGGGGCTGGCGGCGCAGCGTTTTCGCGATTATCTTCTCGCCGCCGCCGCGTTAGCAAAATGAGACAAAAAAGACCCAAAAACGTGCGGTAAATCACAAGGCTAAGTAAAAATTTGACGTGTACCATCGAAGTGCTTCACCATAGCCGAAAGTTTATTTCGAAGCGCGAAAATAAAGGGAGTCAACGGTGGTAGCGGACAGTCAACCAGGCCATATCGATCAAATAAAGCAGACCAACGCAGGAGCCGTGTATCGCCTGATTGATCAGCTTGGCCCGGTGTCGCGTATCGACCTTTCCCGATTTGCGCAACTGGCGCCGGCCAGCATTACCAAAATTGTTCGCGAGATGCTGGAAGCGCATCTGGTGCAGGAGACCGAAATCCAGGAGCCGGGGAGCCGCGGCCGCCCGGCGGTCGGGCTGATGGTTGAAACGGAAGCCTGGCATTATTTGTCGTTGCGCATCAGCCGGGGGGAGATTCATCTGGCGCTGCGCGATCTGAGCAGCAAACTGGTGGTGGAAGAACAACTGGAACTGCCGCTGCAGCATGCGCAACCGCTGCTGACGCGGATCATCGAGCATATCGACCAGTTTTTTATTCGCCATCAGCACAAGCTCGAGCGCCTTACCGCTATCGCCATCACCTTGCCAGGGATCATCGATACTGAAAACGGCATCATTCACCGGATGCCATTTTACGATGATGTGAAAGACATGCCGCTTGGCGAAACGCTGGCTAATCACACCGGGGTGTCGGTCTATATTCAGCACGATATCAGCGCCTGGACCATGGCCGAATCGTTGTTTGGCGCGTCACGCGGGGCGCGTGACGTCATCCAGGTGGTGATCGACCACAACGTCGGCGCTGGCGTCATCACCGATGGCCGCCTGCTGCATGCCGGTAGTAGTAGCCTGGTGGAGATCGGTCATACCCAGGTCGACCCTTATGGTAAACGCTGCTACTGCGGCAATCACGGCTGCCTGGAAACCATCGCCAGCATCGAAAGCGTGCTGGAACTGGCGCAGATGCGTATGGCAAAATCGATGAGCTCGATGCTGCATCAGCAGCAGTTGAGCGTTGAATGGTTATGCCAGGCGGCGCAGCAGGGTGATTTACTGGCGCGGGATATCATTACCGGCGTTGGTACGCACGTGGGGCGTATTCTGGCCATTATGGTTAACCTGTTTAATCCACAAAAAATCCTTATCGGTTCGCCGTTCAACCAGGCATCCGATATTTTGTTTCCGGCAATTTCTGACTGTATTCGGCAACAGGCGCTGCCAGCATATAGTCGTCATATTGCGGTTGAGAGTACCCAGTTCTCAAACCGCGGCACGATGGCTGGCGCGGCTCTGGTGAAAGACGCCCTCTATAACGGATCGCTCCTTATCCGACTGTTACAGGGTTAACATTTTTTCATAGTCGCACCAAAAATTGCGCTATCTCAATCTGGGCCCCGACGGCTTCGCGTAGACTTTTCCCACTGTTGATTATTTCTCTTATGTATCTTTCGTATAGACAACTTTGGGGTTAGTGATGTTTAAGCGTTTCTTTATAACAGGTACTGACACTGCTGTCGGGAAGACGGTAGTTTCCCGCGCGTTGCTGCAGGCACTTGCTGCCAGCGGTAAAAGCGTCGCCGGGTATAAGCCTGTGGCGAAGGGCAGCAAAGAGACGCCGGACGGACTGCGTAATAAAGACGCGCTGGTATTACAGAGCGTGTCGACGTTGTCGCTGCCGTATGATGCTGTCAATCCCATCGCGTTAAGCGAAGAAGAAAGCAGCGTGGCGCACAGCTGCCCGATCAACTACGGTTTACTCAGCGACGGGCTGCAGCAGCTCAGCGGCAGGGTCGATCATGTCGTAGTGGAAGGTACCGGCGGCTGGCGCAGCCTGATGAACGATTTACGCCCGCTCTCCGAGTGGGTGGTACAGGAACAACTGCCGGTAGTGCTGGTGGTGGGTATTCAGGAAGGGTGTATCAACCATGCTCTGTTGACCGCTCAGGCGGTGGCTAACGACGGTTTGCCATTAATCGGCTGGGTCGCCAACCGCATTAATCCTGGTCTTGCGCACTACGCTGAAATCATTGATGTACTGAGCAAAAAGCTACCCGCGCCGCTTATTGGCGAGCTGCCTTATCTGCCGCGCGCCGAACAACGTGAACTCAGCCAGTATGTTGACTTAGACGTTCTCGGCAGCGTCATGGCGATAGATCGAATCCCGGCGTAACGTTCGCGACAGTACCGAGGCCAGTACGCAGGCGATCAATAAACCGGGCAGCAGCACATACTGCCCGGTCATCTCACAAATCATCAGCGTCGACATAATCGGCGCATGCGTTGTCGCGGCGAGAAACGCCGCCATCCCGGTTAACCCAATCATAATCGCCATGTTCTGATCGTTATCTAACCATAGCCCGCTAAAACTGGCGAACAGCATGCCCAGCGCCAGCCCGACGAAAAGCGTCGGGGTAAAGACGCCGCCCGGGGCGCCGGAGCCGCTGCTGGCCAGCACCGCCAACAGCTTACAGACAAAGACGATGATAATGACGCTAAATAGCGGCGGCGACAGCAGGTAGCTTTGCACCACGCTATAACCGTTGCCCCACACCGCTGGGGTAATGAGCGATAACATGCCGACGATCAGTCCACCCATCGCCAGCTGCCACGGCGGTGACAGTTTCAGCCTCACGAAGCCACGATGGCTGTAGTTCATCAGCCAGATAAATAGCGGCCCACACAGCCCGGCCAGCAGGCCGGTCGCCAGCATTAAAACGTAATGCAGCGCGTTAAGGTTTTGCTGAAAGACGACGTGGTACAGCGGCGCGGCGCCGCCGTTGAGCAGATTCGTTAGTAACAGGGCGATTACCGCCGAAATGACTACCGGGCCGAGCGAGGCCAGCATCAGGGTGCCAAAGAGGATTTCCGCGATAAACAGGCTACCCGCCAGCGGCGCATGATAGGCGCTGGCCATCCCGGCGGCGGCGCCGCAGGCGACCCACAGCTTCCATTCAGCGCGCGGGGTAAAGCGGCGGGCGAACAGCGAGGCGGCCAGCGCGGCCAGCAGGATCATGGCTCCTTCGCGGCCAATGGCGCTGCCGGTCACAACCACCAGCAGCGACGCCAGCGATTTCACGAGGCTTGCCGGCGTATCGAAACAACCATCGCCGGTTTCCAGCGCTTCCATGTAATCGGTCGGGGCGTGCGGACGCGACACGCTGCGCCGTTGCCATAACCACAGCAATGTCCCCGCGGCCAGTCCGCCAAGCGCTGGCGTCAGCAGCCGACGCCACCACGGCAGCGACTGTGCGGCGTTCACCAGGCTACCGCTATCGTTACCGAGAAATAATGTTTCCAGCACGACCATCGAGTGGCGAAACAGCGCCACGGCCAGCGCCGCAAAGATGCCGACGAGCGTGGCGATGAGCAGGCGACGGAACATCACCTGCACATCAGGATAGTTATGAAGACGGTGCATTAGCGGGCGTGAAATTGGGAGTCATGGCGTTATTGTGATAGGGAATAACCTTAGATGCAAAAGCTATAAGTGCCGCGCCGGGGATCGACGCGGCGGGTGAGTTAACGATACAGCTGCTTTTCTGCCACCGCGATGGGCAAATGTGCCTGCCAGTTAGCCAGCGTCGACTGCGCCAGTTGGCCCAGCGCCCGATAGAACGGATGCCCGGCGTTTTCCATAAAGACGCTCAGGAAACGCCCGGACCACGGCAGCAGATGCCAGGCCAGCAGTTGCGCAAACAACTCATCCTGATTTGTTTCGCACAGCCATGCAGCCAGCAGCAGCAAGGTGCCGAAGTGATCTTCGGGTTCGTTGCGCTCAAGATCCAGCGCGATACCGCTGGCCCGCATCCATTCGCGCAGCGCAAGCGTCGAGTCGCCGAATAACACCGACTCTTTATCCAGCCACACCGAGCCCCACGGCGGAGCGGGCAGCGCCCATGGGCCGATAAACAGACGCTGCCAGGCTTGCGGCAGAGTCTCGTCGCTGCTGGCGACGAATTCCATTGCCAGTGAATCCGAGACCGGGAACGGCCACTGCGGCTGCCAGCTACCATCGAGAAAAGCGGCGACCAGCGGCGCGTTTTGCTCGCTGTCCGGTGCAAAAGAGAACAGCGCGCCCAGCGTACGGGCGCTTAGTGCGACGGCGTTGCGATTTGGGATCTGCATCATTACCCTATTCCTTACTGCGGCGCGCACAGGCGCGCCGTCTCGTTAACCCGCAACCGCCATACCTACGGTCATATGCAGGCCATAAAACAGGCCGCGGCCTATACACTCCGCGACTAAAACCATTATCAGCCCGATCAATAACCCGGCGGCGCGCGGCGGCTGGCGGCGGAGAAGCGGACACAGCCAGCAGCCGAGACCGAGCGCCAGCAGGATCAGCCGTAGAACCTGCAGTCTGCCGTAATCCGGAAGATGGGCGTTCGCCTGTTGTACTGAACTGTGGATCGTGCCGAGGTCAGCGCTTTGCAAGACAACAACGGCCACGCTGATGATGAGGGCGGCGACGCTAATCGCGGCAAAAAACCAGCCGTTGAAGTCAACTTTCGCCAGCTTCAGCAGCAGGGCGGCGAACAGCGGCCCGCTGAGTAGTACCGTCAGGAAGAACGCGCTGGTAGTGTAGCCATTATACCACGTCGGCACGGTGTCAATTTGGTAGACGCGGGTCATCGCCATCACAAACAGCAACCCCAGTAGCATGGTGAGAAACAACCAGATTTTGCCGAGCGCCTCCGGCATTTTTCCTGGCACCGCCAGTAGCCACCAGAATCCGCCAACGGCGAAGAAGAGGGCGCCGCTGGCGATTTCATTACTGAGCGCTGAAGCGCCAACGCGATTCAGTGAATTAAATGCGCGTAGCGGCGAGCCGAGATGGATTACGGAAGCGAGAAAACCTATTCCCATCAATAGCCAGATAAAGAACATGCTGCGCACCAGCCGCTCTCGCGCTTTGCGCTGACCGGAGAGCGACACCCAGCCCAGGCCGCTGACGATGACTGCGCCAGCGACGCATTGCCCCAGTACCGTAAACAGAACCAGCGGCCATTCATGCCATCCATTTCCCATTTCAGACCTCCTGCGGATTGGCCAGATAGCCGGTGGTATCCCCACACTGACGGCTGTTGGCGTTAGGTTTTATTACAATGCTCGGCCTGGTGAAGTGCGCTGAAGGCAGCGGCGCCACGGCGGCCAGCTGGCCGTGTTTTTCCCGCAGCTCGGCAATCGGCCCGAAGTCCAGCGCGCGCAGCGGGCAGGACTCGACGCAAATCGGTTTCTTGCCTTGTGCGACACGCTCGTGACAGCCGTCGCATTTGGTCATATGCCCTTTGGCGGCGTTGTACTGCGGCGCGCCATACGGGCAGGCCATATGGCAGTAGCGACAGCCGATGCACACCTCTTCATTGACCACCACTAAACCGTCTTCGCGCTTGTGCATCGCCCCGCTCGGGCAGACCTTGGTGCACGCCGGGTCTTCGCAGTGGTTACAGGCGATAGAGAGGTAATAGGCAAAAACGTTCTGATTCCAGACGCCGTTGTCCTCCTGCCAGTCGCCGCCGGCATACTCATAGATACGACGGAAGCTGACGTCCGGCGTCAGGTTCTTGTAGTCTTTACAGGCCAGCTCGCAGGTTTTGCAGCCGGTGCAACGGGCGGAATCGATAAAAAATCCGTATTGAGCGCTCATGGTTTACTCCTTAAACCTTCTCGATTTCGACCAGGTTGGTATGCTGCGGATTTCCCTTCGCCAGCGGTGAAGGCCGGTGGGTGGTGAGGGTATTCATGCAGGCGCCGTGGTCGACGCGATCGCCAGACATATTGGCATCGTGCCATGCTCCCTGACCCATCGCCGTCACCCCAGGCATAATACGCGGCGTGACCTTCGCCGGAATACGCAGTTCGCCGCGCTGATTAAAGACGCGCACCATGTCGCCGTTGTTAATCCCGCGCTTTCCGGCATCGATAGGGTTAAGCCACACTTCCTGGCGGCAGGCCGCTTGTAAGACATCGACGTTGCCGTAGCTGGAGTGGGTACGCGCCTTATAGTGGAAGCCAAACATTTGCAGCGGGAACTGGCTGCGCAACGGATCGTCCCAGCCTTCAAAGGTGGAGGCATAGACCGGCAGCGGACTGATGACGTCGCCTTTTTCCAGCTCCCAGCGGGCGGCAATCTCGGCGAGGCGGCTGGAGTAAATCTCAATTTTGCCGGAGGGGGTTTTTAGCGGATGCGCTTCAGGATCGCGACGGAAATCCCGATAGGCGACGAAATGGCCGTTCGGGTCTTTACGCTTGTAGATGCCCATTTTTTTGAGTTCGTCATAGCCCGGCAGCGCCGGATCTTTAGCGACCATTTTGGCGTACAGGTACTGTAACCACTGCTCCTGAGTCCGGCCTTCGGTGAAGCGCTGATGCACGTCGTCGCCAAGACGTTTTGCCACTTCACTTAGGATCCAGTAGATAGGTTTGCGTTCGAACTTCGCCGTGGTGGCGGGCTGGATGAAAATCAGATAGCCCATATTGCCGGCATAGTCGTTAGGAATGATATCTTCCTGTTCTACGGTCATCAGGTCCGGCAGCAGAATATCGGCATATTTTGCCGACGAGGTCATAAAGTTTTCGATAACCACGATCGTCGAGCATTTGCTCTCGTCCTGCAGGATATCGTGGGTTTTATTGATGTCGGAATGCTGGTTAATGATGGTGTTGCCAGCATAGTTCCACAGGAATTTGATGGGAACCGTCAGCTTCTCTTTGCCGCGCACGCCGTCGCGGGTGGCGGTCATCTCCGGCCCGCGGGCGATAGCGTCGGTCCAGCTAAAGCAGGAGATGGCGGTTTTTACCGGATTTTCCAGTACCGGCAGACGCTCAATGGTGATGGTATAGGTCGATTCGCGGGCGCCGCTGTTTCCGCCGTTGATGCCGACGTTGCCGGTTAAAATCGGCAGCATGGCGATAGCCCGCGCGGAGAGCTCGCCGTTCGCCTGGCGCTGCGGCCCCCAGCCCTGGCAGATATAGGCGGGTTTGGTCATACCGATTTCGCGCGCCAGTTTAATGATGCGATCGGCGGGAATACCGGTAATACGCGAGGCCCACTGTGGCGTCTTGGCGGTCGCGTCGTCCCCCTGGCCGAGAATATAGGCTTTATAGTGGCCGTTGGCCGGAGCATCGGCCGGCAAGGTTTTCTCATCGTAGCCGATGCAGTATTTATCGAGGAACGGCTGGTCTACCAGATTTTCATTAATCAATACCCAGGCGATACCGGCGACCAGCGCCGCATCGGTACCGGGACGAATGGGGATCCACTCATCTTCACGCCCGGCCGCGGTATCGGTATAGCGTGGGTCGATGACGATCATGCGGGCGTTGGAACGCTCACGGGCCTGCTCCAGGTACCAGGTAATGCCGCCGCCGCTCATGCGGGTTTCCGCCGGGTTATTGCCGAACATTACCACCAGTTTACTGTTTTCAATATCCGAAGTGCTGTTACCGTCGTTGCTACCGTAGGTATAGGGCATGGCGCAGGCGATCTGCGCCGTACTGTAGGTGCCGTACTGGTTGAGCGATCCGCCGTAGCAGTTCATCAGCCGCATCACCGGCGAGGCGGAAGGGGAAGAGCGGGTCATATTCCCGCCGACAATCCCGGAAGAGTAGTTAATATAGACCGCTTCGTTGCCGTACTCTTTTACCACGCGTTTCAGACTTTCGGCGATGGTATCCAGCGCTTCGGTCCAACTAATGCGTTCGAATTTTCCTTCGCCGCGTTTGCCTACGCGTTTCATTGGGTAGTTAAGACGATCGGGGTGATTGATACGTCGGCGGATAGAACGCCCGCGCAGGCAGGCGCGAACCTGATGATCGCCGTAAATATCATGGCCGGTATTATCGGTCTCCACCCACACCACTTCGTTGTCGCGAACGTGCAGGCGCAGCGCGCAGCGGCTGCCGCAGTTAACCGAGCAGGCACCCCAGACGGTTTTTTCTTCTGCTCCGGTGGCTTGCTGCACGGCGGCGGCCGCGGCGCGTAGACTGAAAGGCAGCGACAGGCCGCCGGCGGCCAGGGCCAGGGAACCGATTGCTGAGGATTTTATGAGGGTGCGACGACTGACGCCGCCGGGATGTTCAGGGTTGGACATTGTGCTCACTCCATGATTTTTATTATGCGAAATGCCGCTGGCAACCGCAGGATTGCTGCGCATGGGTGAGAAATAATACTTAAATAGGGGTAGGCGAATCTTATCTCCGGTCAACCAGAGATAAGATCCTTCACTCGAAAGCGGCGGTTATTGCCCGTCTGAATCGGTCGCCGTCGCGTCGCCGTTGCGGGTATAGATTATCTTGAAGGTGTCGTTAGCGCAGTGGCCAACCACCTGAGCGCCGGGCTGGTCAGGCTGATCGTTCGGTACAATGGCCAGGCTAAAACCAGAAGCCGGAACGCCGTTGTTGATGATCTTTTGCTGGATCTCGCCCTTTACCCGCTCGCAGGAGTCCGGCGCTGCCAGTGCGGATGCCGAACCCAGCAGCAGGACCGCGCACAACCATGGGGATAGTTTCATCATAAGCTCCTTATTGATGTCATCCATTTTTAAGCATAGCAGAATTGGTGTAAATAATTGTATTTGCTAAAATGATTGGAATATTCCCAAAAAGGTAGCGGCTGTGAATAAACTGTTTTTGCTAATCCCGGCAGCGTTGCTGCTCAGCGCCTGCGATAAGCCGTCAACGCCGGCGGCGTTTACCCCGGAGATGGCCAGTTTTTCCAATGAGTTTGAGTTCGACCCGCTGCGCGGCCCGGTGAAAACGTTTACTCAGATCCTGTTCGACGACCAGGGGGAAATGGTGAAGCGGGTGCGTGCCCAGGTGTCGGCAGAAGGGTGTTTTGATCTGCTGGATTTTACCGACCTCGAAAACAAAACCGGCGCAACGCTGGTACTTGACGCGAATTACTATCTGGATGCGCAAACGCAGGAGAAACGCCTGCGGCTGCAGGGGAAATGCCAGCTCGCCGAGATGCCGGCGGCGGGCGTCAGCTGGGAGACCGATGACAACGGGTTTGTGGTGACGGCTCGCGGGAAAGAAAGCACTTCCAGCTATCGCTATGACAGCGAAGGTTATCCGCTGGGCAAAACCACCACCGCGAAAGATGAGCGCTTCAGCGTCGTATCGACGCCATCTACCGATCCGCGTAAAAAGCTCGATTACAGCGCGGTGAGCGTATTTAACGACCGCGCGTTAGGTAAGGTGAAGCAAACCTGCGACTATGACGATCACGACAACCCAATCCGCTGCGAGATGCAGGTTGTCGATGAAAGCGTCCAGCCGGCGGTGACGCGACACTACAGCATCAAAAACACTATCGACTATTACTGAGCGGTGGGCTTGAGCAGCGTCTGGCCTTGAGGACGATGTTTCTCAAGGTACTGATGCTGGAACAGGCACATGCGAATGGTATTGCGGTATTCGCCGTTGATAAAGAACTCGTGAATCAGCTCTCCTTCGACCATGAAACCGAGTTTGCGGTAGATGTGGATCGCTTTTTCGTTTTCTTTATCAACAATCAGATACAGCTTATACAAATTGAGAACGGTAAAGCCGTAGTCCATTGCCAGCTTAGCGGCGCGCGTCGCCAGCCCTTTGCCCTGATATTCCGGGGAGATGATAATCTGGAACTCGGCGCGACGGTGAACGTGGTTTATCTCCACCAGTTCAACCAGCCCGGCTTTTTCGCCATCACATTCGATAACGAAACGGCGTTCACTTTGATCGTGAATGTGTTTGTCGTAAAGGTCAGAGAGTTCGACGAAGGCCTCGTAAGGTTCTTCAAACCAGTAACGCATTACGCTGGCGTTATTATCAAGCTGGTGGACGAAGCGCAGGTCTTCGCGCTCAAGCGGGCGGAGTTTGACGTGAGGGGCGTCAGACATGGGAAATCCTGTGTGCATTAATAGAGGATGGCGCCCACGGGCGCCGGGGAATTATGGCGTAATAACGCGACCGGTGCGGCGGTCAAGACAGCGCAGGGTGTTGGGTTCCCAGTAGGCGTTGACGTTGGCGCTCTTCTGGCAGTTATCCTGCGCATCGAAGGCGACGTCGGTTTTGTCCCACTCTTTCTCCGCGCGTTTATTTACTTTCTGCCGTAGCGAGCGGGTATCGTTCCACTGCTCTTTTTCCATTGCGGCTTGCTGACGGCTCTGCGCGCTGTCGCCGGACTCGATCACCAGTTTGTCGGTTTGCGCGAAGGACGAAGCGGTATAGACCATTGCGCTTGCCGCCAGCAGGGCGGTCAGGCACCAGCGTTTATTGCGTGTCATTTTCATCACGATTTCCTTTGAGTGATAAAAAGGGTTAACCAGTTGGACAAGTTTACTACAACTCGCTACCCGCGCCTACCGGACAAAATGGCATGGGTGCCTGCGCATTATCGCGTACACTAGTGCAACAAATTGTCTCATTTACCAAACTTTAATGCTGAAAACCACGTTACTTTTCTTTGCTACCGCGCTGTGCGAAATCATCGGCTGTTACCTGCCGTGGCTATGGCTGAAGCGGGGCGGTTCGCCGCTGCTGTTGATCCCGACCGCGATGGCGCTGGCGATGTTCGTCTGGCTACTGACCCTGCACCCGGAGGCCAGCGGCAGAGTCTATGCCGCTTATGGCGGCGTCTACGTCTGCACCGCGCTGCTGTGGCTGCGTTTCGTCGATGGTGTGAAGCTAAGTCACTTTGACTGGGCGGGGGCCGCGATTGCGCTATGCGGCATGCTGATCATCGTTGCTGGCTGGGGGCGGGCATAGCGTCTTGTAGCAGGATAAAAAATCGCCCTTTGTGATCTTCCACGCTAATTTCAACCTTAATTCTTGTATGGTAGCCGACTAGTTGCCTTACTTACCCTAAACGCATCGTGCTGTTTATCGTAAGAGGCAATTATGGCTACACAAACCCTTGCCAGCGAAGCTGGCGCCAAACCCGTGCGCATTGGCCGGGTGCAAAAAGTCACCCTGACGCTGCTGTTCATCGCCGGTATCGTCAACTTCCTCGATCGTTCGTCATTAAGCGTTGCCGGTGAGGCTATTCGCGGCGATCTCGGGCTTAGCGCGACGGAATTCGGCGTGCTGCTGTCGGCGTTCTCTCTGTCATACGGCTTTGCTCAACTGCCCTCGGGTATTTTGCTCGATCGCTTCGGCCCGCGAATTGTATTGGGGGCAGGGCTGATTTTCTGGTCACTGATGCAGGCGCTAACCGGGGTGGTGAACTCCTTTAGCCACTTTATATTGCTCCGTATTGGCCTCGGGATTGGCGAAGCGCCGTTTATGCCGGCGGGGGTAAAATCCATTACCGACTGGTACGTACAAAAAGAACGCGGTACCGCGGTCGGCATCTTTAACTCGTCAACGGTGCTTGGCCAGGCGATCGCGCCGCCGGCGCTGGTGCTGATGCAGATAGCCTGGGGCTGGCGCACCATGTTCGTGGTTATCGGCCTTGCCGGGATCGTTGTGGGCCTGTGCTGGTACGCGTGGTATCGCAACCGCGCGCAGTTCGATCTGCAACAGGAGGAGCGCCAGTATCTGGCGGCGCCGGAAAAAGCGCGCCCAACGCTGGTATTCAGCGAGTGGCTGGCGCTGTTCAAACGACGCACCACCTGGGGCATGATTTTAGGCTTCTCCGGGGTTAACTATACCGGCTGGCTGTATATCGCGTGGCTGCCGGGTTATCTGCAGGCGCAGCAGGGATTGAGCCTGGCGAAAACCGGCTGGGTGGCGGCGATCCCGTTTCTGGCCGCGGCGGTGGGCATGTGGGTCAATGGGCTGGTGGTCGATGCGCTGGCGCGCCGCGGGTACGATCTGGCGAAAACGCGCAAAACGGCCATTGTGGTTGGCCTGACGCTTTCTGCGCTCGGCACGCTGCTGGTGGTGCAATCGAGTTCGCCGACCCAGGCGGTGGCGTTTATCTCCATGGCGCTATTCTGCGTCCACTTTGCCGGGACCTCGGCCTGGGGGCTGGTTCAGGTGATGGTTAGCGAGAATAAAGTCGCGTCTGTGGCGGCGATCCAGAACTTCGGCAGCTTTGTTTTCGCCTCTTTTGCGCCGGTTGTCACCGGTTGGGTAGTGGACACCACGCACTCCTTTAACCTGGCCTTAGTCATCGCCGCCTGTGTGACCTTTACCGGCGCGCTGTGCTATTTCTTCATCGTAAAAGACCGCATTAATTAATCGCTAACGGGGGGACGCCTGGCGCCCCCCGCAACCACATCCGTTTGTGATCCTTCGCATCTTTTTTAAATATCATACTTGTATGGTAGTAGGTCTGGTGATTTAATTTTGATCACTAACCGCACAGATGTAAGGAATTACCCATGAAGATCGTTGCCGCCGACGTGTTCGTTACCTGCCCAGGACGTAACTTCGTCACCTTAAAAATCACCACCGATGACGGGATTGTCGGCCTCGGTGATGCCACGCTCAACGGCCGTGAATTGTCGGTCGCCTCATACCTGAAAGATCACCTTTGTCCGCAGCTGATTGGCCGTGATGCTCACCGCATCGAAGATATCTGGCAGTTCTTCTACAAAGGCGCCTACTGGCGCCGCGGTCCGGTGACCATGTCGGCTATTTCCGCCGTTGATATGGCGCTGTGGGATATCAAAGCCAAAGCCGCCGGAATGCCGCTTTACCAACTGCTGGGCGGCGCCTCGCGCGAAGGGGTGATGGTCTACTGCCACACCACCGGTCATTCCATTGATGAAGTGCTGGACGACTACGCCCGCCATCAGGAAATGGGTTTTAAGGCGATCCGCGTGCAGTGCGGTATTCCGGGGATGAAAACCACCTACGGCATGGCCAAGGGCAAAGGTCAGGCATACGAGCCGGCGACCAAAGGCGTGTGGCCGGAAGAGCAGCTGTGGTCAACGGAGAAATATCTGGATTTCACCCCGCGGCTATTTGCCGCCGTGCGCGAACGATTTGGTTTCAACGAGCATTTACTGCACGACATGCACCATCGCCTGACGCCGATCGAGGCGGCGCGATTTGGTAAAAGCGTTGAGGAGTATCGTCTGTTCTGGATGGAAGATCCGACACCGGCAGAGAATCAGGCGTGCTTCCGCTTAATTCGCCAGCATACCGTCACGCCGATTGCCGTCGGCGAAGTCTTTAATAGCATCTGGGATTGCAAACAGCTGATTGAAGAACAGCTCATTGATTATATCCGCACCACCATTACCCACGCTGGCGGGATCAGCGGCATGCGGCGTATCGCCGATTTTGCTTCATTGTACCAGGTACGTACCGGTTCTCACGGGCCGTCCGATCTCTCTCCGGTATGCATGGCGGCGGCGCTGCATTTCGATCTGTGGGTGCCAAATTTCGGCGTTCAGGAGTACATGGGCTATTCCGAACAGATGTTGGAGGTCTTCCCGCATAGCTGGCGTTTTGACAATGGCTATATGCATCCGGGCGATAAACCAGGGCTGGGTATTGAGTTCGACGAGAAGCTGGCGGCGAAATACCCCTATGAACCCGCCTGTCTGCCGGTGGCGCGCCTCGAAGATGGCACTTTGTGGAATTGGTAAGGAGAGAAAAATGAAAAGTATTGTTATCCAACAGCCGAACGCGCTGGCGATTGAAGAACGGCCATTGCCGCAGCCGGGGAACGGGGAAGTGCGGGTAAAGGTGAAACTGGCGGGAATTTGCGGCTCAGATAGCCACATCTATCGTGGACATAATCCGTTCGCCAAATATCCGCGGGTCATTGGCCACGAGTTTTTCGGCGTGATTGATGCCGTGGGCGAGGGCGTGACGGATAAAGTCGTGGGCCAGCGGGTGACGGTTGATCCGGTGATCAGCTGCGGCCACTGTTATCCCTGTTCGGTCGGTAAGCCCAACGTCTGCGCGTCGCTGGTGGTGCTGGGCGTCCATCGCGATGGCGGGTTTAGCGAATGCGCGGTGGTACCGGCCAAAAATGCCTGGCCGGTGCCGGAGAACGTGAGCGACCATCATGCGGTAATGGTGGAGCCCTTTACTATTGCGGCGAATGTCACCGGCCAGGCTAAACCACGCGAACAGGATATCGCGCTGGTCTACGGCGCTGGGCCGATGGGGCTGACCACCATTCAGGTGCTCAAGCGCGTCTATAACGTGCGGCAGGTGATCGTCGCCGACCAGATCCCTGAGCGGCTGCAGATGGCGCAGCAAAACGGCGCCGACTGGACCATTAATAATAAGGAGCAACCGCTGGCGCAGGCGCTGGAAGCGCAGGGTATCCGACCGACGCTGATTATCGACGCCGCCTGCCATCCGGCGATTTTTCCAGAGGCCATCGCACTGGCTTCGCCGGCAGGCAGGATTGTGCTGATGGGCTTTTCTACCGAACCGTCAATGGTGGCGCAGCAGGGGATCACCGGCAAAGAGCTCACTATTTATTCGTCCAGGCTCAATGCCAATAAATTCCCGCTGGTTCTTGAATGGTTGGCAAACGGCTTAATTAATCCGGATCGGCTTATCACCCATCAGTTTGCTTTCGAGCATGTTGTCGATGCCATGACGTTATTTGAAGAAGACCGCAAGCATTGTTGTAAGGTGTTATTAACCTTCAACGCATAAATATAAATAACCTCGCTGTATCCTACTTTAGAGATTATTATTATGACGACAGCTAAAAATGAGAGAAGCACTACGGATCTTATCCGCGCCGCGGTATCCGGCTGGCTTGGCACGGCACTGGAATTTATGGATTTCCAGCTTTATTCTTTAGGCGCCGCGCTGGTCTTTCATGAGATATTTTTCCCGGAGCAGTCGGCGGCCATGGCGCTGATATTAGCGATGGGAACCTATGGCGCAGGATATATTGCGCGGATCGTCGGCGCTTTCATATTCGGTAAAATGGGGGATCGCATCGGGCGTAAAAAGGTTCTGTTTATTACCATCACCATGATGGGCATTTGCACCACGTTAATCGGCGTATTACCCACCTATGCGCAGATTGGTATTTTTGCGCCGGTGTTACTGGTGACCCTGCGTATTATTCAGGGGCTGGGAGCGGGCGCCGAAATTTCCGGCGCCGGTACCATGCTGGCGGAATATGCGCCGAAAGGCAAACGCGGCATCATCTCTTCTCTGGTGGAGATGGGCACCAACTGCGGGACGCTGAGCGCCACGGCCATCTGGGCAGTGATGTTCTTCCTGCTCGATCGCGAACAACTCATCGCCTGGGGCTGGCGTATTCCGTTCCTTGCAAGCGTCGTGGTAATGATCTTTGCCATTTGGCTGCGTTTAAATCTGAAAGAGAGCCCGGTATTTGAACAGGTCAACGAAGCCGATGAAGTTAAGGCTAAAGCCGCCGCTGCGCATAATACCTTCGGCGCGATGTTAAAAAGTAAATCATTCTGGCTGGCGACCGGTTTACGCTTTGGACAGGCCGGTAATTCCGGTTTATTGCAAACATTTCTCGCGGGATATCTGGTTCAAAGTCTATTATTTGATAAAGCGATTCCGACCGATGCCTTAATGATTAGCTCAGTGATTGGCTTTATTACTATCCCACTGTTAGGCTGGCTGTCGGATAAAGTTGGGCGCCGTTTACCTTATATTATTGTCAATATTTCCGCCATTATTCTGGCCTGGCCGATGCTGGCTATTATTGTCGATAAAAGCTATAGCGCCAGCACCATTATGCTGTCCCTGATTGTTATTCATAACGTGGCGGTACTGGGTCTGTTTGCGCTGGAAAATATCACCATGGCGGAAATGTTCGGCTCGCGTAATCGCTTTACCAGAATGGCTATCTCCAAAGAGGCTGGCGGTCTGGTGGCGGTGGGATTCGGGCCGGTGCTGGCCGGTATCTTCTGTAACGTAACCGGTTCGTGGTGGCCGATTGTCGCGATGCTGATCTGTTATTCAGCTATCGGTCTCATCTCGTCATTACTGATGCCGGAAGTGTGTGACCGTGACCTGAGTCTGGACCACGATGCGGCGGACGCCGGTACGCGTCAGGCGCTAAACGCGAATGGCCAATACGCGAAATCATAATCTCGTCGTTAACGTTATCTAGCCGGGATACTCCCGGCTCATCCCCGCCATTGCGCGCAGGATCACGAAACGCGACAGCGCCGGATCTTCTTGTATGGTAGTTGATGAAAATCAAAGATGTCATACCAATTGCGTGCGATGGTTTACCTCACCAAAACATTCTGTTTGAGAATGATTTATCAGTCATCATAAAAATGAGAGACACCATGGAAAACACGCTTTTAAACGCCAGGGCAACGCTTCCTTCTTACGATCGCAGCAAGCTGGTTTCTCGCATCGTTCATCTCGGTTTTGGGGCTTTTCACCGCGCCCATCAGGCGGTGTATGCCGATATCCTTGCCACAGAACACGGCAGCGACTGGGGCTATACCGAAGTGAACCTCATTGGCGGTGAGCAACAGATTGCCGATTTGCAACAGCAGGACTTGCTCTATACGGTGGCTGAAATGTCCGCCGATGCCTGGACCGCACGCGTCGTCGGCGTGGTGAAGCAGGCGATGCATGCGCAGGTCGATGGCCTGGAAAGCGTGTTGGCGAAAATGTGCGAGCCTCAGGTAGCGATTGTCTCGCTGACCATCACCGAAAAAGGCTACTGCCACTCTCCGGCCACCGGTCAGCTGCAGCTTGATAACCCGCTGATTGCCGCCGATCTGCAAACTCCACACCAGCCGAAATCGGCGCCGGGCGTGGTGGTAGAAGCGCTGGCGCGCCGTCGCGCCGCCGGTCTGCCGGCTTTCAGCGTCATGTCCTGCGATAATATGCCGGAAAACGGCCACGTAATGCGCAACGTAGTTTGTGCGTATGCCCGCGCCGTTGATAACGAACTGGCGCAGTGGATTGAGCAGAACGTGACGTTCCCTTCCACAATGGTCGACCGGATCGTTCCGGCAGTGACCGCTGATACGCTGGATAAAATTGAACAACTCACCGGGGTGCGCGATCCGGCCGGTGTGGCCTGTGAACCGTTCCGCCAGTGGGTTATCGAAGATAACTTCGTCGCCGGTCGTCCGCAGTGGGAGAAAGCCGGCGCGGAGCTGGTCACTGACGTCGTGCCGTTTGAGGAGATGAAGCTGCGAATGCTCAACGGCAGCCATTCGTTCCTCGCTTATCTGGGCTATCTCGCCGGTTATCAGCATATCAATGATTGCATGCAGGATGATAACTACCGCCGTGCCGCGCAGGCGTTAATGTTGCAAGAGCAAGCGCCGACGCTGAGTGTACAGGGCGTGGATCTGGCGCGTTATGCGGGTTTGCTCATTGAGCGTTATAGCAATCCGGCGCTTAAGCACCGCACCTGGCAGATTGCTATGGACGGTAGCCAGAAGCTCCCGCAGCGTATGTTGGACTCCGTGCGCTGGCACCTGGCGCATCACAGTGATTTCAGCCTGCTTGCGCTGGGTATTGCCGGCTGGATGCGCTACGTGAGCGGTGTCGATGACAAGGGGCAGGCGATTGAAATCAGCGATCCGCTGCTGCCGGTCATTCAACAGGCGGTGCAGGGTAGTAAAGAGGGTAGCGAACGCGTGCAGGCGCTGCTGGGTATTAAGGCCATTTTCGGCGAAAGTCTGCCGCAGGAACCGCGTTTTGTCGATGCGGTGACGGCGGCGTATCTCTCTTTACAGATTCACGGCGCCAAGGCGACCGTCGGCGAATGGGCTAAAGGCCAGTAAAAAAACATCATTCCATTCATAGCCCGGCATCGCATAGCGAGTCGGGCTATTTTTGTATTAGCAATACGAATAGCCTCTGATATTTCCCGTCTATACATAACTCTAACTTTCCATAATTAATTATATATTGTTGATGTTTATTTTTATCTCTGAAGTATTTATTTGGGTGATTGATCGTATTCCCACACGCTTAAATATGACAGAATAAAATCCCCCCAACGGTTTCTTCAGGACTAAGGAGCTCAGGCTATGTACAAAAAGATATTATTGCCGGTCGATGTGTTTGAAATGGATTTAAGCGATAAGGCCGTTCGTCACGCGGATTTTTTAGCATCTGCCGAAGAAGGTGAAATCACGTTGCTGAACGTGCTGCCAAACAGCACCAGTTCTTTGCTGCGCGGCTTCACGGCGGATATTCGTAAATTTGAAGCCTTCATGAAAGAAGAGTCGGAAAAGAAAATGCGCGATCTGTCGCGATTGTTTTCAATCCCGGCGTCGCGGATCCATACCCGCATTGTTTTTGGCAATGTGCGTGATGAAATATTAGCGCTGAGCGAAAAAGAGAATTTTGACGTTATCGTTATTGGTTCACGCAAGCCGGGTATATCAACTCATCTCCTCGGTTCTAACGCCGAGTCCATTTTACGCTATGCCAAAATTCCGGTGTTAGTGGTTCGGTAATCTATTTTACGGCAGCTGACGCAACGTTGGCTGCCGCTTAACCCATTATTCTTCGCTGAACCACTCGCTATTTTCCTGACGAATCAACAAAACCGACTCGCTAATTTCATGCAGGTGAATATTCATCGCCTTTTCTACGGCATCAAGATCGCGTTTTTCCAGTGCCTGAAAAATATCGAGATGCTGACGCAGCAGCATATCGGGCGGAGTCACGTGGTCAAGGCTCATATAGCGTACCCGATCGATGGTCGCCTTGATATTTTCAATGGTGTCCCACGCCAGCTGGCAGTCGGCGATAAGGGATAATTTCTGGTGAAATTCGTCATCGAGCTGGAAAAAATCATTGAGCTGCTGACGTTCAACCGCCACCCGCTGCTGGTTGAGGTTTTGTTCCAGCTGATAGAGCTGTTCATCGTTGATCATCGTTCCTGCGCGGCGCACTACCGCGCACTCAATAGCCTGGCGCACGAAACAGCCGTTGCGCACCTGGGTCATTGAGATTTTATTCACATAGCTGCCGCGCTGGGGACGGATCTGAATCAGCCCGTTTTCCGCTAATTTGATGAAGGCTTCCCGTACCGGCTGGCGCGAAACATCAAACCGCACCGACACCTCTTTCTCTGACAGCGGGGTTCCCGGCGGGATCAGGCAATGGACAATATCCCGGCGAAGGATGCGATAGATTTGCTGATTGACGGGCTGGGTCGGATTCAGTTGCGTTTCTGCGGCCATTGATGATTACTTTTTAATGGGTTATGAGCATTATTTTACTCGTTTTTTGCCGTTCCGCCCAGACCTGGCCCGCAGGCCAGGCCGCTGAGGGCGTTAGCCCTGACGATGGACGCTGAGCCCGGCGAAGCTCTGGC
The DNA here is from genome assembly GCF_050600755.1 of Klebsiella sp. 141162. Lineage (NCBI taxonomy): Bacteria > Pseudomonadati > Pseudomonadota > Gammaproteobacteria > Enterobacterales > Enterobacteriaceae > Klebsiella > Klebsiella sp. 141162. The sequence goes on along the minus strand of NZ_JAQIRI010000001.1, from coordinate 1,424,658 downwards.
TGACCGGCATCATTTCCAGCGTGTTAATGTTGACATGTTTCGGCAGATTCGCGACCCACCACACCGCTTCGGTGACATCTTCCGGCGTCAGCGCCTGGGTGTTCTCGTAAGTTTTACCGGCTTTCGCATCGTCGCCTTTAAAACGGACGTTGGAGAACTCGGTGCCGCCTACCAGGCCCGGCTCGATATCGGTGACGCGAACCGCGGTGCCGTGCAAATCAGTGCGCAGATTCAGGCTGAACTGGCGTACGAAAGCTTTGGTCGCGCCGTAGACGTTGCCGCCGGCGTAGGGCCAGCTACCGGCGGTCGAACCGATATTAATAATATGGCCGCGATTACGCTCCACCATCCCCGGCAACACCGCGCGGGTCATGTACACCAGGCCTTTATTATTGGTATCGATCATGTCTTCCCAGTCTTCGACGCTGGCGCGATGAGCGGGTTCCAGACCCAATGCCAGGCCGGCGTTATTCACCAGAACATCGATAGACTGCCAGTCCGCGGGCAGCCCGGCAATCATCTCTTCGATGGCGGCGCGATTACGCACGTCGAGTTGCGCGGTATACAGGTTATCGCCAAGCTCCTCTTTGAGCGTCTTCAGGCGCTCTTCACGACGCCCGGTGGCGATCACTTTGTGGCCGTTAGCGATAAAACGACGAGTAATACTTTCGCCAAATCCAGCAGTTGCACCAGTCACCAGAATAATCATCTTACTGTTCCTCAAAGCTTTTTGTGTTGTCATAACATAGCACGCGTTAACGCCGCGCGGTAAAGGAAAATCGTATCGTCATCTGTTGGTATAGCGCGCTGGCTGGATAAATCATTGCGGCCAATCAATGAGTTGCCTAATCTTAGTGGATACCCGCGTTCAGGAGAGAATGATGACGGACAATAATCCCTTTTTACACGTCAGCCTACTGCCGTACCAGGCGCCGCATTTTGATTTGATTGCAGATAGCCATTATCGCCCGGCTTTTGATGAAGGCGTTCGGCGCCAGCGCGAGGAGATTGCGGCAATCGTCAACAATCCGGCGCCGGCGGATTTTGACAATACCCTGGTCGCGTTGGAGCAGAGCGGCCAGCTCCTGGGCCGGGTGACCCGGGTCTTTTTCGCCATGGCCGGGGCGAATACTAATCCGCTGATACAGCAACTGGACGAACAATTCTCCGCCGAGCTCGCCGAGCTTGGCAACGATATCTGGCTCAACGATGCGCTGTACCAGCGAGTCAAACAGGTCTGGCAGCAGCGCGACGCCCTGAATCTGGATCCGGAGTCGCGGCGTCTGCTTGAGGTGAGCTGGCAGCGTTTCCAGCTGGCGGGAGCCGCGCTGGCGCAAGAGCAGAAAACCGCGCTAAAAGCATTGAATACCGAGGAGGCGTCGCTGCAAAGTCAGTTCCAGCAGCGTCTGCTGGCGGCGGTGAAGTCCGGCGGTCTGGTTGTCGATTATCAACACCAGCTCGACGGGCTGGCCGCGGATGAGATTGCCGCCGCCGCCGATGCCGCGCGCGATAAAGGCCTGCAGGACCGTTGGCTGCTGGCGCTGACCAATACCACCCAGCAACCGGCGCTACAGGCCCTTGCCGATCGCCAGACCCGGCACAATCTATTCACTGCGGGCTGGACGCGTAACCAGAAGGGCGATGCCAACGATACCCGTGAACTGGTTTTGCGGCTGGCGGAAATCCGCGCGCGTAAGGCCGCATTGCTCGGCGTCGCCGATTACGCGAGCTGGTCGATGGCTGACCAGATGGCGAAAACGCCGTCTGAGGCTTTGGCTTTTATGCGCCGCATCGCGCCGGCGGCCCGCCGTCGCGCCGAACAGGAGCTTGCCGACATCCAGCAGGTTATTGATGAAGAGGGCGGCGATTTTCAGGCTGCGGCCTGGGACTGGTTATATTACGGCGAGCAGGTGCGGCGCGCTAAATTCGCCATCGATGAAGCGCAGCTAAAACCCTATTTCGCCCTGGATCGGGTGCTGGAAGATGGCGTGTTCTGGACCGCCTCCCAACTGTTTGGCATTCGTTTTGTCGAACGTTTTGATATTCCGCTTTACCATCCCGATGTACGGGTATGGGAAATCTTTGATGCCAACGGCGAAGGAATGGCGCTGTTTTACGGCGACTACTTCTCGCGTGACAGCAAAAGCGGCGGCGCCTGGATGGATGTGTTTGTCGAGCAATCGACGCTGCGTGCCCAGCGTCCGGTGATTTACAACGTTTGCAACTACCAGAAACCAAAAGCCGGCGGCTGCGCGCTGCTGTCGTGGGATGACGTCATCACGCTGTTCCACGAATTTGGCCATGCGCTGCACGGCCTGTTCGCTAACCAGCGCTATGCGAGTCTTTCAGGCACCAATACGCCGCGTGATTTCGTGGAATTCCCGTCGCAGATTTATGAACATTGGGCCAGCGAGCCGCAGGTCTTCGCCCATTATGCGAAGCACTACCAGACCGGCGAAGCCATGCCCGATGATCTGCGCGACAGCATGTTCCGCGCCTCAACGTTCAATAAGGGTTATGACATGAGCGAACTGCTGGCGGCGGCGCTGCTGGACATGCGCTGGCACAGCGTCACCCCGCAGGCGCTGCCGCAGGATGTCGATGCTTTTGAACAGCAATCGCTGCGCGAGGAGCAGATGGATCTGGCGGCAGTTCCGCCGCGCTATCGCAGCAGCTATTTCTCGCATATTTTCGGCGGCGGTTATGCGGCGGGCTACTATGCCTATTTGTGGACGCAAATGCTCGCCGACGATGGTTATCAGTGGTTTGTCGAGCAGGGGGGATTAACCCGGGAAAACGGCCAGCGCTTCCGCGAGGCGATTTTGTCGCGCGGTAACAGCTGCGATCTCGAAGCGCTGTATCGCGACTGGCGTGGGCACGATCCGCTGATCGAGCCGATGTTGAAAAATCGCGGCTTGTAGATACTGTGCTATTCGTCGCCGCCCGGTTTTATCCCCCGAGGCGGCGCATCGCGTCTTGTCCGGCTACCAAATACCGCGGCATCCCACTGTAACCAATGTACATTTTGCGACCATTCTCAACGCCCTGAGCAACAAATAAGAGTTGTTAAGATTCACAATTCCACTTTTTTCCTTCATCATTTGTCGGCCTTTACTACTAATAATGCGTGCTTACAAAGTGCAATTCGTTTTTTTTTATACTCCAGGCCGCTATGAACTATAAAAAAGTACATACGACGATGTTTTTTCCTGCGGCGCTTCAGCGTGTCCAGGGACTTGTTCAATGACATTTTTGACCCCACTCGGGAGGAACACAGTGCACCCGTTAATTAAGGTCATGCTGGTTGGCGGCAAAGCAGATGGTCTGCTGGTTAGCGTCGCCGACACCGCGACGGAAGTTTCCGTCACTCCTGCGCAGTACGGCGCGCCATCCGGACAGCCGTTGAACTACCGGGTCGTGTCGCAGGTTATTGATGATGAACGCCTGTTTTTCGGCGTCTTTAGTGATTCACATCTGGATGCCGATAAACTCGCCAGAGTCGCGCTAACGCGCGGGATGAAAAAATCGCTCAGTTGAGCATCGGCGCGCCTGAGGACAGGTATGATTAACCGCATTCGTATTAACAATTTCCGTTCCGTCAGGGCGATTGAACTGGAACTCGGGCCGCTGAATATCGTGTTTGGCCCTAACGGTTGCGGAAAATCGAACATCTACAAAGCGATTCACCTGTTAACCGCCTCGGCCAGCGGCCAGTTTTCCAGCTATGTCAGCGAGGAGGGTGGGCTTGAGAATATCATGTGGTCGGGGAAACAGGCGCCGACCGACCGCCACCCACGGCGTCTGCAAATCGCCTGCCTGACCGACGAATTTGAATACGAATTGCAGGTCGGGTTTCCGGAAAAACTGCCGTACCCAACGCAATTCATGCTTGACCCGATCGTTAAAGAAGAGAATATCTGGCTATCGGGTTTTAACCGCCGGCCATCGTCACGGGTACTGCAGCGGAAAAACCAGGCGGCGTTTCTGATTGATGTCAATGGCGAAAAAAGTACCTTCACCGATACTATTTACGAAAACGAGTCTATTTTCGGCCAGCTAGGCGAACCGCATCGTTTCCCGGAAGTGTCGCGCGTGCGGGAGACCATGCGCCGCTGGCGTTTTTACCATGAGTTTGCCATCGGCAGGCTTTCACCGCTCCGCCAGCCGACGGTCGGCTACCGTTCACCGGTGCTCGATAGCGATGGCGGCAATCTGGCGGCGGCCTTTCAGACTATCGTCGAAATCGGCGCTGAGGAGTTGCTGCACGAAATCCTCGGCGAAGCGTTCCCCGACTGTACCTTTTTCTGCGAGAACGACAACTCGCGTTTCGTGATGAAGATGCGCCGGGAGGGGATTTATCGGCCGCTGCTGGCGGCGGAGATGTCTGACGGCACCCTGCGTTTTTTGTGCCTGGCGGTCGCGTTACTCAGCCCACGGCCACCGGCGTTTCTCGCCATTAATGAGCCGGAAAACAGCCTGCATCGCCAGATGTTCCCGGCGCTGGCGCGTCTGATTGTCGAAGCGTCACGCTATAGCCAGATCTGGCTTACCAGCCACTCGGCAGAACTGGCGCAATTGATCTCAGCGCGAGCGGAGTGCCGCCTCTACGAACTGGAGAATAGCGGCGGGCAAACGCAAATCAAAGCGGCGTCTCCGTCATCCGTGACGGAAGGATAATCTCAGGACGCATTGTTATACTCTGCTGTAGGCAGCAGTGTCTTACTACCTTTTAAGGTAAATAGCGATATCAGGGTAAAGCTCAGGGTGATTGAGCCGAGGATCAGGTAGGCCTGGTGAAAACCTACGGTGTCGTACATCCGTCCCACCCAAGCCGAAAGCACTACCCCGGAAAGCTGTTTCGACAGGTTAAAGCCGATTAAAAATAGGGTGGCGGAAAGCTTAGGGTTAAATGCGGAAGAAATATATTTGAAAGTGCCGACCAGCAGGAATGGTAATTCAAACATGTGCAGCATTTTTAAAATGACCACTTCCACCGCCGAAGTCGCAAAAGAAGATCCGAGGATGCGCATCGACATAATTATGCCGGCGGTCAGCAGGGCGTTTTTCGCGCCGATGCGGTTAATAATTGCCGGGGCGCAGAACATAATCAGCGCGTTGAGTAATTCACCGCCGGTGGTGACAAAGCCGAAGACCTCGGTCCCACGCTGCGGCGTGGCGAAAAAGCCTTTAAAAAAGTTAGCGAACTGTTGGTCGAAAACGTCATAGACGCTGGCGACGCCTACCACATAAATAATAAATCCCCAGAAGCGCGGCATTCGCAGCAGTTCGGCCGCCGTACGCAGTGAAAAGGCCTGGCGGTTGGCGCCGATGGCGTCGATAACCTGCGCGCTGCTGCTGGCCTCCGGGCGCGATAGCCATAACAACACGCCAAGCACCAGCGCAAAACCGGAGGCTATCCAGAAGGTAATGTTAGGGTCGATACCGAACAAGATGCCGGTAATTGACGCGCACAGCGCCCAGCCGACGCAGCCGGAGACGCGTACTTTGCCGTATTCAAAACGGTTGGCGCGGCTGACGCGTTCAATATAGGCCTCGACCGCGCCGGAACCGCTGGAAAACACCACGCCTAAATAAATTCCTCCCACCAGCGCGCCGGCGATAATGTTCATTTGCAGCAGCGGCGAGAAGACAAAAATAAAGAACGGGGCGAACAAAATAAGCAGTACGGTAATGGTCCACAGCAGATGTTTACGCAGCCCGAGCTTATCGGAAATCAGACCAAACACCGGTTGGAATATTATCGCGAACAGCGAAATGGAGGAGAAAACAATCCCCGTTTCGGTTTTCGTTAAATGATTTACTTCCGCCAGCCACACCGGAAAAAAGGGAAAGTAAGCCGACATAATGAAATAGTAAAAGAAAAAGAACAGCATGAAATAGATAAAATTATGCCGTTCGCGGGGCGTGAGTTCAGAGAGTTTCATATCTTATTATACCTGTGCGGTGGGGGCCGAAGCCCCCGTTATTATTGACAATGAAGCGTAACCTGATAGTGCCATTTGGCCTCGAGCAGCAGCCACTGTGACAGAACGCTTGGTGTCCAGGAATCATCGCCGCCAACGCCCATATGCTGGCCGTCGAGCGTGATCCAGACGCCTTTTTCCGGCGTCATACGATGCCAGTGATCGGTCGTCATCAGCTGTTCCGTACTGTACGGCTGCACCGAGAAGTGGAACTGGCCTGCGACGTGCCAGCATCCCCAGTCCAGCGCTTTGCAATCGCAGCGCAGACCGTTTTCGCTGGGGAAGATATAGGGCGTACTCATCTCGCAAAGCGGCTGTTGCCAGCGCGAAAAACAGGCGCTGCTTTTGCGATCCGGATAGTTTTCGTGCGGCCCTAATCCCAACCAGCTGACTTCGGCATGTTGATCGGCGACCTGGAAGCGCAGCCCGACGCGCGCCAGCGGCGGTAACGTTGCGGCACGTTCGCCATCAACGGTGATCTGGAGCCCGCCGTCGGCCGTGAAGGTCATGCGCCAGTGGCTGGCAATGACCGTCTCCTCGCCGCGCAGATAGTGCCAGTGGCTATCAACGATCACCTCCCGCGCCAGCTGCTGCGCCTCGCATTTCACGCAGCGGGTCGTCAACGAATACAGACCGGCGCTCTTCCAGCGCTCGACCCAGGCGTTCGGATCGATACGTTCGACTTCGCTGACGCCAATATCATTGTCCAGCGGCGCACGGATAAACTGATCCGCCAGCGGGGTCAGCAACTGCTGTTTGCCCGCGGCATACCATTCGCTTAAACGTCCGCTCTGACGATCGATAATCCAGCGCTGGGATCCGACGCTGACCTGATAGAGCGTGGGTTCGATCGTCAGGACCGGCGCCGGGCCTTCGGCGGACGTCTCAGATAGCGCCAGCGGCGCGGCAAGCGCTAGCTGCTGCCAGGCGACGCGGTGACCGGGCTCAGACCATGACGTCGCCTGCGGCTGGATCACTTCGAGCTGCAGCCAGACATCACGGGCGCCGCGCGGCAGGGCCAGGCAGTCGCTAAGAATCAATTCCGCCCGTCCTTGCGGCTGCAGCGCCAGCGCTAAGTCGCCGCTGGCTATCGTTTCTCCCGCGCACTGAACCTGCCAGCGCAGCATTTCGTTATCGGTGACGCGGAACAGATATTCGCTGGTGATAGCAATCCGCAGCGGACTTTGCTCCAGCAAGGCGAACTGGAAATACTGTTGCGCATGTTTGGCCTCGATGAGCGAAGGATGGGCGCGCCGGTCGGGGAATACCAGGCCATTCATGCAGAACTGCCGGTCGTTAGGTTTATCGCCGAAATCGCCGCCATAGGCCCAGCCGACGCTACCATCCGGGAACGTTTTCTCGATTGCCTGGTCGGCCCAATCCCAGATAAAACCGCCCTGCAGGCGAGGATAGTCGCGGAAAGCCTGCCAGTAATCGGCGAAATTCCCCAGGCTATTGCCCATCGCGTGGGCGTATTCGCAGAGGATCAGCGGGCGTTGTTCGCCGGGCATCCCGATCCACTTCTTGATCGACCATTTGGGTACCGCCGGGAACGGCTGGTCGCGCTCGACGCGGGCGTACATCGGGCAGATAATATCGGTGGCGCTGCTGTCGGCGCCGCCGCCTTCATACTGTACCGGACGCGAAGGGTCGTTATGCTTCAACCACTGGTACATGGCCTGATGGTTGTCGCCGCAGCCGGACTCATTACCCAGCGACCAGATAATGATCGAGGGATGATTGCGGTTGCTCTGCACCATACGGGTGACGCGCGCGCTGTAAGCGGCAAGCCAGGCCGGATCGTCAGACAGCCGATTCATCGGTACCATGCCGTGAGTTTCGATATTGGCTTCGTCCACCACGTACAGGCCGTAGCGGTTGCATAGCTCGTACCAGCGCGGGGCGTTGGGGTAGTGCGAACAGCGCACGGCGTTGAAATTGTTCTGCTTCATCAGCAGAATGTCCTGCACCATATCCTCTTCGTTGACCACCTGGCCGCGCTGATGATGATGTTCGTGGCGGTTGACGCCGCGAATCAATAGCGGCTTGCCGTTGAGCAACAGTAGCCCGTCGCGGATTTCTACCTGGCGAAAACCAATATCCCAGCCTTCCGCTTCAAGCAACGTCTCGCCGCGCCATAGCGATACCACCGCGCGGTAACAATGCGGCTGCTCGGCGCTCCACAGCCGCGGGCGCTCAATATCGAGATTGACAATTGCCCGCTCGCCGTAGCTGCCGCGTTCATCGATAATCGGCGTACCCAGCGGCTGGCGCTGGCTGGCAAGGCGCGTTTTGCCATCCCACAGCGCGACGTCAATTTCCAGCGCCGCCAGCGCTTCAGGCGCGGCCTCGACGCTAAGCTTGACCTGCAATTGCGCGTCGCGATATAGAGCATCGAGCTGCGGGGTTAATTGCACATCGCTGAGGCGGACCTGCGGTTTATGCAGTAACCACACCGAACGGAAGATACCGCTCATGCGCCACATATCCTGATCTTCAAGCCAGCTGCCCGCGCTCCAGCGCATCACCATCACGCACAGGCGGTTGGCGCCTTGCTGCAGAAACGGGCTTAAATCAAAGGCGGCGGGCAGACGGCTATCCTGGGAGTAGCCGACCCACTCGCCGTTGCACCACAGATGAAACGCGGAGTTAACGCCGTCAAAGATAATTTGCGTTTGCCCTTCGACCCGCCACGCCTCATCGACGGTCAACTGTAGCGAATAGCAGCCGGTAGGGTTGTCTTCGGGCACCCGCGGCGGCACGGTATCAATCGGATAGCGGACGTTGCTGTAAATCGGCGCGTCATAGCCCTCCATTTGCCAGTTTGAAGGCACCGGCGTCGGGCGGCTGTCGGGCAGGTCATGCTGCAGCCAGTTGGCATCCACCTGAAACGGACTACGGGCATAGGAAAATTGCCATTCGCCGTCCAGCTGACGGCGGCGGTCGGAAGGGCGGTTGTCGCGCGCCGCATCGGCATCGCGCCAGCTGGCAAAAGAGGGATGGGCGGGCAGGCGGTTGAGGTGAGTGATAGTCTGGTTTTGCCAGTCCTCGCGGGCCAGAACTTCGTGAAAAGCGGGGCCGCGAGCGGCGCCTGAATCATATCGTTGCATACGCATACCTGACGGATAATGGTAATAAATGTTATTCGCTAAACAATCTCATCGGGTTATCGGGTATTTTCCACAGACCCGCAATGTTGGCGAAAATGAAACCCATTCACGATCACGAATCACGGCGCAAATAGCAGATTTTTGTCGTAAGGAAGACATAAAATGTTAGCGTAAGACATTACGCCGTTTTCACTGACAGGAGTACGCGATGCAGCGCCGTTCAGCCACTTTAGAAGATGTCGCCCGCGAGGCGGGCGTTTCGCAGCAGACGGTGTCGCGGGTGGTGAATAACCCACAGATTGTGGCGCAGCGCACCCGTGAAAAGGTGCTGCGCGCGATGCAGACGCTGCACTATGTACCTAACCGTTCGGCACAGCTATTGGCGGGCAAAGCGGCGGCATCGATAGGGCTTATCACCGCGTCGTTGACCTTACACGCGCCGTCGCAAATTGCCGCGGCGGTGAAAAGGTATGCCGGTGAGCAGGGGCTGGAGGTCGCCATCGCCATGCCGGCGCAAAGTGATTACCCGGCGCTGCAGGCGCGGCTGGATGAGTTTCGCGCCCAGCATATTCGAGGCGCCATTATCAGCCTGCCGCTGGAGAGCAGCGTCGCCGAACGGCTGGCGGCGGAAAATACGGATATCGCCTGTTTGTTTCTCGATGTCTCGCCGGAGACAGATGTCTCCTGCGTGCGTTTCGATCATCGCGATGGCTGCGGCGCCTGCGTGCGCCACCTTTGGGAATTAGGTCACCGAGAGTTTGGCCTGTTGGCCGGGCCGGAAAGCTCGGTGTCGGCGCGGATGCGCCTCGGCAGCTGGCGCGAGACGCTGCACCGGCTTGGGGTCAGTCAATCGATCACGGTGTTCGGCGACTGGAGCGCCGCCAGCGGCTGGCAAAAAACCTTCGAGTTGCTGCATAAAAACCCGAAATTAAGCGCGATCGTGGTCGCCAACGATCAGATGGCACTCGGGGTGCTAAGCGCGCTGGCGCAGCTTAATCGACGCGGCAGCCAGGCGATTTCGGTGACCGGTTATGACGATACGGCCGATAGCCTTTACTTTCAGCCGCCGCTTACCACCGTCGCCCAGGATTTTGATCTGTTAGGCCGCCGGGCGGTGGAATTACTGATGCAGCAGATGGCGGCGCCGACCGGCCGCCTGCGCGAACTGCTGCCGGCGCGGCTGGTGGTACGTCAGTCGACCTGGCCGCTCGCGACGCAGGATAATACCGCGCCGCTGATCGCGGAACTTAAAGCGCTGGTGGAGAAGCTATGAGTACGTCTGCGGTTTAAGATTTATTGAACAAGGGCGTGCTAGCCTGCGAGTCAGACGTAGGAAGTCCCGACGCACTCCTACGAAAACGCTAAATACAATCTACGATCTATCCATGCAAGCATTTATTCACCGCCAGTCACATGGCGGTTTTTTTTTGCCTATTCACCCCTGGCTCGTCGCTGGCGATTTTATTATCTTCTGCTGATTGCCGATAATTTGCGCTGATAACAGCATAAACGCATTGTTTTTCATGGCGTGGGTCTCGGCGCTTCCCTGGGCCGTATTTTTTAAGCCAGCATAAAATGCGGATAGCTATTGGGATGGAAAAAACGGCCAGGGCTAACCATACTGATGACATTGCGACAGGAGGTGGTGCTTTCAATGAACGATGATTTTCAGGCGATTAAGAACGAATTTGCTAAATGCGCCGATGCGGCGCAAGGGACCGCGGTGGCTTTCGCCATGTATGAAGATTTAGCCCGACGGCTGGCGAATTACTTTCATAACCTCGATCAGCTCAACAAACGACGTTTTCTGCTGAAGCTGCAAGAGGGGGAACGCGAAATTGGTACCCAGGGCAGCTATGACTGGTATGGGGCGCTGACGCGCTTTTCATCGGCTGCTCATTAATCCCGCCATCTGATTTTTTCGCTTTATTGCAATGAGGCTTTATGAAATTCCCAGGCGTACCGGAAAATGAAGAAGAAAGACTGAAATCGCTGTATCTGGCGGACCTGCTCGATACCCGTGATGATGAGCGTTTCGAACGCCTCACCCGGCTGGCTAAAAGAATTTTTCAGGTGCCGGTGGTACTCATCAGCCTGCTCGACCGTGAACGGCAGTGGCTGCTCGCCTGTCAGGGGTTGGGGATTCGCCAGACCCGGCGCGATATCTCTTTTTGCGCCCACGCCATCTTGCAGGACGGCGCATTCATCGTTAACGATGCGGTCAATGACGATCGTTTTTATGATAACCCGTTGGTGACGGGCGAACCCTATATCCGCTTCTACGCGGGCTATCCTGTCCATCTGCCCGATGGCGCCGTGGCCGGCACGCTATGCCTGATTCATACCACACCGCGCGAGTTTAACGATGAAGAGATCGCCGTCCTCAAGGATCTGGCGTATATCGTCGAGGATGAGTTCCAGGTGATTGGCATGGCGATGACCGACAGTCTGACCGGCATCGCTAACCGGCGCGGCTTTTACCGTATCGGCGATAAACGTTTCCGTACGCTTACTAGCAACGCAACGCCATTTAGCCTGGTCTTTTTTGATCTCGATAAATTCAAACCCATTAACGATCTGTGGGGGCATGCGGAGGGGGACGAGGTGCTAAAAACCTTCGCGGCGTTTCTGGCGCAACATCTGCTGCCAGGCGAGGTTGTCGGCCGTTTAGGCGGCGATGAGTTCGCCGCCATCATTACCCGCAACGGGCGTGCCGACACATTCTTGCAAAAGCTGCGTGAGAGTGTCGATCATTACAACCAGACGTCAGGAAAACCCTATAACATTAATTACTCTTACGGCGAGCTACAGAGCGATGTCAGTCGTTATCCTACGCTCGGGGATATGCTCAAACAAAGCGATGAAGTGATGTATTCGCGCAAGCGCAGAAAGACCTTATAAGCGGCAGTAAACAGGCGGTGGGGATGATGTGCCAGGCGTTCAAAGAAGTGACTTAACGCAGAACGCCCCCTGGTGCAACAGCAGCAGGGGGCGCTTACGGGTGGGGATTATCGTCGTTCATCAGTCATCCCATTTGTGGCTTAGATACGCGGCCAGAAAACCAAAGAACAGGATGGTTCCCAGTACGGCCATGAAAACATGCATATTTCCCAGCATGATCTACCTCCATCTTATTTATGCGCTAATGTTGTCCTCATTGAACAGGGTTTACGGTTGTTGAATAGATAATATCCTGGTCAATCTAAACAAAAGATTAACCAGAATAGCGTTATGTTTATGAAATAAATTAACGCATCAGATGGCGCGTTCGAGCACAAATAAATAGGCTTCGCGCGACCAGAACAGGGCGCTGCGGCGGCGTTCGACCGCCATGGTTTTGACTTCCCAGCCCTGCTGCGTGTACTCAGTGAGGAACCGGCTCATTTTATCGGGATCGGCTTTCGCTTCGCCAAAAAACATACTGCCCAGCAGCCCCTCTTTATAGATAACGACGCGACACTCTTTTTTCATCAGCTTAATCCTTGCAGGTGTAATTCAACGACGTGAATTATTGTCGCTGGCCATCTTAATATTACTACTGACGGGGGAAAACTTTTTTCGATATTGCAGCGGACTCACGGCGAAATGCTGGCGAAAGTGGTGACGTAGCGTACTGGCATTAGCGAAACCGCAGATTTCGGCGATTCTGTCGATGCTGAGACGGCTATCGGTGAGCTGCTGGCGGGCGCGAAGCAACCGCTCATCAAGCAGCCAGCGGGCCGGCGATTTACCGGTCGCCTGCTGAAAACGACGCAAGAAAGTGCGCGGGCTCATATCCATTCGCTGCGCCAGCGAGGCAAGGGTATGGCTCTCAGCGAGATGCTGATGCAGATAATCAAATAGCTGGCCGAGGCGCTGGCTTTCACGCGCTGTTGCTACCGGGCGGATCACCTGCTGCGCCTGCCCGCCGTCGCGGTGCGGCGACACCACCAGCCGCCGGGCGACGATGTTCGCCGCTTCGTGACCGAAATCTTCGCGCACCAGATGCAGACAAAGATCGATGCCCGCGGCGCTGCCGGCGGAGGTCATCAGCCGCGCATCGCCGACGTACAGCACGTCTTCCACCACTTCAATCAACGGAAAACGCTCCTGCAGCCGGGCAGTATAACGCCAATGGGTGGTGGCCTGCCGGCCGTTGAGCAATCCGGCGGCGGCGAGCACAAATACCCCGGAACAGATAGAGACGATTCTGCAGCCGCGCGCATACGCTGCCGCCAGCGCCTGGCACAGCGCCTGAGGAACCTCGCTTTCTATGCCTCGCCAGCCGGGGACGACGATGGTGTCCGCTTCGTTAAGCAGCGCCAGCCCGCCGTCGCTGACGATACGAATACCGCCGGTGGCGCGAAGCTCGCCATCATCGACGGCGGCGACCGCGAACCGATACCAGCTATCGCCCATTTCAGGGCGCGGGAGACCAAAAATCTCGACCGCCACGCCGAACTCGAAGGTACACAGGCCGTCATAGGCCAGAACGACGACTTTTGGTGGTGACAGTGTCACATTGTTGGTTGTCAGGATTTCAGCGTTTTCTGTCATCAATGGGGGCGGTGGTCTAGGTCGGGTGGTAGTTAAAGTAGTGTTACCACAGACAAGGAGAATACGCCATGAGTGTTGTAAGCCAATTTACGCCAGCCGCCCCGGCCGATGCCGCTGCCTGGTTTGCCCATAAACTGAGTGTCGAAACCGACTGCGCCGATGTCCATCACGCTTTGCAGCGCGGTGAACAGGACTTTGTGCTGCTGCATGTGATAGGCAGTCATGATGTTTTCGCCCGTCGCCACCTGCCTGGCGCGCTGCATCTTCCGCATCGCGAGATCAATGCCGCGCGAATGGCGCAGTGGCCCGCGGAAACGCTGTTTGTCGTGTATTGCGCCGGGCCGCACTGCAACGGCGCGGATATTGCCGCGTTAAAGCTGGCGCAGCTTGGCCGACCGGTAAAAATGATGCTCGGCGGCCTGACCGGTTGGGCGGATGAGGGGTTCGCATTTAGCGTCAGCGAAACGAGCAACATGAAATAAATTCAACAGCCATGAATTTTTCTCGTTTGCCGATGCTCTCTCCGCATGACAGTATCTGGACATATAGACATCCAGAAGTCTAAAAATTCAAATAATGAATTATCACGGCGGGCAACTACCTGCCTGCCGTTAAGGAGAGAACATGCAACGTCACCAGGCCCCGTTCCGCGCAGATATTGTCGGCAGTTTTTTACGTCCTAACGCCATTAAGCAGGCGCGCCTGCAGCTGGCGGAAGGCAATATTGATGCCGGCCATCTGCGTGAAATTGAGAATGAAGCCATCCGCCAACTGGTTCAGCAGCAGTGCGATTGCGGCCTGCACGTGGTGACCGACGGTGAGTTCCGGCGCGCGTGGTGGCACTTCGACTTCTTCGACGGTCTGGAAGGCGTTGAACGTTACGATTCAGAGAAAGGTATTCAGTTCAACGGCGTACAGACCAAAGCGCACGGCGTGCGCGTGACCGGTAAACTGGGCTTCGGCAACCATCCAATGCTGGAAGATTTCCGCTTTTTGAAAAGCGTCAGCGGCAATGCGCAGCCGAAAATGACCATCCCCAGCCCCAGCGTGCTGCACTTCCGCGGCGGGCGTAAAGATATCGATAGCACGGTATACCCGGACCTGGCTGAATACTTCGACGATCTAGCAACCACCTGGCGTGATGCGATCCGCGCTTTCTATGACGCTGGCTGCCGTTATCTGCAGCTTGATGATACCGTCTGGGCCTATTTATGTTCAGACGAACAACGCCAGCAGGTACGCGAGCGCGGTGACGATCCGGACGAACTGGCGCGTACCTATGCCCGGGTACTGAATAAAGCCCTTGAAGGGAAGCCGCAGGATCTCACCGTCGGCTTGCACGTCTGTCGCGGTAACTTCCGCTCGACCTGGATTTCAGAAGGCGGCTACGAGCCCGTGGCGGAGATCCTCTTCGGCGGCGTCAACATCGACGCGTTTTTCCTTGAATACGACAACGATCGTTCCGGCGATTTTGCCCCGCTGCGCTTTATTCGTCCAGGGCATCAGCAGGTGGTGCTTGGGCTGATCACCACCAAAAACGGCGAACTGGAAAATCCGGAAGGCGTGAAGGCGCGCCTGCAGGAGGCGGCGCAGTATGTACCGCTGGAGCAGATTTGCTTGAGCCCGCAGTGCGGCTTTGCCTCCACAGAAGAGGGCAATTCGTTAAGCGAGGCCCAGCAGTGGGATAAAGTGCGGCTGGTCACTGGGATCGCCGCCCAGGTCTGGTAACAAGATAGCCCGCATTAAGCGGGCTTTTTCTATTTACGCAGCAGGCGCTGCAGTCGCGCCTGCCGCCACTGGCGGATCCACCCGGCAAAGACAAACAGACGTAATCCCCGCAGCAGCAATAACGCGCCCCAGATGATTGCCACCCACACTGACCAGTAGACGTCCGGTTGGGTGAAATGATTAATCACCAGCAACAAAACGCAAACCGTGACCGCCACGCTCAGCGAGCGAAAAAAACGGCTCTCCTGATGCAGGCGGCTTTTCGCTTCTTCGATACGTAAATCGAGCGATGCTTCGTGACCGACGGGAGCATCGTCGCTGAGCTCGGCCACATTTATCTCAAACACCGCCGCCAGAGCGCTCAGGGTTTCTAACCCCGGGCGATCGCCGTTTTCGATCCGCTGGATAGTGCGAACGCTGACGCCAGCCAGTTCGGCAAGTTGTTCCTGGGACCAGGCGCGCTGCAGACGTAATTGCTTTACTCGGGTACTGCTGTTCATGGTGTTAATCTCCGGATGGGAACCTGAGACCAGTGTGATTTTTTAACCTGCCGGGCGCCACGACGGGCACCCGACAGAGAGGCGACAGCAACCCGACAGCCGCATGACGCCTGGGTTTACGCCTGTACGGTTTGCCAGGGACGCACATTCATGCCGCGGAAAATCATCAGCCAGGCGGCGACGATCGCCAGCATTAAGATGAAGAATAGCGACCAGTGCGGCAGATGGGTGAGGATTATCCCGGTCAGCATCGGGTTGAACGCCGCGCCTAACCAGCCTAACGACTGGGCGGAAAAATAGCTGGCTTTCATACCGGGTGGGGCAATCTGATCGATCAACATATATTCGCCCGGCGCATAAATAACTTCGCCAAGGGTAAAGATAGCGGCGGAAATGCCCCACATCAGCAGATTATTACCGGAGAGGATAAAACCGCCGAGACCCAACACATAGCACAGGGTGCCGAAGGTCATCAGCGGGCGGATGTTTCGCGCCGAAAGCCGTCGCCCGACGGCATATTGCAACGCGACCACTACCGCGGCGTTGACCGGCAGCACTACCGCGACCACTTTTTCCGCGAAGTCGCTGGTGCCTGCGGCGAGTACATACTGCGAAATACAGGAGGCAAATGAGCCGCCGACAAACGATGCCAGTAAGCCGGAAAAAGTAAACCACAGCAAGGCGCGATCGCGCAAAAGCACCGACGGCGTCCACTGCGGCGCGGTACCTTCCACGCTAACGGCAGAGGTACGTTCGACGAAGATCTGGATAAACACCAGCGGGAAGGCGGCACACAGCGCGGCCAGCCAGAAAGGCAGGTTAATGCTCTGCATCACCAGTAGGGTGCCAATTGGCGGCCCAACGGTCCAGCCGATATTGAGGAAGGTATAGTTGAGCGAAAAGATGCGCGCCTTTTTCTCCGGCGTCAGCACATCGGCAAACCAGGCTTTCAGCACGGTAGAAAAAACCGAATAAGCGCAGTTGATCAATGAGAAAAAGAATACCACCAGCGCCACGCTATTGACCGCGGGGATGGCGATAAAGCCAGCGATAAACGCCACGATGGCGATCAGCATATAGCGTTTTTTGTCGAACTTATCGGCAAGAATACCGAAGCCCATGCTGAAGATAACGCCGACGACCAGCGCGACGGAGAGCGCATAGCCGATGACGTCGACTTCCAGCTGAAAACGGCGGGTGAGATAAATCGTCATAAAAGGAAGCGTTGCGCCGCGGCCGATGGTTAACAGCAACGACGACGCCAGTAGCGCTACCGTTGAGCGCCTGATGGTGGTTGTCATTTTTTCCTTGCCCGATGTTGTGTTTTATTTTTGTTGTGCCCGATCACAAATAGCATGCTAACTGAGCCTTGTATAGCGGGCTCTATGTCGGAAAGTGCCTTCAGCACCTGCTAAAAATAATGATCTGTTCGAGCGGCGGGAATTTGGTTACTTTGACCTTGGTCATCGTTGACCAGAAAGACAGAGGCATCGTATGACGCGCAGAGATGGACTGCTGGCAATGCTGGTAGTGGTGGTGTGGGGGCTTAATTTTGTGGTGATTAAGCTCGGGTTGCACAATATGCCGCCGCTGATGCTGGCGGGGTTACGTTTTTTACTGGTGGCGTTTCCGGCGCTACTGTTCGTTGCGCGGCCCAAAATACCGCTGCGCCTGCTGCTGGGCTACGGCCTGACCATCAGTTTCGGCCAGTTCGCCTTTTTATTCTGCGCGATTAACCTCGGTATGCCAGCCGGTTTGGCATCTCTGGTACTGCAGGCTCAGGCCTTTTTCACTATCGTGCTGGGCGCTTTTGTCTTTGGCGAGCGGTTACAGGGAAAGCAGGTCGCCGGTATCGCGCTGGCTATTTTTGGCGTATTGGTACTGGTTGAGGCCAGCCTCGGCGGCCAGCACGTGCCGCTGGTCGGCTTTATGCTGACTCTGGCGGCGGCGTTCAGCTGGGCCTGCGGCAACATTTTCAACAAGAAAATTATGTCTCATCAACATAAGCCGCCGATTATGTCGCTGGTGGTGTGGAGCGCGTTGATTCCGGTGTTACCGTTCATGCTGGCGTCTGGCATTATTGATGGCCCGCAGGCGATGGCGGCAAGCCTGGTTAATATCGACGCCACGACCGTGCTGTCGCTGATGTATCTGGCGTTTGTCGCCACCATCGTTGGTTACGGTATCTGGGGGGCGCTGCTCGGGCGTTATGAAACCTGGCGGGTGGCGCCGCTGTCGCTGTTGGTGCCGGTAGTCGGGATGGCGAGCGCGGCTCTGCTGCTTGGCGAACGGCTCAATGGCCTACAGCTGTTGGGGGCGGCGCTGATTATGGGCGGGCTCTATATTAACGTGTTCGGTCTGCGGCTTGCGCGCCGCGGCGCAGCGCGGTAATGACCGTCCCGACGAAGCCGGGATAAAAAAGCCCCGCTTCAGCGGGGCTTGAGTCATTGCGGAATGGGCGGGCGTTAGTTGTAATACGGTACGCCCAGCTCATCCGATTTATCATTGCCGGCAGCCATGTGATTAAAATCAAACGGCGAGTCGTTATGTTCGGAAGGGATAATCATCGCATCCCGGTTATTGTGGCGAACCGGAGTAGTGGTTTGCTCCGCATAACTCTGGCTTGCGGCCAGCGCCATTAGCACGATGGCGGCGGTAGCGAATAATTTCATGATTTCCTCAATACGTCTTTATGCAGGCGATTAACAACAATAATTATTTAGCGGCATCAGGTAGCGGGATTCACCCGGAACGTTGGTGATGCGATATTTATGCGGCGGCACATCGAAATAGTTTTTAAACGTCCGCGTCAGCGTCTGCTGCGATTCAAAACCGTAGCGCTCGGCCAGATACAAAATCGGCTCATTGCTCTGCTTGAGTTTTTGCGCGATTTCCGTCAGCTTGCGGCTGCGGATGTACTGGCCCAGCGAGTGGCCGGTCTCTTTCTTAAACATTCTTTGCAGGTGCCATTTGGAGTAACCTGAGCGCTCCGAAACTTTCTCCAGCGATAATGGAGATTCCAGGTTCTCTTCGATCCACGACAAAATACTATGGATAGTGATGGCGTCGTTATTGCGTCTGGACATCATCTTACCTCTTCTTATTACGGCAGGACTTTCTTGAGCAGTTGCTCAAGCATGACCACTTCGTCTGCCGTTAGATTTTTTGTTAGTTCCTGGTGCAATTTTTGACCCACAACCTGATGACAGTGCTCACAAAGGGCTGCGCCTTCTGGTGTCAGTTGCACCAGAACGCCGCGCTTGTCATTTGGGTTGGGCAACCGTTCTATCCAGCCTTTGCAGACTAGCCTGTCGAGCATGCGCGTCATTGCGCCTGGATCGACCGACAGGACGGTCTTCAGCTCAACGGGTGTTGTACATACTTCACAGCGAATGGAGCAGAGCACCCGGAACTGGGTGGCGGTGATATCCATGGGTGAAAGATAGTCGTTGAGCAGTCGATCTTTTTTCTGGTTAACCATCTGGATCAATCGGCCAAGAGGGATCATCTCGTTGAACAGATTGTTAGTGTTTTCCATGATAGTTGCCCAGGCAATTATTTAGTTGCGATGGATATTATTGCCGCGGCAATCATAAGTCAACATTATGAATTCGCCGATGCCACGATTTGCTAAAGATTGATAATTTGACGGTTGTCACTTTTTCTCATTTTACTAACGCTTGTTATTTTTTATCGACGTGATTTTTTTCGTGGATGTGGCATCTGAGTCGCTGCTGTCGATATACTCACGGGGTGAAACTGTACTGAAAAAATAATACTTAACGGGATGTTGACTCACTATGCTGGAACTCTTTAAAGCAATAGGGATCGGTCTGGCGGTGATTTTACCGTTGGCGAACCCGCTCACCACCGTGGCATTGTTCCTTGGTCTGGCGGGCAATATGAACAACGCTGAGCGTAATCGACAGTCGCTGATGGCATCGGTGTATGTCTTTGCGATCCTGATGGTGGCGTGGTACGCCGGTCAGGTGGTGATGAATACCTTTGGTATTTCCATTCCTGGTCTGCGTATCGCCGGCGGTCTGATTGTGGCTTTTATTGGTTTTCGGATGCTGTTTCCGCAGCAGAAAGCCCACGATTCGATGGAAGCGAAGATCAAATCGGAAGAACTGCAGGATGAACCCACGGCGAATATCGCCTTCGTGCCGTTGGCGATGCCCAGCACCGCCGGGCCGGGCACCATCGCGATGATTATCAGCTCCGCCTCGACGGTAAAACACGGTGTTGATTTCCCGGAATGGGTCGTGCTGGCCGCGCCGCCGATTATTTTTGCGCTGGTGGGGATCATTCTGTGGGGCTGCCTGCGTAGCTCTGGAGCGATCATGCGGCTGGTGGGGAAAGGCGGTATCGAGGCGATTTCCCGCCTGATGGGTTTCCTGCTGGTCTGCATGGGCGTGCAGTTCATTATTAACGGCGTGCTGGAAATTATCACCAACTACCACGCCTGAGGGCAGCAATACGATACACGTGCCCGGCAGTAAGCGGCCGGGCTTCGCTGAAGGCTAATGGGAGTGGTGCGGCTGCTGCTCATCGCCAGGCGATGGCCAGCGGCGGAAAATCATCACCGACCACACCAGCGCTACCAGCGCCGGTACGGCGCCAACGTAGCCTATCGCCGACATCGACAGTTGCGTACTCACCTGGCTGCCGACCAGCGCGCCGGCGCCAATACCAATATTGAAAATTCCCGAAAACAGCGACATCGCCACATCGGTAGCATCCGAAGCCAGCGCCAGCACTTTCACCTGCATGCCGAGGCCGATGACCATAATCGCGATCCCCCAGAACACGCTGAGCAGCATGAGCTGATTGGCGTTCCTTGAGGCAGGTAGCAGCAACAGCAGGCATACCAGCAGCAGGCCGATAGCGGTGGTAATCAACCCGGAAGCATGTTGGTTTCCCAGCTTGCCGAAGACAATACTACCAATAATACCCGCGCCGCCGAGCACCAACAGCAGCAGAGTGGCGAAATTAGCGCTCAACCCTGCGACGTTCTGCACGAAGGGTTCAATATAGCTGTATGCCGTGTAGTGGGCGGTCACCACGATAACCGTCAGCAGATAAATACCGAGCAGCGCCGGACGGCGGAACAGCACCGGCAGGCTCTTGAGCGAACCGGAATGTTCGCTTGGCAGCGCCGGCAATAGTTTTGCCAGGCACACCAGCGTCGCTAAAGCGCCAAGACCAATGGCCAGGAAGGTTGTGCGCCAGCCAAAATATTGTCCGACGATACGGCCAATAGGAATGCCGAACACCATGGCCAGCGCGGTACCGGTGGCGATAAGGCTAAGCGCCTGGGCGCGCTTGCCGGGAGGGGCCATACGGATAGCCAGCGCGGAGGTGATCGACCAGAACACCGCGTGGGCGAAGGCGATGCCAATGCGGCTCACCACCAGCACCGTGAAGTTCCACGCGAAAAATGACAATACGTGGCTGGCGATAAATAACACGAACAGGCCAATGAGCAGGCGACGGCGCTCCATCTTGCTGGTCAGCAGCATGAACGGCAGCGACATCAATGCCACTACCCAGGCATAAATGGTCAACATGATCCCGACCTGGGCCGTTTCCATACCGAAGCTGTCGGCAATATCAGACAGCAGGCCGACCGGGGCAAATTCTGTGGTATTAAAGATAAAGGCGGCTATTGCCAGCGTGACGACCCGCAGCCACGCGACCTTGCGTGAGACCGTATTTGTAAGCATAAATTCCGGGCTGGTAGTAATGAGAAGAAGAGGAGGCGATCTTAAAACGAATGCTGCTGAAAATACAATCACTTTGTGATCTGTATCTCATTTTTTGCTGACGCCTGTGGCAGCTAACAACTTAATTTTTCGGCTAATAGTGTGCGGGAATGGTTTATGTGTCATGTTGATAGCCGATAAAAAAGGGGAGCACGATGAAAGAAATCAATTTTTACCTGGTCGATGCCTTCAGCGATCGCAATTTTGGCGGCAACGCGGCGGCAGTATGCCCGCTCAGCGAATGGCTGCCTGATGAAACGCTCTTAAAAATGGCGCAGCAGCATAATCAATCCGAAACGGCGTTTTTTGTCCGCACCGACGCTGGCTATGAGCTGCGCTGGTTCACGACGCTTGATGAGATTAACCTCTGCGGCCACGCCACGCTCGCGGCATCGCACGTGATTTTTGAATATCTCGACCACCCCTCGGCAACTATCGTATTTAGCACCCGTTTTGTCGGTGAACTACGGGTAACGCGCAGCGGCGACTGGCTGACGCTGGATTTCCCCGCCTGGCAAACCACGCCGGTGCATGACGTACCGCCGGCGCTGTTCGCCGGGTTGGGCATCGATGACGCGCTGGAGGTGCGGGAAGGGCGTGATTATCTGGTGGTTCTGCGCGACCGGGCGCAGGTTGAAGCGGTGCGCCCGAATATGGCCCTGCTGGAGACGCTGGATAAGATGATTTGCATTAGCGCGGCCGACGAAGAGTACGATTTTGTCAGCCGCTTTTTCTGCCCCGGTGAATCGGTACCGGAAGATCCGGTAACCGGGTCAACCCACAGTATGCTGATCCCCTACTGGGGAGCGAAGCTCAATAAAACCGACCTGCTGGCGCGCCAGGTGTCGGCGCGCAGCGGCGAGCTGCGCTGCCAATGGCGCGATGACCGCGTACTGATTAGCGGCCAGGCGACCACCTATCTGCGCGGCACGGTCTATTTGCGCGAAGGTTAATGATAGTTTCCCCCGGCTGGCGCGACGCTTAGCCGGGTACTCCTAACCAAGCGAGGCGCCGCCACACATCACCAGCTCTTGTCCGGTCATGGCAGCGGCCCCTTCGCTAAGTAGCCAGCTCACCAGCGACGCCACCTCCTGTGGCTTAATCAATCTACCGAGCGGCGGCGCCTTCGGCGGCGAACTCTCGCGCCCTGGCTGGCGCAGCATTGGGGTATCGGTGGCGCCGGGGGCGATAACGTTAACGGTAATGCCCGCAGCGGCAAGTTCCGCCGCCCAGCTTCTTGCCAGTGCCACCAGCGCCGCTTTGCTTGCCGTATACTGAGAACGGCCTGCCGCTCCGCGCGAGGTCCGGCTACCCAAAAGGATAATCCGACCGCCACGGTCCATGACGGGCGCAAAGCGGTTGGCTAGGGTCTGCGCTGCATCTACATGCAGACGCCATAACGTCTCGCCACGCTGTGCGTCAAGTTCTCCTAACGGTGCCGCCGCCATCAAACCGGCGGCATGGATAATCGCCTGCGGCGGTGGTACCGACGACAGAGCATCAACCAGCACGCGGCGGTCGCTCACATCGACCGCCAGATGGGTGAAGCCTTCATGGATGAACGGCGGCGCGGAGCGGCTCAGACCGAGCACCTGCCAGTCCTCCGCCAGCAGTTGACCGACAATCGCGGCGCCGATCCCCGAGCTCGCGCCCGTCACCAGTGCCTGCTTCATGGCGCCTCCAGCATGCTGCGCGGTACTTTAAATACCGCTTTCCTCACCGGGGCGGGTGACGTAACGGCGCACAGTGCCTGGTGCGGTTCGCCGGGGAGAAAGACCGCGAAGTCCCCGGCGCACAGATGCAGCGTGACGCTTTGCGGCGTCTGCTTGCCGATAAAGAGGTCCGGCTTGCGTTCTTCATCATCAGGTTGGCCTGTGTACACCATACCGGCATGCAGCGTCTCCTCGCCGGCTAAAATGACCTGAATATCGGCCCATTGGTGGTGATATTCGGTATGTCGCTGTCCTGCCGCCTGGGTTTGCGCGGTGCCAATGGTGCAGTACCATCCGCCATCAGCAGGTTGGAAGCGGCCATCTTCGCGGGCTGTCAGGGCGGCAAGAGAACATTCAGTACGGCTGAGGATCTGCCGCAACGCCAGCGGCAACCCCGCCTGAGGCAGGGCATTCAGATTACCGATGATCATGCGCCTTCTCCTTTAACCCATTGCGGCGAGACGCGGACATACTTAATGGCCTGCCGGTACCAGGTATAGGCAATGTGTAAATTACCGTCTTCACCCTGTTTAATACTGGGATAGGAGAATTCACGGTTTAGTTTTTGCTCTGAATTGTTGGTCATACAGTAGCCGTCGCCCTCATCAAGGTTGCGCATCCACGGCCAGCTTTTGCCGCCATCGGTGGAGATAGCCACGGTCATTGGCGCGCGCGGCGCGCCCCAGAAGGCGGTTTTCCCGGTGCATTCAGGCTCTTTCCGGCCGTCGTCGTCTTCTATCTCATCGTATAGCGATGCCCGACGCTCGCTGGCGCCTGCTGCGCTCATGTTATTGAAGACCAGCGCCAGATCGCCGTTGCTCAACGTGGTCGCCTGAATGGACGAGTTATTGTTTGGCAGCGTGGTGGGGATCGGCGCTGACCAGCTTTCGCCAAAATCTGTCGACTGGCTGTACCAGATATGATCGGCCCAGCGGCTGCGGAAGAAGGCGGCCAGCGAGCCATCGGCCAGCGGGATGATATTCATATGCACGCAGCCGAGGCTTTGCGGTACCGCCACGTCGCGCCAGCTTTTGCCGCCATCGGCTGAGATTTTTACCGCGCTGATATCGTCGTTACCGACCCATTTTTCCCCTGGACGGGTACGACAATAGAAAACCGGCAGCAACCAGTTGCCGTTGGGCATTACGGTTATGGGTTGCCGGATAAAGGTGCCGGGTTCATCGAGTAGAGTGGCAATCGCTCCCCAGTGCTTTCCTCCATCGTGCGACTGGCGATAACGCACAATAGCGGTGTCCTGATTGCCGGCGTGCTGCGCGGTCCATAACAGCCACAGCACGCCATCAGGAGCCTGGAACAGCACCGGATTTTGTTCCGAACGTTCCGGGTCGTCGGATAACTTTATCGCTTCGCTCCACGTTGTGGCGCCCGGCGCTAAACGCGATCCCCAGACTGAAATATCCGCTTTCCCTTCCTGCGAACCGCCGAACCACACGCACATCAGGGTGCCATCGGGCAGCGGCAGAAGATTGGCGGCATGGTTTTGCGGGCAGCCGGAGGGCAGCATTGCCGAGGCGAGCTGAGGATCCTGCTGGTGTTGGCGAATCACGCCGTCAAAAGTTGGGGTGGTGGTCATTTTTACACTCCACGTTGTTCAATGGGGGCCGGGGATGATTGTTGCGCTTTATTGGGGATCAGGCGGTCGATCACCATAATCAGGGCCGGGGTGATCAGCGCGATGTACATGTTATTGATGCCGAACGGATCGCCGAGCAAATACCACGCCGAAGTCACCACGCAGGCGCCGATGAGGCCAGCGTTCGCGCCGCGGGCGCTCTTAAAGAACGGCGCATAGAAGGCGATGACCGCGACCACGGTGATAGAGAGCCTGATGGCGCGGGTAAAGAAGGAGAGCTTCAGCACTTCCGGTACCAGCAGCACAAAAATAAGCGGCAGAAAACCGATGATCAGCGAGGCCCAGCGGGTGGCCTTAAACTCCTGCTCCGGCGTTGGGTTGCGCCACGGCACGTAAAAATCTTTTACCACCAGAGAGGCAATCGCCAGGGCAACGGTGCTGACGCTAACGAAAATAGAAGCCACAAGTGACGTTGTCACTAATCCGGCAAGCCACGGGTTCATATCCTGCAGGAACACCGGCAGAGCGTACAGGCTGTTGATTTCCGGGTGCAGAAACTTCGCCGCCACGCCGATAATGGCGATCGCGAAGGCGATAGGCAGGCAGAAGAAAAAGGCAATCCAGGTAGAGCGTTTCGCCGATTTTACGTTTTTGGTCGAACTGATCGCCTGAATGACAAACTGGGTACAGAAGATGGAGCCGATAGTGCCGATAAGCCAGGCGCAGATGGTGCCGGCGCCAAAATTACCATCCCAGGTCCAGTAGTAATCCGGCATCTTCTCAATCATCGGCGTGAAACCGCCGGTTTTTGCCAGCGCGAAGCCCATAATAATGAGTAGACCGGCATATTTTAATGCGCTGTGCAGCATGGTGACCCAGGCTACGCCTTTCATACCGCCGAAGGCAAAATAGAAAGTACTAACAATGGCGGTAATAAACGCCGCGAGGGGTAAATTGATCTTTAATACCGTGGAAATTGCCGCCGCGCCGCTGACGTAGTTACCGACGTTCACCAGCAACAGGGCGTAAATCATAATGATGGAAATAATATTCTTGGTACTGGTGCCGTATCGCTCGGCAATCGCCCCGGAAATAGTAATTTTACCAGTATTATAAATCCGCTTAACCAGTATCAGGCCAAACAACGGAAAGCCAATGGCGGCGCCCAGCACCGACCAGGAAGCGGCAATCCCGCTCTCGAATGCGGCCTGTGCGGTACCGATAGTCGACTTGGCACCGATATATTCCGACATCAGCAGGATACCGACGATAAAGGCCGGCATCGCGCGCGAGCCCTCCATAAAATCCCCGGAATTTTTACTTCTGATACGGAACGTCAGCCAGGTGGTAAATAAGATATAGGCGATGACAATGCCGACAATAATAAAGGTATCTTCAGTGGTAAAATGATTCATCTTAGCCTCTCTTTGGGCGTACGAATCCTGGGTACACAGGTACCCGGTCTATTTTGTTGAAGAAGCGCAGCGCTTAATTAAGATACTGCGCGATGATCCCGCGTATTTGCTGCAGTTGAGATGCGCTAAACTGCACCGCGTAGCGGCTATCGCCGACTTCATGGCCCATCAGCTGCAAGGCTTTTTTCACCGCGGCAGGGGAAAAGGCGACTTTATAGAGATCGGTACGCAGGCCGGTGACGTTTTCCTGCGCCAGCCTTGAGGCCGCAATATCGCCAGCCTGGAAGGTTGACCAAATCGCGTTAATCTCCCGTGGCGCCACGTTAGCCAGCCCGGAAATGCACGCTGAACAACCATCCACGAAACCCTGATGAATCAGCGAATCCGGCCCGTTCAGGACATTAAAACCGTCGATGTCGCGCACCGCATCAAGAAAGCCCTTCAGGCTGTCATAGCTACCTGCGCTATCTTTTATGCCAATAATGTTGCCATGCGCAGCCAGCCGACGAGCGGTTTGCGGTTCAATGGTGTTCCCGGTACGCGCCGGGATGTTATAGAGAAATACCGGTACGCTGAGCGCATCGGCGATCGCCATGTAGTGGCTTACCAGCTCATCTTGTTTAAGCGGCACGAACCACGGGGTGATGACGGACACCGCGTCGACGCCTGATCTTGCTATCTGCTGGCCAAGACGAATGGTTTCCCGCGTCGACACTTCGCCAATATGGGCCACCACCGGCGCGCGTCCGGCAACCGCCTCGACGCAGGTTTCGGCAACCGCAATTTTTTCCGCCTCATTAAGGACGAAAAACTCGCCGTTGGTTCCGCCGCAAAAAATGCCGTTACCGGCGGCCAGCTGTCGCTCTACCTGCTGGCGTAGCGCCGTCAGGTTCAGTTCACCGCTAGCGGTAAAGGGGGTAACAATGGCGGTTAACACGCCGCGAATGGAATGATGCATTTATCTCTCTTCTCCCTGATGATATGACTGTGGAAACAGCGTCTGGTAAATCGCCTGGACTTGAGCCTGGCTTACGCTGCATGGGGCATTGTTCATTAATCGTTTTACTTCCAGCGCCGCGGCGCTTAGCGTTTCAATGCTCTCTGGTGGTACGCCCAGCGCGGCGAGGTTGTCCGGCAGCGCCAGCCGTTTCACCAGCTGTGCCAGCCAGCGGACCAGCGCATGAGATTTCTGTTCGTTATTCAAGGTCAGATCGGCGTCCGGGATCAGATCCCAGACCTGAGCGAATTTATCCACCGCGTACGGGCGCACGACCTGCATACAGGGGGCCAGCAGAATGGCGTTCGCGACGCCGTGCGGCAGATGCCAGGTGCCGCCAAGCGGGTAGGAGAGCGCGTGCACCAGATGCGTGCCGGCATGATTGATAGCCACGCCGCCATAGTACGAGGCCCACAGCATCTCCAGTTTCGCCGTGAGATCCTGCGGGTCGGTCACGGAGCGCTCAATATTCCGTACCAGCTTATACAGGCCGATTAAGGCGGCGTTATCGCTTACCGGGTTCGCGACGGTTGAAGTAAAGCACTCCAGAAGATGACACAGCGCATCGATGCCGGTGGAGGCGGCAATGGCCGCAGGCATGCTGGTGGTCAGCTCCGGCAACAGGGCCACGAAATCCGGCAGCAGCACCGGGAAGATAATCCCCACTTTGGTATTACGTTCGGGAATAGCCAGGATAGCGTTTGGCGTCGCTTCCGAGCCGGTGCCGGCGGTGGCGGGTATCAGCAGCGATGCCAGACGCAGGCGCGGTTTCTCGCCGTCGATCAGCGCGTTCAGCGAAGGGGATGCGGGATGAAGTAGTACCGAGAGCAGCTTAGCCACGTCGAGAACGCTGCCGCCGCCGATACCGACGACCATCTCCGGCTGCGCTCCCGCGAGTTGGGCAACAATCTGCGCCACATCATGTTGGCTGGGCTCTGCCGGGACGGAATCCACGATCCTCACATCAACGGTATTCCCGCCCAGCAGATGTTGGATCCGTTTGGTCGCTTCGAGCTTACCGACGTTCGCATCGGTGACCAGCAAAATGCTTTTTTTACCTGCCAGCACTGGCTTCAGGGCTGAGATGGCGCCCGCGCCGCTGATAATCGTGCTGTTAATCGTCGCCACGTCTTACTCCTCTTTTGTAATGATTAAATTCAATCAATCCACTTAGTGTTCACTCATTTCGATGAGCAAAAGTTATAATTTATACGGAGGTTTAATAACTTGAGCTTGCTCACATTTAATCAAATATGATTGAATATAATCATTAACGATTCAGATAAGCGATGAAGGAAAGAGAATGAGCTGCGGCGATAATCCTGTTCTGGTGCTGGCAGATGACTTTACCGGGGCCAATGATGCCGGTGTCAGTCTGGCGGAAGCGGGTTTAGCGGTTGAGGTGGCGTTTAACGCCGGCCATCAGCCGACCACCCGGGCGTTGGTTCTCAATAGCGATAGTCGGGCGCTTTCCGCGGCGCAGGCAGCAGAGAAAGTGAGCGCGATACTCGGTGATGCGGCAAATTTCGCCGCCGTCTGGCAGGTGAAGAAAATCGACTCCACCCTGCGCGGCAACCCCGGCGCGGAACTGGAGGCAATGATGCGTGCGCGGGGCTGCTCTGTCGCGGTTGTCGCGCCGGCCTTTCCGGCGGCAGGGCGCATAACCCGCGGCGGACGATGTTATGTCCACGGCGTGGCGCTCGATAAAACCGAATTCGCCAGCGATCCCAAAACGCCGGTCAGTAGCGCGGATATTGGGCAATTGCTCGCCATGCAGAGCTGCCTGCCGTGCCGTTCGCTGGATGCGCAGCAACTGGCAGCCGCCCTCGCGGAAGAGAGCGACCAACCGCGTGTGTTGATTATTGATGCTGAAGAAGACGCGCAGATGGATGAGGTTATCGCCGCGGTAGCCAGCCGCGCGCGGCAAACGCTGCTGGTGGGATCTGCGGGGATCTGCGAGGCGCTGGCGCGCTACCTGCGCCGGGCCACTACCGGACCGTTGCTGGCGGTGGTCGGTTCCATGAGCGAAATAGCGCAGGCTCAGGTCGCCGCTTTGGCCGGCCATCCGCGAGTCGCGCGGATCGGGATTGATGCCGCCCGCGCCTTTAACGGCGACGCCCTGGCCGATGCCCGGCGAATCGCCGCGGCGCTGGCGGCAAATCATCATTGCGTGGTCACCACCTGCGCGGACAGCGCTGTCCGGCACGGCATTGAGGCGCTGTGCCATGAACGCGGCTTGAGTCGCGCTGCGCTGGGAGAACGGATCTGCGCTTATCTCGCGCAGGTCACTCAACTTGCCGTTGAGTTCCATGCGCCCGGGGCGCTCTATCTGTCCGGTGGCGATGTCGCGATCGCCGTCGCTCAGGCGCTCGGCGCGCAGGGGTTTCATATAACCGGCCGGGTGGCGCAATGCGTGCCGTACGGCCATTTTCTCGGAAGTCGCTGGCCGCGTCCGGTGATGACCAAAGCAGGGGGATTCGGTACGGAGACCACGCTGCGGGATGTCGTGAATTTTATTGAGGAGAAACTGAGTGTCTAACATGATTGCGGTAACGATGGGCGACCCGGCGGGCATTGGTCCGGAAATTATTATTAAATCGCTGAGCGAAGGCGAACTGAGCGGCGCGCCGGTGGTGGTGGTGGGCTGCGCGCAGACGCTGCGGCGAATCCTGGCGCTGAACATTACCCCGCGCGCGGAGTTGCGGATTATTGAACACCCGAGAGAAGCGCAGTTTTCACCCGCGACGATTAACGTGATTGATGAACCGTTAAGCGACCCTCAGGCCCTGCGGCCCGGTGAAGTTCAGGCCCAGGCCGGGGATTTGGCGTATCGCTGCATCAAGCGCGCCACCGCGCTGGCGCTGGCGGGCGAAGTTAAAGCTATCGCCACCGCGCCGTTAAATAAAGAAGCGCTACATCTGGCCGGGCACCATTTCCCGGGGCACACCGAACTGCTGGCCCACCTGACCCAGACTAAAGATTATGCCATGGTGCTGTACACCGATAAGCTTAAGGTGATCCACGTCACCACCCATATCGCGCTGCGACGTTTCCTCGATACCCTAAGCCAGTCACGGGTAGAGACGGTTATCCGCGTCGCCGATGATTTTTTACGCCGCGTGGGTTACCAGCAGCCGCGTATCGCGGTCGCTGGGGTGAATCCCCATGCCGGTGAAAACGGTCTGTTTGGCGATGAGGAAATTCGTATCGTCGCCCCGGCCGTCGCGGCGATGAAGGCACAGGGCGTTCATGTCTTCGGACCGTGCCCGCCGGACACCGTTTTTATGCAGTGCCATGAAGGCATGTACGATATGGTGGTGGCGATGTATCACGATCAGGGGCATATTCCGCTCAAGCTGCTCGGGTTCTATGATGGGGTGAATATCACCGCCGGGCTGCCGTTTATCCGCACCTCCGCGGACCACGGCACCGCTTTTGATATTGCCTGGACAGGTAAAGCGAAGTCTGAGAGCATGGCAACCTCCATTGAGCTCGCCATGCAAATCGCACAGGAATAACATGAAGGGATATAATCGGTTAGAGCAGATTATGGACTTCCTGAAAAGCCATAATCTGGTAACGGTCGACCAACTGGTTGCGGTAACCAACGCCTCGCCGGCGACCATTCGTCGCGATCTGATTAAACTCGATCAGGAAGGGGTAATTAGCCGTACCCACGGCGGCGTGACGCTCAACCGATTTATTCCCACACAGCCGACGACGCTGGAAAAAGCGCAGCGTAGTCCGCAGGAGAAGTACGCCATCGCGAAAGCGGCGGCGTCGCTTATCAAGGCCGGCGATGCCATTGTGCTGGACGCTGGTACCACCATGATTGAACTGGCGCGACAGATTACGCATCTGCCGCTGCGGGTCATCACCAGCGATCTGCATATCGCGCTGTTTCTGGCCGAATTCAAACAGATTGAAGTGACGATTATCGGCGGGCGCATTGATGACAGCAGCCAGTCGTGTATTGGCGAACATGGGCGACGCCTGCTGCAGAATGTGTGGCCGGATCTGGCGTTCGTCAGCTGTAACGGTTGGGATTTGCAAAAGGGCATTACCGCGCCGACGGAAGAGAAGGCGGCGCTGAAACGCGATCTGATTGCCAACGCCAGGCGGCGGATCCTGCTGGCCGACAGTTCGAAATACGGCGCCTGGTCACTGTTCAATATCGCGCACCTCGACTCGCTCACGGACATTATCACCGACGCGCATTTGCCGACGGAAACCCGCGAGGCGCTCCTGGAGCTATCGCCGCGGCTGATTATCGCCGATTAACGTCCGCCATCATGTCGCGCTTGCAGCCTGCCGGTCCTCGTTCAGCAATTCAATAAATGCCTCCAGCTGGCGCGTTTTCGCGCCGCGCCGCCATACAAGCCAGGTCGTCAGCCAGCGCCACTCTTCGGCGAGCGGCCAGGCGGAAACCTGCTGATGGCCGGGCATACTCTCCAGCATACTGCGCGGGATCAGCGCCAGCCCGGCGCCGGCAATCACGCAGGCTAACATACCGTGGTAGGACTCCATCTCATGGATCCTTCCGGGCGTCGCGCGGTCGGCGTGAAACCAGCTCTCAAAATGGCGGCGGTAAGAGCAGTTGGCGCGAAATGCGTAAACGTTCGCGCCGTTAACCTCGCTGGCGCGCGTCACCGGCGCATGGCCAAAGGGGGCGACGATCATCATCTCTTCCGGGAACACCGGCAGCCCCTCCAGACCGGGGTGAACCAGCGGACCGTCAACGAACGCCGCGCTCAGCGCGCCTTCCAGCACGCCGTCAATCATGGTGCCGGACGGGCCGGTGGATAATGCCAGGTGGATCTTCGGATAGCGTTGGTTGAAATGAGCCAGCGTCGTGGGGATACGTACCGCGGCGGTGCTTTCCAATGATCCGAGGGAAAACAGCCCCTGCGGTTCATCGCCGGCCACCACCATCCGCGCTTCATCGACTAACGCCAGGATTTGCTGGCTGTAGCGTAAAAAACTGTGCCCGGCGGGCGACAGACGCAGCCGCTGGTTCTCGCGAATAAATAGCTCGACGCCGAGGTCGGCCTCCAGTTGGCGAATGCGGGTGGTCAGATTCGACGGGACGCGGTGCACCTTCTGCGCGGCCTGGGTAATACTGCCGGTGCTGGCGACGGCGTTAAACATTTCAAGCTGGGTTAAGTCCATACTGTTCTTCTTTTGTGAATACGTTGCTTAATATTATTCATTTTCAATGAAAGGAAGGGTAGGCCACACTATCCATACTTCGCAATCCCTACAGAGAGAATAACCATGAATTTATCTGCCACCCATGCGGTTTCCGTTAACCCGACCACTGGTGAAGTCGTGTCGTCTCTGCCATGGTCGACCGAACAACAAGTGGATTCAGCCATTGCCCAGGCGCAACAGGCTTTTCGCCAGTGGCGCCACGTAGCGGTCGCCGACCGCGCCGCCGCGCTGCGTAAAGTCGGCAGCGCAATGCGCGCCCGTGGCGAAGAGCTGGCGCAAATGATCAGCCTTGAAATGGGTAAGCCTATCGCCCAGGCGCGCGGCGAAGTGAGTAAATCGGCCAATCTCTGCGACTGGTATGCCGAGCATGGCCCGGCGATGCTGGCGACCGAAGCCACCCAGGTAGAAGATAATAAGGCGGTGATTGAATATCGTCCGCTGGGGCCGATTCTGGCGGTGATGCCGTGGAATTTCCCGGTCTGGCAGGTTCTGCGCGGCGCGGTACCGATTTTGCTGGCAGGGAATAGTTATCTGCTGAAGCATGCGCCAAATGTGATGGGCAGCGCGCAGCTGCTGGGCGAACTGTTTGCCGAAGCGGGACTGCCGGCTGGCGTTTTTGGCTGGATCAACGCCACGAACGAGGGCGTCTCGCAAATTATCAATGACGACCGTATCGCGGCGGTCACGGTGACCGGTAGCGTACGCGCCGGGCGGGCAATCGGCGCTCAGGCCGGCGCAGCGTTGAAAAAATGCGTGCTGGAGCTTGGTGGTTCCGATCCCTTTATCGTGCTCAACGATGCCGATCTGGACGAAGCGGTAAAAGCCGCCGTCATCGGCCGTTATCAGAATAGCGGACAGGTCTGCGCGGCGTCGAAACGCTTTATTGTGGAAGCGGGTATTGCCGACGCTTTTAGCAAAAAATTTGTGGCCGCGGTGGCGGCGTTGAAAATGGGCGACCCGCGCGACGAGCAAAATTATATCGGTCCGATGGCGCGTTTCGATCTGCGCGATGAACTGCATCAACAGGTGGAAGCCACGCTGAAAGAAGGGGCAATGCTGCTGCTTGGCGGCGAGAAAATCGCCGGCGCCGGTAACTATTACGCGCCAACGGTGCTGGCCAACGTTACCCCCGAGATGACCGGTTTTCGTCAGGAGCTTTTCGGACCGGTGGCTACCATCAGCGAAGCCCGCGACGCGGCGCATGCGCTTGAACTGGCTAACGATAGCGAGTTTGGCCTTTCCGCAACCGTATTTACGTCAAGCAGCGCGGAAGCGGAACGTTTTTCTCGTGGTCTGGAGTGTGGCGGGGTATTTATCAATGGCTATAGCGCCAGCGATGCCCGCGTGGCTTTCGGCGGTGTGAAGAAAAGCGGCTTTGGTCGGGAACTGTCGCATTTTGGCTTGCATGAGTTCTGCAATATTCAAACCGTATGGAAAGACCGTCGCTAATCGACGTTAGCGCCTGACGTCCGTCGTCGCGCTCTGCTATACTCGCCACCCGAATTTCGATGGTGGGCAAGGAGCCGAGTGTGGCGACGGTTATTAATAATGCAATGCTGGATGCCGTTCTGGCAGAAATCAGGCCGCTGATTGGGCGCGGCAAGGTAGCGGACTACATTCCAGCCCTGGCGCGCGTTAGCGGCAATAAACTTGGCGTCGCTATCTGTACGGTCGACGGTCAGCACTATAGCGCCGGCGATGCCCACGAACGCTTCTCAATTCAGTCTATCTCGAAGGTGCTCAGTCTGGTGGTGGCGATGAACCATTATCAGGAAGAGGAGATCTGGCAACGCGTCGGTAAAGATCCCTCCGGACAGCCCTTTAACTCCTTACTGCAGCTGGAGATAGAACAGGGCAAACCGCGTAACCCCTTTATCAACGCCGGAGCGTTGGTGGTCTGCGACATGCTGCAAAGCCGCCTGAGCGCGCCGCGTCAGAGAATGCTGGAGATCGTGCGTCGGCTGAGCGGGGTGGACGATATCGCCTATGATTCGGTGGTCGCGCGATCCGAGTTCGAACACTCTGCACGTAATGCCGCCATCGCCTGGCTGATGAAATCTTTCGGCAATTTCCATAACGATGTCGCCACGGTGCTCCAAAACTATTTCCACTACTGCTCGCTGGAGATGAGCTGCGTCGAGCTGGCGCGGACCTTCCTGTTCCTCGCCGATCGGGGGATTGCCCCGCATCTGGCGGATCCGGTTATCGCGCCGATACAGTCGCGGCAGGTAAACGCGCTGATGATGACCAGCGGTATGTACCAGAACGCCGGCGAGTTCGCCTGGCGCGTCGGGCTGCC
The DNA here is from genome assembly GCF_050600755.1 of Klebsiella sp. 141162. Classification (NCBI taxonomy): domain Bacteria; kingdom Pseudomonadati; phylum Pseudomonadota; class Gammaproteobacteria; order Enterobacterales; family Enterobacteriaceae; genus Klebsiella; species Klebsiella sp. 141162. The sequence continues at coordinate 1,389,807 of NZ_JAQIRI010000001.1, read as the reverse complement.
GGCAAAATCCGGCGTCGGCGGCGGCATTGTGGCGATTGTGCCGCAGGAGATGGCGATTGCGGTGTGGAGTCCGGAACTTGATGAGGCCGGTAACTCGCTGGCGGGGATCGCTTTACTGGAAAAACTCACCCAACGTTTAGGAAGATCGGTGTTCTGATGTCTGCAATGGAAACTCTGTTCGCCCGGCTTGGGCGTTCAACGTTCCGTTCACGCTTCCACCTTGGGGCGAAAGAGCGGCAGTATTGTTATGATAAAGGGCCGGAGGTTATCGACAGCCACGCGGCGGATTTTATCGCCAAACGGCTGGCTCCGGCGCAGATCGCTAATGATGGTAAGCAGACGCCGATGCGCGGGCACCCGGTGTTTATCGCTCAGCACGCCACGGCCACCTGCTGCCGCGGCTGTCTGGAAAAATGGCATGCGATCCCGCGCGGACGGGAACTGAGCGGCGAGGAGCAGCGTTACGTCGTACAGGTGATTCACCATTGGCTGGTCATGGAAATGAATGCGATTACCCGCCGTTAACCTGTAACGCGAAGGCATGGCAGTATGCCTAACAAATATTCTCATGCTATGATAATCCGCTAACTAATTATTTACATAATAATTGCCTGAAACAATTAGACGGATAATTACTGAATGTCTTCACTGTCGATTCGGTCATTCACGCTATTTCGCGAGGATCAACCGGTGCGCGATGCGCTGGTGTTATTCACGCTGACGATCCTGCTGCACTTTATGGGCGCCATGCTGCGTCTGGTGCAGGAGCTTTCGTTCTTTTGGCCGCTCAATGCCGTCATGGCAGGTATTTTCGCACGCTACGTCTGGCTAAATCGCAGCTATTTTTACGCTATTTGTTTTGCCGCGATGCTGGTTTATGACGGCCTGACTTCCCGTTGGGGCATGGGTTTTGCGTCGCTGCTGATTAACTTCTCCAATATCGTCTTTATCGTTATTCTGGCGCAACTGGTGCTGTGGGATAAGCGGCGCGCCGATTCGATGCCGGGGCCAATTAACGCTCTGAATCTGTTTTGTTATTGCCTGCTGGCGGCGCTGGTGTGCGCCGCGGTAGGCGCCTTGGGTTCGGTTGATGTTGAACGGGCGACGTTCATTCCGCAACTGGCGGACTGGTTTAGCGAGCAGTTCTCGACCGCGGTACTCATCTTGCCGTTTATTCTGACCCTGACGCTGCCCTCGGTACTGGGGCGCTTTCGTTTTAGCCAACTGTTGCCGGTTATCGCGCTGGTGTTATCGATAGCGCTCGGCGTGGCGGTAGGCGGCGCCGGAAGCCTGACCTTCCCGTTGCCGGCCTTGATCTGGTGCGCGATTCGCTATCCCTTGCCGCTGACCTGCCTACTGACTTTTATGACCGGTATCACGGAAATTCTGCTGGTGGCGAACTCGCTTATTCATCTTTCGCCGGATGCGCGTCCCCAGCCGTGGCAGCTGTTTTCAACCCGTCTTGGTATGGCGGCGATGCTGATTAGTCCGGTGATCGTGGCGACCAGCGTCGAGGCTATCAACAACCTGGTCAAACAGCTGGCGCTCCGCGCTGACTTTGATTTTCAGACCCGCGTTTACTCGCGCTCCGGTTTGGGCGAGGCGCTGAAACGTCAGGCGCCGCAGGCGAATAAACAGCTCTCGGTGATGGTGCTGGATATCGACGGTTTTAAACGGGTGAATGATACCTGGGGTCATGAATGCGGTGACTGCGTGCTGGCCCAGTTTGCCCAGCGCGTACGTGAACTGGCAGGCGAAGAGGGGATGGTGGCGCGTATCGGCGGGGAAGAGTTTGCCGTCGCGGCGCTGCTCGATAATGCTCAACAATCCCATCTGCTGGCGGAAAAAATTCGCCAGGGAATCGAGTCGGAAACCTTCACCTGGGGGCAGCAGCGCATTCGCCTGACGGTGAGTCTTGGCCTGCAGTGCCGTGAAGTGGGTGAAGGACGGATCGCCGAGCTGTTTAATCAGCTGCTAATGGAAGCGGATGACCTGTTAGTCAACGCCAAGCAGGCCGGGCGCAATCGTGTTTGCGTGCAAGCGCTGCCTGACGGCGTGTGATAAGAAAATCCAATGGTCTTTTAGCTTGAGTTAAATATTAGTTAAAAACATAGTGATGTGGTCATTATCAGGGAGCAACCCATGGCCACACCTATTTCACTTCGCACGCTGACGCGTGAATCCATTCTTGAGCATCTTCCGCAATTAAATGAAATCCTCGCCAGCTGCGTTAACGGCGGGGCTTCGGTCAGTTTTATGCAGCCGTTTTCGCCGGATACCGGCGAGCGATTCTGGCAGCGGATGGCGCAAAGCGTCGCCGCCGGTGAGCGGATTGTGCTGGCGGCAGAAAACCAACAACGGCAGATAGTGGGGACCGTCCAGTTGATTATCGACCAACCGGAAAACCAGCCTCACCGTGCCGATATCGCCAAGCTTTTGGTTCACCAAAATGCGCGCCGACAGGGGATCGCCGGGTTACTGATGAGCGAGCTTGAGGCTATTGCACTGGCGCACGGGAAAACGGTACTGGTGCTGGATACCGCTACCGGCAGCGGAGCGGAACGCTTCTATCAGCAGTGCGGCTGGCAAAAAGCGGGGGAAATTCCGCAGTTTGCCTTAATGCCTGACGGGGAAATGACGAGCACCACGCTGTTCTATAAGATCCTCCCGGCGACAGAATAAAGCGAAGAGGTTTGATCAAAACGGGGTTTTGCCAATCATAAAACCTGATAACTTATTGGACCAATTACTCAGGTTGTATGACTACTCTAAGAGGGAACCCATTGTGAAAACCTTAAACCGTCGTGATTTCCCCGGCGCGCAGTACCCTGAACGTATCATCCAGTTTGGCGAAGGTAACTTCCTGCGCGCGTTTGTTGACTGGCAGATTGACCTGCTTAACGAGCATACTGACCTGAATGCTGGCGTGGTCATCGTCCGACCCATCGCCAGCGATTTCCCGCCGTCGCTGAGCACTCAGGATGGCCTCTACACCACGATTATTCGCGGATTGAATGAAAAGGGCGAGGCGGTCAGCGATGCGCGTCTTATTCGTTCGGTAAACCGCGAAATTAGCGCCTACCACGATTACGCTGAATTTCTGCGCCTGGCGCACAATCCGGACATTCGTTTTGTCTTCTCCAACACCACGGAGGCCGGTATTAGTTACCATGCGGGCGACCGTTTCGACGATGCGCCCGCGGTAAGTTATCCGGCGAAACTGACGCGGCTGCTATATGAGCGCTTCAGCCATTTTGCCGGCGCTGCTGATAAAGGCTGGGTTATCATCCCTTGTGAGCTCATTGATTATAACGGCGAGGCGCTGCGTGAACTGGTGCTGCGCTATGCACGTGAATGGGCGCTGCCGGCAGCTTTCGCCGCCTGGCTTGCAGAGGCGAACACCTTCTGTTCGACGCTGGTGGACCGCATCGTGACCGGCTATCCGCGCGATGAAGCGGAGCAGATTGAAACGCAGCTTGGCTATAACGACGCCTTTCTTGATACCGCCGAGCACTTTTACCTGTTCGTGATCCAGGGGCCGAAATCTCTGGCCGCCGAACTGCGCCTCGATAAATTACCGCTCAACGTGCTGATTGTTGACGATATCAAACCGTATAAAGAACGAAAGGTCGCTATTCTCAACGGCGCGCATACCGCACTGGTGCCGGTGGCCTGGCAGGCGGGTCTGGACACCGTTGGTGAAGCGATGAACGACGCGGAAGTCTGCGCATTTGTCGAAAAAGCGATATACCAGGAGATTATCCCGGTTCTCGATCTGCCGCGCGATGAGCTGGAATCGTTCGCCAGCGCGGTAACAGGACGCTTCCGCAATCCCTATATCAAGCACCAACTGTTATCTATCGCCCTTAATGGCATGACTAAATTCCGCACTCGTATCCTGCCGCAGCTGCTGGCAGGGCAGAAGCAGAGCGGTAAGCTCCCAGCGCGCCTGACCTTCGCGCTGGCGGCGCTGATCGCCTTCTACCGCGGCGAACGTAACGGTGAAGTCTACCCGGTTCAGGACGACGCGGAGTGGATCGAACGCTTCCAGTCGTTGTGGGCGCAGCATCGCGACGGCCAGCTTGCAACGCGGGACATGGTAACGTCGGTGTTGTCGGTAGAAACGCACTGGCAGCAGGATCTGACGAAGGTGCCGGGGCTGACGGCGCAGGTAACGGCCGATCTCGAGGCTATTTTACGTGATGGCATGCGCAGTGCCGTAAAACCGCTGTGCTAAACGCTCCACTACAATGACCCGGCATGCTGCCGGGTTAATTTTTATTATTAGTTACAACATTCTGATTGTTATTAGCAATAAACCGTTGCAGTAACGCCATACCCGCACCGCTTAGTAGGGAGGAAAAAGATGAAATGTGCACTCGTCGCTTGAAGTCATTTTCAGAAAGCAAAATAATGACTTAACGATGACGTTTAGCGTGCGGAGATCCCATCAATGAATATCGACATTCGTGAACCTGCCGACCGGGATTACAGCGCCTGGCGAGCGTTATGGGAGGGGTACACGCAGTTCTATAATAGCCCGCAGCCGGACAGCGTCACCGAACATACCTGGCGGCGTTTGCGGGACCCGCATTCACCGGTAATCGGCCGGGTGGCCGTGGTCGATGGCGAGGTGCTGGGGTTTGCTATCTGCGTACTGCACGAAGGCACCTGGGTGACGACGCCAATTTGTTATCTGGAGGACCTGTTTGTTGCGCCAAAAGCCCGCGGACGGGGAGTCGCGAGAACGCTGATTCAAACCCTGCAGGCTGAAGGTAAAATTCAGGGATGGTCGCGGCTGTACTGGCACACCCGTCACGATAATCCTGCACGCCGACTGTATGATGAATTCACCCCTGCGGACGATTATGTTCGGTATCTGATGAAGCTCTAGCTGTGCGACACAGGAGAAGCAACATGGAAAAACGAATCGAAACTACCGTTAATCTGATTATGTTTCTGTCGTTACTGGCCACCGCCTGGGATCTTTCGCTGGTTCACGACTTCCCCTGGTAACATGCCGCGGCGCCGTCGGGCGCCGCTGGTACCGAACCTATTTGAGGTAATCCGCCATATACTCTTCGATCATTTCGCTGAAGCTGTGGTTGGCGCTAAACCTAAGACGCTGAGCGTAACGCGTGTCGAAATCGCCGGGCCATGAATTGACAATACGTTCAATGGCGGCATCGGGGGTGAAGGTGATGCGCTGCGCGACCTCACTGCCGGCAACCTGGCGTAACGCCGCGATCATCTGTTCGACGCTGACCGACAGCCCGCAGAGATTAATCACTCGACCGTCCGTCAACTGTGCTTCAGCCAGTTCATGCCCGTGAATTAAAGCTTTAATTGCGTTACGGGGCGACAACAGCCATAAACGAGTATCCGCCGGGACCGGGCAAACGGCGGGTTCTCCATTAAGAGGCTCGCGGATAATACCGCTGGCAAAACTCGATGCCGCCTGATTGGGCCTTCCCGGACGCACGACGATGGTGGGCATGCGCAGACTTCTGCCATTAAGCCAACCGCGTCGGCTGTAATCCGCCAGTAACAGATCGCAAATCGCTTTTTGCGTACCGTAAGAACTCTGCGGCAACCATACCTGTGAATCGCTCACTTTTTCCGGCAACTCGCCGCCGAATACCGCCACCGAACTGGTGGTCACCAGTTTGACGCTCTGCGGCAACTGACGCAGGCGCTCCAGCAGTTGGCGGAAGGCATCAACGTTGATTTTCATCCCCAGCTCGAAGTCTTGTTCCGCCTGGCTTGAAACGATGGCGGCTAAATGAAAGACGCTATCGACCTGAGCGGGAATCGCGCTACGTAACCATTCGCTATCGCTGATGTCGCCGGTTAATACTTGTAAACGGCTATCGTCGATCCCCTGTAACGCCACGCGGTCGATAGCGATCAGTCTACCTATTTCTTGCGTTTCGCCCTGCGGGCCGCTTAGCGAACCACGTTGAAGCAGGGCCTTGACCAGTTGGGAGCCAAGAAATCCGGCGGCGCCGGTGACGGCAATCGTTAATGTATTATTCATGGTGATGTTCTCAATATTATTAATGGTTAACCATACGAGCAGGAATACGGAATATCGCAGCGGCGCCGATAAACAGCGTCGCGGAGATGATTAAGGTGCCGGTTAGCGTCGAATGAGTCATATCGGTGAGCAGGCCCATGATCCACGGCGCGACAAAGCCGGCGAGATTGCCAAAGGAGTTGATCACCGCGATACCGACCGCCGCTGAAGCGCCGCCAAGGAAGGCGGTCGGCAGGCTCCAGAAGAGTGGTAGGGTGCTCAATCCGCCCGCTGCACCAATTGTTAAGCCGATCATCGCAATCACCAAATCGTGGCTGAACAACGCCGCAATAATCATGCCCAGGCCGCTCATGACGGCGATGGCGGCGAGATGCCAGCGACGTTCTCTGTGTTTATCGGCGCTACGCGAAGCGGCAATCATGGTGACTATCGCTGCGGCATAAGGAATAGCGGTTAACAATCCGACTTTCAGCACATCGCCTTCACCGGCGTTGTGAATCAGCGTTGGCATCCAGAAACTAACGGTATAGAACCCGGCAATCAGGCAGAAATAGATAAAAGTCAGTAACCAGACCTTCGGATTCTTCAGTACGGCCAGCATTGAACCATGCTGCTCAGTTTTATGGCTGCCATCGCTGTGCAGTCGCGCCTCGAGCAACGCTTTTTCGTCATCTGAAAGCCATTTCGCCTGAGCGATGCGGTCGGTAAGCAGAAATATCACCAGTACGCCAATCAGCAGTGATGGCGCGCCTTCAATAATGTACAACCACTTCCAGCCAGCGAGACCGCCGTACTCATGAAAATGGCCCATAATCCAGCCAGAAAGCGGAGCGCCGAGGATCCCCGAAAGCGGCACGGCGGTAGCAAAGAGGGCAAACATCCGTCCACGGCGATAGCTGGGGAACCAGAACGAAAGATACAGAATTACGCCGGGATAAAAGCCTGATTCCGCCACGCCTAAAAAGAAGCGCACGGTATAAAACTCCAGCGGCGTGCGCACGAATGCCGTCAGCGGCGCGATGAGCGCCCAGGAAATAAGTAAACCGCCAAGTAAACGTCTGGCGCCGAAGCGATGAAGAATCATATTGCTGGGAATTTCAAAAAAGAAAAAGCCGATAAAAAATATTCCCGCGCCGATACCGTAAACAGTATCGGAAAAGGCCAGATCGCTCGACATTTGTAATTTAGCGATACTGACGTTGATTCGATCAAGATAGGCCAGAATATAGCAAATCATTAATAGGGGCAGCGTGCGGCGGACGACTTTCTTCCACACTAACTCTTCATTTACGGCAGGCGCAACCGCCTCCAGGCTCAACGCAGAGTGGTTTGACATAGTTCTATCTCCAGAAAATGAGCGCGCATCGGCGCTCACTGAGGCATTGATATTATGTGATTTTTAGTTATTTAACCAAGGTTGCGCCCAGCGCAGTCCGGCTTGTGTCCCGGCGCGTGGACTATATTCTGCGGCGACATAACCCTCATATTTTTCCTGCTCGAGTACGGCGAATATCCATTGATAATCCACTTCGCCGTCAATCGGTTCCTGGCGCGCCGGTACAGATGCGATCTGGATATGGCCGATATACTCTTTAAAGTTTTTCAATAAATAAGTTAGATTGCCATCGACCTGCTGGGCGTGGAAAATATCAAGCTGCAGTCGAATATTATCGCGGTCCGCCTGGCGAATATATTCCATCGCCTGATATTGGCTGGAAAATAAATATCCCGGACGGGTGGCGGGCGATAAACCTTCAAGCAGAATGGTGATGTTATGCGGTTTGGCTCGATCCGCCGCGTAGCGTACGTTGTCAATAAACGTGTTAGCACATTGCTGCCGGTCGAACCCTTCGGTGACGCCCGCCATAACGTGTATCGCCGGGCACTGCAGAGCTGCAGCATAATGAATAGCTAAATCAATGGCTTTGCGGGCTTCCTGTTCACGGCCGGGTAAAGCCGATAACCCCCATTCGCCGCGTGCGGTATCGCCTGCCGGAGTATTGATGCCGATAAGCTTGAGGTGATGTTTCTCTAATTCGTGGGCGACGGTCGCTACGGGATATTCATAGGGGAACCACATCTCCACGGCGTTAAAACCGGCACTGGCCGCCAGGGAGAAGCGCTCCAGAAGCGGATTTTCGCCGAATAACATCGATAAATTGGCAGCAAGTTTCAACATTATTGCATTCCTCGAAGCACAGTCATTTGTTGATGATCGAGATAGTTCACCGGGCTGTTTTTCAACGTGAAGAACAGGCGGGCGGACGCTTCCATCTCTTCCAGATTGTCGGCGGCATCGCGTAGCGATTTACCCACCACCACCGGACCATGATTAGCCAGCAAAAAAGCCTTATGCTGCGCGGCGCGTTCGCCGAGCCATTGGCCAATCTGCGGATCGCCTGGGCGGAAATAGGGGACAAGCGGTATTTCACCTACCCGCATGACCACATACGGCGTGCAGGCCGGCAGGGTATTAGCCGGATCCAGATCCTGCAGGCAGGATAAAGCCGTCAGGTAGTGGCAATGCAGATGGACGACGGCGCGACACTGAGGATTGTTGCGGTACAGCGCGAGATGAAAACTCACCTCTTTTGAGGGTTTTAACCCCGAGAGCAATTCACCGCTCAGGGTCACGTGCGACAATTCTTCGGCGTTAAGCTCGCCAAGACAGGAGCCTGTCGGGGTGGCCAGAATCGTGCCGTCAGCAAGCTGGACGGAAAGATTGCCCGCCGAACCGGTTGCGTAGCCGCGTTGAAAGAAAGAGCGTGCGATAGCCACCATCTGTTGGCGTAAGGATGACTCGTTCATGCGCAAACCTCCGCGGACTGCGCGCGAGCAAAGAAATTGTCATCGCCAAAATTACCCGATTTGAGCAGCAAGAAAAGCGGTCGGGAATCTGCCTTAATCCACGGCACGCCGGGTGAGACCGCGGCGCCAATAGCGAAATGGCGAAGCTCCAGCGCTTGCGTTACCGCGCCGGAGGTTTCTCCACCAGCGACGATGAACCGGCTGACGCCTTGCTGCACAAGTTGTTTTGCCAACAGAGAAAACAGCGCCTCAACAATCAACCGGCTTGGCTCGGCGCCATAGCGTTGCTGGATGTTGTGCAGTTCGGCGACCGAAGTGGTGGCATAAATCATAGGCGCCATGTCCGCGTTGGACTGCTTTTTCAGCCATTCAACGATCTGGACGCAGTACTCATCAAGCGTCCAACGTTTATCCAGCAAACCTGCCACGTCCACGGCCAGCGATGGCGCCAGTTGGCGGTATTTTTCCACCTGCGCCTGAGTTCTCATAGAACAGGAGCCGGATAATACTACCGTGCTGGCCGCTGGCGTGGTGACGCTAAAGGGAAGGGAAGGCGCCGTGGCGTTGGCCCAGCAGCGCGCGAGACCGGCGGCTAAGCCGGATCCCCCGGTAACCAGCTTCATATCGTGCAGCGCTTGTCCCTGAATTTGCAGATGTTTATCGTTTAATGCGTCCAGTGCGATATAGCGATAGCCCGCGGCGGATAGGGTTTGGATGCCGTCGCGCACGGCCGCCTCGCCGGACTCCAGCATCTGAGCATTGATAAGGGCGCATGTGCCGCGTGACTGACGTTCCATTAAACGTCGCAGATCGCTGTCATCCATGGGATTGACCGGATGATTGCGCATACCGGATTCCTGGAGCAGGCGATCTTCAACGAATAAATGTCCCTGATACACCGTACGACCATTAATGGGCAAAGCCGGAGAGATCACCGTGGTTGCGACGCCCAGCGCATCCATTAAGGCATCGGTGACCGGACCGATATTCCCCGCGATCGTGCTATCGAAGGTGGAGCAGTACTTAAAATAAAAACGGTCGCACCCCTGTTGTTGCAACCAGTGTAGCGCATTCAGTGACAGTGTCACAGATTCTTTGGCTGGAACAGAACGTGATTTCAGACTCACGACTAATGCGCGAGCATCACCCAGGTAATCTTCTCCTGGGACGCCGCTAAACAGGCTGGTCGCTATTCCGTTATTGGCCAGAAAACTGGCGATATCCGTCGCGCCGGTAAAATCATCGGCAATTATGCCTGCTCTCATATCCAGTCCTCTTCATACAGCGAGTGTTAATTTACGGTACTATCTGTTGTTAAATGTTAATATCAATGATTCAGATGATGAATACAGCGACAATGATCACATTAAATAACATTTATTATCTATTTTTCACATGGTGTGGCGCTGTCAATCCGATGTACAGCCCATCTGAATGTGATAAAATGTGAAAATATGAGATGACGAGACACCATCAGGAGAAATCGATGCTGCCGTTGGAAAGACAAGAGAAGATACTGGAAATCATTAAAGACAAAGGGGTGGTCAGCGTCGTCGAACTGGTCGAGGCGCTGGGCGTGTCGCATATGACGATCCGGCGCGATATTCAGCGCCTGGAGCAGCTTAACGTGCTGGCCAGCGTATCAGGGGGCGTGGCCCTGCCGCAACGAACCCGCTTGCTGAATGAACCTTCGCATCGCGATAAGACTCTGATGTTCCCACAGGAAAAGGAAGCTATTGGCCTGGCGGCGCTTAAGCACATTCCGGCGAATAGCACCGTCTATCTGGATGCCGGGACCACGACGCTGGCGTTGGCTGAAAACCTGGTTGAGCGCAAGGATTTGCTGATCGTCACCAATGATTTTGCCATTGCCAATTTGATGATTGAACGCGGGCAGTGTGAATTGATTCATACCGGCGGGCGTCTATGTCGTGAAAATCAGTCAGCCGTTGGCCACCTCACGGCGAAAATGTTAGAGAATCTGTTTATCGATGTCGCGTTTATTTCAGCGTCATCGTGGAATTTACGCGGTCTGTCGACGCCTAACGAAAATAAAGCCATCGTGAAACAGACCGTCGCGAAGGTAAGTGAAAAATGTATCCTGCTCAGCGATTCATCAAAATACGGAAAAATGGCGAATTACCTGATCCTGCCGCTGAGCGAACTTGATGTCATCATCAGCGATGACGGGCTGAGTAGCAGCGTGGTAAATCAACTGAATGCGCTTAACGTTGAGGTCGAACTGGCGACGAGGCGTTAACCAGGCGTCGCGCGACAATAAACAGCCGCGGGAACAATAACAGCACCTTTCCGTTACACTGTAACGGATAGTGTTGCTGTAACAGCGTCAGATAACGCTCTAAAAACACCTTCTTTTCTGCTTCATCAAGATTTTGCAGGTACGGGCGCAGACCGGTCGCCTGCAGCCAGTCAACGATCGCCTGGTGCGATTCCAGAGGGTGATAATAGGTAGTGCGCCAGATGTCTACCTCGCAGCCGCTGTGGGTCAGCATGTCGTAATACTGCTGAACGCTGGGGAGCGGCTGTCGGCCGCTTTCCGGAAATCCCAGTTCTTCAGCAACCTGACGCATCAGAGTATGAGAGGGCTCTTGCCAGTTATCCGGCATCTGAACCGCCAGAACGCCGCCATCGCTTAACTGACCGGCCAGCCGTGGTAACAGCGTTTGATGGTCTGTGAGCCATTGCAAAGAGGCATTGGCATAAATCAGGTCAACCCGCTCTGCGGAATACCAGTTTTCGATATTCGCCGTAACGAATTCGCAATCGGGAAGCGCTTGCGTCGCCTGTTCCAGCATGGCGGCGGAATTATCAACGCCGATAATTCGTGCTTCAGGCCAGGTAGCACGCAGCAAGGCAGTGCTGTTACCGGGGCCGCAGCCCAGATCGACTGCCAGCTTTACCGGCTGTTGCGCAATACGCGCCGTGAGCTCAGCCGCCGGTCGGGTACGCTCATCAGCAAATTTCAGATACAACGAGGGATTCCAGTCTGCCATAGTCGACCTCAGATTAATGTTCCGCGTTCATCAGCATAGAGGACGTAGCGTGGTTGTGAAGCTGTTTTTTAGTGACAGTGTCACTTTTTCGCAGTGAAGGGTGCGGCGCTCATCACACAGATTGCAGGGTTTCTTCGTTACACTGGTCGCGCATATATAACAGGGATGAATGATATAATGGCCTTAACCATCAGGGTATTACTGGAAAATCGCCTTGCGGCGCACGCCGACCCGGCGTTGATAGCCAAAGCCGGGCTCAGCCTGCTCATTGAAGATGAAACCAGTAAAGTGCTGTTTGATACCGGCCCGGACGGCAGTTTTCTTGAGAATGCGCAGCGGATGGGGATTAAACTGGAGAATTTGACCGCGACGGTATTATCACACGGCCACTACGATCACTGCGGCGGCGTTCCCTGGCTGCCGGATGAAAGTCGAATTATCTGTCATCCACGGCTTGCCCAACCGCGCTATGCCGCTATCAGCCTTGGCCGGCACGTACGCAAAATCAAAAAACTCTCGCTTGAGCTCGACTATTCCCGCTTTCGCATGGAATGCTACCGGCAGCCGTTTGCCATCAGCGAACGTCTGTTGTGGTCCGGCGAGATCGTGGTAAACCGTCCGCAATCCTTTGGCATTTTAGCCAGTACGCCGTTGACGCCTGATTATATCGTCGATGAAGGCGTCCTTATTTATCTCTCCGACCACGGTCTGGTCATCATCTGCGGCTGCGGACATCGCGGAGTAGAGAACATCGTGCGGCATTGTCAGAATATCACCGGCATTGAGCGGGTCCACGCGTTGATCGGTGGGCTACACCTGCGCGCCGCATCTGTCGCCAGGGTCTGGCAGGTCAGGAGTTACTTACAGCAGCTGCAGGTGGAGAAAATTATGGCCTGTCACTGTACCGGCGCCTGGGGAAAACTGTGGCTCGCCGGCGCAAAGGCACCGGCCACCGGCGATATTTTGCAACTAGCTTAATAAGGGTTAGTCGGCATCTTTGAGCATTTCGGCGCGCCGGGCGGTGGCATAGACGAATTCCAGCATCGGCTCAAGGTCAGTATCGTGTCCCGCCTGGATGATTTTGCCACGTAGCCATTCAATTTCGCTGGTGATATCCGGATGAAAAATGTTGTTGTCCTGCGCCTTGCGTAACCATTTGAGAAGAAAATTATTTTTCCCTCTCGCTCCGCCCGATTTCTTCGTTTTTACGTGGATTTTCAGCGCGACCAGAATGCAGTAGTAAAAATGGACGCGCTGGTTGAAACTTTGATGCATGTCGGTATTTCCCGCCAGGGTAAGCCGCTCGCCGCATCAGGCGACGAGTCGAATGGAGCCAGGTCACGGGGGGATCGTTTTGTTGACAACCTCTATCACTGCACCCGTACCGCCCGGCATCCAGGACTGGATGCTCGCAGAATGGTGGCACGGATATTAAAGCGTCGTCAATTATTGATTAAATTGTTACCAGTATCATGATTAATCGGCATACATCATACGTTCGACCTGGTCTGTTGCAGACGAACCCGAAGCAGCAGGATAAACGCCATGGCGACGACCACCGCAGCCAGCAGATACAGCGTATCGAGCGCATAATAACCCGCCACCCAACCGGCAACCGGGCCGGTCAAACCCAGCGCCAAATCGAGAAAGGCTGAATAGGTACCCAGCGCCGTGCCCTGGTTTTGTTCTTCTACCTGTTTCACCGCCTCGACGCCCAGCGCCGGGAAGACCAGCGAGAAACCAGAACCGGTGAGGAATGCGCCAATACCGGCGACCCACGCCGACGGCGCCTGCCAGATAATCAATAATCCAAGACACTCCACTACGAAGCAGACAAGCGACACCGGCACGCCGCCGTAGCGGGTAATGGTGTTGCCAAGGATCAGGCGTATACAAATAAAACCGATGCTGAAGAGAGAGAGCGTGAATGCAGCGCCTTGCCAGTGGTGAGCCGAAAAATAGAGGGTGATAAAGGTGGCGATGACGCCAAAGCCGACGGTACCCAGCGCCAGCCCCAGCCCGTAGGGCCAGATCCTGCGCACTACCACATGGAATGGCGCTCTCACTCCGGCGGTTACGCTGACATTCTGTCGCGTGCGGGCAAACAGCAGGCCAATTAGCGCAACCAGCACTACCACTACGGCAAAACCGCTGATGCCAAAATAGCTATTGAGCATCACCCCCAGCGGCGCGCCGACGGCCATTGCCACGTAGGTCGCGACGCCATTCCATGAAATCACCCGCGAGGTGTGAATCGCGCCAACGGTTTTAATGCCCCATAACGTCGCCCCGGTGGCGGTAAAGCTTTCTCCCACGCCGAGGAAAACCCGGCCAATCAACAGGGCACTGACGGCGAGAAGCGGTATAGCTTGCAATATCACCGCCGCGAGGGTGAAGACTCCGCTTAACATGCAGCAGATGATGCCGAGGCTAACGACCTTTTTCGGCCCCCAGATATCGGTATAGCGGCCAGCGTGAGGTCGACTTACGAGCGTTGAAATGTACTGCAGGCTGATAACGACTCCGGCGATTAGCGTACTGTACCCGAGCTGATAGTGGATGTAGCCGGGAAGCACCGCCAGCGGCAGGCCGATGGAGAGATAGCAGATACAGGTGAAAACCACGATGGAAATAATACGCAGGTTAAGCTGAGTGGTGCTAACAGAAGTGGTCATAACGCTAAGTGTTTAAAACGAAAGGGAGGATAAGCATAGCGCAAGCGCGGCGACTCCGGCGAGCGGGCGAGCATTTTATGCCAACGCTCGGTTCATTTATTGGCAAAATGACCGATAATATAGCTATACAGATGATAAATAACGCCCATATTATTTTTTAGAGTGATACCTGAGTTTGAAAGGGAAATGGATGAGTGGCCAGTCTTAGTATGGAGCACGGCAATCTATTTGCTTCCCGGAGGTCATCGCGATGAAAAAATTACTTATATTGCTCATTGTTTTTGCAGCATCCGCCTGTTCAGGAGGTTCCTCATCATCCTCGGGGATGGCGCCGGGTCAGGGGCTTGATTCGCAAACCTGCATGAACGACACCATTGATGCTAACAGCGCCTGCGGCCATTCGGTTGCGCCACAGTTTAATTGATAGAAGACAGCCTGAGAGAGGAGCGCGCCTCAAATCAGGCTGCCGACTATTTTAACGGGCAAAGCGCTTCGAACCGATCACGCAGAAAATGATGCCAAGCGTGACGACAACCATCAACGGGCTCACTGCTTCATGAAGGAGCAGCGCCGCCAGCGCCAGGCCGAAAAAGGGCTGCAATAGCTGGAGTTGACCGACCGCCGCAATACCGCCGATTGCCAGTCCCCGATACCAGAAGATAAAGCCTATCAGCATGCTGAATAACGAGACATAGGCCAGCGCCGTCCATGCAGACGCACTGATACCACTGAAGCTGACGGGAAGCGTTAAGCCGCAGGCTATCAACATCAGGGGTAGGGACAGGAGCAGCGCCCAACAGATGACCGCCAGCCCGCCAAGCTCTCGGGTGAGGCGCCCCCCCTCGGCATAACCCAATCCGCAGACCACTACCGCCGCCAGCATTAGCAGATCGCCCGCGACGGAGATCCCGGCATTACCGGCCAGCGCGAAACTGGCCACCAGCACGCTGCCCAGCAGCGAGAATCCCCAAAAGGCAGGGCGCGGTCTCTCACCACCGCGGATCACCGCGAAAATCGCCGTCGCCAGCGGCAATAACCCAATAAAAACAATTGAGTGTGCGGATGTCACCCGCTGTAGCGCCAGCGCCGTCAGCAGCGGAAAGCCGATGACCACGCCGCCGGCAACCAGCGCCAGTGAACGCCATTGTCCCGCTTGCGGGCGCGGCAGGCGTAAAAGCCAGATCAGGCCCAGCGCAAGCACCCCGGCAATCGCACCACGACAGAAAGTCAGGAAAAAAGGATCGAATTCCTGCACGGCGATGCGGGTGGCGGGTAGCGAGCCGCTAAAAATAGCGACGCCGATAAAGCCGTTTATCCAACCGGATATGGAAGTGGAAGCGCGACGGTTGTGCACGTGAGACCTCTTTGTAGTGATAGTTAAGGTGGTTGACCGGGTCGATAGTAGGTCGCACAATTCATGACAATCAAATAATTGTCATGGATACAATGACGATGAAAAACCGCTATAAATCTCTGGTTGATCGCTATGCGGCAGCAATCCGCAGCGGTGCGCTGGCGGCTGGCAGCCAACTGCCGACCCATCGGCAATTGGTCGTTGAACATGGAATTTCTCTGGCTACCGCGACGCGGGTCTACAGTGAACTGGCGTTAATGGGGCTGGTCAGCGGTGAAACGGGACGCGGCACTTTTGTGCGTGAACTGAGCTTGCCGCCGGGGCTGGGTGTCGATCAGCACGCCATTGCCCCGGATATGATCGATCTTAATTTCAACTCTCCGGCATTGCCGGAACAAACCGTTCTCCTGCGCGAGGCATTAAAAAAGCTGTCTGGCGCGGGCGATCTGGAGGCGTTGTTACGCTATCAACCGCACGCTGGACGTATGAGCGAACGGGAAATAGTGGCCCGGCATCTTAACAGACAGGGTATTGCGGCCAGCGCCGGGCAGGTCGCTATCGTTAACGGCGCTCAGCATGGGCTGGCGGTCACGCTCGGCGGCCTGCTGCGTCCCGGCGATGTGGTTGCGGCAGATGCATTGACCTATCCGGGATTTCGCGCCCTCGCCAGGCTCTATCAACTTGAACTGGTTGCTATCCCGCACACAACACAAGGGCCGGATCTCGATATGCTTCGCAGCCTGTGTGAAAAACGGCGGGTAAAAGCGATTTACACCATGCCGACGCTGCATAACCCTCTCGGCTGGGTAATGAATCTGGCGCAGCGTAGTCAACTGGTTGATATTGCCCGCCAGTTCGATTTGTTCATCATTGAGGATGCCGCCTATGCATGGTTGATTGAAAACGCGCCGCCGCCGCTGATGTCTCTGGCGCCTGAGCGTACGGTCTATGTGTGCGGTTTTTCAAAAAACATCGCCACCGGTTTACGGGTTGGCATGGTGGTATGCCGCGAGGGGTTAATGCCGGCGATAGAGCGGACGATCCGCGCCACCAGCTGGAATACGCCGGCCTTAACGACGGCGCTGGTCTGCGGCTGGATCCAGGATGGGACGCTGGCCCGGCTCGAAACTATAATGCGCGCAGATGCGCGGCAGCGGCAGGCCATCGCCCGTCAGGCGTTGGCTGGCTTACCAATGATTGGCAATGAAAATGCCTGGTTCCTTTGGCTGCCGTTGGGCGAGGAGATCCGCGCCGATCGCGTCGTGAAACAGCTGCTAACCATGAATATCGCTATTTCCACCGCCGAACCGTACAGCGTCGGCCGTGATGTGCCGCATGCTTTACGTCTGGCGCTGGCGTCACCGAGTCTCGATAAACTGAGCGCCGCGCTGAAGATAATGCGGCCCATTATCGAGTACGGCGTTTAACGACCATTTGCTCCTGACAACCATCCTTCGTCTCTAATCGAAGTATCTTGCGGTAGGTGCTTTTACTCTTTGCCTTAGCGCGACGACTTGCTCGGCGCATTATGCTATTACATAATAAAAAGAGAATTAAAGTTAAATAATATTCTCTTTTTGAGATTAATTGTGCAAGGGGTAACGGAGATGCGACAAATCAGGCCGCAGATAAACGCTTTCTTATTAGCGCTGGCAGGGGCGACGGTATTAATGATTGGTATGGGTTACGGCCGCTTCGCCTTCACCGGGATCCTGCCGGTGATGTTAAGCGATCAGATCCTGACGCTGCGTCAGGGTAATCTGGCCGCCTCCGCTAATTATGCCGGATACCTGCTGGGAGCATTGTTGCTGGCGAAGGCAAAGCCGGAGCAGGCGACCAGAATGAATATTGTCTCGGTCATTCTGACGCTAATTTGTCTGGCGCTACTGGCCTGGCTGCGTTCGCCGCTGGCTATCATTATCCTGCGCGGGTTGGCCGGGGTACTCAGTGCGGTAACGCTTATCTCCGCCTCGTTATGGCTACTGCAGCATATGAAACATCATAACGGCGCGCCGGTACTGTTTGCCGGTGTCGGGATGGGGATCTTTTTATCGGCGGAGTTTATTGCCGCCGGTAAAGCGCTGGCGTTTAGCAGTCAGCAAATCTGGCTACTGTGCGCGATCACGGCGATGGTGCTGTTTTTATGCGCCTTGCGCGGATTATTAAGCCCGGCGGATTCGCTGCTGGCGTTACACCGCGGGCCCGCAACAGCGATGCCGAGCGACAATGGGCGCACGGGCGATGCGGTAAAATTGCTGCTGATTTATGGCCTCGCGGGTTTCGGCTACATCATCACCGCGACCTATTTGCCGCTGTTTTTGCACGGCGCGCTATCGGGTATCGACCCGGTGCACCTGTGGGCGGTATTTGGTCTCGCGGCGGTACCTTCCTGTTTTATCTGGCACCAACTTGTACTAAAAATTGGCTATCAGCGGGCATTTTGTAGCAATCTCGTTATTCAGGCCTTCGGCGTGGCCTTACCGGCATGGAGCCACTCATTCACCTTTTGTCTGTTGAGCGCGCTGCTGGTTGGGGCGACCTTCCTTGGGACGGTAACCATTGCCTTGTCAGAGGGCAAGCGGCTAAATCAGGAGGTAAAATTTAATATGATTGCCGCGCTCACGGCGACTTACGGCGTCGGGCAGATAATCGGGCCGCTGGTCGCCGATGGGTTATACAGCCTGACGGGATCGTTTAATCCTTCACTATTGACGGCCAGCGGCGTGTTGCTGGGAGCCGCCGGGCTGGTTGCCTGTGGCCGGCGTCAGCAATAACTGGCGCAGGGCGTCGAGAATAGGCGACACATACCCGCGGCGCCAGATAAGCTGGGTGGCGGCCTGGGTCACGTATTGCGTCTGGCAGCCTGCGGGCAGCGTGAGCAGGGCCAGGACGCTTTCCGGGAGCAAACAGGCGTAGCGACCGGTGGCGACGTTAGCCATCATCGCGTGATAGGAGCTGACTTCGACGATGTCCACGTGCGTTCCCGTCTGCTGCAGATATTCGATGCCGCGTTGGCGGTAGGTACATCCTGCCGGGAAGGCGGCAAAGCGGTAGTCGCGCCCATCGACAGGGGAGATCAGGACCAGCTGTTCGATGAAAAGCGGTAGATATTCAAGCGTTTGTGGGCATTGAAGGCTGCCGTCTGGGCCGGCCGGCAGTGAAACCAGCGCGCAGTCCAGCGTTGCGTTTTCGACCAGTTCAGTCAGCTGACGGGTGGGCATGGTACGCAATGTCAGGTCGGCGTCCGGACAGCGTTGCTGAAACAAAGGCAATATGGCCGGCAGGCGGCTGGCGGCGCAGGCTTCCATCGCGCCGAGTTTTAACGTCCCCGAGGGCCGTGCCGGGTGCAGCGCCAGTTTGGCCTCTTCGGCAAGGCTTAAAATTCGCCGCGCGTAGCTGAGGAAGTTTTGTCCGGCGGGTGAAAGCAGCATCTTCTTGTTTCCGCGCACGAAAAGCTCGACTTCCAGCTCCTCTTCAAGCTGCTGAATGCGCGTGGTGATATTGGATTGCGCGCGACCAAGTTGTTTCGCCGCCTGAGTGACGCTTTGCGTTTCGGCCACCAGTTTAAAGATCAGTAATGTGGTGTGGTTCATATTTTTCTTCTCAATATGACAATGGAGTTGATCTTATCATCTTAAAAAGAGATGGTTAATGTCTCACATCGCAAATTGCGCAGGATCGTCAATGAATCAACATTTAATGCAATTGCTTAATATTCGTTACCCGATTATTCAGGCGCCGATGGCGGGCGTGTCGACGCCGGCCCTGGCTGCGGCGGTAAGCAATGCCGGGGGATTGGGATCGCTTGGGCTCGGCGCGTCGACGGTTACGCAGGCGCAGGCGCTTATTGAACAAACCCGGCAGCTCACCGAACGTCCCTTTAACGTCAACCTTTTCTGTCATACGCCGTCGCGCCGCGATGCCGTTCAGGAAGCGCAGTGGCTGGCGAGGTTGGCTCCGGCGTTTGCCCGCTATCACGGCACGCCGCCGAAACAGCTTAACGAGATTTATCAGAGCTTCCATCAACATCAATCCATGCTCGATATGCTGCTTGAAGAGAAGCCGGCGGTGGTGAGTTTTCATTTTGGCGTGCCGTCTTCGGAGGTTATTCGCCGCTTCCAGCAACAGGGAACGGTGACGATGGCGTCCGCCACCTGCGTCGCGGAAGCGCGATTAATTGCGCAAGCGGGTATTGATGTCGTTATTGCGCAAGGGTATGAGGCCGGTGGCCATCGGGGGATTTTTGACCCGCACGGCGACGATCGTCAAATGAGCACCTTCACTCTGCTTCAGGCACTACTGCGGGCCGTCGATTTACCCATTATCGCCGCCGGCGGCATTATGCATGGAACGGCGATAGCCAGTCTGATGCAGCTCGGCGCGTCGGGCGTTCAGCTGGGAACCGCGTTTTTATTATGCCCGGAAGCGGGTATAGATAGTGGATATCGACAGGCGCTCACGCAAAATAGTGACGTTGTCACCTTTTTGACGGCGGCCATTTCGGGTCGGCCAGCACGCTGCGTTAAAAATAGCTGGAGCGAAATGGTGGCTTCATTCAATGAACGGGACATTCCCGCCTATCCGCTCGCTTATGACGCCGGAAAAGCGCTGGCGACGGCGGCAAAGGCACAGGGCGATCATGGTTTCGGCGCGCACTGGGCGGGACAAGGGGTGGCGATGATCCGCGAAATGCCGGCGGCAGACCTGGTCAGGGTTCTGGCGGTAGAAGGCGGCCTGTAGTAGCCGCCTGCGAATGAGAGCTTAGCGGCGATGGGCAAGCTGTCGTACCAGCCTGTCGCCGATCATTTGTACGCCCTGAACCATCACCACCAGAATCAGTACCGTACCGACCATCACCTGATCGTTAAAGCGCTGATAACCATAGCGAATCGCCAGGTCTCCAAGCCCGCCGCCGCCAATGACGCCCGCCATCGATGAAAAGCCAATCAGCATCACGATAGTCAGGGTGATCCCGGCAAGCAGGGTCGGTAGCGCCTCCGGCAGCAGCGATTTAAAGATAACGTGCCACAGATTACCGCCCATCGACAGAATGGCTTCAATGCGCCCGTAATCCACTTCATCCAGCGCGTTTTCGGTCAGCCGCGCGAAAAACGGAAAAGCGCCGATAGTAATCGGCACGACGGCCGCGGTGCTGCCCAAGGTGGTGCCGATAATCAAACGGGTGAAGGGGATCAGCGCAATGAGCAGTACAATAAACGGCAGCGATCGGCCAAAATTTATAATCGCCCCCAGCAGCGCATTCAGTTTCGGCATCGGCGCCAGGCCGTTGCGCCGGGAGACAAACAGTAACACGCCGACCGGCAGGCCGATTAAGATGGTAAACAGCGCCGCCAGCCCCACCATATAGAGGGTTTCAAGGCTGCCTTCCCATAATAAGGGCCATAAATCTTCCCAGCTCATGCGACTACGCATAAAGGCCTCCCGTGAAAGCCGTGGCGGGCAAGGAAATCTTGCTCCGCCTGCGGATTATGCAGTAACGACTGACGTAATCTGGACCACGGCGCCACCAGCAGATCGGCGATTTTCCCGCTCTCGATGACTTCGCCATGCTCCAGCAACGCCGCGTGATCGCACAGCGTTTTGACGACTTCCAGCTCATGGGTAATAAGCACGATAGTCAGATTGAGCCGCTGAT
This sequence comes from Klebsiella sp. 141162, assembly GCF_050600755.1. Classification (NCBI taxonomy): domain Bacteria; kingdom Pseudomonadati; phylum Pseudomonadota; class Gammaproteobacteria; order Enterobacterales; family Enterobacteriaceae; genus Klebsiella; species Klebsiella sp. 141162. The sequence goes on along the minus strand of NZ_JAQIRI010000001.1, from coordinate 1,368,263 downwards.
TGATATCGGCCAGTAACGCCAGCACCGAGGCGGTGGTTTCCGGATCGAGGGCACTGGTTGCTTCATCGCATAGCAGCACATCCGGGCCGGCCGCCAGCGCGCGGGCGATGCCGACGCGCTGCTTTTGACCGCCGGAAAGCTGGGATGGAAAGGCGGTTGCTTTATCCGCCAGTCCAACCAACTCCAGCAACTCGAGCACGCGTTCGCGGCGCGCACGTTTGTCGACACCGGCGATTTCCAGCGGTACCGCGACGTTGTCAGCCACGTTGCGGGCATGCAGCAGGTTGAAGTGCTGGAAGATCATTCCGGTGCGCAGACGGTGCTGACGTAAACCGGCTTTGTCTAACTGAGTGATATCCTGCCCGTTCACCACAATCCGGCCCGTAGAGGGCCGTTCGAGTAAATTGAGACAGCGGATCAGCGTGCTTTTGCCTGCGCCGCTGCGCCCGAGAATGCCATAAATCGCGCCTTTCGGGATCTGCAGCGACACGTCGTTCAACGCCGGTCGGCCTGTTCCGGCATAGGTTTTACTCAGCCCGACGACCTCAATCATGATTGCGGCGCTACCGGGATAACCGAGCCGTTATAGTTTTTGTGAATAAACTCGGCAACCTGCGGTGAGGTGAGATCTTTGGCCAGCGCTTTAATGCGTGGGTCATTAGCTAACTGCGGCGTCGTCACCAGGATATTGGCGTAGGGGTTGTTGTTCGCGCTCTCCAGTCCTAACGCATCTTTCGCCGGTACCAGTCCCGCCTCCAGCGCGTAGTTGCCGTTAATGACCGCTAAATCGACATCGTCTAATGAACGTGGGATCTGCGGTGATTCAATTTCGAGGATCTTCAGATGCTTGGGGTTTTCCACGATGTCTTTCGGGGTGGCTAACGTGGTCGCCGGGTTGGTGAATTTAGCGCCGAGTTTGATTAATCCCTGGCTTTGCAGCAGGAACAAGGCGCGACTGAGATTGGTGGTGTTGTTCGGCACCGCGACGGTCCCGTTTTCCGGGACGGAATTAAAGTCTTTGTGCTTACGGGAATAAATACCCAGCGGTTCAATATGCACTGTGGCAGCGACGGCAAAGGTCTTACCCAGCGCTTTTTCCTGGTCCTTCAAATAGGGAACGTGCTGGAAGTAGTTGGCATCAACATCGCCATTCGCCAGCAGTTCGTTGGCGTTGACGCCGCTGGTGAGTTCGACCACTTTGATATCGAGGCTGGGATCGATTTTTTTGATGTAATTGAGGATCTCAGCGTGCGGCACCGGGTCAGCGGCAACGCGCAGCGTGGCAGCCTGGGCGGATGTCCATGCCAGAGAAAGAGATAAAGCGACCCCTGCCAGTTTGAATGCGGCATATTTCATGTTGTTATCCTTATTAAATTAAACGATCAGTTGCTCAGTACGTTCGCGAAAAACATCCTGGTAATAACGTTCGGCGACGTCCGGGTGGGAACGCAGCCGCCCTTTGAGGTAATTCCAGCCAACATCCCGCAGCAGCGGATTTTGCGGATCGCTATCCGGGCCGAGCGCTTCCTGCGCCAGATGGGCGGGCAGGCGGTACACCGGCACCACGGCATCGAGCTGCGCGCCAAGAAAGAAGGCGATAGAGAGACGTTCCTGTTCTGCCGGCGGCGAGACCACGCGATGAACGGTGGCGCGCAGATAACCATTAGTCGCCAGCTCAAGCAGCTCGCCGATATTTACCACAAAGCTTCCCGCCAGCGGCGTGGCATCGATCCAGCGGTCCGGCGCGACTTCCACCTGCAGTCCTTTTTGCTCGTCCTGTAACAGGAAGCTTAAGAATCCGGAATCTTTATGCGCGCCGACGCCCTGGTCGCTTTTCGTTTCACGCTGTCCGGGGTAACGAATCAGTTTGATATGTTCATTCGGCTTATCGCCATACAGCGCGTCAAAGGCGTCGGCAGGCAACTGTAGCGCTTCGGCAAACGCGCGCAGCAAGGTCATCCCGACGCCGGTCATCGCCTGCTGCCAGCCCAGCAGAGTGGGTTTCAGCGACGGTAGCGCGGCAGGCCATAAATTCGGTCCCTGCAGGCGCTGCCAACGTGGCGCGTTTTCGGCGAGGGTTAAAGCCGGGCGTTCCGCGCCGATATCAAACTGTTCGCGCCAGTCTGGCTGGCCGCGAGTGAGCTCGGAAGCCGCGCGGTTATAGCCGCGAAAATGGGGGGAGTGAATCATCGCCACCTGCTGCTTTTCGCTATCATCAAGGGCAAAAAAGCGTCGCGCCTGGCGTTGAACTTCAGTTTGCAATCCGGCGTCCACACCGTGATTAATAAGATAAAAGAAACCAATATCGCGAGCGGCCTGGCGGAGGTCGGCAAGAAAACCGGCCTTTTCAGCAGGATTGCTATAGCGGGCCAGATCGAGAATCGGCAAAGTCGTGGCGTTCATTGTGTTCTCCGAAAACGGGGTACGGGTCATTGGCTATTGAGTGATTCTGGGTTCGGCAACAACAACGGCGCATGATGATTTCCTCTGTCGGGTAGATGCGCTCAGCTTGCCTTAGCGCAATTTTTTCGACCAATAACGTTCTTTTCTAATTTATGACCGCGGTGGGTTCAGTGCTTTTGCGAAAAACGGATAAGGAGAGAGGAAACCGCGTGGACGTGATGTAAAAAAGTAGCGGGATGTTGCATGATGCCGCCGCGGGCCGTATGGTGAGCGAAATTTTTCATGCAGGAAAGACAATGCACACGTCAAAAGATCCGCTTCACGGCGTGACGCTCGAAGCGTTACTCACTGACCTTGTGGCCAGATATGGCTGGGATGAACTGGCCCGACATATCAAAATCAACTGTTTCAAAAGCGATCCGAGCATTAAGTCGAGCCTGAAATTTCTGCGCCGCACGCCGTGGGCGCGTAAAGAAGTCGAAAACTTTTATCTCGATTCGCTGGAAGGGCTTATCGACAAATCTACCGCCTCTGCCGACGCTGGCCCGTGGGCCAACTGGCAGAAGAAGTAACGCTTATCAGGTTACCGCTTGTTCATTGACACCATTGCGCAGCGCTCCCGGCGCTTTGCCGGTAATGCGTTTAAAAGCGCGGCTAAACGCGGCGAGCGAGTTGTAGCCGAGGCGGAAGGCGACTTTTTCCAGCGCTTCGCCTTCGTGGCTGATGTACTGCACCGCCAGGCGCATGCGTAATTCCGTCAGGTAGCGGGCCGGCGTGGTACCGGTGGCGGTGAGAAAACGTTCGGCGAATACCGAACGCGACAGGCCGGATTCGCGGGCTAAGTCTTCTACCTTCCAGTTGACGCCGGGCTGCTGATGCATAGCGTATATCGCGCGCGATAGCTTCGGGTCGCGCAGCACCTGTACCCAGCCGGTGGCGTTACCGCAGCCGCATTCCACCCAGGCGCGGACGATCAGCGCCGCGACGACGTCGGCGAGACGAGCCAGAATGCCGGCATAGCCCACCTGACGCGTCAGGGATTCACGCTCCATTGCCGCCAGCAGCGGCTGGATTTCCGGGCGGGCGCTTAACAGGCTACTGACCAGCATCACCTCCGGCATGGCCCGAACCAGCGGCTGCATTCCGCCTAATTCAAAATCCATACAGGCGCTGAAGATAACCGCATTTTCTTCAGTATTAACGCAGCCCGCGTTTTTGACGCAGGAAACCGTCCCGCAGACCGGTTTGCTGTCGAGTTCCATCACGTTAACCCGCGCGGCTTTGCTATCTGAGAGCAGAGCATGCGCGTCGCTATTGGGAATAAACACCGCATCACCGCTCTCGAGCGAGAACTGTTTGCCGTTGCTCATTTGTAGCAGCAGCGGGCCGCGGCTGACGAAATGAAACTGCGCTTTGCCAGGAACCGAATTAAACTCCACGCCAAAAGGACGAGAGGTTTCAATCCGTCGGTATTTCACTCCCGACAGCCGCATGCCCTGTAACAGCTCGCTGGTCAGATCTAACGTTTGCAGGCTCATCTTTTTTTCCGGACGGATAATCAATAATTGCAGAGTATGTATCATATATCGTCTTAACGGAAGCTACTAAGCTTGGCGAATGTTAATGATTCTGGAGAGATGTATATGAGTTCTTGCATTGTCGCTGAAGAGAGCGCAGTTAACGCCCGTCCGGCGTGGCGCGCCGTGTATGCGCTGGCGCTGGGGGTCTTCGGCCTGATCGTCGCTGAATTTCTACCAGCCAGTTTACTGACGCCAATGGCCAGCAGCCTGGGCGTGAGTGAGGGGATGGCCGGACAGGCGGTGACCGCCACGGCGTTAATCGCTCTGGTGACGGGGTTGTTGATTACCTCTGCAACCCGCAATATCGACCGGCGTTGGGTGCTGATGTTCTTTTCCGTATTGCAAATCATCTCCAGTCTGATCGTGGCCTTTGCCGGTTCACTGGAGTTCCTGCTGCTGGGACGCCTGCTGCTTGGCATCGCTATCGGCGGCTTCTGGGCGATGTCGACGGCGACGGCGATGCGGCTGGTACCGGCGGCGATGGTGCCGAAAGCGCTGGCGATTATCTTCTCGGCGGTGTCGATTGCCACCGTAGTGGCGGCGCCGCTGGGTAGCTACCTGGGCGCGCTCATTGGCTGGCGTAACGTCTTTATCATCTGCGCCGTACCGAGCCTGGTCGCGCTACTGTGGCAGCTATGGGTACTGCCGTCGATGCGCCCGGAGAGCGCTGGCAGCTTTAGTACGCTCTTTAAGGTACTGCGGCGGCCGGGAATGGTTGGCGGTCTGCTGGCTTCGATTTTGATTTTTGGCGGCCACTTCGCTTTCTTTACCTATCTGCGGCCATTTCTCGAAACCGTGGCGCTGGCAAGCGTAGAAGGGGTACCGTTGATTTTGCTGGGGTTCGGTGTGGCCAACTTTATTGGCACCTCGCTTGCCGGGCATCTGCTGGCGCGCAGTTTGCGGATGACGCTGGCGCTGGTTCCACTGGCGATGAGCGTACTGGCGCTGATGATGGTGCTGTATGGTCATATTGCGCTACTCGATGGTCTATTGGTCGCCCTGTGGGGATTTGCATTCGGCCTGGTGCCGGTGGCCTGGTCAACCTGGCTTGCCACCACGGTACCGGATGAAGCGGAAAGCGCAGGGGGATTATTAGTCGCGGCGATCCAGTTAGCCATTAGCGCCGGGGCTGCCGGCGGTGGGGCAATATTTGATATCAGCGGCGCCAGCGGCGTATTTACCGGCAGCGGACTGTTATTATTAAGCGCCATGCTGATTGTCTTTATTGGCGTCAGGGTGACGCCGCCGGTCAGAAACAATTAATGATTAAACGCGCCAACTGGCGCGTTTATTTTTCTTCAGGCGCAGCGAGTACTCATTTTATTATTATAAAACGAGCGGGTAATTGATGAGTTGAAAACTATGTATGCTTTCCCGCATGAATGCGGTTGCTGGCCTCAGCGTTTTGTCAGGTGGCTTCCATCACAGATTGGGCGCTATGTTATTAATTATTCTGTTAAATAGCGTCTGTCAGTTGGTCAACGATAACTTTACCGCTGTTATCAAACTGGGTAATACGAAAATTAACGTTCCACGAGCGACGAGTATTAAATTTATCAAACAGGGAGACGCGGCCTTTTTTCTTACCCTCTTTATTGAGGATCACCCACTCAGTCACTTCGGTATACTGCTGGCTAGGTTGATGACCGCTTTGTTGTTCAACTAATTGGTCTTCAGAATCCAGTTTTAAATAATCGCGTAACATTTTGCACCTCTTTGTTAATGTTTTTTTAACGTTACTCCTTTTTTTGATTCTTTCAATCTGAGTTTTTAATCGATGTGTGTGACTATTAGTCGGCGATCTAGCTGGTATATTTTTGCTAATCACTCTGCTGAATATCAGTTCATTGTGACCATCCTGCACCGGACCAATCTAAGGACGCGAAGCGATGGATGCCTCATCCAGCGGAAAGGGCCCGTTGGATTTGGCATCGATTACCCGGTTTTTGGGATTGAGGTTATTCATCGTGCTGATGGATATTACAGCACCGCTACGTACTTAATACCGTTATTGTTCTGTTTTAGCCTTTCCAGCGCCTGCGGGATCTCGTCGAAGCTGACGCTTTCTATCGGCGGCATCACCAGTTCGCCGCGGCCGATCTGCTGCAGCATGCTTTCCCCGGCCTGACGTAATCGACTCCACTGTCTCTGGGTACCGTAAGGATGGATTGCCGCCAGCGCGACCTCATGTAGTGAGATACTGGTAGTAAACGCCGGTAGCGGCGCGTGCTCGAGCCGGTCCTGTATACAGACCAGATGGCCGTAGTAGCCCAGCAACCCGGCAAGCGAAAGGGCATTTTGCTGGTTTACGGTATCGAAAGCGGCGTACAGCGATTTACCCGCCAGCGCGCGTTTTAACTCCTGCGGCCACGAGGTATGGTGATAATCAAAGGCCTGAATCACCCCGCGAGCCAGCAGTTTCGCGTGATGTGTGGCGCTGGCAGTGACGTAGACGTTAGCGCCGCTCTCAATCAATAACTGGCTTAACAGACTGCCAGCAGCGCCGCCGGCGCCGCTGACCAGTACATTCTCGCCAGCCGGAAGGGGGATCTTTTGCGCTGCCTGCCACGCCGTCAGACCGGGGCACGGCAGCGCCGCAGCGGTGAGGTCGCTGATGTGGTCGGGAACCGCAATCACCGCCTGAGCGCTGACTAACGTATGGCGGGCAAAGCTACCGTCAAAACGCAGGTCGGTGTGATACATCACTCGCGTGCCGGGACGAAGGTGGCGGGCGTTGCGGCCAACGGCGGTAATCACCCCCATACCGTCGACGCCGGGGATCTGATCCTCCTGCCAGGCGTCGGAGAGACCGGCCATCAGCTTCCAGTCGACCGGATTAAGGCCAATGGCGCGGTTCTCGATCAGCACCTGATCGTCAGCGGGTGTGACTAACGTTTTCTCATGGCGTTCGAGCAGAAGCGGGGAGGCGTGCTTTTTCCACAGCCAGGCGTCGGTTTTTATCATTGTTTCTTCCTCTGGTGTTGGTGAGCTATCCATTTAAACAAAATCAGAACTCAAGATAATTCCCTAAATAGCAATTATCTATTGCGATTAGTGCTGTTTATTGCAATAGCATTCCATGAAACACTTTGCTCATATTTTCAACGTGATACCGCCAGGCGGTTGACGGAGTGACCTATGAGCATCGAAAAATTAACCCAGCAGCCGCTAACGATTGGCGTTGAACTGCCGCTGGACAATGACTGGTCAACAAGCGGACAGCTAAAACGGCAGCGCGACGGGCGACCGTTTGGCGTGCCGGATATGAGCGAGCACGCGGAGCGCATTAAACTGGCGGATACGCTCGGTTTTCGCGCCGCCTGGATCCGCGATGTTCCGCTGTACGATCCGCAGTTTGGCGATGCGGCTAACGTCTTTGAAGCCTTTACCTACCTCGGCTATTTATCGAGCCTGACGCAAAATATTTTACTGGGCACGGCGGCGGTTGTGCTGCCGTTACGTCAACCCTGGCTGGTACGTAAAGCCGCCGCCACGGTGCAGGCGCTCAGCGGCGACCGGCTGCTATTGGGCATCGCCAGCGGCGACAGGCCGGTCGAATACCCGCTATTTGGTGAAGACTACGCCAGCCGTGGCGAGCGTTTCCGTCACGGCGTGAGCGTGCTGAAGGGGGAGACCGATCGTCAACTGGAGCCGGGCCTGCAGTTATTGCCAGCCAAACCGACTCCGCCGCTGCTGGTTGCTGGTTTGGCGCAACAAACGGCGCAATGGGTAGGCAGTAACATGGATGGCTGGCTCGCCTATCCAGGTCAGCCTGACGAGCACGTTAGCCGCGTCAGGCTATGGCGCCGGGTAGCGGGCGAGAAACCCTATATCAGCTTCATCCATCTGGATCTGCAAGATGACCCCAATGCGCCGATTCAGCGCCATCGTTTCGGCATCAGCAGCGGCCGCTATGGTCTCATTCAGGAATTGAATGCGATGCGCGATGCCGGCGTGAACCATATCGGCCTGCATTTCCGCCGTAACCAGCGTCCGCTGGCCGAGACGATGCAGGAGATTGGCGAACTGGTGCTGCCGGCATTCCATCATTAAAGTACGCCGTCACCGCCGTCAGAACACCAGACCTGGCCGGAGGCATACGAGCAGGCATCAGAGGCGAGGGTGACATACAGCGGGGCGATCTCAACGGGTTGCCCTGGCCGCCCCAGCGGCGTATCGCCGCCGAAGTTTTGCACTTTTTCTGCCGGCTGTCCGCCGCTTGACTGCAGCACCGTCCAGTACGGGCCGGGAGCGACTGCATTGACCCGGATCCCACGCGGCCCTAACTGCTTGGCCAGCGATTTGGTGAAGGCCACCAGGCAGGCTTTGGTCTGGGCGTAATCCAGCAGAATTGGGCTCGGTTTAAAAGCCTGGACCGAAGAGGTGTTGATAATCACGCTTTGGGCTTTGAGGTGCGGTAGCGCGGCTTTGGTTATCCAGAACGGCGCATAGACGTTGGTTTTGAAAGTAGCATCGAAATCGGCGGTGGTGAGTTGCTCAATTTTTTCACAGTATTGCTGACGTCCTGCATTATTCACAACAATATCCAAACCGCCAAGACCGCTTACCGCTTTTTCCACCAGCGTTTCACAGAAGGATTCCACGCGAATATCGCCCGGTATCGCCACCGCGGTACGGCCTTCCGCTTTGATAAGCGCGATAACGGCGTCCGCATCGCTCTGTTCTTCCGGCAGATAGTTAATGGCAACATCCGCGCCCTCGCGGGCAAAGGCGATGGCCACGGCGCGACCAATCCCGGAATCTCCGCCGGTAATCAGCGCTTTCTTACCCTGTAGCCGTCCTGAACCGCTATAGCTGACTTCACCATGATCCGGTGTGGGTTCCATTTCGGCGGCCAGGCCGGGAGGCGTTTGCGGTTGATCGGGGAAAGGGGGTTGTGGCCAATGGTTGGTACGCAGTTTGTCATTATCCATAGCAATCTCCTTCACAGAAAAGAGTAATGATAGAAGACATGCGGAAGTTTTTAAAAATACAGCTGGAGTCTAAATAGATATATTCCCGGTTTTTTACGAGGCAACTGTTTGATATAAGAGGTTTTGCAAACTGATTTCTTTGCTGTGGTTTTTAGGATTATTCAATGATGAAATGTTTCGAATTATAATCTTTAACATTTTTTACATTACACTTTTTATCTCGATGGGATAGTTTTTTATTTATCCTGCGGTTGCGTTTATTTCTCTCATAAAATATCAGCTTATGCCGCTAAGTTGTTATTTTGCGGCTTCGCTATTTATTGTTTAATTAATTTTGTGGTGGCTTTTAATTAATTATTAGTGAATTGCTTTTTTTAGTGATTACGCCATGCTTAGTTTTCGACGGCGATGATTTAGACCGATAAATCATCATTAACTAACCGAGCTAAAAGGTAACCATTATGGCAGAACATAGAGGCGGTTCAGGTAATTTCGCAGAAGACCGGGATAAAGCATCTGAGGCCGGACGTAAAGGCGGTCAGCACAGCGGCGGGAATTTTAAAAATGACCCGGAACGTGCATCCGAAGCCGGTAAAAAAGGCGGTAAAAACAGCCATGGCGGCGGCCGTAAATCCGGTGACAGTTAGTCAGTTGAAGTAAATTTGGTTGATAAGCAAACAACCATAGACAAAATACCCTGCGGGTCATTTGGCCCGCTTTTTTTAAAGGTGTGATTTATGAAAATTCAAACCATTGAAGATATTTTTACCCATTTATTATCGGATACCTATAGCGCGGAAAAACAGTTAACCCGCGCGCTGGCTAAACTATCCCGCGCCAGCGCATGTGAAGAGCTACAAACCGCATTCAGCGCTCACCTCGAGGAAACGCAGGGCCATATAGAACGTATCGATAAACTCCTCGAACAAAATGATCAAATTCGCCTAAAACGGATGAAGTGCGTGGCGATGGAAGGGCTTATCGAAGAGGCCAACGAAGTGATCGAAGCGACGGAAAAGAACGAGATCCGCGATGCTGCGCTGATAGCCGCCGCGCAGAAAGTTGAACACTATGAAATTGCGGCCTACGGTACGCTGTGTACGCTGGCAGAGCAGCTCGGCTATAAAGCCGCGGTGAAACTGCTGGCGGAAACGCTGGAAGAAGAAAAAGACGCTGATATGAAATTAACGGACATCGCCGTTGGACACGTCAATCAGGATGCCCAACAGTCCGCTTAATCCTATCTAAGGCATCAGGCAAAAAAATGAGTCTTAGTCCGGTTGTAATAAAAAGGTGTCATCTCGTCGCGGCGATAATGTGGTTTGTACTGGCTATACCGTCGGTAATATGGTGGAAAGACAGTGTCCTGTGGGTCATCATTATTAGTATTTATGCAAATATTGTCGGCCACTTATCAGGGTATAGCGCAGCGCGAGCCGACCAAGCCGCAGAAGAAAATGAAGATAAGGCTGAAGAGTAATTATCTTTTTATGAAGAGGTTGTTATGACTGATATTGAAAACTATCACGATTGGTTGCGTGACGCGCACGCTATGGAAAAACAAGCTGAATCAATGCTTGAATCAATGGTAAAACGAACCGACAGCTACCCGGAATTATGTACCCGCCTTGAGCAGCATCTTTTTGAAACCCGTCGGCAAATTACCGTTCTGGATGATATTATTGCGCGCAATAATATTTCCCGCTCTGTTCTTAAAGACTCAATGAGTAAAATCGCCGCGATGGGACAATCTATTGGTGGAATGTTTCCACAAGATGAAGTGGTGAAAGGGGTGATCAGCGGCTACGTTTTCGAGCAATTTGAGGTCGCCTGTTATACCTCCTTATTAACCGCCGCGCAAAAGGTCAACGATCATGATTCGATTGCTGATTTAGAAAGTATTCTGGCGGAAGAAAGAGGCATGGCCGAATGGTTGCTGCATCATATACCCGATATTACGGAGCAATATATTATTCGCTCCGAAACGTCGGGTTTTGATGCCAAGCGTTAGCGGCAAAAGGTTTATAAATGATACGCCTCCTTGCCATCTTGTCACGAATTAACCAAAGCTCGCTGGCTCTAACGAGGGCGGAAAAGCAGATTATGTTAGAGATAAATTTCAGCGAGCACTGTCAGTGTCCGTCATTGACCCCGAGGCAGCAAATGATGGTAGATAAACTTGCCACACGTCCGAAGCCTGCGCAGAGAAAATAAGAGCTTATACCTCGGGTATGTTTCGGGCGCTCGTGATGTTCTGCTGATACGAGGGGGAATAATGCCTCGCCAACCGTGGTTTCAAAACGCTGTAATTTATCAGGTTGATACATCGCTGTTTTATGATGCCAATGGTGATGGCTGTGGCGACCTGGCCGGGATAAGGCAAAAACTCTATTACTTACGTAGCCTTGGGGTGACGGTATTGTGGTTAACCCCCTTTTATCTGACCCCATTTCTCGATGACGGTTACGATGTGCAGGATCATCTGCAGCCCGATCCGCGTTTTGGGCAAATTAGCGACGTTATTCGACTGATTGATGACGCGCGCGAATTGGGGATACGCGTAATCATCGAGTTGGTTATCCAGCATACCTCTTCGCAACATCCCTGGTTTCAAGAGGCGCGTAAAAACAGGCATTCTCCTTTCCGGCCATATTATCTCTGGGCCGATTCGCCGCCCAAACAGGACGATCCGCCAATGTTTCCCGGTGTCGAAAAGAGCGTCTGGCGCTGGGATCAACAGGCGGGACAGTATTATCGCCACATGTTCTATCGCCACGAGCCGGATCTCAATCTGGTGCACCCTCCGGTGATAGACGAAATTGACAATATTGTGCGTTTTTGGCTACGCGTAGGGATTACGGTTATCGCTGGTTTAGCCGCCAGCACGATTAACGGCGCTTGCGCGGGCGGCGTAGTAGTCCGCGTAATATCATCAGTCCAAATGCGATCCCTACGCCAGATGCGACTTTACCAGGCAAATCGGCGCTGACGTTAAATGAACGCTGGCGAGCGCCGGCGCTAAATGTCCCGCGAGAGCTGTGCTCGCCCCGCACGGCAGAATAGAGATCGTCTGGCTTTTCGCTACGTTTTGCTTGCGCTGTCAGCTGACCTTCCCAGGCTTTGTTAACCATCAGGCGGTCGAGTAGTGAAGGGAAGAAAAACTGGCCAACGATGGATTGAATGGTGCTTTTACCTACCCACAATTCGCGAACGGGGCGCTGAACGACGCTGAAAATCGCCTCTGCCGCCACCTCCGGCTGATAAACCGGGGGAACGGGCTGCATCTCTTTATCCATTTTATTCCTTGCCCAACCAAACTGCGTCGTATTCATTCCGGGCAGTTGCACCATGGTTAATTGGATCCGGCTGCGTTGATGCATCAGTTCGGTTCGCACTGCATCGGTAAATCCTCGAATCGCCGCCTTCGCGCCGCAATACGCCGATTGCAAAGGGATGGAACGCCAGGCAAGCGCGGAGCCCACCTGGATTATTATCCCGCGGTTTCTCGGGCTCATGACCTCCAGCGCGGCGCGTGTGCCGTTGACATAACCCAGATAGGTCACCTCCGTCACGCGGCGAAATTCCTCATCACTCATCAGATGGAAGGGCGCTAACACTGTGGTCATAGCATTATTAATCCACACTTCAATGGCGCCGAGCTGGGTTTCGATTTCTGCCGCGGCCTGCCGCAGCGAACGGGCGTCAGCGACATCAGCGCTGATAACCTGCGTCCGCACGCCGAACCGGCGGCATGCGTGTTCGGCCTCCTGTAACCCACTTTCATCGCGCGCAATAATCGCCACGTCATAGCCGGCTTTCGCAAAGCGTAGTGCCGTCGCTTTACCGGCGCCCGCACTACCGCCGGTGATAACCATTACCGCCATAGTCGCCTCGATTGGTCTGAACATGGCATTTCGCCATGGTGTATTGGTCATGAGTAATTGAGTATTATTGATTCATTGCTGGCTGGTGGTCGGAAATATCTGAGAGTACTTATTATGGCTAACAAGCGATATTATTTATAATGGCAATGGATAAATTTCGTGGTAACGCTACCTTTATAATTCAATGCCGCAAGGTTGGAGGGGTATGTATATTAATTATGTTGCTGAAAAAGAAGAGGACGACCCGACACGGGCACCTGAGTCGGGAGATAAACAACCGGAACGTGATAAACGTGATAAGTAACGTCTCACGTTTCGGTCGGAATAATTGAAATCTGGCCGTTACGTTCGAGGATCGCAAATTTAATCTTCTCAAGTTGATATATACCATGGTGCTGTCGCGCGGCGAGCAATATGTCATCCACAGAGATATTGACCATTTTCATTTTATCGTCAGCGACAACACCATTTTCTACGACGATCGTCGGCGAACCATCAAGATAATTCTCAGCCTGCGAAAAGCGTTTCTTAATATAGCCAAATAAAATATCTACGCTGACCAGCGTGACAATCGTCAGCATTGAACCGGTGACAGAATAGTCGGTACTGAGCATGGCCTGCTGGGTGGCCTCACTGATAATCAGCAGTAAAATCAGATCAAAACTGGTGAGTTGCATAAGCGTTCTTCTGCCAGCAACTTTAAAAATAATCAATAAGATAAGATAGATTGCGACGGCTCTGAGCACCATTTCCATCGTTGTGGCTCCTACGGAAAGACAAATTGGTTAAAGGTGACGGCGGGTTGCTGATTCGCCTGCAGTGTCGTGGAAAGGTTGCCGAAAGTTTTTGGCGTGATGGATAACCACACTGAAAGCGGCGCGCCACGGCTATTTTCATTGTAAACCAGGATCAGATGACCGTTAGCGCTGTACATTTTATCGGGCTGCGGTCGAATATCGCCAATTTGGTAATGGCTTAATAACGTGGGTGAAAAATCCACTGAGGTATGAGCGAGGCTACTGTTTTTCACCTGAATATTGACTTCGGTTTCGCTCATTAGTCTGGCAAAACGGTCATAGTCTACCGTTAACGATGAAGCGGAATTCTCATGATGGGCGGAACTCAGGATGCCAGATGAAAATAAACCGCATAATGCAGCAATGATAATAATGGCGAGAAAAACCACCCCGTAGCGCCGGAAGTTATACTCGAAGCGTAGCGCCTGTAGATTCTCGTTTATCTCTGGCGGATCCTGTTGATTATTGTCCATTATTTGGGCTCCAGCATGATGTTTATATTTAACGCAGCGATAGCGACGTTGTTATTTTAGCTGATATCAGAATTATTGACGTTGTTAAAATCGCTATCAGCGGCCAGACTTTAATAACAGTCTGCTGACATGAAAGGTGAAATAATGAGGAAAAAGCTAATCGCGACACTCTGTTTGTTACTCACCGCTGGCGTCTGGGCTGAAGAAAAGGGCGGTTTTAAAAACGATGCCGCGCCGCCGCCACCGCACCAGCTGGACGACGGCTATCGCGGTATGGAGGATGGCCGGATTATGACCATTGAGCAGGCGAAAACCATGCACGACGGTGCGACTATTTCCCTGCGCGGCAATGTGATTAAGCATGAAGGCGACGACCGCTATCTGTTCCGTGATAAAACCGGCACCATTGCGGCCATTATTCCGGCAGCCGTTTTTGATGGTCAGGAAATCAAGCCGGACAAACTGGTGAGCATTAACGGAAGCCTGGATAGCAAAATGACGCCGCCGCTGGTGCGGGTTGATAAGCTGCGCCAACAGGCACCCAATTAACCGGAGAGCCAGACGATGAGCAGAGCGCATCACCATGAACTGGATAAACGCGGTAAACACCCGGCGCGCGAAGAGCCGGGTAAACACGGTGAGATCCCACGTAAACGGGATGATAGCGACGATCACAAAAGCGATCCCTATCATCCGACGGAAAACGCCAAAGCGGTATGTTTCTGCTGAAGCTCATGATACCCCGCGCGGTGCGCGGGGTTAGCGTTTACTCACGTAACGCGTTTCGCCAGTCAGCAATCAGGTCTTGCGGATCTTCAATACCTACCGAGAGTCGGATCAACTGCGGCGTTATGCCATTCGCCAGCCGCTGTTCCAGCGGAATGGAGGCGTGCGTCATGCTGAATGGCTGGCTCACCAGGCTTTCCACGCCCCCCAGGCTTTCCGCCAGCGTAAATAACCGTAGTTTTTTGATGATGCGCCCGGCGTAGTCATCATCTCCTTTGACCACAACGGAAATCATACCGCCTGGCAGGGCCATCTGTCGGCGAGCCAGATCGTGATGAGGATGGCTGGCGAGCCAGGGGAACCACACTTTCTCGACCTGCGGCTGCTGCTCCAGCCATTCCGCCAGCAGCAGAGCGTTGCTGCTATGACGTTCCACCCGTAGAGCCAGGGTGCGAATGCCGCGCAGGGTCAGGAAGCTGCTGAATGGGTCAAGTACGCCGCCGACGGCGTTTTGCAGATAGCCCAGCTTCTCGGCCAGCGCGGGGTTGTCGCCAACCACCGCCAGACCGGCAACCACGTCCGAGTGGCCGTTGAGATATTTGGTCGCCGAATGCACCACGATATCAAAGCCCAGTTCGATAGGGCGATGAATGATCGGTGAGGCGAAGGTATTATCGGTGACGCTGATAATGTTATGTCGACGGGCAATCGCGGCGATGGCGGTAAGGTCCGCCAGCTTTAATAACGGATTGGTCGGCGTTTCTACCCAAATCATCCGTGTATCAGGGCGGATTGCGGCTTCGATGCCTGGCAGATCGTCAGGTTTGACCCAAGTGACCTGTAACCCGGCACTACGACGGCGAACATTTTCAATCAGTCGGTATGTGCCGCCATAGACATCATCTACCGCTACCAGATGACTGTCCTTATCCAGCAGTTCCAGTACCGTGGAAATAGCTGCGAGGCCTGAAGCGAAAGCAAAACCCCGGCTACCGCTTTCCAGCTCAGCGATGGCCGTCTCCAGCGCGTGGCGGGTTGGATTACCACTACGTGAATATTCATAGCCGGTATGCTGACCCGGCGCGGGCTGGACAAAGGTGGAGGTGGCATAAATCGGCGGCATCACCGCGCCATGCTGGTCGTTAAAAATGCCGCTATGGACGCTGAGCGTCTGTAGGTTTTTCATGTTCGTTCCTTATTGTTCCAGTCGGTTACGCCAGGTGGTCAGGACGTCGCTACGGGTGATCAGGCCGATAAACCGATCGTTATCGGTGACGACCACGACGTGTCCACGGTCGAAGATATCTTTAAGCGCACTTTCCGGGGCGTGCTTATCCAGGGTTTCGACATGGCGGGTCATCGCCTCTCTGACCGGCAGCGCGAAACGCTGGCTGTCGCCCTGGACGTGGCTTATCAGATCCCATTCGTCGACGATGCCTACCACGTGACCGTTTTCCAGCACCGGCAGCTGGGAAAAATCGTACAGGCGCATACGAGCAAGGACGGCAGCCAGCGTATCGTCGGGCGCGGCGGTGACGGTTGCGCCTTCGTCATGACGCAGGGCAATAAAATCGCTAAGATCGCCGCGCGTCGGACGGCTTAGCAGACCTTGCTGGCGCATCCAGTCATCGTTGAACATTTTCGACAGGTACTTGTTACCGCTATCGCAGGCGAAGGTCACCACCCGTTTAGCGGTGGACTGCGCCTGGCAGTAACGCAGGGCTGCTGTCAGCAGGGTGCCCGTTGACGATCCGGCGAGGATACCTTCCACCTGCAGCAGTTGCCGGGCGGTGGCGAACGCTTCACGATCGGTCACCCGCCATGCTTTGCGTACTTTCTCCAGATGGGCGAGCGGGGGAATAAAATCTTCGCCGATCCCCTCCACCAGCCAGGAGCCGGTTTCACCGTATTGCCCGGTCTCTACCTGATCCGCCAGAATCGACCCCGCAGGATCGGCAAGAATAAATTCGGTTTTCGGCGAATGCTCCGCAAACCACGCCTGCAAACCGCCCAGGGTACCGCCTGAGCCGACACCGACCACCACGGCGTCAATATCGCCATCGAGCTGCTCAAACAGCTCCGGCGCGGTAGTGGTGGCATGAGCCAACGGGTTGGCTTCATTGTTGAACTGGTCAATATAAAACGCGCCCGGCGTTTCCTCCGCCAGACGGCGGGCGTAGTCCTGATAATAGGCGGGATGGCCTTTGTTGACGTCCGAGCGGGTTAACTGCACGGTGGCGCCCAGCGCGCGCAGATGGAAAATTTTCTCGCGGCTCATTTTGTCCGGTACCACCAGGATCAGTTTGTAGCCTTTCTGGGCGGCAATCAGCGCCAGCCCCAGCCCGGTATTACCGGCGGTGGCTTCAATGATGGTGCCGCCGGGGCGCAGTTTTCCCTGGCGCTCGGCTTCATTAATCATCGACAACGCCACGCGATCCTTTATCGAACCGCCGGGGTTTTGGTTTTCCAGTTTCAGGAACAGGCTGCACGGGCCGGTATCCAGTTTATGCAGCTGTAACAGCGGGGTATGACCAATCAGGTCGCTTACAGAGTGAAAGAGTGACATAACCATTTACCCATTCGTATCGAGATAGCTGAATGGTAGAACTGTAAAAACGGCATTTTAAAGAACATAAATCTGCCGTTTAGCGCAAAATGGAATATAAGATGCTTTTTAGCCATCCAGAAGGAAAGCAGGTTATCCGCCCGGGCGTATCGATTGCTGGAATAGCGGTTTTTTGCCTTGTTTTTAAGCAAATTAGCCGCTGTCTTTAACCTGTCTATGCGTTTTCCGGCAAAGCATTACTGAAAATTATCGATAGCTTGACTCTCCAGGCATAGCGATTATAAATAAATTGACTATGCCGATACGGCAAGGCTATGACCGTCACTGGATTACCACCTGGACCGATAAGGGAATACTGATGAAACTGTGGAATAAAACGCTGATTACCTCTGCATTGTGCCTGGCGTTGTTTGGCTGCGATGACTCATCGAAAGTCGACAATAAACTGGATCAGGCTAAAGATAACGCGGAACAAATTAAAGATGCGGCTGCCGATAAAGCGCGGGCCATTAAGCAAGAAGCGGATAAGCAGATCGACGACATCAAAACGCAGGCCAATAATGAAGCGGATAGCCTGAAAAACCAGGCCAGCAGTATTAAATCTGAAGCCGACAAGAAAGCCGACGCGATTGCCCAGGATGCGAAAAATAAAGCGGATGCGGTTAAACAGGATGCGCAGCAAAAAAGCGATGCGATCATGAAAGAGGCGGGAAAAATTAAAGATAACGCCATCGTTGAAGCCAACCAGCTTTCCGCCGATGCCGCCAATAAAACTAAAGAGATAAAAGAGAGTATCGCGCCGGAGCAAGCGCCAGCTCAGCAGACGCCGGCCGGCCAGCAGTAAGATACTGGACTGCTACCGCGGCGATACTATTCTCGCCGCGGTGTATTTTATCAGGAAATAAACAGACTCAGTAATAACACCATCAACAGACCCACCACCGAGTTGATAAGCTCCAGTAAGCCCCAGGTCTTAAAGGTATCGCGCATCGAGATACCAAACGTTTCCTTAAATAGCAGAAACCCGCCGTCATACATCAGAGTAATGGTATTGCTACCGCAGGCCACCGCCAGACACATCAGCGCCGGATTAAGGTGAAACGCGGTCACCATCGGCGAAACAATGCCGGCTGAAGTAATTGCCGCCACGGCGCCCTGGCCGGTAAGAATACGAATAATCGCCGTAATCAACCAGGCGATAATAAACGGCGACAGCGGGACGTGGCTCATCATCGTGACGATATGGTCGCCGACGCCGGAATCGATAATAACCTGTTTGAGAATGCCGCCGGCGCTGATGACGAACAGGACGTTGGCAATTCTGGCGACCGAATCCGTTACGCAGTGGTTAACCTGAACGGCATTCATACCGCGGCGGCAGCCGAGCAGCCAGATTGCGGCGCCGGTCGCCAGCAGCATGCTAATTTCCGCGCTGCCGAGAAACTGGAAGAATTTTGCCGCAGAAGAGGTCGCGCCAAACAGCGACTGAATCAGCGAAGACGCAATCATTAATATCGCGGGGATCAGCGGAATAGCAATACTGACCGCAAACGACGGCAGCGCCTCGGCGGGTTTCTCCTCCTGTGGTTTAATCATGGCATTCAGCTTCATCTCGCGGATGCCCGGAAGCCAGGCGGGTAATAAAATCCCCGCACAGAACAGCGCCGGGATGATAACGATAATGCCGTACAGATAAACCTGAACAATATCTGCCTGGAAGGCGCTGACTAATGCAACCGGCCCCGGCTGTGGCGGAAATAAACTATGGCCCATGGTGGCGCCGACGACCGTCGGTATAACCAGTTTCATCCACGGGATATTGGCTTTGCTGGCGATGTTGAGAACCAGCGGCATGGCAATCAAAAACGCCACTTCATAAAACATGGCGATGCCGAAGATGACGCCGATAAACATCAAGCCGACCGCCAGATAACGGGTGCCGCAACGCCTGATGACCGTATCGGCAATCTGCTGGCTGGCGCCGGATTCAGTCATGAATTTGCCGATGATAGCGCCGAATATAATGATCAGCGCCAGGTGTCCCATTATTCCGCCCAGTCCTTGCTGAACCATCGAGACGATTTTATCGAGGGGCACGCCCTCCATAATGGCGACAAACAGGCCGGCAATTAACAAGGCGAAAATATTGTGGACTTTGTATTTCAGATTCATGATGACCAGTAGCGCAATACCGACCACCACCCATAGCAGAGCCAGGGCTGGAGACATGGCATCCTCCCAACAGAGATTTTATTATATTTTCAGTGCCGGAGAACTCCGGCACCTGAGTGAAGAGCGGATCAGGCGTGCTGGTTTTCCAGCGCTTCCCATAATCCCAGCAGGTAAGTGGCGCCGAGCGCGCGATCGTACAGGCCGTATCCCGGGCGGCCGGTTTCACCCCAGATAAAACGGCCATGATCGGGACGAATATAGCCGTCGAAGCCGTTGTCGTGCAGCGCCTGCATCACCCGATACATATCGAGCGAGCCGTAGCGGGTAGGGTGCGCCGATTCGTAGAAATCTTTATCTTTTATGATTTTAATATTTCTCACATGAGCGAAATGAATGCGCCCGCGCTGGCTGAATTCCGCGAGGATTTGATAAACATTATTTTGCGGCTCCTCGGCAATAGAGCCGGTACATAAGGTAATTCCGTTTGCCGGTGAATCCACCGCGCGACACAACCAGTCGAGGTCGTCGCGGTTTTTAATAATGCGCGGCAGACCAAAAATGGAATACGGCGGATCGTCCGGATGAATGGCCATTTTCACGCCGACCTCTTCGCAGACCGGGATAATTTTTTTCAGAAAATAGAGCAGATTTTCTCGCAGTTTGTCATCATCGACCGCTTTATAGCTGTCGAATAGCGTCTGTACCTGCGCTAAACGTTCTGGCTCCCAGCCCGGCAGGGCATAGCCGTTGGCGTTGCTGAGCACTTCCGCAACAACCTGTTCCAGCGTTTTATCGATGCCGGCTTTTTCAAAAGCCATCGTCAGCGACCCGTCCGCCAGCCGGTAGTTCATGTCGGTTTTCATCCAGTCGAAAACCGGCATAAAGTTGTAGCAGATGACCTTAACGCCAAAGGCGGCGAGGTTACGGATAGTTTGCTGATAGTTGGCGATATAGCGATCGCGCTCCGGCAGCCCGATTTTAATCGCGTCGTGAATATTCACGCTTTCGATAACTTCCATCGTCAGACCGTTAGCGTGGGTCTGCTCGACTAACGCCTTAATTTTCTCCCGCGGCCAGACTTCGCCAACCGGAACGTCGTACAGCGCGCCGACCACACCTTCCACCCCCGGAACCTGACGGATCTGTTCAAGAGTGACTTTATCTTCGTCTGGCCCAAACCAGCGCATCGTCATTTGCATGAAAACTTTTCCTTACCGCGTTGTTTATAGTCTACTACCATACAAGTTGAATTAAGGATAACGACAATGCGTAGTGGAGGACATGATCGAACTCACAAAACCATACATCGGATGAATTGCACTCGCTGACGCAATAGTCATTACGAGATGCGTAAAATCGGGTAAAAAGGGCGGCTAACGTGGCGGCATCAGGTAGAATTACTATGCTTAGAGACGAGGTCTCTTTTTTAAGTCGTTAATTTTGTTTGTATGGAGAGTGTATGGGTTTCTGGAGAATCGTATTTACTATCATCCTGCCGCCGCTGGGCGTACTGCTGGGTAAAGGTTTCGGCTGGGCATTCATTCTGAATATAATTCTGACCTTGCTGGGCTACATTCCTGGTCTCATCCACGCGTTCTGGGTGCAAACCCGCGATTAACCCTGCCGTAATCTAGCGGCGCTGATGCGCCGCTATCATTCATATCGTTAAGCTTCAGCGATTAGCTTTTAACGTACCTTTCAGACCATGCGGCTCCGAGCGCAGATATTGCGGCGGCACGCTAACCTGGGCCCCCAGAGCAGCCGCAGCCTGCCACGGCCAGTGTGGGTTGTAGAGCGCAGCGCGGGCGATGGCAATCAGATCGGCGTCGCCGTTTACCAGGGCATCTTCAGCCTGCTGCGGTTCTGTGATTAACCCTACGCCAATGACCGGAACGTTGATCTGCTGGCGGATTTCATGGGCGAACGGTAATTGATAGCCAGGACCGACCTGAATCGCCTGCCGTGGCGACAATCCGCCGCTGGAAACGTGAATATAGTCGCAACCCAGCGCTTCAAGCTGCTGACTAAAGACGATGGATTGCGCGGTATCCCAACCGCCGTCCACCCAGTCCGTCGCCGAAAGTCGCACGCCGACGGCGATATTTTCGCTGACCGCCTCCCGTATTGCCTGGAAAACCTCCAGCGGGAAACGTAAGCGGTTCTCCAGCGAACCGCCGTATTCATCTGTACGCTGGTTGCTCAACGGGGAGAGGAACTGATGCAGCAGATAGCCGTGCGCGGCATGCAGCTCTATCAGTTCAATTCCCAGGCGTTCGGCGCGTCGCGCGCTATCAACAAAGGCTTGCTTAAGCCGCGCCAGATCGTCATGGCTCAGCGCTTTCGGCGCCCGGTCGCCGTCATGGAATGCCAGCGCGGATGGGGCGACGGTTTGCCATCCGCCGTTATCCAGCGCTAACTGACCGCCGCCAAGCCAGGGTGCAGCGGCGGAAGCTTTGCGCCCGGCATGTCCCAGCTGGATACCGATGCGGGTTGTTGAATAGGCGCGAACATCTTCCAGTACCCGGTACAGGGCGGCTTCGGTTTCATCGTCCCACAAGCCGACGTCCGCCGGGGAGATGCGGCCCGCAGGCTCGACGGCGCTGGCTTCGATAATTAATAAACCGGCGCCGGAAAAAGCCAGTTGTCCGAGATGAATGCGGTGCCAGGCGGTTGCTTTGCCATTATCCGCCGAGTACTGGCACATCGGGGCGATGACAATACGGTTTTCCAGCTCCAGTTTGCCAATTCGCGCAGGGCTAAATAGTTGACTCATAAGTACCTCGTAAGCGTTGTGCTGCCTGATGACCTTTAGTTGTAGCATGCCTGAATGGCGGCCTCTTTTCCGTTGTTGCGCTTAAGACGCTGTTCGTCGTTATTCGCATGCTGATGGATCACCACTCATCGCTGAACCACAGCTTGCGCCGGCGACCGCTGGCCTGTTGTGAAACCGCTCTCGCCATCGCGGCGCCGATTTCCACGCTGGCGACGAGGCCCTGAACGAAAGGGCGGTCATGCATCAACCACGGCAGCGCGCCGAAGGCAATGCGTCCGCGAGCGCACGCCGGCGCCTGCAGGGTGTAATCGTCACCAATATCCGGGATTTCATCACCACAGGCGAGAAGCTGCTGGCGCAGCGTCGGGAAAGGGATGTCTTTACTCTTCAGCGCCTTTTGGCCTCTGGCGTCAATAAAGACGTCAAATTCGCTGCGTTGATTGTGATGGTGGATGACCGTTCGTTGTGGTTGAACTTCCAGTTGATAATCGGACCCCAGCGGCAGAATACTAATAAGCCCTGCCTCCCGTAACGCCAGCAGGCGGCGAATCGATTCCGACGGAATGGCCGCGTAATTATCGATAAATACCCGGGCGAGCCCTGTTTTAAAGCGTTCACGATCGCGTTCGTTAAGATGCGGCGCAATCATCTCAATCACTTCATGCAATCGCAGAATGGTATACCGCCACGGCACGGTATGCTGTTGCTGTTTGTTGCGTTCCACTTCCTGCAAATTGGCTTGCGCCCAGGCGAAGGGATCGTGGCGTTTTCTGTCGACAAACCAGGCGTCGCTGAATGTATCCGCGGTGAGCTGGCGTAACCCTATCTGCTTGCACCAGTGCGGCGCGGCGAGTTCCAGCTCTTTGACGATAAGTTGGAATACACGATCCAGCAATCCCTCGCTCCCCTCGGCAATGGCCGCTTCCAGCGCCTGATGGGTGACTATCTCCAGCGGTTCATAGGGGATGGGGCAGTAGAAATCGGCCTCGGGCAGAATGCCGTTTCGCGACATCAGAGTAATGTGGAGTTTGTGGCTGGCGTCATTAAGCCGAAAATGGACGCTCTCATCCTCGTCAGTCGTAAAGTGGCCATGCTGAATGACGACGGCGACGGCGGCATCAATGCCGCTGAGTGACGTCCCCATGATACCGACCCGGCACGGGGCTATCTGCGCCTGCATCAAGCCGCTCCAGGGACTGGGATAATATTCGCGGGGGGAATCATCATCCTGCGGCCAAAGATGTCCGGTGGCGATAACGGCAAAATCCGCGCGTTCCGCTGTGGGCGCGTGGTTAACCCACAGTTTGACGCCATCCTGTTCTGCCTGGATATCGGTCACCTCGCAGGACTCGCGCACGCTAACTTTGAACCCCGCTAACCTTGCTTTCTCTAACAGCGCGAGAAACCGATCGCGATAATAGTCGCCGAGGATCACACGCGGTAAAAACTGCCGCTCATGTAAGGCCTCACGCTCAATGCCATACCGGGTGAGCCAGTCTTCGCTCTGATTTTGTAGCCACGTCAGATAGGTAATATAGATGGGGGGGATTTCGATACTGGCGATATTCGCCAGCATTTGCGCTGAATTATGCTCATCGTTATAAGGCATGCCGACGCCAGCCTCTTCACCCTGCTCGTAGAGCACTATCTCCAGCGGCTCACCCCGTTCAACCAGGGAATGAAAGGTATATATCCCGGTCGGCCCGACGCCGACAATCGCCACTTTCTTCATCGTTATCCTTCCTTTGGTGCGGTTCCCGAACTGAAAGATAAGTGTGGTAGAGAAAATGACGAAAGGTGGAGTTATTTAGGCAAAGCGAGGAAAAGTGTGCGTTCCTGGGTGGTTGAGGCTTTGAATCCGTGGTGTAGATAGAATCGTTTCGCGCTATCGGTCAGAGCATGGACCATCAGGGCACGTACGCCAACATTTTCGGCAACGCGATAACTGCGTAAGAGCGCATCATGGAGTAGATCGGCCCCCAGCCCCTGTCCGTGAAAAGCGCAGTCGATCGCCAGGCGGGCGAGAATGATGACCGGGATAGGATCGGGCATATTGCGCCGCAGGCCGCCAGTGGCTTCCGTGTGATTAACGCTGCCGGTTGCTAACGAATAAAACCCCACCACCTGGTGGCTATCTTCCTTGCAGACCACAAAGGTTCTCGCGGCGCCCTGAGCCTGGTTTTTCAATCCTCGCTGTTTTAGCCATTGATCGAGAACCGTTTCTCCACAACAAAATTCCGCAATCTGGTGGTGTGAAGATAGCGGCGTCGGCGCGCTTACTTTTCCCATTGCGGTTTTCTCGCCAGCAATTTATCGAGAGCGGGGTTAGCTTCAACCGGCGCATCCAGCATGTCGATAAATTCGGCGTATTGTTCATCGCTTAAGTTAAACACCCGACGGTCGAGAATGACGTTTTCTGCCGCCTGGCAGGCCATCTCAAGAATAAAGTCGGTCCGCGATTTATGCAGAATTTCAGCGGCCGCATCAATCAGCGCCCGCTGGGACTCCTTCGCCCGGATGTTGAGTTGGATATCTGATTTCATCTTCTTTTCCCGTATAGCAATTGGTATACAGCTCATTGTAGAACAGCTGTATATCAAATGCTATACATTCTGCCTGCGCGGGGTATCAGGGGACATATACTTAATTTGAAACAAATTAGCATGCTAATTAACTTGCAGCCATACGATTGTTGGGTGTATTTAACATATGGGTAACTTAAGAAACTTTACATTTACATATGCAGTTGGCCCTGCATGTTCTTTCGGCTAGCTGCTACATCTCCAGGCCGCTGTGCCAGGATAGGGATAACACGATGTTAGGCTGGACTTCACTACAGCGCAATGCCGCCATTGCCAGCTTCTTAAGCTGGACACTTGATGCCTTCGATTTTTTCCTCCTCGTCTTCTTACTGAGTGACATTGCCCAGACGTTTCACGTTGGGCTGGAAAAGGTCACGCTGGCGATATTACTGACGCTTGCCGTACGGCCTATCGGCGCGCTCATTTTTGGTCGGCTCGCCGAGAAATATGGCCGTAAGCCGATCCTGATGTTGAATATCATCTTCTTTTCGATATTCGAGCTGTTGTCCGCCGCGGCGCCGTCATTAACGATTTTTCTGGTTTTAAGAGTGCTGTATGGCGTGGCGATGGGCGGTATTTGGGGCGTGGCGTCGTCGCTGTCAATGGAAACCATTCCGGATCGTTCCCGGGGGCTGATGTCAGGAATTTTCCAGGCCGGTTATCCGTTTGGCTATCTGATTGCCGCCGTCGCTTATGGGCTGCTATTTGATTTACTCGGCTGGCGCGGGATGTTTGTTATCGGCGCTGCGCCTATTTTGCTGCTGCCGTTTATCTGGTTCTGCGTGCAGGAGTCACCGGTATGGCTGGCGTCACGGGCGAAAAAGGAGAGCACGGCGCTACTGCCGGTACTGAAAACGCACTGGAAATTGTGCTGTTATCTGGTGGTACTGATGGCGGCGTTCAACTTTTTTTCCCACGGCACCCAGGACCTGTATCCGGTATTTTTGAAAGTGCAGCACGGCTTTGATCCGAAAACGATCAGTATTATTGCGGTCACTTACAATATTGCGTCGATCATCGGCGGGGTGCTGTTCGGTTCGCTTTCCGAGAAGATTGGTCGTAAAAAGGCCATTATAACCGCCTCGCTGCTGGCGCTACCGGTTATCCCGCTGTGGGCATTCGCTAGCGGTTCACTGATGTTGGGAATCGGCGCATTCCTGATGCAGTTCATGGTTCAGGGCGCCTGGGGCGTGGTCCCGACCTATCTGAATGAACTCGTTCCAGCGAATACCCGGGCGGTGCTGCCGGGCTTTGTGTATCAACTGGGTAATCTTATTGCTTCGGTTAATGCGACTTTGCAGGCCACGATCGCGGAACATCATGGTCAGAACTATGGACTGGCGATGGCAATTGTTGCCGGTACGGTAGCGATCATTATCGCGATACTGACCTTCTTTGGTCAAGAAAGTCGGGCGAAGAAGATAAGCGGGGCGGTTGAGCAAAACGCCATGCAGCATGTGAGTCGGTAACCCGCTATGGCAAAGCGGGTAGCAATAGTCTACCCGCGCTTTGGATTAGCCCTGGTTAAGTTCGCCTTCGATAGATTTCAACCCGGCAATTGCGCAGGCTTCGTCAAAATTTCCCCCCGGCGCGCCGCCGACGCCAACCGCGCCAATGACCTGGTTGCCCATCTTAACCGGCACTCCGCCAGCTAATAGCAGAAAACCGGGTATATCGCGCAGGTTCGCGGCTCCGGCGTTGGACTGAGAACCTTTCATGACAGCGCTGGTGGCGTTTTTAGTGGTTAGCGCGGTGAATGCTTTCATACGGCTGGCTTCGACGGTATGCGGGCCGGCATTATCCATTCTCTTCATCAATAGTGGCGTACCGGAACGGTCGACCAGAGTGACGGCGACGTTATAGCCATCTTTGACGCAGGCCTGAAGCGTGCTTTGCGCGATTTTATCCGCGAGCTCAAGTGACAAATTTTGCTGGCTGAGTACGCCCGTGGCGGCGCAGGCGGTAGTGACCAGACTACCGAGCAGAATGGTGCTAAGAAGAATACGTTTCATAGTGATGCTCCGTCGTGTTGAGTGGCGATAGGCCAATACTAGGGCGCAGGGAGCATGGCGACTATTGCCGCGAATACCGAACGTACCAGGTATTTTTACTTAGAACCACTGGCGACATCAGCGTAAATCTTTAACAGTTTGGGCAGCGAGTTAACTTCAAGCTTGCTAAAAATATTGGCGCGATGCGCTTCGACGGTACGCGGCGATAGCGAGCATAAACGGGCGATTTCTTTACTGGAATATCCCTGAATCAACTGCTGGAGCATTTCATGTTCGCGGGCGGTAAGTGTGGCGAGCTTTTCCTGCAGCGGCAGTAATATTTGTTGTCGTTCGAGATGCGCTTTTTGCTGCGCCATCGCTTCGCCGACCACTTCGAATAGCAGGTCGGCATCAATGGGTTTGGTTAAAAATTCAAAGGCGCCATTTTTGAAGGCGCGACGGCATAAATCAATATTACCGTGCCCGGTCATAATAATAACCGGTAAGGTTAAACCCAGCCGGCGCCACTCATCGAGCAGCGTCAGCCCGGTTTTCCCCGGCATGCGGATATCCAGCAGCATACAGCCGGTTAATTCAGCAAGATTCCCTGCCTGATGTTGAAAAGCGTGTGCGCTATCAAAAGCCTGCGCCTGCCAGCCAACGGTTGAGAGCAGCAGACTCAATGAATCGCGGATTGCCGCATCGTCATCTATTAACCAGATATACTGTTCCATTACTTTTCCTCCGTGCGTAGCGGAAACCATAGCCGGAAGCAGGCGCCTTGTCCGGTGATATTGCTCGCTTCTATCGTGCCATTAAGGCGCTGGACGAGAGTATCGGTGAGGGCCATGCCCAACCCAACGCCGTCGCTACGGGTGGTATAAAACGGCATAAATATCTGCTCCAGCGCTTCAGTCGATAACCCTGGTCCGCCATCAGTAATAGTTAAGGTAATACCGTCATTCACTCGCTCAGCTTGCAAATGAATCCATGCGCTACCGGGAGCATTTGCGCCTTGCGCCTGAATGGCATTGCTGGCGATATTATGCAGTATTTGCTCCACCCATAGCGGCGGCGCAGGAAGCGCGGGGAGGTCCGACGGAAAATGGCTGGAGATACGAACTTTCCCCGCGCCGATCTCGTTATCCAGTAATTCGCAAACGCGTAGCCACAGGGACGCAAGGTCCACCGGCTGATATTCGGCGCGCTTACTAGTGAGCTTGAGACGAAACTGGCTGAGCAGGGCGTCAATGCGTTTTATCTGCAACACTGAGGCCTCAAGTAGTTCGGGGATCCGCACGGGATCATTTTTTTTAATCAGGCGCACTGCCGCCTGGTTATAGCTCATGATGGCGGTCAACGGTTGATTAAGCTCATGTACGATGCCGGCGGCCAGTTCGCCCATGGTATTAAGACGAGTAAGTTCGCCATAGCGAGAGCGTAAATCGGCGATATCCCGTCGGCGTTTATTGGTTCGATACTGATTAACGAGATAGATAATCACCGCCCAGAACAGTGCCGGTGAAAGTATCAGCCACCACGGCAGTTGATGCCACTGCGGGTTATCGCCTGCGCTAATCCGCAGCGGCTGCGTCGGGCTGGCGACGGTTTTCTCCCAACGCCACCAGGTGTTGGCAGAGGCGGTACCTTCCTCAAGCAACGTGGTATCGTCCCAGAGAATGGCAAGATGTTTGAATGTCTTTTTCTCATTGAGACTGTTAAGTAGGGTGTTCAAATCAATCAGCAGGGAGATGCCCGGAAGATTCAGCCAGTAGCGTGCAGGGCTTTGCGCGACGATGGGGCGTCGCGGTTCAAGGGAATCGTAGCGGCGCCATTGCACGATTTGCGGCAGGATCTGCTGGACTTCGGCGGCATTTTGACCGGCCGGAAGCAGGGGGATGATGGCATCGTGCTGCGACACCTTTACCGTGATTTCTCGATACAGGATGCGGAAGTCGGCGGAGCGCGCGTCATATTGCTGTTGAAGAAACCAGGCGCCAAGCCCCGTCGAGCTTAACAACGTCAGCATGAGCCAGCAGAGGTTTTTTATCATATCGCATTTTGTGCATGATGTTTTAATTGCCAGCGCCAAACTCGATTATGTAAATAAAATGCTGAGGTTTTTACAAACATAGCGCTGTTAATGAGTTTGATGCTCCCAGCGCTAAACAATACACCAACCAAAGCACTTATAAGCAAACCGGCATGCCCGCCAAATATGAATACCGAAATGAATGCGTAAACGAGATTTCCCGCGGCGAGCGCGGCGGTCAGGAAAATCAGACCTAGATAGAACTTAAGCGCCGCCAGAAAACCCCGAGAGAACAGCGTCATCGACGGGAAGATCAGCAGACAATAGAGTAAACCTGTGGGGATGATACCAGCAAAAACAGCATGCGCGGGCCAGGAAAACCACTGAAAGATGGCTCCCCAAAGCGTTAGCTGCGGCATAGCAAAACTTATTACGCTTAACAGCGCGCTTAAAATAAAAGGCACGCCAGCCGTATGCAACCCGACAGGCGTTCCCATACGCTCCATCAAGTACATTTTCGCGGACTCTAACTGCTTAGGATCCTGCTCCTTTATCCTTTGCTCAACGATGGTGCCCAGTTTGAGACTGTCATTAATATATTTCATTATGCCGAGTGCTTTAACTATCTAAAATGAGAACGACTGTATAACGCCGATGACGTACTTACCGGATTGCGTCATATTTTGCGGGTGGCGTATTGTTCCGGTGAGCGCGCTCCCCGCGAAGGCTGAGGTATTAATAACCGCATTCGTTAATTCGCGCTGCAAAGAACGCTGTATAGCCTCAGACGGGAAACGCTTAGGGTAAAGCTGCGCCTGCATGGCCGCCTTAATTCCACCGTTAGAAATTCCTGGATTTTGGGCGCGGATGATTTCTTCTGTAATACGCTTACGCTCGGCCCGGCTCAGACTTTTGAGCCAGTTTATCGCCCCGGAGGAGGAACTGGCTTTCATTAATTTATATGTTGCAATGGTACTTTTTAAACCCGCACCAGCGCCAGCTAAAGAAACGATATCCAGGGCTGTTGAGGTTGCGGTATACCAGTCCTGGCTGTCAAGCCAGGCAATATCCTCCTCATGGCCGATACCGATAGCTAACAGACGTCCGCTACCGATAAAACACTGTAAACCGGTAGCCACACCACCTGCAGTGATCATTGCTGCCACCACGCCTGAGGCTCCGGCGGTGAGGGGGATGGCCGCGCCAGCTCCAAGCGCTAAAAAGACAGTGACCACGGCAGCGCCGCAGGCTATAGCCGTGGAGGTAATTTCATTAGCCAGTGACGGTGCTTGTAGCGTTTTGATCGTGGCTTTTGCGGCATTGTGCGGCGTCGAGGATGCAATTTTTGTCACGATAACATGGCTAACGCTACTTTGGTTTGGTGTGGCGATTCTACGTGAAGGGCGCACAAGCCAGCGATTCATTCCGTCGGAATAGATTATCCCGGCTTGAGAGAAATCACGGGAGCAGTCCAGTTGTGCGGCCAGCGCGGTAAAATCAAAATCACTACCAGAGGCTAGTCCCAGGCTACGAGCAAACCCATAGTCGGGCAGATTTGAAGAATGTGCAGGGAAGGTCATGAGCTGCTCGCTACGTGAATTGTGGAATTATAGAAAAATGAGGTTAGATGTTAAAAAAACCATAAACAACCAGGAATAGTCCGAAATAGACTAACTTTTGAACTCAATCAAGTATTTACCTGATATTGGAAGGGTACGCGTCGTACAGTACGGATGAGGGCTTGAGCAATATAATTAGGCGGTGATGAAAAATTGAAAACATCGCCTGCCAGCGATTTAGTGTATCGCCGGCAGGAACGAAGTGGATGGTACAAAGTTGTGAAATAAACTGGTGAATTATTTATTCAGCAGTGCTTCATATTGCGCCTGAAATTGCGGCGCGTTCGTTGCCCCATCAAAGAGGGTGTAGGTGATATAACCTTTATTAAGCCAGCCGGAATCGGTATCGTTCTCAACGTTCTTTAACGATGCCGGGTTGATGATTTGTTTGGCGCGTCCATCAGGTAAAATATCATAACCAATCTGTGGGGTAGGGAACATCTCATTTTCGATATAGTGCACACCTTTAATTTTTGATTTTGGCAGCGGCGGATAGTTAATGCTTAAACCCGATCCTTTAGGCACCAAAGGTGAACCAGGAACATGATTACGATTCAGGGTCTCAACAACCTCAACCACATAATCCACCGCATCAGGCCAATATTTATGTGTGCTTGGCCATTTATTCTTCATTTCATCTTCGGTAAAGATATACCCAATGCTGGCCGCAATCGCCGGGAAACCATAACGTACAGCCCTGGCTGCCGCACTTACCGTCCCTGAATTGACCTGGGCCATCCCGGTATTCGGGCCATCGTTGACGCCAGAGATAACCAGGTCCGGCTGATTATTAATGAGTAGTCCCCGTAAGCCGAAATCAACCGCATCAGCAGGCGTTCCCGGGAAGCAGTAGCGTTTATCAGCAGCTTTCTTTACATCAAAGATTTTACCCGTTTTGAAGGTAATGGCCGAACCGATGCCGCTCTGATTGGTGGCAGGAGCGACCATCCATACCTCAAAACCTTTTTGCGTGAGTTTTTCCTGAAGCGAAATACTGCCCGGAGATTCGCAACCATCGTCGTTTACAATCAAAATTTTAAGCGGGGCGGCGCTTACGGTGAAAGTGAATGCAGAGATCAGCGCTGCGGCAATACATGACTTGTTCATCGAAACTCCTGTTAATCCTAGGGTAGATACAATGCAAAAAAAAACCTAAGGCCGCTCCTGCAACGAGTACAGAAACGGCCTTAGGTTTTGCCTGAAAAAGTAACAATCCCAAGTGAATTTAAAATACGTACTGCAGATATTTACGTCCAGACGGAAATACGGTTGATATGAGGAGGATCACATTTACATAAATCATCGTTATAGATTAAGTGCAATTCAAAAGCATTAGTGATAGGGTCCGTAATAGCTGGATTGTTACTGTATCAACAGGCAAAACCTACGTTTTCTTCTCCACCTGCATGCCAGGGCGCTGAAGAGTACGTAGGTTTTTTTTTGGCTATAGAAAAGGATTCTTATAAAATGAAAAAATTATTTCTGGGGGCCTTAATGGCTGTTACCGCCGTTACCAGTCCACTGCTGATGGCGAAAAGTAACGATAAAAATGACCAGGAGGTCATCAATATTTATTTTGCGCGTCATGGGAAAACGCTGCTTAATTCGTTTGACCGCGTGCAAGGTTGGATTGATTCCCCATTGACGAAGGATGGGGTGCAGGTTGCTCAATATTTAGGTGAGGGACTCAAAGGGATAAAATTTGATCGTTTTTATTCCAGTGATGCGGGACGGCAGCGCGAAACCATGGCAGTGATTCTTAAACAGGCTGGCGTAACGGATTATCATTTAACCGAAATGACAGGCCTGCGAGAGGCGTTTTTTGGCGGTTTTGAAGGCGGTTATAATGTCGATATGGCCAATGCAGGCGCACACGCACTAGGGATGTCGGACAGTAAAGCGCTTTTTAAGGCGATGAAAGCTGGCACACTTTCGGTAAGCGAAAGCCAGAACGCGCTGGCCAAATCCGATCCTAAACAACTAGCGGAAAACTATGAGCAGGTAAAAGAACGGACACAAGCTGCGCTGGCAACTATTGTAGAAAATGCCCAAAAAGAGGGTGATAAAAATATTCTGGCCATTTCTTCAGGTACCGCGATTCAGATAATGATTTCCGATCTGACGGACGACCCGGCCAAAAATCTGCCATTGTCGAATGCTGCGGTGGTGAAAATCACTTATCACGATGGTAAATACAGTGTGCCAGAAATTGGCACCATGAAATACGTTGAAGCAGGCAAGGTTTCACTAAACCATAAATAATCTGACAGTTTAGTTTTCCGCCATAAATATGCTATGGCGGATCTTTTCTCAGGAAATAAAAATGTTTAAAAATATAACTGCCGCGTTAATAGCGTGCGGGCTGGTTACGCCTGCATGGGCCGCTACAGACGCTATTTTTGAAGATCCTTTTTTTACTGACTCACAGCTCACTGTCTCTGCAAAGAATTATTGGAAATATCTTAAGGAGGAAAATGCCAACCCTAAACATGTACACAACGCCTGGGGACAGGGATTTTCAGCAGAATACCAGTCTGGTTATTTAGCCGATATTATCGGCTTCGACGTATCGTATTATAGCGCGATAAAGTTGGGCGCCAGCGACTATTTCAACTCCCGCGGCGTGCTTTATAACAATGGGACTGGTAACAAAAAAAGCAATGCAGAAGGGTATTCAAAGTTTGGTCAACGTAATGTGAAGCTTAACTACACGCTTTCTGGTGCTCAGCTAAACGCGCGCTGGGGATGGCAGATGCTGAAAAATTATGGCGTTATTTCAACATCTAACAGGCTTTCGCCGACAACGTATTCCGGCGTAAGCAGTGCTTTAAGCTACGGTCCATTTACCATAAGAGGGGCATGGCTTGAAAATTCCATGGACAGAAACTCACCAGATAAAAAGCGATTTCAGACCAATACCGGTGAATATATTAGCCACCTGGCAAGCGGAGAAATGCTCTGGCGGGGACAAAATTTTGATGCACAGTATGCTTATGGTGAGAGCAAAGGCTATCTGCAGCGGCACCTGCTGTTTACGCAGTTTCGACCTGATACGCAGCTAACGATAGGCACTCAGGTATACGGCACCCACGCCATGGAAAGTTACCGTGCAATGCCCGCGAGTAAACGTGATTTTGACAATAATGCCTGGCATTTTGCGTTGGACGCGACCTGGAAAGGTGAACGCTGGAATAGCAAAATGGGCATTGGCTACACCAATGCTAAAAAAGCAGATGAAGTCGGGTTTTATCCACGCCACATGAGCAAAAATTCCCGGGGAACATTTATTTCTATGGCCTACGCTGGCGACGATTACATGCGTGATGGGGAACTGGTGCTGGCGAACATCACCGAATATCGGTTAACGCCTGAATTAGCCGTGGGCCTGGCGGGAAACATCGGGCAATTTAACTATAAGGGGAATCACGTGCGCACCGGGGAAATCAATGCCTTTAGCCGTTGGGTTCCAACGCAGTCCATGTTTAAAAACTTCACCTTTTGGGCAATGTTCGGGCCGGGATGGTCATACAAGACGCAAGGAAAAACGCCAGTCCTTACGGATGGCCATTATACACGTACCAACACGCTGTCTTCGGAAGTCATCATGGAATATCGATTTAAGGTGTTCTGATCGGGATGACATGGCGAGGACGAAGTCGCCCGGGAGCGATGGCGAACGATGAGCCGTGAAAACGCCATGTTGAGAATGATATTGTAGACGCGGACAACGACATAATGATGTTGTTGTTGTCCGCGATGTAATCTGACAGCCGGAGATGATTGTTGGAGAAAGAAAGCGACATGTCTGATTGCGGATATCATGAAGGCTGAATGGCGCTCGTCGCAGACAGAGCAACGATAGATGACCAGTTTGATTGGATAGCTACGAGAACGGAACAAGCACAGGCCAGCAAGAACCACAGTAATGCACAACGTTAAACGCCGTTATCCGCCACGCTCCATGCAAGTGCGCATAATGTATATTATGTTAAATGCAGTCGATTGTTAACTTACTTACTATGGTCCTGTCCTGACGATGTCCGTTATGATCCTCTTTCACGAAATAACAATGACAATATCCAGCGCCGGCAGCGCGAATATTACTCGCTGCCGCGACAGTTTCCCAACTACTCGATTTTAGTTATGGGTGATTCACAAGTTGGATGACTCCCTAATAGCCCGCTCAGTCTATGCCGTGCGGACTATTTTCCTCTTCTAATATAAAATCACGCCGTTAAACATGAATGTCTACACCGTCCGTTCCCCTAAACATCATGCGATAGAACGAGACCATTACTTGTTGCCCTTTATAAACGCTCCGGGCGTAAATCCATTAGAGGCAGCCAACTGTGCAAACCAAAGAGCGTTGCGCTTTATCTGTCGCTCCCCGCTTTCCAGATCCAGTCGCCAGAAACCGTAACGGCGTTTAAAGCTATTTATCCACGACCAGTTATCAATAAATGTCCACTGGTGTACGCCAAAGCAGTTCGCCCCCTCGCTGATGGCGCGATGGAGCTGTTCGAGGTGTTCTTCCATTAATTCGATACGGAAAGTGTCATCAATAACCCCATCAGCCAGAACAGGACCTTCTGACTGGATATCCATGGCGATACCGATTTCAGCCAGATACCACTTCATATTGTCGTAATTATCGCGGATGTTGCAGGCTATATCGTAAATCGCCTGCGGAAAAATCTCGTTATTATCGCGATACGGATTGAAGCGCCCTTCGGGATCGCTGTAGTTCTCGAAGTAATACTCTGGCGTGAAGTAATCAAGTTCATAGGGACATTCGCGCGCTTTAACCCGACGTGGAACATAGTAGTTAACCCCCAGGAAATCTACCCGCGAACTCGTTATCAGATCGACATCCGCTTTTTTTATTTCTGGCAAGCAATCATGGGTTGCGAGGACTTCACATAAATCCTTCGGGAATTCATGCTTAACCAGCGGATCAAGGAAACTGCGATTAAAGAACAGGTCGGCATACCACGCTGCTTTTTTATCCTCGTCGCTATTGTTTCGGGTATACGAGGGAGTCAGATTAAGCACCACGCCTATTTCGCCCGGTAGCTCAAGTTTCCGGTACAGTTGCACCGCTTTTGCATGCGCCAGCATAATGTTAAATGCAACCTGCGCCGCCAGCTTGCCATCTTTTTTACAAGGATAATGGAAATCATAAAGATAGCCGCCTTCGACAGGTACTATCGGCTCATTAAAGGTGATCCAGTATTTGACCTTATGACCAAATAGCTCAAATGCCGTGCGTGCAAACCGTGCGAAAAGATCCGTCACATGGGGTGATTCAAAACCGCCATACTGCTTTTGCAAAATCTCCGGCATATCGAAATGATAAAGATTAATCATTGGCTCAATGCCGCTGGCGATCATCTCATCTAAGTAGTTGTTGTAAAACCGGACGGCTTCCGCGTTTGGGGCGCCAGTTTCAAAATCATCAATCAACCGTGACCACTGAATGGATGTACGAAACGAGTTAAATCCCGTTTGCTTCATTAGCGCAACGTCCTCTTTATATTTGCTGTAGGTTTCACATACTTTCTGCGGACCAATCTGCTGGAAAAAGCGGTTGGGCTGTTCTGCATACCAGCTATCCCAGATAGAACGGTGCGGCTTATGCGCTATGCCTTCCGTCTGAGGACCCGACGCCGCTGCGCCCCAAAAAAAATCTTCCGGAAATTGATACCGATTCATAATGCCTCCTGAATGATAAAAAGCTGCCCCAGAAGGGCAGCCAAATAACTACTCTGCAGTAACTTCAATTGATTGGATGAACATATATCCCCAGTCGCCGGCGAACTTTCCAAAACTGATGGTATTTGCCCCCTCTCTGAACGAAACAGGAACGACTATGGTCTGGCCCTTCTCATCCGTTTGCGGAAACTCAATGCTGACTGGCATCCCATCGTTCACGATGACCGAGTTTTTCTTGCTTCCCCATTTGCCGTTAAATTTCACATGTAGGGCGAATTTACCGTCCCAGGGAGCGTTAACCTGCCAGCTCACGCTGTCTCCGTCACGAGCGAAAGGACCGAGAAAACCGTCTTCTCCGATGGCTAAGGTCTCTTTTTCACTTTTAGTTGAGGTAAGTGTTCCCTTGCTAACATCAAGAGTCCCGCTGCCAAAGCGGCAATAATCTGCCGGTACAGGCCTCACAGCGGGCTTCACGCTGACATTTATCGTTTTGCTGCTTTCCAGCAACCCGTCATCAGCAGTAAAGGTCAATGCATAGTCACCCGGCGCAGAGAACCAGACTCGGGTTTCCTCTTTGCTGCTGTCACAGAAGTGCACGTTATTCTTACCGTTATGACT
Organism: Klebsiella sp. 141162; assembly: GCF_050600755.1. NCBI lineage: Bacteria > Pseudomonadati > Pseudomonadota > Gammaproteobacteria > Enterobacterales > Enterobacteriaceae > Klebsiella > Klebsiella sp. 141162. Next base: position 1,331,401 of record NZ_JAQIRI010000001.1, on the reverse strand, counting down.
CCACGCTACGCTGACTTTCGTGTCAGGCAGATTGTCATCCTGCCAGGCCGCATTGAGTTGAACGCCTTTATCGACAGTGGTGGAAAGCATGTCCTGCAGAGTGATAACCGGTGGAAGGTTTTTCTGCATATGCTTCAGGCGAATTACGTTTGAAGGTGCTGACTGACCACTTTCATTCTTAGCGATTACCCGATAGTAGTAAGTCTGGCCGAGCGTCAGGCTGCGATAGTCATCGCGGAAAAGACTCATTTTTGACGGGTTCCATTCATTTTTGCCGTCGGAGATGTCCTTTCCTACGCGTGTCCATGGCCCCTGTGGCTGTGCCGCTCTTTCTACGTCGTAATAACGCCCAACGGGTGACCCCATCCAGTTAATGGCAAAGGGGGAATCGCCCTCGCGCAACCTCGGTGCTTCCGGTACCGGCAGAGCTGGCGCCTTGCTCAGACCAGCCATTTGTGCCGCGGCGGTTCGTACCAGATTGACAACCTCCATCTCCTGGTTCGCTTTCCCCTCATCCGGGAAGCCAGGCAGATGGTAGCTATAGTGCCCGGTATACTCTTTGTGCCAGTAAAAACCGCCATCATGCCGATGACCGCGAAAACCCCAGATAAAGCCACCTGCAGCCTGAGCACCATTGACCTCGGAATGGACAATGGACTGCATGATAGCGTTCAGGTCTTTTTGATCGAGCAGACCGAATTCGCCGACCAGATACACTTTTTTGCCGCCTATCGCCGCAAGATCTTTACGCACCTGCTCGGGATGATTGTTATTGGCATTGGTGTAATAGTGATTGCTGATGATGTCGACGTTCGGATCGCTGAGCGCAAAATCATTCACCTTTTTATAAGTCCCATCGACGATAAGCTGATGGGGTGCCCATTTACGGATCCAGGCTGATGTCTGATGAAGAAAATCGGCGTTAGTGTCCTCCAGTTCATTACCCGTTTCCCACGCCATAATCGCCTTTTCATCGTAGTAGTGGCGTCCCGTAATGGTGTTAGTCCGGGTTATTACCTGACGAATCACGTCCAGATAAGCCTGGAAGGTTTTACTGTCCGTCCGATAAAAATCCTCAGGTTTTTCATGATAAAATGCGGCAAGTTGTTCTCTCCCACCCCACCACCACCAGTGATCGATAAACGGTAGAATCAGGCGAAGCCCCTGCTTATCCGCTTCAGCAATCATGTTGTCATAAACTTTCATTGCCGCTTCATTCAACCGCGGCATGCCGTCAGGCGTTTCCGGTGACAGGATATGCGTTTCACGTCCGCAGGCCGCGTCGTTTTCCTGCTGAACGGATAGCACATACACGCGCTGTGCTTTAGCACCCGTTTGTACCAGGGCTTTAATCCAGTTTTCTTGCTCTTCAGCAGTAGGCCATTTGAAATATTGCCCCCACCCACGCGGATCCGCTTTGCAGGTCCCTCTCGCGTCATCCTCTATACGATGCAGCTCCGGAGCGTGGATCCCGGCAAAGCGAAAGAGCCGATCGCCGTCTTTTAACGCAGCACCATCACGAGTAATAAAATGTTCAAAATGGGATTGTTCCGCCGCCAGCGCTCCCGCGCTTCCCAGCGCGGACAGTAAGGAGACGATCAGAAGTTTTCGAATCGGGAAAGCCATCTCTTATCTCCTCAGAACCAGACTTCAGCCTGTACACCAAAATTCAGCGTATCGGTATCCCCGCTGCGAGAGTATCCCCCCGGGCTAAGGGTACCGGTGCTCCAGTCGTAATTTCTGTCCATCGCATCCGAGACGCCTTTATCCCATTTTGCGTACGTGGCAAAGAAGCGCAGCTGTGGACGACTCCAGAATCCGGAATCAAAGGTGAGCGTCGGCGCAATGGTCACTTTGGTCAGGCCACCCTTCCCTTTGCCGTTTACCCCCATGTAGTTTTTATCATCCAGATATTCGTAACCCACTTCATATTGCATGGCGAAATTCTTCGTTATCTGATGATACGGCCGGATACCCGCGACCCACATGGAGCGTCCCCAGCCGTCATCATCGCTGGTCCACCAACGGTAGTTTTTGTCTTTCTGATAAAACGCAAAGGTCGAAACTTCTACTTCGCCCAGGCTGGCCATACCATCCAAAATCACGCGCCAGGACTGGGTGTCATCTAAGTTTGCCCAACCCCAGCCGTTTTTACCCAGCGAGTCAGCGGCAGCGAGCCCTTTGCCGTACTGGAAAACAATGCGGGAATAGCCACCTGTCAGCCCATAAAAACTGTCGACGTTATACAGCGCCGTCACGCCATAACCTTTTTCAGCAGAAGTGGGATGGTTTTCGTTGCGGTTCATATGGTGGCCAATAAGCTCAACATCCAGCCCGGTGCCGCCGATTTTTTTAAACCAGAGGTTAAGCGAGTAATCGTCAGGGTATCCCTGATCCCCCAGAGCCACGGGATAGGCTTTGGCTTCATCCGTTGTTGAAAACGCATAAACGCCGGCGTCAAAGCGCGCAAAGCCTAAATCCAGGTTATCAAACCCGCCCCCCGTTCCGTTGTACTGAATATACTCCCAGTCGAACTGGTGGCTGGAAAGATTGGAGCTGCTGTAACGTTTACCCGCCCAGAAAGTCATATCCGGCGCAAAATCGAGATTTGATAACTCAGCAAAACCTTCACGGAACTGGGTTTCTTTACCGTCATCGTCGGTACAGTTCCAGTCTGCGGTACATTTTGTTTGATGCGTCAGGTTGGCCTGAACACGGGCGACTGCGCCTGTGTCTGATTTCAGCGTGACCGTCGGGATAAGCTCAATCTTGGTATCTTCTTCGTTCCCCAGACGCCATTTCCCGTCGGGCATCAGTCCCACTGAATCCACCCGGTTACCGTCACTGTTGGCGAGGATCCCTGAGCGCAAATAGCCGTGGAGTGCAAAATCATATTTCTCATCGGCGCTGGCATAGCCGCTGATGACAGTGAGGGTAATCAAGGACAGAGGTATTGATTTAATTAACGTTTGCATAGGTTCCCTTTGAATTTTTATTTTCACGGTTAAACGTGCAGGGGAAATGTAAGGATCAAAAATGGAAATGTACATCCATTAACGGAAAGCGCTTTCCGTCTTTGCCGGATTGAATCACAAATTTGAGATCTTTGAGAATATTTTCGTGATTAAGGTCACGAATTAAGCTTCTGCCCACGAGAAATGGGCAGAAACAGAAAGAGGAGCGTTATTTTTCCAGCTGCATCAGCTGGCGTTCGTGAACCTTAAAGAATGGACGATAAAGCATCCATGCGTTGAAAAAGGCAAACAGGCACATACACATATTCTTCCAGCTACCGTTGGCCGACCATGCTGCACCCAGCGGTGAGGGCATTGACCATGGCAGCATTGCAACGGCCCTGTCGAGGATACCCATTTGCGTCAAATACCAGGCTATACAGGCATTTATCAACGGAACAAAAACAAAGGGCAGTAAAAAAACCGGGTTCATGATGACGGGGAAGCCAAACAATATTGGCTCATTAATATTGAACAGAGAAGGCAAAAGACCAATCTTTCCCACACTCTTCAACTGCCTTGAGCGGCTTCGCATTGCCATAAACACCAGTGGCAACGTTGAGCCGATACCGCCAATCAACAGATAAAAATCCCAGAACCCCTGGAGATAAATATGGGGTAGCACAGCCTCCCCAGCAGCCAGGGCTCGCTGATTTTCAAACAGATAGGTGAGCCAGAACGGGTTCATGATACCCGTTATGATCAGGGCACCGTGTATACCAACAAACCATAAAAGATTACACAGAAACAAGGAGATAAGCACCGCCGTAAGAGTATCCGACGCCACGATAAGTGGACGTAATGCTTCCCCAATCAGTTGCGGCAAAATCTGTCCGGTCGTCTGCAGCATCACGGCATTCATCACGCTGATGGAAAGCATAATCACCAGCAGCGGCATCAGCAGCTGGAAACCATTCCGTGTCATCACCGGCACCTCATCCGGCAAACGAATGCACCACCCTTTATTATAAAAAAACCTTATAATTTCAATCGAATATGCGCTTGAAATGAGGGCAGTAAAAAGTCCCATCCCTCCCAGAAAAACATTCGTCGCGCCATTATCCCGAAAACCGATAAACAGCAGAAAGGCGAGACATCCGGTGAGCCCGCATAACCGTTCCGGTAATTGATATTGCTTGGCAAGGCTGGCACTTGCACCAAATGCAACAATCAACGCCACCAGGCCGAGCGTCAGCTCAAAGGTTGGTAACAGCATCGGACGCAGCAGCAGATAAAAAGATCCGAATCGTGAGGTGCTTGAAATGGCGAACGGTGGAAACAGCATTGGCACCATCAGACTTCCCACGATGACAAAAGGCATTGCAAGAGAAAAGCCGTCTCGCATTGCTGTAATGTGTTGATTCTTAGTGATTATGTTCGCCACCGGCGTGAGGCGTTGCTCTATCAAATCCACAGCAACATTCATCAAATGAATGTTCATAAGTCGACCTTAGTAGTTCTTGAATAGCAGGGATGATCGCGCACATTCATACAAAGTGAAAGGTGCTCTCAAGTGATCGTGGTCACAATTACCTTATCCGTAAACGGAAAGCGCTTTCCGTTTTGTTCCGTGGTGACTATATTCCAGCCATAAATTCAAAGGAGACGTTATGAAAAAAATCATGTTGTGTTGTTCTGCCGGGATGTCTACCAGCCTGCTGGTAAAAAAAATGGTCGATGAAGCGCACAAGCGTGGCCTGGAAGCGGAAATCAAGGCGTATGGCGTTGCCGAATTTGCCGAGCAGGTTGGTCACTACCAGGTGGTATTGCTTGGACCACAGGTGAAGTACATGCAAAGCGATCTACAGAAACAAGCCGATAAATACGGGATCCGCGTTGAGCCAATCAACATGATGGATTACGGCATGCAAAAAGGGGGCGCCGTTCTCGATTTCGCCCTCTCCCTGATAGATAACAAATAACGAAGGGAAACCCTATGAGCTCTCTGTACGCAAAACTAATTCAGGTTATCGAAAAGAAAATTACTCCGATGGCGGGCGCCGTCGGCCAGCAAAAATATGTCACCTCCATTCGTGACGGCTTCATTACCGCTCTGCCGTTCATGATTGTGGGTTCTTTTATGCTGGTATTTATCTTCCCCCCCTTCTCGCCCGACACGTCCTGGGCCTTCGCCAGGGCATGGCTGCAATTCTCGCTTGATCATCGTGATGCACTCATGCTGCCCTTTAACTTCAGCATGGGAATTATGACGATCTTTATTTCCGTCGGGATTGCCGCAAGCCTGGCCAAACACCACGATCTCGATGCACTTACCGCCGGGATGCTCTCTTTAATGGCCTTTTTGCTTGTCGCTGCGCCATTGAAGGACGGGCAGATTTCAACGGCCTACTTCTCCGGTCAGGGGATCTTTACCGCCATTCTGGTGGCTATTTATTCCACGGAACTTTACGCCTTCCTGAAGCGACACAATATTACCATCCGCCTGCCGCCGGAGGTCCCAGCCGGCGTAGCACGCTCGTTTGAGATCCTCATCCCGGTACTGGCAATCGTCATCACGCTGCATCCGCTGAACCTGCTTATTGAAGCGCAACTGGGGATGATTATTCCCGAAGCAATTATGTCGCTGGTGAAACCGCTGGTTGCCGCGTCCGATACACTCCCAGCAGTGCTACTCTCGGTGCTGGTGTGCCAGGTGCTCTGGTTTGCCGGTATCCATGGTGCGCTGATCGTCACCGGTATTATGAACCCTTTCTGGATGGCAAACCTGTCCGTAAACCAGGCGGCAATCGCCGCGGGTGAAGCTATCCCACATATTTACGTTCAGGGTTTCTGGGACCATTACCTGCTAATCGGTGGTGTTGGCTCGACGCTGCCGCTGGCCTTCCTTTTGCTGCGCAGCAAAGCCATCCATTTGCGGACTATTGGGCGAATGGGCGTGGTACCAGGGGTGTTTAACATTAACGAACCCATTCTGTTTGGTGCGCCCATCATTATGAATCCTCTGTTTTTCCTGCCGTTTGTGCTGGTCCCGATGGTCAATGCCACCTTCGCATGGTTTGCACTGGATCTCGATTTAGTCAGCCGTGTGGTGTCGATGACGCCATGGACAACACCTGCACCCATTGGCGCGTCATGGGCAGCCAACTGGAGCTTCAGCCCTGTGATCCTGTGCCTGATATGCATCGTGACATCTGCTGTCATGTACTTCCCCTTCCTGAAGGCCTACGAAAAACAGCTTCTGGAACAAGAGCATGAAAACGCGGTTGAACATGCAGAAGATGCGGCCCAATCCGCCTGAAAGTAGAAAATAGAGGGAAAAAAACATGGAATTAGAAGAACAAGTTATGGGCATCATTATTAACGCGGGTCAGTCGCGCAGCCTGTGTTATGAAGCCCTCGGCTGCGCAAAGCAAGGTGATTTCGAAGCCGCAGATCAACTAATGAAAGAGGCGACTCATTTCGCCCGTGAAGCGCACCTTGTTCAAACCCAGCTCATTGAAGCCGATGAAGGCGAAGGGAAAACCAAAATGACGCTGGTGATGGTGCATGCGCAGGACCACCTGATGACCTCCATTCTGGCCAAGGAGCTGGTGACCGAACTTATTCACATTTACCGTACACGCCAGCAACAGGCATAACGACAGCAGAGAGGCCGCGGCCTCTCTTATGACAGAGGATTGTATGCATTATCTTGGACTGGATATTGGTGGCACAAAAATGGAAGCTGTATTGCTTTCAGCTCAAGGCGATTATCTCTGGCGTAAGCGCCAGCCGACTCAGAAAGAAAGTTACGCTGAATTTATGCTGCATCTGGTGAGCCTTATTGATGATGCCCGCGCGGCTAGCCCGGAACCCTTCACTGTAGGGATCGGTCTGCCAGGCGCAATTGACCCGCAAACGGGGCTCATCAAAAATTGCAATTGCCTGGTTCTTAATGGCCACGATCTGAAAGCCGATCTTGCCACACGCATCCATCAGCCAGTGTGGATTGCCAACGACGCCGATTGTTTTACCCTCTCTGAAGCGGTAGATGGTGCTGGTGCAAAGGCAGACACCGTATTTGGTGTGATTATCGGTACGGGTTGTGGCGGTGGTGTTGCCGTGCGCCAGCATTTGTTACAAGGTCCAAACGCCATTGCCGGTGAATGGGGACACAACCCGCTTCCGGGTTACGCGGCAGCGAGTGACGGTCCCGCTCAGCCCTGCTATTGCGGGAAAGACAACTGTATTGAAACCTTTATTTCCGGTACCGGGTTTGCCCGTCGCTTCCCGGGAAATCTGACCTCTCAGGAAATTATCAACGCCGCAGAACAGGGAGATCCGAAGGCGTGCGAACACTGGCGCCATTTTATTGATGTATTTGCCCGTAGCCTGGCGTCAGTCATCAATATTCTGGATCCCCAGGTCATTGTGTTAGGAGGAGGATTGTCGAATGTCAGCAGAATCTATGATGATCTGCCTGTCGCTATTATTCCTTATCTCTTTTCTGAAACCTGCCATACGCGCATTGTTCCGGCGCGCTTTGGCGATGCCAGCGGCGTACGCGGCGCAGCCTGGCTTCCCCGGCTGAACGCGCACGAAACATAAGCGTCATGACCGGCGACGGGACGATTCTTCGGGAGGGTTATGTTAAGATGATGAAAACTCACCACGCAGAAAACGCTATGCCAACGATTGATGATGTATCTCGATTAGCCAATGTTTCCAGAGCAACGGTTTCCCGCGTGCTGACGGGAACCCGAGGTGTTCGCGAAGAGAGCCGTGAGGCGGTATTGCGGGCCGTTGAAGAACTCAACTACCGCCCAAGCTTCGCCGCGCAAAACCTGGCGAGTCAGTCATCAAGCCATATCGGTGTGGTACTTTCCTCACGTGATGAAAGCAGTGGCGCGCGTATTCTTCCCGCGCTTGCGCGCGCAATGAAAGTGCTGAACAAAACGCTGATCGTCCAGTATGTGGATAATGACTTCGAACATGCAGCTTCGGTAGATGATTTACAACGGCAATGCGCCGCCGTTGTGGTGTTCGGACCAGTTGTACCAGGCAGTGGCGATAACGTGATTTCTTTCGACCGGCCCGTGGTGGATGCGAAAATTCAGGGCTACGATTTCGCATTTGCTACGGAGAGCGCCTGCCGCTACATGATAGGTAAAGGCCATCGCAACATCGCGCTGGTTATCGATAACGAGACGGATGACGCAAGCAAGCGAATGGTTGAAGGTTATCGCAACGTGTTGCAGAATTACTCATTTCCGTTTAATCGCCAGTTGGTATTAACTGCCAATGAGAGTGTCGAACGCGCGCTGTTGACGCTTATTAATAGTCTGAGCAAGTTCTCTTCCATCGTAGTTAAGCGTGATGCTTACGCTGCAGAGGCCATGCGCCTGTTCCGCGAATTTAATATTGCCGTGCCTCAGGAAGTATCCCTCCTCAGTCTTGAGGATTCTCCGTTGGCCACGCAGTTATACCCGCAACTGACCTGTATTTCCTGGCCAATGGAACCCCTCCTGCACCAGTGTGTACAGCGCATTAAAAGCATCGTTGAGGGTCGTCCGCTTCGCGAAACGGAACTGCCACCGATAATTGGTAAGCTTACGCCTCGCCAGTCGGTGCTGGAAATGAGTTAACTATTTTTCAGGAGTGAAGATATGAATGCAGCCCAGCTTTTGTGTTCTCTGGCATTGATTTTGGTCGCATCCTTTCGCATTTTTGCGCAGGAACCAGGGCTCCCGCTGAAGGAACAGATCAATACAGATGAAGGTACAATCTGCGTTTATGAACGCGGGGAACACCGTGAAAAAATTGTTATTCCTGTTGGTCAAGCGTGCCCGAAAACCTCACCCAACAATAATTAATGATGTCAGGGGTGTAGGCGCTGTCCTGGTATGTAAAATCCAATGACGATTACGCCCATCTGTGAAAAAAACTCACAACACCATTCGATGACGCATGCTGGTTCCCTTCATGTCAGTGCAATACCCTGTCACACACAGAATTGCTGGCAATAAAAGAAGGAACACAGAATGAAGTATGTGAATCTGGGTCGTAGCGGTTTGAAAGTCTCCCGTCTTTGCCTCGGTTGTATGAGCTATGGTGAACCTGAACGTCTTCCTCAACCCTGGTCCCTGGATGAAAAGGCGTCACGTCCGCTCATTCGCCAGGCGCTTGAAGCGGGCATTAATTTTTTTGATACCGCGAATATCTACTCGGGCGGAAGTTCTGAAGAGATCACTGGAAAAGCACTGAGAGAAATGGCCAGGCGCGATGAGATCGTTGTGGCGACAAAGGCCTTCTTTCCGTGGCGCAACTCACCCAATACCGGGTTTCTTTCCCGCAAAGCCATTTTTCAGTCTATTGACGATAGCCTGATGCGCTTAGGTATGGATTATGTGGATCTCTTTCAGATTCACCGCTTTGACCACTCCACGCCTGTTGAAGAGACCATGGAGGCTCTGCATGACCTCGTTAAATCAGGAAAAGTACGTTACATCGGCGCATCATCTATGGAAGCCTGGCGCTTTGCAAAAATGCAGCATATGGCAGAGCGTAACGGCTGGACCCGATTTATTACGATGCAACCGCAATACAATCTGCTTTACCGGGAAGAAGAGCGCGAGATGTTGCCCCTGTGTGAAGACCAGGGCGTTGGTGTGATCCCCTGGAGTCCGATGGCACGCGGCAGGCTCACGCGCGACTGGAGTGTCACGTCCCGACGAACGCAAAACGATGCCTTTGCGTTAAAAATGTATGAGAACGCAGCCCTTCTGGATAAGCCCGTTATTGATGTTGTTGCCAGCATTGCTGAAAAGCACCATGTGCCAAGAGCCCATGTTGCAATTGCCTGGTTGCTATCAAAAACGGTCATCACAGCACCGATCATCGGCGCGACGAAACCAGAACATCTTTCCACGGCTATCAGCGCGCTGGACTTTTCACTTAGCGATGACGAAAGCATGGAACTCGAGGCACACTATCTGCCGCACCCCGTCGACGGGATCATCCCCCCACTTCCGGATACGCCACCTTCACTCACGCCGCCTTCAGCAATACAGGACTGTTAATGCCCTGAGCGCGTTATGATTTAGTCCATTCATGTGGTTTATCCCTGACAATAACACAGAGGGAGACATTATCTACAGTCTCCCTGTGACAGTAAGTATAAAGGTGGCCATCACCGTTTAACTTTTATCAAACTGACTTTCGGTAAACGGATCTGCGCGACCGCCCTGCAATGGGATCCTGGCAAGCGCTGCATCGATTTCGCTTAATTCGCTGTCCGTCAACCGGACTTGCGGTGCACCGCTGTTTTCTATTAGGTGCGGATATTGCGTCGTACCCGGGATAGGGACAATCCAGGGCCGCTGCGCCATCACCCAGGCCAGCGCGAACTGAACCGGAGTGGTGTTTTTGCGACGGGCCCACGACTGCGCGAATTCAAGCAGTACCATGTTTTTGGCCAGGGCATCGGGCTGGAAGCGTGGCAGGTTATGCCGCCGATCTGTGCTGTCGAACCGCTGGCTTGGATTGACTGCCCCGGCAAGGAAACTGCGGGCGGTCGGGCAGTAAGGTACGAAACCGATACCCAGCTCTTCGAGTGTTGGAAATATCAGTGTCTCCGGTTCACGCCACCACATGGCATACTCACTCTGCACTGCAGCCACAGGGAGTACCGCATGTGCGCGGCGGATTGTCCTGGCACTGGCTTCCGACAATCCCCAGTGTTTCACTTTACCCTCCTGGATCAACGCCTTCACGGTTTCCGCCACATCCTCAATCGGCACATTCGGATCGGGGCGATGTTGATAAAGCAGATCGATGTGGTCCGTTTTCAGACGCTTTAGCGAACCCTCTACGGCGCGGCGGATATGGTCAGGATGGCTGTTGAGGGAGGTTGGCTTCCCCTCCTCCACGCCGAAACCGAACTTAGTGGCAATCACCACACGATCGCGAACGGGAGCCAGTGCTTCCCCGACAAATTCTTCACTGAGATGAGGGCCATACACCTCGGCAGTATCAAAGAACGTAATGCCTTGTTCGAAGGCGGCCCGGATGAGCGAAACCATGGCTTTACGATCGCGCGGACCACCGCCGTAATACCCCACCATAGGCAGACACCCGAGTCCCATGCTGGAAACCTCCAGCGAGCCGAGTTTACGCGTGGTTAAGGTCTCCTTCTGGACGGGAACAGCATCCGATGGGGCGTTCGACGTGTCCTGACCAGCCGGTTTCGCCATCACTGCACCGCTCCTGCCAAGGGTGGTTGTGGCCAATGCCAGACCGGCTCCGGCGATCAGAAAATTGCGACGATCCTGGGAAGCGGGTACGGAAGCAGAATGCTGGTCATGCATCATCTTGCTCATAAACTGGAACTCCCTATAGCGAAGAAAGGATTCATTAATTTGGTCCTTACCAGGCATAAGCCTGTGGCGCTTCTCCCCCGGGGCCGGGCCAGATTTCGTCGAGACAGCTCATGGTGTCGTCTGATAGCGTGATTGTCGTTGCGTGAAGCGCCTGCTGGAGTTGTTCGACCGTACGAGGCCCGATAAGTGGAGCAGTAACGACAGGATTCTGCAGGAGCCAGGCAAGCGCCACATCGGAAGGGGTTTCGTCGAGGTCCTCACATAATTCTTCGTAGGCTTCCAGCTGTGGACGATACTGTTCGATTAGACGGGAAAACGCGGGTCTTGCACGGCGCCCGCTTGCCATCTTTTTCAGTACGCCGCCAAGCAACCCTCCTGCAAGTGGGCTCCAGGGAATCAGTCCCAGGCCAAAATGGCGGCATGCGGGAATGACCTCCAGCTCAACAGTTCGGGCAGTCAGATTGTAGAGACTTTGCTCAGCAACCAGGCCAAGGGAATGACGGGCCGTAGCAACTGACTGCGCAGTCGCAATGTCCCAGCCCGCGAAATTACTGCTACCGATATAAAGCACTTTTCCCTGCTGAACAAGGAGTTCCATGGCCTGCCAGATCTCTTCCCATGGCGTATAGCGATCGATGTGATGCATCTGATAGACGTCAATATGGTCGGTCTTAAGCCGTCGCAAACTGTCCTCGCAGGCCTTGCGAATATGGTAAGCAGAAAGACGGCGATCGTTCGGACCCGGTCCCATAGGCTGATAGACTTTCGTCGCCAGAACGATACTGTCTCGCCGGCCACCCTGCTGGAGCCAGCGACCAATAATCTCTTCGGACAGCCCCGAGCCTTGCTGGATATCGGGTGATTGCTCAGTGCCATACACGTCTGCTGTATCAATGAAATTTATACCTGCCTCAAGCGCTTCATCCAGAATGCGGGCGCTGGTTTTCTCGTCGGTGACGTCACCAAAATTCATGGTTCCGAGACAAAGGCGGCTGACTTTCAGGCCGGTGCGGCCAAGATGCGTATAGTTCATACACGGCTCCGTTAGGTGAATGTTCCGCCCTGACCGACGGCCAGAGCGCATAATTTTCAAGAATAACGAAGCACAACGTGTTCAGTGAGAGGCGATGAGTGGATGGACTTGTGAAATAAATTCAGCAACGGATTAGCGCTAATCGGTCTATGGTGTATATCATTTCCGTATCAATACATTCGGGCCTTAACGCACAAGGAAAACGATTCTGTATGCAAATAAGCAGAGCTGATGTCGCCGATCTCATTTATTTCATGGCTATTGCACGTCATCGCAGTTTCAGCCGTGCGGCGATTGAATTAGGTGTCAGTGCATCAGCGCTTAGCCATGCCCTGAAGGGACTGGAAACCCGGCTCGGGGTTCGCCTCCTTAATCGCACGACCAAGAGCGTTACACCTACGGCTGCAGGTGAAGAACTGGTTCAGTCTGTACTTCAACCTTTCGACACGATAGAAGGCGCGCTTGAATCGCTTAACCGGTATCGTAATACCCCTACCGGACGTATCCGCATCAATGCTGCCGTTGAAGCGGCCAATCTTATGCTTGCGCCAGTTATGCCCGCGTTTATGGATCGCTATCCCGATATTGAAATCGATATTGTGGCCAGCAACCGTATGGTTGACGTCACTGATGCGGGCTTCGATGCCGGTATCCGCTATGGTGGCACCGTCCCGGAAGACATGGTTGCCCGGCGTTTATCTGCCGATATTCGCTGGGTTATCGCAGCATCCCCCGACTACCTTGAACGCTACGGAACGCCTGAACATCCTGATGATTTATTACACCATCGCTGTATAAGCAATCGTCTCGGCGACGATCGGATTTATCGCTGGGAACTTGAGCGAGACGGCGAAACGTACCAAATCAGTGTGCCTGGCTCTGTGACGGTCAATCAGGCTGAAACGGGCCTTGTGGCCGTATTAGGCGGAGCCGGCCTGATGTATTTTCCGGAGCCTCTTGTTGCACCCTATGTGAAGGATGGACGGCTCCGCCTGGTGCTTACGGAGTGGTCCCCGCTGGAGGAAGGTTTTCATATCTATTATTCAAGCCGCCGGCAACTACCGACCGGGCTTCGCCTTCTGATTGAGTTCATACAGGAAGCCCGGCCGCTGGGGTTGTGAAATAACGCCTCCATACTGAACGAGGCGTTATCGTCCCGTAGCGGATATCAGAAAATCAATCAGGGCCTTCACTCTTTTCGTTTTACCCGCGTTTTTGGGGTAATAGAGATACACTGGCGGGTAGGTTTTCCAGTAGCTCTCCATCACGGGTATAAAGCGCTCCCTGTCCGGCTGTAACTGCAAGATGGGTTCAAACAAACGTCCGATTCCCAGGCCGTTACGGATCCCGTCTGCCATAACGTCAATATCGTTGCTGATTAACTGTCCGGGCATCTCAACCGTCAACTGCTCTCCGCGATCGTTCAGAATCAACGGAAGGATGCGGTTGTTAGTAATAAAACGGTAGCCAATCAGCTTGTGTTGACTGAGGTCAGCCGGCACCTCGGGCATTCCATGCTCGCTGATATAAGCTGCGGATGCATATAACCCTTCACGAAATGGTTTCATTAACGGCCGCGCCACCACCCCACCTTCGAGGATATCGCCAAAACGGATCCCAAGATCAAAACGCTCTTCGATAACATTCACGGTACCGTCGTAAACCGAAATTTCAAGCTGTATACCCGGATATTGCTGACAGAATTTCGCCATTGCAGGCTTAAGAATTAACAGATAGGCAAAACGCGAGAGCGTGATTCGCACGATACCAGAGGGCTCCTGATTCTGGTCGCGAATGCTTTCAAGCGAATTTTCCAGCGACTCCACCGCCGCAGCGGTCTGTTCCAGCAACAGCTGCCCAGTTTCCGTCAGCTCAATACGGCGGGTCGTACGCACAAAAAGCGGATGGCCAATATGATCTTCCAGCAGCTTAAGCGCATTGCTGACGGAGGGAGGCGTAATTTCCAGTTTTCTTGCGGCTGCCGAAATATTGCCCTCACGTGCAATGCTCTGAAAGATCCGTATCTGGTTATACAGGGCGTTATTCATAATGTTTTCCTAAAGCAATCTCCGCCTGATTATTAAGTACAGTCTAAAGATGCTTAAGTCAATGCTCCTCTAATCTTCGTGAAATTCGCCTCTTATACTTTTATCTCTTTCTACAACGACCTGAGTTCAGGAGACTATGATGCGAATTTTATGTCTGGATATCCCCGCACCTGGAGCATCGCTGGAAAAATATGCTCCACACCTTAACGCTGAAGCGCTGCACGCCTGGGGATTGTATAAATCCGGCTTCATCCGCGACATCTACTTCCGTCAGGACAGACCTGGCGTCGCTATTTTTCTTGAATGTGACTCTGTCGATGAAGCGATGAACGTAATGGCCGAATTCCCGCTGGCAAAAGCTGGCTTATTAAGCTTTGAGTGCATTCCGCTTGGCTCCTTTATTAACTGGGAAAATCTCTTTGCCGCTGAATTTAAAAATAAATAGTGAGGCCCGATATGAAACCTGCAGATAAACCCGTGCTGTGTGTCGTTTCCAGTCATCCGATTAAAGGCGCATCCGGTGTACCAACCGGTTTTTTCCTGGCCGAGCTGACGCATCCGCTGAAAGTACTGGAAGATGCCGGACTAAAAACGATGATAGCCAGCATTCGCGGGGGACAGCCGCCGGTGGATGGATTTGACCTCAGTGACTCTGTCAACGCCTGGTTCTGGAACGAAACCGATTTTCAGCAGCGCCTGGCCACAACGCCTGCGTTATCTGAGCTGAACGGTTCCGATTACAGCGCCGTTTTCTTTGCGGGCGGGCATGGAACCATGTGGGATTTCCGCGACAGCCATGATGCCCAGCGTATTATCCGCGAAGTGTATGAAAGTGATGGGATTGTCTCAGCCGTCTGCCACGGGCCTGCGGCACTGGTTGACGCAAAGCTCAGCAGCGGCGAATACCTGGTGAAAGGCAAAAACGTGGCGGCCTTTACCAACAAGGAAGAGGAAGAAGTTCACACTACAGATGTGGTTCCCTACCTGCTTGAGACTGCACTCCGCGAGCATGGCGCGCTTCATCATGAAGCCCCGAACTGGTCTGAAAACGTGGTTACCGACGGACGCCTTATCACGGGGCAGAATCCCGCTTCAGCGCACGGTGTCGGTGTGGCGCTGTTAAATGCCCTCCGCGAGCCAACTTAATTCATTCATCTGTCTTTCATCGTTACTCACCCTCTTTGGCCGGTTTACGTCAGCAACGTTCCGGCCTTTTTTCAGGAGCTGAATATGAAAACTCTTCCTCCAGTCGCGCTCGGCACATGGTCCTGGGGCACCGGCTTCGCCGGTGGCGACACCGTCTTCGGCAATCATCTTTCTGATACTCAGATGGCAGACGTGTTCACCACGGCCATGAGTAAGGGTCTCAACCTCTGGGATACCGCAGCAGTATATGGCATGGGGAGTTCCGAGGCAGCGCTGGGAACATTAGTCCGTCAGTTCCCCCGCGAGGATATGATTTTATCCACCAAATTCACGCCGCAGATTGCGAACGAGCAGTCTGCACAGCCTGTCAGCGATATGCTTGAGGCCAGCCTCGGACGCCTGGGCGTGGACGCGATTGATATCTACTGGATCCATAATCCCCTCGACGTCGAAAAATGGACGCCAGGACTGATCCCACTTTTACAAAGCGGTAAGGTAAAAGGCGTAGGTGTTTCCAACCACAATCTGGCACAAATCAGACGCGCCAATGAAATCCTTAACGCTTCCGGTTATTCCCTCAGTGCAGTACAAAATCACTACAGCCTGCTCTATCGCGCTTCTGAAGAGGCCGGGATCCTTGATTATTGCCGACAAAATAACATCACGTTCTTTGCTTACATGGTCCTGGAGCAAGGCGCGCTCAGTGGTCGTTATGATTCAAATCATCCCATGCCTGCCGGGAGTGACCGGGCCGAAAGTTATAACGCAGTACTGCCGCAGATAGAAAGACTAACCGCCGCCATGAAAAAAATGGGAGCCGAAAGGAATGCCAGCGTGGCACAGATAGCCATCGCATGGGCTATTGCGAAAGGTACCCTTCCCCTCGTTGGTGCGACTAAAGTCCATCACGTTCTGGACGCCGCCTGCGCTTCAGACATCCAGTTACGCGATGAGGAAATCATCCTGCTGGAACAACTCGCCGCAGAGACCAGAGTGGATACACGAGGCGCCTGGGAAAAACCGATGGTGTAAAGCCCGTCCGGAACAGACTGTCATGAATCACATTCACGTATGGACAGTTCCGGGCGATCCTAATCTGTATCACTTTTACTGCTTTGTATGAAGGGTGAGAATATGAAAATCATTTGCCTTGAAGAACATTATCTCGACAGCGAGTTAGGCCGAGCGTGTATGCCTGTTGCGCTTGAGCAGGCGCCTTTCCTTGGCGACTGGGGTAAAACCGTCGCTGATGGTCATAATCCTGACCGAAGCCGGCCGCAGATAGAAAAGAATGCGCTGATAAACGCGAAAGGCGCTGATTTGGGAAGCCGCCGCCTCAGGGATATGGATGAGGCGGGAATTACCCTGCAGATACTCTCTGTGGGCGGATTCCCCCAGCTGGCACCCGAGGATGAAGCGGTAACATTAAATACGGTGGCAAACGATCGCCTTGCCGGGGCGGTAAGAAATCACCCGGATCGCTTCGCGGCATTTGCCACACTTCCCTGGGCACAGCCGGAAGAGGCTGAAAAAGAGCTTGTCCGCGCAGTTGAAGAACTGGGGTTTAAGGGGGCACTTCTGAATGGACGACCCTCTTCATGCTTTCTCGATAATCCTGACTATGACTCCCTACTTTCCCGCTTTAATAAACTGAATGTGCCACTCTATCTTCATCCCGGATTACCGTTTAAAAGCGTGCAACAGGCCTACTTCACGGGCTTCAGCGCAGAGGTCAACGCCCGGCTCTCTATGTTTGGCTGGGGCTGGCATCACGAAGCCGGAATCCATTTGTTACGGCTGATGTTATCGGGCGTATTTGATAAATATCCCCACTTGCAGGTAATCAGTGGCCACTGGGGGGAGATGCTGCCCTTCTGGCTGCAGCGTCTTGATGACAGCCTTCCACTGGCTGCAACGGGTCTGTCACGCACGCTAACGAGAACCTTCCAGGAGCACGTTTACGTTACCCCGTCAGGTATGCTGTCGCTGCCGCACTTCCAGTTTATCTACGCGTTAATGGGGGCAGAAAGGATCCTGTTCTCCGTCGATTATCCCTATCAGACCCTGGACGGTGTAAAAACCTTTATCGACAGTCTGCCCGTCAACAAGGCTGAAAAAGAGGCCATCGCATTTCGCAATGCAGAACGTTTACTGGGCATCACGGCGTAGTTCACGGGTTCGTGATGACCGGTACAATGAGAACAGTCGACCATTATTAGTTTTTGTCTAAAAGTGAATGAGTCTTTACTGCTCTAAAAAAAATAATGGTGTCACTCTATACTGGGTTAAACATTCACCAAATATATTTAACTCATTGAAATGAAAAATATCCTTATTGTTTCAGGTCATCCTGAGCTTACCCATTCCGTCGCCAATGCCACGATCCTTGATGAAGTGGCGACCGCCCTTCCCGATGCTGAAATTCGTCGTCTGGACTGGCTCTATCCGGACGGCAAATTCAATATCGCTGCGGAGCAGGAAAGCCTGCTCAGGGCCGATGTGATTGTCTGGCAGTTTCCTTTTTCCTGGTATGGGCTGCCCGGGTTAATGAAACAATGGCTGGACGAGGTCTTTGTCCACGGCTTCGCGCATGGCTCAACGGCGAAACTGGGCGGTAAAAAGCTGCTCCTCTCCTTCACTACAGGGGCGCCACAGGCGCTCTATACCGCTGACGGTTTCTTTGGCCATGCCATTGAAGAGTATCTTATTCCGTTCGAGACCACGGCAAAACTGTGCAATCTTGAGCTGCTGGCGCCGGTTTATACCTGCGGTATCAGCTATGCCGACCGGGATGCCGACAAAATCGCGCAGCAAAAAACGCTTGCCCGGGAACACGCTTCAAGGCTTGTCGATCTGCTCAATTCCGTCGTGAATAATCCAGAGAGAGAATAACGATGCAGTATACCCGGCTCGGTAAAAGTGACTTACTGGTCTCCCGCATCTGTATGGGATGTATGGGGTTTGGCGACCCGTTAACGGGCCAGCATCGCTGGACGCTGGACGAAACAGCAAGCCGGGACATCATCCGCTACGGTCTCGAAAAGGGTATCAATTTTTACGATACCGCCATCGCCTATCAGAACGGCTCCAGCGAGCGATACGTTGGCCGGGCGCTGCGGGAGATGGCAAAACGCGAGGACGTGGTGCTGGCCACCAAGTTTCTGCCACGAACCGCCGCGCAAATTGCTGCGGGGATCGGCGGAAAAGAGGCAATAGCCCAATCGCTCGACCAGAGCCTGCAGAATCTGGGGATGGACTACATCGACCTCTACATCTACCACATCTGGGATTACAACACCCCAGTTATTGAGGTGCTTGAAGCGCTTCATGCCGCCGTTACTGCGGGCAAAGTGCGCGCTATTGGTATTTCCAATTGCTATGCCTGGCAGCTGGCGAAGGCGAACGCCCTTGCCGAACGCGAAGGGCTGACGCCCTTTGTCTCCGTGCAAAGCCACTACAACCTGATTATGCGTGAAGATGAACGAGAGCTCTTCGGTCTGTGCGCTGAAGATGATATCGCAATGACCCCCTATAGCGCGCTGGCCAGCGGTCGTCTCTCCCGGAAAGAAGGCCACACGCGGCGAGCCACGGAGGATGATTATGCGCGCGGAAAATATGACAGCACGGCTGAACAGGATCGGAGCATTATCGAGCGCGTCGCCGAACTTGCCGAACGGCATCAGGTGTCTATGACGGAAATATCTCTCGCCTGGTTGCTGACAAAAGTCACGTCACCTGTCGTCGGGGCCACAAAAAAAGATCACGTCGATGACGCGGTAAACGCCGTAAATCTACAACTGAATCCGGAGGAAATCCGGTTTCTGGAAGAAACCTACCAGCCGCATGTTCTGACGGGGATCATGGGGCAAAACACGCCGCAAATGAAAGACGTTAAGCAGGTCTGGACGCGGTAGCAAACAGTAATTTCAGTAAAAGGATCATCGTGAAAAAGCCCCTTATGCTTTTAATTTGTATGCTCATAAGCTGCCCTGTCTTTGCAACAAAACTGGACGCGCCGGATAAGGTAGTGATGAATATCTTTGAGCTCGGCGTCAGGCACGATCGGGACAAAGATTTTGCAGACGTAGCCAGACAGACGATTTCCGCTTCGGTTGATCATGAAGCAGGTACGCTGGCGATGTACGCCCTGCACCGCAGCGACAATCCACGTAAGGCATTCATGGTCGAACTCTATGAAAACGAGAGTGCTTACCGCAAACATCTGAATGCCGAACCATACAAGGCATTCGCTGCCCGGGCACCTGACATTATCGATCGGAAAAATAAAATCACTCTGGAGCCCCAGTTTCTGGGGGACAAACACATCATACCGAATGAGCGAACCATTAATAATCTGGTGATCGTCGAGGTAAAGCCTGAATTACAGACCGAATTTAAAAACATCGTCATGCCTGAAATGGCTGAGTCGCTCAAAATAGAGAAAGGGGTGTTAGCCATGTATGCCGCTACAGACTCACAGACTCCGAACCGCTGGTATTTCTATGAGATTTACGCCAGTGAGGAAGCGTATCAACTGCACCGTCAAACGCCACACTTCCGCGACTATCTCAGGCAAACGGCGAATATGAGCGTCAGTAAGGACGCTATCCCGGTAAAACCGGTATTTCTTCGTAACAAAGGCGGAATCAAACAGGATCCGCACCGTTGACCAGTGAGGATTGACATGAAAAGCGTAATTGCAGCGGCGGCCATGTCGCTTGTTATTTCTGATTTTGCTAATGCTGAGGAAACAAGAGGTAAAGTTATGATGAAAATTGAACCTTCAGCGATTTCTGAAGCTGATATTCGTTCTGTTTCACCGGCTCTTGCGCGCTTTGGTCGAGAAGCTATTACTGAAGATCTGTGGACACGCGATGCCCTCTTGCCAAGGGATCGTAGTATGGTGACCGTCGCCATGCTAATTGCCAGAAACCAGCCTGGCGACCTTAAGCACTATATAGACATTGCCCTTGATAATGGCGTTACGCCAGCGGAATTGTCAGAAATCATTACCCATCTGGCGTTCTACTCAGGTTGGCCAAATGCAATGTCAGCCGTCAGCGTGACCAAAGCAGTATTTGAAACTCGTGGCGTCACGGCAGATCCACTTCCTGACGCTTCTCCGGACCTGCTTCCTCTCAACCAGGATGCAGAAAAGCAGCGTTCAGAGACAGTGGAAAAAAATGTTGGCCCAATATCTCCGGGCCTGGTTAAATTCACTGCAGATCCACTGTTCCTGGATCTCTGGGAAAGACCCGCGCTGAAACCCCGCGACAGAAGCCTGATTACGGTCAGCGCCTTAATCGCATCCGGACAGAGCGCGCAGATTGGCTATCACCTCAATAGAGCAATGGATAATGGACTTTCTGTTGAGGAAGCTGGTGAGATCGTTACCCAGGCCGCCTTCTATGCTGGCTGGCCAAACGCATTTACCGCTGCTTCGGTTGTCGGAGAGGTGCTAAACAATCGATCATCGAGTAAAAGGTAACATTACTGAACACTAAAAACTGACGCACATCACAAAATTAGAACGATCAGTTCATGAACCAACAGACGTGACATCGAGTGATTTATGGACAGCGTTTAACACAGTTATGAACCAAAACTGAGTTCATAACTGTGAGTTTGAATCGCCATTTGATTAATATCCATTTAAAACAGTTTGTTATACTGTTTCTGGTGCTGTCGTAAATTATGTATATTCCTCAAACCCAGAATAGTTAAATCACATTAAGCATACCTGACGATCTCCACATGGGATTATGAACCTGGTAATTTCTGGTGATTAGCGACCTCCCGCAAATCAGACCAAACTGCCCTTTTTTCTTCTTAAGTAAAAGCAGCTTGATCTAAACGAGTCGATGCCGCAGATTCAAGACTCCATTTTTTCATGGAGTCATCTCAATCAGCCGCAAACTCAGCAGACCGTTACTGTCTGAAATGTCGCTGGGTGGCCGGTTCATTAACCTGATAGGCCTGAAGCCTGACATCAAACCATCGCTGGAGGAAGCATGCTTAAAAAATCGATAGTCGCCCTTTCATTGTTTTTCGCTCTGACGCCGGCCGTTTTTGCGGGCAATAGCGAAAGCGAGCTGTTGAATAAAAAGAATGTGATTGATTTTTATAATAAGGCCTTGAATGAAAAAGACTTCTCTGCCGCCAGGCCCTATCTCGGGGATCGCTATGTACAGCACAATCCGATGGCAAAAGATGGCGTGGAAGGCTTCGAGCAGTTTATCGCTTTTCTGAAGAGTAAATATCCCGACTCGCACAGCGAAATTAAGCAGGCATTCGTCGACGGAGATAACGTGATCTTGCATGTTGAAGTGACCGGTCGTGAGCCAGGCGTTACGCGGGCTATCGTTGATATCTTCCGCCTCAACGAACAGCACAAAATCGTTGAACATTGGGATGTTACCCAAAACGTTCCGCAAAAAACCGCCAGCGGCAACGGCATGTTCTAAGACCTTTGACTCACGCTCTTGCTTTCCCTTTTTTCATTCGTATAGAAGATTGCTTGTTTAAATAATTTATTTACTTTACTGTAAAGTAAATAAATTCATGAGATCACACTGATGCTCAACGAAAGAAATTGGGGAAAGCTTCTTTATTTCATTGGCTTATGGCTTTTTAGCTCCAGTGCTGATGCTGGTTTGCCAAACTTCAGCAGTGAATACTTGCGCGCATCACCATGTGTTGCAACCCGCAAATTGTTCACAATCAACTCCTACGGCGTGGCAAAACAGATACCGCCCTTGCCTTTTTCTCCTCTTCCGGCTGACGACGAGCTAAACGAACCAACTGACGCGTTTGCTATGCAAAAATCCCTTAACTGACTAAAGGTGAATAACAATGCTGGCCCGTTTTTTTGTCTTTCGCCCGGTTTTTGCCGCGGTCATCGCCATCTGCATCATGGCAACCGGCGCTCTCGCCATGATGACTTTGCCGGTGGAACAGTATCCGGATATCGCCCCGCCTGCTGTTAATGTCACGGCTAACTATACTGGCGCTTCAGCAGAAACCGTCGAGGATAGCGTTACTCAGGTGCTGGAGCAGCAGATCAAAGGTATCGATGGGTTGATCTACTTTTCCTCAAGCAGCAGTTCAGCTGGCCAGGCCCGCATTAGCCTTAGTTTCGATCAGGACGTTAACCCTGATATGGCGCAGGTACAGGTACAAAACGCGGTAAATCAAGCAATTACACGATTACCACAAGAGGTGCAGCAGCAAGGAATTACCGTTACCAAATCTCAGGGGGACAGCTTGATGGTGGTAGCCCTGTATGACCCAAGCAGGCAATTAACCAGCCTTGATATTAGCGATTTCCTCATCAGCTCTTTACAAGAACCGTTGAGCCGCGTCGAAGGCGTGGGTGAAACCACTGTTTTTGGCGCGCAGTATGCCATGCGCATCTGGCTCAATCCGCTCAAACTAACCAGCTATGGATTGATGCCCTCGGACATACAGGCCGCGATCGAGGCGCAGAATTCGCAAGTGACCAGCGGTGAAATTGGTTCTCTGCCGACGATTGAGGGACAATATTTGAACGCCACGGTGACGACGCAGTCCCGCCTTGGTCATCCGGAGCAGTTTGAGAATATTATTCTACGCACCCATCGCGATGGCTCAGTAGTGTACTTGCGCGACGTTGCCCGCGTGGAAATCGGCGCGGAAAACTATCAAAACCAAACGACGCTCAATGGTTACCCTTCCGCTGGGATCTCAATTCAGTTGGCCTCGGGAGCCAACGCGCTGGAAACGGCGGAGAAAGTTAGGACTGAAGTCGAACGCCTTTCTCCCCGCTTTCCACAAGGCGTAATCGCCGCCTTTCCACGCGACAGCACTCCGTTTGTGACGGTATCGATCGAAAGCGTGGTGCATACGCTGATTGAAGCGATACTCTTTGTCGTGGCCGTTATGTATCTTTTTCTTCAAAGCTGGCGTGCAACGCTTATCCCGACCCTGACGGTACCGGTGGTTCTGTTGGGCACTTTCGGCATTCTCAGCCTGCTGGGCTACAGCATCAATACACTGACCCTTTTTGCCATGGTGCTGGCAATCGGGCTGCTGGTAGATGACGCTATCGTGGTGGTGGAAAATGTTGAACGTTTGATGGCAGAGGAAAACCTCACTCCACAGGAGGCCACGCTGCGCTCGATGAATGAGATAACCGGGGCGCTGATAGGTATTGCTCTGGTTCTCTCCACCGTTTTTATCCCGATGGCGTTCTTTGGTGGCTCTGTGGGGATTATCTATCGTCAGTTCACCGTGACCATTGTTTCAGCAATGGCGCTGTCTGCATTGGTCGCTCTGACGCTGACGCCAACGCTGTGCGCCCACCTGCTCAAGCCTGGACACATAAATAAAGGTCGTTTTTTTACCCTCTTCAATCGCGGAGTAGCGATAAGTCAGAACAGCTACCTGGCCACACTTCGTCGAATGACCGCCCATCCACTCCGTTTTGTTTGTCTGGCCCTGATACTAACTTTTTTGATGCTCTGGCAATATCAAAAGCTCGCAAGCGGATTTTTGCCCGAGGAGGATCAGGGCGCGGTTATGGTTCAGTACTCGCTGCCGTCTGGTTCGCCGATGTCGATGACCGAGGCCGTTGGCGCGGATATTACCCACTATTTTATGACTGAGGAGAAAGATAACCTCGACGTTATTTTTATGGTCACAGGAAGAAATAATGCCGGTAGCGGGCAGAACGTCGGTATGGCATTCGCTGAGTTAAAACACTGGGACCAGCGTCCCGGGAAAGAAAACAGCGCTCAGGCCATTATTCTACGCGCGAACCAGTATTTTAATAAAAATGCCAGGCAGGCCAACATAAGCGTGATGTCACCCCCGACCATTCGCGGTCTCGGACAATCCAGCGGTTTTGAATTATGGCTGCAGGACAGCGCCGAAAATGGCAGTGCGGCACTTATGCAGGCACAAACCACCCTGCTCAATGCCGCCAGAGAGAATCCTGCTCTTAACGCGGTAAGGATTAATAGTCTGGAGGAAAAGGCGCAGCTGCAGGTCGATGTCGACCGACAAAAAGCGCAGGTTCAGGGGCTGGATCAGGCCGATATCAACAATACGCTTTCAGCGGCCTGGGGGGGCATATATGTTAACGACTTTGTCGATCGAGGGCGGGTTAAACGCGTGTATATCCAGGGAGACGCGCCCTGGCGTTCAACACCAGAAAATTTATCCGCCTGGTTTGTCCGTGGCAACAGCGACAACATGGCGTCCTTCGACAGCTTCTCGACGCTTCGCTGGACCAGCGGACCGCAGATGCTTCAGCGTTTCAATGGGCTGTCGGCCGTGCAGTTTCAAGGAGGTGCTGCGTCTGGCGTCAGCTCCGGCGTGGCAATGGCTGAAATGTCCGAAATGGTCAGCTCGCTGAACGGATTTGACCTGCAATGGAGCGGTTTGTCCTGGCAGGAGCGCTCATCTTCGGTGCAAACGCTGTGGGTCTATCTGGCATCGCTAGCCTTTATGTTTCTGTGCCTCGCTGCCTTATATGAAAGCTGGTCGATCCCCATTGCCGTGATGTTGATTATCCCGTTGGGCATCATTGGCGCGATCAGCGCTTCGTTGCTCGCCGGTTATGAAAATGATATTTATTTCCAAGTGGGGATGTTAACAACAATGGGCCTTTCGGCCAAAAATGCGATCCTGATCGTCGAATTCGGGCTATCGCAGTTTCAGCAAGGAAAAAGCCTGACGGAAGCCGCACTGGAAGGCGCACGGCTGCGCT
Source organism: Klebsiella sp. 141162 (assembly GCF_050600755.1). Classification (NCBI taxonomy): domain Bacteria; kingdom Pseudomonadati; phylum Pseudomonadota; class Gammaproteobacteria; order Enterobacterales; family Enterobacteriaceae; genus Klebsiella; species Klebsiella sp. 141162. The sequence goes on along the minus strand of NZ_JAQIRI010000001.1, from coordinate 1,306,094 downwards.
TGCGTCCGATTATTATGACCTCACTCGCATTTGTTGTCGGCGTGATCCCTCTGGTACTCTCTGCAGGTGCCGGCGCTGCCAGCCAACAAGAAATTGGGACGGCGGTGATTGGTGGCATGCTTTCAGGGACGCTACTGACGTTGCTTTTCGTTCCACTATTTTTCCTGCTAGTGCAGCAAGGAATCATGCGACTGAAAAGTCGCAAACAGTAAGGACTCAATTGATGGTCAATCAACGCGGGCGGCCGATGAAAGCTCGCCCTCGCATTTTGCAAACCGCGCGTGAGCTGTTTCTCCAGCACGGACTGGACGTGTCTTTGGATACCATCGCCGCCGAAGCGGGCACCACGCGTCCGACGCTGTACAGCCATTTTCCCGGTGGTAAAGATGCGCTGCTGCTGGAGACTTTTGCGTTTCTGAATGACACAATGCAGCCCCCCCTACGCCAGCTTTTACAGGAACGTCAGCAGGATTTTCCCGCGCTGCTGCACGGATTTGCAAACGTTGTGCAGCAGCACTTCTATGCCCCTGAGAACATCCATTTTCAGCGCTTACTGATCCAGGTTCTCGTGCAGAAACCCGAGCTATATGTCACGCTTGAGCAACGGCCCTCCGGTCGCGTACTGCAGGCACTCAGCGAGATCCTTGCGCAAAAACGAGACGAGGGACTGTTGACCATCAACGACCCGGAACTGCAGGCAACAGCGTTTCTCGGCGCAATTATGGGTTACCCGCTGCCTGGGGCGCTCATTGCACAAAAAGCAATAGATCCAAAAAGGCTGGAGCAACTTGCCGACTGCGCAATTGAGGGGTTTCTCAAAGCATGGGGGTACAAGCCGTAATGCTTTGCCACAACTATCTGAAAAAACAAGGAGAATACCTGAGGTACTCTCCTTGTTTTATAGGTGGTTAATCACCCCGACATATATAAGTGGGATAATGCCGATCCTGGATCAGCCACACCGAAGGCGCAACCTCGGAGATGGTAAGATAGTAGCGGGCGGTTGGATTGGCAAAGCTTCCCCATTGCGCATCCGGCGTGTTGTCATTGTGCCTGCGCCAGGTTTTGGTGTAACTCAATACCACCACTTTATCATCATCCCGCCGCGACCAGATAAAATCGACATCTCTGTCAACGATCATACTCTGGCCATTTGCCCAGGCAGCGCCTTTATAGGCAGTCAGGCCAGTACCGTCGCGGTGAAAATAGAACTGAGCAACAGTATTAACCCGCACTTCACTGGCCTTCCCTTCATTGCGCGTAAAATTAAATTCTGTACTGCAGGCCAGTACATCACGTTTACCAACTCCGGTAGAACAGTAATAAAGCGCCATTCCGCCACCGAGCAGAAAAATACCGAGGCCACAGAAAACTTTAATTTTCATTTTTCTGCTCCACTTTTATAGCGAATGGTTTTACACAAACTGGCTTTATTGATCGGGCATGCGCCGATAAACACTTCATCCGCAGCGACCAGGGAAAAACGAGCGCTGAAATAATAGACGTTGTACTCCTCGCGCTGGCACGCTACGTTGTTTTTATCCAGCAACGCGGCCAGTTTCGATAATACCAACGGTCGCCCATGATCGTTAATAAGCCAGATGCTACATTTAGCGATTTTTTGCTCAACCGGCTTTAGCTTTATCGGCGTCGTTATATTCTGTTGTTGGCGAATAATTATACCAACACCGAATACCGACGCTAATAATGCCGTGAATACCAGCCACCATTTCAGACGTCGTGGTTGCTTCCTCTTTTCAGCGTTTTGTCGCTGGGGTTGAGGTTCGCTTGCGTAAGCGTTTTGCGCCGGTTGAAAAATAACATCCGCCTCAAACCGGAAACCATAGCGTGGTATGGTCACAATCAATTCATGATGTTCTCCCAACGCCTGGAAGCTTTTGCGTAACTCACTTATCGCTTTGTTGAGATTATTTCCCGAAGGCGTGAAACCGAATTCCTGCCACACGCGGGTAATCAACTCCTCACGGCTAAGTTCGCTTCCTTTATGCCGAATAAATTCCTGTAACAGACGCACGGCGGGCGCCGAAAGCGTTAATACGGACTCAGGCTGTCCAACAATACTTAATGTGTGAGCTTCAGGATCAAATAACAACGAATTGTTGCATATAAAAAACATATTTCATTCTCGGCTGTTGCCGCTTGCTTTTTATCCCTGTAACTGCAGGCAAGAAATCCCCTTCTGAATTAGCTTATTTTTTCATCAGTAGGAATTTTCTCCCCATCCTGGGTTGCGGCATTTTCTTTTAACTATACAACTTTAAAGCCTGGATTGCAGGATAAAGAACTGTATTTTTAAAGTTAACTAATACAAATTTTCACAACCTGCTGTTCCGGTTAAAGTTTCCCTGTCCTGAAGCGATACGAAAGCAGACGGTGTCGTGGTGTAAAAACGCCGTACATGAACTCAGAGCAGGCAGAATGAATGTGAAAGTAAAAAACAGAGTAAACAAGTCCACTGCGCTTTATCTCGCTGCCCTGTCGATGTCATTTTTCGCAGAAATGACACAGGCTAATATGAGCGTTTACCCGATGGAACTTAACGTCGACAGTTCCGGGACGGCCCAAATCAGAGTGGCCTCTAAAAGCGATGATATTCAGTTCATTCGGGTGAGGCAAAAGAAAATTCTTAATCCGGGTACGCCACAGGAAAAAGAAGTTGAGATGGCAGCCTGGAAAGACGGTGGCGTTGTCGTTACCCCTGAAAAATTCGCCTTAGCGGCAGGCGCTTTACGTATCGTGAGGCTGGTATCTCTGACCCCGCCAGAAAAAGAGAGTACCTGGCGCGTTTATTTTGAAGGGGTAAAACAGCCGGATAGTATTCTGCCTGCAGCATCCGCGGGAACGCCGGCTTCGGCCAAACTCGGCGTTAACGTTATCTGGGGAGCATTGGTTCATTTGGCGCCGGAAAAGCCGGTGGTTTCTCTGCGAATAAATCCCGCAGCTGGAACTTTAAAAAATGACGGCTCTTTGCGGGTACCGCTGAAAGAAATTGGCGCTTGCGATGTTAATGATAAATGCAGGTGGTTTAAAGAAGATGCGACTATTTATCCGGACACCGAGCGAAAATTAAAAGTGCTCACTCAGGTTCGTGGCCAAAAATATAAATTCCGCTATTTCAACTGGATTAATAAAACAGCTGAAGAAGCCGACTTACCCGTCGTGCAATAACACGACATCACTGTCAAAACCACGTGTGGTTTGTTTAAAGAGCTAATGGAGCTCGTTTATAAATATGGAGATATCAATGAAGAAGTATATTAAACCTCTGATGATCGTTGCTGCGATGTCGACTGCGTTCAGCGCAATGGCTATTCAGAAGGATATTACGGTTAATGCCAACGTAGATTCCCAGTTGGATATGACCCAGGCCGATAATACGCCATTACCAGCCAGCATCGATATGCAATATCTGCCGGGCCGTGGGCTGGAAAGCTACCGTCTGAATACCAAGATCTGGTCGAACTCAGCCACCAGCAACGTCAAAGTGCGTCTGGTTAGCGCAGCGAATCTGACCAATGAAGATGGCGCCGAAACGGTACCGATGACCGTAAAACTGGGCGATAAAACCCTGAATACCACCGATGCTGAATTCACCGGTAGCGAACTGTTCCCGGGCAGCGTTGAAAACGGTTCTGCGGTCCTGCCACTGACCATCTCTCAGACCACCAAAGGCATTCTGAAAACCGGTCAGTACAGCGGCGTGGTGAGTCTGATGCTGACTCAGGCGACCACCGCGGAAGGTGGCGCGTAACCCCACAATACGTATAAGGAAGTACATCAGAGGGCGCCTGCCCTCTGATGTCAGGATGACGTCGAGGCTCGTTCATGGCTTTTCACAGAAATGCTCTTCTTTTTGTCGTTTTGTTACCCGCTTCCGTTCAATTAGCCAGCGCCACTATCGTCGTACCTGCGGGCTTTGAGGATCTGGCGAAAACGCAGCGCCTGTGGACAGAAGTGAGTCTGTATGGCACTTCGCTTGGCCTGTTTGAAGCCGATATTACGCTTGAAACGGTAACCTTCGTGGCGCCGGAAACGCTTGTCGCGGCAATTAAACGTCAGTTCAACGATGATCCTGCCTTGATCGCCTCGGTGACCGGCGCCCTTTCCTCTCCGCTTGCGCGTAACGGCAATCTCGCCTGCAGCAGCAATGGTTCCGCGCCGGGCTGCGATTTTATCGACACCAAAAGCGTGGCCCTGATTTATGACGAGAATAACGCGCGCATAAACCTGTTTTTCGACAGGCGGTATCTACCCAAACAAACGGCGGAAAATCAGTGGTATCAGCCTACGCGTAATACCGAAAACGCGCTGATCCACCAGCAAAATATCAACTTCGTGGCCGATGAAAACTATCAGTCGATGACCGTGCAGGGAAACGGCGCGCTGGCCATGACTGAGAATGGGTATTTTAACCTCGACTGGACCTGGCTTGGGCAGCGCTCTCGCCATCAACAGCAGCAGGAGATCACGGTGAATAACGCCTGGTTCCGTCAGGATCTATGGCACGAATATTACGTTCAGTTAGGTGAAATGGATACGCGCGATCTCTTCAGCGCGGCCGGCGGCAATATCAACCTCAGCCAACTGCCGCTTGGAAAAATTCGCGGGCTGCGTGCCGGCTCGACGCGAGCGTGGATCAACCCCGTTCAGCAGTCCAGCGGAACGCCCATTACCGTGCTGCTTTCCCATGACGCGCGTATAGACGCCCGTAGGGGGAATCAGCTGCTGGCCAGTTTTTATCTTAATGCCGGGGCGCAAACCCTGGATACCCGTTCGTTTCCGGACGGGAGCTATACCGTGACGATGGCGATTTATGAAAACAACCGCCTGACCCGCACCGAGCAGGTTCCGTTTACCCGCACCGGCATCACGCCATTCGACCGCGTCGAGTGGTTTATGCAGGCCGGTGAAACCGATAACGACGATATGAGCGACGAACGCAGCGCCGTGGTGCAGGCGGGTATTCGCCTGCCTGTAACTTCTACGCTGGCGGTCACCAGCGGCGCAACGGTGAAAAAGAACCAGCGTTTTGTGGAAAGTGCCGTCGACTGGAGCCGCGGATTCAATACCGGCCCCATCGATGGCGTCCTCAGCACACGCTTTAGCTACCTTTATGGCAGCCAGGGCCAACGCGGCAATATCCAGCAAATCAGCTACAACGATGGCTTTTCACTAAGCTTCTATCGTAATGCCTTATCGGCTGACAACTGTGACTCCAGCAGTACCGGGTTTGATGCGGTGAATGGTTGCTACCGAAGCCTCTCGGTAATGTTCTCCGTTCCTGTCGGCTCGTGGTATGCCAACCTCGGTTATTCCGATAACCGCAATGAAGGTCGCTATGTTTCGCGGCGTGAATTACCGAATAGTGACGATCGGCGCGACAACGGTTTGCCCTGGGAATCGGTGTATATGACCCGCACACGCTCGCAGGCATGGCAGGCCGGACTGAGCAATTCGTTCAGCACCCGCGGGCTGAATATCAACAGCAGCATAAACCTGTTTATGCGTAACGATCATTCTGGTGATGGCAAGGATAAAGGCGGCTTCCTGAGCGTAAGCCTGTCGCTGGCTCATAACCGTCAGGGCGATGCCTCCAGCTACACCTCCGTGGGGGCCACGTGGCAACAGCAGAAGCATGAAAAAAATCAGCTCAACTATAACATCGCGCACAACTGGTACACCGATGCGCGCGGTGAAAACGAATATGGTCTTAACGCTTCCGGGATTAATAGCGACTCGCTAAATACTTCGGCCTATACCCGTCAGGGCGGCCGTTTTGGTAACGGAAGTTTGACCGTCAGCGATTCGTGGGATCGCCAGGATCATCGCCACCGGTTCAGCAGCAGCGGTAACTACAGTTCTACGCTGGCGTTATCTCGTTCTGGCCTGTGGTTTGGCCGCTGGGGTGACGGACGCCCGGCGTCAGCCATTGCGGTCAACGTCGACACGCCGGAAGCGTCTCCTGATTCCCGCATTGCCGTTTCGCTTGATAACAGCGGTAGCGCCGATATCCCGGCAAACGCCCGCGCGCTGTTCGCCCTGCCCGGCTATCAGCAAACCACGCTCACTATTAATGAGTCGACGGACATTTCCCACGGCGCCAACAGTGAAATTACGCAGGGGTCGGGAAGCAGAACGGTATTCATGGTGCCAGGAAAAATGCTGCACAGAGAGGTGCAAACCACCACGCGTTACACCTGGCTTGGCCAGTTGACCGATGAACAACATACGCCGTTTATCGGCGGCATGCCGCTCAACGTCAGCGGCTGGAGCGATTTAGGTAATGGCGGCTTTAGCGCGGAAAGCGACAGCCTGATCCAGTCGCTCTATCTGGTGAAACAACAGCAGTTTTACCAGTGCGCGCTGAAGGTGAAGACCATGCGTGACGTCGTGCGTTATGTCGGCACGGTGACCTGTGAAGAACTGACTTATTCCGCGTTACCGGAAACCGTGCAGCAGCAGGCGCAATTACTGCTGGCTGGCCGTACGCCTGCGGTCAGCCCAACGGCGATGAATAACTCAACTCTCTCTACAGGAAAATGATGTGATAACGCGTCTTTTGATTTTACTGCTTGCCTGCATCTGTTTTGCCGAGGCTCAGGCCGGTAGTCCCGCCGGCAGAAATACCAGCGTGGCGTTCGCCTTCGATCGCCAGTCTCCTCCTGCCCGGTTGGATATCTGGCTGCACGAGTCCGGCGGTTATGATTCCAGCGATCCGCAAAAATGGGGACGAAATACCCTGACCTGCCAGTCGCGTACCGATACAACCTATGGCGCCTGCATGACCGCGCCGGTATGGTTTTCGGCAAACCCGGCCGCGCCCTATCCGATAAACCTGCGTTTTACCCACGCAATAACCAACAAAACGGTGGACGTAAAAGTCTATGGCGAACACCGTATGTTTATCAATAACAGAACCTTTGTTTTCGCCAGCTACGTAACGGGCGGTACAGTAGATTTGCCAGCCTGGAACAGTGCGCCCTATTTTGATTTTTACATCGTTCGTAGCGAATTAAACAAACTCGATCAGGCCGGTATCTGGACGGCAACACTGAAACAGAATTTGCGCGAATGGGGCACCGCCGACTGCAACGGCAACTTTAATGACGTCAATGTTGGCTGCCCAGGCTACCTCACTCTTGCTAACTGGCAGGCAAACCTGCGTATTGAGGTGGTCGACCCGGGCAATCAGCAGATTTACTTACCTGCATTTCCGCACTCCACGCCGGTGGTGAACCTCAACCTCACCAATTTCCCAGGCAGACCCGGCGGCAGTGAGATTAAGGGCGAAAACTCGCTGGATATGTGCCTCTATGATGGCAACAACAGTTCCAGCTCGCGGGCGTTTCTACGCTTTGAAGACGATGGACTTGACGCGACCGGGCGTGCCGAAGGGGCGTTCTCCATCCGGCGACGGGGGGGCAGCCAGACAGATCCAAGAGATCGTCTTGATTATCAGGTGCTGGTGACCAACCCGACCACCGGCGCAACTGAAGTTGCCGCTAACGGTAAAACGTTGACCTGGGAGGGCACCAACAATCGCCGTTATTTGCGCCAGGTTGTCCTGCCGGGCGGCCGCGAAAGCGTGTTATGCATCCCGGCGCCCATTACCCTGAAAACACCCGCCTTTGCCGCCAGCAGCAAAAACGCGGGTGACTATACCGGTACGTTACGCGTTATCTATACCCCCAGTACGTTATAAAGAGGCTACTGTGAGCTACGTTGTTCTTGATAATAATCGCTTTTATGCGGAGGGACTGCGCTACGCCCTCCTCCGTCGTAACGTTAAGACGGAAGTGCATAGCGGCACGGTGCAGTGGCAGCCCTTACTGTTAGAGAGCACCACCCTTGTTATTCGCTGCCGTTTCTCCATCAGTGGTACACATCAGTCGCTGGTTGAAATTTTGCTTACCCTCGAGGCCCATTGCTGGCAGGGTACGGGCTATCTGGTGTGTAATGAAAAAAGCTGGGGGCTGGCCACCTATCTGCGCAAGCGCTTTGAAACGTTAACGTTGCATATCATTGATGACCGGATTTCCGTTGCGGATGCCGCCTGGCTGTTATCTAAAGAGCCAAGGCGGATCCGCACCCTGCGCTGCTGCCTGACCGAGATGGAATTTAACGTCCTCGACAGACTGGTTAAGGGGCAGTCGGTAAGATATGTCGCGCATATGACGAAGATGAGTGAAAAACAGGTCTCGACCTATAAATGTAATGCGCTGAAGAAACTCAATGCGAATAATCTTCTACAGCTTCTGGTGTAACGACTTGTCCATGCGGCATATCGCCACTATTTTCTCTCTAAGCCAGCGGTGAGCGGGATCGCGTTCCATTCTCGGATGCCACATCTGCGAGACGGTAATCCGCCGGCTTTTAAAAGGCAGTTCAAAAAGATGCACCTGCTCAACTACTTGCTGATTGACTAAATAGAGGGCGGGGATCATAGCGATAAGATCCGTTTGCAGCGCCACGGAAAGCGCGGTCGGAAATCCGGGTACGACGCTGGCGATTTTGCGTTTCATGCCGAGTTCGGCCAGTACATCATCGACGGACCCGTGCAGCGTACCTTCTGGTGAGGCCACCACATGACCCCAGGCAACATAATCCGCCACGGTTATCTCTGTCAGGGCGGCCAGCGGGTGCCCCTTACGCACCACCCCCACAAACCGATCTTCAAATAGCCGTTGCAGACGGATTTCAGGCCCCATATTGCTCTGGACGCCAATCTCCAGATCAACCAGTCCTTCCCGTAGATAGCGTGACGTTTTTTCAGGCTTAGGCGCAAAGCGTAGACAGACATTGGGCGCGGCTTCGGCTACTGCCGCAATCAGCGAAGGGCCAAACGCCACCACAAACCCATCGTTTGCCCTGATGGTAAAAAGACGCTCCAGATTTTGCACGTTGAGCGCTTCGGCCGCTGGCTGCAGCACCGCTTTCGCCTCGAAGACCGCGCGACGGGCGCGATCGCGGGTCGCCTCCGCCCACGGCGTCAGCACCATGTTACGCCCGGCGCGAACCAGTATCGGATCGCCGGTGACGTCGCGTAACCGGCTTAGCGTGCGGCTCATGGCTGACGTACTGAGATTCAAACGACGTGCCGCGCCCGCCACGCTGGCTTCGTTAAGTAATACGTCGAGTGCAATCAATAAATTAAAATCGGGGTCTGACATGACCATCACTCCTGGAACATTCAGATAAGGCGTTTCATGCAACTATAGAGTGTAAATGGTGCGCCTTCCGCCCGGTAAAAGCCATCTTTATAGTTTCGTCATCCAGATATCCTCTGCAGGAGACAACACGATGACACTTTTTTCCAGCCAACCTGGCGATGACGGGCTGCCAGGCCCGGCGCGAGCGCGGGTCATGGCCGCGGTAATGACCACCACGTTAATGGGTGTCTTTGATGGCACCATGGTAAACATTGCCCTGCCGTCGATGGCGCAGGAACTGCAGGCGTCAGCCAGTACCGCCGTCTGGTTCGCCAACGGGTATCTGCTGGCGGCGGCGATGACGCTGGCGATATTCGCCGCACTGGCGGCGCGTTTCGGCTACCGCCCGGTGTTTCTGGCCGGACTGACGACATTTATTTTGGCATCAGCAGGTTGCGCGCTGGCGACGACGCCTGAGCTGCTCATCAGCATGCGGGTGCTGCAAGGGATCGGCGGCGCGGCAACGCTCAGTATCGCGCCCGCCATATTGCGCTCCGTTTTTCCCGGACGACTGCTGGGGCGTATTCTCGGGATACACGCCCTGCTCATCGCTTCAAGCTCCGCCATCGGGCCGGTGCTGGGCGGCACGATCCTGCATACCTTGAGCTGGCAATGGCTGTTTGCAATAAACGTGCTCCCCGGCATCGTCGCCTTACTGCTGGCGGTCAGAGCGCTACCGCGGCCGACAGTAGGCGGGCAAGCCGCTTTTGATACGCCCGGAGCGATATTGTCGGCGCTGCTATTGGGTTCAACGATCATGGCGGCGAATAGCTTGCAGAGCGCTTCGCAGCATATCGATAGTCTGTACTGGACGTTGCTCGCGGCGATAAGCGGTACCGCCTTTATCTGGCGTATCCGGCGTACGGACAACCCGCTGCTGCCGCCTGCGATGTTTAAGAATGAACGTTTTACCCTTTCGGCCTTTACGTCGCTGATCGCCTTCGTAAGCCAGGGGATCACTTTTATTGCGCTGCCGTTCCTGTTCCAGAACGAGTATGGCTATAGTCCGATGCTCTCGGCGCTGCTGTTTACTCCGTGGCCATTAGGGATAGTGCTGATCGCGCCGCACGCCGGCCGTTGGGCGGACTCAATCTCTGCTCCGCTCATCTCGACGCTGGGATTGATGATTTTTGTCGCGGGTTTAATCCTGCTGGCGATGCTGCCCGCTACGCCCGCCGCGTGGGATATCTGCCTGCGGAGCCTGGTATGCGGTATTGGCTTTGGCTGCTTCCAGAGCCCGAATAACCGCGAAATGCTGTCAAACGTGAGTCGCGAACAGGCGAGCTATGCCTCGGGCGTTTTATCCATCATGCGCACGTTCGGGCAGTGTCTGGGCGCCGCCTTGATGGGCGTACTGTTGGCAAAAGACGAAAGCGCCGTTCATATTGCGCTGTGGATCGCCGCCGCGGTCTCGGCGTTGTCGGCGGCCGTTAGCGCCAGCCGACTGCGGAAAATAGCTCTTCCTGCGGGAGCGGGATAAGTCTGCGGCGCATCCCCGAAAAGAGGATGCGCCCGTTATTGCTTTACCCGGCAAGTTTTATCACCGCCCGGCTGAACGCATCAATCGCCAGTTCGACATCGGCTTCGCTGACCGATTCCGCCGGATGGTGACTAATTCCCCCTTTACAGCGCACAAACAGCATCCCCACCGGCCAGCGCTCCGCGACAGCAATCGCATCATGTCCGGCGCCGCTTGGCAGCGTCAACGCCGCGCCCTGTACCTCGCATACCGCTTCGGCAATCACCCCCTGTAATCGCGGATCGCAGGTGGTTGCCGCAATGCGATAGAACTCCTCAGCGGCAAACTGCAGGCCGCGACGCCCGGCAATCTCTGCGGCTGACTCCAGCAATGAATCCAGTAATGCATCCAGCGGTTGATCCTGCGGACCGCGGATATCAAGAGTCAATGCGACTTCGCCGGGAATGACGTTGACCGCCGCCGGCGAGCAGCGCAATGTCCCGACGGTAGCGACCAGATTGCCTCCCTGCTGGCGCGTAGTGCTCTCAATACACAGCATCCACTCCGCGGCGGCGGCAAGCGCGTCGCGGCGCTGGTCCATCGGCACCGTGCCGGCATGACCCGCCTCGCCGGTAAAACAGCAATTGAGGCGCCGCGCGCCGTTGATCGCCTCGACCACACCGAGTGCCGAACCGGCCTGTTCCAGTCGCGGACCCTGCTCGATATGCAGCTCCAGATAGGCGGAAAAATCTTCCGCCGGGCGCGAGGATGAGTGAACGCGTGATGGATCCAACCCGGCGTTGACCATCGCCTGCGCCAGGCTAATGCCTTCGGCATCATGCTGGTCGAGCCAGGCATGTGGCCAGCTTCCCGTCAGACCCTTGCTGCCTAATAGCGTGATACCAAAGCGCGTTCCTTCTTCATCGCAGAAACCGACGATTTCGATGGCCTGCGCCAGTCGGCGCTCCTGATTATGTAAGCTCTGCACCACTTCGATGGCGGCTAACACCCCCAACATGCCATCATATCGCCCGGCGTTGCGTACCGTATCGAGATGCGATCCAAGCAAAATCGCCGGCGCCCCTTCTTCACGGCCTTCATAGCGCCCGCAAATATTACCGACGCTGTCCTGCCAGACGAGCATGCCTGCCTGGCGCATCCAGTGGCCAACCTGCTGATTAGCTTCAAGATGCTGTGGCGAAAGGTAAACCCGCGTCAGGCCTTCCGGCGTTTCGCTTATCGCCGCCAATCTCTCAGCCCGCGCCATCACTCGCGCTGCGGCCAGGTTCATAGCGGCTTCTCGCTGCGATAATGATCCCACGCCGCCTGCATGGCTGCCCCTTGCGTGGTGGGGAATTTCAGGTAATTGAGTACTGATTCCAGCGCGCTGAGGGTAGTCATGACGCAATCTTTACGCGCGTTGTAACCCATTGTGCCTATACGCCACACTTTGCCGTGCAGCGGGCCGAATGAGGTGCCAATCTCAATGGCGAAATCTTGCAGCATCAGTTGGCGTACCTGGTCGCCACTAATGCCCTGCGGGATGATCACGCCCAATACGTTATTCATTTTGTGTTGCAGGTCGCCAAAGATTTCCAGACCCATCGCCTGAATACCTTTCACCAGCGCGTCGCCGTGCAGTTTGTGGCGGGCAATGCCGTTATCGAGCCCTTCCTCAAGAATCAGACGTGCGCATTCGCGGGCGGCGAACAGCGCGGATGTCGCTTCCGTATGGTGGTTAAGGCGTTCTGGCCCCCAATAATCCATCACCATTCCGAGATCGAAATAGTTGGAGTAAACCATCTCATCGACGCCATCAAGGTGTTCGGCGGTACGGATCCCCTGCTCAACGCATTTACGTCGACGGATAGCCTCTTCCATCCGCGGGCTCAGGGTAATGGGCGAGGTGCCGGAGGGGCCGCCGAGACACTTTTGCATCCCCGCCGATACCGCATCCAGTCCCCAGGCATCGGTCTCCAGCGCATTGCCGCCCAATGAGGCGGTGGCGTCGGTATAAAACAGCACATCATAACGACGGCAGATCTCGCCCAGCTCCGCCAGCGGCTGCAACATGGTGGTCGAGGTATCTCCCTGTACCGTCAGCAGCATACGTGGACGCACCCGTTTGATCGCATCTTCAATCTGCTCGGGAGAGAACACTTCACCCCACGGCACCTCAATGGTATGCACTTCCGCCCGGCAGCGGCGGGCAATTTCACATAACAGATGGCCAAAGCGGCCAAATACCGGCACCAGCACTTTGTCGCCGGGGCGGATCGCGGAGATCAAAATGGCTTCAATCCCCGCCCGTGACGTGCCATCCACCAGCATGGTCCAGCGGTTGCTGGTGCGTAATACCCCGCGGTATAACGCCATGACTTCGTTCATATAGTGCGTCATAGCCGGATCGTATTGGCCGATAAGCTGGCTGGACATCGCGCGCAGGACACGCGGGTCGGCGTTGATCGGCCCCGGCCCCATCAGCAGACGATGCGGAGGATTGATTTGTGAAAATTGAGCGATATCCATCGTAGATTCCTTTATTAATTCAGTCCGCGCACGGAGGAGATAAATTGTTTGAGTTCATTGGTTTGTGGCTGGCTAAACAGCGTTTTGCTGTCGCCCTGCTCCCAGACTCGCCCCTGGTGCATAAACACCACCCGGTCGCCGACTTCACGGGCAAAATTCATTTCATGAGTAACCAGAATCAGCGTCATTCCTTCCGCGGCCAGCTGTTCCAGCACTTTAAGCACCTCTCCCACCAGTTCCGGATCCAGCGCGGAGGTGATTTCGTCACAGAGTAAAACTTTTGGCGACATCGCCAGCGCGCGGGCGATAGCTACCCGCTGCTGTTGCCCGCCGGAGAGGCTGGAGGGATAGAAATCCAGCCGATCGCCAAGCCCGACTTTACCCAGCATTTGCTGCGCCAGTTCGCGGCACTCGGCAGGCTTTTTTTTCAATACCCGCCGCGGCGCCAGCATCACATTTTCCAGCGCCGTCATGTGCGGAAATAAATTGAAGTTCTGGAATACCATGCCAACGGAGCGGCTAATCTCCCGCGCCTGCGAGTCACGATCGGTAATGGTCATGCCGCCGAGCTTAATACTGCCTTCCTGGTACCCCTCCAGCCCGTTAATGCAGCGCAATAAGGTGCTTTTCCCCGAGCCGCTTCGGCCGATGATGGAAATCACCTCGCCCATATTGATATCGAGATCGACCCCCTTCAGCACGTGGTTATCGCCGTAGAATTTCTGCACCTGATTAATGGTGATGAGCGGCATTGAATTTATTCTCCAGATAGCGGCTGTAACGGGACAGCGGATAACACAAGATGAAGTAGCCCAGCGCGACCAGCGCGAAAACCTTAAACGGCTGATACGTCACATTGGTGAGCATGGTGCCAGCCTTGGTGAGCTCGACGAAACCGATAATCGACGCCAGCGCGGTGCCTTTTATCACCTGCACGGCGAAACCCACGGTGGGAGCGATGGCAATCCGCACCGCCTGTGGCGCCACCACGCGACATAACGTCTGGGTGAAATTTAATCCCAGGCAACGCGATGCCTCCCACTGTCCTTTCGGCAAGGCCCGGATACTGCCGTACCAGATATCCAGCAAAAAGGCGCTGGTATAGAGGGTCAGCGCCAGCGCGGCGGCGGTCCACGGCGACACATCGATCCCGAATAACGCCACGCCGAAAAAGGCGAGAAACAGCTGCATCAGCAATGGCGTCCCCTGAAATAGCTCGATATAGCCGCGAATGAGGCGCTGCCCCCAACGTTTTCCCCGCAGGCGCAGCAGCAACAGCGGTAATGTCACCAGCGCGCCGCCAATAAAAGCCGTCAATGACAGCAGCACGGTCCAGCGTCCGGCCAGCAGCAGATTGCGTACGATGTCCCAGTCGGTAAAGGTTGTCATCATGCCTGCACCCTCAGCCATTTACGTCCAGCCGCCATTAACAGCTGGCGCATCGCTATCGATAACGCTAAATAGAGACCGGTCGTCACCAGATACACCTCGAAGCTCAAAAACGTTCGCGATTGAATTAAGTTGGCGGCAAAGGTCAGCTCCTCATAAGAGACCTGCGATACCACCGACGATCCGAGCATCACGATAATGCACTGGCTCACCAGCGCCGGATAAATACGCTGCAACGCCGGCGGCAACACCACCTGAATAAAGGTCTGACTCCGGCTGAGCCCCAGTACCCGGCCGGCTTCCCACTGCCCTTTTGGCGTCACCTGGATCCCGGCGCGGACAATCTCCGTACTGTAGGCGCCCAGGTTGACGATCATCGCCAGCAGCGCCGCTTCGCCCGCCGTCATCTTCAACCCCAGATTCGGCAGGCCGAAAACAATAAAGAACAGTTGAACCACGAACGGCGTATTGCGGATAACCTCAACGTAAGCCCCCCATATCCGACTCAGCCAGCTTGCCCGCCCGCTACGCAGAGCCGCGCCGACGATCCCGATGGCCAGGCCGCCGAGTGTGGCGAGTACAGTGAGTTGGATAGTGACCCAGAGTCCCGCCACGAGCTCCGGCCAATAAGGCCAGAGCGCGGAAAAATGTAATTGCTCCGTCATCGCTGTACCTTAAGCGGCAAAGTCGCTGGGCAACGGCGCTTTCAGCCACTGCTGTGATAACGTATTGAGGGTGCCGTCCTTAATGCCCTGCGCGATTAAGGCGTTCACCTTTTCCTTCAGCGCCGGTTCATTTTTTTTCAGGCCAATCACGCACGGTGAATCCTTAAGCATAAAGTTGGCGACCGGGGCTTTCGCCGGGTTTTGCCGTGAGATAGCCGCCACCACCAGATTACCCGTCGCCACATATTGCACCTGACCAGAAAGCCAGGCCGACAGCGTCGTGTTGTTATCTTCGTAACGCTTAATCTGCGCCGCTTTCGGCGCAATGCTGGTCAGCACCATATCTTCCACCGCGCCGCGGGTCACGCCGATACTCTTACCGCTCAGTTCGGCTGCGTCTTTCAGGGCAGCTCCCTGCGGGCCGAAGACGCCAAGGAAAAACGGCGCGTAGGGTTGGCTGAAATCGATGACCTTTTCCCGCTCGGCGTTCTTACCCAGGCTTGAGATCACCAGATCCACTTTATCGGTCTGCAGATACGGTACCCGGTTGGCGCTGCTCACCGGAACCAGCTGCAGTTTTAGCTTCATCTGCTTTGCCAGATAGCGTGCCATATCAATGTCATATCCCTGTGGCTGGAGATCGGTGCCGACGGAACCAAACGGCGGGAAATCCTGGGGAACGGCGACGCGGATCACGCCGCGTTTTTCAATATCCTGGAGTTGGTCCGCGCGTGCGGCGGTGATTTGTGTTAACAGACAAGCGGCCCCGGTCAGCGCGATCAGCAGTTTTTTCATCATCATTCCCCGTTACGTTAGTATGAAACAAAAGATTCTTTAAATAAACTTCTGCAACTAATGTGCCAGATGCGGACAAAACAAATTTGCGCCGGCTAATCGGCTTTTAGCGGGAAATGACGGGAACATTAACCATAGCGGTAAGAAGAATTGGATTTCTTCTTACCGCATTTTGGCACCAAAAAGGTGCAAAGCACCAGCATGACTCCCCATTATCGTTGTTCAAGCTCATCCAGTTGTTGGTATAACGTAGCGATGTCATGAATGCGCGGGCGACCGCTATCGAGAATTTCATGTAGCAAGGCGTTGGCCAGCAGGTTGATAAGACTATTGGCCGACGCGTAGCTGTCGAAAGCCGACACGCTGTCCAGTGGGGCGAAGAGCCGCCAGCGCGCCAGAGGAAACAGGCTATGCGCCTGCGGCTCACAGATTAGCAGCTGCGGAACTCCCCGCTGTTGCAGTTGCTGCATCAATGGGCGAATAATTCGCGGCCGACGGCGAAACGCCATCACCACCACCATATCTTCCGCGCTTAAATCGACCAGTTCTTCACTTAGGCTTTGCCCCGGTTGCGGCAGCACCACCACTTGCCCGCGCGCCTGCAGTAACTGCTGACGTAGATGCAACGCCAGCGGCCAGGAGTTACGCATCCCAATAATGACGACGCGCCTGGCATTCACCAGTGCGTTAATGGCTTCGGCAAACTGCCGGGCATCCAGCGCGTTGACCCACTGCGTCAGGTTTGCCATCTCCTGCTTATAATGCCGCGCCAGCAAGGTATTACCCTGCACCGCCTCGCGATGATCGGTCAACGGCATCCCGCTCTGGCGTAACGTGCGCAGCTCATCGCGCATATCGCGATACTTTTCATACCCCAGCCGTTTAAACAGGCGGCTTACCGTCGCTTTAGATACCCCGCTCAGTTGGGCCAGCTCGGCGCTGTTGTAGCTAATCAGGTCATCAAAGTGGTCGACAATGAAATCCGCCACCCGCTGCTCCTGGGGTGACAACGACGCATATTGCGCCTTCAGCCGTTGATCGAGTTGTTCCATAGCGCCTCTGTAACTTTTGTTTCACTGAACTATACCGCTAACCCCCTTCACAATGCATGCCACAATGAGAAAAGAAAATGATAACCGCAACATTGAAACTTTCTTTTCAAAGTGGAACAGCTTTTGCACGGACAGCGTTTGCAGCAGTGGCTGCACGATTCGTTACGAGGATAATTTATGCAGAGTCATTTCTCGACCCAGGGGATGGCGGTCGCCCCCCATCATCTGGCTAGCCAAAGCGCGCTGTCCGTGCTGCGCGAAGGCGGAAGCGCAATAGAAGCGATGGTCGCCGCCGCTGCGACCATCGCGGTGGTCTATCCGCATATGAATGGTTTAGGCGGCGATGGGTTCTGGCTGATCGTGCCGCCGCAGGGCGATCCGATCGCCATTGACGCCAGCGGCGCCGCTGGTTCACTGGCGACGCCGGAAGCCTATGCCGGGCTAACGCACATCCCGCATCGCGGCCCGCAATCCGCCCTGACCGTCGCCGGCACCGTCAGCGGCTGGGATGAGGCGCTGAAAGTTTCACAATCCCTGACCGGTAAATCACTACCGCTTTCGCGCCTGTTACAGGACGCGATTGGCTATGCCGATAACGGTATTCCGGTGACCGCGTCACAAGCCAGCGCCACCGCTGGAAAGTTAGATGAACTTCAGCACCAGCCGGGCTTCGCTGAGACCTTTCTGGTCAATGGCCGCCCTCCTGAAAGCGGCAGCCGCTTTTGTCAGCCTGCGCTGGCTTCCACGCTAAAACGGCTGGTTGCGGAAGGGCTTGATAGTTTCTATCGCGGCTCGCTGGCGGAACAACTGGCGGCCGGCATGGCCCGTTACGGCCTGCCTATCACGCTTGACGATCTGCGCCAGCATCGCGCGCGCCGCCCGCAACCACTGCGGCTACAGCATCAACACGGTGAGTTATGGAACCTGGCGCCGCCGACGCAGGGGCTGGTATCTCTGGCCATTCTCGGCATCACTGACCGGCTGGCGATGGAACAGGCCGACGATGCGCAGACTATCCACCGTATCGTGGAAGCGACAAAACTGGCCTTTAGCCTGCGCGATAAACATATTACCGACCCGCTGCATCTGGACGTGGATATTCAAAGCCTGCTGTCCCCGCAGGCGTTACAACCGCTGGCGGAGAAGATCGACGACCAGCGCGCCGCGCCATGGGGCGCAGGCAAAGGCCCCGGCGATACCGTCTGGATGGGCGTGATGGACAGTAGCGGACTGGCGGTCTCCTTTATCCAGAGTCTCTACCATGAGTTTGGCAGCGGCGTGGTGCTTCCGGACAGCGGTATTGTCTGGCAAAACCGCGGCGCGTCGTTCAGCCTCGACCCGGCGCATTTGCTGGCGCTGGCGCCCGGCAAGCAACCCTTCCATACCCTTAATCCCGCCGCCGCACGCCTGAACGATGGGCGGGTGATGGTTTATGGCTCAATGGGCGGCGACGGCCAGCCGCAAACCCAGGCGGCGCTGTTCACCCGTTATATCCTGCAGAACGTCCCGCTTCAGGAGAGTATTTCTCGTCCGCGCTGGCTCCTTGGGCGCACCTGGGGACAGACCTCGGACTCACTAAAAGTGGAAGGTCGCTTTGCGCCGCAAACCCTCGCCCGACTCAGGGAACTGGGGCATGAAGTTGAGGTACTGGCCGACTTCAGCGAGGCCATGGGACATGCCGGGGCCATTGTCCGCCATCCTGACGGCCTGTTTGAAGGCGCGTCTGACCCGCGCAGTAACGGCACCGCCGCTGGCTATTAGGAGGAGAAGCATGAAACAAACCGAAAAAGAGTGGCGCGACTGGCTTCTACAGATGGAACAGATCCTCGCCCTTGAACTGGATGAATCGCGCCGCGCTGAGCTGCTGACGCAATTTCGCCGCATTGCCGATATGGCTGAACCGCTGATGGCCTATCCGCTCGATCAGCGTCTGGAAATCGCCGGAGTGTATAAAGCATGAAGCTACATCAGATGACCATTGCCGACATTCAGCAGTCGCTGAGTCGCGGTGAATTTAGCGCCAGAGAGCTGGCTCACCAGACGCTTGATGATATTGCGCAAAGTAACCCGCGGCT
The DNA here is from genome assembly GCF_050600755.1 of Klebsiella sp. 141162. Taxonomy (NCBI): domain Bacteria; kingdom Pseudomonadati; phylum Pseudomonadota; class Gammaproteobacteria; order Enterobacterales; family Enterobacteriaceae; genus Klebsiella; species Klebsiella sp. 141162. The sequence continues at coordinate 1,286,900 of NZ_JAQIRI010000001.1, read as the reverse complement.
CAACGCCTGGACGACAGTCACCGGGAAACGGATGCTCGACGAAGCGGACGCCATTGATGCCCTACGGCGTACGAATCAGCCGCTGCCTGCGCTGGCAGGTATTCCCTATGCGGTCAAAAATCTGTTTGATGTCGCAGGGGAAACCACCCTTGCCGGCGCGCAACTGTTCAGCGATAACCCGCCTGCCCGCGTCGATAGCTGGGCAGTAAGTCAGATCCATAGCGCAGGCGGCCTGCTCAGCGGGATGCTGAATATGGACGCCTATGCTTACGGTTTTACCACAGAAAACAGCCACTATGGCGCGACGCGCAATCCGCACGATCTTAACCGCATTGCCGGCGGCTCCTCCGGCGGCTCAGCGGCGGCGGTCGCCGCCGGATTGGTTAATTTCTCGCTCGGTAGCGACACCAATGGTTCGATTCGCGTTCCGGCATCCCTGAGTGGGATTTTTGGTCTCAAGCCAACCTTCGGCCGCCTGTCGCGCGCCGGCAGCCACCCTTTTGTTCCCAGCCTCGATCATATTGGTCCGTTTGCCCGCACGGTAGAGGATTTAGCCACAGTTTACGATGTTCTGCAGGGGCGAGACGTCAACGATGGGTTTCAGGCCGAACGCGGCGTCGCCCCTGCCACGCCGCATCTACGATATGGCCTCCAGGGGCTGCGTTGCGCGGTTTTAGGCGGCTATTTCAGCCGCTGGTGCGATGACGATGCCCGCGCGGCGGTGGCTCGCGTCGCCCGCTATCTCGAAGCCTCTGAAGAGTATCTCTTCCCCGAGGCGGAGCTGGCGCGCGCTTCTGCGTTTATCATTAGCGCTTCTGAAGGCGGAAACCAGTACCTTCCAGCCTTACGGCGCGAGCCGGAGCGCTTTGAACCGCACTCGCGCGAACGTCTGCTGGCGGGCGCGATGATCCCTTCCGCCTGGTACCTGCAGGCGCAGCGCTTCCGTCGCCACGCTCAGCAGCGAGTCGCCTCGCTGTTCACCCACGCCGATGTGCTCATCGCCCCGGCAACACCGTGCAGCGCGACGCTTATTGGCGAGCAGACGATGGAGATCAACGGCGAGTCTTTACCGATACGCGCCAGCATGGGCATGCTTACTCAACCGATCTCCTTTATCGGTCTGCCGGTGGTGACCGTCCCGCTTCGTTCCGCGACGGGGCTGCCTGTCGGGGTGCAGTTAATTGCCGCGCCGTTTAATGAACAGGCTTGTCTGCGCGCCGCCTATGCGCTGGAAGCGATGGGAGTAACCGATTCTCGTCCGGTGGGGGTAGCCGCATGATCGCATCACAAGACATCAATCTTCCGCAAGTGGTCGCCGAAGTTACGGCGGCCTTTTATCGCTATGAACAGGCGCTGGTGAGTAACGATATCGCGGTGCTGGATGCGTTGTTCTGGCACGATACGCGCACGGTTCGCCTCGGCGCCGGAGAGAATCTGTATGGTATTGATGAGATCCGCGCCTTCCGCGCCGCGCGCCCTGCCGCAGGGCTTGCGCGGGAGTTACGCCATACGGTGATCACCACCTATGGAGAGGATTATGCGGTATGCAGTACCGAGTTCACCCGTGAAGGCAGCGAACGTATTGGCCGTCAGCAGCAAACCTGGGTGCGGTTTGCCTGCGGCTGGCGTATCGTTGCCGCGCAGGTCAGTTTGATGGGACATTGATGCCGTTGTCGCCCCCTGCTTGCGCTGCGCTTAGCAGGGCTACCAACTCACAATGGCACGGATCGTAGGCCGGATAAGGCGCAGCCCCATCCGGCGCGAAAGTGGTTCTTTACCCGCGGTTATTGCCCGGCGGCGCTACACTTACGTGGGCCTACAGATCACATGCCGGCGTAGATACTGTTATCGATTTGCAACGGTTTTGGTCTGGGAAAAACATGTGCTTTGTGTTAATTCTGAGCACATTGCGCTCCCGGTTAATTTTTTCCGCAATATGTTTTCCGTGGCGCTGGGAGCGCACAGAGGGCGGCCAGTCGCCGCCGCCCTCTGTACTCCCGGGCTCTGGCCGCCAAAATCGCCACTTCGTGGTACCTTCGACTTATCCCGGCAGGCTCCGGGTCGGGCCGAGGCAGCATCCCTGCAAATCACGGCCCTCAGCCCGCATCCATGCGGGCTGCCCCGGCCTTCCGGGAACGTCTCAGCGATTTTGAGGCCACCAACACCGCAGTTTCAGTAGCCATTTACAAGATAGAGATCTTAAGCTCACAACGGTACGGACCATAGATACTGTTATCGGTTTGCTACTTTTTTAAGGGGTTTTCCCGGACGCGGCGCGTTGCGCCTTCTCCGGGCTACCAAATCGCAAAGCGCTGTAGCCCCAGTAAGCGGCAGCGCCACCGGGGATTTTGAGGCTACCAACACCGGCAGTATAAATTAACGGCAGGCCGCACGGACCGTAGGTCGGGTAAGGCGTTAGCCGCCACCCGACAAAATAACGGCGCAATGGGTCTGCTGCTATGGCTGGTACGGATGTACCTGCCGCCAGTGGTCGGCAATCTGCTGGCGGGTACAAATCCACACGCGCTCATGCTGCTGCACGTAATCGAGAAAACGTTGCAGAGCGCGGAAACGTCCGGGGCGCCCCAGCAACCGGCAGTGCATGCCGATAGACATCATTTTCGGCGACGTTTCGCCTTCCGCGTACAGCACATCAAAGCTGTCTTTCAGATAGGTATAAAACTGTTCAGCGGTATTAAACCCCTGAGCGGTGGCAAAGCGCATGTCGTTGGCATCGAGCGTGTAAGGCACGATGAGATGCGGTTTACGCTGCCCGTCGGCGCAAGGCACTTCCGTCCAGAACGGCAAATCATCGCCATAATAGTCGCTGTCGTAATCAAATCCGCCATGTTCCACCACCAGTTGCCGGGTGTTAGGGCTATCGCGACCGGTATACCAGCCGGTGGGCGGTTTGCCAAACAGGTCGGTCAGCACCTGCACCGCTTTATGCAGATGGTCACGCTCCTGTTCAATCGCCATATGCTGATAGTGGATCCAACGCCACCCGTGGCTGACCACATCATAGTTGGCCGCTTTGATCGCCGCGACGATATCCGGATGACGCGCCAGCGCCATCGCCACGCCAAACACCGTTAACGGCACCCCCCGCTCCTGAAAGGCATGATGGATACGCCAGAAGCCCGCGCGGCTGCCATATTCATACAATGAGTCCATTGACATATGGCGGTCAGGGTAGCTGGCAGCGCCGATGATATCGGAGAGAAACTGTTCGGAACCCGCATCGCCGTGCAGGACGTGATTCTCGGCGCCCTCTTCGTAATTAAGCACAAACTGTACCGCGATACGCGCCTGATTTGGCCACTGCGCGTGCGGCGGCTTTCCCGCATAGCCGCGCAAATCGCGCGGATACGATTCTGCTGCTGGTATCATCTCCCACCCCCTCATTTAATCATTAAACACGGCAAATTTACCGCTAAGCGTTTTACGTTCCGGATAGGCTAAATCACCGTGCTTGCTGGTTGTCAGCCCGAGCGACACCAGAGATTCAACCATCTTCACCGCCGCGCTGACGCCATCAATAACGGGTACCTGAAGTTCCCGGGTCAGTTGCTGCGCCAGGGTCGCCATGCCGCCGCAGCCCAGCACGATAGCGCCGCAGCCGTCCTCCTTTAGCGCCTGAATACAGCGGGCGCGTACTTTTTCCTGCGCCACGCCGCTGCCATCTTCCAGCGCCAGCACCGGTAGATCGATCGCATGCAGACCGGCGCAATGGTCATGGAATCCATACTGATGTAGCAGGTGGCGAGCGATAATCAGCGTGCGCGGCAAGGTAGTGACTACCGAGAAGCGGGTAGCGACCAGCGTCGCCATATGCATCGCCGCTTCGGCAATACCAATAACCGGCCCCTGGGCCAGTTCACGGGCGGCCAGTAGTCCCGGATCGCCAAAACAGGCGATGACATGGCCGGAAACGCCCTGCCGCCGCCCGGCTTTAATCTGCTCCAGCACGCCGACGGCGGCGATGGCTTCGTCAAAATGTCCTTCAATCGACGGCACGCCGTCCGGTGGACACACCGCGAGAATATCGGTTCCTGGCGACGCCGCGGCGCGGGCCGCCTCGGCGATGGTTTGCGTCATACCGGGATCGGTATTGGGATTGATAACTTGTATACAGATGGTGGACATTACCGCTCCTTATAGCCGGCGAATAGCCGGGCGAAATCGGGAACCGACTCCCCCGTGCGGGAAAAACATAAACTGGCGACGATGTGTTCAAAGTGATGGTTGAGCGCCTCGGTCAGCGCGGTTAGCGCTTTTTCGCGCAGCAGGCCGACAAGGCGTTCGTGGTCATCGCAGCGGCACCCTTGCCGCCACGGCGCGCCCCAGGCGGCAATCACCAGCGATGAGCGTTGACTGAGCCGGGTGACCATCTCCGTTAGCACCTGGTTGCCGGAAATGGCCTGTAACTGAATATGAAAATTAGCGGAGTGGCGGATAGCCGCCGGGCCATCGTAGGCCTCATGCGCCAGTTGCTCCTGCTGAATAATGGCTTCCAGCGCCGCCAGATGCGGAGGCTGGCAGCGTTGAAGGACGTCCGGCAGATTCGCCACTTCCAGTAGCGCGCGGGTGCGGAATATTTCCCGTGCCTCGTCGACCGTCGGACTGGCGACCTGTGCACCACGTTTGGGCGTTAATGTCACCATTTGCACAGCGGCGAGTCGTTGCAGCGCTTTGCGTACCCCCGTGCGGCTGACGCCGAACACCTCCGCCAGCGCCTCTTCCGGCAATTTGCTGCCCGGCAGCAGCTGTTGCTCGACAATCGCGGTCAGCAAGGCTTCGTAGATAGACTCATCCTTGTCATGCAGTCCGGCTGCGGCCTGCAGCGGATTTTCATTGCCCATTGGTCTACTCCACTTTCCATTTTGATATCAAATCGTATACATAAAATAAATATTTTGTATACAAGATTAACCATTCTGGCCTGAATCCTGCAACGCCTTCCGCTATCAACGGCACAACGTTTGTCTTCAGAGGAGCAGGATCCATGCCAAATACACAAAACACGCATCAGCTCAACGCCGGTGACCCGGCATCAGGCTACAGCCCGCGTCTTTGCAACGAGGATCTGGCGCCGACGCGCGAGCAAAACTGGAACTGGTACAACATTTTTTCTTTCTGGATGTCGGACGTGCATAGCATGGGCGGCTATGTAGTGGCGGCGAGTTTCTTTACGCTGGGGCTGGCGAGCTGGCAGGTGCTTATCTGCCTGTTGGCCGGAATTGTTATCGTCCAGCTTTGCGCTAATCTGGTGGCCAAACCCAGCCAGATTGCCGGCGTGCCCTATGCGGTCATTTGTCGTCAGGCGTTTGGCGTCTTCGGCGCCAATATTCCGGCGGTGATACGCGGACTGATAGCTTTCGCCTGGTACGGGATCCAAACCTATCTGGCTGCGAACGCCTTGATGCTGGTGCTGCTGAAGTTCTGGCCCTCGCTGGCGGCAATGACGCAAACCTCATTGCTGGGTCTTTCATCGCTTGGCTGGCTCTGTTTCGCTACCATGTGGCTGTTGCAGGCGATGGTGTTCTGGCACGGCATGAGCGCGATTAAGCGTTTCATCGACATCGCCGGCCCGGCGGTATATGTGGTGATGCTGGCGCTGGCGGGCTGGATTGTATACAAGACAGGCCTCGACGGTATCTCCTTTACCCTCGCCAGTAAGACGCTGACCACCGGCGAGCAAAGCTGGCAGATGATCACCGCCACCGCGCTGGTGGTCTCCTACTTCTCCGGTCCGCTGCTTAATTTTGGCGATTTCTCCCGTTATGCCAGAAGCATGGGCGAAATTCGCCGCGGTAACCGCTGGGGGCTGCCGTTTAACTTCCTGCTGTTCTCGGTGGTGACTGTAGTGATCGTCTCCGGGACGCAATCTTTATTTGGCCGGATGATCACCGACCCGATTGAAACGGTGAGCCATGTGGGTAACGATCTGGCGGTGGCCATCGGCCTGCTGACCATGATCACCGCCACTATCGGCATCAATATTGTCGCCAACTTCGTCTCGCCGGCATTTGATTTTTCCAACTGCGCGCCGCAAAAAATCAGCTTCCGCACCGGCGGGATGATTGCCGCCGTCGGCTCGATACTGCTCACCCCGTGGAACCTGTTCAACTCCCCTGAGCTTATCCACTACACCCTGGATGTATTGGGAGCGTTTATCGGACCGTTGTTCGGCATTCTGCTGGTTGATTTCTATTTGATTAAACGCGGGCAGGTATCGGTCAACGATCTGTTCGATGACACTCCGAAAGGCAAATACTGGTACCGCAACGGCTTTAACCCGAAGGCCATCGCCGCGCTGCTGCCCTCGGTAGCGGTTGGCCTGATTATCAGCTTTATTCCCGCTCTGCATGAAGTGGCCAATTTTAGCTGGTTCATCGGCGTGCTGCTAAGCGGCAGCCTGTATCGCTGGATTGCCCGCGATGAGCGGCAGGCCGCTTCCTCCGCCCGCTTTACCCCCGGCGCGCTGGCGCAGAAAGAATAATCCCGCCCGGCCGCGGCATCTGTCGCGGCCTTCTGGCATTAAATTTGCAAAACATTTGCGTAATAGATATCTCCACACTCAAATAAGGCGGCAACATGCTGGAATACCACACCGCGCTACGCGGTGCGTTTTTTGATATTAGCCAACCCGCCGCCAGCGCTGACGATATCGCCCGCTACGCGCGATATATTGATGATGGCGTGCTGTTTATTTACGCCGGAAAGATTCAGGCGCTACTGCCATGGCAGGAAGGCGAAGCATTACTCGATCCACAGAAAGGCTATCGCGATCTGCGCGGTAAACTGCTGCTGCCGGGGTTTGTCGACGCCCATATTCATTATCCTCAAACCGAAATGATCGGCGCCTTTGGCGAACAGCTGCTGGAATGGCTGACCACCTATACCTTCCCGGTGGAAAGTCAGTTTGCCGATGAACGGTACGCGGCAGATATCGCCCGGTTTTTTGTCAACCAGTTGCTCAGCCATGGCACCACCACCGCGCTGGTATTTTGTACGCTTCATCCGGCGTCCGTGGAGGCCCTGTTTACCGAGGCGTTGCGCCTGAACATGCGCCTGCTGGCCGGTAAGGTGATGATGGATCGCCATACGCCGGAGTATTTAACCGAAACCGCCGAACAAAGCTATCGCCAGACCCGCGAACTGATCCAGCGCTGGCACCGGCGCGGTCGTCTGGGCTACGCCATTACGCCGCGTTTCGCCCCCACCTCCACGCCGGAACTCTTGCAAGCGGTTCAGCGTCTGCGGGAGGAGTTTCCCGATACCTGGCTACAAACCCATCTGAGTGAAAACTTAAATGAAATAGCGTGGGTAAAGCAGTTATGGCCGGAGCATGAGCACTATCTTGATGTTTATCATCACTATCAATTGACCGGAGCGCGCAGCGTCTTCGCCCACGGGATACATCTGGCGGAGAAAGAGTGGCGGTGTCTGCATGAGACCGGTTCGGCAATCGCCTTTTGCCCGACGTCAAACCTGTTTCTGGGTAGCGGGCTATTTCGCCTGCCCGCCAGCTGGCAACATCAGGTCCGGATCGGCATCGGCAGCGATGTTGGCGCCGGGACCACCTTCAGCCTGCTGCGTACTCTCGGCGAGGCCTATAAAGTGGCGCAGCTACAGAGCTATCGCCTGCGCGCCAGCGAAGCGTTTTATCATGCGACGTTGGGCGGCGCGCACGCGTTACGCCTGGATGACAAAATAGGTAATTTCCAGTCGGGAAAAGAGGCCGATTTGGTGGTTATCGACCCGGCGGTGACACCGCTACAAAGACTGCGCAGCGCCCGCTGTCAGGATGTGTATGAACAGCTGTTCGTGTTAATGACCTTAGGCGATGAACGGAACATTAGTGAGACCTGGGTCAATGGCGAACAGGTATGGTGTAACGAAGGATGAACCGCTGCCCGGCACTGTATTCTGACCGGGCAGCGGACTCAATTTAACTTCCGCGATAGGTCGACCAGCCGCCGGGGGCAATTAAAAAAGGCAGATGAAAATGGTCTTTGTCATCAATGGTAATCATAAAATCGATCTGCGCCTGTCGGTACAGGGTCTGGCGGCCATCGCGCGCAAACCACGATTGCAGTTCGGCCACCAGCTGATAGTTTCCGGGACGCAGCTGTCCCTTCGCCAGCTCGCCCAGACGGCCATTGCTGTCCGTCACGCCTGATGCCAGGCTGCGCCCTTCGCATAACAGGGTGACCGCCACGCCTTGTGCAGGCTTGCCGGTGGAAATATCAAGAATATGGGTGCTCAGGGTGATCATGCGCTAATAACTCCCGCCAGTCTGAGTAAGGTGATTTCACGTAATTGTTCCAGTGCCGCTTCAATTTCCTGCGCGTCATTATGCGTCAGCCGTTGGGTCAGCGCCTGCAGGATCTCGGCGGCGCTGCGCCCTTTGGCGCGGATCAGAAACACACGGTCAAAGCGGGCTTCGTAACGGGCATTCCCTTCTTTCAGCGCCCGGGCGATAGCGGCATCGTCGGCATTAACCTCCGCCTGCTCCTGGCGAGACAGCGCGGCATGCGCTTCCCCGCCTGTCGGCTTCTCTCCGATCCGCGGGTGGGCGCAGAGCGCCCGCGCCAGGTCCGCCTCCCCCCAGTGCTGCATCAGCTGTTGTGCGCGGTCCGTTAAGGCCGTCAGTGTGGCATAGGGGCGCCCCAGCGCCAGCGCTTCGCGCCAGGCGGGGAGCGCCACGCAGGGTTCGAGCAGTCGCAGGGCTTGCGCCTGCGGCAGCTGATTAAAGTGGTTGAGTGTTATCATCATTGCTCCTTGCCGCTGCCGTCATGGCGGCTTTCTCTTGCGGAATAATCAGATTCAATACAATCGCCACCAGCCCGCCGCTGGTAGCGGCAGATCCAAACAGATTGCCGATGATGGGCGGGAAATGGGCAAGGAAAGCGGGAACCGCCTCAATGCCGAGGCCAAAACCAAATGCCAGGCCCACAATCAGCATATCGCGGCGGGTTAGCGAGGTCTGGGTGATAATGCGGATCCCGGCCGCCACGACACAGCCAAACATGACCATCGTCGCGCCGCCTAACACCGGCGTGGGGATCTGGCGCAGGATTTCGCCAAATGGCGGAAATAGACCAAGCAGGATCAGCAATACGCCGATATAACGCCCGACATAGCGGCTGGCGACCCCGGTCATCTGGATGACGCCATTATTCTGCGCGAAGGTGGTATTGGGAAACGCGCAGATCGCCGCGGCGATCAGGCAGCTAATACCATCCGCGAGGATCCCGCCTTTCAGGCGTGAGCGAAACGCGGCATCATCGATGGACTGTTTTGAGATCAGGCAGTTGGCGGTTAAATCGCCGACGGCTTCAAGAATGCAGACCAGCGACACCAGCGCGACCGGTAAAAAGATGGCGCTATTAAACTGAAAGCCAAAAGGAAAGATCGCCGGCAGACGAAACCAGCTCTCGCCGACCGGCGCCAGATGAAATTTCCCGCTCAACGCGGCGGCGATACAGCCCACCGCCATGCCGACGACCACCGACGATAAACGCAGCCAGCGGTTTTTCGCGCAGCTTAATAACACGATAATCCCTAAGGTCACGCCGCCCAATGCGATATTGCCAGGGCTGGCGAAATCCGTCGCGTGCTCGCCGCCGCTCCAGTTAATAATACTGACCTTTATCAGGCTGATGCCGATCAGCGCAATGACGCTGCCGGTAATAATCGGGGTAAAGAGTTTTTTCAGCGGTTCGATAAAGCGGCTGACGACGACCGGTACCAGCGCGGCAACAACGTTGACGCCGAACAGCATGGCCATAATGTCCTGCGGACCGCCTCCCTGCGCTTTGACCCACATGCCGCCGGCAATCGCTACGCCGAGAAAAGCGAAGCTGGTGCCCTGCATACAGATCATCCCCGCGCCGATCCCCCAGACGCGGTTAGCCTGAAGAAAGGTGCCAATCCCGGAAGCTATTAGCGACATACTAATTAAATATGGCAGCCATTCGCCAAGTCCCAGCGCGGCGCCAATAATCAGCGGCGGCGTAATAATGCCGACCAGCCCCGCCAGCACGTGCTGTAAGGCGCTAAAAAAGGCCGGCAGCGGCGGGATGCGCTGCTCTAGGCCATAAAGCAGGTTGCTGTTCTTTTCATCAGACATGGGGTCACCGTCTCGTCGTGGATAAGCGTTCACGATGTAGTGCACAAAGCAGGCCACATTGCTTATTCCCTCTATCTTTATCCACGTAATAATAGCTTTATCTTTTATTTATCAGTGAAATAGCTAAATTAAAGAGCGGGTATTCTGTAACGATCGTTGGCGCGGGGCGCTGAAACTTTTGATTCCTTAATTCATCAAAAGAAATCTTTGATTCATAAAAAGGCAACATAATCGCAAATTTGCCCTCCTTTGGTGCATCTCCCCGCCATCACCCGTCCGTTTTCCGCTGATTTCGCAGGTTCTGCTACCTGGTATGCAAATTGCTGAACCCCTTAAACAACACACCTAAGGGGAAGACAATGAAAGCAATCGTGATTGGCGCGGGAATCGGCGGGTTGAGCGCCGCGGTGGCGCTACGTAATGCAGGCATCGCTTGCGAAGTGTTCGAAGCGGTAAAAGAGATTAAGCCGGTTGGCGCCGCGATCTCTATCTGGCCCAACGGCGTCAAGTGTATGAACCGCCTGGGGATGGGCGAGATCATCGACGCTTATGGCGGCCCGATGCATTATCTGGCGTATAAGGAGTATCAACGCGGGGAAACGCTCACACGGTTCAGCCTCGCGCCGCTGGTTGAACGTACGCAGGGCCGCCCTTCGCCTGTGTCGCGAACGGAACTGCAGCGCGAGATGCTCGATTTCTGGGGGCGTGAGCAGGTGCGGTTCGGCAAGCGGGTTACCCGCGTGGAAGAGCATACCGACGGCGTAACCGTCTGGTTTACCGATGGTAGCGAGGCGCACGGCGATGTGGTCATCGCCGCCGATGGCAGTCATTCGGCGCTGCGGCCATATGTGCTCGGCTATACGCCGGAACGCCGCTATGCCGGTTACGTTAACTGGAATGGTCTGGTCGATATTGATGAGTCCATTGCTCCCGCCGATCAGTGGACGACGTTTGTTGGCGAAGGGAAACGCGTGTCGCTGATGCCGGTGGCGGGCGGACGCTTCTACTTCTTCTTCGATGTGCCGTTGCCGGCCGGATTAGCGGAAGATCGCCTCACCCTGCGCGACGATTTAACCCGCTACTTCACCGGCTGGGCGCCGCCGGTGCAAAAGCTTATCGCCGCCCTCGACCCGCAGACCACCAACCGGATAGAAATTCACGATATTGAACCTTTTGATAAGCTGGTACGTGGCAAGGTGGCGCTACTGGGCGATGCCGGACACAGCACCACGCCGGATATTGGCCAGGGCGGCTGCGCGGCGATGGAGGACGCGGTCGTGCTGGGGAATGTACTACGCGAAAACAGCGATATTGTCACCGCGCTGCGCCAGTACGAAGCATTGCGCTGTGAACGGGTGCGTGACCTGGTGCTCAAAGCGCGTAAACGCTGTGATATCACCCACGGTAAAGATATGGCGTTAACCAAAGCCTGGTATCAGGAACTGAAAACGGAAACCGGCGAGCGTATTATCAATGGCTTGTGCGAAACCATTCAGGGCGGGCCATTAGGCTGAGAGTGAGCAGCGTTACGCATCTCCTCCATCACCAGCGTTAGTTTTTGAATCGCCATTTGCGCCGGACGAGATAGCTGGCGCGATGGCGCGGTGCATAGCGCCAGGGTCAAAGGCCGCAGCAGCTTATTACGTAGCGGCACAAACGCCAGCGAACCGTTGTTTACCTCGTCCTGCACGTCCAGCAGGCTCAGGACCGCCACCCCGCCGCCTTTAAGCACCAGCGATTTAATCAGACGAATATCATTGCAGCTAACGGTGTTGGGCGGCGAAAAATCATAATGGCGATAGAGCATTGTCACCCGGTCATGCACTATTAACGGCGCGCCGGGAATAATATGCCGTTCATCGCTAAGTTCCCCCAGCGAGATCGCGGGCGCAGCGGCAAAAGGATGGTGCGGATGCAGTACCACCCCGACTTCCATTTCAATAAACGCCAGTACGTTGAGACCCGCCTGACCTTCAGGATCGAGGATCAGACCAAAATCGACATCGGCCTGACGCACTCTGTCGCTGATGCTCTGGCTATCGGCGACCTGCAACATCAGTTCAAGCCACTCGCACTGGTTGATAATCTCTGCCAGCGCCGCGGCAAAACTCCCTTCGGCCAGCGCCTGCACCATACCGACATTCACCGTTCCGCGTTTTAGCCCCTGCAGTTCATCAAATTTCTGTTGGGTTACGCGAAACTCTTTTTGCCAGCGCAGCAGATTGTCATACAGCAACTCGCCTGCGGTGGTCATCCGCAAACCTTCCGGCAGCCGTTCAAATAGCGGCGTGCCGAAGGACGCTTCAGCCTGCAGTATCTGGCGGTTAATCGCCGAAGCCGAAATATGCAGTTTTTCCGCCGCCCGACGCAGGCTGCCGCTGCGGGCCACTTCCATAAAATAGCGAGCAAAGCGTGAGAAAGGACTCATCGGTTACCTGTACTGATTTTTGCAACGGATAGCTGAATTAATGCTGATGGATGTCAACACCCTACTATGGCAACAATTAACTCACAACAATTAAACAATCACTTTAGCCATCAGGAAGCAAAACGATGAACAGACAACCGCTTATGCCGCCCGCGCATTGCACCTTTGAACCCCAGGACTGGCTGCGGCTGGCAAAATGCTGGCATCCAGTGGCGCGTAGCGCGGATATCGGCCGGCAACCGATGAAGGCAACCCTGTTGGATGAAAAGCTGGTAATCTATCGCCTGCACGAACGCGTAGTGGTCGCCCGCGACGCCTGCCCCCACCGCGGGGTACCATTGACGTTAGGTTTTCATGACGAAGAAGGTATCATTTGCCCTTATCACGGCCTGCGCTTTGGGGAAGATGGCCGCTGTAACCGAATCCCCTCTAGTCCAAATCAGCCGATACCGGCGAAATTAAATCTGACCAGCTACGCGGCGGAAGAGCGCTATGGTCTGGTGTGGGTCTGTCTCGATTATGATGCTGACAATCCCCCGCAGTTACCGACCATGCCGCACTGGGCAGACGACGGATTTCAGCAACTGACCTGCCCGGCTTTTGAGGTCAATGGCTTCGCAGGCCGTCAGGTTGAAGGGTTTCTTGATGTGGCGCATTTTGCGTGGATCCATACCGACACCTTCGCCGATGCGGATAATCAACAGGTTCCTGACTACCTGCCTGAGGAAACGGAAAATGGGTTTGTCGTCGACTACTGGAGTACGGTCGGCAATTATCCGGCAAGCGCCGGCTACCGCGCTCCGGAGGGTTTTCAATGGCTGCGTCGCTTTGAGATGCATTTGCCCTTTACCGCCACCCTGACGATTCATTTCCCCGGCGAAGCCCGGCTGGTAATTATGAATGCCGCCTCGCCCGTCTCATCACGGGTCACGCGAATGTTTGCCCCTATCGCCCGCAATTTCGACCTGCATGTGCCGGTGGAGGAAGTCTACGCCTTCAACCTTCGCGTGTTTGAAGAAGACCGGCTGATGGTAGAGAGCCAGCGTCCGGAGACGCTACCTCTGGATCTTACCCTGGAAGCACATATTCCTGCCGACCGTAGCTCAATTGCCTACCGTCGCGGCTTGAAGCGGCTGGGTTTCGGTGAATTTTTCCTGGTCTGAGCAAGGAGTTATATGATGAGTACTCTGATTGAGGTGGTTGTCGATGGTCTCTGGCGTGAAGGCGAACATAATCTGGCGGTCACGTTGGTGACGGCTGACGGCGGTCCATTACCCGCATGGCAGCCCGGCGCCCATATCGATCTGCATCTGGCGAGCGGCGTAACCCGTCAGTATTCACTCACCGGCAGCCACAGCAGGCTGGAGCGTTATCTGATTTGCGTGGCGAGAGCGGCAGAATCGCGCGGCGGTTCGCGCTACATCCATGAGACGCTGCGACCGGGTCAGAGGCTGATGATATCACCGCCGAGAAATCAGTTTGCCCTGCAGACGGCGCGACACGTCACCCTGCTGGCCGCCGGGATTGGCATTACGCCGCTGTATAGCATGGCGCGGGCGTTAGCGGCGCAGGGAAATCCGTTTACCTTACAGTATTACCTCAAACGCCTTGAAAACGGCGCCCTGGTAGCCGCGATTGCCCGCAAGCTGGCGCCAGAAAACGTGAGGATTTATAGCTCCGCTGAAGGCGGGAGCCCGCGAGAAAATCTGGCTGGCAGATTGAGCGTTCCTCACCGTGAGGATCGGCTTTACGTGTGTGGTCCGGCGGGATTTATGGCCGCCGCGCGCCAGGCGGCGGCAATACAAGGCTGGCAGGCTGAGCAGATCCATGAAGAGGCATTTCAGGCGTCAATGCCCGCGAACGACGCCCGGCCAGAAGAGACGTTTACGGTGACGCTCGCCTCTTCTGGCCAATGCTGGCCCGTCGCCGCCAATCAAACCATCGCGCAGGTATTGCAGGAAAATGGTGTGGCAGTGCCGCTCTCTTGTGAGATGGGAATTTGCGGCGCCTGTCTGACCAGAGTGGTTGAGGGAGAGGTGGACCATCGTGATACGGTGCAGTCAGCAGCAGAAAAATCCACCATCGTGCAGCATGTCGCGCTGTGCTGCTCCCGCAGCCGCAGCACGAATCTGCTCATTGATTTATAAAATAAGGCCAGGCGAACCCTTTTCTAACGTGAAGCGCGGCGCTGCATTTGGCGCCGTATATTAAGCTGTTTTCGCCAGACCCTGTTATGTAAATAAAGGGCGTTTGCACGGTAAAAAGTCTGGCTATTTATGCATCGGATACAGCCGAACATAAATAATAGTCCCAGCACGGCGCTGATGAGAAATCCTGGTTTTAGTCCGGCGCCGAATAATGCCCCGAGGCAAACAGAAAGAAAATAAACACTCGCAACCAGACCACTAAAAACCATCAAAGCCAGTGATAATTTAAGCGCCAGAAAATTGCCTCTGGCAACAAAGTACATCGCCAGAACCATTACCAGACTATAAATTAGCGATACAGGCACAATCGCCGCCATCACGGCATACTGCGGCAGCCCAAATAGATCGAACATCGCCAGGCAGAGATAAGGTTGAGCCAGGGCAAAAGCGAACATGCTCAGAATCATTGCCCCTATCAGCGGTATTCCTGACATATGCCAGCCGACCGGAATACCCATCCGGTCTTTTAATCTGTCTTTAAGCTTCTCCAGTTGCTGCGGATCGTTGGTTTTTATTCTGTCCCTGACGACCGCACTGAGCAGCAAACTGTATTTAATGAACTTCAGCATCCTCTGAACATCCTGTTGTCGAGATGGATATACGCGCCAATTATGGCCCTTCCGTCGACGGCGGTGTCGTCGTCCGTAAACTGTTTTCCTGCGATAAGCGCCAGAAATCATGCCCGGCGGGATACTGGTAAAGACGCAGTGAAAACTGCCCGGCCACGGCGGTAATGTATTCAAAAATAGCGGATTGCGTGTTCTCGTAATCCATCCATAGCGTCGAGGAGGTAAAACAGTAGATTTCCAGCGGCAGCCCGGACGGCGACGGTTTTAACGTCCGCGCCACGATGTACATATCTTTAATGATATCTGGCCGTTCGGCGAGATAGCTCATCAGGTAATGGCGAAACAGCGTCAGGTTAGTCAACCCGTTATCAATAAACCAGCGATCCGCGACGCCGCCCGGATCCCGGCCATCCAGTAATTTACTGAGCGGCTCACTCACCCCGCGGATTGCCAGCATCGGGGTTAACATCTCCTGATTCAGGAAGGTTACCGAGTGCTGATCGATATTAATGCTACGCATGATCCGTCGTGCGCCGGACGAGAACATCGCCTGCCAGTTGGTATACGTTTCTGTGAGGAAATTCTTGGTCGGAATACGCGAAATGGTGTTGTCCCAGTTACGGATAGTAATGGTATGCAGCGCGATATCCGTCACTTCCCCGCTCAGGTTCTTGTCGGGCATTTCGATCCAGTCGCCCAGTTGCAGGACATCGTTGGACGATAGCTGGACGTTGGCCACCAGCGACAGCAAGGTATGTTGAAACACTAACATCAGCACCGCCGCGACGGCGCCGAGGCTGGAAATGATAATCACCGGTGATTTATTCGACATCACGGCGAGGATCATTATCGCGGCCAGAATGTGAACTAAGATTTTACCTATCTGGATATAGCCTTTGATGGAGTGGTTTTTACGTTTGGTCTTACGCAGATAAGAGCTATTGACGATATCCAGCATTTCGTTGAAGAAGATCGACAGAAAAATAAAAAACAAAATTCCGCAGATGGTATTAATCGCCGTTACCAGCGATGCCGGCATATTGGGCATAAACTGCAGAACGTAGTAGACGATAATAACCGGAATGAAGTTTGACAGTTTCTCGGCGATACGGCGGTCTTTTTCCAGCGGCACGTCCTGTTTATGGCTGGCGAAGAACACCTTGCGTATCACTTTAATCAGCAAAAACTTGCACAAAAGATGGGCAAAGATGCCGGAGACGACCAGCAGAATAAGGTTAAAGCCGATCGCCAGAGCCGGATTACTTTCAATAAACGTCAACAGATGATTCAAATACGCCATGCGTTATCGCCTGAATTAATATGCCCTTTTGTATTAGCCATTTACTATCAGCTATTAATACAAAAATTTAACCAATGTGCATCATGACATGTCAAAGCCGCATAAGTCCACGCTTTGCGCGGGGGATCACATTCATTGTATAAATATGTTCATTTGCATTAATGATGCTCTGCGCCCACTATTAAGGGGCCCGAAATGAGGACATATCAACTCCAGGAGGAAACATGTTCAAAGCACTTGCCGCCATCATCGCACTCACTGCATCCGCCAGCGTCATGGCGCAAAGTGATGTCACGCTGACTTCACTTGCCAAAGATAATGCGACCAAAGCGTCGTTCAGCCAGATGGTTAAAGGCCATAAACTCCCGGCCTGGGTTAACAGCGGTGGTACCGGATCCCCGGCACAAACCGTGAAACTGGGATCTGAATCCTGGCAGGTATTAAGCGCCTGTAAACCACACGATTGTGGTAGCGAACGTATCGCCGTGATCTGGTCGGAAAAATCCAAACAGATGGCGGGCGTCTTCTCGGTGGTAGATGAGAAAACATCGCAGGAAAAACTGACCTGGCTTAACGTCAGCGATGCGCTGTCGATTGATGGCAAAACCGTGCTGTTTGCCGCGCTGAGCGGCAGCCTTGAAAACCATCCTGACGCGTTTAACTACCCGCAATAAACAAAACCCCTGGCTATCCGTTGATAGTCAGGGGTTGCTCACCGTCTTCGCCGCTCTCTATTTACGCTGCCGGCGTAGTGTGCCCGCGAGAAGAGCCAACCGCTGGCTACGACAATAAATCGCGTACAGCACGAATCCCTGGCGGTTAAATATTAGCCGGCAACACAGTAATGCCAGCGCGGCGAACGCCAGCGGCCAGAGACTTTCACCTGCGCTAACCATCGCTCGCAATGCTTGCACCACCGTTGACGCTGAGAGGAGAAGAAATAACGCCAGAAATCCCTTCAGCCCGAGGGTATAACCGCGAGCCAGCAACACGCCGCTGGTTAACAGAAAAAATATTATCACCAGCGCCGGTACAAAAAAACTCGCTACCCGTATCGGTGCCGAGAATGGCGGGAGCGTCTGCAAAAATGGTAGCAAGTTGAATGCAAAAGCCACTAAGAACAGTGGGAATAGCGCGGCGACCGGAAATGGGTTTTGCCGGGGAAGTTCGCCTGGTGGACGCGAAAAGTAGCGTTCAAGTCCTGGCGTGGAGTGATTCAGCAAGCTGGCGTCCCGGCGCGCAATAGCGCGGTCTATCTCCCGACCATGCTGCAGGAGATCGTAGAAGACGGGCCCCACTATCGGAGAAACTATCGACATCAGATGAGGGCCTGGGCGCGAATTATCGCTGCCAAAATAGTGCTGAATGTTTGTGGGCCGCTGAGACGCTCCACCACCTGACCATCGCGGAAAACAAGCGTATTGGGTAACCCCCAGACGCTATATTTCGCCGCCAGCACCGGAGCCTGAACAACATTTACTGTACCGACTAAAACATCAGACGGTAGCCGGTCGGCCGCCTGGAGAAAAAGACTTTCGCTGCTTTGACAAGGGCCGCACCACGGCGCATGAAAACGCACAACAGCCACGCCGTTATAGCGTTCAACTTGCGAGAAATTGTCTTCATTCCACTGAATGACGCTCGGATTCATCTTGACCCTTATAACTCTGCACAAAAAGTGATTCAGTTGGGCGATTGTAATCGTTTTCTCGCATAGCCGACAGCTTACGGCGCCAGCATCAATACCTTGAACTGGCTGGGTACGATGCGCATACCGACCGCGTTTGTCGAATTTTGCAGGCTAACGCTGGTTAGACGCGTCGCCGGCGTGCCTTTCAGCAGCACGGTAAATGCGCCGGTCAGATGACGCGATGGTCCCATCACCGTACCTGACGCTACCCCGGTCGCCACGCCGGGGTTATCGCCGTTGGTGAGCGGCGTCACCGTCGCCATATTGTGCGCGGGCATGCCCATAAACAGAATATTGAGCGCGTTAGGGATCGCCGTCGGCCCCAGCGCGATATCCGGATAGGGAATCGGCGTTGGCGCCGGCATCGGCGTCAGACAGACGTCGGGAAAGGCTAAATCGACACCGAAAAGCTGGCAGTTGGCAAACATGATTAGCTCCTTAGCCCATATGAATCTGTTCTGAATCGACTTTGGTGATCGCTTTTGAGGTGATGACCGTATTGTGCGCATGCAGCCGGGCGTAATCTTCCGCTTTCATATCCAACTGCCCGGCGCGCACCTGCTCGGTCTGCCGGGTGGTGCGCAGCAGATTGTGGCTAATTTGCGTCACCGTTTGCCAGACCGATTCGGCGCGCTTGCCGACAATACGTGACAGTGTCACCCATGCCGAGAGTTTATCGCCGCTGTAGTTCATCTCGCTGATATGGCAGTCCCCCTGCGCGGCATTGACGCACAGGCGCTGACCGCTGAGGCTGAGTTCCCCCTGACTTTGAATATGCAGGTCACCCGGTACGCTGAGCTCCGCCTGGCGGCTTTCATCACGCTCCAGCACCGCTAACAGCCAGATCTGGTTGTCCACGCTGCTGATGAGTACGCGATCGCCAGCCTGCGGCGCGATCAGACAGCTGACCGCTCGCCGACAGTGCCAGCCGCGCCCTTCGCTCTCGACGGTCACGCTACCGTCGGCAAAGCAATGGGTCACCGTGCCGGAAGCCTGCGCCGGCGGCATCGCCGCCTGGGCCAGTTTGTGATTAATAGTTGTCATCTGTTGTCTCCTTAACAACGGCTGTGGCGCTGGGCGCTCCACGCCTCAGCGGCTAATAACTCTTCATCGTATTCCAGAATCCCCTGACGGCCGGTAAACAGCGCTTCGTCCTGGCGGGCGCGATGCAGGCGGGTGCGGGAAAAGGTCGCGCCGCGCAGATCCGCCTGGCGCAGGTCGGCGGCGGAAAAATCACTCCACGTCAGATCGCAGAGCGCGAATCGCGCTCCGGCGGCCTGAACCCGCTGTAAAACGCTCTGGAACAACCTGCTCTGGCTAAAGTCGGCCTGCTCCAGTATCGCGCCGACAAATATTGCCTGGTCGAACCGGCTGCCGCGACACTGGGCGCCGCGCAGATCGGCCTCCATAAACAGCGCCTGGCTGGCATTCACCTGATTGAGCTCTGCTTCACGCAATGACGCGCCTTTGAAATTGCACTGGGTTAACTGGGCGGCGTTAAACTTCGCGCCGTCCAGCGGACAATCGGTGAACTGGCAGCCGGTAAAGCCCTGCCTTGAATAGTCTTTGCCGCGCTGATCGCACTGGAAAAACACCAGCCGGTCGCACTGCATTCCGTCCAGTGCGGTGTCCCGCAAATCAATATGGTAAAAGGTGGTCAACAGACCGCGGCTTTGCGCAAAGCTGGCGTGAGTCAGGTCAGCCTCATAAAACACGCTGCGTTCCAGCGTTGAACCGCGAAAACGGCTCCTGCTCATCTGGCAACGCATAAACTGGCTGCTTTGCAGCGTCGTTGCCGAGAAATCGCTCTCTTGCAGGTCGCACTGATTAAACACGCAACTATCAAGCGTGGTTTCAGCGGCCTGAAGATGGGCCATTTCACACTGATTGAAGGTCGTCTGCTTAAGTTGGGCGCCTTGCAGCTGCAGGTTCTGCAGCTGGCACTCGGTAAACAGGGCTTCATGCAGATTGGCATTTTGCAGATTAGCGCCGCGTAGCGACACCTCCTGAAACAGTCCGCCGGAGAGATCGCAGCCCTGCAGGTTGATACCATCCAGCGATATTTCATTGAGTGGCTCGCCGTTTTTGATGCGCTGAACGATCTCCTCCGGGCTCAGTATCGTCATATCACTTCTCCATCGCGCTTTGGCAGGGTTTTAATGCGTTTGGTCCATGCGCCGTCCAGCCGCGTGGTTTTACTGGTAAAGGATTGTGAAAGATCGGCGCGGAACAGATTGGCGCCTTCGAAGTTGGCCCCGGCAAGCTGGCTTTTTTGCAGCAGCGCGCCCATCAGATTAGCGTCGGTAAAATCGGCCTCGCGAAAATCGGTGCGAACAAACAGACTGCCAACCAGATTAGCGCGTACAAAGCTGGCATCACGGCAATCGGCCTCACTCAGATCGCTGTTTTCGATTTTTGCCAGCGCAAAGCACGCGCCCTGTAATGGCGTCTGGCGCAAATTGCTCTGCTGCAGCGTTGCGTGGCTGAAGTCGGCGCCGATAAGTGAGCTTTCCGACACCGCAGCGCTGGCTAGCCATGTTGCAGCGCTAAAATCAGCGCGCTCCGCTCGGGTCTGCACCAGCGAACAGCTTTCCAGCGTCGCCTGATGGAAAATGGCATGCTCCAGTTCAGATTGTAAAAACGAGCATTTGTGCAGCCGCGCGTGGCTGAAATCAGGTTGTGCCAGCGTCAGTTCCATAAAGACGCAGCCATCCAGCTCGGCGCGCTGAAAACGGCAGTCAATCAGGCTGATTTCCCGAAGGATCAGCGTTTTTAGCGTCGCGTTATCGAAAATGCATTGCGCAAACAGCGCGTTCTGTAGCTGACTATCTTCAAAGCGAGCGCCGGTGAAGTCGCTTTGATGGCACTCCGCCAGTACCAGGCTGGCGCCGCTAAAATCACAGTTACGCAGCGACGAATGTTGTAGCTCCGTTCTGGCCAGCACGGCCCCCTGAAAAGAGGCGTTATCCAGCTGACAGTGGCTGAGGTCCGCGCATTCCAGTAACGCCTTTTCAAAATTGGCGCCGCGAAAATCCATGCCGGAAAAATCAACGCCGGTCAGATCCATCCCGCTAAAATTGCCGCCCTGCGCCATGGTACGCTCGGCGCGTTGGCGCAGGATCATCGCCAGATCGCCCTTCAGCCGGACCGCCGGCGGCTGATGCTGCACCGCGGCCAGGTACATCTGATGTAGCGCCTCGCGCGTTTGCGCGCGCTTCTTCTCGCTCAGTTCCTGCTGGTGCTGATGTAGCATCTCCTGCATCCGGTGCATGGATTCGGGGCCGCGCGGTTGGTTTTCATCGTTATTCAACTGCGGATATTGCGCCTCCATCTCACGTTTGCGCTGTTGCGCATCATTCTCCATTTCCTGCGCCTGACGCTCCATGTCGGCGATAAACTCCGGCAGGTCTTCAAGCTTAGGCAACGTGGGCTCGTCGATATCCGCCAACAGGCTATCGATATCACCGCCGCTGGCTTCAATGGCGGCGCGGTGCTGTTCACGCAGCAGACGAGCGCGGTTTTTCATATTCTCCTGCTGCGGACTCGGCGACTGTTCAATTTCATTGTCGATCCACGGGCCGATGGTCTCTTCCGGTATGAGATCCTTTTCGCGAAAGGAGAAGAGCGCGCCCTTCTCTTTATCCATTCGCTGGGCCAGTACCTTGCGATAGTGATTAAGCGAACGGGCGGCACCCTCTTTTTCCAGCGCCGGGATCAGCTGCAGGACGTCGGCGGCATCGTCTTCATTGATACGAATGTGCCCCTGCCAGATAAGCATCATCTGTTCCCGATGGGGAAAGAACCATACCGTGGTGGCGCGTAAGGCAATTTCTTCGAATAGCGTTTCATCCGCGCGCTGGCGATGAATAAAACAGCGAGCCTGCCACGGCGGCAACTGGCCCTCCTGCATTGGTTTCTCTGGATGCATATTCCAGATCCGCCATTTCGCCCCTGGCGGCAAGGTATCCCGATCCTCCCACCATTGATCCGAACTGGCGGCGTTAAAGACTTTCCAGTCAATATCGCGGGCAAAACCGGGAAACTCCTGTTGTAGCCAACTGGCATCATATTTTTTGCCCATTCGGCTAAAGCGCCGCGGCCACTGAATATCCAACGGGCCAAAACTTGCCGGCTGCGGTTTCTGCTGCGGCGAGCTTACTCTTCCCTCCAGTGGTTCAATATTCGGCAGAGGATGATGCTCGCGCCCCTGCTGTTTTACCGGCGCGACACCAAGACCGTGCGGGTTGTCGGCATAATCACCGCCGCCAAAGGCGCGGCTCCAGTCGAGGCGCATTTCGCTGAACGGCTGCGGTCGGGTCATACGTTGCCCCGTCCACTCGCGATCGCCGAACACCACCAACGACTTACTCAGTTTGTCGATATCGATGCGCGCCACGCAGGCGCTTTTTTCCTGCTGATGATGGGTATAGGCAAAACCGGTGGCAAGAAATTCGGCGCGGACTTTAGGGATGGCCATATCCACCACGCCGGCGCTGGTTTGCAGTTCGTCGGCGGCAAGCTGCCACAGTTCCATCTCGGGGCGCAGCTGCGGGTTTGGCCCCATATCCGCCAACGCCAGCACCGAAACGCCAAGATAATTTTTGCCCTGCCAGCGGAATGGCCGGTTCAGTACGCTCAGGCGTAAGGGTTTAATGATTTTCATATAGCCCTAATGCGATAGGTTCTTAAGGGGAATTGATGCTTAGCATCAGACATTACGATAATCGAGGTAGTAGAAATGTTGTGGGTCGTCATGGTGAACGCGAATATTGATTAATTGATTCACCTGAACCTCAGATTGGTCTTGCGCGGGGAATATAACGCCGCGGATGCCCTGCAGTTCTTGCTCATGCCAATGATAACGAAGGGTCAAAATGGCTGAGTAGTGATTATTAATTCGCTGGTCGCGATCGTATTTGATCTGCAGGATGGTGGCCTTAACATTGACACTATTCATTTTCGTTTTTTTATCTTGTCGCGCAGAGCGTATATTCTGCATCGCAACCCAGGCCACAAAGAGCAATACTACCAGCGGAATGGCCCATGCCATGGTTAGCATTATGGTAGAGACAATTTCCATGTTATCTCCTGATTAGCTGTCACAAAAAAAGCGGCCTGTCATATAGCGCAATTCTCTGCGGGTTCGCCGGATCGTATTTAATCGTTGTGCCATTACCCGGCTTAAAACGTTCAATGTCGCTGAAATTCAGGGTGTGATTCAGGCTAGCTTGAACTTCAACCTGCTCGCGGGTCTTAAACTTAAAGGTGATACGATAGATCGGTTTACTTCCGCTCCAGGCGCTGGTCTGGTGTGCGGCAATGATATCCGCGTTGACCGCAATCCCTGATTGCAGGACCTCACTGTGGGTAAAACTATCCTTTAAGTACGGGTAAACATCCTGATAAAGAAAACGGGCCATGGGATAGATACCAAACACCAGGACAATCAGCCCCATGACGATAAAAAAGAGTATATCCATAGTGAATTAACCCACATCACCGATTTGCATAATAGCAATCTTATTGCCGCGTCCTTTCTTAACGACAATGGACAGCCCTTTACGTAATAGATGTATTTGTGCTGGTGCAATCAGCGCCTTGGCGCAAAATAATTGAGGCATTTCATCGATGCGAAAATATATATCGAAAAATAGATTATTACCGAGCATTACATTAGTTTGTTGCCAGAATTCAATCCGCGACCTCAGTAAGTCTCCTCGCCAGCGCTCGCGTTTTAAAAAGATTTTCACTGACTTTAGTTGTAACGATGACTTTCTGAATGTGAAATAGGTGGCTATCATGAATAATATACTTACTGACAAACCAATAATCACGGGTATCATTTCCCCTGGAGACATATTGGTGATCCATTTTTCAAATGACATAATTATCCCTGGTGGGTTTCAGTTCAGGCTTCACAATTCATGATTTTAGGTAAAAAGACATCTTGGTTTTCTCACAATATAGAGAGACTCCATCACTCCATCTCCCAAGGTGTTGGTAATAACTCTTTGGGATTATCAGGCATGTAGTAGATGTAAATAGTATTGTTTCTCATGATTTTTACCATATTTTGCGGGGAAATATACTGTTTAGCCGTTGCCGTCACCAGACCTGAGTCAGTATTGAAAGATAATTCCATTTTAAGTTTAGTGCTCCCTCCGCCACTCGCGCCAATTTTTTCCATGCTTAATATTTTAGCCTCGGTACGAATGCCATTTGCCTTAAACTTATCATAATTGGAGCCTGAACGATAACAATATAAGAACAAACCAAACAAAATTAAAATGGCTAATATTAATGTTTCCCACATAGAGTCAAACATAATGATCCATTAATGATGAAGTTCACCACATATTAGAAATTCTGTGAGTGTTTTTAAGTGGCCACCTAAATGGCCACGAGCATAGAAGTCTAGTGGATACCCTGTTTATTCATAATCCACATCCATAACAGCCATTCGTTTTGGCGGAACGCCCTCATGCTTTATAGTTAATTGAAGTCCCGATTTTAATTTGGGGATTTCTGAAGCACGTACCACGGCGGCAGCATTATACTGTTTTGTCGTACCCTCAATGTTCGCCTCAAAGGTAAATACAAAATAATAATCAAAATTATTGGTCGCGTTAGTTTGACGCCAACTTACCAGAGATGCGTTTTTTATCTCACCGGGCCAGCGCTCACGGCTTAGCCAGTTTTTTATTTCAGTAAGGTCCCCGCCCTGTCCTTTGAGACTTCGCAACGAACCGAACAACAGAAAAAAGCTAAATGCAACCGATGCAATAACAATTAACAAAGAGTGTTGATAAATAAAGTTCATTGTTAGCTCTTTTAGGTTTTAAATATAAATAATTGTCACATTATAAAAATAATGGTCTGTCATAAATTGCGATTCGTTTAGGATTTTTAGCGTCGTATTTTATTGTTGTCCCATTGCCGGGTTTAAATCTCTCAATTTCTTCAAAGCTTAGCCCCATATCAACACTCGCTTCGGTTTCAACACCTTCAAGAGTTTTAAATTTTAAGGTCAAATGGTATATTGGCTTATTTCCACCCCACATACTAGTTTGATGAGATGCAATAATATCGGCATTTACTGCGATTCCTGTTTTAAGAACAGCGCTTTCAATAAACCCAGCCTTGATCATAGGGATAACGGAACTACGAAAATTCCGCCCAATAATATAGAGTGCTATAAGGCATGCCACAAGCAGAATATAAAACCATTTTGTATTTAGAAAATCCATTTAATCAATTCCAGGTTGTGATTTTATAGGTAGAATGAAATATCAAATACTACAGCACCATTACACATTTAATAATTAACGGAAGTAACGGTTATCTTTACAAGCGTGTCATTACTGTACTTTACTGATAATAACATTCCTTTCTTTAATTTATGAATGTCACCGGGTCTTACAATGCCTTTCGCAATGTATTTTTTTACATAACCGTTTATATTTGCACTAAAATAGAAATCATAAATATAATCATTGCCGTACTTTGTTTCTGTCTGACGCCATGATTCTAGCGGAACCTGGATTGTTTGACCGGACCACTTATCTCTCGATAACCAGTTTTTAATTGCTGAGACTTCAGATTTATTCGGTTTGAATGCAGCGAATGATATACCTAATGCTATGATTGTCACCACAATGCCAAAGATAAAAGATGATTCCGTGATGACATTCATAGGGTTGCATCCGTGCTGTTAACAAAAACTATCATCAATAGTTTACTCCATATCTCCAGGAACAAGGTAGACTTTTTCAGGGGCACCTGGGAGGTAATATAAAAAAACTGTATTTTTCCTACCAATTTTAACCATTTCTTCCGGAGTTATAAAGCGACGAGCATATGTGACGACAACTCCATCGGGAGTCATAAATTCCAATTCAAACTTAAATTTCATATTTCCGGTGCCAGAGGTACTTATATGTTGTTTACTAATGATTTTAGCTTCAACTTTAATGCCTTCCTTACGAAACTTCTCATCATTATTTCCTGACTTCATTATACTGTATAAGAACCACCCCAAAACTAAAATGGTTATAAAGATAGACCACATTGTTGAATTTGACATCGTAAAATCTTACATTAAGTGAACCATTGATGGCTGTCTTATTTTAAATGCAAAAAATTGAGAAATCGTTAGGTTCTGGATTGATTATTTATTACCAGCTAAAACCAATGGAAAGGAAACGCAGCATTTGGAGGCCGTTTCTATGCCATGTTCCCTATCAAAGGGTAAAGCAGCAATTATATGTCGTGCATCGACTAGTATTAGCCTACGCTCATGACTGCTGTTTTTTTTGGGGGTACTCCCTGGTATTTGAACATTACAGGCATATCCTTTTTTAATTTAATGACTTCAGAGGTCTTTAACACAGTTGCTGCTTTATATGTTTGAGCTTCACCACTCAAATTAGACTCGATAGTAAAAATATAGAAATGGTCAAAATTATTGGTAGTTGATGTTTGTTTCCATTCTTTTAATTTCCCTGTTGCTAATTCGCCGTTCCAGTTGTCTCTTGCAACCCAATTTCTTATTTCACTAAAATCTTCCTTCTGTCCCTTTAATCCTCTGAGACAGATGAAGATGAATATCAACATTACACCTAACGCAATAGGGCCTGAGTGTTCAGAAAGAAAATTCATACCTGCACCTGGCATGTTAAAACGCGTCGTTTCTAACGAGGCACATTAGAAATTGCCAAAGGTTTCCCATTGGAAGGGTCTGTAACAAAAACAATGGATTTAGTTTTACTATCTAGTTTAGCTCTATAAATAGAACCAACCTGGTAAGCATCAAGAGCTATTAATTGTATGGTTTCATCATGTTTTTCGAGTAGCCATGTTTTGTTATCAGCAGCATTTGCCACCCTCAAGTCCATTGTTACTACAGGATTGTTGTTTATGAAAACTCCGCTTTGCTTCATTGATAAAATTGTAACATAAACATCATCTCCCTGTTCCATTATACTGTGCTCTCTCTGTTGTGAATTTTTCACTATTCTATTTGCGAAATAAAAACACACAAAAATAATTAAAAACGTCAATACTGCATTTATAACCCAAGAGATAGACATATAATCCTCTGACTACATTAACATATGAAGTGCAAATAATGCGGTTCTTAGACTGCCGCTGTCAACCCGAGCCCCTTCGACTCGTTGAGCATTGATAACGGTACGACCAAATGTCATTCCTTGATGTGAAATATTTATTCCTGTTGCTGCATAGCTAACACCCTTAAAGGCGACACTTCCTGTTGAAATTGTAACATATTGGCCGATGAAATCCATTGCATTTTGGGCAAAGCTTTTCTTTTCTACATCGTTATGTTCAAAAACGGGAGAGTCAATAAAAACTTTTGTTTTGCTTTTTATTACTATTTCTTCTGGTGATTCAATCTTCACTTTTCCTGTAACGGTTTGCATCCAGGCGCCATCTATATCTACATTAACTTTCCCCTGAATATTTTGTTTTTGCCCTCCAGATTTTATAGTGAATACATCTCCGTTACCAATTGTCGTTTCTTTTTTCCCATTGATATGAATGGTTTCATTGGCGAGAACTTCCTCATTGTTATTCCCATCCAGAGTTAGCTCGCGATCACCTTTAATTTTTCGGATGTCACCTCCATTTTGTATATCTGTTTTTCGACCGTTTTTAATTATAGTTTCTTCACCATTATTATATTCTTGCAGCTCTAGATCTTCTACCTTAGTTGTTCTTTTCTTCTGATAATGAAAGGATGAATCACCAACGACAGTATCACTTTGCTCTTTTCCTATTGTGGTAGTACGGCAACCATCAATAGTTACATGTTTATCATTCTCTACCGAGATCTTCATATCTTTCTCTGAATGCATCTCGACGGATTCATTGCCCGGATTATCTTCGAAGAACAAGAAACTGCTGTTATCAATATTCCCATCCTTACTCCGCGTCATAAAGCCCATCCGGGTGGCGTCGCCGGGGAGATCCCATGGCGGCATGCTGGCTTCATTATACACACGTCCGGTGACGATCGGGCGGTCAGGATCGCCGTTGATAAAATCAATGACCACTTCATCGCCGACGCGGGGAATTTGCACGCCGCCAAAGCCCTGGCCTGCCCAGGCGCTCGACACGCGAACCCAGCATGAGCTGGTGTCATCGCCTTTGGCGTGGCGGTCCCAGTGAAACTTCACTTTGATGCGTCCATACCTGTCGGTCCAGATGCTTTCCCCTTCAGGCCCGACAACTTTCGCCGTCTGCGGGCCATAGGTGCGCGGCCAGTCGGTTACCTGCGCCGGGCGATAGACTACCGAAGAGGGGATCACTCTAAAATGGATTTGGTGCGAGATATCGCTATTACCGCCGCTGGCGTAGCTGTTCTCTTCAAATAAGTAATCTGCGGAGGTCGTCAAATATTCGCCGTTATCGCTAAAGAATGGCGCATTGGTTAGGGTAAACGTTGCGCCGGGAGCGATGCCCACCGCGGTGGCGGACGCCTGAATTTGCTGATGTTCTACCTGCCAGCGCTCCTGGCGGATACGGGCGTAGAATTCACCGTGTCCGTGATCGACAAACCGCCCCGGCCAGTCGTACACGTCGATACTGCCCGGCGAGGGCGATGCCGGGTTCTGCCGCGCCTGAAACAGCCAGGCGTTAGGTTTACGGAAATCATAGTCATCGAGGCTGTAAATCCCCGGCGTCACGCTATCTTCCAGCGCCCACTGACCGATCCCCTCTTCAGTGGTAATACCGCCCGATGCCGTCTGGTGGTAGGGAATGGTTTCATAGCCGCTTACCGGTTGATGCTGGGTGGCTGAATCGGTCAGAACCATCGTATGTTTACCCGCCTCGTGACGGAAATGGTAGGCAATCCCCTCCAGCTCCATCAGGCGGCTGATAAAGGCGAAACTACTTTCCTGATACTGGACGCAGTAATCCCAGACGCGGTAACTGCCGTTCAGCTTATCCTCAACGTTGACCTGGTATTCACTCAGCAACGTATTGATGATCTGCGGTACCGTCTGCCCCTGGAATATACGCAGGTTGCGGTCGAGTTTCATCGGCCATAAGTCGGGTTCAACGGTCAGTTGGTAAGCGGCGTAGCGGATACCGCTCAGTTCAACGGCGCTCACCGCCACGCGGGTAATTTTACCGTTGAAATAACGCGAACTCAGCGCGTTTTGCGTCGGAATGGTCACGGTGACCGGCTGGCCAAGCAGCTTGCTGCGATCCAGACGCGCATCGCTGCCAAGCAGCGTTAAGCTGAGCTCGAACATTTCCGACATGGCTTCATGTCCGCTGAGTTTCCAGAAAAGCAGCCCCTCAACGGGTAGCTGAACGGTGATCCTGTTAGACATAATATTATTCCATTCAGGGGGATACAGTTTGTGCAGCGCTAGCTGCGCGTTAACAGTGGGTTCGGCAGATCGACCAGCACCTGTTGCGGGTCAAGGCGCAAGTAGCGTAACGGAATCGGCTTTCCCGGTTGAAAGTTTTGGATACGCGTAATATCAATAACGATATCCCGCTGACCGGTCAGCAATTCACCTTTTTCGTTAACGTAATTAAAATCGACGCTAATATTAATAAACCCGGAATTACCGCCCGAGCGGCTTCTCACATTTGTGATGGTGCCAGACACCGCAACGCCATCATTGTGGATAGCCGCTTTGAGTTTTTTATTTTTCGCATCGCGAATCAGTAATGACGCAAAAATATAAATAAACAGTAGGGCCACGGCCAGAACGATTACGTTAGTAAAAATACTCATCTTTCACTCGTCAGTTTTGGCTTATCAACTCGATGGATTAATAAGCCAGGTTCCCGGTTTGGCGATCTCCAGCGTCTGCTCGCGGGTTTGTCCATTACCCTGCAGGGTAATTTCATAATGTCCCGGCGCCAGTTTCAGCGAGGCGAAGCCGTTTGTGGCCGGTTGCGTATTATGAGGTTCGCCATTGAGTTTGAGCTTTTCCCCTTCCCGCATGCGCACGTAAACCTGAGCAACAGGCGCCGCCGCCGCTGCAGGTTTGCTCTCTTTAACGGCAACGGGCGGAGCGGGCTGCGCGTTAGCGGTCTGCGTTGGTACCGGCGGCGTAACCGCCGCTGGCGGCTGGGTGCTGGCGCTCTGTGCAGGTTGCGCCTCGCTGCCGCCGCCGCTGAACAGCATACCGCCGGCAATAATACCGACCAGTACGCCTGCGGCGACCATCCCCGGAACCTTATAGCGCCGCCAGTCTGTCGCGGCCGGCGCCTGTTCTTCCTCTTCGACCAGCGCCAGCATGGTGCCGGTTTTTTTGACCGACAAGACGTCATCGATACTGGACACCGGCATTTCAATCAGCTCGGCAAACGCGTCGATTGACTGGGGACGATCTTCCACCCGCAGCGCCAGAGCTTTATCCACCGCCTGTAGCAGCGGCAGCGAGTAACCCGCCGGCTTCAGCTCCGCCAGCGGCTGATAGTTGTCCTGAATACTCCGCACCACGCTCACCGGCGGCGGTGAACCCACGATCAGCGTATGCAGCACCGCGCCGACGGCATAAATATCGGTCCAGGCGCCCTGTTCGCTGTCATTATCGTCGGTATACTGCTCGATAGGCGCATAACCCGGGCGCAGCATGGTTTCGGTTTCGTCGGAGAGATTACCGATGGTCCGGCGCGCCGAACCGAAATCGAGTAGCACCGGCAGGCCGTTATCCTGGATCTGGATATTTTCCGGTGAGATATCACGGTGCAAATAGCCGGCGTCGTGAATGGTTTTAATGGCGCCGAATAGCATCGGCAGCATCCGACGGATCCATGCCTCATCGATGAGGTTTGGCTGCTGCTCGCGCAGGCGGCTCAAGGTGGTGCCGCTATAAAACAGCGTGCCCATATAGGCGGTGTCGTTCTGAACCCAAAAGCGCAGCACGTGCAGCAAGTTGGGATGATTAAAGCGCGCCAGCAGCCGCGCCTCCTGGATAAAGCTGTTTAATCCGGCGGAGAACGCTTTGCTGAAGCGCTCGCTACGCAGTACCAGGGTCATATCTTCGTTACGTACCGCCAGCGACGAAGGCATAAACTCTTTTATCGCGATGGTACGTTCCAGCTGATGGTCCCAGGCGCGATACACAATGCCGAAACCGCCGCCGCCAATCACTTCCTTTATTTCAAATTCGTTAAAACGATACCCGACCGGCAGCGCGTTCAGGACAGTCCGATTGTTTTCGTGATCCGTCATCTTAAGACTCACTTTCTGATGGTGTTACGCGGCAAACTGACAATGAAACTCGCCTTGCGCATAGCTGATGCGCAGTTGCGTAAACTGCTCATCGTTACGGTTGGCGGTTAACAGAATTTGGCTCATCTGCGGCAGCAGCGTGTTGGTCAGAATCGCATCGACCATACGCCCGCCGGATTCCACTTCGGTACAACGCTGAACCACCTGCTCGACGACGCTGTCGTCAATCTCACAGACAATGTTGTGATTGTCCTGCAGACGGCGCTGAATACGCGCCAGCTGCAGACGCACGATTTGCCCCAGCATCGCATCGCTCAGCGGGTAGTACGGCACCACCAACAGGCGGCCAAGCAGCGCTGGCGGGAAGACCTGTAACAGCGGCTGACGCAGCGCGCCGCTCAGCGCTTCCGGCTCGGGCATCAGATCCGGATCGGCGCACATGGCGCTAATCAGCTCGGTACCGACGTTAGACGTTAAGATAATGATTGTGTTGCGGAAATCGATATGGCGGCCTTCACCGTCTTCCATCCAGCCTTTATCAAACACCTGGAAGAAAATTTCGTGCACGTCCGGATGCGCCTTCTCGATTTCATCCAGCAGCACCACGCTATACGGGCGGCGGCGTACCGCTTCAGTCAGCACCCCGCCTTCGCCGTAACCCACGTAACCCGGCGGCGCGCCCTTCAGGGTCGAGACGGTATGCGCCTCCTGGAACTCACTCATGTTGATGGTGATAACGTTCTGTTCGCCGCCGTACAGCGCTTCTGCCAGCGCCAGCGCGGTTTCGGTCTTACCTACGCCGGATGGCCCGCAAAGCATAAAGACCCCGACCGGCTTATTGGGATCGTCGAGCCGCGCGCGTGAAGTGCGCACACGTTTGGCGATCAGATCCAGCCCGTGGCGTTGGCCAATCACTCGCTGGTTGAGCGTGTCGGCCAGGCTCAGTACGGCGTCAATTTCATTTTTGACCATCCGCCCCAGCGGAATGCCGGTCCAGTCAGCGACCACCGCCGCCACCACGTTCTCATCTACCGCCGCGAACAGCAGCGGCATCTCACCCTGCAGGGTTTTTAGCGCCAGCTGTTTTTCATTAAGCGTCTGGCGCAGCGCCGGCTGGGCGTCGTCATCGGCCTCCTGCAATTGCGCGCGCAACGCGATGACTTCATCAACCAACGCGCGTTCCTGCTCCCAGCGACGACTCAAGGTATCGCGTTCAGTTTCCTGCTGCTGACGCGCCTGCTTGAGTTGCTCAATGCGCCGGGCATCGCCAATCGCCACCCGGTTCTCGCGTTGGGCAATCTCTAGTTCCACATCCAGGGCGGCAATGCGCTGCAGGCAATCTTCCAACTGCGGCGGCGGCGCGCTTTGGCTGACGGCGACGCGGGCGCAGGCGGTATCCAGCAGCGCTACCGCTTTATCCGGCAACTGCCGCGCGGGAATATAACGATGCGACAGCTTCACCGCCGCGTTGACCGCTTCATCAAGCAGCAGCACCCGATGGTGTTTCTCCAGCGGCGATACGGTACTGCGCAGCATCAGCAACGCTTTCTCTTCATCCGGCTCGTGGATTTGCACCGTCTGGAAACGGCGGGTCAGCGCCGGATCTTTTTCAATATATTTTTTGTACTCCGCCCAGGTGGTCGCGCCGATGGTGCGTAACTGTCCGCGGGCCAGCGCCGGTTTCAGCAGGTTCGCCGCATCGCCGGTGCCCTGCTGGCCGCCTGCGCCAATTAGAGTGTGGATCTCGTCGATAAACAGCACGATCGGCGTCGGGCTGGATTGCACTTCGTTAATTAACGCCTGAAGACGGGCTTCAAATTCGCCTTTCATGCCCGCACCGGCCTGCAGCATGCCGATGTCCAACAGCCACAGCTCAATATTACGCAACGGCTGCGGAACATCGCCTGCGGCGATCCGCCGCGCCAGCCCTTCCACCACCGCGGTTTTACCGACGCCTGCTTCCCCGGTCAGCAGCGGGTTGTTCTGCCTGCGGCGCATCAGGATATCCACCATCTGGCGGATCTCTTCATCACGGCCGACTACCGGATCGATTTTGCCCTCCTGCGCCCGCTGCGTCAGATTCTGTCCGTACTGGGCCAGCGTGCCCTGCGCCGTCGGCGTCGCGCCCGTGTTGGCCGTCTCCACCGCCGCCTGCTGGCTCTCTTTACTGGCGGCCAGCAGCGTCTCAAAGCTCTCGCTCAACGCATCGACATTGATTTTGCTAAACTGCGGCGAAATACCTTTCAGAACATTAGCCAGATTCCAGGTTTTCAGCAGCCCTATTAACAAATGGCCGCCGCGGATGCGGTTGACGCCATATTTCAGCGAGCCATAAACCCACGCGCGTTCGACGGCGCTATCGATATGCTCAGAAAGGTCGGAGACAGAGCTGGCGCCGCGCGGCAGCGCATCCAGGGCCGCGATGATATCGCGGGTCAGCGCCTGCTCATCAAGGGCGAAATGGCGGATAATGTGTTGCAGGTCGCCGTCCTGCTGCTGCATCAGCTGATGCAGCCAGTGCACCAGCTCAACGTAAGGGTTGCCGCGCAGTTTACAAAAGGCGGTTGCGCTTTCCAGCGAGGTAAACAACAGCGTATCCAGTTTGCCGAAGAGTACGGCACGGCTGATTTCTGACATGTTCGGTTCCATTGATAACATTAATAAAGGTGTCAGAGAGCAGACGACATCAGGCGTCGCTCTGCTCCACGCTAAACACTAAATCGCCACGCGGCGTGGGGACTGGCTGGCGGCCAAGCCAGGTGCTATAGCCCAGTTTGCCGTCGCCGCTGAGGACCGTACCGGGTACTTCATCGCCGCGGATAAGTACCCTGACGTCCCATGCATATTCGATCCCGAGATACTGGCGGACCCAATCGCGTAATTCGTTCACCGCGTTTTCGCCCGGCAGAAAACGGGCGTATTCGGCGGCGCTAAGCGGACCGATTTCAAGGCGGAATTTATGCTGAACATCGCGTACCGCGACGCCGAGAAACGCCGAGACGCCCAGGCGAGGCAGACGCCTTCCCGCCCCCAGCTGCGCTTGTTCTCGCGAGGTCAGCGGCATCCATTGCGGCACGTTGCTGATAATGTTGACCGGGACTTTGAAGAAATTTCGCAGGATCTTCTCCAGCCCTTCCGGATCCCGACCGTGGCGGCTGAGATGGCCTGCGTGGGTGAAACGCGCATGCGGGCTCAGGTCGCCCTTTTCCAGTTGCCCCGGCTGGCCCATGCCGATGAGTGAGGCGAGGTAGCGCTCAAAGCGGCGGTTATCCGCACGGTCTAACGATACCGTTGGCTGCGCGTCGGCCCAGGCGCGGTAGAACAGCAGCGTCAGGCGGTGGTGAAAGAGATCGGCAAAAGCGCTCAGGCTGTCGTCCTGATGATGATGAATACGCTCGCGGGCGTATTCGGTCATATGAACCGGCAGCGGGCCATTGGGGCCGAACAGACCGAAGCTGAGAATCGATATCTCATGCACCGCGCTATTTTCCCGTTTTTGCGCGCTGGCCAGCGTCGCGGGGGCAAACCCCATTGAGGGCGTTTGCCCGATGCGCAGCGATTCAAATTTCGGCAGCGGCGCGCGTCCAAGCGGGTAACGTTCGCCTCCTTGCGCGTCAATGCGGCGCAGCAGATGAAAAAGATCGTAGCGCCAGGGCGCGGCGGTAACCTCGCGCCAGAAAACGTCCGCCAGCGGCGTCAGGCGATGAATGGTAGCCATCGTCTCACTCATATCAGCGCCCTTTTACCCATTCGCGGCGCCCAGTAGCCGATTTCGCCGCGCTGCTGGCTGCATAAGGTGAATTCGGTAAAGCTGTTGAGCGACACCAGCCGGGCAAAGACCCGTTCCAGTACGCTGCCAAACAGCCACGGGCTGGCGCCGGAAAAAGCGCGCTCATCTACGGTTAAGGTAATGCCGATACCGCGGGCGAAGACGATGGGTCCCGGCTCCGGCACCCGGCGATGAACCGGCTCCAGCACGCAGTGGCGTACCCCTTCGATTTGGCGGGCCACGGCGGTCTCCGCCAGCCCGGCATACAGCCCAAGTAACTGGCGCAGCGCCGCGGCGCCTTCGCCATTTTCACCGTCCATCAGGCTGAGATAGTTCATCTGCAGCTGGCTTATCAGCCGCCAGGTGCTGAGCCCTTCCGCCAGCGCCGGGCGCGGCGGCGTTGGGCCGCTACGCATTTTCAATGTTTTTACCGGTAGCGAATCCGCCAGCACAAATTGCCCCAGCTCCTGTTGTAGCATCAACGGCAGGTCGCGGCTGGTGCACAGCACCTCGGCGGTGATATAACGCAGATCTTCCTGCCACGGCGCATGCTGCTCATCGACCAGTGAGACAAAGGTCTCAGAGCCGGTATAGCCGGTACGCGTGCCATAACGCAGCGCGTGTTCGGAAAGCACCCGCTGTTCGCGGCGCAGTGAAAAATAAGCGCCGTAATCTCCGGCATCCTTGCTCCACGAACTCCAGAATGGACGGAACTCGCGATCGTCGCGGTGGCCATCGGCGCTACCGTGAATTTTACTCACCGAATAGATTTCGTAGTCCAGCGGGCGGATGTTATCGACCACCAGATGGTATTCATGCTGGCTATCGCTTAGCGACTGGCGGGCGGCGATTTTCGGAAACAGGTTAATCACCGGCGTGCAGTGCAACGCGAAGTGGTTAGCTTCCACCACTTGTTCCAGGCGGTCGTCGGTTTTATCCAGCAGAATGATGATATCGAATGATTTTTCTTCCTTGCACTGCCCAATTAGCTTGCTCAGGCCGTTAATACTGATAAAGCGGAAGCGCGCCGGGAAGGCAAAGTATTCGTGCAGCAACCGGTAGCCGTCAAAATTGCGAAGATCTTCCGGTAGCAGCGCCTGATTGGCGGCGAATCCCTCTTGTTGGATAGCCTCTTCGCTCAGCGAAAAACGCAGCGGATCGCGCCCGGTGGTCTGGCACACCACGCCGACCTGGTGGGCAAGAATCAGCTCCAGCAGGCGCAGCGCCTCAATATCCGGGCCGCTTAAGAAAAACGCCAGCCGGTCAAAGGTCAAATGACCAAGATGTTGAGCCCCTTCACAGCTGATGCGCAGGCGCAAAGCGCTGACGGCGCCGCGCTGGCTGAGCCCAAGCGCGGCCAGCGGCACATCGGCGGGGATCCCGCCAAGTTCGGCTTTCTCAATACGCAGCGGCAACAGCGTGACATCGTGCGCGGTGGTGTAGCTACAGGTGACGCCGTTTTTCTTCAATACCTGGCTGTCCATCATCGTACCGCGCGGTACCACGAAACCTTTACTCAGATCGCCTTTATTGATGTCCGGCTGCAGTTCGGCTATCGCCATCGACGGCGTAGGCGCCAGATAATTGGGCGCGATCATCTCCAGCAGACGCTGTGAAAAGCGCGGGAATTCGGCGTCCATTTTTAGCTGGACGCGGGAAGTCAGAAAGGCGAAACCCTCCATCATCCGCTCAACGTAAGGATCGGCGACCTCAATACCGCGCATGCCCAACCTGCCGGCAACCTTCGGATAGCGTTCGGCGAATTCAGCGCCCATCTCACGCAGATAGGCTAGCTCGCGGTTGTAATATTCAAGCAGTTTGCCTTCCATCGTTACCCCGCGTCTTTCAATTCAAAGTGGCCATTTTCGAGATCCACATCGGTACGGAACAAAAACTCTAATGGATACGGTACGCACCACAGACGCCCTTTAATTTCAATCGACAGGACGTTATGTAAATCCAGTGACTGGGTATCAGAAATACAGCGGACCTGAAGCCCCTGCGGCAGAATGCGCGGTTCGAAGCTGATAATTGCCTCGGTAAGTTTGCGCTGAATATCCTGCCATTCAATGTCCGACATCCGTTTCCCGGCCAGTGGCGCGACGCCGAAATTAACCACCGAACGGCGCACGTGCGCCAGCGCGGCCAACGCCTGCGGATCGTCGTGATTGATGGTATTGAACAGCCACTGCAGATCGCGCAGCACGTGACGGCGCAGCGTACTGTGGGTGATCAGGTTGCTGTTAAGCGGCTCCGATTTTTTCTGCGGCTGATTATCGGTCAGGCGGTCGAGCAGCGACGGCTGCATCTTATCGCGGGCGCCAATGGTCTCTTGCTTGCTACGCGCCTGCCAGCCGCTGCGCAGCGCGTCACCGTCGCGTACCGGTTTGTTCATGCAAAACTCACCACGTCAAGAGAGAGAATCGGGAATTCATTGTTATCGTTAAGCCACACTTTCTGCCCTTGGCCCTGATACAGCGCGCCTTCGTCGTCCAGCGGCTGCCACTCGGTGGCGCGGCCCAGCTGGAAGCGCGCCTCCGTCTGCGGCGTGACAGGGTAACGCGCGGGGATCTGACACACCTGCTCGCTTCCATCGGTCAGGCGCACCAGCGCATGGCGCCACACCAGATCGGTGACGCTCGCCGGGGCCTGAAAACGAATTTCGGCGATAGCGGCGAACGGCAGCCAGCAATACCGGCCATTGACGATAAGTTCGCAAACCGGCCCCAGACGCGCGTCGCCGTCCATCAACCAGTGAAAAGCGACCGCGGGGGTATCCGCCTGATTGAGATTGCCAGGATTAAGGGGCGCCTGTTCAAAGGCGGCCATCCGCTGTCGCTGGGCGGTTTCTGAATCAGCACAAAGCGCGGAGGCCAGCGCAGACAGCCACGGCCACTGGCTGTCCGGCATCTGCGGGCGTGCGCTACCGGCAAATACCGCATCGCGCTGCTGCTCGCCCTGAATGCTCTGTTCCAGCAGGGTGACCGTTGGCCGGGCCTGCGGCTTCAGCGCCAGCCAGCTTTTTAGCTGCGCCAACGCGCGCGTCCAGTTACCGCTCAGGCATAGAAACTGGACGAACGCCGCACGTAAATCGGCATCGGCGGGACGGCTTTTGATGTCGCTTTCCAGGCGCTGCAGCGCCGCGTCGACGCTTTCGCCAGCCAGCTGTTGATATAGCGTGTTCATCGTCGCTCCTTAGTTTGCCGCGCGCCATGCGCTGGCAGCCGGATTACGCAGCAGCGGGTGCAGGCCGTCGATCAGCACAACGTTGAGTTTGATATCCGGCGCCAGCCACGGCGACCAGACGCTCCGCGCCGCCTCTATCCGCGCCTGTAGACGCGACGGATCGTTGGCCAGTTCGCGGGACATTTCGATAGCCAGCGTGCCGGTCATCTGCCAACCGTTTTGTCCGGCGACATAGGGCAGGATCATCCAGCTTTGTTGGGCGTTTTCATTGCTGACTACCATGCGTTGGTTATTGACCGCGGTGATCAGAAGTTTGTTGGGGTCAGCGGCGGCATTGAGACCCACTACCGGGAAGCCATGCACGAACGTGACGGTGCTCTGCTTTTCTTCGCCGTTCACTGATTGAGTGATGACGGTGCGTCCGCTCAGCCAGCCGCCCTTTTCGCAACTACCGGATTCAACGGCGGGAATGAATAAGGCGGCGGCGCTTTCCTGCCAGAAGGTGCGCAGTCGGCAGCCGCCCTGCAGCGTAAACTCCTGCCACGGCGTGCGGTCGGCGGCGGGAGACAGTTTTTCCGCCTTCTCTTCCGGCGGCAGCCAGGCTGGCGCGACGGGCTTTTCCGCCGCCGCGACGGTCTCGGCGGGCGCGACTTTTACCGCCCATTTTTTGTTTTTCGCCGCGCTACCCTGGGCGATATGCCCATTATTCGCGTCAACCAGCGTCCAGTTCAGCTGCTGTAAACGCGAACACTGATGCTGCATTAAGGCGCCGACGCGCGGCAGGAAGTTATCCAGTATTTTGACGTTCTTATTGCCGTTGGCGACGATGCGTAGCGCCACTTCATCAGCGCACCAGTTCTGCGCGGTGTTGCCCTTGATGTTATCGATCCAGACATCCAGTTTTTGCGAAGGCGATTGCACGATACGGTAGTTTTCCGCCTGCGCGACGCCGGTGGCGGCAAATATTGCCGCACCCAATATCCAATGTTTCATAAAAATCCTTCTTAGCCTGTCTCAATCCCGCAGTGGGAAAAATTGCGCGGCGTCGGCCAGCGAGTGCAGCAGCGTCGCCTCTTCCGGACTGCCCATCCATACCGCGACGGCGCTGTAGTTGTCCTGCGAGGCCTGGTCGCCGTCATTGTTTCTCTGAAGATACTGATTCATCAGGGTTAGCCACTCCTGCGGGGTATTGACCATCTGCAGGGAGGATTTCATCTGCTCTTCGCCAACGCCGTGCCAGAAACCATCGGTACAGAGCAAAAAGGCATCGCCGTCTTCCACCGGCACCACATCGCTATAGCTGGCTTCCGCGCCGTCGCTGGCCATGCCTAACGCCCGGTACAGCAGATTACTGTTAATATCGTCGGTCTGATGTCCGGCATCTTTCATCTGTTGGACCAGACTGTGGTCAGTGGTGACGTGGTACAGCCAGCCGCGGCGAAACAGGTATAACCGGCTATCGCCAGCGTGGGCCCAGTAGGCCAGCTTATAATCGCGATCGATAAACAGGCTCACCAGCGTGGTGCCCATTCGCCGATAATCCGGCGTCGCCTGCTGTTGTTGGAGAATGGCGCCGTTGGCCTGCTGTACATACTGGCGAATGGTCTGGGCGTTCAGGTGATTATCGCCGTCAAACCGATCCAGAATCGCGTTGCGCGCCAGTTCCGCCGCCACCTCGCCGCCGGGCAACCCGGCAATGCCGTCGCAGACCACAAAGCAGGCGGAGCGCTCACCG
Organism: Klebsiella sp. 141162; assembly: GCF_050600755.1. Taxonomy (NCBI): domain Bacteria; kingdom Pseudomonadati; phylum Pseudomonadota; class Gammaproteobacteria; order Enterobacterales; family Enterobacteriaceae; genus Klebsiella; species Klebsiella sp. 141162. The sequence goes on along the minus strand of NZ_JAQIRI010000001.1, from coordinate 1,246,656 downwards.
ACGCATTCGCCGGTCTGATCCTGATTGCTAGCGCGCGTTCCCTGGCGGGAAAGAGAAGCCGTGGTAATGTCCATTATTCTTCCGATCCGCTCTGTGAGTCTTTGTACTGATTCACTTCCATGTCATAGGCATAGAGGAACGCTTCGCCAAACAGGGTGTGGAAATCGTCTTCAATTTCCCCGGCGGTTTCGCCGTAGGTACGGACAAAATAGTCCCATAACGCAGCTTTCCGGCTGGCCGGAAGCGCCAGGCGCGAAGTGTGGCCATCGCGTTTAGCCTCTTCTTCCAGTTGCTCGGGGTTAAAGGACTGCAGCATCGCGGCGATAATGGCGCGGATCCCCGAGATCATCCCTAACTGATGGGCCTGCAGGTCGATCAATGCGTCGCGTACCGATTTTTTCGGCGGCATAAAGCCCGGCATCCGCGCGCCGAACATCTGCATCAGCACGGTTTTCCCGGAAGGCAACAGCTTGAACGGGTTGTTGGCGTCGTCCAGTACCATGGTCATATCGGCTTTGACGCCGCGTTTGAGGATCGAACGCGAAGAGAGCAGCGCGACGGTGCCCTGCGAGAACATGCTCAGCATTTGACCAAGCTGACGCATATTCTCTTTGTCGAACTGCGGCACCGGCTGCATATCGCCGAGCCCCATGCCTTCCAGTAAGGCTTCCAGTAACTCTCCCTGCAGCACTTCGCCGTTACCCGGCTGCGTCGTGCTGGTCGCCTGATGTTCATGACGTACGGGATCGATACGCAAGCGCCCTTTTGGCGTCTGGGCGGCTTGCCGCGCCACGGCCTGCGGCGTCGGTAAGGTTATTTCCGGCGCTTCTTCGCGCGCTGCCGCGGGCGGCTCCTGCGGCGGCTGGGTCATTAATAATGGCGAATCAAAAGCGGCATCAGGCTCGTCGGCAACCGTTTTAGCAGGCTCTTCGGTGCTGAAGGCATCTACCGATGTCAGCGGCGCGCCGCCCATTAGCCCCAGCGGATCGTCATGACGCGCGGTTTTGGCGCTAGCGTCGCCGCCAAAGAGCGCCAGCGGATCCAATTCTGCCTGCGGCTCATCGGCGACAGGCTGAGCCGGTTTTTCAACTGGCGGCACCAGCGTCGTTGGCGTAACGTCGGCAAAGATACTGTCGCGGTCAAATGGGGTGTCATCGGCAAACAGGTCGTCCGTCGCCACCGGCGGGCGCTCAAACAGCGGTTCGCTATCAGCGAACATCGCCAGCGGATCTTCCGGATTACGTTCGGCAGGCTTCGGCTCGGCAAAGGGATTCGGCGCGTTATCGGCCTGCGGCTTGGCCCGGCTGCTGGAGATGCTGTCGGCAATCGAGAATTCCTGCATCAGGCTATCCCAGATTTCTGACGGCACCGCGGTTGGCGCGGCTTCCGCCACGGCGGGCGCTGCGGCTGAGTTTGGCGTTGTCGGTTTCGCAGTGACAGGCGGCTGACCGCTCGCCGCCATTCGGCTGATCGGTTGGCTATCCTGCAGCAGATCGCTGACTTCGATGCGATAGTCGTCAATGGCGAGGATATCGCCATCCTGGAGTTCAACCTGACGCCCCCGCTCCAGCGGGATCTCGTTGAGTACCACCCGCGTCACGTTGCCGCGATTGGTAATTTTGCACTCGCCGTCTGCCGCCACGTGGACGATGGCCTGCAGGCGAGAAATGGCGCGGTCGTCATCCGGCAGCACCAGGTTATTGTCCGTGCCGCGCCCAATGGTACCGCCCGGCGCGTAAAAGTCACAGCTCCCCTGCGGGGGCTGATGACCGGCTTTGGTCGAAATAATCGTGAATCGCATAGCCTATTCCTGCTGATATGATTGGCGCACAAACGCTGCCGCTCTCGAAATAAGAACGGCGGCGTTTGCGGGGGCACATTTTATTCAGTCTGTGTAAGCTTAAATTGCCCTGAAGCGCTTTCTACTAAGGAGAATCGAGCACCATAACGAACGGAATCGTTTTTACCAGACACCTTTAGTGCAACATCATATTCTCCAGCTTGCCATGTAATACCACTCCATTGGTGACACTGCTGGCTATTTAACATCGCGGTAGGGCTGAACGTCGCTGGCGGTGATATTGGTTTCCATTCATTGGCCGTTTTTTTCATAATGGTGGGCGAAGAACTAGTGATAGGCGCTTCCAGCCCTGAGTTAGCGGGGAGAGCAAAACAAGGTTCATTGTTTTTTAGTGTTACTGAAAACGTCTGATATTGTGCCGGGTGAGGTACACAGGCGTTTATCATGATTGTGAACGCCAATATAATAAAAAATTTACTCATAACCATGTCCGCCGATCTTTAGGGTTTTTAATAAACAAAGATAACGCCTGTAAATATTTATCTCTTAGATTTGGCCCAATAATCCCCTCAAAACCTGTGATGTTTACAAAATCGCCCAAGCCGTAATTAATTAGATAATAATAATCTGAAATTATAGAGGCCTGCTGTTCCATACCAAAGTTCGACAATTTCTTGTTTGGAGGTAAAGAGTAATTATAACTCACTGCCCAACTGAATACCCCTCTGGTTCGAACATTCATTCCAATCTGATGCTGCAAAACATGAACCATCTCGTGTATGAACCAGTGCTTATATCGAGGAGGCTCTGTTGAAAAATCATCACGATAATGCGGCTCTCGGAAATACATTTCACCATTAGGTGTCATTGCAACATTATTTGATTGCATGTTAAATGGTAAGTAACTTTTATTATGTACTTTAACTTCAGAATATTTTATTGCGCCGCCAAAAACCAAACGTGCCAATGCTATCTCGCCGATAGTAAGAGAACGAAAACCCCCTTCCTGCAAATTTGCCATGTATCCTTCCTCCTTGATTGAGAATGGCCGGGGAAAATCCCCGGCACGTAGGCAATTATGCTTCTTTATTTTCTTTGATATTCCAGCCGGCGCTGCTTTCTGCCCCTTTACCGCCAGCGGAAGTCTGCTCCCAGTACTGCTGTTTCACTTTCGCCGCCTGGAAGGCATAGGTTACGCCAACGGTGTCGCCGTTATCGGCGCCGGTGTACTGCACGGAAGTCACCAGTACATCTTCGAGGGTGATTCGCGCATATTCAACCTGCTGACCACCGGCTTTGCAGACCGAAAGTTCAACTTTGGTCAGGTGCTTGCCGCTGGAGCAGTGCTTCAGAATCGCGGTGGTGGATTTGTCGATCAGCGCATTTACGTGCAGGTCGTTGAAATTCACTTTACCCGCACCGCCACCGCCGCCCACGCTCATATTACCCGGCTGGGATGCGCCCCAGGAAAAAGAGGTAATATCAGTCCAACCGGTGTGATTAGAATCTTTTGATTCACCGGTTACACCCTCGACCTTCAGAAACATATCAATAGCCATAATATCTACTCTTCGTTAATGAAAATTATTGCTTTCGAAAAAGCACTTATATGGCAAACAGGAAAGCATGGGGCTGAATAAAACCATCCATATTTTACTATTGCCTCAAGCCTGACGAGTTAAACCGTACAGACCACTTCAGAATAGCCGCATTATGACAGCAACTACTCTAAGTTCCCTTCTGTCGTTCAATATTTCGGACAGGTGCTAGACAACTAATACCTGGTTAATCTAGAATAAATCCAACCAACTACAGCAAAAAAGGATTGATGAATGAAAAAAGCGCTATCGGTAGCATTGATAATTATACTTTCAATTATTGGCATATTTTCTCTTGTCAATATTTTTCAATCATTATGGTATATTATTTCGCTTGAATCATTCAATACAATAAATATTGGACTGCTTGTCGGAAAAATAATTTTCACCGCCCTTGTTTTTATGGGGGTTCGTATTTTAATCAAATTGTGTCGCGCATCACAACTTTGATTTTACCCTCTCTGCGAAATAGTATATGGCGAGAGATGCGATAATAAGCAACATCAAAAGAAACACATTTTTCGCCAGCGCTATAATATCACCACCCCAGTCACATACAAAAATATAATAACCTAGAGTTGTAAAAAATAGAATGAATGAAAAAATCAAAAGAATATAAACACATAAGTATTTAATGATTTTATTTAACACGACCAACCCCTGATAGGAAATGGTTGAATATTTCTTTATCTATAGCGCCATGAGCTTGTTGGTAGTTGATTGCAATGATAAATGGCTTAATATTATCCTCAACCAGAAAATATAATAAATCTAAATCACCAATTCCTCGCAATTGATTATAAATCTCTTTGTTTAAATTGCGTAGCTCATATGATGTATAAATGGACCTCGAAATAGACGCCCCCACACTTAATACTCCAGTCACACCTACGGACACTAAAAAACGAGGAATTATTTTAGAAATAAACAACGAAACCAACTCGTTCACAAATGCCATTTTGAAAGCAATGCCACCAACTTGCGAACCCCCAACTTTTATCAGAAGTTCTCTCGATTGTTCTTCAGAAAGACCACATAAATAACGTTTTATCACCACATTCACTAATCTGCGTACTTCTTCTGAAGTTACACCTTTTTTAATGAGGCTGATAAGCCTGATTTTATCGGTTTCATTGCGCCAGCGATGATCAGAGTCTAGAAAATCTTTAGACAACATCCAAAGATCTTCTGGAATAGACATGAAGCCACTAATCGTGCTGTTAGCAAAAATCTCAATACTGCTTTTTTTGCCAGAGTCAAAAATTTTCAACATACCATCGGCGATTTGTTTCGGCGTACTCATTCCCAAATTCGAATCTCCCTGTCGTTAATTATATATCTCAACATAATTGTCCATTGAATAGCAGGAATGCAAAGTTGAAATTAATGCTAGTTATCCTGACTCCAGGTTTTATTAGGATCACCGATGATTATCTGCGAAGTTAATTTATCCAGTTCCGTACTATGATAAAGGCGCAAACAATTTAAGGTAACGCCCTGAGTTGCGGGTTGTCTCTCGGAATGAAAGCCATTGGTGGCACTTTTGTATTTAGTAATAATGGCGTTAATTTTGTCATTACCGTTTTCAATATCGAAAGGCACCCACTCCAGCAACGCATTGCTACTGCGCGCAGCATCCACAGAAAACTGACTTTTATCATCGGCTACCTGCGCCAGACAGCGGGATAAAACCACGTCTTTAACAACCTGCTTATAGGGTAGCTGTTTAACAAACAATACCGGGTCGTCCCAGGCATAAGCCGACGCACTGCTAGCAAGCAGCAGACTGATAATGATTCTGTTCATGGCAACTCCCAAAAATTGGCTTTGGTTGCTACCTCAATTCCCAAAATTCATCATGTTGTCGCCAGGGAAGCCTCATGACGTCGCTCCCTTTTTGCAAGGCAACTCCTTCGCCAACGCTTCGGTAATCAGCATCGCCGCAGGCTGTTTAATTCGCTCGTCGGGCAGCTTTTTGAAATAGCTGTAGACGCTTTCTCGAAGCGATCCCGGCAGTGCCTGCTGATAACCGCACCAGGCTTTACCTTCTGTTGCATCCATCACGCCAAGCAGATACATATTGGCCTTTAACTGCTGCTGGGTATTGTCTTGTGCCAGCCAGGCCTTGAGAAACTTTTCGCCGCTCAACCGCACATCATTACGTGATAGTTGATTGGGATCGCGCAGTAAATTGGCGGAATCTTCAGCCGCCTGGACGACAGCAAATGGCATCAGCACCGTGAGCAGTCCCAGCGTGCAGAGTGGTAATAATTTCATTTCTTTACCTTCTTCCATGGCGTGGTACCTGCCGGGAGTCGCCTCCCGGCGGCATCATATTACGCTTCCTTGGTTTTCAGCGACGGCAGCTTGGAAACCAGACGCAGCGACACGGTAAGCCCTTCCAGCTGGTAGTGCGGACGCAGGAAGAACTTCGCGGTGTAGTAACCCGGGTTGTCTTCGATCTCCGCTACCTGCACTTCAGCGGCCGCCAGCGGTTTGCGCGCTTTGGTCTCCTGCGACGAGTTAGCCGGATCGCCATCGACATAGTTCATCACCCAGTCGTTCAGCCAGCGTTCCATGTCATCGCGCTCGCGGAAGGAGCCGATTTTGTCGCGCACAATGCACTTCAGGTAGTGAGCAAAACGGCAGCAGGCGAACAAGTACGGCAGACGAGCGGCCAGACGGGCATTCGCCGTGGCGTCGGCATCATGATATTCCGCCGGTTTCTGCAACGACTGCGCGCCGATAAAGGCGGCAAAGTCGGAGTTTTTGCGATGGATCAGCGGCATAAAGCCATTTTTCGCCAGCTCCGCCTCGCGGCGATCGCTGATGGCAATCTCGGTCGGGCATTTCATGTCCACGCCGCCATCGTCGCTCGGGAAGGTGTGGCAAGGCAGATTTTCCACCGCGCCGCCGGATTCCACGCCGCGAATGGAGGTGCACCAGCCAAACTCTTTGAACGAGCGGTTAATGTTCGCCGCCATCGCATACGCCGAGTTGGCCCACGCGTAATTGTTGTGATCCGCGCCGTCGGTCTGCTCTTCAAAATCAAAACTGTCCACCGGGTTGGTTCGAATCCCGTACGGCAGGCGCGACAGGAAGCGCGGCATCACCAGCCCCAGATAACGCGCGTCTTCCGACTCGCGCAGCGAACGCCAGGCGGCATATTCGGTATTCTGGAAGATTTTTGTGAGGTCGCGCGGGTTCGCCAGCTCCTGCCAGGACTCCATCTGCATCACTTCCGGTGCGGTACCGGTAATAAACGGACAGTGCGCAGCCGATCCGATACGCGCCATTTCGCCCAGTAATTCCACATCCTGCGGACTATGGTCGAAATAGTAATCGCCGACGATGCAGCCGAATGGCTCGCCGCCAAACTGGCCGTACTCCTGTTCATAAATTTTCTTAAAGATCGGGCTCTGGTCCCAGCCCACCCCTTTGTAACGCTTCAGAGTGCGCCCCAGCTCCTGCTTGGAGATGCTCATAAAGCGGATTTTCAGCATTTCGTCGGTTTCGCTGTTGTTGACCAGGTAGCTCAGGCCGCGCCATGCGCTTTCCAGTTTCTGGAACTCGTCATGATGCAGGATCTGGTTCACCTGCCGCGACAGCTGCTCATCGATACCGGCAATCAGGTTCTGGATGGTGCGATAGGTGTCGTTGGAAAACGTGACGGTGTTTTCCAGCGCCTGCTGCGCGAGGGTTTTTACCGCGTTTTCAACGGCGGAACGCGCCTGGTCGGTTTTCGGGCGAAACTCTTTGTTCAGCAGCGCGCTGAATTCATCCTGGCTAAAGGCCTGGCTGGACTGCTGCTCATGTTGTTGAGTCGGGTTGCTCATCGATTACTCCTCGCTACCTTTCGCACTGTCGTCTTGTTTCGGCATCTGGCTCAACGATTTGAGCAGCGTCGGATCCTGCAAAATTTTAGCAATTAGCTCTTCCGCGCCGTTTTTACCGTCCATATAGGTGAGCAGATTCGAAAGCTGGGTACGGGCTTCCAGCAGTTTGTTCAGCGGCTCCACTTTGCGGGCCACGGCATCCGGCAGGAAGTCGTCCATGCTGTCGAAGGTTAAATCGACGTTCAGTTTGCCTTCGTTGGTCAGCGTATTGTCGACCTGGAAAGCGACGCGCGGTTTCAGCGCTTTCATACGTTCGTCGAAGTTATCAATATCGATGTCGAGGAACTTACGTTCATCGACCGCCGGTTGATTGTCGACCGGTTTACCCACCAGATCCGCCATCACCCCCATTACAAACGGAAGCTGGATTTTGCGTTCCGCACCATAAATCTCTACGTCGTACTCGATCTGTACGCGGGGCGCACGGTTGCGTGCGATAAATTTCTGCCCACTTTTACTTATTGCCATGATGTTCTCCATCGAAGATGCGCGGTAAAGGTTGAGCGCCAGACCTTATGCCTGTCGCCATAATGTCCGGACGCGTCAGTCGCGACGTCCAAAAATGTTTTCCAGTTGATGAACGCCGTCCGGCGCTAAATCGCGGATGATGTCCATAAAATCCAGCTCAATCAGCCGCTGTACCCGTTCAATCATCAGCGGCGCGGGGTGACTCGGTTCGTGCTGGGCGAAGTACTGTTTTACTTTTTCCAGCATCTGCTGCGCCTCGGCGCGGCTGCTGATTTGCGCGCTGCGCCAGTCAACGGCAGACGGCGGCGGCGCGTTGGGAATCGCTTGATGTTCACTCACGGCACTCTCCTCGCGGGACGCGTGAAAGGACGAAATATCGGTTATCTGGCAGGCGCCGGCGACGATACCGACGGTCTTCTGAAGTTGTTCCATTTCCGGCACGCCGCTTTCACCCAGACAATCGCTTAATATTTCGCGGATGGTCTGCAAGCGCTGGTGAATGGCGAGGATGGCGTCAATCCCCGGCTGTCCGCCGCGGGCCAGTTCATCAATCAATCGCGAACGGCCGCCGGGATAATCCGCGCATTCGGTTTTACTGCCATCGAGCAGCGCCTGCGCATCGCGCAATAGCAGTTCATCGCCATTACTGCGTAACAACACGGCATTGCGTAACGCGCTGGTCAGCGCTGATTTGTCACTTAGCCCCGCGAGCGCATTGATACGGTAAAACGGATCAGTTTCGCCATACTCTTCCAGCAGCGGATAGATAGGCTGCCAGTAAAGCGACAGCGCCTGTTGCACCAGCAGCAGGCCATCCGCGTAACCACTCAGGCCGCGGCGTTTTGTCCACGCCTGAGTCAGCGCCAGCATGACGCGCAAATCTTTGGTGCGGCTAAGTAGCCCAGCCGCCAGCTTTTCTACCGTCGTCCAGTCAGCGGGTTCCGCCGGGATAATGGTGTCGCCGAACTGCTGCTCGGCTTTACCCTGCATCGCTTGTTCCATTGCCTGGAAATCGGCGTCATATTCGAGGTTTTCACCGCAGGGCTGCTCCGCGCTAACCGGAGCAAGGAATTCATCAATATTCATGGCCTACCTGCTTATTCAAACATCGGCGGATACAGACCGTGACGGCCCGGCCTCGCGCCCCCGGCGGGATCAAACAGCAGCGTGAACAGCTGGCCGGTCAAATTACCGCTATGGACGTGGGTATAGAGCGGATAACCATCGGCGCGGTTAGTCCACCAAAAGCTGGTCTGACGCTGCGGATCAAAACAGTCCGCCGCCTGCTGCCAGCCAAGGGAGCTTTGCCCATCTTGCTGATAGCCAATCACGTCGAGTATCTCCGAACGCTTTTCCGCCTCTACCAGCTTTGGCGCTGGAATAGCGAGTAGCGCCTGGTCAAGTTGTTCCGCGGAAAAACCATTACGTACCGCATGCAGCAGCGTTCTGCCCACCTGCTGATACCACTCTCCGGCCTGAGTGAGGATCGAAGGCGACCACTCCAGCGGGTTGAAGGCCATTTGCGCGCAGATAGGATACTGGCGACCTACCCGGTCACGCCCTGGGATCAGACACCCCATCTGCACCATCTGCCCGCTTAACATCGGCGGAACGATAAAGTTCCATACCGGCGCGTTGCTGAACTGGCGTTCGCCGCTACGCTGTTGCTCCTGTTGCCAGGCCAACAGCCCAACCTGAAACCATTGCGACCACTGGCGAACCAGCATGTCCGGAAATCGACGTTGTAAAAAATCGCCGGTACTGGGGAGTTTCCCGTACCAGCTCATCGCAGGGGCGTGAGTCATTCGGCTTTCCTTGCGGTTATGGACATGAGAAATGGGGAAGCTGGAACGGATTGCGGATACTGTTCGGCGCAAACTCCAGCGTGACCTGGTAACCATCGACATTAAACGTTGCCTGACGGCTCAAACTGCTGCTGCCGGGCGCGGTGCGCGCCTTATCAAAAAAGCGGTTCAGCGCCCATGAGCCGCTGGTCACCAGCGTCGAGGTGGTACCATCGGCCAGACCGAGTTGCATACGCACCTGGTTGGTGCCGCCCGGCCCCGGCCAGCTCATCATTTGCACCGCCTGCGGACCGTGGCTATAGCGCAACTGCTGGCCATCAACATCCAGCGTCAGGTTGAGGATCCGGTTGTCCATGCTGATGGTGCGCACCGTCACTTTAAATGACGGCGTGGTCGCGCCATTGGCAAAGAACGCGTCGCGGATCGATTGCGCCTGCTGGAAAGGCCTTAATAACCCTTCACTACCCGGCAATGTTTTGCCATCGATACCGGGCATAAAACGCCAGCTGGACTGCGTGGTATCGACTTTATTGGTCAGGTTGTCACGGAAGAAGGTATCCATCATGCCGGTGCCCGGCGCGAACATACGCGCCAGATCGTCCGGCGTGACTTCACTACTGGCGCTGCGAACCAGCGGATAGCGCCCGGCGATAGCCTGGCGGCAGAATCCGCCGACTTCAACGTTAATCCGTTTACGTACGTTATCGAGATCGCGGCGCTGGGTATCACTGCTGGCGCCGACCGCCATTTTGCTGAACATGGTTTGCAGGCCGCCAGGTAAACGCCCGGCGCTGGCCTGTAGACGGCTAATCGCGTCGCCGCCCGGCGGTTGCATACCGCTGTTGGCGGCATCCTGTACCGCGGTCAAGTAGCGATAAAGTTCATCGATCTGTTTGAGGAAATCGTCGAACACAATCGTTTTGCCGCCCTTTTCCAACGGCTGCGCCAGTTCGATCAGCGGCGCGTAGTGTTCCGTTACCAGCTGTTCCGGCGTCTGGCTAAGCGCCGCGCCCTGGGTTGTGCCGCCCTCATCATGGCGGAAAAGCGCTTCCAGCGTTCGGGTAGCGCGGTTGCCCTGCTCGGCTGAGTTTTCGCTTTTAACCGTATCCGGCTCGGCGCGCGCCAGGTTCAGCACCTGACTCAGGTTGATAACCAGACGGCGCAGCGGCGAGTTACTGGCGGAAAGCAGGCGCGCGGTGTTGATCCGCGATGACAGATCGGCGCTATTGTTGAGCTGAATATCGGCAAGGAAGCGATCCCAGTTGGCGATAAAGTCACGCATATAGAGCTGGCGGACGGCGTTATCGGTTTGCTGTTTATCTTCCGACGCGCTGGCGGCGCCCAGCACCCAGATATCATCTTCATGCAGCGCGCTGGTCACGTTATCGATCTGTTTATTGAACACCTGCCAGTAGCCATCTGGCGTGTACAGGCCGGGAACGCCCTCAGCGATCGGCGTACCGCTTTTACGCGAGAACACCAGTTCGCTCTGCGGCCCGCCGAGCGTCGCAAGCGATACCGCTTTCAGATTGTCATCATGCTCAAGTAGACGTTTCAGACGACCGTACACTCTTGAGGAGAGCGGCTGCTGGTTAATCAACGCCCGCTCACGGGCGATCAGCGCATCATCCCTGGCATACGGCGAGGACTGGATTTGCGGTTCCAGTAGCTGGACCAGATGCCCTTCCAGCTGTCGTAGCTGCGTCTGCGTCACGTTTTGCGGCAGGTTACGCTGCAGGTTAAGCATCACCCAGGAGAGTAGAAACTTGCCGTCATACTGCTTGGGCTGATAGAGCATCTGATAGGCTTTCAACGCCTCATAGCTATACTCGGCGTCACTGCCATTGTCGTTGCGCAACCAGGTAGTGATACGCATGGCGACATCCGGTAGCAGCATTTGCTGCAGCGCTTTTTGATACAGCGTCTGCGAGGCATCGCTGACATCATTTCCGCGGTAGAGTCCCATCCGGCGGCTGACCGGCGGGTCGTTGACGTCAAAATCGGCACTCTTCGGCAATTCCAGCAGGCCGTTGAGTAGCGGCAGCATGGCGAACAGATCGCGCTGCTCGGGGTTTTGCAACGCTTTGCTCTGCTGCTCAACCTGCGGCACCTTCACCGAGACTTCTTCCAGGTAGGCCTTGTTTTTGCCGTAGCTGGTCAGCCACAGTACGCATGAAATGATTAACAGCGCCGCGAGCGCCGCATAGCCTGACCAGATCGCTGCGCGGTTACGCAGTTCCCACCAGCGGTTCTGCCCGGCGATGCCGGCTTCCTGGAAAATCACGTTTTGCAGCAGGTTTTTAATGAAATAACTCTGGCCTTTGGCGCCGGGGATCGGCGCTTCTTTACTCACAGAGTCCCAGTTGTCGTTTTCATTTCCCTGTGGCAAAGACAGCGCGCGATTGAGTTCGCCCATCACGCGGTCGAATGGTAGCCCTTCCTGGGTACCGCTGGCGAAATAAATGCCGCGCGGTGAAAACTCGGTTTCAAAGTTAGAACGGGCAAAGACGGTACTCAGGTAATCGGCTAACAGCGGCCGCAACGCCGCAAACTCTTGCGGGAACAGCCAGGCTTCGGCGCGGGTTTTGGCATCATGCTCTTGCAGCATTGTATCCGGCAGCCCGGCTTCAAGCCGCTGTTGCAGTAGCGCAAACTCCTGGGTAAAGCGGCCTATCAGGTCGAAGTCGGCAAGACTTGCCTGCTCCCACGGGAAAGTGAAGCCCCAGATTTGATCGCGCTGCGCCTTGTCGTAATCGGCAAACCAGGCGCGGAAGCCTTTAAGCAGGTCGGCCTTCGTCACCAGTACGTACACCGGGAAACGAATACCCAATTGTTCATGTAGTTCAGAGAGACGCTGGCGCAGATTAACCGCCTGCTGCCGCGAGGCCTCCGTCGATTGCGTTAACAGGTCGGAGATACTTACCGTGACGATAACGCCGTTAATCGGCTGGCGGCGGCGGTATTTACGCAATAATCCCATGAACTTCAGCCACTCGCTGGCGTCCTGCGCCTGCTCGCTCTCCTGGGTGGTATAGCGCCCGGCGGTGTCCAGCAGCACGGCCTCGTTGGTAAACCACCAGTCACAGTTGCGCGTGCCGCCGATGCCGCGTAACGCCGTTTTTCCGAAGCGGTCGGCCAGCGGGAACTGCAGCCCGGAATTCGCTAAGGCGGTGGTTTTACCGGAACCGGATGCGCCAATAATCACATACCATGGCAGCTGATACAGATAGTGAGTGCTAAACCGCTGGGTCCACTGGCCATTGCCGGTTTTGCTGAAGTGCGCTTTTTTCAACATTTGCGCGGCTTCATCAAAGCGTTCGGCGAGGATCTGGTCTTCACTATTGAGGCGCTGCTGCGGATCGTTACCCTTCGGCGTGTCTTCCTTCAGGTTATCCATCAGCTTGCGGTTGAGCCAGGCGTTGTACAGACGCGGCAGAATGTGGCTTTGCGCCCAGATGAGGTACACCAGCGCAATAGATATAACGCGGTTTTGTTCCGATTCCAGCGGCCGGGTATCGACAATCGACAATAGCGGGCCAATCATCCAGATGACGGCCGCCACCGCCGTAGCGCCGAGAAAACCCCACAGCAGCCGGTTGGTCAGTATGGAAAGCAGAAGTGTCAGCATCCTTAATTTCCTTGGGGCAATCCGTTCAGCTCAGCCCGGGTATTATCGGGCGACACCAGCAGAGTAATTTCCACACGGCGGTTACGGGCACGGTTCTCAGGAGTAGTATTCGGCGCGATGGGGTTCATTTCCCCTCGCCCTTCGGCTTTTACGCGTTCAGGCTGCGTCAGATGATTTTGCAGTTGCTTTTGTACCGATCGCGCGCGTTCCAGCGACAGTTCGTAGTTCGAGGCAAAGCGCGCGCTGCGGATAGGCACATTATCGCTATAGCCGACCACCAGAATGCGGCCGCTGACGTTGTTCATCGCTTGCGCAATGCGATCAATCACCGGATCGTAACGGTCGCGCACCACCGTCGAGGCCGAAGCAAAGAGCCCGTCGCCTTTGAGGATCACCACGCTGCGGTCCGCTTCGTCACGAACCGCAACCAGCCCTTCGGCAATTTCCGGGCGCAGAAAACCTCGCAGGTTAAGTACCGCCGGCAATTTTTCCGCCGGCTGAGCAATCGACGCTTCCGGCAGCGGGGTCTGGTAAATTTTCGCCAACACCGGGTTGGTGGCATCGCCAAGCCGCCAGTTAAGAATGATATAGAACAGGCAGGCGGCGAACCCCGCCAGCGCGACGCAGGCCCATAGCGGCACCACCGGACGCCACAGTTTACGCAGCACCGGGCGATCCTCGCCGTGAACCGATAACGGCGGCGCGTAGCCGCCGCGTACGCCGCATATCATTTGCCACAGGCGCTGCTTGATGGTTTCCAATTGCGTACGGCCGTTATCCATTACCCGATAGCGTCCTTCAAAACCGAGCAATAAACAGTAGTTGATCAGTTCCAACAGATTGATGTGTTCGCGCGGATTCTGCGACAGGCGCGCCAATAGCTGAAAGAACTTCTCCCCGCCCCAGGTTTCGTTATGAAAGGTCACTAAAAGACCGCTGCCCGACCAGACGCCGCTACTCCCCCATGGCGTCAAGGCCGCAGCCTCGTCCAGCGCGGTACACAGACAGTAACGAGCGCCGACTATCACTTCGTAGGGTAACCCCGCCTGCTGAGCGCGCACTTCAAAACGACGGATTTCATCAATCAAACGCTGGCGCAAACCGGCCTGGTCATCGTGAGATACCGAATGACGAATCTGTGGGATCGCATTTAGCAATGGGTTGGCGGCCGTCACCAGGGGATTATTGCCGCTTACGCCATGGCTGGCAGCGGCCTGTTGTTCCTGCATCATCAACGCTCGCTTTCTTATTCCGACGGGCTACGGATAGCCCAAAATTCCATATCCAGGCCGGGGAACTCGCCTGCCAGATGCAGGGCGAAGGCGCCGGATTTCTCCATGTCGTTCCACAGCTCGCCGCCCTTTTCGACTGCAAAGTAGTTGTAACCGGCATGCCACGGAATTTGCGGCGGCGCGGCGGGCATAGCGCGCAGGATCAAACCCGGTAGCTGTAGTTGCACCAGATCGCGAATTTTGCTCACCGGCGCGACTTTCATCTGTGCCGGGAAGTGCGTTTGCAGTACATCACCCGGTACGCTAGCTTTAACCGCCAATACGAATCCGAAATCACGCACCATGCTGCTCTCGGGTACGGTCGCGATGTTTAGCCCATGCGATCGTTCTATCAGCGGGAGTTGGATGGCGTTGTCTTCCATTACTTGTGATAACCCCTGACGCAGCAACAACATCAGTTTGCCGAAGCAGCTAGCGAGATCGTCATGGTCGTAAATTGGCAGCGCAGCATCCGGACCGCGCTGCGCCATCCAGGTCGTCAGCTCGGCGGCGAACGGCAGCCAGCTATTCCACAATGACTCGGGGTGAACTAACGGCAGCGTTTTGAGATGTAAGAGATGGCCGAGATGGCGATTGACCAGCGCAAGTAGAGTGAACTCAATTAATTCGGAAGTATTAAAACGCCCCGGCTGTCGCAGCCGGCTGCCGATCTGCTGGCTGCGTTGCGCCAGCAGACCATGCAAGTCGTTGATCATCGCGTAAATCAAAGGATGATTGATGCCGTTGAGCATCGGCGGGATATAGCCATTATCGAGTTTTACGGCATTATCGTTGCGCTTTTCGGCAATGAACGCCACGCCGATGGCCGTCCACTCGGCAGACAAATCCTTTTCCAGCATCAGGGTGAGCCGCGGGCGGGCAAACTGCACGGTGGCATCGCCAACCGACAGCGCATTGTCATCCGCCACATCCTGCTCAAACGCGGTAAAGCGCGCCAGCGAGTCTTTTTCCTCGCTGAAGATAACTTCTTCCCGGCCGCCGCGGCGTACCGGCAAGGCCAGTACGACTTTTTCGCCGGCGACGTTATCCGGAAGCTGCAACGGCGTCGGGCCCTGACGAGCATCGCGAAACTGGAAGAACGTCCCATCCGGCAGCAGGCCGCTGGCATAGCTCAGAGCAATGCAGCCCTGACGCAGCATCGCCTCATCAAGTTCAATCTCAAGGAAACCCCACAGCCAGGAGCGCTGTAATCCGCCCCATTCGCGAATTTGCGTTTGCAGGTAGCTTTCTGCCCGCTGAAAGTGATGCGGACGCAAGAACATACCTTCGGTCCAGACCACCTTTTCTGCTTTATTCATACAAATTTCCTGTTAGGGCTCGCGCTATTGCTGCACGACGCGGATCCCGTTAACGTCAAGATATAAATTAGCTTGCAGTTGATCTGCCGACAGTTTCCAGAACTGCCAAAAAGGAGTTTCGCCAGACGTTGGCAGAGGAAGAGAAATGCGCCACTTTTTACCATCCAGAGATTGGTATTCCGCCATCACTCCGATATAACGCGCCTCCGGCGAGCTCTGCCCGCTGAGTTTTTTTGCCAGTTGACCCGGCATAAGGAAAAATTCATCGCTGTTCAGCAAGTTGCCGGCGAGAATTTTTTGCGCGTTATTTTGTAAGGAGTAGAAATCGGCGGACATGAATTCCGCATCGGATTTCAGCACTAACACTCTGACCTTTAATGGCGCAGAACTGTTAATTTGCGGGTGGGCCTGGAACTGAAGATTGTATCGGGCAGGGTCGCTGTGTGAAGACGAACCACATCCACTAACCAACGTAAAAAGAAGCAAATAAAACGCCAGCATGACCTGGCGTAAAAGAGAGTTATTATTCATACGGTGTCGCTCGTAAAGGCGGGATTAATCCAGAATCCAGGTACCGTTATTGCCGTTTTTGCAGGCTTTGGTATTTCCGTCGACGCTCACGCAGGTCGCTTTCTTACGCGCCTTCGGGCGCTTCGACTGTTCGCGGACCGTTTTATCATACAGTTCACTTTTGACGACGGCATTGGCCGGAGCATAGCCAATTAAATTTTCCTGACCTTCATTGGCTAACGCTATCCAACCGTCCTGCGCCTGGCCCAGGGCGATATAATTAGCACCAGGAACCAATTGCACAATCACTTTGCCGCCATATCCGGCCTGGCTCATTACCGCGGCAGAATACAGCGCGCGATATTCTGCGTTAATCGGGGTAAATTCCGTTGGCGGAACAACAATATGGCGATGGGTCAAATTGACGCCGTTAACCTGCGTGGTTTCAATGGTGTCATCGGTAATTTGCGGCTTCGGCGGCGCTTCGCACCCTGCCAGTGAAACCGCAATCATAGCGGCTAAAAACACTCGCGTTTTCATATGCTTTTCCATTGCAATGCTATTATTTTCTTAAGGGTTATCTCTGCTTGAATAACAAGTCTGAATATCCTTAATCACTGTGCGTAAAAGGGTTCCCGATGTGATATGGGCATAGCTACCGCACGAATCTTCACCGCAGTGGATCCCTATATTACATTTCATTAACTATCACCACACAATTTTACAGATCGATCGAGTCAATTCAACACGCAATTTCGGCTCGTAGTTATGGGTGGTTAGCGTATTTAAATTTTTAGGATTAATCTCACCCAAGCTTTTAGCGCAGAAAAACGAACAATCGCCAAAAAAGTGTAATACCAAAGACCATACAAAATAAAGTGTAATTTAACTATATGATTTAAAATATATATTTAATTATTTTGCAAATCGGATTTTTCATTCGCTGTGAATATGGAATAGTCTTAAAAAAGATTTAGCGGTAAATTCGCCCACCAATCTTGGTAGGCTACTTTTATTTTTATCAGGCAATACTGACGCTGTAAAAAATCACGGTGATATTTGACAATATTACGGGAGGCCTCTAAAGGCAGATTACGTATAACGTCTACAGCAGCGAATAATGAGTTGAATCTTAGAGGGATGAAATGCAGTAACTAAAACGGAGCCCGATGGCCCCGTTGTCGTTTTAGTGATGATGATTCTTGTGGTGTTTATAGTATTCTTTCTCACGCTTCTTCGCGTCTTTACGACCGTCGTGATAGCCCTTCTCGTAGGCTTTACGCTGTTTTTTCTCTAGCTTTCGCCAGTGCTTGTCACGATATTCATAATGACGATGCCAGTAGTCTTTATCACGCCAACGGCCACCGTCCCAGTAATGACCGTAGGAATCACGGTCGCCTATCTGCAGTTTAATAGCCGGTAAAAGCGTAATCTCTTCGGCCTGGGTGACGATCGGTGCGGATGCCAGCAAAACGGCGGCCAGCAATAATATTTTTCGCATCGGATTCTCCTTAGCTGTGCGTCTCGTAATATGTTGTAACACAACTGACCAGCTAATTATCCAGGTTAATTCTGCTTTTTCAGCTAAATGCTGTGAAAGGTTGTCGTTAGCTCTGCACGTTATGCGTACGGATACCAGACAAAAGGCATTTTATTTTTCTTTACATCGGAGCGCGGCTTGCCCTGGTGGGGGAATCATTAGACAATGTGATTTTTCAAGCGTCTACATGCCTACGGGAGTAATGATTATCGCTTCTCGTCGCCTCCTCTCCGTCACCTGCATGACCCGGCTCGGCGCGGTTGCTGCCGCCGTATTGCTGCTCGTGACTTGCACCAGTAAAGCGCCAAAATCGCTGGTGACCGCCAGCAAACCGCCCGTTGCGCAAAAATCGGCAAAAAATCAGCAGCCGGTGCGCGGCGTCTGGCTCACCACGGTTTCCCGTCTCGACTGGCCGCCGGTGGGTTCAATTATCGCTAGTAGCCCGGAAAGCCGTATCAGCCAGCAAAAGCTGGCGCTGATCGCCAAACTCGACAATCTACAACGCCTGGGCATCAATACCGTCTTCTTCCAGGTTAAACCGGATGGCACCGCGCTGTGGGAGTCCCACATCTTGCCGTGGTCAGACATGTTGACCGGCAAAATTGGCGAAAATCCCGGTTACGATCCGCTGCAGTTTATGCTCGATGAAGCGCATAAACGCGGGATGAAAGTTCACGCGTGGTTCAACCCGTATCGGGTTTCGGTCAATACCAAACCCGCCACCATCGCCGAACTTAACCACACCCTGACTCAGGTCCCCGCCAGCGTATTTGTCCTGCACCGCAACTGGATACGTACCGCCAGCGATCGCTTTGTTCTCGATCCGGGGATCCCGGAGGTCCGAGACTGGATCACCAGTATCGTGGCGGAAGTGGTGCAAAACTATCCTATCGATGGCGTGCAGTTTGATGACTATTTCTATACTGAAACACCGGGATCGATGCTGAACGATAATCAAACCTATCAGCAATATGGTCAGGGTTATGCCTCGAAAGCCGACTGGCGGCGTCATAACACCCAACAGTTGATAGCGCAGGTCTCGCAGACCATCAAGAAACTGAATCCGCAGGTTGAGTTTGGCGTCAGCCCGGCGGGGGTATGGCGCAACCGTTCCCACGATCCGGCCGGTTCTGACACCCGCGGCGCGGCGGCCTATGATGAGTCCTATGCCGATACCCGCAGTTGGGTTCAACAAGGGCTGTTGGATTATATCGCGCCGCAGCTGTACTGGCCGTTCGCCCGCGATGCCGCGCGCTATGATGTGCTGGCTAAGTGGTGGGCCGATGTCGTGAAACCCACTCACACCCGGCTCTATATCGGCGTGGCGCTGTATAAAGTCGGTGAACCGTCAAAAAATGAACCAGACTGGATGGTCGGCGGCGGCGTGCCGGAGCTGAAAAAGCAGATCGACCTCAATGAAACCACACCAGGTATTCAGGGGACGATTCTGTTTCGCGAGAACAACCTTAACCAGCCGCAAACCCAGCAGGCGGTTCAGTATCTGCAGCAGCGCTGGGGGAGCTAATTTGTGCTAATCACCCTCCCCGTTGTGCGAACGGGGAGTTTCTGTTTTCCGCCTGAGAGCGCAGCGGTTGAGATTAAACCGTCAGTTCATCCACTACTTCCGCGACGCTCTTGACCTGCTGAATACTGCCGATGCCGGTTCCCAGTGAAATGTAACCTTCATCAGTGTTGCCCTCCAGCATGCCAATCCGTAGGCCGCGCAACCCGCCCATTTCCGCGGCTATGATTTCATTACTGGCGCCGGATTTATCTAACGCCACCAGTCTGGCGGCTAATTTGCCCGGCAGCGAACGATAGTAATCCGGCAATGTGCGAAATAGCAGCAAATCCAGGCCGTTAGCTTGCACGATCATCTCTTTCACCGATTGCGGCACGCGGCTCTCGGTGGTGCTGATAAACACGGAACCGGCAAATACCCCCTGCGCGCCCAGCGCGTGGGCGGCCCTGGCGGTGCGCCGGTCGGTAATCCCCCCAGCCGCCAGCACCGGCACGCGCTTCACCGCATCGACAATCAATGGCACGATAGAAAACGTTCCCAATGCCGTCCCCGGAAGCGTTCCTCCTTCGTCGAACCCGGTGGCGACAATAACATCAGCGCCCATCTCCTCGGCCTCGCGGCTGTTTTCCGGCGTCGGGTTAATATCACGATAGATAATGTTGATCCCGGCCTGCTTAAGAGAAGCAAACAGCGCGGGAATGATAGCCCCTTGACCATAGCCGGTATAAACCACCGCTTTAACCCCCTCTTCTTTTACTACCTCTACAATCGGCGGCGTCCAGATATCGTTTTCAACCGTCGGAATGAGATTGACGGCAAAAGGTTTCTCGGTGAGTAATTTCGTTTTACGGATCTCTTCACGCATCTTTTCTGCCGTTTCCTGCGGCGTCGAGACGGCGGTTTGCGCGGTTAAACCTGCGTTCGGCCCTAATACGCCAAGCCCTCCGGCATTACTGACGGCGGCGACCAATCGGGCGTCGGTCAGCCAGGATAGCGGCCCCTGAATGACAGGTTTTTCAATACCGAGAATATGGCTAACAGAACGGTTTTGCATGATGCGACTTCCTTAGTGTGTTTTCTGGCGCTTAGCGCTGGGATGAGGACACTGTAGGCCGCTTTATTGTTTGGAAAAATAGTAAAAATTATCCTTCACTGTTATTAAATAAGTAATAATCAAAAAGAAATACCATGTTGTCATCGGAGCGCATCGGCACAAATGAACTTAAATCTTTTTGAATCTATTAAGATTTTTATCGAGATCATCGAGTCTGGCAGCTTTACGCGCGCCGCCGAGAACCTGCAGATCCACCGCCCGGCGGTCACGAAAGCGCTACAGCAGCTGGAGCAGCACTGCGGCGTTCGGCTGCTGCAGCGTACCACCCGACAGATCCACCTCACCCCTGATGGCGAGGCGTTTTATCGTCGTAGTAAACCTCTGCTGGCGCAGGCCGACGAGCTGATGGAATCTTTCGCCCCGCAGCGTCCGCTGCAGGGTCAACTGCGCGTCGATATGCCTATCGCCCTGGCGAAGTTAGTGGTCGTACCGAATCTCCCCGCCTTTTATCATCAGCATCCGGAGCTTGAAATTGTGCTGAGCAGCTCCGACCGGCGGCGGGATATGCTTCGTGAGGGCCTCGATTGCGTTCTGCGCATCGGCGAACTTGAAGACGGTGACTATATCGCACGTCATCTCGGTACCGTCGGTATGAAAACCTGCGCCAGCCCGGCTTACCTGGCGAAACACGGCGTTCCCACAACCCTTGACGACCTGCAGCATCATCAGGCGATCAACTGGCTGAATAACAGTAATCATCAGACCATGCGCTGGGTGTTTCAGACTGACGCCGGACCGCAGACTCTTGCGCTGGCCGGCAAACTGGTGGTGGATAATTCAGAGACGTACATCGCCGCCGGTTTGGCTGGGCTAGGCATTATGCAGGGCCTGGATCTTTTCCTGCACCCCTGGTTGAAGAGCGGGGAGTTGGTTGAGGTCCTGCCGAATAATCCGGTTCCCTCCAGAAAATTATCGCTTATCTATCCCCATCGTCATGTATCACGCAAGGTGCGCGTCTTCGCCGAGTGGCTGGCGACGCTGTTATAGAAATAAGGATACAATAAAGCCCGGCGCGATATGCCGCCGGGCATGAGTTAAGGCGAGGTAAGTTCATCGTAAAGCGTTCGCAATCGGCTGCGAAGAAAGAGTACCGCTTTGTGTTTACGCGACAGCCACGCCTGCTCGCTGGCGCCGCTCTCTGCCGCCAACTCCCTGTAGCTATAGCCCTGCAGTTCGGTTTTCTCGAAGGCTTCTCGCTGCAGCGGCGGCAACTCCGCCAGCGCTTCAGTTAATGCCTCCCACAGCAGTTCTTTAAGGTATGCTTCCTCCGGCGTCTGCGCGACGCCAAACAGCGTTTCCGCCAGCTCATCCTCGGCAGAGCCGCCATCGCCATCCTCATCGCTGTCGAATGTTAATGGCAACTCGCGCTTCTTGCGCGACCGATCGGTCATTTCATTACGCGCCGCCCGGAATAACCATGCCGCCACGTTCTCCACCGGTTGCTCGACTTTCATCAGTTGCAGGGTAACTTCCTGCAGGATGTCATCGGCATCGTCACGTACGGCGGTTCTACCGCGAATAAACGCCCTTAAACGCGCACGACAGGCGGCAAGCGCAGACAACAGCCGTGATTCCCCCGCCATCGTGTTGTTTACCTCGTTCACTCGGCATCCGGCGTCTTCGCCGAGGTGTTATCGTCAGTCGGTTGCCCGCCGCGACGTTCATGCCAGCCGCAGCGGCCGTGATGTCCGTGGCGACCAAAACGTTGAGCAAACTCCTCTCGCTGCTCCGGGGTCATGGTCATCCAGCGTTCATGCATGCGTCGACGCGCCTGCGCCATACCAAACATACCGCGATGAAAACCTAAACCGCCAAACAAGATACGGCACAGCGCCAGCAACCCCAAAGCCTGCCAGAAACCGATGCTTTTCACCCCGAAGATAGCCGGCAGCAAGGCGTTCCATAGCGACATCACGACCAGACTCAGTACCACAACAATCGCCACGCCGATGATCAGCGGTCGCGCCAGTCTATGGCGACCAAAACCCTGGTGATGATGCCCGTGTCGTTCAAAATCTCTCATCGTCAATTACCTCATTAAAATGTATGTATCGAGGTAGACGAATCAGCGAAGAAAATATTGCCAATAAAAATGAAAAAATAACGCAATCACGAAAACGGGCAATAGCACTCAGAAACTCATTGCTAAACCGAGACCATAACCTTCGGTGTTATTACCGAACATGTAGCGGGCCACCAGTCGGGTGCGGGTGATAAATACCGGATACTGGCTACTGTCAAGTTCCAGACCAATACCAAGCGAACTCAGGCTATCAAAGCCGAGTTCACCGCGCTGGTCGCCGAGATACATGGTATGGGCGCCTTCCAGCACATAGCGCACCGGGCTTTTCAGCAGCGTCCAGTCGGCAATCGGCGCGCGTCGGCGAAGGTAGATACCCAGATTTTCGGCACTGGCCTGCCCCTGTACCGCTTCAGATGTGCTACCGAAGGTTTGTAAATTCATCGCGGAATAGCGCGCCTCTATATCAATATCCTGCGTTTTGGAAAACAGTTCATAATCGAGCATTAGCGACCCGCCCAACCCATAGGCGTTCAGTCGTCCACCATCGAGGAAGCGAATATCGGCATCGGTTTTACGTTCGAGCGCCCAGCGACCAAGACGCGCATCACTGGCCATGGTGCCCAGCATCATATTGAAGATAGGCCGTAGTACCAGTTTTCCGCCCCAGCGGTCCTGATACAACGGAAAGTCCCAGCCGACGCCGCCGGTGGCGGTCAGACTGTTCCATTTGGTCGGGATGGTACGACTTTGGTCGCCATCGCTGATTACAAATTGTGGGTCGTAGCGGCTATAACCCATGGTGCCTTCCAGATAGAGAGGAAAACTGTTGCTCAGCGTTGCGCCGCCGCCGAATTGGGTGATGGTGAGTTCGTTTTTCTCATTGGCGCCGGAACCAATATTCAGGTCGCTGGCGGTTACATCAGGCACCACGGTATAACTCATTAAGGTGAGCACCGCGTCCGCACGCTGCTTTAGCCGACTGCCGTCGAGGGCATAGCCTGCCTGGCTGACGAATAGCACCGCCAGCAGTAGCCAGGACGCGCGCGGAACGACAAATACCATGGTCTGATGCTACCTCAACGGGGGGATTAGTTTGATTGAGTATAGCCAGCAGTGACCAATCGTTAGTTATTTTTCAATACGCTGCAGTTGAATGGCATCCGCCTGCTGCGCTTTATCAGCAAGCTGCTGGAACTGCTGCGGAGAATAAAAATTTTGCGGTGCTGGTAGCGACTGCATATCCTGCCCTGGATGGATTTGCAGTTGACCTAGTTCAGCGAGCGTAAACCCGGCAACTTCCTTTGGCATCGTCAGACGATACGGCGGCGTGCGTTCAAAAGGAACCGGCGTTGGCAGGCGATTTTCGCTGAGATCGTAATTCCGCTTCAGTACCAAAAATTTGTCCGGTACCCTGCGCTTACTGTTCCACCAGTCGCCGTCAATCTCGCGAAACATCCGTTCCGTCTCACTTTGCGGCGCGACCAGCAGTTTGACCAACGCCTGTTTTAACGCCGCTTCCATCGCCCGGTTGTAGGCATCGACCGAACCGGCTTGCCCTTGCAATATGACGTTGATCGCCAGACGTGCGCCCAGCAGATTGGAGTAGAGATCCTCCGGCGAAAAGGCGGAAATCTCTTCCGAAAAGCCCGGAACCGATTGGAAGCCATACCATTGGGCGATCTCATGCCATTGCGCAATTTCAAAGGCCAGATGGCCGGCAAGCCACGCGGCTATCGTATATCGCTGCGGCATTGAAGCCGGCGGCGTAAAGGCATTTAACTGGACGCGGCGGACGCCCAGCTCCTCGCTGTAAAAGATACGTCCTGGCTGGCCGAGCGTGGGATAAATTCGGCTGAATAAATAGAAGGTGTAATCAGCGGTATCGCGCACATGGGCAATATCAATAAAGCCGCCGCGGCGGGTATAGATAAGGCCATTGTGCTCATCGCTTAAGCCAATCAGATTTTTAACCGCGCCGAGCGCGCTATCGTTGTAATGATGCTCACCTAAGGTATCGAGCGTCAGCACATTGCCAATCTGATAAACCGGGATCGGCACGCCAATGGCGCGCACCCGCAGATCGAACCCGAAGGCGCAGCATGGGCGCAGCGATTCCGGCGGTGACAGTTCACCCACTACCGGGCTGACATGATTAACGGGAATCGTCGGTAATACCGGGTCCTGGGCAAATACCGAAAAAGCGGCTGCCCATAACCACCACAAACTCTTACGCATCAAAAGCGTTCTCCACCACACAAAAACAGCGCGCATCATACTCGCCGATGACTACGCGCCGTTAAGTCAAAAACGGTATTCGCCAGCGACAAAGAAACTATTGCGCTCGTTAAAGCCAAATTCGGTTAGCACATTGAAGTTACGCGTGATTTCGTACTGGGCGCCGATCAGCATATTCCACGGTGAAGTGAGTTTCTGTTTGACATCAAACTTGCCGTCGCCGTCTTTATTGACCGCGGCAATCAATGGTTGCAGCTGTGGCGGCATATGCAAATCAGCAAGGTTGCCTTTGAACTCCTGTTGCACGTCCTGATACATACTGCCAACCCACACGCTGAGATGCGAAGGGCCAGAAATCCCCTGTAGATCAAATCGATAACCCACGCGAGGTGACACTGTCACGGCAGAGATGCTGCCGTCGAGAATATCAAAATCGGTGCGGGTGTAGTTAGTATCGACGAGGGCAAACCAGTTCTCATAGCCGCCAGCCAGCGTGAACCCGCCCCCCCAGGTAGTACCTTTGAAATCAAGGACAAAATCGATGTTTTGCAACTCGCCGCTTTGGTTGAGGTTATGCACCGCGCCGGCGATGATGCGATCCAGACCGCGGTATTGCGTCGGGTCAGCATCGACCGACACATTCGACACCGACGAACCGCGGGTGTGGCCCAAAATTCCGTAGACATTAAGGAATGGAAATACCCACATATCGAGACGCAGGTTCTCAGTTTTGCTCTTCTCCCGCGTGTGTCCGGCGTCAATGGCGAACATATCGCTGGGGATTGGATGGTTACCCAGCTTCAGTCCGGAAAAGGTGATGCTGTCGACCATAATATCCTGGCGCATATTCATATAGCTGAGATTGACGCCAAACGGCAGCGGAATGGAATAACCGCGGGCGCGGGCTTCGTCGCCCCATATGGGAAAGTAGCTATCACTGTCGTCACTTTCCGCCGCACAGGCATTCCACACGGCGCCAGAGGTTAATAGCAGCGTAATGACGGTTGTTTTCCATCTCATTTTTTATATGTACCTTTACAGTCCGGAACCCACATTAAAATAGACCGCCTGTTCGTGTTCGCTGAAGGCGACATCGACGCCGGTAAATAATCCATACTGACGGGCGACCAGATAACGAAAACCGGTGCCCCACGCCACTTCGTTTTGCTGCCACAACGCCCCGGCTTCGTCAGCGGCGCTACCGACGCCGACAAAACCCTGCAGGATCCAGCGCGGCGCAAATTGCCAGGCCAGTTGTGTCTGGGCGACAGCGACATAATCGCCCTGATAGCGAAAACGCGAGATGCCACGCAGTTCGATGTAAGGCCGGGCCATTGGCGTCAAGTGCTTGTCATGATGAGTTAGCGACTGATAATTCGCCGCCAGCGCCAGGGTTAAGGTCGGCGCCAGCGGGATAAAGTATTTACCATCCAGCGACAACTGATTGTAATGATAGTCGCCGCCAAGCAGAGCGCGGTAAAAACGGTACTCGCCCTGTAGCGATAACCCTTTCTTAGGGTAGAAAAAATTATCGGTGGTGTCATATTCCGCCACCACGCCCAACGCCGAAGAGGTGCTTTTCTCCCCCAGCACCCGCTGCCACACCTTGTTAATCACCTGATTGTCCGCGGTCACATCGGTATGTGCATAGAATTGCGAGGCGCCAAGAAAAACCGGCGAGTCCCCCACGCGGAATAACAGCTTTTGTAAACCGCCAAAACCTTTGGTATGGGTTTGCACCGCCACATTTTTGTTAAAACCGGCAATATCGCCCGAATAGATATCGAGATTGACATTGGCGTAGCCCGCGCCAACCAGGTAACGAATCCGGTCGTGATTCCACGTATGGCGATGCGCGGCCCCGATGAACCAGGTGCCATTTTGCGTCCCGCCGCCGCCGAACCCGGTTAGCGCTGGTGGAATAAAACGATCGCCCTCGCGGGAGCCTTTACCATGCAGAAATAAACCAAACAGACCGCCGCCGTAGCCGATAGCCGGCTCGGTGATCATTACCGGCACCGGCAAAAAACCGTACGGGTTATCCTGCAGATACTGGCTCATATCAAGCATGCCATCTTCAGGATCGAACAATTGGGCGGCTCGAGACACGTCAGGCGCAAGGGCAAGCATCAGTAAAAGAGTAAGGCCTGCCAGCTTCATGCGGTCTCCAGCACTGACGCATTCATAAGGGGATATTAAGGGAATGTGCTAAAAATATATCGTAAGCCCTTGTTCTTCGCCAACTTACCCTCGCCTTACTTTGCTTATTTTTGGATAAAAAAGCGTGGTTAATCACACAAATTGATAAATGTTATTTATCGATCTGGCGCATAACCACTCAAATGTGACAGTGTCACTACTATCGACGCTTTTTACCTTGTCACCGTTGTAATCAAAAAGTGAATGACGTATAACATGTCGCAACCGAGGGGTGTCCCGTGAGGGCTGAGATGGCGTAAAAACCGAACCCTTTGAACCTGATCTGGGTCATGCCAGCGAAGGGACGGGTCGGCATGTTCGCCAGTTTTCAGTTTTTACCTGTTCACACTTCTGCACGCCCGGATCTCCCCTTATTTTCAGGAGGTCCCATGATGATTCCCGCTTTTACCCAAGGTCTTTACGGTCGACTGCGTGAGCAGGCCGGTGGCGAGTGGCAACGCTACGTATCGCACCCCTTCCTCCAGCAATTAGCCGCGGGCACGCTGCCGCAGGTAGCCTTTCGTCATTATTTAACCCAGGATTATCTGTTCCTGATCCACTTCGCTCGCAGCTACGCCCTGCTGGTCAGCAAACTTCGCACGTTGCCGGAGATGCGCGCCGCCGCCGCCTCGATGAATGCCATCCTTGCTGAGCTACCGCTACATGTGGGCTATTGCGAGCAATGGGGGCTGAATGAAGACGCTATGGCCCTGCAAAGCGAAGCGATGGAAACCGTCAACTACACGCGCTACGTTCTGGATATCGGCCACGCCGGCGACGCGTTGGATCTGCTGGCGGCGCTGCTGCCCTGCGTTGCGGGTTACGCGGAAATCGGGCTCGGTCTGCTGCACAACCCACAAACCAACTTGCACGATAATCCCTATGCTTCATGGATCCGCAACTACGGGGACGAGAGCTATCTTCAGGGCGTCAACGCGGCGATCGGCCTGCTGGAAACCCTCTGGCAACAGCGCGGCGCGGAATCACGGTTCGCCGGACTGAGCGACATATTTACTACCGCTACCCGGCTGGAAGGCAATTTCTGGCAGATGGGTCTGAATGCCGCCGGGCAGGTCCAGGCGTGATGGCGCCAGGCATTCACGTTCGCGATTTATGCCTGCGCTTTGGCACACGGACTATCTTTCGCGATCTCGCCTTTGATATTGCCGCCGGGCAATGGGTGTCGCTCCTTGGCGCCAGCGGCGCGGGCAAAACCAGCCTGTTGCGTATTATCGCCGGGCTGGCGACGCCAACCCGCGGAACCGTTGTCGCCAGCGATGGCCTTCCCGTCACTACGCGACTGGCGTGGATGGGTCAAAAAGATCTGCTCTATCCGTGGCTTAACGTGCGGGAAAATGTCGCCCTCGGCGCCAGGCTGCGCGGTGAGAAGGTCGACAACACCCGCGTCAACGAGCTTCTTGAGCAGGTAGGACTGGCCTCCTGCGCTGATGATCGCCCTGCCGCGCTGTCCGGCGGGATGCGCCAGCGCGCGGCGTTGGCGCGCACCCTCTATGAAGATCGCCCCATTGTGCTGATGGATGAACCGTTTTCCGCCCTCGATACCCTCACCCGCACACGCATTCAGAGCCTGGCCGCGCGCTTACTGACCGGACGAACCGTGGTGCTCATTACCCACGACCCGATGGAAGCCTGCCGCCTCAGCCATCGGCTGCTGGTGCTTTCGCCTGATGGTGAAATTGATGATAGCCATCATTTAAGTGGCGCTCCGCCTCGCGCACCGGATGATGGCGCGCTGTTGGCAAGTCAGGCGCAGCTGCTGCAGCAATTGATGAGGGCGAACGGATGAGGGGCAAGTTACTGCGCGGGAGCAGCGTCTTTTGTGGTCTACTGTTGCTCTGGCAACTGGCGAGCAACAGCGGCATTCCCGCCTTTTTGTTACCTTCTCCGGCGGCGGTCGCTGAAGCGCTGTGGAATAACCGCAGCTATCTGGCCAGCCACACTCTGGTCACCCTAAGCGAAATTCTCAGCGGAATGGCGCTCGGCGTCGCGCTCGGTATGGTGCTGGCGCTCTGTATGACCATGTCGCCGCGATTACAACGCTGGTTGATGCCGCTGGTACTGACCAGCCAGGCCATTCCGGTCTTCGCCCTCGCACCGCTACTGGTGCTGTGGTTTGGTTTTGGTATGAGCGCCAAGGTCATGATGGCGGTGCTGGTTATCTTCTTCCCTGTTACCTCGGCTTTCTTTGATGGTCTGCAACGGGTCAATCGCGACTATCTCGATCTGGCCCGTACCATGGGCGCCTCCTTTGGCGCTCAATTGCGCCATGTCCGGCTCATGGCGGCGCTACCCGCGCTAGGTTCCGGCCTGCGGATGGCCGCCGCCGTCGCCCCCATCGGCGCGATTATTGGCGAATGGGTCGGCTCCGCCGAGGGACTCGGCTACGTAATGCTGAATGCCAATGCCCGCCTGCAAACCGATATCTGCTTCGCCGCCTTGTTCATTTTAGTGCTGCTGACCATCGCGCTGTGGTTGGCGGTCGACGCCTTTTTGCACCGGCTGATCGACTGGTCGCCGGAATAACTTATCAACAGATAATAAGGAAGAGATATGCGTATACCTCTGTTGGCCGGCCTCACTCTGCTGGTTTCCGGTCAGGCATCGGCAAATGAAAAGCTGACCCTGGTACTGGACTGGTACATCAACCCGGATCATGCGCCCATTATGGTGGCGGAACAGATTGGCGCCTTTCGGGATGCCGGGCTGGATGTCAACATCATCCCCCCTTCCGACCCGGCGCTCCCTCCGCGCCTGGTTGCCGCTCGCCAGGCGGATTTAGCGATAACCTATCAACCGCAGGTTCACTTCTTCGCCGATGAAGGACTGCCGTTGGTTCGAGTCGGTACGCTGATCCACTCGCCGCTGAACACAGTGATTGCGCTGGATCCGCGCATCAAATCTCCGGCCGATCTACAAGGTAAAAATGTGGGATATTCGGTGAGCGGTATTGAACAGGCGACCCTGGCCACCATGGCGCAGCACGCCAACATCGACCCTGACAGCATCAAACTGATCAACGTTAACTTCCAGCTCACCAGCGCTCTGCTGGCCGGCCAGGTTGATGCCGTTATCGGCGGTTATCGCAATATCGAAGCGCTGGAACTCAAACTGCAGGGCAAAAAACCGGTGGTCATGAACGTGGAAGACTATGGCGTGCCCGCTTACGACGAACTGGTGATCGTGGCAAACAAGGCCGAGGTCAACGCCCCTAAAATCAAAAAGTTTCTCGACGCATTACAGCAGGGCGTGAGCTATTTGCGCGCCCATCCGCAGCAAACCTGGCAGCGGTTTGCTAAAGAGCATCCGGAACTCAATACCGAACTGAATCAGCAGGCGTGGTTGCAGAGCGTGCCGCTGTTCGCTACCGATCCGGCAGCGTTAGATAGGCCCCGCTATGACGCGTATGAACAATTTTTATATAACAATAAGTTGGTGAAAAAAGTAACACCTTTAGCAAATTATGCGGTTGAACTGCGTTAAGTAACCATAAAACTGACGGAAGTATTTCCGTCAGTCATTCAGCGAAGCGGTAATAAAAATATATAGACTTTCTCACTAATAATTACACTTTCCATGGTTTTAAAAACAATCGAAATTTAGCTTTTAAATCAGCTAATTATATTGACACCCCTGTATGTAATAATGACGTCAAAATAGCGCCATAAATTAAAGATTGAATGCGGATTTAAAAAGCCATATATTGTGCGCGCTTTATGAATGCCGATTCAATTTTCTAAACCTTTTTATTCAACCAGAGTTCAAACGTAACGCTGGTTGTGGGAGTGATATGATGACGGATAAAGTCCGTATTGATACTTTAAGTGCAGATTTATTGGACGCGAACAACGAAACCTTTTTGGCCCGTCAGGCTGAATTCGAATCGAATGTCAGGAGTTACCCTCGCAAGTTGCCGCTCGCCATCACCAAAGCCGAAGGCGTTTGGCTGACCGATGCGGATAACAAACAGTACCTGGACTGCCTCGCCGGCGCCGGGACCCTCGCTCTGGGCCATAATCATCCTGAAGTACTGCAGAGCATCCAAAGTGTCATTACCAGCGGCTTGCCGTTACATACCCTCGATCTGACAACACCGTTAAAAGATCGCTTCTCTGAATACCTGCTCTCCTGCCTGCCGGGCGAAGGGAAAGAGTATTGCCTGCAGTTCACCGGTCCTTCCGGCGCTGACGCCGTTGAAGCCGCGCTGAAGCTGGCGAAAAAATACACCGGCCGTACGGCGGTGATCAGCTTCTCCGGCGGTTATCACGGGATGACCCACGGCGCGCTGTCCGTGACCGGCAATCTGTCGCCAAAAGCGGCGGTCAACGGCATGATGCCGGAAGTCCAGTTTATGCCTTATCCGCACCAGTATCGTTGCCCTCTTGGTATCGGCGGCGAAGCGGGCGTGAAAGCGCTGACCTACTACTTCGAAAACCTGATCAACGACGTGGAAAGCGGCGTTCGCAAACCTGCTGCGGTCATCCTTGAAGCCGTACAGGGCGAAGGCGGCGTGAACCCGGCGCCGGTTGAGTGGCTGCAGCGCATCCGCAAAGTCACCAAAGAGCACGGCATTCTGCTGATCATCGATGAAGTTCAGGCAGGTTTCGCCCGTACCGGTAAATTCTTCGCCTTCGAACACGCCGGCATCGAGCCGGACATCATCGTGATGTCAAAAGCCGTCGGCGGTGGTCTGCCAATGGCGGTTCTGGGCATTAAGAAAGAGTTCGATGCCTGGGAACCTGGCCACCATACTGGCACCTTCCGCGGCAACCAGCTGGCGATGGCCACCGGCCTGACCACCCTGCGCCACCTGCGTGATAACAAGATTGCCGACAAAGTCGCCGCCCAGGGCGAGTGGCTGAAAGGCAAACTGGCGGAAATGCAGAAACGCTATCCGGTTATCGGTCACGTTCGCGGTCTCGGTCTGATGATCGGTATCGAAATCGTGAAGCCGAACGAGGCGCAGGATCATATGGGTTGCTACCCGGCTGACGGTGAACTCTCCGCGCTGCTGCAGAAGAAATGCTTCGAAGCGGGCCTGATCCTGGAACGCGGCGGCCGTCACGGTTGCGTACTGCGTCTGCTGCCATCTCTGCTGATTAGCGATGCGGAGCTGGAAGTATTCCTCGATAAGTTTGAACAGGCCCTGCTGGCCGCCGGCGTAAAACCGGTCTGAGTGGAGTAAGTGACCGCAATGTCCAAATTGAATCCGATTCTGGCTGGGTCCGCGGCAAGCATTGACGCTTACCAGCAGGTCATTTCCCAGACCAGCCAGGCGGTTGCGCAGTGGCTGCAACAACCTGAAATGTATCAGGGGAAAAGCGTTGATGAACTCCGTGAGCGCATCACCCTTGATTTTAACGAACAGGGTCTGGGCAACCAGGCGGCGATTGAACGTGCGATCGAGTACTTCCTGAAAGACAGCCTGTCGGTGCATCATCCGCAGTGCGTGGCGCACCTGCACTGCCCGAGCCTGGTTATCAGCCAGGCGGCGGAAGTGCTGATCAACGCCACCAACCAGAGCATGGACTCCTGGGATCAGAGTCCGTCGGCGACCATCATCGAGATGAAACTGATCGAGTGGTTGCGCGCGCAGGTCGGTTATCCGGCTGGCGATGCTGGCGTCTTCACCAGCGGCGGCACCCAGAGCAATCTGATGGGCCTGATGCTGGCGCGCGACGCCTTCTTCGCTCGTCAGGGGCATTCCATCCAGCAGGATGGTATTCCGGGCGACATTCGGCAGTACAAAGTGCTGTGCTCGGAAAACGCCCACTTCTCGGTGCAGAAGAACATGGCGCTGATGGGGCTTGGCTACCGCTCGGTCACGTTGGTGAAAACCGATGAATTCGCCCGTATGGACGTCACCGACCTGAAGGCCAAGATTGCGCAAGCGCAGGCCAACGGCGAGCAGATCATGGCCATCGTCGCCACCGCCGGTACCACCGACGCGGGCGCGATTGACCCGCTGCGTGATATCGCCGGTATCGCGGCGGAGCACCAGATCTGGCTGCACGTTGATGCCGCGTGGGGCGGCGCGCTGCTGCTGTCCGAGCAGTATCGCGATTACCTCGACGGCCTGGAGTTAGTGGATTCAGTAACCCTGGACTTCCACAAGCAGTTCTTCCAGACCATCAGCTGCGGCGCCTTCCTGCTGAAAGAGGCGCGTCATTACGAGCTGATGCGCTATCAGGCGGCCTATCTGAACTCCGAGTTTGATGAAGAACACGGCGTTCCGAACCTGGTCTCCAAATCGCTGCAGACCACCCGCCGCTTCGACGCGCTGAAGCTGTGGATGGGGCTTGAGGCACTGGGGAAGAAACAGTACGCTTCAATCATCGATCATGGCGTGACGATGGCGAAAAACGTCGCGGAGTTCATTCAGACTCAACCAACGCTGGAGCTGGTCATGCAGCCGCAGCTGGCAAGCGTGCTGTTCCGCTCACGTCCGGCGCAAATGGCTGGTAGCGATACCGCCGCGATCGCCCTGCTTAACCAGCGCGTGGGCGACGCCCTGCTGGAGTCCGGCCGCGCCAACGTCGGCGTGACCGAGCATAACGGCGTAACCTGCCTGAAGCTGACGCTGCTCAACCCGGTGGTAACGCTGGAGGATGTGAAGGTCCTGCTGAGCCTCGTTGAACGCACTGCCCAGGAACTGCTGGCGAAATAAGACGCTGCCGATTAGCGAGTGTCCTGCAAAGCCGATAACTGCTGTTATCGGCTTTTTTATTTCCCTCTCACGTCCGCGCTTCGCGCAGCAGTTGTTGGATCACCTGCTCCTGACGGGCATAACCGCCTTCGCCAAAGGCGGTATAGCGCAGTTGTCCCCGCGCGTCGAAGAAATAATGCGCCGGCCAGTACTGATTACCAAACGCATTCCAGATGGCGTAGTTGTTATCCGCGACAACCGGATAGTTTAGCTGCCGCTGGCTGACCGCTTCACGAAGCTGCGGCAACGATCGTTCCCACGGATATTCCGGCGTATGTACGCCAATCACCACCAGCCCCGCATCGCGATACTTATTGGCCCACGCCCGTACATAAGGCAGCGTATGCTGACAGTTGATGCAATCGCGGGTCCAAAAATCAATCAGCACCACCTTGCCCTTTAACGCCGCCTTGGTAAGCGGTGGGCTATTAATCCATGCGGTGCCGCCGTGCAAATCCGGCATAGCGCTGGTTGGCCGCGGCGCGACGATCGGCTCCAGCCGAACCCGTTGCGGATCCTGCGGCATAAACGCGCTGAGCCGCTGCTCCAGACGATGGGTTAAACCGCTGGCGCCCTGCAGATAACGATCGCTGCCGCTGGCGATTAACGCCACCGCGGCCAGCATCGCCACGCCAGCCAGTTGGCGCAACCGCCCACTTATCACCTGACCACCGCGCAGACAGGAAATCAGCCGCGCGCCGAACCACCCCAATAGCAGCAACATCAGCGCGCATCCGCTGGCATAGGAAAGCAGCAAGATGCCGGTCGTCACTGAATTTCCTTGCAACAACGCCAGGCTAAATATCGCCCCCAGCACCGGTCCCGCGCACGGCGCCCAAAGTAGTCCAATCGCCAGTCCGGCGAGCACTGAAGCGAGCCCACTGCCATAACGATAGCTCTGTTGGTTAAGTTGATTACCCAGCGCCACCGCTGGCGATCCGAGCCAGCCTGCAACGCGTGATGACAGCAAACTGATGGCCACAACGACCAAAAAGCCCAGCGCCAGCCAACGCCCAACGATAGTCAGATTGACTAACCACCCTGTTGCCGCCGTGGCCAGCAGCGACACAGCGGTAAACATCAACCCCATACCGAACAACAACAAGATCAGTTGTCCCCTACGCCCGCTAACGCTGGCAAACACCAGCGGGATCACCGGTAAGGTACAGGGGCTGAGCAGCGTCAACATACCGGCCAAAAATGCAATCACAACAGCCATGATCATTCTCCTTCGCAACGTTGCCGAAGTGGCAACGTCAGCATTACAACAGGCGATTGTATGGCGGATATGTCCGTGAAACGGCGGTTTAGTATAGGGATTTATCTGCAGTTGACGTGGATACAGAAAGATACAAAGCGGCGGTATTGAGACGTACCCGCGCCTCAAGACCGCCCTGTTGCAGATTATGCAGGGTCAAACTTCCCTGCATCTGTCCGGCGAGCTGGGCGGCGATTGCCAGCCCCAAACCGGTACCGCCGGTATCGCGATTACGTGACTGCTCGAGGCGATAGAACGGCTGCAGTACGGCGGTGAGTTCTTCTTCCGGGATGCCGGGGCCATCATCAGCAACGTGAATGATAACATCGCCATTCGGCGAATAACTCAGGCTGATTTCTACCTTTTCGGCGTATTTCAGCCCATTATCGATTAAATTACTCATGATTCGCCGCAGCGCCTGCGGCTGAAGCGCCATGACGTCCGCCCCTTTAGCGGCATGAAAACTGACCGCTTTACCGATGTCGGCATAATCACAGGCGATGCTATCCAGTAATGCATTGAGACTCATCCGCTGCGGCGCTTCTGCCAGCGGTTCGGCCGATCGTGCCAGCGCGATGCCTTCACGAACTAGTCGGGTCATGCTATCGAGATCCTGTAACAGCTTATCGCGGAGTGCCGGTTGGTCAGCCATCTCGACCCTTAGCTTCATACGGGTAATCGGCGTCTGTAAATCGTGAGAGATCGCCGCCAGGATCCGCGCGCGCTCCTGCAAATGGTCCTGTATTCGCTTTTGCATCGCGTTGAAGGCGCGCGCCGCGCGCTGCACCTCCTGCGGCCCCTTCTCGGCCAGCGGCCCTGCCGCCGGAGTAGCCGGTTGCAGCGTATCAATGGCGCGGGTAAAACGGGCCATCGGCGCAACCACCTGGCGGACGGCGTACCAGGCGCAAAATAGCAGTAACAGAAACTGCGCGACCAGCACCAGCGGCAGCCAACGCGCGATGGCCGGCAGCTTTGGCCACAGGTCAATGCTCAGCGGCGCGCCGTCGCGCAGGGTCACGTGGGCCTGAATATGTTCGCGCGGTCCAGGGACGGCGACAATACTCACAGGATAGCGACCGCTCAGAGCTTCCTGTAACGAGCGTACCGCATCGCGGGTACGCCAGCTGGTGGGATAGTCGCCAGTTTGTCCAGCAGACAGCTGATAGCGGTAGTTACCGCGCGCCAGACGCGGCAACCAATGCGGGCGTTCTTGCGCCGGAAGACGATCAAGAATAGCCACGCTGGTGGCGACATCGTATTCAAGGTTGCCCAGCATGACGCTACGGGCGCTGCTCATGCGTTCGTAGAGCAGAAGCGATAGCGTCAGGGCATTCGCAAGCAGCAGAGCGAGAAAAATCATCAACATTAAGCGCGACTGCAGTGACGCCGGCCACACTTTCATTATCGCGCCTCGCGGATCGACACCGGCACTGACAGCACATAACCCTCGCTGCGCACGGTTTTGATATAGGCGGGCTCACGCGCGTCCTCCCGCAGGCGCTGACGCAGGCGGCTCACTAACAGATCGATAGACCGTTCAAACAGTTCGGCATCACGCCCTTGGGTAAGATTCAACAACTGATCGCGGTTGAGCACCCGTTGAGGATGATCAAGAAACACCCGCAGCAGGCGATATTCCGCCCCGCTTAGCGCCACAATTATGCCACTCTTGTCCAGTAGATGCCGCGCTGAGGTATCGAGCTGCCAGTCGCCAAAGGCGATAAGCCTGCCGGCTTCGCTGATTTGTAAATTGGGGGGAAGCGCGCGGGCGCGGCGTAAAATGGCTTTAATCCGCGCCAGTAGCTCCCGTGCCACGAAGGGTTTCACCAGATAATCGTCGGCCCCCATCTCGAGACCAAGTATACGGTCGCTATCTTCGCTACGCGCGGTCAACATCAGCACCGGGATATCCTGTTGGCCATCATTGCGCAACTGGCGACAAAGGGTTAAACCATCATCGCCGGGCAGCATGATATCGAGGACAATCAAATCGATTTGATGGTTTTTAAGTACGGACCACATCGCTTTGCCATTAGCTGCGCCGCTGGCGCGATAGCCCGATTTCTCCAGATAACCCACGATCAGTTCGCGGATATCGCGATCGTCATCGACAACCAGGATGTGGTCAATACGTTCCAAAGGCGTCTCCTGCGGAAAAATAAGCTCATGAAAAGCATATGCGGCTTCTCCGCAAGCGCAACTCTGCGTTTGCGCCGCGGTGAGGCTTATAAACGATCGGCGTCAATAACCGCCTGAACAAATTCCGCTGGCGCCTCCTGCGGCGGGTTATGTCCCACTGCGCCTTTGAAATCCCGATGCTCATATTTACCGGTGAATTTCGCCCGATAGGTATCCGGCGCCGGATGCGGCGCGCCATTGTTTTCCCCCTCGATGGTAATTGTGGGTACGCTAATCGCCGGCAGTTTCGCGAGTCGCTGTTCGTAAGCCGCATATTTCGCTTCGCCCTGCTCCAACCCCAGGCGCCAGCGGTAGTTGCTGATGGTGACGGCAACGTGATCCGGGTTATCCAGCGCTTTCGCGCTATTGGCGAACGTGGCCTCCGTGAATGTCCACCGCGGCGAAGCCTGATGCCAGATAAATTTGGCAAAGTCATGGGTATTTTGCCGGTAGCCTGCTTCGCCGCGCGGGGTGGCAAAGTAGAATTGATACCACCACGACAGTTCCGCTTTCGGCGGTAACGGCTTCTCGCCAATTTGCTGGCTGCTAATCAGATACCCGCTCACCGATACCAGCGACTTAACCCGCTGCGGCCAGAGCGCCGCGACGATATCCGCTGTACGCGCACCCCAGTCAAAGCCGGCGAAATCCGCTTGCTTAATTTTTAGCGCATCCATCAGATGCACAATATCAGCCGCCATCGCCGATGGCTGACCGTTACGCGGCGTTTTAGCCGACAGGAAACGGGTGGAGCCGTAGCCGCGCAGATACGGCACGATGACCCGGTACCCCTTCTGCGCCAACGCCGGGGCCACCTGCGCGTAGCTTTGAATATCATACGGCCAGCCGTGCAGCAAAATTACCGCCTGGCCATCGCGTGGCCCCATATCGACATAACCGATATTCAAGTCCCCGGCGTTGATTTGTTGCACCTTGTCGAAAGCGCCTGCGTCTTCAGCAGCGCACACGCTGGCGGACCACAGCGCGGAGAGACACAGCGCCGCCGCGCTGACATGACGGATTGCGGATAATCTGTTCATCCTCATTTCACCTTTTATCTGGAAGCGTTAAGCGAGTACGTGAACAGTTAATCAGGCCTGTGTATCCCGCATGTGTGGGATTTATCGTGTTTTTGCATCGCCATGTATGAGGGTTGTCGATTGATACAGTGTGATACAAACGCCAGATTTGGCGATTGTTGCTAAGTTGTGAATTTCCACTTGCCGCAGCGAACAAATCAGTTACCGTGTCAGGCATTTCCAGTACAACCAGCAGAGGGAGCGCTATGGCGATTTTTGATGGTCACAATGACCTGCTGCTCAATTTATGGCTTCACCATCGCGAAGATCCTGCAACCGCTTTCTTTGCCGGGATTGAGAACGGTCATCTCGACTATCCGCGCATGCAGCAAGGCGGATTTGCCGGCGGGCTATTCGCGCTATTCGTGCCGCCGCAGGAGTATATTGCCCGTATGGCGCCGCAATACGCCAGCCAGCGGTGGGAGCCGATCGCTATCCTCTGGCAGCAGCTGGCCATCCTGAAGCAACTTGTCGCGCAGTCCGCTGGACGCTTGAGATTGTGTCTGAGCGCGGCGGATATC
The DNA here is from genome assembly GCF_050600755.1 of Klebsiella sp. 141162. NCBI lineage: Bacteria > Pseudomonadati > Pseudomonadota > Gammaproteobacteria > Enterobacterales > Enterobacteriaceae > Klebsiella > Klebsiella sp. 141162. The sequence goes on along the minus strand of NZ_JAQIRI010000001.1, from coordinate 1,207,967 downwards.
GAACGCTGCCGCCAGGATAATGTACTGGCAATGGTGGCGCATATTGAGGGCGCCGGGGGTTTTGATGGCGAGGGCCACGACCTGCAGGCCTTCTATGCCGCCGGGGTACGCAGCATTGGACCGTTCTGGAATATTGCTAACCGCTTCGGCAGCGGCGTTAATGGTTCGTTTCCCGGTAGCCCGGATACTGGGCCTGGACTGACAGCGGCAGGTATCCATCTTATTAAGCAGGCCAATGCCCTGAAGATGCAGATTGATGTGTCTCATATGAATGAAAAAGCATTCTGGGATACCGCCCATCACTCGACGTCGCCGCTGGTAGCCACCCACTCCAATGCCCATGCGCTATGCCCGCAGCCGCGTAATCTCACCGATGAACAACTGCGGGCAATTCGCGACAGCGGCGGCGTGGTCGGCGTCAATTTCGGCAACGCTTTCCTGCGCGCCGACGGCAAACGCGATAGCGATACCCCATTGCGTACCATCGTTCACCATATCGACTATCTTATTAACATCATGGGCGACGATCACGTGGCGCTGGGGTCCGATTTTGACGGCATCACGCTACCGGACGAATTGGGCGATGTGAGCGGTTTACCACGGCTAATCAACGCATTGCGCCATAGTGGTTATGAACAATTGGTGCTGGATAAACTGCTGTGGGGCAACTGGCAAAAGGTATTAAAAAATGTTTGGCAACAATAGGTTATATTGTAAACGCAAGGTTAAATACTTACATGTTGCCGGTTGACCTTTATCCCCCTGAGGGGCAATATTTGATTGCCATCACAAAACCGACACAACCGACGTTGTTGATGTCGCATTTTTATAGAGGAAAAAACGATGTGGAAGAAACCTGCTTTTATTGATTTACGTCTGGGTCTGGAAGTGACGCTGTACATTTCCAACCGCTAATCGCTCCGCCCGCCGTCCGTGCGGGCATTTTGTTTTTTTATCTGGTCCGTCTTCATGTTTATAAAAGTCCTCGGTTCCGCCGCTGGCGGAGGCTTTCCGCAGTGGAATTGTAACTGCGCCAACTGTCAGGGTCTGCGCAATGGCACGATTCAGGCCACTGCTCGTACTCAGTCTTCCATTATCGTGAGCGATAACGGTAAAGAGTGGGTGCTGTGTAACGCCTCTCCCGATATCAGCCAGCAAATTGCCCATACGCCAGAGTTAAATAAACAAGGCGTTCTGCGCGGCACGCATATTGGCGGCATTATTCTTACCGATAGCCAGATTGACCATACGACCGGGCTGCTGAGCCTGCGCGAAGGCTGCCCCCATCAGGTATGGTGCACGCCGGAGGTACATGAGGATCTCAGCACGGGTTTTCCCATTTTTACCATGTTACGGCACTGGAACGGCGGCCTGATTCACCATCCTGTCACTCCGCTGAATAGTTTTACCGTTGACGCCTGTCCCGACCTGCAGTTTACCGCCGTCCCCATCGCCAGCAATGCGCCGCCCTACTCGCCGTTTCGCGATAGACCGCTGCCGGGCCATAACGTGGCGCTGTTTATCGAAAACCGACGCAACCGCCAGACGCTATTCTATGCGCCGGGGCTTGGCGAACCGGACGAAGCGCTCTTGCCGTGGCTGAAAAAAGCGGACTGTCTGCTGATTGACGGCACCGTATGGCAGGATAATGAACTGCAGGCTGCCGGCGTCGGGCGCAATACCGGTCGAGATATGGGCCATCTGGCGCTTGGCGATGAACACGGCATGATGGCGCTGCTGGCCTCGCTCCCGGCGAAGCGCAAAATTCTGATTCATATCAACAATACTAATCCAATCCTTAACGAGCAGTCGCCGCAGCGTAACGCCCTGACGCAACAGGGAATTGAAGTGAGCTGGGACGGAATGCCTATCACGCTTCAGGACTAACTATGCAGATTCGCGAAACCCTATCGCCACAGGCGTTTGAACAAGCGCTACGGGAAAAAGGCGCCTACTACCATATCCATCATCCATACCATATTGCGATGCACAACGGCGAGGCCAGCCGCGAGCAAATCCAGGGCTGGGTGGCGAACCGTTTTTACTACCAGACCAATATCCCGCTAAAAGACGCCGCCATTATGGCGAACTGCCCCGATCCCCACACCCGACGCAAGTGGGTACAGCGGATCCTCGACCACGATGGCAGTCACGGCCAGGAAGGCGGTATTGAAGCCTGGCTGCAGTTGGGTGAAGCCGTGGGGCTAAGCCGCGATGAGTTACTCAGCGAGCGCCACGTGCTGCCCGGCGTGCGTTTTGCCGTCGACGCCTACGTCAATTTTGCCCGCCGGGCCAACTGGCAGGAGGCGGCGTGCAGTTCGCTAACCGAACTGTTTGCCCCGCAAATCCATCAGTCGCGCCTCGACAGCTGGCCGCAGCACTATCCATGGATTAAAGAAGAAGGCTATTACTACTTCCGCAGCCGCTTAAGCCAGGCCAATCGCGACGTCGAACATGGACTGGAACTGGCGAAGATCTACTGCGATAGCGCGGAAAAACAGAACCGGATGCTGGAGATCCTGCAGTTTAAGCTCGACATTCTGTGGTCGATGCTGGATGCCATGACCATGGCCTACGCACTGCAGCGCCCGCCCTATCATACGGTCACCGACAAGGCGGCCTGGCACACGACCCGACTGGTATAACTATGCAAAAGAGCGCAATCATCGCCTTTCGTCGCGGCTACCGCCTGCAGTGGGAAGCCGCTCAGGATAGCCACGTGATCCTCTATCCGGAAGGAATGGCGAAACTGAATGAAACCGCCGCCGCGATCCTCGAGCTGGTCGATGGTCAACGCGACGCGGCAAAAATAATCGCCGAACTCAACGCCCGTTTCCCGGAAGCGGGCGGCGTCGATGACGACGTCATCGAATTCCTGCAGATAGCTTACCAACAGAAGTGGATTATCTTCCGTGAGCCAGAATAAACCCGCCGTTAATCCGCCGCTGTGGCTACTGGCGGAACTGACCTATCGCTGTCCGCTGCAGTGCCCCTACTGCTCTAACCCGCTGGACTTTGCTCAGCAGGAGAAAGAACTCACCACCGAACAGTGGATTGAGGTCTTTCGCCAGGCGCGGGCCATGGGTAGCGTGCAGATGGGTTTCTCAGGCGGCGAACCGCTGACGCGCAAAGATCTGCCGGAGCTGATTCGCGCCGCGCGCGATCTCGGTTTTTATACCAACCTGATTACGTCGGGCATTGGGCTCACCGAGAGCAAACTCGACGCCTTCAGCGAGGCCGGGCTGGATCATATCCAGATTAGTTTCCAGGCCAGCGATGAAGTGCTTAACGCGGCGCTGGCGGGCAACAAAAAAGCGTTCCAGCAGAAGCTGGCGATGGCGAAAGCGGTAAAAGCGCGCGACTACCCGATGGTGCTGAACTTTGTCCTGCATCGCCACAACATCGACCAGATCGATAAAATCATCGAGCTGTGTATCGAGCTGGAAGCGGATGATGTTGAGCTCGCCACCTGCCAGTTTTACGGCTGGGCGTTCCTCAATCGTCAGGGATTACTGCCGACCCGCGAACAGATCGCCCGTGCTGAACAGGTCGTTGCTGATTACCGACACAAAATGGCGGCTAACGGTAATCTGACCAATCTGCTTTTTGTCACCCCGGACTACTACGAAGAGCGTCCCAAAGGCTGTATGGGCGGCTGGGGCTCGATATTCCTCAGCGTGACCCCGGAAGGCACCGCGCTGCCGTGTCACAGCGCGCGCCAGCTGCCGGTCGAGTTCCCGTCGGTGCTGGAGCAGAGCCTGGAATCGATCTGGTATGACTCATTTGGCTTCAACCGCTACCGCGGCTTTGACTGGATGCCGGAGCCCTGTCGTTCCTGTGATGAAAAAGAGAAAGATTTCGGCGGCTGCCGCTGCCAGGCCTTTATGCTGACCGGCAATGCCGATAACGCTGACCCGGTGTGCAGCAAATCGCCGCACCACCATAAAATCCTCGAAGCGCGGCGCGAAGCGGCCTGCAGCGACATAAAAATCAGCCAGCTGCAGTTCCGCAACCGCACCCGTTCACAGCTGATTTATAAAACCCGGGAATTGTGATGACCACCGCCACCCGCATCGTGGAACTGGCAGGCGGTATGCGCGCAACGCTGGTTCATCATCCGCAGGCGACGCGTGCGGCGGCGTTGGTTAAGGTGGGCGCCGGAAGCCATCACGAAACCGATGCCCTGCCGGGGCTGGCCCATTTGCTGGAACATTTACTGTTTCGCGGCAGCCAGCGTTATCACGATGATGAGCGATTGATGGCGTGGATCCAACGCCAGGGCGGCAGCGTCAACGCCACCACTCTTGCCCGCCACAGCGCCTATTTCTTCGAGGTCGCCGCCAACAGTCTGGCCGAGGGCATAACCCGTCTACGGGATACGCTCCGGGCGCCGCTGCTGTCGCCTGAAAATATCCGTCAGGAACTGGCGGTCATCGATGCGGAAAACCGGCTTATCCAGCAGCACGATCCCTCCCGCCGTGAAGCCGCGGCCCGTCACGCGATGGCGGCGCCCGCGGCTTTTCGCCGTTTTCAGGTCGGCAGCATGGATTCGCTGGGCGGAAACTTGCCTGCGTTGCAGAGTGCGCTCGGCGAGTTTCACCAGCGCTATTATGTCGCCAGCCATCTGCAGCTATGGCTTCAGGGGCCGCAGTCGCTTGATGAATTAGCCGAATTGGCCCATTTTTTTGCCGCGGGGTTCCCTGGCGGCCTGCCGCCGGAAAGCCCGCCTTCTGCGCATTTTAGCAACAATGTGGATCTTCAACTGGCCGTTGAAGACAAACCGACGGTATGGCGTTGTCCGCTCATCGAAAAAGGTGACAACGTCACTACTTTCCGCGAATTCTTACTGGATGAAGCGCCTGGCAGCCTGCTGGCCGGGCTGCGTGAATGCGGGCTCGCGGACGATGTCGCGCTGAACTGGCTTTACCAGGATGAACGCGTCGGCTGGCTGGCGCTGGTATTCAGCAGCGACCATCCCGACGCCATCAAGCAGCATGTCGAGCGATGGCTGCAGGCATTGCGGCACACCTCGCCTGAACAGCAGATGCACTATTACAAGCTGGCGCAGCGGCGTTTTGACGCACTGACCCCGCTCGAACAGCTCCGCCAGCGGGCATTGGGTTTTGCGCCCGATTCCCCGCCCGTCGATTTTGCTGGCTTCTGCGCCAGCTTGCTGTCGGCGCCGGCCTCTTCGCTGGTTTGCCGCAAAATAGCGGCTGGCGATGGCGTGGCAACCCAGGGCTTTACCTTGCCGCTCAGCCGCTGGCAGCCACGGACGATAGTGACGGATCCGCTGGCATTTAGCTTTTATCCGCAGGCGGCGACCGCTGAGGCACCTGAACTGCCGCTAACGACCAGCCCAATGCTGCATGTCATTGCAGATAATCAAACGCCGACGCTGATCGTTCGCAAGCCTTTCTATAGCGTGCTCAGCCAGGCGCAGGGTATGGCGATAAGCCAGCAGATCCGTCCCTTGCTCGCGCAACTTCGCCATGCTGGCGGCAGCGGCGAGTGGCAAACGGTGGACGGCAACTGGCAGCTTACTCTACAGCTACCTGAATCCGGCGGCGTAGCGGAGCGCGTCGTCACCGCGCTCATGCGCCGATTATCTCAATCCGCTCCGGGGACGGTAGTCGCACCTGAAACCATCGCCATTCGCCAGCTACTGCAACAATTACCTGAACAATTGACTATCGCTCCGCCGCAGGAGGGTTGGCTGGCGGCTATGGTAGGCGGCAGCAGCAATCTGGCGCGGCAGGTTGCCCGCCTGTTGAGCTTGCTCAACGCCCCGGTCAACGCCGAGCTTCGCTCTTCGGCGGGCTGTCGCCGCGGTATTCAGCGTATTCCTCACGCCAGCTCAGATAACGCGCTTCTGGTTTTTATTCCATTGCCTGAGGGGGCGTCGCTGGCCGCGCTGCAACTGCTGGCGCTACTTTGCGAGCCGCAATTCTTCCAGCGTCTGCGGGTCGAACAGCAGATTGGCTACGTGGTGAGCTGCCGTTATCAGCGGATCGCCGATCGCGATGGCCTGCTGCTGGCGCTGCAATCGCCCGTCCGTTCCGCCGGTAATCTACTACGCTGCTGTAAAACCTTTCTTCGCCAGTTAACGCTGTGTGGGCAAGCTGAGTTCAGCCAGTTACAACACCAGCTGGCTGAGCAGAACGGTCAGGCGCGGGACGCCAGCGCAACCGCGCTCGCCGCCCTGCGCCAGCGCTATCATCTACCGGTAGCCAAGCCGCAGGACGTTAACGAGCTGCAGCTGGACGAGATCATCGCGCTATGGCGTGAGATAACTCGCCGTCGCCGCAGTTGGCAAATCTTATATAGCGCGCTAACGACGTCCACCACTTAAGGTCGTCACTGCGCATCGGCGCTTTCGACCTGCGGAACGCTACTTTGCGCGCTATCCGCAGCTGGCGCATTCGCCGGGTCGAAGATATGGTCGAGAATCGCGCGCGCCGTCGGGCCGGCGACAACGCCATCGCCGCCGCCATTTTCGAGAATGAGCGCCATCGCCACCTTCGGATGCTGATACGGCGCAAACAGGGTATAAAAAATGTGGTCGCGCAGACGTACCGGGATCATTTTGGCATTGTAGGTCTGGTTCTCCTTCAGGCTAAACACCTGCGAGGTCCCGGACTTCGCCGCAATCTGATACGGCGCGGTATGGAACAACTTATATCCCGTCCCGTTCGGCAGGTTCGCCATGCCATACATACCGTTACGGACAATCCCCCAGTATGGCGATTTCGGGTCGCCAACCTGCGGTAAATTGGCCGGCTGCTGGTAGCGTTCGACCTTATTCCCCTGCTTCATTGAGTACAAAAGATGCGGGTTTTGTACTTTGCCGTTGTTGATTAGGGTGGTCAGCGCTTTCACCATTTGAATAGGAGTGGCGATCCAGTAGCCCTGGCCGATACCGACGGAAATAGTATCACCCTGGTACCACGGTTTTTTATGGACCCGCTGTTTCCACTCTCGGCTCGGCAACACGCCAGAATACTCCTCATTCAGGTCAATCCCTGTCGGCTGTCCATAACCAAACTTGCTCAGCCACTGATGAATACGGTCAATGCCCATTTCAAAAGCGACCTGGTAGAAGAACGTATCCGCCGACTCTTCAATCGCTTTGGTCACATTCAACATACCGTGTCCGGTTTTTAACCAGTCGCGATAGCGGCGCTGAGTACCAGGTAGCGTCCAGGTTGGCGCGCCGAAGAAGGTGGTATTTGGCGTAATCACCCCGGCGGAAAGGGCTGAGAGCGCCATATACGGCTTGACCGTGGAAGCCGGAGGATACAAACCCTGAGTGACGCGGTTAATTAGCGGGCGATCCTGGTTATCGAGCAGTGATTTGTAAGCCTGGTAGCCAATCCCCTTAACGAAGGGATTCGGGTCATAGCTGGGGCTCGACACCATCGCCAGTACGCCGCCGTCGCGCGGATCGACGGCCACGACCGCGGCGCGCTGGCCCTTCAGGACCGACTCAATATACTGCTGCAAATGCAGGTCGAGCGTCAGATAGATATTTTTGCCGGCGACCGGCGGGACTTCTTTCAGTAAGCGAACGACGCGACCGTGGTTATCTACTTCAACTTCCTGATAGCCGGTGGTGCCGTGTAATTCTTTCTCGTAATAGCCTTCAATTCCCTGTTTACCGATATTGCGATCGGCCGCGTAGTTTTCTGCTTCACCGTTTTTCGCCAGCCGTTGTAAATCGTTATCGTTAATTTTGGAAACGTAACCGACAACGTGCGCCAGTTCCGCGCCATAGGGATAACTTCGCTGCTGGTAGCTCTCGACGGTGACGCCGGGAAAACGGAATTCGTTGACCGCGAAGCGCGCCACTTCCACATCGGTAAGATCGGATTTCAGCGTCACTTCTTTATAGCGGCTATTGTGGTGCATATCGTCGCGGAAACTGGCGATATCATCCGCCGTCAGGTCGACAATCGGGCTTAACGCCTGGAGCAGCGCCGACATATCGGCAATTTTGCTGGGGATCACCTGCAGGCGATACAGGGTGATATTTTGCACCAGCGGAATACCGTTGCGGTCGAAAATCAGCCCCCGGCTTGGCGCGATCGGCAGCATTTTAATGTCGTTCTGGTTGGAACGGGTCTGATAAAAATCGTGCTGCTCTACCTGGAGATGGTAGAGATTGAAAATCAACACGCCAAAGCAGATCACCACCAACAGGAAAGCAATGACGGCGCGGCGGATGAATAGCATCTCTTCTGCCGAGTGGTCGCGGATCTCATCTCTCAATAGGGGCATTGGCGGCAATTTACCTGAGTCACTTGAAAGCACAAAAAATAAAGGCGGGGAAGAATAGCTTTATTGACGCATTAGCCCTACAGAAAGGTTGCTAATGAACTGGCAGAAATGTATCAGTATGTTAGAACGTGAGATGCCTTTCTTAACCGGAGAAAGGCATCAGCATGCGGGGTTCGCCAGTAACGGTTATTTTCTGGCCTCAAAGGCAATTTTTACGGCCATTCCGGCAAGTACCGTCGCCATCAGCCAACGTTGAAATTGTTGCCAGCCCGGCCGCCGCCCAAGAAACAGCGCCACCTGCCCGGCCAGCATAATAATAAGTCCGTTTACCGCCACGCTTATTAGCGCCTGGGTGCAGCCTAATATTAGCGACTGACTCAGCACGCTGCCGAGCCCGGGGGTGATGAACTGTGGCAGCAAAGACAAATACATGATAGCTACTTTTGGATTCGCCAGGCTGGTAAGAAGGCCCATCAGAAACAGCTTACGCCCGCTATCCGCCGGTAAGTCGCGAACTGCGAAAATCGGCCGCCCACCGGGTTTAATCGCCTGCCACGCTAAATAGAGTAAATAAGCCACTCCGCAAATTCGCAACGCGTCGTAGGCATAAGGTACGGCGAAAACCAGCGCGGTTATGCCAAAAGCCGCGCACAGCATATAACAGAAAAATCCCAGCGCAACGCCAGCAAGAGAAATAAAGCCGGCGCGTTTTCCCTGGCAAATCGACCGTGAAGTGAGGTACATCATGTTGGGGCCAGGAGTTAATACCAAACCCAACGCCACCGCGGCAAAAGCCGATAATGAAGCTAATTCAGGCATAACTTATCTCCAGATAGGGGTAATGCCCAGGCGCGCGGCGTACTTGACCATGCTCCCCAACAGTATTCTGTCTTTAGCGCCAGTCACATGGTGTCTAAGTATTAGCTTATTCCCGTTCGGTCGACAACCATTTCGCCTTTCCCGACCGTTTTGTCGGCTCAACTGCCCCTGATACGCCAGACGCGTATATAAAGTACAGCGCTAGCGCCAAACACAGAACCGCCGCCAGGCGTTGTGGCGAAAAGGCAATAGCGCTATTCCCCAACCACCCAAAATTGTCAATCAGCAAGCTCATCGCGAGTTGACCAAATATTACCGCCACCGTCGCCGTTGCCGTGCCGATTCGCTGTACTGCCAGCACCATGATGACAATATAGGGTACCCCGCAGAACGCCCCAAGCAGTTGCCACTTTGGCACATCCAGCAGCGTCATCGACTGCTGCGGAGCAAAGAAAACGATCAATAAACCGGTCACCAACGCACCAATGGAAAAGGTCAAAAAGGCGCTACGCAATATTCCGACATGTGCGCCAAGACGGCCATTCACCGCAGCCTGTACGCTTAGCAATGCGCCGCCAATCAGCGACAAAATAATCATCAACATATTCATATCAGCACCTCAATCAACGGCAATCAGCATTAATGCCGCCACAATGAACAACAGCGCAATAACCCGGCGGCGATCTATTTTTCGCCGCGGACTACCAAACCAGCCAAAATGATCGATTAACAGGCTTTTACATACCTGACCGGCGAGAACGCCGGTAATTGTCATTGCGATGCCGATCGCCGGAGTCACAATCGTTAATATCACCACATAACCGGGCCCCAACAGACCACCGGTTAATTGCCAGCCGGGGAGCGAAAAAAAAGAGGGACTCTGTCGCGGGCTAAAAAAAAGCATCAGTAAAAATGTTAATGCCGCGCCAATAGAGAAAATACTCATTGTTGCCCATAAATCACCGATCTGACCCGCCAGCGGCCCCAACAGACCTGCCTCTACGGACAGCCCCATTCCGCCGGCAATCACTAAAAAAATCAGCATACGCTGCATATTAAATACTCTTCAGTTGTTAAGAGCGGAAGAGAATAGAACGGCGCGCTAATGCAAAAAATAGTATAGTGTTGTAAACACCTTTGCAGGATCTGCATCAATGGCCGACGTAGGTAACATCAATCTCCGCGCCCTCCAGCTATTTATCGCCGTGTATGACAGCCATAGTTTTTCCGTTGTCGCGCGCCGTGAAGGCGTATCCCCTTCTCTTATCTCACGGGTCATCCAGCAACTCGAGGATGCGCTTGGCCAGCAGCTGTTCTATCGCAATACGCGTGCGGTCGTTCCAACGGAGGCCGGAAACCTGTTTGCTGACTATGCCCGCGGGATGACCGAGCAATTCGCTCACGCGCAACGCGAATTACAGGATCGCACCCAACAACCTGGCGGACTTGTGCGCATCAACGCCCCGGTCTACTTCGGCCAACGGCATATCGCGCCATGGTTAGCCGGACTGGCCGATCGTTATCCCGCGTTGGAGTTCGAATTAATTCTGACCGATGACTTTGTCGATCCTCATCGCCAGGCGACTGATATCATTTTTCGCATCAGCGCCCTGCCTGACGCCAGCTATCACGCAAAGGTTTTTGGCGCCCAGCGCTATTACCTCGCCGCAGCGCCTGGTTACCTTTCCCGTTTCGGCGCGCCGCAATCGCCTTCTGAGCTCAATCAACATCACACGCTGGTGTATCGCGGTTCACAGGGAGCTAACCGTTGGCTTTTTCGCCAGGGGGAAGAAGAGTGGACCCATTACCCGCAAACACCGCGGCTAATCTCAAACAACGCCGATGCCCTTCTCACTTCAGCGATTGGCGGAATGGGTATTGTTCTGTTTCCAGACTGGATGGTGGGCGATGCGCTGGCGCAGGGAACATTAGTTTCGCTGATGAATGACTACAGCGTTGGCATCAACCATTTGCCCTCTTACATTGCCGCGATTTATCCGCATGCTCGTCATCCGTCGCTCAATGTACGCACCGTTATTGATTATTTTACCGACGTTTTCGGCACGCCGCTTTACTGGCAACGCTAATCCATTCATCGCAGTAAAATTGTCATATCTCAAACAATTAGCGATCCGTAGCGGTTAACGCATCATAACGTTTCCTTTACCGCTGCGTTACGACTATGTTTAAAGGTGTGGTTTTGAATTTCGCCGAGTAATCACACTAAAACACTGGTTTTAATTATGTTTGTTGAACGGTAAAAGCTATTAAATCCGTAGACTCATTCAAATATCGCTTATTGGTAGCAGTGTATATCGTAATGGCATTCACAAAAGCAAACGGAGCCTGATATGAGCACGTCAAATGATCCCACTAACAACCCATCCGCTGGGAAATGCCCTTTCCACGCCGAGACGCCGAAGCAAAGCGCCGGCAGCGGTACCGCCAACCGTGACTGGTGGCCCAACCAACTTCGTGTTGACCTGCTGAATCAGCACTCCAACCGTTCTAACCCGCTGGGCGAAAACTTCAACTATCGGGAAGAGTTCAAAAAGCTCGACTACTCCGCATTGAAAGCCGACCTTCGCGCGGTGCTGACCGACTCCCAGGAGTGGTGGCCCGCCGATTGGGGCAGCTATATTGGCCTGTTTATTCGCATGGCGTGGCACGGCGCGGGGACCTACCGTACCGTTGATGGCCGCGGCGGCGCGGGTCGCGGTCAGCAGCGTTTCGCCCCGCTTAACTCCTGGCCTGATAACGTCAGCCTTGATAAAGCTCGTCGCCTGCTGTGGCCGGTGAAACAAAAGTACGGTCAGAAAATCTCCTGGGCCGACCTGTATATGCTGGCGGGTAACGTGGCATTAGAAAACGCCGGCTTCCGTACCTTCGGTTTCGGCGCAGGGCGTGAAGACGTGTGGGAACCGGACCTCGACGTTGACTGGGGCGATGAGAAAGAGTGGCTGAAACACCGCCACCCGGAAAGCCTGGAAAAACAAGCGCTGGGCGCCACCGAAATGGGTCTGATCTATGTCAACCCGGAAGGCCCTAACGCTAGCGGCGATCCGCTTTCCGCCGCGGCAGCCATTCGCGCGACCTTCGGCAATATGGCGATGGACGATGAAGAAATCGTCGCGCTGATCGCCGGCGGCCATACGCTGGGTAAAACGCACGGCGCCGCGCCGGCAAGCCATGTGGGTCCGGAACCAGAAGCCGCTCCGCTGGAATCTCAGGGTCTTGGCTGGAGCAGTACTTACGGCAGCGGTGTAGGCGCGGACGCCATCACCTCGGGTCTGGAAGTGGTATGGACGCAAACACCGACCCAATGGAGCAACTACTTCTTCGAGAACCTGTTCAAATACGAATGGGTACAAACGCGCAGCCCGGCGGGCGCAATTCAGTTTGAAGCGAAAGATGCGCCAGAGATTATTCCCGATCCGTTTGATCCAAATAAAAAACGCAAGCCGACGATGCTGGTAACGGACCTGACGCTGCGCTTCGACCCGGAATTCGGCAAAATCTCGCGCCGTTTCCTGAACGATCCGCAGGCCTTCAACGAAGCCTTCGCACGCGCCTGGTTTAAGCTGATTCACCGCGATATGGGGCCAAAATCCCGTTATCTCGGGCCGGAAGTGCCAAAAGAAGATCTGATTTGGCAAGATCCGTTACCGGCACCGACGCATAACCCAACCGCCTCCGACATCGCCACGCTGAAAACGGCCATTGCGGATTCAGGCCTGTCGGTTAGCGAACTGGTCTCCGTTGCCTGGGCTTCCGCCTCAACCTTCCGCGGCGGTGATAAACGCGGCGGCGCTAACGGCGCGCGTCTGGCCCTGCTGCCGCAAAGAGAGTGGCCGGTAAACGCCATCGCCAGCAAAGTGCTGCCAACTCTGCAGGCCATCCAGAAAGCGTCGGGTAAAGCTTCTCTGGCGGATATCATCGTTCTGGCTGGGGTCGTGGGCGTTGAGCAGGCTGCCGCCGCTGCCGGCGTTCGCGTAAACGTGCCGTTTGCGCCGGGTCGCGTTGATGCGCGCCAGGATCAGACCGACGTTGAAGCAATGGATCTGCTGCAGCCGCTGGCCGACGGTTTCCGTAATTACCGTCGCATCGAAGGCGGCGTGTCGACGGAGACTCTGCTTATCGATAAAGCGCAGCAGCTAACCCTGACGGCGCCGGAAATGACGGCGCTGGTCGGCGGCCTGCGCGTGCTGGGCGCTAACTTCGACGGCAGCCAACATGGCGTCTTCACCGATCGCGTCGGCGTCCTCAGCACTGACTTCTTCGTCAACCTGCTGGATATGGGCACCGTATGGAAAGCCGCCGATGAACAGGCTGAGCTGTTTACCGGTCGCGACCGTAAGAGCGGCGAAGAGAAATATACCGCCACGCGCGTTGATCTGGTGTTCGGTTCTAACTCGGTCCTGCGCGCGCTGGCCGAAGTCTATGCCTGCGCCGATGCGCAACAGAAATTCGTTACTGATTTCGTTGCCGCATGGACGAAAGTGATGAATCTGGACCGCTTCGATCTGTAATTCCCCTGCCCGCCGGTGAATAATCGGCGGCAGGTTACTCTGTTAAAGCGCCGCTCAATATCGAGAGGCGCTTTTTTTATGCTTCCCGCGCGAGCTGCTGTAACCGGCTGTAGGTGCGCTGAATATCATCCAGCTCCACATCCGCCACCAGTGTTTCCAGCCCGCAATCGGTAATTAATATTAAGCGGCACTGTTTTTCATACAAAATATCCACCACGTTGATAAAGCGCTGCTGTGCCGCCGGGCTAACGCGCGCCAACGGCGGAACATTCTCGACGAGCCAGTTCTGGTGCTGCTCACATAGCGTCAGGTAATCCATGACCGAAGTGGGCGCAAGGCAGAGCTGGTCGAAAGTGAAATGCAGAAAGGTCCCTTGCGGCGATGCCGTGTGCAGGGTTCGATAACCTACCTGCAGAGCCTGCGCCTGCGGGGCAATAGCCGGCAAACCGAGCGCTGCGCGGCAGCTGAGAGTGGGCTGCACCAACAATTTTCCCTGGCAGAAATCATTCTCCAGCGAGGTATGTCGCTCGCGATAATCCTGTTCGCCGTTGAGCGCCGTTACCGTCATATGCCGTTTAATGAGGTTAATGGAAGGCAAAAAACGTTCGTGATAAAGCGGATTCGCCAGCAAACGGTCGGGCGGATAATTGGAGGTCGCTAATAAGACGATATTTCGCGCGAATAAATGTTCCAGTAGCACCTTCATCAACATCGCGTCAGCCGGGTCATGAAGGTGAAACTCATCAAAACAGAGCAGACGACAGTTGTCGGTCATTTGCGCGACGACCTGTGGCAATCGCGGCGCCGAAGGGGCGTTCAGCCGCTGATGGAGCTCGCGGAAAAAGTGATGAAAATGCACCCGCCGCTTTTCACGCAGCGGCAAACTGGCAAAGAAACTATCGAGAATAAAGCTTTTCCCGCGCCCGGTTCGCCCCCAGACGTACAAGCCTTGTATTGCCGTTTGCTGCCGGAATAACTGCTGACTCAGCGTTTGCAAATCGGCGACTAACGCGAGCTGGTCGGCATCAAGGGTGAGATTTTCTTTTGCCGCCCGTTGGGCCATCACGGCGCTAAAACAGAAATCAGCGTACTGTTGCATGGGATTCACTAACGCTATTTTTATCGAGAATGGTCGCCATGATATGGTCAAAGTGCGGCAGATCCTTAGCCACGCTAAATGCGGGATTCATCGCTTTACGGCCAATCAAACCATCGATTAACGCAAAGATGGTAAGCGTTGCTTCTTCGACATTAACGTGTGGGCTGAGCTCACCCGCGGCAATTCCGCGAGTAATAATCTGTGCCATTCCGTCGCGCATGATCCTGTCGCTATTGACGAAAATCTGCCGCAGCGCCGGCTTTCTTGCCGACTCAGCAATAATTTCCACCCACAGCTGGTGAGATGAGGGATACCCCACTTCTTCAATACAGGAAACGGCTAAGGCGCAAATCTGCGCAAAATGGGAACCTTCAAAGCGCTCCTGATGCTTAGCTAATGCCGATTTTTGCTCTTCAAGGATAATCGCCTCAATGAGTTCATCTTTGCCCTTGAAGTAGGTGTACATCGCGCCGAGGCTAATACCTGCGCGCAGTGCAATTTCGCGCACGCTGGTTCCATTAAATCCTTTTTCGGCAAAGCACGCCGCCGCGGCGACAATCAGCTTATGGTACGTTTCTGAATTATTTAACATTTCAACTACCTCCGGCGATGGGCAATTCTACCTGCTTCTGCCGTTTTTTGCTTGCCATCGTGCATCGCGCGTTTCATTATAAATGAATGAACGTTCGTTCATTTAATTGCACATGCCTGAGGCGAGGATGATATGGCTCAAAATACTTACCACACACTGCGTTTACTTTTCCCGCAGTGGCAAGGCGGTAACAATCCGCCCTACTTTTTCGGTTCGCAGCTGCTGGCGTGGCTGGCGCCGCCGGCCCAGGGCGCCGTTGAAGAGGTCAGCGTCCCCGCCCCGACCAAGGCGCCGCTGGTTAATGAAGAGGGTATTGTCGGCCGCCGTGCGGTAGTTGAACAGCTGCTTGATGCGCAAGACAAAATCACCAGAACTCAGCCAGAGTCCATCGTCACCTTAGGGGGCGATTGCCTGGTCTCTCTGGCCCCCTTTGCCTGGCTTGCGGAAAAATATGGCGATAAATTGGGGGTGTTATGGATTGATTCTCACCCGGACATTATGACGCCAGAGCAGTTCCCACATGCCCATGCCCACGTTCTTGGGGCGTTGATGGGCAATGGCGACGTGGAACTAACCCAGGTGGTCAGAAAGCCATTATCGCCTGGCAAAGCGCTTATTGCTGGGATCCATAGCCCCCTCGATGTCGAAAAACAGTTTATTACTGAACGCGGTATCGCCACCTTAAGCCCTTCAGAGCTGCGTCAGAATCCGCAGGCGATCGACGAGTGGATAGCGCGCGAAAGTGTTGAGTACCTGGCCATCCACCTCGATCTTGATGTCCTCGACCCGGCCCTGTTTCGAGCGGTGCTGTTTGCTCGTCCGGAGCGCGGCGTACACGACTTCGGCGATGTCGCCGAAGGGAAACTGACGATTGCCGAAGTGGTTAATTTTATCAATCAAGCTGCCGCTCAGGCCAAACCGGTGGGACTCACCGTCGCCGAACACTTGCCGTGGGATGCCCTAAACCTGAAGAATATGCTCGAAGCTCTGCCATTATTGAGCTAATCGACACGTTCCCCGTGGTGGAAAGTGCCATTTGCCATGTAGCAGGAATATCGCAGGCCCGGAGCAATAATACCCCGGGCCTTAAACTACCTAATCCAGACGGTGAGTAAGACTATCACCACCATCATCAACACAGCCTGGATAAAGATTGGGTCTAATGATGTTTTGCGCATAGTCCCCCCGCTATTCAAAGATTTGCCGTATCGCCAGCGCCAGTACCAGCAAACCGGCCAGTAAAAACATCCAGGCGATGAGATCTTCCGGTGAACGATTCATCGTCATCCCTCCTTTTTGTCATCAGAACCACTGGCCAAAGCGCTTGATATAGAAACGTTTCATACCCTGCGCCACCAGGCAGTAGCTCAGCAGCGTGGCAACCAACCACGGGAAATAACTCAGCGGCAGCGGCTCAAGCCCCACCATGGCGCCAAGCGGCGAGAATGGGATATAAATGCCGATGGCCATAATGGCGGCGGTGGTGAGCAGTACCGGCAGCGTCGCGCGGCTCTGGATGAACGGTATTTTCTGCGTTCTCAACATATGCACCACCAGCGTCTGCGACAGCAGCCCTTCGATAAACCAGCCGGACTGGAACAACGCCTGCGCCTCCACATGATTGGCGGCGAAGACGTACCACATCAGAGCAAAGGTGGTGATATCGAATATCGACGACGTGGGGCCAATCCACAGCATAAAGCGGCCAATGTTCTTCGCATCCCACTTGCGCGGTTTACGCAAAAACTCCTTATCCATTTTGTCCCACGGCAGCGACAGCTGTGAGATGTCGTACATCAGATTCTGGATCAACAGATGAATAGCCAGCATCGGCAGGAACGGGATAAAGGCGCTGGCGACCAGCACCGAAAACACGTTGCCGAAGTTGGAGCTGGCGGTCATGTTCAGGTATTTGATAATGTTGCCAAAGGTCTCGCGTCCTTTAATAACGCCCTCTTCCAGCACCATCAGGTCTTTTTCCAGCAGAATAATATCCGAGGACTCCTTCGCGATATCCGCCGCGCTATCGACAGAAATACCGACATCGGCATCGCGCAGCGCCGGCGCGTCGTTAATGCCATCGCCCAGAAAACCAACGGTATGGCCATTTTTCTGTAGCATCTGTAGAATGCGCGACTTCTGCAGCGGCGTCAGTTTGGCAAACACCGCGCGTTTCTCGACCTCCTGCTGAAGCTGGCGGTCAGTCATTGACTCAACCTGTTGGCCGGTGAGAATGTCGTGCGAATCAATTCCCACTTCAAGACAAATCCGCGCCGTTACGACCGGGTTATCACCGGTAAGCACCTTAACCGCGACACCGTTATCACGCAGTGCGGTGATGGCTTTGCCCGCGCTTTCCTTCGGCGGATCGAGAAACGTTAACATGCCCTCAACGGTGAGCCCCTGTTCATCGGCGGCGGTGAGCGGCACGTTTAGCTCGGTGTCGTCCAGCTTGCGGGTAGCAACCAGCAATACCCGGAAGCCCTGAGCGTTATAATCTTCGGTTTTCGTCAGCAGCAGTTCCCGGCGCAGCGCATCCAGTTCAACGATCTTGTCGCCCTCACGGATATGGGTCGCGGCTTCGAGCATCTCTTCAACCGCCCCTTTGCAAATCAGACTTTTATCGCCATAGCGGCTGTCTTCCACCGAGACCGATACGCGGCGACGTACAAAATCGAATGGCAATTCATCAAGCTTAACGAAACGCTCTTTTTCCGTCGGCGCCAGCCGGCCTTCCCCATAACGGAGCACGGCCCTGTCCATCAGATTACGCGCTCCGCTTTGGCTGCTGCTATTCAGCCACGCCAGCATTAATACCCGATTACTTTCCGCGCCGCCGACGTCGAGATGATGCTCAAGAATGATATTGTCCTGGGTCAGGGTGCCGGTTTTATCCGTACACAGCACATCCATTGCGCCAAAGTTTTGGATGGCATTAAGACGTTTAACGATCACCTTGCGTCGCGACATGGCAATCGCGCCCTTCGCCAGGTTCGAACTGACGATCATGGGTAACATCTCAGGCGTTAAACCGACCGCCACCGCCAGGGCGAATAGCGAGGCTTCAACCCAATCGCCCTTGCTGAAACCGTTAATCAGCAACACGATCGGTACCATAATCAACATGAAGCGGATTAACAGCCAGCTGACGCTATTCACCCCACGATCGAAGGCGGTCTGCGTGCGGGTGCCGACAATCGATTTTGCCAGTGAGCCAAACCAGGTCCGGTCGCCGGTCGCCACCACCACCGCCTGCGCCCTGCCGCTGGTGACGTTCGTCCCCATCAGACAGATATTGCCCATCTCTAACAGGCTTTTATTTTTATCCGGCGTCGGTATACGATCGCTGCATTTACCTGAAACGCTGGCCATGAGGTCATATTTTTCCACCGGCAGCGATTCACCGCTTAGAATGGACTGACTGACGAAGAGGTCCCGTGATTCCAGCAGACGAACATCTGCCGGCACCAGATCGCCCGCGGCAAGAAAAATAATATCGCCCGGCACCAGCTCTTCAATGGGTATTTCCTCCTGACTGGGGCCAATATTTCCCGGCCCGCGGCGCAGTACCGTTGCGGTGGTACGGACCATGGATTTTAGCGCCTGCGCGGCTTTATTGGTCCTGAACTCCTGCCAGAAGCGTAATAGACCACTCAGGCTCACCATCGTCAGGATAATAATAACGCCGGTGAGGTCGGTCTCTTCACCATTACGCAGCGGTAGCCAGTAATCGGTAATAAAACTGACTGCCGCCAGCGCCATCAGCACGTAAATAAACGGGTTATTAAATGCCTGCAGTAATTGAATAAAAAACGGCGGCGCGGTTTCTCGTGCCACTTCGTTGCGGCCATAATCTTCCAGCCGCTCCAGCGCATCGGCGGTCGTTAGCCCCTGCCGACTGCTATTTAAACGCGACAGCGTGTGATCCGGGCTATTAAAGGCCTCCGTTTCAATCGCAAAGCTCTTTTTATGCTGCTTATCATTTTCTGACGCAGACCGGTTGGTATTCCGGTTTTCTAATTTCATGTCAGTCATGATTCATCCCCAAATTTAGATGTGGTAGTCCCTGCATAAATAAATTATGCATAGTTAGATGTTATTTTTTCACACTCATAATTGCGCGTATTAAATATCCCTGCGAGGTTTGCCAAACCGCAGTGAGAGAGCCTTAATGGCTAATATGAGCGTGTATTACCGCGGCAAAGGCGGAGGGAACAGTGCGTAAAAAAACAATAGCATGATGAATTACCTCGCAAAAAAGCGAATTCCAGTTCTCAGGAGGCAATCGGGTTTGGGAAAGGATTGCTGCCTGCCGGTTGGCAAACAGCGCAGAATAGATAGCGTCAGTTTGCCTTGATGTTTAAATAAGGGTGACTGTCCAACATATCTCTCCTGTGTGAAGTTGTGCTTAGTATAGACGTGACTTGCCGGGAGTAAAGCTCCGTAAGCCCGTCAGTGAGGTTTGGTTTAGATTTGCTCTCGTTTAACCTCTCTCGTCAGAGGAGTCACAGCGCACAATCGTGTCGGCTGCCAATGCTTCAGACCGCCATCATACAGCTCTTATCGTGAACATTGTGCCACCCCCATCACCAAATCAGACAACATACCTATACGATAAACGTTATTTATATTAACATCTTAAATATTCGCATTATTTATTTACCTGTACAAAATACCATCATAATTTAAGCAAATTTACACAACCACGTAAAGGAAACGGTATGAGCAAAAGAGTTTATTTGGTTTCATGTTCCGGAAGACCAAATTATGGCGATGAATTAATCACCGCCACCTGGCTATCTTTCCTTTATAAAAATTATCCACAGTATGAAGTCTGGTTAGATACCCCTGAACCAGGTAACGTGCAATCGTTGTTTATGAAGTATCATCCCAACTTCAAAGCCATTAATACCTTGTGGAAAATCTGCTGGCGTTCCGTAGATATTCTAAATGATATAAATAATAAAACTGCCAGTCTTATTAAGGATTATGGTTCTCCTGATATTGACCTGAATATCGATATTTTACGCTCTGCTGATATTGTACATATTCTGGGGGGCGGCTATATCAATGCCAACTGGAAAGAAAACTATGCCATCCTGTTCGCTTGCCAGGCGCTAAAACAGGTCTCGCAAGCTAAAACGATTGCCACCGGCATCAGCATTTACCCGCACGAAGAGTTCCTTGCCGCTGAAATTTTTAACGATGCGATAACCTCATTTGATTATTTTTCCGTTCGCGATCCCGCAACGGCCAGTCGATTTGCGGTTGAAAATACTCAGGACGATGTGTTCCTGGGTTATGACCTGGATGTGGTATCCAAAAACAATAGCCCCGATCTGCCGGATATTTTATGCTGTATTCAGAATGAACTTTCTGAAGACGATATATTTCAAAAGCTTGTTTCCCTGGTTGCCGATTACCTTCAGCAACAGCATCAATGCGGCAAGAAAATAGGTTATATAGAAGCTATTCCAGGCGCCGACAACACGGCATTTGTCGAACTGCAGAAGGCCATCCCTGATATTCAGTTTTATCCTTTCTCGCATGTCTGGCATGGAGGTATCCCGGTTCAGGCTGATGGGGAGATTATTAGTACCCGTTTTCATCACCATCTGGTAGGCGCTTGCCTTGGAATTAAAGGCACCGCACTTAATATTGATAGTGAATATTATAAGAACAAGCACGAATCGTTGAGCCTGCTGGGTACCGGCTGGAATGTGCAATCGGCAGACACCCTTGCCGGTAATTTACACTCAACAATCAATGACGATTTTCATGCGCAACTCAGTAATATCGCCTCCGCCAAGTTAAACAAGGCTTTGGCGCTGTATCAGGAATAACGACACTCCAGTCCCCCGGCAACGCCGGGGGCTTCAGTTTAATCAAATACGCTATTAATAATCGCGGTGACCACAGCGGTACTGAGCGCAATCAGAACCAGATCGTCACCGACGACCCGCCACTCATAGCCGGGATAATAAGGTAATTGGTTGAGCATCGAGGCAGGCACCGCTTTTTTGGCAATACCCGGAGGTAATGGTTTTCCACGCGCGAGATTTTTCGCAATCCCCGGAGGCAGCGCCTGATAGCCGGTTAAGCCATAGTTCACCGCTAGCGCGCGAGCGGTGGTATAGCTGATATCACTGTTGACGTGATCCGGTTTGCCGTAGTTCTTACGCTGTCCCTTGCCAGCGCCGTTATCGCTTTGGCTGACGCTATGGCCATTGTTGCCTTTGTCTCCATGGTTGCCGTTATTACCACTATTGCCATGGTTGCCGCTATTACCATGACCACCGTTGCCATTACCGTTGCCATTACCGTTTCCGGGATTAGCAAGCGCCGGTGCCGCGGCCATTGTTAGGGACAGCACCATAGCCAACGCTGCTTTTACTACCTGACGCTTTAACATGATCTTTTCCTTTAAATGCACAGAGTACACGCTGCAAATGTAGGTGATATTCGCCAACGATACCATTTCACTTATTCTGATTTCCATCACCGGTCGTTTACTTCAATTCCGCCGCCACGCCAGGCAAAAAACCAGCATATTTGCCATCTATAAACGCATTAAGCATGATTTCTGACTGTTAAATCGTGATGCCGCTAACAATTAAAAATTTAAAACCATTAACAACCAATTAACATTAGCAGGCAAACATTTCTCCTGAGGAAAATAATAATATGTCTACCACCCAGGTTCTCGGCGACGCCTCCTTTAGCCCGCCAGGACAACATCCCGACAGCTTAACCGCGCGTATCGACGCTCTGCCCTCCTCGCCCGGTCTATGGTCATTTATCACACTGCTGGCATTAGGCGGCTTTTTCGAACTCTACGACCTGTTCCAGACCGGTTATATCAGCACCGGTCTGCTCGCCGAGAATATTTTCCATACCGGGAAAGACGGGGTATTCGGTATCGCGGATCAGGCGGCCTTCGCCTCTTCGACCTTTATGGGCTTGTTTATCGGCGCCAGCCTGCTCGCGCCGCTGGCGGACAGGCTCGGACGCCGTCTGACCTTTATGTTCGCGCTGGCGTGGTATGGCATCTTTTCGCTGATTATGGCGCTGCAAAATAGCGCTGAAGGGGTCATTTTCTTTCGTTTCCTGGTCGGGATCGGCCTGGGAATTGAACTGGTGACTATTGATACTTATCTCAGCGAGTGGATGCCGACGCATTTACGCAATAAAGCCTTCGCGTATGCTTTCTTCATTCAGTTTCTCTCGGTACCGACAGTGGCGCTGATGTCCTGGCTACTGGTGCCAATGACCATCCTCGGCCTGAGCGGCTGGCGCTGGGTGATTATTCTTGGCGCACTGTGCTCATTGGTCATTTGGGTCATCCGCAAAAAGCTGCCGGAATCCGCCCGCTGGCTGGAAAGCAAAGGCCGCCACGATGACGCGCACCGGGTCATGGGTGAAATGGAGCAGCGCTGCGGTTTATCGCCTTCCCGGCGCCATGCCAGCCCGGCGGTATCGGCGCCGCAACGCGGTAATTTTAAAGAAATTTGGGCGCCGCAGTACCGGCAACGCACCCTCATGTTAATGGTGATGAACTTCTTCCAGGCCATCGGCTTCTTTGGTTTCGGTAACTGGCTGCCCGCGCTGCTTTCCGGCCAGGGCGCCAGTATTACCCATAGCCTGCTGTACGCCTTCTTTATCACCCTGGCCTACCCGCTTGGCTGCCTGTTCTGCACTCGTTTCGTCCATCGTTTTGAAAACAAATGGCAAATTGTCCTGTCAGCGCTAATGACGGTCATCTTCGGCACACTGTTCGCTTTACAAAATAACCCGATACTGCTGGTTATCTGCGGCTTTATGATCACCTGGTCTAATGCCTGGCTCACCATCAGCTATCATGCCTACCAGGCCGAAGTTTTCCCGACCCATATTCGCGCCCGGGCGGTAGGTTTTTGTTACTCCTTTAGCCGTCTGTCTACCGCGGTCACCAGTATTATGATTGGTGTGATCCTGCAATATGCCGGAACGCCAGGGGTGATTAGTTTTATCGTCGCCAGTATGCTGATGGTCATGCTGTCGGTCGGCATATTTGGGCCAAGAACCCGGGGAATTCGCCTGGAAAATATTTAATGCTCACCAACGCCGCCGGTTACCCGTTCGGCGGCGTTGCGTACGAGTATTTTTTCTTGATAGCGCAATAAAAATGGCAGCAGCAAGGCGCTAGCTCCGCTAAATACAATCAACCCAGTAGACGCCTGCTGACTCATCTCGCCGTCGGCCAGCCACACTGAACAGAGCACAAAAGCAATCGCCGTACTGAAGGACATGAAACCTCCTTGCAAAGTGGTAAATCCCGCTCGCCAGGTATCGTCCGGGAACCGAATCGCCACCGCCGAGGAGGCAACCAGTCGGCTATAAGATGCTCCCAGGAAGGCAATCATGAACAGCCAACTCGCGCCGTCCAGCCAAAGCACCATCAGCAAACTGATGATAAAAACTACGGTTGCCGCCAGGCTCAGCCGGTAGCCGCCAAAGCGCTGACACAGACCGCCGCTCAACTTTGTCGCCGCAAATCCCGCTATACCGCCGAGAAAGAACAACCACGGTAGCGCTTCGCTGCTTGCCCGCATATTGCCCATCAGCAAAGGCACCAGGATCGGCAGTAATAGCATCGGGCTAAACTGGGTTAACGCATTGCCGCTGGCGAATAACAGCATCGTTGGCGTGATGCGTATCTTTGTACCAGAGCCTGCACAGCCGGAAGTCTTCGGCAGGCCAACATAGATCATGATAAGCGCCAGCAGGCAAAGAACACCAATCAATGCCGGCGCCGTCTGCCAGCCGAAACGTGCGCAGAGAAACAACATGGCGGGCATGCCGATAATACTGACCAGCGAAAAGGCTGAAATGACCGTTGCCAACAAGCGTGCGCGTTGTTGCTGGTCCGCCGCGTTGATCAATAAACTGCTGGCCACCCCCATCGTCATTCCGCCAAGGATCCCGGCAAAAAAGCGCAGCACCAACAGTAATATGAAATGCTGGGTGGCCAGCACCATCAGCGTTAACGCTCCCAGTAACGCCATATTAACCAGCAGAAACGTTCGCGGATTAAGCCTCCCCACCCAGCGCCACGCGCCAATGCCGGAAATGACCGATGCGAGCGTGTATATACCGCTGACATAACCTGCCCAGCTCACCGGCACCTGGAAAGTTGGCGCCATGTAGACAAATAGCGGATTGAAAATCATATATTCCAGCGCGTTGGTAAATTGGATAAAAGCGATAATCGCACCCATTCGTCGTAGATTTATGGTCATTACACGTCCTCTCATCAGGGGGAGCATCAGTTTATCGGCTAGTAAAAAAGCGCATAAGGCGGTAAAAATGGGCGGGTTAATTATCAAAAATGGGATAATCGGCGGTGAGTAAACTGGATTTGAATGCACTACGGGTGTTTGTGAATGTCGTGGAAAACGGCAGCTTCAGCGGGGCGGCGCGGGCGTTACGTATGCCTTCGTCAAATGTCAGTCGCCAGATTTCTCAACTGGAAGAAAAACTGCAATTGCGGCTTATCCAGCGCAGCACCAGACACATGCATCTCACCGATGCCGGACAGGCTTTTTTTAACAGCATGCGTCCCCTGCTCGATGAGCTCGCGGCAACCGAAGCGGCCTTGACTCAACAGCAGGCCGATCCTGAGGGGCTGTTGCGCTTATGTCTGCCTAACGAAATTGGACCGACGCTTTTTGGCCCCCTGCTGGCGCAGTTCGCCACGCGTTATCCTAAAATCGAAGTAAGCTGCGTGGTCAGCCTTGCCGGTGCCGATGCGCTCAAAGATGATATTGATATTGCCGTCGCCATCGTCCGTGGAAAAATGGAGGATGCCAGCTATATCGCCAGGCCGTTGGCGACGTTTCCCTGTTGTGTTGTCGCAGCGCCTTCGCTGCTGGAAAAATGCGGACAGCCAGTACGTTGCGAGCAGCTTGCCTCGCTTCCCTGCATCACCACCGTCAGCGCGCTGAAGGGGCAAGCCTGGCAATTCATCACCGCACAGAACGCGTTTAAAAAAGTGAACGTACAGGCCCATTTTCGGGTGAATAGCGGAGAGATCGCTCTTCATGCCGCCGTCGCCGGCGTGGGTTTCGCCATCCTTGCTGAACAGGCTTGCCGCCCGTTTATCGCCTCAGGTCAGTTAAAGGTGATTGAACTGGAACTACCGGCGGCACCGCTACATCTCATGGCGCTGTATCGCGAACGCCACTTTTTACCCGCTCGTTCTCGCGTCTGGCTCGATTTCATGCAACAGCATTTTGCCGCCGATTAAGTTTCTGACGTTTCGCCGAAAATCGCCTGCGCATCGGCGAAGCACTTCTCCGCCAGCGACGATACTGGCTCCTGGTTACGCATGATGAGCGCAAGCGTGGAGTCAACCTCGGTTTCCGCGATGGGAATAATCGCCAGGTTGTCGCTCAACGCCTCCAGGCCGTTATTGAGCGGCATGATGGCACAACAGATCCCGGCCTGGACCGCCTGGATTATCTGAAATGTCGAATCGCTTTCAAAAACATATTTCGGCGTTAACCCTTTGGCTTTGAAGCTCATTTCAATCGATTCACGATAATACATCCCCTTGGTAAGGAAACCCAGCGGCAGTCCCGCTAATGTCTCCCACTCGGGGATACCGGCATCAAACTGGAAATGGCGACTGTCGTGCAGCAGGCCCATTCGCGTTTTCGGCAGCCAGGTGACGTTAAATAATTCGCTATCGACGTGGTGCAAATAGCAGATGCCAAGATCGAGCTGATTACGGCTGACGCCGTCGATAATTTGCTCAGAGGTCATCGACAGCAGACTGAACTGCAGTTCAGGGTATTTTTCCGCCAGCGGTTTGATAAGCTGCATAGGGTTCAGGCTGGCTAACGGCACCATGCCTACGCGTAACTGGCCCACCATCTGGCCGCGACAAATCGCCGCTTCTGCCGCCAGGCCGTCGTGCGCCGCCAGCAGCGCTCGCGCCCAGGCCAGAATGCGCTCCCCCTCCGGGGTAAAACCTTCGAAGCGTTGGCCGCGCTGAATCAGCGTAAGATTAAGTTCGTCTTCCAGGTTGCGAATACGCATCGAAAGCGTCGGTTGGGTGATATGGCAGGCCGCCGCGGCCTGACCGAAATGGCGCGTCTGATCGAGCGCGATCAGATATTTCAGCTGTTTAATGTCCATCTTAACTTCCAGAATAGTGACGTCCGCTGGTCAGTGGTGGACGCGATGCAGAACACAGCTGCGATAAGATATGTTATTTAAATGTTACTTGCGGTAGGGGCTTATTTCAAGATGCCATTTACCAGTGGCCCGGTCTTAGGCCACTGGCAACATTCAGCAAATTAACGCAGACCGGGGACGGCGCGCACCTCTTTAGAACGCAGCGTCAGGCGGATAGGAACTGACTTGTACGACGGCGTTCCGCTCTCTTCATCGATGTAATCCAGCGGCACCAACACGTTGGCTTCCGGATAATAAGCGCCCACGGTGCCCGGCGCGATGCTATAAGCAACCACGGTGATATCCTCAAGGCGCAGGTCGCTATTCGGGAGCGCGGTGAAAATGTCGACGCGGTCGCCATGCTCCAGCCCCTGCTCGGCCATATCCTGCTCATTCATAAACAGCACATCGCGGCGGCCAAACACCCCGCGATAGCGATCGTCCATCGCGTAAATCGTGGTGTTGTACTGATCGTGACTGCGCAGCGTAACCAGGCGCATCACGTCGTCGCCGTCAACGCGGGTGTTCTCATGGACGCCTTTGAACACCGAGAACATCGCTTTGCCGGTCGGCGTCGGCCAGATCCGCTCGGTTGGCGGCAGCGGCATTCGGAAACCGCCCGGATGACGAATACGTTCGTTATAATCCTCGAATCCGGGGATAGTGTGCTCGATGAGATCGCGGATGCGGTCGTAATCCGCCACCAACGATAACCAGTCGATCTTACTGTTCGGCAGCGTCGCCGTCGCCATCCCGGCGACGATAGCCGGTTCCGAGCGCAGTCGGTCAGAGGCCGGTTTCAGTTTGCCGGATGAAGCGTGGACCATCGACATCGAGTCTTCCACGGTAATCGACTGACGTCCGCTCTCCTGCATATCAAGTTCGGTGCGGCCCAGACAAGGCAGAATAAAGGTCTCTTTCGCCACCAGCAGATGCGAACGGTTCAGTTTGGTGCCAATGTGCACGCTAAGATCGAGCCCGCGCATTGCCGGGAACGCCTGCTCATGATCCGGCATCGCCACCGCGAAATTACCGCCAAGACAGATAAGCGCTTTCGCTTCGCCGGCAACCATTGCCTGCAGCGCTTTCACCGCATCGTGACCATGTCCACGTGGAGCGGCAAAGCCAAACACGCTTTCAAGATTATTCAGAAACTCCGCACTCGGTTTTTCGGTAATGCCGACGGTACGGTTGCCCTGCACGTTAGAGTGACCGCGCAGCGGGCAGATCCCGGCCCCCGGTTTGCCGATATTACCGCGCATCAGCAGAAGGTCGGCAATCAACCGGACGTTAGAGGTGCCTTTGTTATGCTGGGTGATCCCCATGCCATAGGTCACGATAGTGGCGTTGGATTTGGCGTAGGCAACGGCAACGCGCTGCAGATCGTCGCGGGTTAATCCGGACTCACGCTCAATTTCCGGCCAACTAGTCTGACGTAAATCTTCGGCAAAAGCATCGAAGCCGAGGGTGTGCTCGTTAATAAACGCCTGGTCCAGCACCTGGCCCTGGTCCGCTTCGATCTCCAGTAATGCCTTAGCGATCCCTTTCAGCGCCGCGGCATCGCCGCCCGCTCTCACCTGAAAATAGGTTGAGGCGATATTAGTTGAGCTGTAGGTCGCCATTTCAATAACGTTCTGCGGGTCGGCAAAACGCTCCAGCGCCCTTTCACGCAGCGGGTTAAAGACGATAATCGGCACACCGCGGCGGGACAGTTCATGCAACGTCCCCATCATGCGCGGATGGTTGGTTCCGGGGTTGTGACCGATGGAAATAACCAGTTCGGTTTTATCAAAGTCATCCAAAGACACCGTGCCTTTGCCGATGCCGATCGATTGCGGCAGACCGACGCTGGTCGCCTCGTGGCACATATTAGAGCAGTCCGGGAAGTTATTGGTGCCGAACTCGCGGGCGTAAAGCTGGAACAGATATGCCGCTTCGTTAGAGGCGCGCCCGGAGGTATAGAACTCAACTTCATCGGGCTGCATGCCCTGTAATACTTCGCCAATGCGGGAAAACGCGCTTTCCCAGGAGACCGGGCGCAGCGTGTCGCTTTCGCGATCGTAAGACAAGGGATGGGTAATACGTCCGTACCCTTCCAGTTCAAAGTCGCTTTTCGCCAGCAGCGAGGTCACGGTATTGGCAGCGAGGAACTCCGGCGTCACGCGTTTGCTGGTGGCTTCCCAGGTGACCGCCTTCGCGCCGTTCTCACAAAACTGGAAGGTTGATTTATGTTCTTTATCCGGCCATGCGCAGCCGGGGCAGTCAAAACCGTCAGGCTGGTTGGTACGCAGCAGCGTGACCGGGGCGTCAAGCGCGTCCATTTGCGTACGCACGGCGATGGCGGTCGCTTTTAACGCCCCCCATCCACCCGCTGGGCCATCATAGGGATGAACACCGGGGACAACGCGTTTTTTCTTATTCATATGAACTCCTGAATACTCTCTTCAGCTAGCGGATGTTATTAACAACATTGGTCACGTTTTTTTGCGGTGATGTTAAATAACCACATTAATTAAGCGGGAAATACCGCATTTCATTTTCCAATGAATAGCAAATGACAGGGTTAACTCGTTGTTTTTAATCTTTAACTAAATGTCTGGTTAAAATGAAATGAGCGACTTTAATCGTTAACTAAATAATAACATCTCATTTCGTGTTGTATAATAGATGTTATCTATCGGGTGTTAAATTTAACCTATTTGATAATTAAAGAATTATTTTTAAACTTTATTATCAAGGGCATTAACATATTTCAATGCCCGTCAACGCCGTAATTTAATTGTCATCAACAGGAGGCTTTGCGCAGGTAAAGCCGTATCCGCTATGCAGAAAATATTCCATAAATACAATGAAGTAATGTCGTACAGGGGTGAGCCATGTTCGGATTAGATGCCTTTTATTTAGCCAGGATACAGTTTGCATTTACTGTATCTTTCCACATCATTTTCCCCGCTATTACCATTGGTCTCGCCAGCTACCTTGCGGTACTGGAAGGGCTGTGGTTAAAAACAAAAGAGGATACCTACCGCCAGCTCTACCATTTCTGGTCAAAAATATTTGCCGTTAATTTTGGTATGGGCGTCGTTTCCGGACTGGTGATGGCCTATCAGTTCGGCACTAACTGGAGCGGGTTCTCGCAGTTCGCCGGTAGTATTACCGGGCCGCTATTGACCTATGAAGTCCTGACCGCCTTCTTCCTCGAAGCCGGCTTTCTTGGCGTCATGCTGTTCGGCTGGCATCGCGTCGGCCGCGGACTGCACTTCTTCGCGACCTGTATGGTGGCGCTGGGCACGCTGTTTTCCACTTTCTGGATCCTCGCGTCCAATAGCTGGATGCATACACCCCAGGGCTACATTATCGAGAATGGCATCGTGGTGCCGGTAGACTGGCTGAAGGTCGTTTTTAACCCTTCATTCCCGTATCGCCTGCTGCACATGTCCACCGCCGCCTTCCTTGCCAGCGCCTTTTTCGTCGGCGCTTCGGCGGCATGGCATCTGCTGAAAGGCAATGACACGCCGGCAATCCGCAAGATGTTCTCGATGGCGCTGTGGATGGCGCTGATCGTCGCCCCCATTCAGGCGATGATTGGCGATGCGCACGGCCTGAATACGCTCGAACATCAACCGGCAAAAATCGCCGCGATTGAAGGACACTGGGAGAATAAACCGGGTGAGGCCACGCCATTAGTGCTGTTTGGTCTGCCGGATATGGATGAGGAGCGCACCAAATATAAAATTGAGGTTCCCTATCTTGGCAGCATCATCCTGACCCATAGCCTAGATAAACAGGTTCCGGCCTTAAAAAGTTTCCCGAAAGAAGATCGCCCAAATTCCACCATTATCTTCTGGTCGTTCAGGGTGATGGCCGGGCTCGGTATGTTAATGGTACTGCTCGGCGTGGTCAGCGCCTGGCTGCGTTGGCGTGGCCGGCTTTACACGTCAAAACCGTTCCTGCGTTTTGCCCTGTTGATGGGTCCTTCCGGGCTGGTCGCGCTACTGGCAGGCTGGTTTACCACTGAAATTGGCCGCCAGCCGTGGGTAGTCTATGGCGTTCAGCGCACCCGGGATGCGGTCTCCGCCCATGGCGATCTGCATATGTCCCTCAGCCTGCTGGCCTTTATCGTGGTTTACGCCTCGGTGTTTGGCGTCGGCTACGTGTATCTGATTCGCCTGATAAAAAAGGGGCCGGAAAGTGCGCACACGCCGGAGGACCCGACTCAGAACCAAACCCCTGCCCGCCCGCTGTCAGCGGTACGCGAACCTATGAATACTTCGGGGAGAAAATAATATGGGTATCGACCTGTCAATTATCTGGTTCACGATCATCGTTTTTGCCACTCTGATGTATATCGTGATGGACGGTTTCGATCTCGGGATCGGCATTCTGTTCCCGTTTAATAAAAATGAAACCGACCGCGACATGATGATGAATAGCGTGGCGCCAGTGTGGGACGGTAACGAAACCTGGATGGTGCTGGGCGGCGCGGCGCTGTATGGCGCGTTTCCACTGGCCTACGCGGTGATTATCGATGCGCTCAGCATCCCGTTAACCGCCATGTTATTGGGGCTGATTTTCCGCGGCGTAGCGTTTGAGTTTCGCTTTAAGGCGACGCCGGAACATCGCCCGTTGTGGGATAAGGCGTTTATCGGCGGTTCGCTACTGGCGACGTTTAGTCAGGGGATCGCCGTAGGCACCCTGCTCAACGGCCTCAGCGTCACGGGTCGCGAATTTAGCGGCTCAACCCTCGACTGGCTGGCACCCTTCCCGCTGTTTTGCGGCGTCGGACTGGTGATTGCCTACGCATTACTGGGCTGCACCTGGCTGATAATGAAAACTGAAGGCGCTCTGCATCGCAAAATGTCCGAGCTGGCGATCCCGCTGACGCTGGCGTTGTTAGCAGTGGTCGCTATTATCAGCATCTGGACGCCGCTGACTCACCCGGAAATCGCTCACCGCTGGTTTACCTTCCCCAATATCATCTGGTTTATGCCGGTGCCGTTGCTGGTGCTGGTTTGCTGCTGGGGGATTGTCCGGAGCGCCTATAATCGTCAGGCCAGCTATGGGCCGTTTTTACTCACCCTGGCGCTGGTGTTCCTCGGGTTCAGCGGCCTTGGGATCAGCATCTGGCCAAATATTATTCCACCGGCTATCTCTATCTGGCAGGCCGCTTCGCCGCCGCAGAGCCAGGGCTTTATGCTGGTCGGCGGGCTGCTGATCATTCCGGTTATTTTGATGTACACCTGCTGGAGCTACTACGTGTTCCGCGGCAAAATCAAACCCGATGAGGGGTATCATTGATGGCGACTCAATCTGATAAAACGTTAACGACGCATCATCGTCCGTTCTGGCATAAACTGATGTGGCTGGTGATTATCTGGGGGGCCAGCGTGCTGGCGCTCGGCGTGGTCGCCACCTTCTTTAAGCTATTGATGACGGCGGCAGGAATGCGCACTCACTGATACTAAACGCCGGACGGGCTGACCCGCCCGGCGTTTTTTTATGTAAGGTTGTAATAACGGTCAGGCTGCATTTTTTCCGGTAACGGATGTTGCCCGGTCATATCCATCAAATTACGTTCAATGGTATTGCACATTGCATTCAGCGGCAGGTCGTTGGCCGAGGTACCAAACGGATCTTCCAGCTCTTCCGCCAGGGAATCCCATGACAGGAAGGTATAGGAGATAAACACCGAAACAAACGGCGTCATATAATGCAAATCGCCCACCAGCGCGAACGGCAGCAACGTACAAAAAAGATACACCGTGCGCTGTAAAATCAAGGTGTAGGCAAACGGCACCGGCGTGCTCGCCAGACGCTCGCAGCCCCCCAGGACATGGGCTAACTCATCGAGTTTATTATCCATCAAGCCGTAGGTAATATCGCTGAGCTTACCCTGCTCGCGCAGCTTACCTAACTCATTACCAATCAATAATAATATTCGGTTAGTCGGCATTGAGCTGGCGAGAATTTCCGCCACTTTTTCTTTCGGCAACAGGCGATAGAGGTCGACCGCCGGGTCGGTTTTACGCAACTGGTGCTTAAGGCTCCAGCTGAACGCCACCAGATAACTGACTAATGTTTTATGCGTTTCATCCTCGGCTGGAAGGATATTTTTCAGCTGCCGCACCAGCGTTCGTTCGGCAATCAGCACGGTTCCCCATAAATTACGCGCCTCAACGAAGCGGCTGTAGCTCGCGCTATTACGAAAGCCGAGAAAAATCGCAATCGCGATCCCCAACAGGCTAAATGGCGCAACGGTTAAATGAATGCCAAGTTGTTCATACCATTGATAGCTGATGATGGCGATGACCGACATCAGGACGTTCAATAGCAGGCGGAAAACAATTTTTGACAGCACGGAACCGTGCCAGTCAAACAGACGAAAAAACCAGTGTTGTTCTGGCCGGATGATCATTGTATTACTTCCTGAAGACCCAATGATGCTCAGTACATACCCTAATGAAAAATGATGGGTATATACCCGTCATACTTCAAGTTGCATGTGCGTTGGCAATAACTCGGCCCATCCCTGGGCCTCGCCCTTACGGGCGCAGTGAACTGCGTTCAAATTCGTTCCTGACGAATTTGTCCTCGCTCACCCCAGTCACTTACTGGAGTAAGCTCCTGGGGATTCCCTGCGTCGCCGCCTTCCTGCAACTCGAATTATTTAGGGTATAGATATTATCTATTAAGCCATTGGTTAATTTTATTGTACACAAACACGACATCGCGTTGATAACCGCCATTAATTAGCGATGAATTAATGGTGTTTTAATTATGGGCTGTTTTTATTTTCCACGCAATATACGGCCTGCAAAGCAGGCCGGAGAAATAAACCATCTGTAGCGGCGTAATGGCCGATATTATGCAGGGTTATTCAGCCTGACGGCTGGATAATTCTTCAAGTAGCGTCGCGGAAGGTACAAAGAACAGACTACCGGTAACCGGGCGGCTGTAATCGAGCAGTCGATCGTAATTACCGGCCGGGCGACCGACGAACATGTTTTCCAGCATCTGTTCGATGGGCGCCGGGCTGCGCGCATAACCGATAAAATAGGTACCAAACTCGCCCATCCCGGGTTTGCCAAACGGCATGTTGTCGCGCAGGATTTTAATCTCCTCGCCGTTCTCTTCAAGCGTGGTCAGCGAACTGTGCGAACAGCTTGGTTTGACGTCGGCATCCAGTTCGATGTTGGTCATTTTTTTACGCCCGATAATACGCTCCTGCTGTTCGACGGTTAGCGCATT
Source organism: Klebsiella sp. 141162 (assembly GCF_050600755.1). NCBI lineage: Bacteria > Pseudomonadati > Pseudomonadota > Gammaproteobacteria > Enterobacterales > Enterobacteriaceae > Klebsiella > Klebsiella sp. 141162. The sequence goes on along the minus strand of NZ_JAQIRI010000001.1, from coordinate 1,174,186 downwards.
CCAGCCCGCCATATCGTGCAGATATTTCTGCACGATCACGTAGCTACCCCCGGCGAAATCCGGGTCTTCTTCGCCAATAATGGTGAAATCCGCCGCCGCGCGCCCCTGCGGGTTTTCACTGCCGTCAACGAAGCCAATCATCGCCCGACGGTCGAAATAGCGGAAGCCGTGAACTTCATCGACAACCGTCACCGCGTCACCCAGTTTATCCATCAACTGCGTCGCCAGCTCGAAGCTAAGCCCCATATCATCGGAACGGATATGCAGCAGCAGATCGCCAGGCGTAGAGACCGCCACGCGCTCTCCGCTGCCCACGCGGCGGAAAGGATGCAGTTGCTGCGGGGTGGGTTGACCAAACAACTGCGGCCAGATCTCAGCGCCAAATCCGCAGATGCAGGAAATTCCTGCCTCCGGCATGCGGGTACCAACGGAACGCACCACCGCGGCAAAATCATCGCACCAGTCGCGCACGCGGCTCAGGCTCTCAGCGCTGCGCGCTACGGTCGCGACGATGAATATCGCCGTTCGCGGCAGCGGTAAAGTAATCGCCTGAGGTTCGTTAATTTTCATATCATCCTCTGTTATTGCCAATTAACGGCAAGGTAGCGTTGGCTCCTGCAGGCAGGAGTCGAAAGTTGTTTACGCGTGAGCCAGTTCGCCGCCGGGCGCTTCGTATGGATCAATGTGAATCATCACCTGTAGCACCTCATGGCGCGCGAGCACATTTTCCCGCACCGCCAGCGCGATAGCATGGCCTGCACGAACCGACAACTCGCCCGGAACTTCAATATGGACATCGACGAGGATCAGGTCGCCCGCCTTACGCGTTTTTAGATCGTGCAAACCCACTACGCCGCCGGTTGCGGCGATGGTGTCGCGTATCGCATTCTGGGTTTGCGCGTCGACCGAGCGATCCATTAAATCATGTAAAGCATCGCCGGCAAAAGTGTAACCCATTCGTGTAATCAATACCCCTACTAACAATGCCGCCACGGGATCCAACCAGGCAATACCGGCGAGGTTACCCACGATCCCCACCGCCACCACTACCGACGATGCCGCATCCGAGCGCGCATGCCAGGCGTTCGCAATTAATAATGACGATTGAATGCGCTTTGCTACCGCCAGCATGTAACGGAACAGCGTCTCTTTTGCGATCAGCGCCGTCAGGGCCACCCAAAGTGCCGTAATATGCACGGATTGAATGGTTTCCGGATGGAGTAGTTTATCCACCGCCGACCACAACATACCGACGCCGACAACCATTAAAATCGCGCCCAATATCAGCGACGCGCCATTTTCGTAGCGCCAGTGCCCATAATGATGATCGCTGTCTGAAGGTTTACGGCTTTTCTTATTGGCAATCAGAACCACAAAATCAGCAATTAAATCGGAAAGAGAGTGGATGCCATCGGCAATAAGCCCTTGCGATCCTGAAAACAGGCCAGCGATAATTTGCCCGGTCGATAAAAACAGATTAACCACGACGCTGACCAGGGTGCTTTTTCGCGCGGCCTGTGAACGCTGATGATATTTATTATCATTCTGTTGATTTTTATTTTCCATCATCCCTCCCGAATAAAATATGGATGATAGCCTGATATGAATCAGCGATATTCAATATTAATGGCTTGTTGATAATAAATTTAAAATAAATAGCCTGAGTTATAATATATAAATGCGAATGATTGCGCTTTAAAAATAGCCGACATTGAGCGGCTATTTTTTTATTTTATGACGTTGCCATTCGACGCATAGCGCAATGATAAGCCCCATTTCGCACCGAGGCGCGGAGCACCCGCGCTACGCCATTGACCGCCACTCTCGCGGTTCGCCGCTGCAGCGGATTGATGGGGATCGCCAGCATCTGCTGCGCCCAATCGGGGAGCAGATCGATTCCGGCGACCATCATCCAGCGCCCTACCGGCTGGCTTAGACGGCCCGGCAGACGGGTGTTGAGCAGCACCTGCGCCACTTCTTGCGTTCGCTCATCACAACGTAACTGTGGGCGCATATCCTGCAAATACTCCGCCACCTGACGTGGCGTTTCGGGGATGTCTTCGGCGCCAAGCCGCCGGGCGACCTCCGCCGCTTCGCGATAGTATTGCTCCTGACGCGCGGCAGTAACGATGGTGCGCTTATAACGCAGATGAGAGGCCATAAAGCTGCTGCACTCGGCCACATGAACCCAGGTTAAGAGCGCCGGATCGCTGGCGCGATAGGGTGTGCCGTCCGGCGCAACGCCGCTGATGCGCTGATGGATCCCCTGCACTTTGGCGATTAATCTTTCGGCATCTGCGGTAGCACCAAACGTGGTGGCTGAGATAAATTGACTGGTGCGGCGCAGACGGCCAAAGATATCCTCGCGAAAACGCGAATGATCCCACACGCCGGCCAGCGCCAGCGGATGCAGCATCTGCAATAATAGCGCGCTAATGCCGCCGCAGAGCATTGAGGTAAAGTCGCCGTGCACCTGCCAGATAGCCGAATGCGGGCCAAATAAGCCCGGCTCGCCCTTCGGGTTTTCAAAATCAATCTCTTTTAACGCCATCCCGGTTAAACCCAGGACCTGTGATTCAATCATGCCGCGTATGCTGGTCATTGCGTTGCCCGTCGCTATCCGTAACGCCACCAACATAACACCATTCGCGGCGGCAGGCATTTGCCGACGGTGACTTTAAACGCCAACGCGCCCGCGTTCCCGCGGGCACGCCACGGATCAAGCGTTGAGCTGATAATCGAGGGAGATGTCGGCTTTCAGTACCTGCGAAACCGGGCAGCCGGCTTTGGCTTTCTGGATAATCGGATCAAAGGCCGCTTTGTCGATACCCGGCAGGACAATATTGCTCTGCAGCGCGATCTTGGTGATGGCGAAGCCGCCGCCGCTCTTATCCAGCGTGACCACCGCAACGGTATCGATAGAGGTCGCCGTATAGCCCTCTTCGCTGAGCATTAATGACAGCGCCATTGAGAAGCAGGCGGCGTGGGCCGCGCCGATAAGCTCTTCCGGGTTAGTCCCTTTAACGCCTTCAAAGCGGGTATTAAAACCATAAGGTTGTTGGTTCAGCGCGCCGCTTTCCGTCGAGACGGTGCCTTTACCGCTTTTCAGATCCCCTTCCCAATGCGCCTGACCTTTCTTATGAATTGCCATCGTTTCACTCCTTTTTGACGTTAAAGGAGTAAGTATAGACAGCTCTAGCTGACCTGAGCCAACTGTTGCTGAATGGCCTCCAGAAACAACGGCAGCGCGCTGGGCTGATAATCCCGTGACAGATAGATGCCATAGACGGCCAGGGATTTTGGCGTATATCCAGGCAGCACCTGCTTTAGCGCGCCGCTGTTTAGCGCGCGCCGGGCTTCCAGTTCCGGCAGCATAGCGATGCCGCATCCGGCAACCGCCGCTTCCATCAGCAGAGAGGAGATCCCGGCGCTCAGATTGCCGGAGACGGCCACCGACACGGGTTCGCCCTGCGGATCGGTAAACTGCCATGTCGGGGTGGCGAAATGGCTATAGTGCAGACAGTTATGTTGACTAAGCTCCTCCGGCGAATTTATCTGGCCATGCTGCTGTAGCCACCTCGGCGAGGCGCAGAGTACCGAGCGGCAGATGCCGAGCCGCCGCGCTATCGCCCCCGGCTCCGGATTATCGGTGATCCGGATGGCGACATCGATACGCTCGCCAATCAGGCTCACCGGATGGTTATTGATATCCAGTTCGAGACGCAGTTGCGGGTAGCGGGCCAAAAACTCCGGTAGCAGCGGTGAGAGCAACTGCATGGCGGTAAAGTGCGCGCAGGCGACCCGCAGCGTGCCGCTCGGCACCGCGCGTTCCGTCTGCCCCGCTATCTCATCCGCCAATTGCGTGAGGCTACGCGTTTTCTGCAAAACCTTTTCGCCAGCGCTGGTTAAGGTCAGTTTGCGTGTCGAACGATGAATGAGCCGGGTTCCGGCCCAGTGCTCCATCTGCTCCAGATAGCGACTCACCATCGGCCGCGACATACCAAGCGCCCTGGCCGCCGCGCTCAAACTGCCCAGCTCGCATATCCGCATATATACCTGAGCGGCGATCACTCGATCCATATCCGTATCCATCTGCACGTTTTATGAAACTCAGCATCTCTTTTTTCAGGAATTTTCGCAAATCAAGAATGACGTAAAATAAACCTATTCACCTGAAAGAGAGAAAACCAACATGAAAGTATCTGCCCTGGCCATCGCCACCGCCCTGTTCAGCACCACCGCTTTTGCCGCGCCGTTGACCCTGCAAACCTACAACCCGCAGGAGAACGCGATCTTCGCGGTGAACTCCACGCTGGCCTCCGGCCCGCACGAGGCGGTGCTTTTTGACGCCCAGTTCAGCGTTAAAGATGGCGAAAAGCTGGTTGAGATGATCAACAAAAGCGGTAAGAAGCTCACGCACATTGTGATCACCTCCGGCGATCCGGATTTCTATTTTGGCCTCGAGCCGCTGGTAAAAGCCTTCCCGCAGGCCAAAGTGGTGGCGACCCCTCAAGTGGTTAAGCATATTGAAGAGACCAAAGCGGCGAAGCTGGCTTACTGGGGCCCGCAGATGAAAGACGGCGCGCCGAAGCAGGTCTATGTTCCACAGGTATTAGCCGCAGATAGCTTCACCATCGACGGCGAGAAAGTGGAAATTCGTCAGCCGCAGAACTACGGAGCGTTCGTTTGGATCCCGGCGAATAAAGCGATTCTTGGCGGCACCGGCGTCGCCTGGGGCATGCACGTCTGGACCGCCGATACCCAAAGCGCGGCGAGCCGTCAACAGTGGCGCCAGACCCTTAACGATATGGCCGCGCTGCATCCGCAACAGGTGATCCCGGGCCACTACCTCGGCACGCCGCCGGCGGGCGATAAGGCTATCGTCTTTACCCGCGACTATCTGGAGAAATTCGAGCAGGCGCTGAAAGCGCATAAAGATTCCGCCAGCGTCATCAAAGCCATGCAGGCGCAATATCCGGGTCTCGCTGAAGAAAGTTCGCTGGAGCTGAGCGCGAAAGTGAACACCGGCGAAATGAAGTGGTAATCGCCCGCGCCTGAATCGAGAACGCTCTTAATCTGCCGACGCAAGGTTGCTATTCGCAAAAAAATGGACCACGATAATCCCGTCGCGTTAAAAAGCGCGGCCTACTTAGGGTTACGTTTCGTCCGGCTTGCGTCGGGCTTGTCCTTGAAACCAGAACAGGATTAAGGAGTAAGAATGAAATCGAACCATCAGGCACGTCATCTTCTCGGTCTGAACTACAAGCTTTCACGCCAGAAAAAAGTGGTGCTGGAAGGCGACGAAGAAACTACCGTTAACCATATCCATGCTACGGGCCGCAAACGCCGCGGTGGTTAATTTTCCAGCTGAGTGATGATAAAAACACCATCCGCTAAACAGGATGGTGTTTTTTTAAGACAATCCCACGCTTCGCATCCTTCTTTTGTTACCATCTGCTCTATACTCTGCCCGCTGCATTTCCTGCCAGCCCGATCGCTTATCGCGCGCCCGGGTCTGAAGTGAACATCAAGGAGTTAGTGCGATGCAATTCATCTATAAAAAAAACCGTTCTCTTTATATCCCCTACGCTGGCCCGGTTCTGCTTGAGTTTCCGTTACTCAACAAAGGAAGCGCCTTCAGCATGGAAGAGCGTAGCAGCTTCAACCTGCTGGGCCTGCTGCCGGAAGTGGTCGAAACCATCGAAGAACAGGCTGAACGCGCGTGGATCCAGTATCAGGGATTTAAAACCGAGATCGATAAGCACATTTATCTGCGCAACATCCAGGATACCAACGAAACCCTGTTTTATCGCCTGATTGGCAACCATCTCGATGAGATGATGCCGGTTATCTATACCCCCACCGTCGGCGCCGCCTGCGAGCGTTTCTCGGAAATCTACCGTCGCGCGCGCGGCGTGTTCATCTCCTACCAGAATCGCCACAACCTCGACGATATCCTGCAAAACGTACCGAACCATAACGTCAAAGTGATCGTGGTGACAGACGGCGAGCGTATCCTCGGTCTCGGCGACCAGGGTATCGGCGGGATGGGCATCCCTATCGGTAAGCTGTCGCTCTATACCACCTGCGGCGGTATCAGCCCGGCCTACACCCTGCCTATCGTGCTGGATGTCGGCACCAACAACCAACAACTGCTCGACGACCCGCTGTATATGGGCTGGCGTCACCCGCGCGTGACCGACGATGAGTATTATCAATTCGTTGATGACGTTATCCAGGCCATCAAAAATCGTTGGCCGGACGTGCTGCTGCAGTTTGAAGATTTCGCGCAGAAAAACGCCATGCCGCTGCTTAACCGCTATCGTAACGAGATTTGCTCGTTTAACGATGATATTCAGGGCACCGCGGCGGTCACCGTCGGCACATTGATCGCCGCCAGCCGTGGCGCGGGCAGCCAGCTCAGCGAGCAAAAAATTGTCTTCCTCGGCGCGGGCTCCGCCGGTTGCGGTATTGCTGAACAGATCATCGCGCAAATCATGCGCGAAGGGCTAAGCGAAGAGGAAGCCCGCCAGCGCGTATTTATGGTGGACCGCTTTGGCCTGTTGACCGACGGCATGCCGAATCTGCTGTCGTTCCAGAGCAAGCTGGTGCAGAAGCGCGAAAACCTGCAAGGTTGGGATACGACCAACGAAGCGCTCTCGCTGCTTGACGTGGTGCGTAACGTGAAGCCGAATATTCTGATCGGCGTTTCCGGCCAGCCGGGGCTGTTCACGGAAGAAATTATTCGTGAAATGCACAAGCATTGTCCGCGCCCGATCGTCATGCCGCTGTCGAACCCGACCTCCCGCGTTGAAGCCACGCCGCAGAACATCCTGACCTGGACCGACGGCGAAGCGCTGGTGGCCACCGGCAGTCCGTTCACCCCGGTGACGGTTAAAGGCAAGCAGTACGCCATCGCGCAGTGTAATAACTCCTATATCTTCCCGGGTATCGGCCTTGGCGTTATCGCCGCGGGGGCATCGCGCGTCACCGACGAGATGCTGATGGCGGCAAGCGAAACCTTAGCCAACCACTCGCCGCTGGTGAATAACGGCGAAGGCCCGGTACTGCCGGAACTGAAAGATATTCAGGCCGTGTCGCGCGCTATTGCGTTCGCTGTCGGTAAAGTGGCTCAGGAACAGGGCGTGGCGGTGAAAACATCGGCCGAGGCGCTGCTGCAGGCCATTAGCGATAATTTCTGGCAGCCGGAATATCGCAACTATCGCCGAACCTCAATTTAATACGTAATCTCTAACCGGGCCAAATATCGGCCCGGTTTTTTTGTCTAATTCGCCTGCCGCTTATTTATATTTTTCCTTCTGATATTTCTTACACCAATATATAAATAAAAATACTTGCTACTTTTCCTTACCCATGCAACATTTTCCACCCCCACATCAAATAAAGGAATGCAAAGTGGAAAATGTGACTTTCAAAGAAAACAAAAACACACAGACAATGATCCGCGTCGTATTAATCCTGATAGGTCTTACTGCTATCTTCGCGGGTCTCTCTCTCTTTAGTGGCGATATGTGGCGCATCATACCCGATGCCGACCCGGAAAAAACCGCAACCGGTACTCTCGTTGGTCTTATTATATATTCACCCAGTAAATTCTTTTTTGCGTTGCTATATATTTTTATTGCCCCTCTAATATGGCTTTTGCTTGTTCGAAAAATCAATTTCCACCTCCTGCACCATCCTATCATCCCTGCAATTTTGTTTCTCTGCGCAGGCATCTTTGTTTTTCTGCATCCAGAAGTGACACCGGGCGAAGACTTGAGCATTCAGTACAGTCGCCACAATAGTTATCATACTTCTATATTCTGGCGAGAAAGAATAACCCGTATTTATCTTAATAACACAATTAAATACGAAACATTTGTCGAGACTAAAGACTCCAGTTGGGATTTTAGCAAATATAATATTAAAAGCGCCTGGCGCTGCAAAGTCGAACAATATTCAAGTTTTTCAACTCTGGGCTTCAATGAAAGCTGGTACCCGGACGATAATCCGCAGGTAATGGCCGTGAACTGTAGACAAATTACGGATATTGAAGGACTCTCTAAAGAAACACTCTACAGTGCCCAGCGCATTGCAACTCAAAATGATCAGGCGGGCGTACAGAAAAATGAACAATAAAAAAATAATACTCAAACCTGCATTAAGAGTTTGGCTCGCGCTGTTTGGGGTTATAGTTTTGGCAAGCGTTTTGAGTGCTATTAATGGGAAACACTTGTATTTGGGTAACAGAGTCGATTTTTTGTTGGCAAAAACAGGAGAGGTTATTATTAATGAACTATATATCCCTGCTAAGGTTTTTTTTGCTCTTATCGCTTCCTTTATCCCGCCGATTCTGTGGCTACTGTTCGTGAACAATAAGCCGCAACGCCCATTTTTTTCCATAATCCTCCCGCTGTTACTATTTTTATCAGGGCTATTATTTTTCTTTCTTAAACCTCAAATCATTCCCGGCGAAGAAACAACCACCTACCGCTACGGCCTCTCCGACCTAAATTATCAGACTATCCGTTGGCAGAAAATGGTTCCCGGAAAATTTATTGATACACATTCAAAATTTCAAGTTTTTCTCGAGTATCTGAACCTTATGGAAGGGGAAACCTCCGACAATATAAAAAATGCTTATATCTGTGAAACTGAACGGGAGACTCAGTTTTATACTTTAACTATCAACCAACGATGGTTGCCGGATAAATACCCTCACATTCTGGATGCCCATTGCAGCCAAATAAAAGAAATCAATTCACTGACGGAATCTACCCTTTCACAGGCGCATTGGTTCCTGACAAGAGATTAATACGTTAACCAGACTGGCAGGATAGCTTCCAGACTACTCCTGCCATTTTTGCGGCGATAGTAACCAACCGCCGTCCCACAATACTCTCCGGATTACCATCGCCGAAAAAAAACAGCACTGCCGCGCTTCATTTTCATACCCTCTGTTTACTAAACACCCGTCCATCCTTACGAGTGGGTTCACATATGCTTTATTAACTCGCTCATCCGCGAGTAAAGGTCTTGCCCACTTACCCGGTCGCCGATAAATTAGCAATCAGATAACGCGGTGCTGAAATAAGCGCGCAGCATAAACAGAAGGTTTAGGTATGGCGAATATTCGTGATGTCGCCCGTCAGGCCGGGGTGTCAATTAGTAGCGTGTCCAACGTACTTAATAATCGCACACAGCAGATGCGCGAAGAGACCCGACAGCGGATAGTCAAAACGATGGCTGAGTTAAATTACCGCCCGCCGCGTTGCGCCCCGCCGGTCGCCGATTCAGCAACCAAAATGCTCGGCCTGATGGTACCGTCTATCGTCAATCCGAGCTTTTCAGCGCTGGCACATGAACTGGATACTGCCGCGCGCGCTTTTCGCCATCGCCTTTTATTAGGCATTTGCTGCCGCGATGCCGCCGAGGAGTCGGCATTTATCGCGGATATGTTTTTGCATGGCGTACGCGGATTGATCGTCGCCGCCAGCGACGTACGCAAAACCCACTTTGTGCGTGCAGCCGAACAAGGCATGACCATTATTAGCTATGACAATCGGCTGGCCGAAAGCGTCCCGCCTCGGGCGCGCTACTTCGATAGTGTCTCAATGGACAACGTTGAAGCGGGACGTCTGGCGGCGCAACATCTGCTGGACAACGGTTGCCGCAATATCGTCTTTGCCACCGAAAGCGGGTTAACGCTAGGGCGCAGCCATAAAATCCTCGGCTTTCAGTCCGCGCTTGCCCAAAGCGGAACAGCGGCAAGAGGCGTGGTGATAGAAGGCAGAGGCAATCGGGAATTCGGCGACGCCGAGATGTTCGAACTGGGCGTAAGTCTGGCGCAAAAAATTAGCGCCCGCACGCCGCGAGTGGATGGCGTGGTGGCGATTAACGATGCGTTAGCCATCGGCATGATGGTTGGGCTCCGCGCGCAGGGCCTGAGAATTGCGGAAGATATTTCGGTCATTGGCATCGATAACATCGCCCTCTCAGCGCTCTCATCGCCCGGCCTTACCTCGGTAATGGCCCCGCTTTCGACAATGGCGTCGATGATGGTAGAGCGGCTCGTCCAGAGAATTGCTGAGCCGGGATTACAAACCGACGAATTTATCTTCGCTCCGGAAGTGATTCAGCGCCAGTCGGTAAGAATAAAGCAACCATAGTTGTTTTATAAATAAATAACACGATGCAGATAATATTTATTATCAGCAGGGAGGCTTACACCCTTTTAGACTCAATACGCATATTAATGTCGGGATTCCTATCCCATTCTTTTGTACTTTAACGAGTATAACCGGAAATAATGATGAACCTACAATCTGCGCAAAATATAGAAAAGAGCGCCATTAAGAAATTGACATGGCACATTGTTCCATTAATGATATTGCTTTATTTTCTGGCTTTTCTTGATCGTAATAATATGGCCTACGCCGCAATGGCGTTAGAGGATAGCCTTGGTCTGACGGCCACCGCCTTTGGCTTTGCTTCGGGAATATTTTTCATCGGTTATTTTATGTTTGAAATCCCCAGCAACGCCGGCACGATTAAGTTCGGTCCGCGGCTGTGGTTCGCGCGTATTCTGATAACCTGGGGAATATTTGCCACCTTGATGGGCTTCGTCAGAACGCCGACCGAACTCTATATCTGTCGTTTTATGCTCGGCGTGTGCGAAGCCGGTTTCTTTCCTTCGGTGGTGTACTACTTCACGATCTTTTTTCCGCCCGCCTGGCGGACCAAAATTCTCGGCATGTTCATTATTGTTCAGCCGCTATCCAACGCCGTCGGTTCACCGATTTCAGGTTTAATTCTGCATATCGATAACGGCTGGTTTGGCCTTGAATCCTGGCAGTGGTTATTTATCCTCGAAGGTATTCCGCCGATCGTTATTGGCCTGTTCATCCCTTTTATTATCAAGAATTCACCACAGGAAGTCGGCTATCTCAACGCTGAAGAAAAAGCGTGGTTAATGAGTAGTACGAACCGTTCAAAATCAGGTAGTAAAGTCTCGCTTGCTGAGTTCGCCAGCGGTATTAAAAATCCCAAATATCTGCTTTATGCACTGCTGAACTTCGGAATGGTTTGCGGGATTTACGGCTTCGGAATGTGGCTACCGTCGATTATTACCGCCATTTCCGGCGATGATATTCTGCGCGTTAGTATGATTGCCCTCATCCCCTACGGCCTGGCGGCGCTACTGGTTTACCCATGGAGTATGCTGGCGAGTAAAACGCGAAAAATCGCCGTTTTTGCCGGTATCAGTATGGTCGTCGCCGCATTAGGACTCGCCGGCGCGGTGGTGTTCTTCAAGTACAACGTCGCGGTTTCACTCTCATTCCTGACCATTGCCGCCATTGGCATCTATACCGCGGTGCCGTGTTTCTTATCGATGCCTGCCAACGTCTCGGCGGGCGCGGCGACGGCCGCGGGGCTCGCCGTAGTGAGCTGCATCGGCAACCTGGGCGGCTTCGTCGCCCCCTACGTGGTCGGCCTCCTTAACGACTTCAGCCACAGCAGCACGCCGGGTCTGATATTCCTCGCCATGTGCCTGCTGATCACCGGCCTGATTTGCATTTTCTACTGCGCCAGACAGCGTGAAGGCGTCATTCAATCCTGAAAATTTAAGGAAACATCATGGGAACTCTTATTGGAAAAAAAGCATTTATCACCGGCTCTGAACAAGGTATCGGCTGGGCCACCGCCGAAAAACTGATTCTGGCGGGATGCGATGTCTTTTTGCACTATCACAGCGGTGAAGAAGGCCCGCAAGCGCTGGCGGCTATCGCCAGCGCGCGAGGGCAAAAAGCGGCCTGGCGCTATGCGGACTTGATTGACACTGAGGACGCGACCGCCTGCGTGCAGGCCGCCGCGGAATTCCTCGGCGGCATTGACATCCTGGTGAATAACGTCGGCGGCATCGTCGGGCGTAAGTGGCTTGGCGAAATTGACCGTCAGTTCTGGCAAACGGTGTTAGACGTCAATATGACCACCATGCTTAACGTCACCCAGGCGGCGCTTCCCTGGCTCAAATCGGCAACGGATGGCGCCAGCATCATTAACCTCGCCTCGCTGGCTGGCCGCTCCGGCGGGCATGCCGGATCTCTTGCCTATTCAACCACAAAAGGGGCCATCCTGACCTGGACACGCTCTCTGGCGGCTGAACTGGGCGAGCACGGCGTACGCGTCAATGCGGTTGCGCCGGGGCTTATTCTCGGTACCCGTTTTCATAACCGCCACACCACACAGGCATCGGCTGATGAAACCATCCGGCAAATTCCGCTAAAGCGCGCGGGAACGCCGGATGACGTCGCCCGCGCCATTGCTTTCCTTGCCGGCGAGTATGACGGATTTATCTCCGGCGCCACTATCGATATTAACGGCGGAATTTATCGCATGTAATGCAAACCGGGCGGCCAGAGATAGCCGCCCGCCAGGGAGTTCCTGATGATCAAATTCGAAATTATCCATCCACAACTGCTGGCTGCTCTGGCGAGCTGCGGCCATAAATCACAAATTCTCATCGCGGATAGCAATTATGCCTGTCGCGTTAATGCCAATGCCGATGCCACGTTGATTCATCTCAACCTCGCGCCAGGCATGGTACCGGCAACTTATATCGTCGAAAAACTGCTTACCTGCGTTAATGTCGAACACGCGACGCTGATGGCATCACCTCCGGAATTCACTAACACCATCGCCAGTGAATATCGGGAGCTTCTACCGACAAACTGCCCGCTTGAATTTGTCGAACGCCAGGCGTTCTACGCTAAGTCCCGGCTGCCGTTGACCCAACTGGTCATTGCTTCCGGCGAACAGCGTCGTTTTGCCAACCTACTTCTCGCCGTAGCCCCGGCCTAATCGTTATACCCGCCGCCGATGAGACCGGCGGCGCGATCCTCAATGCTGGTATCTGGTCAAAAAGCAATTTAGCCACTACACTCCCTGCATCCATCAACCTACTGAAAAAATAAGGAGGACCCCTATGCTGTACTGTGAACTGTTTAATGTTTCACATACATTTGGCGATCGCGCCAGCTCAAGCGTTATCGGTATCGTGCTGCGATAACTTTAGCTTGAGCGAAGAAGCCAACGACTAAATCCCTTCCTCGGGCTTACCGGGTTATCGTCAGCGATGTTTGACGAGGCATTCTCATGCCTGTAACTCTTGAGTAAGTTCACAATGAGCACACTTTTAAGCGCACAATGTCTCCACGTTGATACGGCCTTTGGCACACTTTTCAACGACCTCTCCTTTACCCTGAAAAAAGGCGATCGCATTGGCCTGATTGGCTATAACGGTTGCGGCAAAAGCACGCTATTGCAGGTGCTCGACGGCACTCTCACGCCGAATTCTGGCAGCGTATCGCGGGCTAATCACTGCCTGCTGGCGCGAGTAGAACAACATCTTCCTGATGCCCTACTCAGCCAACCGTTATTACAGGTGGTACTGGAAAAACTGGCGCCTGGCGAACGGGATTCGCTGCGCTGGCAAGCGGAGCGGCTGCTCGCTGAAATGGGTTTTACCGTTCAACAGACCCAACAGCAAGCCGCCACCCTGAGCGGCGGACAACATACCCGTCTGTTGCTTGCCCGCGCCTTGATCCAACAGCCCGATTTGCTGTTGCTGGATGAGCCAGGCAACCATCTCGATCTGCCGACCCTGCTGTGGCTGGAAAGCTTTTTACAAACCTGGCAGGGGAGCTTCGTGGTGGTGTCGCACGATAACCTCTTACTGGATGCTGTAACTAATACCAGTTGGATTTTACGCGATAAAACGCTGCACGCTTTCTCACTCCCCTGCAGCGCCGCCCGTCGGGCGCTGGAAGAGCAAGATGCAAGCGATGCTCTGCGCCACAAAGCGGAACAAAAAGAGATCGACCGCGTCGCTGCCAGCGCCAAACGGCTGGCCATCTGGGGCCGGGTTTACGATAACGAAGATCTGGCGCGTAAAGCCAAGCAGATGGAAAGGCAGGTTTCACGCCTGAAGGATAGCCAGACGGAACTCACCGCCGGCACGCCGTGGCGTCTTGAGGTGCATGGCGACGCCGTTCGCGCCGATCGCCTGCTGGAGATGGAAAATCTCCCCGTGCCGCCGGCGCCGGGTCTTCCCGCCCTGTTCACCACCGGTGTGGCGCGGCTGCAAAGCGGCGACCGGGTAGCGATAATGGGTCGCAACGGCGGCGGGAAATCGTCGCTGCTGCGCCTGTTATGGCGGCAAATGCAGCAACCGGCTAGCGAAGCCGGCCTGCGTTTACATCCGCGGCTCCATGCGGGTTATTACGATCAAACCCTGCATCAACTGGCGGATGAGGCCAGCCTGCTGGAGGCGCTGGAGCCCTTTGAGCCTTCACCGGAAACGCGCAAGCGGGCGCTGATTTCCGCCGGCTTCGGCTGGGCGCGACACGGGCAGAAGGTCAGCACCCTCAGCGGCGGCGAACGTTCGCGGCTGCTGTTTGTCGGCCTGTCGCTGGCGAGCTATAGCCTTCTGCTGCTCGATGAACCCACCAACCATCTGGATATGGAGGGTAAAGAGGCGCTGGCGGCGACGTTGCGGGAATATCCCGGCGGCCTGCTGCTGGTGAGCCACGATCGACAGCTCATCAGCCAGAGCTGTAACCGCTTCTGGTTAATTGATGAAGACGGGTTAAGCGAGTGGCACGACGTCGACGAGGTGTACACCCGTCTGCGCGGCAACGAGCGCCTTCAGAGCCCGGCGACCCAAACGCCGCCGCAGGCGACGACCGTCGACGACCTGCAAGAGGGTCTGCTGGAACGTCTGGTGATGCTGGAGCAGTTATTGGCGGACGATCTGCAGCGTAAGCCGAAGCATCAGAAACCGCAGCTACAGGCGCAGTGGCGTCAGGAGATTGAGGAAATTAATATACAGTTGAGTTAACACGCTTATGCCACCGGAGCTTTAGCGCCCCGGTGGCATGACGGCTTTAGCGGCGGGTAAACTGTTGCTCAAGCATGGTCTTCCCCCATTGATCGCCCCGCCACTCTTTACTCAGCGTAAACCCAAAGGATTCATATAATTTACGCGCCGCCTGCAAGCCGCTAAATGTCCATAGCTGAACCGCATCGAAGCGCTGATTATCACAAAAGTTGATGGCTTCAGTCAGCAAGCGCCGCCCCACGCCGCTGCCACGACAGCCATCGCCGAGAATAAACCAACGTAGATGCGCTTCATTATTCCCGAGGTCTTCGCCATCAATGGCGACAGAGCCGACGATGACGCCATTTTTGACCGCCAGCCAAATCTGGTTACGTTGATTGTTCAGCCTGCCAGAAAATTCAGCCAGACCGCTGGCGACTTTACCTTCAAAAAAATGGCCAAAGCCGTAATGCCGGGCGTAATACTCACCGTGCATTTGCGCAATGCGGCCAATCATTCCCGGCTGATAGCCGGTGACTATCGTGATGTCGTTTGGTCTGGTCGTGACCGGCTGCTGACGACAACGCTCAAGCGCCCGCGAATAGGCCGTCAACCCCTCGGCAACAATCTGCTGCTGTGCGCTATCCAAATGCGCCAGCGCCTCAATCACCCGCATGGCGCCGTACTCATGAATGCGGGCGACCGTCGCCTGCCCTTTGGTTGTCAACGAGAGTTGTTTAAAACGCCCGTCATCAACACAACCATTTTCCTCTATCTCGTTAGCGGCCTGCAGGCGCGATAGCATTCGGCTGACGCTCGATTTGTCCAGCCCCAATACCTGCACCAGTTGCGCGGCGGTCATCGCGCCATGAGTAGAAATCTCAAGAAGCGCATGCACCGCTGAAGGTGAATAGTCGGTAGCCGCCAGCGTACTGTTCATAAAGCCGAGCTCGCGCACCATCAATCGTGATGCGCAACGAATTTGATCGATAAGTAAAGTGTCAGACATGGTGACATCCATGAATCGAGATAGTTGCATCATACAACCACCATTCGCTCACCCTGTCAATCACCCTGACGCACGTAGCGCAATGCCGATTAAGCCCCCTAAAATTAGTATAAACGGATGAATATTGTGCCAAATATGCGGCAAATCCCCCCATTCCCAACCATACCGCTTGTAATTAGCGACATAAGATCTAATCCTTAATGAGTATTATTTTCGCTGTTAGCACCTTCGTACCATAAACAAGGAGAAACGCATGAAAGCTGCTGTAGTCACCCACGACCACCAGATTGATGTAACCGACAAAAAGTTACGCCCGCTGGAGCATGGCGAAGCGCTGCTGAAAATGGAATGCTGCGGGGTCTGCCACACTGACCTGCACGTGAAAAACGGCGATTTCGGCGATAAAACCGGCGTCATTCTTGGCCATGAGGGCATCGGCATCGTGGAAAAAGTCGGCCCTGGCGTGACGTCGCTGAAGCCGGGCGATCGCGCGAGCGTGGCCTGGTTCTTCGAAGGCTGTGGCCACTGCGAATACTGTAATAGCGGCAACGAAACCCTGTGCCGCTCGGTGAAAAATGCCGGCTATACCGTCGATGGCGGGATGGCCGAAGAGTGCATCGTCACCGCTGATTACGCGGTCAAAGTGCCGGATGGACTGGATTCGGCCGCCGCCAGCAGCATCACCTGCGCCGGCGTCACCACCTATAAAGCGGTGAAGGTCTCACACATCAAACCCGGCCAGTGGATTGCCATTTATGGCCTCGGCGGCCTGGGTAACCTGGCGCTGCAATATGCCAAAAACGTCTTTAATGCCAAAGTGATCGCCGTTGACGTCAACGACGGACAGCTGGAGCTTGCCGCCTCGATGGGCGCCGACCTGACGGTTAATTCCCGCAACGAAGACGCCGCCAAAATCATTCAGGAGAAAACCGGCGGCGCCCACGCGGCCGTGGTTACCGCCGTTGCTAAAGCGGCATTTAACTCCGCCGTAGATGCGGTTCGCGCCGGCGGCCGCGTCGTCGCCGTTGGCCTACCGCCGGAAGCGATGAGCCTGGATATCCCTCGCCTGGTGCTGGACGGTATTGAAGTAGTGGGTTCGCTGGTCGGTACCCGTCAGGATCTGATTGAAGCCTTCCAGTTTGCCGCCGAAGGCAAAGTGGTGCCGAAAGTCACTCTGCGCCCGCTTGGCGATATCAACGCCATCTTTAAGGAGATGGAACAGGGCCAAATCCGCGGCCGCATGGTTATCGATTTCCGCCGTTAATTCTGTCTGACTCTGCCAGACGAAAAAGTCTAACCTACTGACTATTCCCGCATGTTGGGAATAGTCAGAATTCGCAAATGCTTAGCGCAAATCGTTGGTTCCTTTGTATTCCGTCGCGCCCGATGATGGCAAGACAATAGATAACAAAGGAATTCACCATGCAAAATCGTTTTCGCCTGCCTACGCTTGCCGCCCTTTTTATCGCAGGCGCATTTTCAGTTTCGGCCGCGCAAACGCCGATCAAAGGCGGCACCTTAATTTATCTGGAACAACAGCCGCACACCAATCTCTATCCGCCGGCCGGCGGTTTTTACCCTAACGGCGGGATCCTCAATCAGATAACCGACAAGCTGACCTGGCAGAACCCGGAAACGCTAGCTATCGAGCCGTGGATCGCCGAAAGCTGGACTAGCAACGACGATAAGACCGAATATACCTTTAAGCTGCGACCTGGCGTCACCTTCTCTGACGGCACCCCACTCGATGCCAACGCGGTCGCAAAGAATTTTGATACTTACGGTTTGGGCAATAAAGCCCTACGTCTGCCGGTTTCCGAAGTGATCAACAATTACGATCGTAGCGAAGTCATCGATCCATTGACCGTCAAATTCTACTTCAAAAAACCCTCACCGGGATTCCTGCAAGGTACCGCGACGATTGGCTCCGGGCTGGTGTCCCTCAGCACCCTGGCGCGAAGTTTTGAGGCGCTGGGCGATGCCCGCCATATCATTGGTTCCGGCCCCTTTACGGTAAAAGATGAAAAACCCGGACGCGAACTAACCCTGGTGGCGCGGAAAGATTATCAGTGGGGGCCGAAAAATCTTGCTCAGCAAGGCCCGGCGAACCTCGACGGTATTACCTATATCGTCACGCCGGAAGATAGCGTACGTATTGGCGCGCTGCTGGCGGGACAGGCCGGGTTTATTCGCCAGGTGCAGGCCTATGATGAAAAACAGGCGACCGACCAGGGCTTTAATATTTATGCCGCACCGACGCGTGGCGTTAACGATAGCCTGAGCTTCCGCCCTGATAATCCGCTGGTTGCCGACCTGCGGGTACGCCAGGCGCTACTGCATGCTACCAACGCCAAACAGGTTGTCGAGACCCTTTTCTCACCTAACTATCCGCAGGCAAGTTCCGTCATCGCCCGCACCGCCGCGGGATACGTCGACTTAAGCGACAAACTGGCCTTCGATCAGCAGAAAGCCAAACAGCTGCTGGATGAGGCGGGCTGGATCCCGGGCGCGGATGGTATCCGGCAAAAAGCGGGACAGCGGCTGGCGCTCACCGTCTATGAATCCCTGCCCCAGCCGCAGAACAAAGAGGTGCTACAGCTGGTCGCGCAGCAGTGGCGTCAGGTTGGCGTGGCCTTAAGCGTGAAAGCCGGCGACGCCGGCAGCCGGGTACTGGATAATCTCGACCCGCTGAAAACGCCATTAACCGTTTCTGAAGTTGGTCGCGCCGACCCGGACGTGGTGAAGAGTATGTTCTTCCCGGCTAATCGCGATGCCTTGCTGCAACAGGGCGGTTCGAGCGACAAAGTAAAATCCTTCCGTGACGATAAGCTCAACGCCCTGTTAACCGCAATCTCTGCCGAAGTGGATGGGCAAAAGCGTCTGCAGCTAACTGGCGATGCACAGCGTTACCTGCTGGATAACGCCTACGTCATTCCTATCTTTGAAGAACCGCAGGTCTTTGCCGGCGCGTCATGGGTAAAAGGCGTACGTTTTGAAGCCGTAGGCCGTCCGTCGTTTTACGGCGTATGGCTGGATAAACACTAAGGGGGCGCCATGAGCCACTATCTTTGGCGACGGTTGGGACAAGGCGTGCTGGTGCTGTGGGCGGCCTTCACCCTGACCTTTTTTCTGCTGCAGGTACTTCCCGGCGACGCGATTTTGATTAAGTTTCAGAACCCCGATCTGGGGCTGAGCCCGCAACAGATCGCTGAAATGCGTGTGGCCTATGGTGCAGACAGCCCGCTGTGGCGGCAATATTTGCATACCTTGCTGGCCATGCTGCAGGGGGATTTCGGCTATTCACTCCAGGCGGGACTGCCTGTCAGTTCCCTGATTGCCAGCAATTTACCCGACACGCTGGCGCTGGCGTTGCCGGCCTTTGCGCTGGCGGTTCTGCTGGCCTTTGCGATCGCTATCGCTTCGCGTTTGCCGGGGCTACGCGGTATCAGCAATTTGCTACAGTCGTTGCCGGTGCTGTTTATTTCACTGCCGACCTTTTGGCTCGGCATCGCCTTAATCCAAATCTTTTCATTCCAATTGCACTGGGTCCCGGTTATCAATCCCGGACCTCTGCAAGGCCTGGTGCTACCCGTTATCGCGGTGGCGATACCGATTTCCGCGCCGCTGGCGCAAATTCTGTTACGCACCATGGATCACATCGCCGCACAACCCTTCGTTGCCGTTGCTCGCGCCAAGGGAATGAGCGAAACGTGGGTGTTATGGCGGCATGTCACCGGCAATGCTCTGTTGCCGACATTAAACATTGCCGGCCTGCTGCTGGGAGAACTGATCGCCGGGGCCTTAATTACCGAAACCGTTTTTGGCCGCAGCGGGCTCGGCCAACTGACGCAGCAGGCGGTGAATAATCAGGACATTGCCATTCTTCAGGCCGTGGTGATGATTTCAGCGCTGGGCTTTGTCGCGATCAATCTGCTGGTCGACCTGCTGATGCCGATGCTCGACCCGCGCTTAAAACCCCTGCGCGGAGGTACGCTATGAGTCTGGTCGATTACGCCTCGGCGGCGCGACGCCGTCCGGTCAACTGGCGCCGTTTTTCCTTCCAGCCAGGACTGTGGCTGGCATGGTCGGTGATGACGGTTGCGGTACTAATGGCTTTCGCGCCGCAATGGTTCACCGCGTTTAATCCGCTCGACGGCATCGCTGGCGCCCAGCGTCTGGCGCCGCAGGCCGGACACTGGCTGGGTACCGACCAGCTCGGTCGCGATGTGTGGAGCCGAATGGTCTACGGCGCAGGGCATTCGCTTTCCGCGGCCCTGGCCGCCGTCGCTATGGGACTGGTTGTCGGCACGGCGTTGGGCACCGTTGCCGGCGCGATGGGCGGGCGGGTCGAAGCGGTCGTCATGCGGATTGTCGATATTCTGCTGGCTATTCCCTCGCTCCTGCTATCACTAACGGTAATCATACTGCTCGGTTTTGGCACCCTGAACGCCGCCATGGCGGTTGGCGTTGCCGCTATCGCCAGTTTCGCCCGACTGTCGCGCGCCGAAGTCGTGCGCATTCGTCACAGCGACTATGTCGAAGCAGCCTACGGAAGCGGAGGCACTTTTTTGTCCGTATTCTGGCGGCATATTCTGCCTAACTCGCTTTCGCCGGTGCTGGCTTTCGCCACCCTACAATTCGGCCAGGCTATTCTCGCCCTCTCAACCCTGAGTTTTCTCGGCTATGGCACTCCGCCGCCGGTGCCGGAATGGGGATTACTTATCGCCGAGGGGCGTAACTATCTTTCCACCGCCTGGTGGCTCACCACCTTCCCCGGAATCGCGGTCATTGCCGTGGTACTGGCAGCCAATCGTATCAGCCAACAACTCAACAGGGAGCGCCGATGAACGTGCTTAGCGTAGAAAACCTCACCATCAGCTACCGCTCTGGCGGGTTGTGGCGCGAAGTGGTTCACCGGGTTAGTTTTACGGTTAAACGCGGCGAGATGCTGGCGTTCGTCGGCGAATCCGGTTCGGGCAAAACCACAACCGCCCAGGCGATTATCGGCCTGCTGGCGGAAAACGCCCGCCTCGATGCCGGGACGGTTCGTCTCAACGGTGAAGAGATTAGCCGCTGGTCAGGCAAGCGGCTGGATAGCCTGCGCGGGGCCAGAATCAGCCTGGTGCCGCAGGATCCCGGCAACTCGCTGAATCCGGTGCAAACCATCGGCGCGCAGGTCGGCGAAATACTCCGCCTGCATCAAAAAAGCAGTAAAACCGAGCGTCGACAGCAGGTTATCGCCCTGCTGGAAAAAGTCGGCTTAAGCCATCCGGAGCAGCGCGTAGACCAGTATCCGCACCAGCTCTCCGGCGGTATGAAGCAGCGGGTGCTGATCGCCATTGCCATCGCCCTGAAGCCGGATTTGATTATTGCCGATGAGCCTACCAGCGCGCTCGACGTGACGGTCCAAAAAAGAATCCTCGATCTGCTCGATCATTTGCGCCGTGAATCCGGCACCGCAGTGCTATTTGTCACCCATGACCTCGCGCTGGCGGCGCAGCGAGCCGACCGGCTGGTGGTTTTTCGTCACGGTGAAATTCAGGAACAGGGCAATACGGGTGATGTTATTCGCACCCCGCAGCACGGCTATACCCGCCAGTTGCTGTGCGATCTGCAGGGACAGAACCTGCACTTAACCACCACGATTCGCCCGTTTGTTACGCCGGCAATTCGGGTTGAAGGCGTGAGCAAACGCTTTGCGTTAGGGGGCAGCCATCTCCAGGCGCTGGATAACGTAAGCTTTATTTTACCGCGTGGAAGTACCCATGCGCTGGTCGGCGAATCGGGTTCAGGAAAAACCACCCTCGCCCGTATCTTGCTGGGTTTTGAGCAGGCCGATAGCGGACAGGTGACCATCGACGGTATTGCCAGCGGACAATTGAGCCGCGAGGCCCAGCGCCAGCTGCGGCGCAAAATTCAGTTTGTTTATCAAAACCCTTTCGCCTCACTCGACCCTCGCCAAACCCTGTTCGACATTATCGAAGAGCCGCTGAAGAATTTTCAGCGCCTGTCCAAAGAAGCTCGCCGTCAACGGGTAGAGTCTGTCGCCGCCCGCGTCGCGCTGGCGCCGGAGCTACTCTACCGAACCGCTCGTGAGCTCTCCGGCGGCCAGCGACAGCGGATCGCTATCGCCAGGGCATTGATCCTCGACCCCACGATTCTGGTGCTCGATGAGGCCACCTCAGCGCTGGATGTCACGGTGCAGGCGCAAATTCTCGCCCTGTTGCTGCAATTACAGCAACAGCTCGGGTTGAGCTATCTGTTTATCACCCACGATCTGGCGACGGTGCGTCGCATCGCCCATAGCGTGACGGTGCTGCGCGCCGGGCAAGTCATCGAACAGGGCGAGGTTAAGCAGTTGTTCGCCGCGCCGCAGCACGACTATACCCGCGAGCTGCTCGCCGCCATTCCTCATTATCACGCACCCAGCATGGAGATTGCATGATGCCTAAACGTCTCGGATTTTTCACCCGCCTACTTGATCGCGCCGCGCCGCAAGAGCGCTATCGCCTGGCGACGGAGCAGATCCGCCACGCGGAACGGCTGGGCTTTGATAGCGCCTGGGTGGCGCAACACCATTTTCATGAAAATGAAGGCGGATTACCGTCGCCGTTGGTGTTTCTTGCCCATGCGGCGGCCCATACGCAACGGATCCGTCTCGGTACCGCCATCATTACGCTGCCGATGGAAAACCCGCTGCGCGTCGCGGAAGATGCGGCAGTGCTAGAT
The DNA here is from genome assembly GCF_050600755.1 of Klebsiella sp. 141162. Taxonomy (NCBI): domain Bacteria; kingdom Pseudomonadati; phylum Pseudomonadota; class Gammaproteobacteria; order Enterobacterales; family Enterobacteriaceae; genus Klebsiella; species Klebsiella sp. 141162. The sequence goes on along the minus strand of NZ_JAQIRI010000001.1, from coordinate 1,151,567 downwards.
TTACTCGCTGAGGGTCGCCTGGAAGTGGGTTTTGGTTCCGGCGGGACGCCAACCTCTTTTCTCCCCTTTGGCCTGGCCTGCGAACAACGCGGCGCGGTCTTCGCCGATCATCTGCATTTGATTGAAAGCGCCTGGCGCGGCGATACGTTGGCTCATCCGGACAACCATCTTTATCCGCCTGCGCCGCAGCTGGCAAAACGGATTTGGATCGCCACCTTTTCGATTGAAGGCGCTATTCGGGCCGCTAAATCCGGCCATGGGTTGATGCTATCGCGCACGCAGCCGCGCCCGCCAAGTCAAAGCGAGCTGCCGCTGGATGCGATTCAGAACCCGATTATCGACGCCTACCTCGCCGCGCTGCCTGCCGGCGTGGCGCCGCGAATTCTGGCCTCCCGTACCGCGTTTATTGCCGACAGTCAGGGGTACGCGCTACAGACCGCGGAGCCAGGATTAAGTAAACAGGCGGCAGCCCATCGCGCCGCCGGCCACGAGATTATTGGTGACACTGTCACGGATTACGCTCGCCAGCTTGATGCCCACATTGGCGATGCGCCGCATGTGCTTGCATCGCTGGCTAAAGACAGCGTGCTAGCCCGGGTGACTGACATTTCGTTTCAGGTTCATTCGGTGGAGCCATCGCATCAGGACACGCTGCGTTCTATCGAACTCATCGCTAAACACATTGCCCCGCAATTCAGATAAGGAGTCGCTATGAGCTTAAGTCAGGATATTTTGGCTGAACTGGCGGAGATCGCCGCCGATTCACCGCTGGGCAAGGCCCGCGCGTTACGCGACGCTGCGACCCGCCACGCCCAGGGAAGTTACGAGGTGCTATTTAGCCAACAGGATGAGGATTTTCCGCTCGAGGAACGGTTCGCCATCGCCGCAAAAGTGGCCAGACTTCATCAGGCAGACGCGCTGGCGGCGCATTACGCCGGTTTCGGCATTGCCGACCCGACAACCCCACGGCTTGCCGCCGCGCTGGGGTTTGCCCGCCTGCTGACCTTTACTCCGGTGGAAGCGACGCCCGCGGCGTTACAAACGCTTAGCGACGCGGGCTGGAGCCTGCGCGGTATCGTAACGCTGGCGCAGCTTATTGCGTTTGTCAGTTTTCAAAGCCGATTGCTGAGCGGCTTGCGTTTGTTAAATGACAAACCAATCTCCGCGGCCGAGACCCCGGTGGTCGCCGGCTACTGGCACACACATCCCAGGACTGCCAGCGGTAAACCTGCGCCGGTGGCCTTTACGCGCGATGAATTACACTGGGAACCGTGGATTGCCGATAAGCCGCTGGCTGAATTTAATCCCGCCGAGCAGGCGCTGCTGGCGCAGTTCGGCCACAGTGACTCCCCCTACTTCCGCCTGCTGGCGCGCAACCAACCGGTGCTTGAACAGCGCACGCTGACCGATAAAGGGATCTTCTATACGCCGGGGGGCCTGCCGCGCGCCGAACGTGAACTGGCGGCAACGGTGGCCAGTAAAATCAACGGCTGCATCTACTGCGCGTCGGTACACGCGCGCAAGGCGGCGCAGTTGGCAAAAGATGAGCGAGCGGTGGAGACCCTGCTGGCGGTGACGCCTGGGGAGAATCTCAGCGATGGTCAAGGGCCGCGCTGGCAGGCGGAGATTGACGCCGCCGCCGCGCTTTCCGTTACCCCGCCTGCGATAACCTCAGCGCATCTCAGCGCGCTGGAGCAGCAGGGTCTGGATATCGTCGAACAGCTGGATCTGCTGCAATCGGCGGCATTCTTCGCCTGGGCTAACCGCCTGATGCTAACCCTTGGCGAACCGTGGCGGGATTAATCAGACCTGCTCTGCCTGGGTAACGCGATGACGCGTTACCCGCCGCTGATATCGCGCATACAGCAGCAACGAGCTCATCGCCAGGAACGACAGCGCTGCCGCCGGCAGCGCCACCGAACGCCAACCTGCGCCAAAGGTAATCATCATTCCGCCGCAGTAGGCGCCTATCGCGCTGCCGAGGTTAAACGCTATTTGCCCGCCCGCCGCCCCGAGCATTTCTCCGCCTCTGGCATTTTGTAGCAGTAGTATTTGCAGCGGCGCGGCGAGTGCGAAGAGCCCGGCGCAGCAGATAAACGCCAGCGCCAGCGAAGCCAGAGGCTGTATGCCGAAGGCAAAGATGAGCAGTAACGCCGCGACAATGACGCCGTTGGTCATCGCCGCAATACGCAGCGGACTGTAGCGTCCTGAGATCCTGCCGCTAAAGAGATTACCTAAAACCATCCCCAATCCGACCAGCATCATAATTAACATCATCGCCGACTCGCTAAAGCCGGAGACATTCATCATGAAGGGCTTGATATAGCTAAACCAGGCAAAAACGCCGGCATTGCCGAACATCGTGGCAGCGAAAATAAACCACGGCGCCGGGGTTTTAAGGAAATGGAATTGTTCGCTGAGCCGGGAGGCGGATTTGTCATATAGCGTCGGCACCCAGCGCAGTATCGCCAATAGCACCAGCACATCAAATAGCGCGATGGCAGTGAAGGTATAACGCCAGCTGAACTGATGGCCAAGCCAGGTGCCAGCCGGTACGCCAAGCAGGTTCGCCACCGTCATTCCCGCTATCATCCCGGCGACCGCCGCGGTAACCCTGCCCGGCGAGGCGATTTTCGACAAAATAATCGCCCCGACGCCAAAATAAGCGCCGTGAGGAAAACCTGAAATAAAGCGACCGAGCGCCAGCATGGGATAACTTGAGGAGAAGGTAAATAACGCGTTGCCTGCCACACATAGCGCCACCAGAAACAGCATCACCGATTTCAGCGAAAAACGACTGGAAAACAACGCCATGACAGGCGCGCCAAACACCACGCCAAAGGCGTACCACGAGATCATGTTGCCGGCCGCGGGGATGGTAATGCCGACATCATGGGCGATTTCAGGCAATACCCCCATGATGCCAAACTCCGCCATTCCGAGGCCAAAGGTTCCCAGCGCTAAGGAAAAAATCGTTTTCTTCATCTAGTCGGTCACTTTAATGTGCATTCACGATGCTAGTGTAACCGATTTCACACCCTGTTTTCTCCCCTTACGACCGACGAAAACTTAACCCATCCCCAGATAAGCATTTCTGACTTCCGGGTTATCCAGCAACTCTGCGCCGCTACCGCTCAGACGTATTTCGCCGTTGACCAGTACATACGCGCGGTTAGCCAGTTTTAGCGCGTGGTACGCATTTTGCTCCACCAGCAGCAGCGTCATGCCCTGGGCGGTCAACTCGCGCAAGATGCTGAAAATCTGCTTCACCACCAGCGGCGCCAGACCCAGGCTCGGTTCATCTAATAGCAATAGCTTTGGCCGACTCATCAGCGCGCGGGCGATCGCCAGCATTTGCTGCTCGCCGCCGGAGAGCGTCATCGCCCGCTGCGCGCGACGCTCTTCCAGCCGTGGAAACAGCTGATACATCCGCGCTTTATCTTCATTCTGATAACGATTACCAATGGGAATAGTGCCCATCAGCAGATTCTCTTCCACCGTCATGTCGGCAAAAATACGTCGTCCTTCCGGCGCCTGGGCAATACCGTTGGTGGCGATATAGTGCGTCGACTGGCGGCTAATATCATGTCCGCGATAGATAATACTGCCAGCGGAAATACGCGGCTGGCCGAAAATGGACATCAGCAGCGTGGATTTTCCGGCGCCGTTAGCGCCGATTAACGCCACCGTTTCGCCTTCATTGACCGTTAGCGATACCGACTTCAGCGCCTGGATTTGCCCGTAAAAAACATTAACCTCGCGAAATTCCAGCAACGGTTGGCTCATCAGGCAATCTCCTGTTCATCGGTACCAAGGTATGCGGCGATCACGCTCAGGTTGGCCTGGATCTCAGCCGGGGTGCCATGAGCAATAACATCGCCGTGGTCGAGCACAATCACGCGATCGGAGATATCCATCACCATGCTCATATCATGTTCGATCAGCAGTATGGTGACGCCATGATGTTCTCGCAGAAAACGAATAATCCGGCTCAGGGCACGCGTTTCCGCCGGATTGAGTCCGGCTGCGGGTTCGTCAAGACACAGTATTTCCGGCCCGGTACACATCGCGCGGGCGATCTCCAGCCGCCGCTGCTGGCCATAAGAGAGCGTTCCCGCCAGTCGATTGGCGCAGTCAACCATCTCCACCACTTCCAGCCAGTAAAAGGCCCGCTCTAATGCGCGGTTCTCCGCCTGCCGATAGCCGCGTGTGTTCAGGATCCCGGCGATCAGGTGGCGGTTGACCTGCATATGCTGGGCCACCATCAGATTTTCAATCACCGTCATTTCGCGAAACAGGCGGATGTTCTGGAAGGTACGCGCCAGCCCGGCGCGGTTGACCAGATGCGCGCCGCCGAACATTTTGTAGTACATCCGCCGTCCCAGGCGCGCAGGATGGAAAAAATCATCGGCATGCAGTTTCTGCCCGAGAACCTGAATCACATCGGTCATTCGTTGCCGGGCATTAAGACGAATGGCGCCGCCGCTGGCGCGGTAGAATCCGGTCAGGCAATTAAACACCGTGGTCTTCCCCGCGCCGTTCGGGCCAATCAGGGCGGTAATCGATCCGCGTTCAACCTCAAGGTTGACATCATTCAGCGCTTTAATCCCGCCAAAATGCATCATCAGATGCTCGACCTGCAATATTGCATCGCTCATGGCGCGACTCCTTTGCGGATTTCCACCCCGGTACGCCCGGTGCGCACCAGCCCGCGCGGGCGCCAGATCATCATCAGGACCATCAGCACGCCAAAGAGCAGAACCCGGTATTCGTCAAAGCCGCGCAGCAGCTCCGGCGTGACCGTCAGGACGAAAGCCGCCAGCACCACTCCCAATGTCGAGCCCATGCCGCCTAATACCACGATGGCGAGGATCAGCGCCGATTCGAAAAAGGTGAACGACGTCGGGTTGACGAACCCCTGATAAGTCGCGAAAAAGACGCCAGCGATGCCGGCCGTCGACGCGCCAAGCATAAACGCGGACAGCTTAACCAGCACGTGATTCAGCCCCATCGCCCGGCAGGCGATTTCATCTTCCCGCAGCGCCTCCCAGGCCCGGCCAATCGGCATCCGGGTCAGGCGGTGTTTTATCAGCAACACCATTAACACCACGATAAACAACACGGCATAAATAAAGATAAATTTAAGGTTGGGGTTGTAGGCAATATGCAGAAATTCATGAATCGGAGTGCCGCCCTCTTTGGCTCGCCGGGCAAACTCGAGGCCGAAGAGCGTTGGCGATGGCACCGAAACGCCGTTGGGGCCGCCGGTAAAGCTCACCCAGTTGTTGAGCACCAGGCGGATGATTTCGCCGAATCCCAGCGTCACAATAGCCAGGTAGTCGCCATGCATTCGTAATACCGGAAAACCCAATAACGCCCCCGCCAAAGCCGCCATCACCGCCCCCAGCGGCAGCATTGCCCAGAAACCTAAGCCAAGGTATTGATAGCCAAGCGCCAGGCCATAGGCGCCAATGGCGTAGAAGGCGACGTACCCCAAATCAAGTAACCCCGCGAGACCCACCACGATGTTTAATCCCAGCCCCAGCAGGACGTATATAAGCCCGAGGATCGCAACGGTAAGCAGATACTTACTGGCCATTAACGGGAAAATGATAGCCACAATCGCCAGCAGCGGCAGGACAAAACGCAGCCGACTACGATAGCCGGGAGGACGGACAAATACCCCCTGGTCGTTGCCTTCAAAACGTCCGACAAACCGCTTCCCCCCGCGGGTTTGCAAAAGCAGACTGAGCAACAGCCGCCCCGCCATTACCACCGCCACCAGCACGATGACGCGCTGTGGAGAAAGCGTAAAGCTGTACCCCTTCAGCACGATGCCGACGATCGGGCCAAAGACTATCAGCGCGCATAAACCGGCCAGCACGCTATCAATAACGCTGCGTTTGACATCGATGCCGTCTAAACGGGAAATATCGGTCATATGTCCCCCTTAGACCTTGGCCACAACAGGACGGCCTAACAGCCCTTGCGGACGAAAAATCAGAATCGCCACCAGCAATGCGAACGAGAAGACATCCTTATAATCCGAGTTCACTAACCCGGCGAACTGCGCCTCGGCGACGCCCAGCAGCAGGCCGCCAAGCATCGCCCCCGGTAGCGAACCGATCCCGCCCAGCACCGCCGCGGTGAAGGCCTTAATGCCGATAATGAAGCCGATATAAAAATCAAACGTGCCGTAATTCATGGTCACCAGCACCCCGGCGAGGCCGGCCATGGCGGCGCCAATCATAAACACCAGCGAGATCACCCGATCGGTGTTAATGCCGAGAATGGCCGCCATCCGCCGATCCTGCTGGGTCGCGCGGCAAACCCGACCTAACTGCGTGTGGTTGATTATCCAGCTCAGTACCACCATGCCGACGAAGGCGGCGAGCAGGATGAAGATTTTGGTCCAGGTGATTTGCACCACGCCATCACCTACCGTAATCCGCAATACGCCGTGCATCAACGTCGGGATCCCCTGTTGATTGGGGCCCTGACTCAGTTGCACGTAGTTTTGTAAAATCAGCGACATGCCAATAGCCGAAATCAGCGGCGCCAGACGCGTTGAGTTACGTAGCGGCCGATAAGCAATGCGTTCGATGGCCCAGCCGTAGACGCCGGTGATGATAATCGTAAACACCAGCGTGCCGAAAATCAGCAGCGGGAAGGAGTGAATACCGAAGTAGGCCAGCAGCGCCAGCCCGATAGCGCACAGGTAGGCTGAGACCATATATACCTCGCCGTGGGCGAAGTTAATCATACCGATGATGCCATAAACCATGGTGTAGCCAATGGCGATAAGCCCATATACCGCGCCAAGCGTTAAGCCATTGATCAGTTGTTGCAGAAAGAATGCCGCCATATGAACCATCCTGCCAGTCAAGGTGCAGCAGACGCAGAGGCCTTAACGTCTGCTGCTTATGGTGGTACGACGCCCCTCTGATGAGGACGTTATGCGCACTACAATCCCGGGTTACAGCTGATGATATTTGCCTTTATCATCCCATTGATAAACCACGTAATCTGATACTTTCAGGTCGCCTTTGCCATCCCAGGCTTTTTTACCCATCACGGTATCGACGCTATGGTTTTTTAACCATTCGCTGGCTTTGGCATTATCGGTACCGGCGGCGTTATAGGCGGCGGCGATAGCCTGAATCGAAGCGTAGGCGTAAAGCGTATAGCCCTCCGGTTCAAAACCGCTGGCGCGGAATTTGTCGATCACCGCTTTACCTTCAGGAATGGTGCGTGGATCCTTACCGAAGGTCATTAATACGCCGTTGGTAAACTGCGGCCCGCCCGCGGCGGTAACTAACTCTTCGGTCACCACGCAGTCGCCGGAGAAGAACTTAGCCTGGACGCCCTGCTCGCGCATCTGGCGCACCAGCGGGCCGGCTTCCGGGTGGCAGCCGCCGAAATAAACCACATCCGGTTTCAGGGCGCCGATTTTGGTTACCAGGGCATTAAAGTCTTTTTCCCCGCGGGATAAGCCTTCATACAACACTTCTTTCGTCCCGCGTTTAGCCAGCGCCGCGCGCGTCGCATCGGCTAATCCCTGACCGTAGGTATCTTTATCGTGAATGACGGCGATCTTCTTCGCCTTCAGCACATCCAGCATGTAGTTGGCGGCAATCACCCCTTGCTGGTCATCGCGCCCGCACATGCGGAACATATCTTTCATTCCGCGTTCGGTGATTTGCGGATTGGTGGAACCCGGCGTGATGGTCAGGATGCCGGCTTCGTCATAGACCTCGGAGGCGGGCATCGTCGAGGAAGAGCAGAAGTGACCCACCACTGCCGAGACGCCGGAGTCGTCGACCAGGCGGTTAGCCACTGCCACCGCCTGCTTGGGTTCACAGGCATCATCGCCCTGCACCAGCACAATTTTTTCGCCTTTAATTCCCCCGGCGGCATTAATATCCGCCGCCGCCTGCGATGCCCCTTTCCAGTATTGGGCGCCATAGGTCGCATTCGGCCCGGTAAATGGGCCGGCCACGCCAATCTTCACATCCGCCTGTGCATAAAATGCCGCGCTCAAACAACCTGCTATTGCAAAATGCAGAGTCAACTTTTTAAGTTTTAAAGACATTCGGATAGTCCTCAGCGATATCGAACAGACGCCATAAACTGGCGCAGTAAAAACCACTTACAGCGTAACGTGCCAATGCTGGAATAAGCCGTAGCGGCTTCGGTAGATAAAGCAAAAAACCCGCCAGGAAGAGAGGTATCGCCAGATCGATTACTAATAGTCGCGTAGCGTGACCGCAATCGGTACCACCCCGGCAATGCGCCAGTCTTTACAGGTCAGGAGGTCTGTTGCCGTCACGTGGCCTGCCGGGAACGCTGGTGTCCATACCGACAGTGAGCTAAACATAGAACGACTTTAGCAACCTTGCGCACCGGGCTGGTGCAAAAGTGCGGTGATGATCAAAACTAGTGAAAATTTTGCTGCATTAATGTGAAATTAATAACGAGAGCATGGGGAATGCTCGGCAATACAGGTCGCTACCATAAAGAATTGCCGATGAATAGCAACTTTATGCTGCCAGACGGCGTTTACGCTTTGAAACATTAACTTCTTTTACGTATTATCTTAAGCCTTGCTCTTTTACCTGCCGCCGTGGCGGGTTTCGCCTCATGGATGAAAATCATGACTTTAAAAAAATTAATTATTATCGCCATCAGCGCGCTTTCTATTAACGCCTGCGCCTTCGCAGCGGGTAATCTCGCCGACCAGTTACATTATACGCCGCCGGAACCGGCAGACCTGGCCGTTAATCCACCAGCAGAATCGCCTGAATCGAAAACGGAACAACCAAAATTAACGATGACGCCCGACGTTAATGCCTACACCTATTACAACGAAAAGGTGAATCCCGTTACCAATGATATTGACCGTATTGAACAAGGCGGCGTCGTCGAATTCTGATTTTTACCGGCGCATCGTGCGCGCCGGTAAACATTGACCACGGAGTATTCGCCATGATGAAGGATTATCTGATCATTGCCTGGATTACTATCGTCGCCTGCTGGCCCATTACGTTACCGGTGTTAGCCGTGGCCGCGGGAATACTATTTTATTCCCGCCATCACGTGGCGGGTATCGTTGTATCCGGGCTGTTTATCCTCGAAGCCGTGGCGGCATGGCAGTTTGAGCGCTATATGTAACCACGGTTTGTTTTAATTGAGCGGCCCGTGGTTAACCTTGCTGAGCGCTAAATTGACATCGAAAATCTTGTAGAACATCTCCTGCACGCCAAATTGCTGCAGGCGGGCGGCGTGTTTTTTTGCATAAGCCTGCGCGCTCTGTTCATCTTCGAACAGATATATGCCGCCGGCTTCCTGCGTAGCGCTATTCTCCGTCCAAATCTTCCAGATAAAACCGGGCTCCTGGTTAATAGATTGCGCGAGCTCGGCTAATTGCGTCGACATTTCATCGCCAAACGGGCCGCTAAAAGCAAAGTGCACCTGCAAAAGTTTTTTCGACATACTCTCTCCCTGAATGATTTTAGCTAATTGACGAGACTATCCTACCCGATCCCTGATTAATCAGCAGTGAGATGATGCGCTTAATGGCTATCTTTCTCTCTCCGCTGAATGAGAAGTTTTTCGCCGCTTTGCCTGGGTCTGATTACACTTTAAACAGCGACCTGCCTTTCAGGCCGTCACGCAATGAGGACTGTCATGGGAAACAAGAAAAAAACCGTTGCGCCCGTCATACCCGCCAAAACGGAGCCGTTAAGCGAGAAAGAGTATCAGCAGGCGTTGCGTAAACTGCACGTCGAGTTGGTCAAGCTACAGCGGTGGGTAGTGCATAAAGGGCTTAAGATATGCATCGTCTTCGAGGGTCGCGATGGCGCCGGCAAAGGCGGCACCATCAAAGCGATAACCGAACGCGTCAGCCCGCGGGTTTTCCGCGTCGTCGCCCTGCCCGCGCCAACCGAGCGCGAACGCAGCCAGCTCTATTTTCAGCGTTATATCAAACATCTTCCCGCCGCCGGCGAGATAGTGATTTTCGATCGCAGCTGGTACAACCGGGCCGGCGTTGAGCGGGTGATGGGATTTTGTACCGAGGAGGAGGTGCAAAAATTCCTCGACGGCGCGCCGATGGTAGAGCGAGGGATGGTCGATTCCGGCATTATTTTACTGAAATACTGGCTGGAGGTAACGCCGCAGGAGCAAGAACGGCGCCTGCGCGACCGTATTGATGACGGACGCAAAATCTGGAAGCTTTCGCCGATGGATATTAAATCCTTCAACCGCTGGGATGACTACACCGTAGCGCGCGATGCGATGTTTGCCGCCACCGATACCGCCTGGGCGCCGTGGTTTGTCGCCCGCTCGGAAGATAAAAAACGCGTACGCCTGAATATTATTACCCATCTGCTTTCGCAGATCCCCTACGAGGCTCTACCAACGGAACACATTACCTTACCGAAACGTAAAATTGGCAAAGTGAAACCGACCCATTTTCCTTTCCGGTTTATTCCTGAGAAGTTTTGAAGGAATAGCTTTATCACCTTTGCGCAGTATTCCCCCTGCGCAGAGGATTATTACAATAAACGTTAATATTTCATCTGTTGCGTTGCTCTGGAACCCGGCTCGCAAAATATAAAAAAGCGTTGTTAACGACATTTATTTTCCGGTTTAATGCAGAGATAATCAGACTGTTAATCACAGGGAGCAGAAAATGAATAGCAATGCGATGAATAAAAAACAGCGAAACGAGTCTGATGCGGCGATTAAACAGACCTTCGATCGGCAAACCATTAGTGATGCGGAAAGACTACAGCAACACCAGGAATTCATAAATGCCATGAATGAATTTACCGCGCGCGCCGGTTTACTGTCGGAAGACCCATTCTTCGAAGGGATTTAGTTATCATGCAATTTGATGTTTATCGTAATCCATCACCGAGGACAAATGAACTCCAACCTTATCTTATGGTGATTCAACATGATTATTATGATGATTTATCATCAAGGTTAGTTTTGCCACTGAGTTATCATATACATATGGCGAGTCATTATCACCCTGCAGCTCCACTAGTAAATATTGACTTTCAAAAGCTATTCCTCAACACCCCGGGAATAACCAGCGTAGCAAAGCAGCGCCTGAATAATAAATATTTCGTCTGTAATTTACATAAAGAAAGAACGGCTGTTATTTCCGCCATCGATGCGCTTATAACAAATACGTAAACCCGCCCCGATATCACCGGGGCGGGTTTACCCCATAAAGGCTTACTTCATTCCCTCACGGCTCTCTTTTTGCGCTTCCAGGCGTTCGACATCGCGATACCAGCGCGGGTGATGTTTCTTCGCCCAACGGCGGCTGACCTTACCCTCAATCATGCCTTTAATCGACCCTTTCACCCAGAATGCCATATACATATGAATGAGGATCGCGTGGATCAGGATAATCGCCGAAGTAGCGTGTATCAGCAGGCTGTAACGGATAACCGGAATCGGGAAATAGTCCGCAAAATACGGGCGCCAGATAATCACCCCGGTCACCAGCAGCACAAAAATCATGCTCATAATAGTCCAGAACATCATCTTCTGCCCGGCGTTATATTTACCGACGCGCGCGACCTTATGTTCATTGCCTTTCAGAACCTCCACGATGCCTTTCAGCCAGGGGATATCCTGTTTATCAGGGATATTGTGGTGGACAAAACGCACAAACATAAACATCAGCGCGACAAAAATCAGCACCCCGAAAAACGGGTGCAGGATTCGCCCCATCTGCGGGGTGCCGAAGGTTTCCGTCAACCACTGTAGCGTTGGGAAGAAAAACGAAATCCCCGACAGCGCCACCAGGAAGAAACAGATAACCACCGTCCAGTGACAGGCGCGGTCGATAAATTTGGTGCGCACTATCATTTTCGATTTATTCATCATGTTCCTCCTCATCGTCATCAACTTCCTTGTTCGGCCCGATACCGATGTAGTGGTAAATCAGCCCGGCAAAGGTGGCAATAAAGCCCGCCGCCGACAGCGGTTTCAGCGCCCCCTTCCACAGATTGATACTGGTATCGATCTGCGGCGCTTTCGGCAGCTTGTGATACAACTCCGGCTGGTCGGCATGATGCAGCACGTACATCACGTGGGTGCCGCCTACGCCCTGCGGGTTGTAGATCCCGGCGTTGGCATAACCGCGTTTTTTAAGCTTAGCCACCCGCTCCTGCGCCACTTCCAGCATCTCTTTTTTCGTGCCGAAGTGGATAGCGCCGGTAGGACAGGTTTTCACGCATGCCGGTTCCTGACCAACGCTGACCCTATCCACACACAGGGTGCATTTATAGACCCGGTTATCCTCTTTATTGAGGCGCGGGATATTAAACGGACACCCGGCAATGCAGTAGCCGCAGCCGATGCAGTTTTCCTGCTGGAAATCGACGATGCCGTTGGCATACTGAATGATCGCCCCGGCGGACGGGCAGGCTTTCAGGCAACCCGGCTCTTCGCAGTGCATACAGCCATCTTTGCGGATAAGCCACTCCAGCTTGCCGTTCTGTTCGGTCTCGCTAAAACGCATTACCGTCCAGGATTTAGCGCTGAGATCCGCCGGGTTGTCGTACACGCCGACGCAGTGCCCCACTTCATCGCGAATGTCATTCCACTCGGAACAGGCCACCTGGCAGGCTTTACAGCCTACGCAGGAGGAGACATCGATAAGCTTGGCGACTTCGGCCTTATAGTCCCGCGCGCGTGGCGCGGGAGTCATCTGGTTGGTCGCGGAGCGTTTAATAATGTCTTGTGTTTCCATCGCCATTTAATCGCTCCTTACGCTTTCTCGATGTTGACCAAAAACGCCTTATACTCCGGCGTTTGCGAGTTGGAATCGCCGACGTTAGGCGTCAGGGTGTTGGCGATGTAACCTTTACGGGCCACGCCTTCAAAACCCCAGTGCAGCGGGATACCGACAGTTTCTACCTGCTGGCCATTGACGTTCAGCGTGCGCAGTCGGCGGGTCACCACGGCAACCGCGCGAATAAAGCCGCGTTTGCTGCTGACTTTCACCCAGTCGCCGTTAACGATACCTTTGCTTTTCGCCAGCCCTTCGCTGATTTCGACAAACTGTTCCGGCTGCGCAATCGCATTAAGCAGCGCATGCTTGGTCCAGGTATGGAAGTGTTCGGTCAGGCGATAGGTAGTACCGACATACGGGAACTTATCCTTCTTACCTAAGCGAATAGCGTCATCTTCGTATAAACGCACTACCGGGCTGGAGACCACATTCGGGTGCAGCGGGTTGGTGCCAAGCGGCGTTTCCATCGGCTCGTAGTGTTCAGGGAACGGCCCTTCCGCCAGTTTATCGAGCGCAAACAGGCGCCCAAGCCCCTCTTGCTGCATAATAAACGGCCCGGTGTTGCTCCCCGGCGGCGCGGTATTGAAGTCCGGAATATCATTACCGACCCACTTACTGCCGTTCCACTGAATCAGCATTCGCTTCGCATCCCAAGGTTTGCCGTTAATATCGGCCGATGCGCGGTTATACAGCACGCGGCGATTGAGCGGCCAGGCCCAGGCCCAGCCCAGCGTATTGCCAAGCCCAGAAGGATCGGCGTTATCGCGATTCGCCATCTGGTTACCCTGCTCGGTCCAGCAGCCGGTGTAGATCCAGCAAGATGACGCGGTGCTGCCGTCATCGCGCAACAGCGCGAAGCTATTCAGCAACTGTCCTTTTTTCGCCAGTAGCACCCCATTGCCATCGTAGAGATCCGCCAGCGCGTAGCCGTTGTTCTCTTTTGCAACCTCTTCCGATTCCGGATGATCTGGCTGCTTATAACTCCAGCTCATTTTCAGCAGCGGTTCCGCGCCCTTACCGCCTTCGCGACGGTACAGCTCACGTAGACGTTGATAGATCCCGGCAAGAATTTCGCCATCGTTGCGTGCTTCGCCCGGCGCGTCCTGGCCTTTCCAGTGCCACTGCAGCCAGCGACCGGAGTTGGCGATCGAACCGTCTTCTTCGGCAAAGCAGGTCGATGGCAGACGGAAGACTTCGGTCTGAATCGTAGCCGGGTCGACATCATTAGACTCGCCGTGGTTCTGCCAGAAAGTCGAGGTCTCGGTCACCAACGGATCGATAACCACCATATATTTCAGCTTACTGAGGCTACGCACCACTTTGTTTTTGTCCGGGAAGGACGCAACCGGGTTGAAGCCCTGGCAGATATAGCCGGTGACGTTGCCGTTATCCATCATATTGAAGTACTTGATGACGTCGTAGGCCTGATCCCATTTCGGCAACCAGTTGAAGCCCCAGTCGTTCTCTTTCTGCGCCGCATCGCCGTAGAACGATTTCATCAGGCTGACGAAGAATTTCGGGTAGTTGCTCCAGTAGTTCACCTGGTCGGCCAGCGTCGCTTTCGGCGTGTTGGCGCTAAGATAACTTTGCAGATCGCTCTGTTTATCGGACGGCAGCGTCAAATAACCCGGCAGACTGGTCGACAACAGGCCCAAATCGGTCAGCCCCTGAATATTGGAGTGTCCGCGCAGCGCGTTGACGCCGCCGCCCGCCATGCCCATGTTGCCGAGCAGCAGTTGGATCATCGCCATGGTGCGGATGTTCTGCGCGCCGACGGTGTGCTGCGTCCAGCCCAGCGCATACAGGAAGGTGGTGGTGCGATCCGCGACGCTGGTTGAAGCCAACACCTCGCACACTTTGAGGAAGTCTTCTTTCGGCGTACCGCAGATGTTTTCAACCACTTCCGGCGTGTAGCGGGAAACGTGCTGCTTGAGCAGATTCCACACGCAGCGCGGATGGCTGAGCGTTTCATCGCGTTTCGCGTAGCCATTTTCATCGAACTGGTAGTTCCAGGACGATTTATCATACTGGCGCTTTTCCGCATCGTAGCCGCTGAACAGGCCATCTTCGAAGGTAAAATCATCCCGTACCAGCAGGCTGGCATTGGTGTAATGCTTTACGTACTCGGCATTAATCTTATTATTTTCGATAAGGTACAACAGCACGCCCGACAGGAACGTAATGTCGGTACCGGAACGAATCGGCGCATAGATATCGGCCACCGACGCGGTACGCGTAAAGCGTGGGTCGACGACGATAAGCGTAGCATCGTTATTGTTCTTCGCTTCCATCGCCCAGCGGAATCCCACCGGATGCGCTTCCGCGGCGTTGCCGCCCATCACCATTACGACGTTTGCGTTTTTGATATCAACCCAGTGGTTGGTCATCGCACCGCGACCAAATGTTGGAGCAAGACTTGCTACCGTTGGTCCGTGTCAGACGCGCGCCTGGTTGTCTACCGCCAGCATGCCGAGCGAGCGCACAAATTTTTGCGTCAGCATGCCGGTCTCATTACTCGCCGCCGAGGCGCACAGCATTCCGGTGGAAAGCCAGCGGTTAACCGTCACGCCCTGTTCGTTCTTTTCAATAAAGTTGGCATCGCGGTCGGCTTTCATCAATTTGGCGATGCGGTTAAAAGCTTCATCCCAGGAGATGCGCTGCCATTTATCCGAACCCGGAGCGCGGTATTGCGGATACCGTAGGCGATTTTCACTGTGGACGTAGTCCAGCAGACCGGCGCCTTTCGGGCACAGCGCGCCGCGGCTTACCGGATGATCCGGATCCCCTTCGATATGATAAATCGCTTCTTTGGCGTTTTTCGCGCCGTCGCCCAGGCTATACATTAATAGCCCGCAGCCCACGGAGCAGTAAGTGCAGGTGTTGCGGATCTCTTTTGCGCGCAGCAATTTGAAATTGCGTGCCTGAGCCAGCGCCATTTTCGGGGCGAAGCCCAGTGCGGCAGCTGTTGTTCCGGCCATACCGCCTGCGCAGATTTTAAAAAACTTTCTGCGGCTGACGTCCATTGATTCCTCCATGCAGGATGTTTGTTCATCGCGCGGAGGAAACTAACAGCAATGTCCCTTTTTTTATTGCGTCAAATCAAGGTCGCCCACGCTAGCCCTCTAAAGAGTCATCGGCGACGAGTTTGACTAACCCCAAAGAGTTATGCGCTACGGAAAAGATCGACCGCCGGGCGCAAAAAGATGTTATAAATTCTGGCTGCGTTTGAGTCACTATCAGGTTAAACATGGAAAAAAAGAGAGCGACGTCAATAGGCTTCGCCGCCATTATATTATGGAGCACGATGGTCGGCTTGATTCGCGGCGTTAGCGAAGGGCTAGGTCCTGTCGGCGGCGCGGCGATGATTTATAGTCTCAGCGGCCTGCTGCTCATTTTTACCGTCGGCTTTCCCAACCTGCGCCAGATCCCGCGCCGCTATCTGTTAGCCGGCAGCGTGCTGTTTGTTAGCTATGAGATCTGCCTCGCCCTGTCGCTGGGCTTCGCCGCCACCCGCCAGCAGGCCATTGAAGTGGGAATGGTCAATTACCTGTGGCCCAGCCTGACCATTTTATTCGCCATTCTTTTTAACGGTCAGAAAAGCAGCTGGCTGGTGATCCCCGGCTTATTGCTGGCGCTGTTCGGCGTGAGCTGGGTGCTCGGCGGCGAACACGGACTCAACCTCGATGAAATTATCAATAACGTCATCTCCAGCCCGCTGAGCTACTTTCTGGCATTTATCGGCGCGTTTATCTGGGCGGCGTACTGCACGGTTACCGCGAAATATGCCAAAGGCAAAAATGGCATTACCCTCTTCGTCTTATTAACGGCGCTGACCCTGTGGCTGAAGTTTTTGGCCAGCACGCAGCCGCCGATGTTGTTTAGCTGGCCGGTGGTCATTAAGCTGATTACGGTCTCCGTGGCGCTGGGGCTGGCCTACGCGGCGTGGAACGTTGGCATCCTGCACGGCAACGTCAGCCTGCTGGCAGCGGCGTCGTACTTTACGCCGGTGCTCTCTTCCGCGCTGGCGGCGGTGCTGCTCAGCGCCGCGCTCTCATGGTCATTCTGGCAGGGGGCCGGGATGGTATGTCTCGGCTCCCTGCTCTGCTGGTATGCCACCCGCCGTTAGCCGAGGTCGCCGCCCGCCACCGGTAGCGTCACGCCGGTGATATAGCTGGCCTCATCGCTGGCGAGAAACAGGATCGCATTCGCCTGTTCCGCCAGCGTGCCGTAACGGCGCATCAGGCTGCTCGCTACCGTCTGATCGACAACCTGCTGATACCACGCCTTTTCCTGCTCGCTCGGCTGCTCTTCATTGCGCGGCGTCAGGCGCGGCGGGGCCTCCGTACCGCCCGGCGCGACGGCGTTAATCCGAATGCCGCTGCCGCTGTACTCCATAGCGATCGACCGGGTCAGCGCGTTAACGCCGCCTTTCGCCGCCGAGTAAGGCACCCGGTTAACCCCTGCCGTCGCCACCGACGAGATATTGACGATGCTGCCTTTCCCCTGCTTCAGCATCCAGGGGAGCGCCGCGCGGCAGCCCCACAAGGTGGGGAACAGCGAGCGGCGGATCTCTTTCTCAATTTGTTCTGGCTGATACTCGGCGAAAGGTCGTGCCCAGATGGTGCCGCCGACGTTGTTGATGAGCACGTCGAGGCGGCCAAAATGCGCGACCCCGGCGGCAAACGCCTGTTCAGTACTCTGCCACTGCTCAAGGTCAGCCTCCAGCGCCAGTACCTGACTTCCGGCCTGGGCTAAAACGGCAGCCAGTTCATGTACGTAAGGCGAGCGGTCAATCAGCAACAGGGCGGCACCTTCAGTTGCCGCCTGTTCCGCGGTCTGGCGACCAATGCCCTGCGCCGCGCCGGTGATAGCGACGATTTTATCGGTAAAACGCATCATGTCTCCTTACGCCGCCGCGCTCTGGCTGGCGATAAATTTCTCATACCAGAACCCTGCCGGGGAAATTCCTCGTTCGCGCAGCGCCATGGCGACCGCATTCACCATCGGCGGCGGTCCGCAAAGATAGATGTCAACGTCGCCATTATTCAGCATCGCGTCATCGAGATGTTCAGTCACGAAGCCGCGCTGCGGGCAGGAACTGCTTTCATCCGCCACCACCGGCAGCCAGCGATATCCCGTCAGTTGCTGTTTAAACGCATCCAGCGCGTCGGTTTTCACCAGATCGTCGTCACGGGTCACCCCGTACAGTAACGTCACCAAACGCGGGCTACCCTGTGTCTGCAGGGTGTGTAACATGGACAGCAGCGGCGCCAGCCCGGTGCCACCCGCCAGCATGAGCAGCGGGCGTTCGCCGCTGCGCAAATAGAAGCTGCCCATCGGGCCGCTGAGGGTCAGGCGGTCGCCGGGCCGCGCCTGCTGGGTTAACCACTGGCTCATCATGCCGCCAGGCACGTTACGGATCAGAAAGCGCCCTTCGAGAGAACCCGGCAACGAGCTAAATGAGTAGGCGCGCACATGAGGCGTGTCCGGTACCTGAATGTTGATATATTGCCCCGGCAGAAAAGCCAGAGGCTCATCCAGCGCGACCACCAGTTCGATGGCGGTATTGGACAGTAAATTCACCTGTCGTACCTGCGCCCCGGTGTTCGTCAGCGCGGTTTTACACTGCGCGGCGGCCACCGGCACGTCGATCACACAGTCGCTGGTCGGGACCATCTGGCAGGTCAGCACCTGGCGAGCCTGCGCTTCGTCGTCGCTTAACGCCTCGTCGAGATAATCCTCCCCCAGGTCGTATTCACCGCTGGCGCAGTGACATTTGCAGGTGCCGCAAACGCCGTCAGAACAGTCCATCGGCAGGTTTACCATCTGGCGATAGGCCGCATCCAGCACCTTCTCTCCGGCATTGCATTGAATAAATCGCGTAATGCCGTCCTCAAAATTAAGAGCAATATTAAAAGTCATAAGCGCCTCTTAAATGTGGTAAACGTCGATAACCTGACGGATATAGTCGTTATTCAGGCGTACCGTTTTACGAACGATCTGCGGCCTGCCGTCCTGCTCAATTAGCGTGCAGCAGGTAGAGCCGAAATAGGCATCCGTGTGTTGATAGCGATGGCTCCAGGTGACCCAGTTGTAGCGCACCGCAAGCCCCTCATCGCTCTCGCCCATCAGCTCGACATTGCTGATAATGTGCGTGGTACGCGGCTCCGGCGTGCTGGCGCCGGAACGTTCGGTTTTAATGCGATAGACACGATCCTCCAGTCCTTCACGGTTGGGGTAGTAGATAAGTGAAATCTCTTTTTGCGGGTCGCGCGTCAGCTGGTCATCGTCGCCCCATGCTGGCATCCAGTAGACCACCTGCGGGCTGTAACAACTCAGCCACTCATCCCACTGACGGTCATCCAACAGGCGGGCTTCGTAATAGAGAAACTGACGAACTTGTTCGAGATTCAGCATCAGGCCACCTCCACGCGCTGGGTAATGGACTGGTTGTAGCGCTGCTGTTCCTGTTCCAGCGCCGCCAGCATGACCGTTTGCCAGTGGTGATGATGGGCAATATACAGCGCCTCATCTTCCGATTTCACCCCGCTTAGCCGCGGCGTAAAACCCGCGTGCCTGGCGTGTTCATCCGGGCCGTCGACCCAACGTAGCGCGCCGCGGCTGAGATCGCTCCATGCCAGATTTTCGCCAAGATAGCCGCGCTGGCAGGCGCTGAACTCTTCCAGATCGTCCGGCGTCCCCATTCCGCTGACGTTAAAGAAATCTTCGTACTGGCGGATGCGTAACGCCCGGGCCTGGTCTGATTCCCCTTTCGGCGCAAAACACCAGATGGTGACTTCGGTTTTATCGACCGCAATCGGGCGAATTACGCGGATCTGGGTAGAAAACTGATCCATCAGGTAGACGTTGGGATACAGGCACAGGTTGCGGGTTTCATTGACCATCTGGTCGGCGCGCAGTTCACCGAACTCCGCCTGCAGACGGTCGCGGTGGGCATAGACCGGGCGCACTTCCGGGTTCAACGCGCGGGTCCACAGCAACATGTGGCCGTTGTCAAATCCGTAGCCGCCGCCGACGCTCTTTGACCAGCCGTTGGCGTCAACCGCATGCGTCCCTTCCGCTTCATAGTTGCGGCGTGACATGGTTGAGGCGTAATTCCAGTGCACCACGCTGACGTGATAACCATCGGCGCCGTTCTCCGCGCCTAGCTTCCAGTTGCCTTCGTAAACGTAGCTCGACGAGCCCTTCAGCACTTCCAGTCCTTCCGGCGCCTGATCGACGATCAGATCGATGATTTTGCGGGTTTCGCCGAGATACTCCTCCAGCGGCTGCACGTCCGCATTGAGGCTACCGAATAAGAAACCGCGGTAAGACTGAAAACGCGGCAATTTTTGCAGATCGTGAGACCCTTCATGTTTGAAGGTGTCAGGATAAGCGCCGGTGCTCTCATCTTTGGCTTTTAATAATTTGCCGTTATTGCTGAAGGTCCAGCCGTGGAACGGACAGGTAAACGAATTTTTATTCCCGGTTTTGCGTCGACATAACATGGCGCCGCGGTGGGCACAGCTATTAATTAATGCATGCAATTCATTCTTTTTATCGCGAGTAATAATAACCGGCTGCCGTCCCAGCGTCAGGGTATAATAATCTCCCGGCTCGGCAATCTGGCTTTCATGGGCGAGAAACACCCAATTACCTTCGAAGATATGTTTCATTTCAAAATCAAATAACTGCTGATCGGTAAATATAGAGCGGTGGCAACGGTAAATATGATTTTCACGGTCGACAATTAACGCGTTGTTAATTTTGTCTTTAAGCGCTGATAGCGTTTTTTGCATGAGTTAACACCTCCTGCAGAATTCAGGATTAAAGATATTTGGCAAATGTGGTGATTATCGGGTGTAGAGCGCGGCCCGGGCCATCAGCGTGGCCGGGGCCGCTAAAGCAGATTACTCTTTGGCGCGCAGACGGGTGCCGCGGTGCTCTTCGTCGGGGCTCAGCGCTTTACAGAGGGTGAAATCAAAGCGCACTTCGGTGTGCTCGCCGTCCAGTTCACGCTGTGCAATCGTCTCGCGGTCGCTCACTTTCACCGGGTCGGCAATCAGTCCATCGCGGGTGGCAAAGGCAAAATCATCCCACAGGTATTTGTCGCCGCTGAGGTTGATCTGGCTGGTCAGATGTTTATGCCCCGGCGCGGAGACGAAGAAGTGAATGTGCGCCGGACGGTTGCCGTGGCGGCCTAACTGATCCAGCAACTTCTGGGTTGGACCATCCGGCGGGCAGCCGTAGCCGGATGGCATGATGCTGCGCACGCTGTAGCGGCCATCGGCGCCGGTGCGAATACGACGACGCAGGTTGTAGTCGCTCTGGCTCTGATCGAAGAACGAGTAATTACCCAGGGTATTGGCGTGCCAGATATCAACGATGGCGTTAGCGATCGGCTGGCCCTGGCTATCTTTAACCTGGCCGTGCAGCCACATCACTTCGCCGGCGTCGGTGCCATCATCCATGCGGGCATGGCGGTCGGCCAGCGGCGCATTGGCCACATACAGCGGCCCTTCAATGGTGCGTGGGGTGCCGGTTTCACGATGCGCCGCCGCGTCGATAGCGTCCTGACGCAGGTCGAGGAAGTGTTCAAGACCCAGCCCCGCCGCCAGCAGCGCCGCTTCCTGGCGCCCACCCAGCTCGTGCAAATAGTTCACCGCATGCCAGAACTCTTCTTCTGTGACGTTATAGTCATCGATCAGCGTGCAGATATTCTCCAGCAAACGGTGGACAATGGCTTTAAAACGTTCGTTACCGCCTGGAACATTTAAACCCGCGCCTTCACGTAATAATTTCTGCACGGCTTCTTGTTGTACGAAAGCATTACTCATAATTATTCTCTCTTATCGTTGTAGGATATTTGCCGGGTGCTCCCGGCATGAGGTCATGTTTTATTTTTATTAGCTATCGTCTTCACGAATAGACGAGGGATGACGGCACAGCGCCTCTACGCGAATATCCATAAATGGATATAACGGCAATCCCATTAAAATTTGATGCAACTCTTCGGCATCTTTTACATCGAAAATGCTGACATTGGCGTAAAGACCGGCGACGCGCCAAATATGTCGCCACTTGCCTTCACGTTGTAATTGTTGCGAATAGTCTTTTTCGCGTTGTTTAATTTCATCCGCTTCGGCGGCAGGAAACCCGATCGGAATATTAACGGTCATATCAACTTTAAATAGCATTATTTTCTCCTGTTATGCTTTACGGGAATAGAAGCGCAGCTTGTCTTCATCCAGCTCCACCCCGAGTCCTGGCGTTTGCGGCAACGCCACCTGACCGTCGGCAAAGGTCAGCGGTACGCTGACGATATCGTCTTTGAGTAGCAGCGGGCCGAACATCTCGGTTCCCCACTGCAGCGGCAATGTCGACCAGGCATGCAGAGAAGCAACGGTCCCCACGGTCCCTTCCAGCATCGTGCCGCCATACAGGCCAATCCCCGCCGCCTGCGCGACGCGGGCCAGCGCCAGCACGCTATTCGGCCCGCCCGCCTTGGCGATTTTCAGCGCGTAAGCGCCGGTAAAGCCCTGGTGCGCCAGTTGGTAACCATCGTAAGCGGTCGCGACCGCTTCATCCGCCAGGATCGCGGTTTCGATTTGCTGGC
Organism: Klebsiella sp. 141162; assembly: GCF_050600755.1. Classification (NCBI taxonomy): domain Bacteria; kingdom Pseudomonadati; phylum Pseudomonadota; class Gammaproteobacteria; order Enterobacterales; family Enterobacteriaceae; genus Klebsiella; species Klebsiella sp. 141162. Next base: position 1,129,134 of record NZ_JAQIRI010000001.1, on the reverse strand, counting down.
TCAGGCGCACCAGCGCTGCATTGTCCTGCGCGCTCACCGGCTGTTCGATGAGATCGACCCCCATCGCCGCCAGCTCGCGACAGCCCTTCGCGCCGGTTGCGGCGTCCCAGGCCTGATTAACGTCAACGCGAATGCTGGCGCGATCGCCTAAGGCTTCCACAATGGCGCGGGTATGGCGGAGATCGGTGGCTAATTCCCGTGCGCCAATTTTCAGCTTGAATGCCTGATGACGGCGCTCGGCTAACAGCTTTTCCCCTTCGGCAATATCTTTCGCGGTATCGCCGCTGGCTAACGTCCACAGCACCGGCAACGACGTTTGCAGCGCGCCGCCGAGCAGCGCCGATACCGGTAGCCCTAAAGCTTTGCCCTGGGCATCAAGGAGTGCGGTTTCAATGGCAGATTTTGCGAAAGTATTGCCTCTAATGGCGCTATTCATACGCGCCGTCAGCGCATTCAGGTTATCCGCCGGCTGCCCTTTTAGCAGCGGCGTCAGATAGTGGGTCAAGGCCGATGAGATAGCCTCCGGGCTCTCGACGCCGTAGCTCAGCCCGCCGATAGTCGTCGCTTCACCGATACCGCATACGCCATCGGAACGGGTAATGCGCACGATGACCAGCGTCTGGCAGCCCATGGTGGTCATCGATAATTTATGTGGCCGGATAGTCGGTACATCCACTAACCAGCTCTCAATGCGTTCTACGGTCGCAGTCATTTTTTGTTCCTGAAAGATGCATAACTTTTTGTACCCACATCCATAACGGGGATGTCTGTGCTTTGACAATAGGGTCCAGCCTGGCGGATGGTCAACGGCGATAATCGAAATGTTGTGCGATTATCGGCACGCTTGTTAAATTGCGGTTAATAATGTGATCGAGGTGGTAAAACAGGCACAATTCACCGCGCCCTGGTTTGCGCGCGGTATAGTGATTCCCCGTGAGCTTTACGTTGCAACGGAGAAAGATGCAATGAGCGACAATACCCACACTACGCTGAGCGCCAGGCAGGCCGAGCACGACCCCAATTTTATGCTGTCACTCGCCCGCGGGCTGGAGGTGCTCAATGCTTTTACTCCCCAGCGCCAGCGGCTGACCATTTCGCAGTTAAGTCAAAAAACGCAAATTTCCCGCGCGGCGGTGCGCCGCTGCCTGTATACCCTGGCGGCGCTGGGGATGGTGCATAGCCCGGACGGCCGCAGCTATGAACTGCTGCCGCGCGTGCTGGCAGTGGGCCACGCCTATCTGGCGGGAACCCCGCTGGCGAAGGTGGCGCAAACGGCGCTGGACAATCTTGGTAAGACGTTAGGTGAAAGCTGCTCCGCCGCCACGCTTGATGGCGACAACGTACTGTATATCGCCCGCGCGGCGGTCAATAACTTGCTCAGCGTCGATCTGGGCCGCGGCAGCCGCCTCCCGGCATGGACAACCTCAATGGGACGGGTATTGCTGAGCGCGTTGCCCGAAGATCAACTAGAAGTGACACTGTCACGCGCACATCTGATGCGCTACACCCCGTATACCCTGTGCAATCCTACAGCACTACGTGCGGAAATCGCCAAAGTTCGCATGCAGGGCTATGCGCTGGCGGACAGGCAAATTGAAGTTGGATTATGCTCGCTTGCGGTACCGCTGCTGTCGCGTAGCGGCCAGGTGGTGGCAGCGCTCAACGTTGGCGTCCCCGCCTCTTCGATGAGCGCCGCGGCGCTGAAGGAGAAAGCCCTGGCGCCGCTGCGTCGCGCGGCGATGGAGCTGTCTCTTCAGCTGTGACATTACCGTGGCGCCGGCGTATTGGCCAGCCCGCGCCAGATCCCCAGCGCCAGCAACAACAGCAGAACGCCAGCCGTCGCCAGAGAAATACTGTGAGCGCTGATAAATGCGGTTTTCGCCGCCGCGATTAGTGAATCAGCCGGTATCGCGGGTAATGATTGCGCCACCTTCATCGCCTCGCCGATGGACGATGAGGCCTGTACCGCTGCTTCACCGCCAATCCCGGCAGGCAGTTCAATCGCCGAACTGTAGCTGCGGGTCAGGATCAGGCCGAACAGCGCAATACCAAGCCCCGCGCCCAATTCATAGGCCATGGTTTCAATGGCGCCTGCCGCCGACGCCTTCTCTTTCGGCGCTGCCGCCATGATCGCCGACGTTGACGCCAGCAGCGCGCTGGCGGCGCTAAAGCCCAGCAGCGTCATTAACCCCCACGCCTGCCACTGTTGCGTGCTGAAGTCGGTCATCGACAGTCCCAAAAAGCTTAAAGCGCTCAGCAACATACCGCCGGTCGCCACCTGCCGCAGCCCTAGTTTCGATACCAGCATTCCGGCAATCGGCCCGCTAAAGCCGCTGGCAACCATCACCGGCAGCATGAACAACCCGGCTTCAAACGGCGTTTTCTGATGCACGAACTGTAGCTCCTGCGCCATCAGCAATTCAAAACCAACCAGCGTAATGAGCGCGGTCATCGCCATCATCACCCCGCTTAAAATAATGCGGTGGGTGAAGAGACGCATATCCACCATCGGCGTCGGCATCGACAGCTGTTTGCGGACAAACCAGGTCAACATGGCCGCCCCGCCGATGGCCACCAGCGCGATTAGCCACAGCGCCAGCTGCCCCTTTAGCGCCGACTTAGCGCTAAACACCAGCATCAGAATGGCCGCAATCAGGATCAGCGCCTGCGGCAGATTCAGCGGTTGCTCGCGGCGGGCGGGCTGACGGGGCACAACCTTAGCGTTGATGGCAATGACCAGCAGCACGATTGGCACGTTGATCAGGAACACCGATCCCCAGTAGAAGTGTTCCAGCAGCATGCCGCCCACCAGCGGGCCAAATGCCGCGCCGCCGGATCCCACCGCGGCCCATAATCCCAGCGCCATGTTACGCTGGCTGGCTTCGGCGAAAGTGCCGCGGATCCCGGCAAGCGTCGCCGGCACAATCATTGCCGCGCCAACCGCGAGCAGCGCGCGGGAGATAATCAGCGTTATCGCCGTCGGCGACAGCGCGGCGCACAGCGAAGCGATACCAAAAATTGCGCTACCGAGCAGCAATAAGCGCTTAAAGCCGATTTTATCGCCCAATGCGCCCATCGGCAGCACCATACCGGCCATCACCAACGAATAGATATCAATGATCCACAGTAGCTCGTTGCCGCTGGTGCCAAGCGCGACGCTGAGCGTCGGGGCGGCCACATGCAGCACCGTTGCGTCAATTGCTACCGGGATATAAACCAGCAAAATCGCCATCAGCGTTAACCATTGCCGAGACATACTACTTTTCCTCAATTTTCGAAATTGGACACGCGTCCAGGATTGCGATCCTGCCGGATTGTTGAACGTCTGTCCAACTTTTTGTTACCATCATCGCATCACCTCTTTGTCATGGGTCGCTATGCACTATTTAAATCGGGAAGCGCGTCGGGAAGTTATCATGCAGGCCGCCATGCGAGTGGCGCTAAATGGCGGCTTCAGCGCCATGACCGTGCGCCAGATAGCCAGCGAAGCCGGCGTCGCCGCAGGTCAGTTACATCATCATTTTGCCTCGACCGGCGAGCTAAAAGCGCAGGCCTTTATCCGCTTGATCCGCGAAATGCTCGATATTCAGCTGCTGACCGATGACGCCTCCTGGAGCGAACGCCTGTTTTCATTACTCGGCAGCGAAGATGGCCGTCTCGAGCCCTATATACGCCTGTGGCGGGAAGCGCAGATTTTGTCCGATAGCGATGAGGAAATTAAGGCCGCGTATCTGCTGACCATGACCATGTGGCATGATGAAACGGTCACGGCGATTAACCGCGGCGCCGAAGGCGGTGAATTTCAGCCGCAGGATACGGCAGAAAATATCGCCTGGCGTCTGATTGCCCTGGTTTGCGGGCTGGATGGCATTTACGCGTTGGGGATGCAAGCCATTGACGATGCGGCATTTACCCGTTACTTAAAACATTATATCGCGCTGGAACTCCCTCAGGCTTAGGTTACATTTAGTAACAATTGACCACCCTTCATTCCCGGCGTGAATTCTTTCACGCCTCGATTCTTATCTATCCTCAAACAATACAATTATTAAAAACAGCTGAAGCTTAATTCCAGCCTGCACAACTTCAGCTGTTTTTTTATTTATCCTTTTGATCTCGTACGCTTTAGTGAGGGTGTTATGTCGATAGAAGGTGATAAAAAGAATCATTATCTTTTAAAAGATTGGCGACCAGAAAATGAAGCCTTCTGGGAAAATAAAGGAAAAGCCATCGCACGCAGGAACTTATGGATTTCCGTATTTTGTCTGTTACTCGCCTTCTGCGTCTGGATGTTATTTAGCGCGGTCGCGGTCAATCTCAATAAAGTGGGTTTTAATTTCACAACCGACCAGCTTTTTTTATTAACGGCGCTACCTTCACTTTCCGGCGCAATATTACGCGTCCCCTACTCCTTTATGGTACCTATAATGGGTGGGCGTTACTGGACGGTTATTAGCACGGTTATTCTGGTGATTCCCTGTTTATGGCTGGGTTTGGCAGTGCAAAATCCAACTACTCCGTACTGGGTATTTATCGCTATTTCGTTACTGTGTGGTTTTGCCGGCGCCAACTTTGCCTCAAGCATGGGCAATATCAGCTTCTTCTTCCCCAAGGCTAAACAGGGCAGCGCATTAGGCATCAACGGTGGTCTCGGCAATCTCGGGGTCAGCGTGATGCAACTGGTCTCGCCTATTTTTATCTTTCTGCCGATTTTTACCTTCCTGGGCGTCCGCGGCGTTGAGCAACCAGGCGGCGCCATGCTGTGGCTTGGCAACTCACCGCTGCTGTGGGTGCCGTTACTGGTCATCGCCACCGTTTTCGCGTGGTTCGGTATGAACGATATTGCCAGTTCAAAAGCCTCGATTCGCGATCAGTTACCGGTATTGAAGCGTCCGCATATGTGGCTGTTAAGCCTGCTGTATCTGGCGACCTTCGGCTCGTTTATCGGCTTCTCCGCCGGCTTCGCGATGCTGGCGAAAACCCAGTTTCCAGATGTCGATATTCTGAAACTGGCCTTCTTCGGCCCGTTTATCGGCGCGCTGGCGCGCTCCTTCGGCGGTATCATTTCCGACCGCCTGGGCGGCGTACGGGTGACGCTGGTCAACTTCATTCTGATGGCGGTCTTTACCGGCCTGCTTTTCCTCACCCTGCCGGGCTCCGGTTCCGGCAGCTTCTTCGCCTTCTACGTGGTGTTTATGGGCCTGTTCTTAACCGCCGGTCTCGGTAGCGGCTCCACCTTCCAGATGATCGCCGTGATTTTCCGCCAGCTCACCATCGATAGCGTGAAAAAGCGCGGCGGCAGCGACGAACAGGCCCAGCACGAAGCGGTGACCGATACCGCCGCCGCGCTCGGTTTTATCGCCGCAATCGGCGCCATTGGCGGTTTCTTTATTCCAAAAGCCTTCGGGACCTCTCTGGCCATGACCGGCTCGCCGGTGGGCGCGATGAAAGTCTTTTTTGTCTTCTATGTGGTTTGCGTGCTGGTGACCTGGCTGGTCTATGGCCGCCGTAAACCCGCCTAACCATAACGATTTATCTGCCGGATGGCGGCTTACGCCTTATCCGGCCTACGAGTTCGTTCGCTCATCCGGCCGGGTGGCACGATGCCGGACATCATCGGAGCAGGAGAAATGTCATGAGTAAATTACTGGATCGCTTTCGCTACTTTAAGCAGAAACGCGAGACCTTTGCCAACGGCCACGGTCAGGTCTACGACAACAACCGTGACTGGGAAGATAGCTACCGGCAACGCTGGCAATTCGACAAAATTGTCCGCTCCACGCACGGTGTGAACTGTACCGGCTCCTGTAGCTGGAAAATTTATGTCAAAAACGGCCTGGTCACCTGGGAAACCCAGCAAACCGATTATCCGCGCACCCGACCGGACCTGCCAAACCACGAACCGCGCGGCTGCCCGCGCGGCGCCAGCTACTCCTGGTATCTCTACAGCGCCAACCGCCTGAAGTACCCGCTGGCGCGTAAACGGCTGATTGAGCTGTGGCGCGAAGCCCTGACACAGCATCCCGACCCGGTACAGGCCTGGGATAGCATCATGCAGGACCCGCTGAAAAACCGCAGCTACAAAGAAATTCGCGGTAAAGGCGGCTTTGTACGCTCCAGTTGGAAAGAGTTAAATCAACTGATCGCCGCGGCCAACGTCTGGACCATTAAAAACTACGGTCCGGATCGCGTCGCGGGCTTTTCGCCGATCCCGGCGATGTCGATGGTCTCCTACGCCGCGGGCACCCGTTATTTATCGCTGCTCGGCGGCACCTGTCTGAGCTTCTATGACTGGTATTGCGATCTGCCGCCCGCCTCGCCGATGACCTGGGGCGAACAGACCGACGTGCCGGAATCCGCCGACTGGTACAACTCCAGCTACATTATTGCCTGGGGTTCAAACGTCCCGCAGACCCGAACCCCGGACGCCCACTTCTTCACCGAAGTGCGCTACAAGGGCACCAAAACCATCGCCATTACTCCGGATTATTCGGAAGTCGCCAAGCTCTGCGACCAGTGGCTGGCGCCGAAGCAAGGTACCGACAGCGCGCTGGCGATGGCGATGGGCCACGTGATCCTCAAAACTTTCCACCTCGATAATCCGAGCGATTACTTTCTCAACTACTGCCGTACCTATACCGATATGCCAATGTTGGTGATGCTCGACCGTCGTGACGACGGCAGCTATGCGCCGGGCCGTATGCTACGCGCCGCTGACCTGCTTAACGGACTGGGAGAAAGTAATAACCCGGAATGGAAAACCGTCGCCTTTAACGCCGACGGCGAACTGGTCGCGCCGAACGGATCCATCGGCTTCCGTTGGGGCGAGAAAGGCAAATGGAATCTCGAACAGCGGGCTAACGGCCGTGACGTCGACTTAAAACTGTCGCTGCTGGATATGCACGATAGCGTGGTGTCGGTCGGCTTCCCCTACTTCGGCGGCAATGAAAACCCGCATTTTCGCAGCGTGAAGCAGGAGCCGGTAACGCTTCATCAACTGCCAGCGAAACAGCTGCCGTTAGCCAGTGGAGAAAACGCTCTGGTAGTGAGCGTGTATGACCTGGTGCTGGCGAACTACGGTCTGGATCGCGGCCTTGACGATGCCAATGCCGCGCGTGACTTTGCGGATGTGAAAGCCTATACCCCGGCGTGGGCCGAACAGATCACCGGCGTGCCGCGTCACCATATCGAGCAAATCGCCCGCGAGTTCGCCGATACGGCGCATAAAACCCATGGCCGTTCGATGATTATCCTTGGCGCCGGTGTGAACCACTGGTACCACATGGATATGAACTACCGCGGGATGATCAACATGCTGGTATTCTGCGGCTGCGTCGGTCAGAGCGGCGGCGGCTGGTCGCACTATGTCGGCCAGGAGAAACTGCGCCCGCAGACCGGCTGGCTGCCGCTGGCGTTTGCGCTGGACTGGACTCGTCCGCCGCGGCAGATGAACAGTACCTCTTATTTCTACAACCATGCCAGCCAGTGGCGCTACGAAAAACTAACCGCTCAGGAGCTGCTCTCACCGCTGACCGACGCCAGCAAATTCAGCGGCCATATGATCGACTTCAACGTTCGCGCCGAGCGCATGGGCTGGCTGCCCTCCGCGCCGCAGCTTAACGTTAACCCGCTGAGCATCAAGCAGCAGGCCGACGCCGCCGGGCTGTCCCCCGCAGAGTTCACCGTCCAGTCGTTAAAAGCAGGCGATATTCGCTTTGCCGCCGAGCAGCCGGATAGCGGCAACAACCACCCGCGCAACCTGTTTATCTGGCGTTCGAACCTGCTGGGATCGTCCGGTAAGGGCCATGAGTACATGCTCAAGTACCTGCTCGGTACCGATAACGGTATTCAGGGCGAGGAGTTTGGCTCCACCGCTGACGTGAAGCCGGAGGAAGTCGAGTGGCAGACCGCGGCGATTGAGGGCAAACTCGATCTACTGGTGACCCTCGATTTCCGCATGTCCAGTACCTGCCTGTTCTCAGATATCGTCCTGCCGACCGCCACCTGGTACGAAAAAGACGATATGAACACCTCCGACATGCACCCGTTTATCCACCCGCTTTCCGCCGCCGTCGACCCGGCCTGGGAGGCGAAAAGCGACTGGGAAATCTACAAGGACATTGCGAAAAGTTTCTCTGAAGTATGCGTCGGCCACCTTGATAAAGAGACCGATGTGGTACTGGTGCCGCTGCAGCATGACTCTCCGGCGGAGCTGTCACAGCCGTTTGATGTCCTCGACTGGCGCAAGGGCGAATGCGATCTCATTCCAGGCAAAACCGCGCCGTCAATTGCGCTGGTTGAACGTGACTACCCGGCCACCTGGGAGCGCTTCACCTCGCTGGGGCCGTTACTCGATAAGCTCGGCAACGGCGGTAAAGGCATTTCGTGGAATACGCAAAACGAAGTCGACTTCCTCGGTAAACTCAACTACGTCAAACCCGACGGTCCGGCCAAAGGCCGCCCGCGCATCGACAGCGCGATCGACGCCAGTGAAGTCATCTTGAGCCTGGCGCCGGAAACCAATGGCCAGGTGGCGGTGAAAGCCTGGCAAGCGCTGGGAGAATTTACCGGCCGCGACCACACCCATCTGGCGCTGAATAAAGAGGATGAGAAAATCCGCTTCCGCGATATTCAGGCGCAGCCGCGCAAAATCATCTCCAGCCCAACGTGGTCCGGCCTGGAAAGCGAACATGTCTCTTATAATGCCGGTTATACCAACGTTCACGAACTGATCCCGTGGCGCACCCTCTCCGGGCGGCAACAGCTCTATCAGGATCATCCCTGGATGCGCGCCTTCGGCGAAAGTCTGGTGGCCTATCGCCCACCAATCGATACGCGCAGCGTCAGCCAGATGAAGGACGTGCCGCCAAACGGCTTCCCGGAAAAAGCGCTCAACTTCCTGACCCCGCATCAGAAATGGGGTATCCACTCGACCTATAGCGAAAACCTGCTGATGCTGACGTTGTCGCGCGGCGGACCCATCGTCTGGCTAAGCGAAACCGACGCAAAAGAACTGGGGATTGAAGATAACGACTGGATTGAAGCCTTCAACGCCAACGGCGCCCTCACCGCGCGTGCGGTGGTGAGCCAGCGCGTGCCGCCGGGCATGACCATGATGTATCACGCCCAGGAACGCATTATGAATATTCCCGGTTCGGAGGTGACCGGTCGTCGCGGCGGCATCCACAACTCCGTCACCCGCGTCTGTCCAAAACCCACGCATATGATTGGCGGTTACGCCCAACTGGCTTACGGCTTTAACTACTACGGCACCGTCGGTTCCAACCGCGACGAGTTCATTATGATCCGCAAAATGAAAAACATTGACTGGCTGGATGGCGAAGGTCGCGACCAGGTACAGGAGGCGAAGAAATGAAAATACGTTCACAAGTCGGAATGGTGCTGAATCTGGATAAATGCATCGGCTGCCATACCTGCTCCGTCACCTGTAAAAATGTCTGGAGCAGCCGCGAAGGGATGGAATATGCGTGGTTCAACAACGTGGAAACCAAGCCCGGTATCGGTTACCCCAAAAACTGGGAAGATCAGGACGAGTGGCAAGGCGGCTGGATCCGCGGTATCAGCGGCAAGCTCACTCCCCGTCTGGGCAACCGCGTCAGCGTGTTGTCGAAGATTTTCGCCAACCCGGTGCTGCCGCAGATTGACGATTATTACGAACCCTTTACCTACGATTATCAGCACCTGCACAACGCGCCGGAAGGCAAATACTTGCCTACCGCCCGTCCGCGTTCGCTGATTAGCGGCGAACGAATGGATAAAATCACCTGGGGGCCAAACTGGGAGGAACTGCTCGGCGGCGAGTTTGAAAAACGCGCCAAAGACCGCAACTTCGAAGCGATGCAAAAAGAGATGTACGGCCAGTTTGAAAACACCTTCATGATGTATCTGCCGCGTCTTTGCGAACATTGCCTTAATCCGAGCTGCGTGGCGACCTGCCCAAGCGGCGCTATCTACAAGCGCGAAGAAGACGGCATCGTGCTGATCGACCAGGATAAATGCCGCGGCTGGCGGATGTGCATCAGCGGTTGTCCGTACAAAAAAATCTACTTTAACTGGAAGAGCGGCAAATCGGAAAAATGCATCTTCTGCTATCCGCGTATTGAGTCCGGGCAACCGACGGTGTGCTCCGAAACCTGCGTCGGCCGCATCCGCTATCTTGGCGTACTGCTGTACGACGCGGACCGCATCGAAGAAGCGGCCAGCACTGAACATGAAACCGACCTCTACGAGCGCCAGTGCGAGGTGTTCCTCAACCCCAACGATCCGGCGGTTATCGAAGAGGCGTTGAAACAGGGTATTCCGCATAACGTGATTGAAGCGGCGCAGAAATCGCCGGTGTATAAACTGGCGATGGACTGGAAGCTGGCGCTGCCGCTGCACCCGGAATACCGCACCTTACCGATGGTCTGGTACGTCCCGCCGCTGTCGCCGATTCAGTCCGTCGCCGACGCCGGCGGCCTGCCGAGCAACGGCAACATTCTGCCGGCGGTCGAAAGCCTGCGTATACCGGTACAGTATCTGGCGAACCTGCTGAGCGCCGGCGATACCGGCCCGGTCCTGCGCGCGTTAAAACGCATGATGGCGATGCGCCATTACAAACGTTCGCAAACCGTTGAAGGCGTGACCGATACCCGTGCGATTGAAGAAGTGGGCCTCAGCGTCGAGCAGGTGGAAGAGATGTATCGCTACCTGGCGATCGCCAATTACGAAGACCGCTTCGTGATCCCCACCAGCCACCGCGAACTGGCGGAAGACGCCTTCCCTGAACGCAACGGCTGCGGTTTTACCTTCGGCGATGGTTGCCATGGTTCTGATACTAAATTCAACCTGTTCAACAGTCGTCGCATCGACGCGATTGATGTGGGAGACGTTCGTCGACATGGGGAGGGAGAGTAATGCGGCTTCTCAAAGTCATCGCTTTACTGCTGGAGTATCCCGACGACGCACTGTGGGATAACCGCGAGGAGGCGCTGGCGCTGGTCAGTGCCGATGCGCCCGCCCTGACGCCGTTTGTTACGCGATTACTGGCGGCGCCGCTGCTCGACCGTCAGGCCGAATGGTGTGAGGTGTTTGAGCGCGGTCGCGCCACCTCGCTGCTGCTGTTTGAACACGTTCACGCCGAATCGCGCGACCGCGGCCAGGCGATGGTCGATCTGATGAACCAGTATGAACAGGCGGGTCTGCAGATCGATTGTCGCGAACTCCCGGACCACCTGCCTTTATATCTTGAGTATCTCAGCACTCTCCCGTTGGCCGATGCCCGTGAAGGACTGCAGAACGTCGCGCCCATTCTGGCATTGCTCGGTGGACGCTTAAAGCAGCGCGAATGCGATTACTATCAACTCTTTGACGCCCTTCTCACGCTGGCGGATAGCCCACTCAATAGTGACAGTGTCACCAGGCAGGTAGCGAGTGAGAAGCGTGACGACACGTGCCAGGCGCTGGATGCGGTGTGGGAAGAAGAACAGGTGAAGTTTATTGAAGATAATGCAACCGCTTGCGATAGCTCGCCAATGCAAGCTTATCAACGACGCTTTAGCCAGGATGTGGCGCCGCAGTACGTCGACATCCGCGCCGGAGGCCCGAAATGATACAGTACTTAAACGTCTTCTTTTACGATATTTACCCTTATCTCTGCGGCACCGTGTTCCTGGTGGGCAGTTGGCTGCGCTATGACTACGGTCAGTATACCTGGCGCGCGTCATCCAGCCAGATGCTCGATAAACGGGGCATGGTGCTGTGGTCGAACTTATTTCATATCGGCATCCTCGGCATCTTCTTCGGCCACTTCTTCGGGATGCTGACGCCGCACTGGGTCTATTCATGGTTCCTGCCGATGTCGCAGAAACAGGTGATGGCGATGGTGCTGGGCGGCGTCTGCGGCGTGCTGACCCTGGTCGGCGGCATAGGCCTGCTGGTGCGTCGTCTGACCAACCCGCGCATTCGCGCCACCTCCACCACTGCGGATATCCTGATCCTGTGCATTCTGCTGATTCAGTGCGCGCTGGGGCTGACGACTATTCCGTTCTCCGCCCAGCATCCGGACGGCAGCGAAATGCTGAAACTGGTAGATTGGGCGCAGGCGGTAGTCACCTTCCACGGCGGCGCATCGGCGCATCTGGATGGCGTCGCGTGGGTGTACCGCGTCCATCTGGTGCTGGGGATGACTATCTTCCTTATTTTCCCGTTCACCCGGCTGGTTCACGTCTGGAGCGCGCCGATAGAGTATTTCACCCGCCGCTACCAGGTGGTGCGTTCCCGGCGCTGAAAGCCAGCGGCTTTTATCATTCATCCCTACCGGTAGCCCGGACGAGGCGCCTACGCCGACTCCGGGTATTTATCAGCCCTGGCTCCAGCCTTTATGCCGGATGGCGGCTACGCCTTATCCGGCCTACAACGACTGCCCCGGCCTTCCGGGAACGTCTCAGCGATTTTGAGGCCACCAACATCGGCAGTTTCAGTCAGCATTGATGCGGTTGTAGCGGTGTAGCCCGGACGAGGCGCTTGCGCCGACTCCGGGTATGTATCGACCCTGGCTCCAGCCTTTACGCCGGATGGCGGCTACGCCTTATCCGGCCTACGGCGACCATGCGCTTTCCTCGTCCCGTTATAAACGTTACTTCCCGGCTTCCGGATGGGTATCGAACGCCGCCATTACCGCTGCCAGCGCGGCTTCGCTGAACCCGTGTTTTGGGTCGTCCACACCTAATCCGAACCGGGTTTGCAGCGCTTCATACAGCGCCGACACGTCCGCAAGATCCACCTTCTCCACCACGTGGTTGTTCTCCCAGTGGGTAAAATGGAAATTGGTGAGCGTCATTTTCCCGCCGTCAGGCAGATGACGGCACATCAGCAGATGGTGACGAAAGTGGGACTGCGGCCAGTGCGCCGACCAGAAGTTACCCATCACATAATCAGAAGCATACTGTCGACCCAGATCGAAATGGTACATCGACTGCCAGTGCTCATGATGATTAAACTGCAACGTCCACTCATCGCCTTCATGCACCAGGCGAAAAATCCCATGCGGCGTATGCTGCGGAATATCCGCCAGCAGCTTAATCGGCGCGGTCAGCGTCTGGCCGCCGAAACCGACGTCGGCGATCCAGCGTTCGCCCTCCACTTCCACCAGCAATAAGCGATGGGTACGCGGCGGCATTTGTGGCGGATTAGCCAACACCACGCGCCCCAGCAGGCTGCGAACCGAGAAACCAATCTCACTTAGCGCCCGCTGCAACAGCCCGTTCTGCTCAAAGCAGTAACCGCCGCGGCGGGCGGTGATTAACTTCTCCTCGAGCGCCCGATCGTCAAGGTGGATTTCACGCGGCAGTAAAACGTCCAGATTCTCAAACGGGATCGCGCTATTGTGATGGCTATGCAACTCCCGCAGGGTGTCAATGGAAACATCGGGGGTTCCCGTCCAGGCCAGACGAGTAAAATACGCGCTTAAAAATGGGGTCATCAACGCCTCCAGCTTTTGGTGTCCGACATTTATAGCGTATTTTTTCCCCGCGACGGCGTATTTTGTGCGATCGCGCCAGATGATTTCTGATTTAGGTCGCGGTTGACGTATTGATTACCTTTGTATTGTGAATAAACTACTTACAGGCATTCGCCACTCACCAAGGAACGCTTATGAGCCGTTTTCGCCACGTCGAACTTCAGTACGCCAGTCGCCTGCTCAACCACGGCCCGACCATTATGATCACCAGTTATGACGCGCAGTCAGGGCGGCGCAACGTGATGTCCGCCGCCTGGTCGATGCCAGTTGAATTTGCCCCGCCTCGCGTGGCTATTGTGGTGGATAAAAGCACCTGGACGCGTGATCTCATTGAGCGTAACGGCGCCTTTGGTATCGTGGTGCCAGGCGTGGCCGCCGCCAGTTGGGTCTATGCGGTAGGCAGCGTAAGCGGGCGCGATGAAGATAAGTTCAATGCTTACGGTATCCCGACGGTGCAGGGTCCCGAACTGGGGTTACCGTTAATTGAAGAGAAATGCCTGGCGTGGATGGAATGCCGTCTGCTACCCGCCACCGCGGCACAAGAACAATACGATACGCTGTTTGGCGAAGTGGTTGCCGCCGCGGCCGATGAACGCGTTTTCGTCAGCGGCCGCTGGCAGTTTGACGATGATAAACTCAATACCATTCACCATCTCGGTACCGGTAATTTTGTCGCCAGCGGACGTCACGTGCAGGCCAATACGCCAGAAAACAAATAAGGTTTCCTACGACGCCTGGTGTTGGCGGCGGCGGTCATCGCTGGGAGTCAGGCCAAAGACCTTTTTATACAGCGTCGTGAAGTGATTGCTATTGGCGAAACCGCATAAAAAGGCGATTTCTGTGATCGTCATTTCCGTTTCCCGCAGTTTTACTCGTGCGGATACCAGGCGCAGGCGTTTGACATAATTATCGGGCGTTAATCCAGTCGCCTCTTTAATATGACGAAAAGCAGTGCGCGACGTCAGGTGAAATTGTTCAGCAAGTTGCGGCCAGTTATGTTCCTCAAAGCAATGTTCCTGTAACCAGGTGAGCAGCTTATGGAGTTTGTATTTAGTGGTGCTATATTCGACTTCACTTTCCGCTCGTTGAATAAGCGTAATTAGCTGAAAAAAGGTGGCCTCACGCAGGGCGTTATTCTTAGTTTGTTGGTATTCGGCACTACATATTTTTTCAATCAATAGCTTACACTGTTGCCGGGTCTCCTGCGATAACCAACCGTAGCGCGAGGAGTCGGTGGCCGCAAAGTTTTGCAATAACGGTGCAAGTTCGCGTAAATAGATAAAATCAACCTGCGGATTAATTAATAGATTAATTAACTTCAGCGTCCCAAGCTCATCATAATAATGCGTATCGCCAGGAGAAACATAAAAAACATCCCCTTGTTGAATATACAAAGGCCGGCCATTAATAACGTGGAGGCCATGCCCTTGTTCAACTATCACTAACTCCGCGAATTCATGACCATGTTCGCGGTTATTATCCTCTGGATCGCTGGCGTAAATAGCCAGTTTAGCGAGTGGATTGCTGAAATAAGAATCAATAGTCAACGTCATCATCACTTAATATCCAATACGGCAAGGCAGCTGATAGCACGATAATGCATTTCCCAAACCACTATCGGTAAGATTTATCAAATTGTGATCGTCACCCGCCCCATCCCACTGCCATTGCCAACATGGCCATCGCGTTGGCATTGCCAGAGTGGTTGCCACTCACATCGTCATTTTATGCTGCGAGTCCCCTAACTTTGAGGACGCAGTATGTCACAAGCCATGCAATACAACGCCCAAGTTGCGATGATCCGCCATCCGCAGTTTTTACGCACCGCGGAGTCGCTTAAACCCGCACTGCACAGCGAATACCGCGAACCGCAGGCCATTATTGACGCTCATGCCGATGCCAGCGCACCCTTCGGCTGGCAGGCAGTGGAGCTTTGCACCCCACAGCAATTTTACCAGCGTGAATTCACCAGTGGCGACAGCGTCATCGTGGACTTCGGTAATCACTTTGTTGGCTATGTTGAGCTGGCATGTCTAAGCGTCGGCAGTCCTCCCGATGCCCCGGCGCACCTTCATTTTACCTTCGGCGAGACGCTGAGCGAGGTTTGTGAATCATTTGATGATTACCGGGGCTGGCTCAGCAGCAGCTGGTTGCAACAGCAGGATTTGTGGATTGATGAACTTCCTGGAGAAATCAGACTCCCGCGACGCTATTGCTTTCGTTATCTCAAAGTGGAGGTCAAGGCGGTTTCCAGAAAATTTAATCTGTGTTTCACCCGACTGCGCATCCATGCCGTCAGTTCAGCCCACAGTATCTGCCCCCCATCAACTACCCAAGACCCACGTTTACAGCTTATCGACCAGACAGCCGTACTGACGCTGAAGAATTGTATGCAAGACGTATTCGAAGATGGGCCCAAGCGCGACCGTCGTCTGTGGCTTGGCGATCTCCGCCTGCAGGCGCTGGTTAACGATGTCACGTTCGCGAATCACTCGCTGGTTCGCCGTTGTTTGTATCTTTTTGCTGGCCATACCCGGCAAGACGGTATGGTTTCCGCCAATATTTTCGTTCAGCCGCAAGTCATAGCCGACGACACCTTTTTGTTTGATTATTCGCTGTTTTTTGTTGATACGCTGTTCAACTATCTACGCAGTTCCGGCGACGTAGCCACCGCGCAAGAGCTCTGGCCCACCGCCAGACGGCAAATCGAGTTGGCGCTTGAACGTTGCGATAAACAGCATTTGGTTCGCGATAGCGACGACTGGTGGGTATTTATCGACTGGCAAGAGACGCTAAACAAGCAAACTTCGGCCCAGGGCGTCTTAATTTACTGCCTGCAGCGCGCCGTATTGCTCGCCGGACAATTTCAGCCCGAGTTAGTAGCGGGTTATCAGATGCATCTGCAGCAGCTAAAGTCGGCTGCGCTGTCCTGCTTGTGGGACGAAGCGCAAGGATTTTTCATTAGCGGCGCGCAACGTCAAGTCTCCTGGGCATCACAAATCTGGATGGTGCTAGCCGAAGTCGGCAATAGTGCGCAACGAGAAACGCTCATGCGTCATCTGCTTTCCTCCCCGCCGTCGGTGGCCATCAACACGCCCTATCTGCGTCACCATTTTGTTGCTGCTCTGCTGCAATGTGGGCTACGCGCGGAAGCTATTAACGAAATCAAAGCCTACTGGGGCGCGATGATAGATTACGGCGCGGATACGTTCTGGGAGGTTTTTGATCCTGACAACCCTGAGTTTTCACCTTACGGCAGCAAGCTGATTAACAGCTATTGTCACGCGTGGAGCTGTACCCCGGCCTGGTTTATCCGCCAATATAATCTTTAATAACAATTAAATACGAGCATATCATTATGGCAAACAATATATTCACTCTTTGGCGGCAACGCCTGGGCTACGGCATAGCAGATCTCTCCTGCAATTTGGTGTGGCAGCTTATCTCTCTGTACCTGATGTTCTTCTACACCGATGTAATGAACTTACCCGCCTGGTACGTCGGCGTGATGTTTCTGGTGACACGTCTGGTGGATGGCGTGGCCGATGTACTGATGGGACTGGTAATAGACAATACCGCAACCCGTTGGGGCCGCTGTCGTCCCTATTTGCTGATTGGCGCCGTACCGTTCGGCCTGCTATGTATCCTCGCGTTTTACGTCCCCGAATTCTCCACTACCGGAAAATTGATTTACGCCTTTATTACCTATCTGTGTCTGTCGTTTCTTTACACACTGGTCAATATTCCGTTTTGCGCGATGCTGCCGTTTCTGACAAACGATTCCCAGGAGCGCACTACGCTCTCGGCAGTACGAATCTTACTTGGCTCGTTGGGGGCGACCATTGTCGCCGTCACCACGCTGCCGCTTGTCAGCACTCTCGGTCAGGGCGATCAGGCTCGTGGGTTTTTCTATACCGCGGTGATGTTCGGCGTGATTGCCACTTTTTTTCTACTGGTCAGTTTCCGCAACGTCAAAGAAACAATCACCATCACTCAAGAAAAAATGACTCTGAAACGCGCCTGGTTCAGCCTACGCGCCAACCGTCCATGGTGGGTTTTCGCGATTAACATTTTCCTGATGTGGGGCGCCTTTTTCTTCCAGACAGGCGCGTTGGTTTACTTCTTCCACTACTACGTCGGCAATAGCAGTCTGACGGCAATCGTCGCCGGTATTTCGACATTTGTGCCTCTGCTGGGGACATTGACCGTCCCACTGCTGGCCAGTCGGCTAAAAAAACGCCATGTCTACCTGATTGCCAGTGCTATCAATCTCATTGGAATGATCGTAATGATGGCGGCAGGGGTAAATAGTTGGGGTTTGGTTACTGGTGCGGTGATCCTTTCGCTCGGTGCCGGACAACGCACGGCTATTTACTTCTCAATGCAGGCGGATCCGGTGGATTATGGCGTCTGGAAAACCGGAGTGAATACCGCTGGGATCCTGACCTCAATCAATGGTTTTCTTGGCAAAGTGGCCATGGCTGGCGCTGGCGCGATTACGGGCGCCCTGCTCACTTCAGGCGGCTATATCGCCAACCAGGCGCAAAGTGAAACGGCGATGCTGGCGATAAAGTCCTGCTATCTCTACATTCCGGCGCTACTGATCTTTGCCTCGATGTTGTGGATGGGTCGTTTTTATCGGCTTGACGATCATTACGAGCAAATCCGCGCAGACCTCGATGCCGGGCGCTATGCCACGTCCGACATTCATTCAACTGACGGAGAACGTCAGGCGATTTAAGTTCGCCCCCTCTTTTATTACCTCTGAAACTGACAAGGATAAGTATGCGTCTCTCTTTGATTTGCGCAGCAGTTTGCTGCGCCCTTTTTTCGGCCTCCGACGCGTTGGCCGCGCCGCTCACTATCGAGCAGCGGCTGGCCCAACTTGAGGCCAGACTGAAACATGCGGAACACCAGGCAGCCGAAGCAAACCGCCGTGCGCAGCAGGCCGAACAGCGAACCTCCGTCGCGGAACAACGCGCCAGCAATGCCGAAAAACAGATACAAACCCTAAGTAAGCGCACCGATGCCGGCGAACAAAAACAGCAGAAGCTCAGTCGTCAATTGGCCAAATCCACCGACGATAACGGTTTTGAATTTAATGCCTACGCCCGTTCCGGAATGCTGGTGAACAGCCACGGTAAAGGCGCGCACGGCGGACCCGGTATTTCACCGGCCAGTTCGCTTAACGGCGACGCCCACGTGGGTCGTCTTGGCAATGAGAAAGATAACTATGTTGAACTGAGCTTTGGCAAAAAAATGACCTTTAGCGACGGTTCATGGGCACATTTCAAAACAATGCTTGCCGATGGCGTCACCAACCCGGATCCGTGGGTGCAGGATAATACTAGCCACCACCTTAACGTACGCCAACTGTATGTCGAGATGGGTAGCTTCGCTGATTTTAGCGGTCCATTTAACCAGGCGTCGATTTGGGCCGGAAAACGCTTTGATCGGGATAACTTCGATATTCACTTTACCGATAGCGATATTATGTTCCTCGGCGGTACCGGCGGCGGAATCAATGATGTGCGTTGGAGTCAACAGCTTCGGGGCGATTATTCAGTCTACGCCCGCAACTTTGGCGATTTAGGTAGCGATAACTATGAAGATAACGATATTCAGAATCTGATGTTTACCGCCAATCATTTCTGGCGAAACTGGCAGTTAATGACCACGGTAATGACCGCGCAGGGTAATGACACGCTAAAAGACAACACCTCAACGACCGGCAGTTATGCGCTACGTAGCGACAACACTGCCAAAAATGGCTATTACGCGATGTTGGCTTATCACGACAAACAGCAGTTCTACGGCCTTGCGCCTGGCATCTCAGAAAGCGCCCTGCAGTACGGTGGCGGTTTAGGCGCAGAAGCTCGCCAGCCGGGCAGCGACGGCGATCTTACCGGGAATGCTAAATCCCTGCGTTTTGCTTCTTACGGCATTTTGCCGCTAGGGAAAAACTGGCAATTGGCGCCATCGGTCATCGCGCAACACAGCGAAAACCGTTATCGTGACGGCGACCGCTACGACTGGGCTACTTTTAACCTGCGTCTTTCCCAAGGGATCACCCGCAACTTTGCCCTGCTATATGAAGCCTCCTGGCAATATATGGATTTGAATCCTAATGGCCGAACCTATCGCTATAACGACAATGTTTATCAGTATCAGGCCGTCAGCGGCGATTTTTACAAGCTTACCTTCGCACCAACGTTTAAAGTCGGCGACATTTTCGATATTAAAGCTCGCCCGGAGATCCGCTTCTTCGCAACATGGATGAACTGGGACAAAGCTCTGGATCACTACGCCATTAACGATGATTTTGGCAGTTCCGGTTTTACCGCCGGCGGCAACTGGAATTTTGGCGTACAGACAGAAATCTGGTTTTAAATAGGGTACAAAATGACGGCAACCCTGCCGTCATTCCCGGATGACCATCTTTTACAATAAGTGATAAGACAGCGGGCTTATCATAAAACGATGAAGATGACTGCCGCCTTTAAGGTTGAAGTTAGCTTTAATCTTGTCTAAATGCGCATAAATGGTTTTTACCCGCAGACCTAACACTCTGGCAACGACGTTCACCGACATGCCGGCTACGACATGATCGATAATCATCATCTCTCTTTCACTGAGCGGGGCTCCCCCCTTTGCCTTTATTAGACTAAAGTCCGGCTGACCGCCATGGTCATATAACTGCCGATGCTTAATGTCCAACAACAACTTTTGAATATTGGCTGTCGATTCGCGACTACTCACCCACAATATATTCCCCCGATAAATCAACCGTCCAGGGCGACTACTTCTGGACGTGCTTACTCCCAAAATAATGCCCTTAAACAATTGAGATAACGCATAGAGATGCTTGTAATCTTGATAGCCATGTAGCGGCAAAATAATAAGATCCGCTTGCTGTATAGAATGGTTAGTGTAAGCCAATTCAACGTAAGCGGGCTCATGACACTCAGAAGATATCTGTTGTAGACAATATTCTACACCCAGTCGAAACCAGATATCCTTGCTATTAATTATAACCTTCAATTTTATAACCCTGGCATAAGAACGACAGGCGCACCTTGAATATAGAAAATCCTACTCGGCTGTTAACTTACGTCGGATATTCCACGTAACTGTATGATAGCGCCATCATTCTGGCAGAACGGTTTATCACTTTTCACAGAATAAACAGTTGTAACGTAGTGACTGTTGATATAATAACCCTGAGTCTTGACGCGTAATATAATTTCTTGCTCAATGCCGACATCCTTAAGGAGTCGACGTAAATTTTGCATCACTTGCCATAAACGTTGCGATGAAGGCCTTAAATCATTTTTCTCCCAGACATGCACCATCAACTCTTCATCACTAACAATTCTTTCAAGGCCATGTTCAAATAAATATTCAATTAGACAGGCCATCGTTTTTCGTAGACGGATGTTTTTTCTATTACCACTTACAGTAGCTATTTCCCGGTACTTCAAGAAGTAAAAAAAATCATCCTCTAATTGGTAACCAAGTAACGCACTACCTATTATCATTCATCTCTCCATGATAAAAATCATCATTTCAAAGGCAGGTTACATGGCAAATGAGCAATCGCCTAAACAATTTTGATATGCATAATAATCAAAACATAAAACTACATTTAAATACATACAAAGCGTAAATGACCTTATAACTTAATATTATCAGTTATTTATGTTGATTAGGATTATTCTTAAATGGCCATTTCCTTTACAAAAGGTAAATTAATGAAAGGTATGGAAATCAAAAAAAAGCCACTTTTATTGATCTAAATCAATAAAGCGGCATATCTTTCGCTCAAGTAAAATTGACCTTGGTCGATAGTAGTCTAATTGGCGCGATGAAAAGCGGCCCGTCCTTTACATTCGGTAGCCCGGTTTCTTAATCAAAGAATCCATCTGCGGCGCGATCTCATCATCCCACACCCGCTGCCAGTCGCTCTGCTGTACCTGATTAAGGGCAACGCTAACTGAACTGTCTTTGGTGCTGAGATGACGGATCAGAACCTCAGTGATTTCCGCAGCCAGCGCGCTTTTTTGCTCTTCGCTCAGTTCACGGGGAAAACATTTGATATCGACATGTGGCATAGCAGGCTCCTTATTATTGGGATTTTAAAACTATCACAGATTCCCTAACTCAAATCACGATTTGTGCCTTAGAGAAGATTATTGTCACGCAGTACCTGCTGCAGCTCCGCACGGCGATAAACCGCCTGAGCCACAGCGGCAAACTTTGGCGTATGCGCGGCAAACCACTCGCGCCGGGGCCCCCAGCTGTACATCGCGGCAATATAGCAATCCAACAGCGTGATATTCCCGCCTAATGCGTAAGGCCCGGCAGCCAGCTGCTGTTCCAGCCAGAGATAGAGTGATTTGCGGTATTGCTGACAGCTCTCACGCAGTTCGTCAGGCGCTGAGGCTGTCCAGCGTTCGGGATAGTCGGCATAGGTGAAGGTCGGATAAACGTTAGCCACCAGCCAGATCAGCAAACGTTGAAACTGCTGGCGCTGTGGCGTACCGGCTGGCGGCGCCAGATCCGGGCGCTCGTCGAGGATCATCAGCGCGATCGCCGCTGTTTCCGTCATCACGCTGCCATCCGCCAGTTGCAGGGTAGGCACCTGACACAGCGGGTTGATCGCCAGTAGTTTCTCTCGCTGCGCGCCTGGCTGGTCAAAGCCATCGACATTGATAAATTGATAAGGGATGTTGGCCAAGGTCAACATCATCTCGCTTATTGCCGAGCCCCACCCCGGCACACCATACAATTTCATGATCGTCAGTTCCCAGGCAGAAAACTTTTAGCGTAGCACTAATTCCGCGCGGCGCTGAATTCGCGCCAGGCGACGATGGCTACCAGTGCCACCGGAATAAGCACCGAGTAGAAACCCGTCAGGATGTAGCCCAGCGCCCCAAGCCCTGCTCCCAGCAGAAAACCGAGCACCGAAGCCCCCGATTTTTTGATTTTTTCTCTATTCTCGCGGTTGGGCGCCTGGCACCAGTTAACCACATCGATGGTTAACTGCGTGACGTTACCGGTCATCATCGTACTCGGGCTGGTGGTGGGTAATAATAATCGGGTGGTGGCGTTCCTCACCCCCATCGCCATCACGCCGGCCATGCCGGTGATTAACGCGGTCGCGCTATCCGCGCCGACAAAGGGCTGCCACAGCAGCCCCAACAGGCCGAAAAGGAGTAACAGCAGAATCTCAACGACGAACAAGCTGCCAAGAAAGCGTGGCGTAATGGTTTTTCGACTTTTGATAACCAGCGTGACGATCGCCACCGCCAGCATAAAAACAGGAATGGCGAGCAGTTTCGATAAAATACCTTCGCTGTTGGTGGCCAGGGCTGCCCCGGCCACTACCAGGTTTCCCGTGACGTGGGCGGTAAACAGGCCAAACAAGGTGATGAAGCTGATAGTGTCGATAGCGCCGCCGGAAGCGGCGAGCAACGCGGGCTCACGATGGTGCTGCCAGCGTTGCTCCAGTAAGAGTTGGTTTTCGGCCACAGAGATTAATCCATTAATAAGACACACGATGTAGCCATGAGTATAGCAATCCCTGGCTATTAATAATCACAGCATCAATATGTTATCCCCGGCGGATTGACCTCCGATTGCCTGACTACCTCCCCCTGTTCCCCCCAGCGCGCGAGAACCTGCTGATACTCGCCACGCGCGATCGCGCCATTCAGCGCCGCCTGCAGCGCGTATACCAGCCCATTGCCTTTTTTAGTGGTGGTCGCCACCCAGGCTTTTTTGGGACCGAGCCCGACAACTTTGGTTTTTCCGTTTAATGCAGCCTTATAAGAGGCCACCGACTGCGGACCAAAAAAGACATCCGCCCTTCCCGACTGAATATAAAGATTGCCGGAGGCATCGTCGGTAAGATAAACCGGTAACGCCGGTTGCCGTCCCGCGGCTTCGTTTTCCGCATTCCATCCCAGCAGGATCCGCTCCTGGTTGGTACCAGAACCGACAATGACTTTACGTCCTGAGAGATCCTGCGCATTTGAGATCCGCGTAATGTCACTGGTTGATTTCACCGAGAAGGCCAGCGAGTCTACGCGGTAGGTGGCGAAATCGAACTTCTCTTTGCGCTTCTCGGTCACCGCGATGTTAATCAACGCCACATCGTAACGCCCTGACGCGATCCCCAAAGGCCAGTCCTCCCAGGCCGTTGGCACCAGCTTCAGTTTCAGACCAAGGCTACCCGCCAGTATACGGGCGATGTCCGGGTCGCTGCCGATACGCGTGCGGTTGTCGCTGGCCAGCAGCGCCAGCGGCGGTGAATTTAATGCCGAAATCGCCACCGTCAGCACACCGGGCTCCACAAAACGATAGTCCGGAGGAATTTTGCTAATCGCGTTATCATCTCGCGTCACCGGCAATGGCTGTTCATTGGAGCGCAAATCGAGTTCGGCGCGCGCCTCGCCGATGCTCAGGAACAGCATGAGGGCTGCAGCTAATTTCCTCATGCCAGCACCCGTGATAAAAATTGCCGGGTACGCTGGTGTTGCGGATGATTTAACACTTCATCGCTGCTGCCCTGTTCAACGATTTTGCCATCGACCATAAACACCACCTGGTCGGCAACCTCGCGGGCAAAGCCGATTTCGTGTGTTACCACCACAAGCGTCGTCCCGGAGCGGGCAAGTTTCTTGATAACATCAAGCACTTCGCCAACCAGTTCCGGATCCAGCGCGGAAGTGGGTTCATCAAACAAGATCACGCGCGGATTGAGCGCCAGAGCGCGGGCGATGGCAATGCGCTGCTGCTGGCCGCCGGAAAGATGCCGCGACCAGGCATCGGCTTTGTTGCGCAAACCGACAATGTCCAACAATTCGTAAGCACGAGCGATGGCCTCCTTTCGACTGGCCCGTTTGTGGGCAATCGGCGCTTCAATTAAATTCTCCAGCACCGTCAGATGCGGAAACAAATTGAAGTTCTGAAATACGTATCCCACGTTGACCCGCTGGCGAAGGATCTCTTTTTCTTTCAGCTCGTACAGCTTGTCGCCTTTACGGCGATAGCCGATATAGTCGCCATCAATCTGGATAAACCCTTCATCGACCCGTTCAAGATGGTTAATTGTGCGCAGCAATGTCGATTTTCCCGAACCGGACGGCCCGAGGATCACCGTCACCGTTCCCGGCGCTATCTCCAGCGAAACATCATCCAGCGCTTTATGACGGCCAAAGTATTTACTGACCCCGGTTATCGAAATATGACCATTACGAGAGTTGAGCATGGACGGCCTCCTGCGGCTGACGAACCGGTTGGGTCAGGCGATTATTACGCACGCTGTTCACCGCCGAGCGGCGTTCGCTGCGCGCCAGCGCGCGTTCGACCAGGTACTGAATTGCGGAGAGCACGCTGGTAATCACCAGGTACCACGCGGCGCCCACCATCAGCAGCGGGATCACTTCCTGGGTGCGGTTATAAATCATCTGAATGGTGTAGAACAATTCCGGCATCGCCAGTACGTAAACCATCGCCGTCCCTTTTGCCAGGCTGATGATTTCATTGAACCCTGCCGGCAGAATGGTGCGCAGCGCTTGCGGCAAGATGATCCGCAGCGTGCGTCGCCAGGCGGGGAGTCCCAGCGCGGCGGCGGCCTCATACTGCCCGTGATCCACGCCCAAAAAGCCTCCGCGGATAATTTCGGCGGTATAGGCGCTCTGCACCAGCGTCAGGCCAACTACTGCCGTGGAGAACTGCCCCAGTACATTGATAGTCTGATAGCTCGCCCAGGTTACGCCGGTGAAAGGGATCCCCAGCGATAAGCTGTCGTACAGATAAGAGAAGTTATACAGAATGATCAACACCACGATTAGCGGCAGCGAACGGAACAGCCAGATATACCCCCATGCCAGGCTGCTGAGCAGCCATGACGACGACAAGCGGGCCAGCGCCAACAGGCCGCCGAAGATAACGCTTAAAAGGGTGCCAAGTAGCGTGAGCAGCAGCGTTTGCCCCAACCCCTCGAGGATCACCGGGTCGAAGAACCAGTGGGCGAATACCCCCCACTCCCAGCGCGGATTGAACGCGACCGACTGCACGACGACCGCCAGCACCAGCAGCGCCAATACCGCCCCGGCGACGCGCAGCGGGTAGCGCGCCGGAACCACTTTGATCGTTTCAGATGATTGCATAATGCCTCCTTAAGCGCTGTGGCTGAGGGCGCTAACCGCCAGCGCTTTACTGAACCGCAACCGGCCATCATAGGGCGGCCGGCTGTACTCTTCCGGGTCGCGAGCGAGGTCAAACTGCGCCTCATACCCCTGGCTTAAATAGAGCTTTACCGCTTCCGGCTGACGAAAACCGGTGGTGAGAAAAATATGGCTATAACCTGCCAGCACCGCCCGACGCTCCAGTTCTTGTACAACCCTGGCGGCCAGCCCCTGTTGACGCAGCCGACGATGCGTCCAGATCCGCTTAATTTCCGCGGTGTGCGTGTCTTTCGGCTTGTAGGCGCCGGTGGCGATGATTTCGCCGTCACGCTCCAGCACAATAAACAGCCCCTGCGGCGGCAGATACCATTCGGTTAACTCTACTTCCGCATCACGAGAAAAATAGTCGCCGTAACGAGCGGCGTACTCGGCAAACAGGCCGCTAATAATCGGCTGTAATTCCGGCGCGTCCGGAGAAATATCACGAAATGCTTCGCTCATAGCGCCCCCTGTTAATCGCCCAGCCCGGCGGGGTTGATTTCCGATTGTGGAATACTCTCCACTCCCTCGCCCCAGCGGTTGAGCACTTTGGCATAGTCACCGCTGGCGATAGCGCCGTTGAGCGCCGCCTGTACGGCATTAACCAGCCCGCTGCCTTTCTTCAGCGTCACCGCGATATGCGCCGCCTTCGGCCACCCGCCGTCCACGCTGCCCACCAGCTTGGTTTTGCCAGTAAGGGCCGCTTTCCAGGCGCCTATGACATTAGGGCCGAAGAATGCGTCGGCGCGGCCCGTTTGCAAAGCCAGCGTCTGCGCGGCGTCGTCTTTGGTATAGACCGGTATAAACGGTTTAAGCCCGCGCTTAACGTTTTCCGCATTCCATGCGAGTAAGATTGCCTCCTGATTGGTGCCGGAGCCGACGATAATCTTCAGCCCGGCAATATCTTCCGCTTTGTCGATCTTGTTCAGTGGGCTGGTGCTTTTAACGTAAAAACCCAGCGAATCTTTACGATAAGTGGCGAAATCGAACTTCTCTTTGCGCTCTTTGGTGACGGTAATATTGCTGATCGCGGCATCATATTTGCCGGAGGCGACGCCGAGCGGCCAGTCTTCCCACGAGGTCGGAACAACGTTGACTTCGAGGCCGAGGCTGTCAGCCACCAGACGCGCAATATCCGCCTCGCTGCCGAGCAACGTTTTGTTATCATCCGAAAACACCGTCAGCGGCGGCGAGTTCAGCGCCGCAACCGCGACGGTAAATTTCCCCGGTACCGCCAGGTGCAGATCTTTCGGCAACAGCGCAATTGCCTGCGGATTTTTTGCCGTATGAATCGGAGTTTTATTGGCCTCCAGGCTAACCCCGGTGCCGTTGATATTGACGTCCTGCGCCCACGACGGGGCGCTAATTGCCAACGCGAAGGCCAGCAATAGCGTTGATTTCTGCATAGCGCGGTTCTCTTTTATTATTTTTCGAATTGGTTAATGGGCAGATCCAGCCCCAGGCTTTCCCGCAGCGTGGTGCCTGGATAGTCGCGGCGGAACAATCCGCGCGCCTGCAGCAATGGCACCACTTCATCAACGAAACGCGGGAAGGTTTCCGGCGTGCCGCCCTGAATAATGAATCCATCGGCGGCGCGTTGTTCAAACCACAGCTGCAGGCCGTCGGCGACATCGCTGGCCGTGCCGGAGAAGCGCGGGCGCGGGCTGGCGGCCTCCAGCGCCACCTGGCGCAGGGTTAATCCCCGTTCACGGGCATTGCGTTTAATCTCATCGGTGGTGCTGCGGAAACTGTTTTGCCCAAGGTCGCCAATATCCGGGAAGGGTTCATCCAGCGGATATTGCGCAAAGTCGTGATGCTCGAAATAGCGCCCCAGGTAATTCAACGCGTCGTCGATCGAGACCAGCGCCGCCGTGGTCTGGTATTGACGCTCCGCATCCTCCGCGTCGTCACCGACGATTACGCTGACGCCCTGGAAAATATGCAGTTGATCCGCACTGCGCTGATAGGCTGCCAGTTGGCTTTTGACATCCTGATAAAACGCCTGCGCCTCGGCTAATGACTCCTGGTGGGTAAAAATGGCATCAGCGTGGCGAGCGGCTAATTTTTTGCCGTCATCTGAGGCGCCTGCCTGGAATATAATGGGCCGTCCCTGTGGCGTGCGGGCAATATTCAAAGGACCAGAGACTTTAAAGAAATCGCCATGATGATTAAGCGTATGCAGTTTATTTTTATCAAAAAACTGGCCGCTCTCTTTATTACGCACAAAAGCGCCGTCTTCCCAGGAATCCCACAATCCTTTAACCACATCAAGATATTCGTCGGCGATACGATAGCGCAGCGCATGATCGGGATGCTGGGCGCGGGAGAAGTTTTTCGCCGAGCCTTCCAGCGGCGACGTCACCACGTTCCAGCCGGCGCGCCCGTGGCTTAAATGATCAAGACTGGCGAACTGTCGCGCGGTCGTGAACGGTTCGCTATAGGAGGTGGAGAGCGTACCGACCAGCCCCAGACGATCGGTCACCGCCGCCAGCGTTGATAATACCGTTAACGGCTCAAAACGATTTAAAAAGTGCGGGATGGATTTATCGTTAATATATAACCCGTCGGCGACAAAAATAAAATCGAGTTTCCCCTGCTCGGCTTTTTGCGCCGTTTCTTTCACAAATTCAAAATTAATACTGGCATCCGCCAACGCCGCCGGATGACGCCAGGCGGACATATTTCCTGAGGCGCCATGTAAAATCGTCCCCAGACGTAATTGCCGTTTTTCAGACATAGTGACCCCTTACCCTGTCAAAAATTAAATATGGTGTAATGCCTGTTCCGCCAGATCCGCGAAATAGCGCGCGGCTGGGGCAATGACGTTTTCATCCGGATTAAAAGCCGGGTGATGCAGGCCAAATTCGCTGGCGCTACCTATGCTGACGAAAGCGCCCGGAATATGCTGCAGATAGACGGCAAAGTCTTCGCCGCCCAGATGTAAATCGGCGTGATGCGTGCGATAACCGAAGCGGTCGGCCGCCGCGCTGGCGAACGCCGCCCAGCGCTCATCGTTAACCAGCGCCGTTGGCCCGGCATACCAGAAGACATCAATTTGCGCGCCAAAGGCGCTGGCGAAACCGGCGGCGATTTCGCTGACTCTCGCCTTAACCCGCTGCTGCACCTCGCTACTGTGGGTGCGCAGCGTCCCTTCGAGCTCCACGCTTTCCGGCAAAACGTTCCAGGTATTCCCCCCCTGGATCCGCGTCACGCTGAGCACCACCGAATCCAGGGTGTTCACTTCGCGACTGGCAACGCTCTGCAGCAGCGTCACCAGTTGGCTCGCCAGCAGGATGGCGTCTTTACCTTCATGCGGCCGGGCGGCATGCGCCCCTTTGCCGGTCACTTTGAATACGAAGCGATCGACGTTGGCATAAAACGGGCCGCCGCGGGTAGCGAATTCGCCCACGGGTAAATTGGGCTCATTGTGCATGCCGAAGATGGCCGATACGCCGTCAAGCGCGCCAACGCGGATCAGCGTTTTGGCGCCGCCGAAACTCTCTTCCGCAGGCTGGAACAGGATCCGTACCCGCCCCGGCAGTTGCGCTTCTCGTTCCTTTAACAACAACGCCGCGCCAAGCATCACGCTGGTATGTATATCGTGACCGCAGGCATGCATGACGCCTGGATTTTGCGAGCGGAACGGCAGCCCGGTGGCCTCTTCTATCGGTAGCGCGTCGATATCCGCGCGGAGGGCGATGATTTTATCGCCGCTGCCCACCTCCGTGACCGCCCCGGTGGTTAACTCGTAAGGCAGTAACGGCAGGCCGCCGCTTTGCAACCAGTCGCGAATGCGCGCGGTGGTTGCTACTTCCTGTAATGAGAGTTCCGGGTTCTGATGCAGTTCGCGCCGCCAGCTTATCAACTGTTGTTCGAAATTCATGGCGTCACCTCCACGCCAGAATGCGCCTGCGCCAACAGCCCCAGCGACTCCAGCCGCGCCCCGCCCTCAGCAATAGGGGTATCAATAATAAACTCATCAATGCCCCATTGCGCCTGAAGGGCATCGAGTTGTGCTTTAACCTCTTCTGCGGTACCGAACAACAGCGAGGACTCGCGGCGCTCAATCCGCGTGGGCGGGCTACC
Source organism: Klebsiella sp. 141162 (assembly GCF_050600755.1). NCBI lineage: Bacteria > Pseudomonadati > Pseudomonadota > Gammaproteobacteria > Enterobacterales > Enterobacteriaceae > Klebsiella > Klebsiella sp. 141162. Next base: position 1,099,293 of record NZ_JAQIRI010000001.1, on the reverse strand, counting down.
GGCCTGACGGGCGAAGGCTGCCGCCTGAGCTTCACTACCCACCGTTACCCGCTGGCCGTTTGTCAGTTCAACGCCCCAGACCTCTACCTGCTTCGCCAGTTCAGCGGCGCTGGCGGCGTCTTGCGCAACGATAACTTGTACGGCCACGATCACCTCCCGGCGGCTCAATTCGCGCCAGTTGGTTAACACTTCCCGCAACAGGTTTTTATCGCCGTTGAGATGCGCGGCAAAAACAAAGTTCCAGTCCAGACGGGCCGCCAGGCGGGCGCTCTCGACGCTGGCGCCAAGCAGGAAACCGTCCGCGCGGCGCGGCGGGATAGGGGTCGCGCGCAGGCTCTCCTCGCCCTGGCTTTCGGTCAACGTTAGCCAGTTATCAAGCTGGGCAAGCTGTTCGGCAAAACTGCCCTTCTCATGCTGATGGACGCCCTGTTGTAGCGCGCGAGTGGCAAGCGGCAGACCGCCTGGCGCCTTGCCAACGCCGAGATCGACGCGTCCTGGTGCAATACTGGCGAGCAAATTAAAGTTTTCGGCGACTTTGTAAGGGCTATAGTGCTGCAGCATCACGCCGCCGGAGCCGACGCGGATCTGCCGGGTTTGCCCGAGGATCCAGGCAATCAATAACTCCGGCGACGGGCTCGCCAGCTGTTCCGCGTTGTGATGCTCGGCAATCCAGAAACGATGATATCCCCAGCGTTCTGCCTGTTGCGCAAGCGTTAACGTACGCGCCAGCGCCTGAGCAGCAGTTTCGCCAGGAGCAAGAGGACTTTTATCCAGGATACTGATTCGATAAGACATTTCGCAGGCTCGTTTTAATTAACATGCCTGCATTATTAGAATCTGCAGCGCGTACTGAGAAACAATTTATTCACATGTACTCTGCCGGAAATTAGATATGCGCAATAAGAGACGGGTCCAATACGGTCTCTTCGTGGCGGATCTGCCGGACAAGGTTTAGACTCAATTCCCAGCCATGAATTAAATTCATCAATGCGGAATAATGATGCTAAAAGATAACTTCAACGATCTCCTGTCGTTTATGGTAGTTGCCCGCGAACGCAGTTTCACCCGCGCCGCCGCCCAACTTGGGGTGTCGCAATCTGCGCTGAGCCATGCGATGCGCAACCTCGAGGCCCGGCTTGATGTTCGCCTGCTGACCCGTACCACCCGCAGCGTCGCCCCCACCGACGCGGGTGAAAAATTGTTCCAGAATTTACGTCCACATCTCACGGAAATTGAACGCGAGCTCAGCGCCTTGAGGGATAACCGCGACCTTCCGGCGGGTAATATTCGCCTTAACGCCGGCGAACACGCCGTCAGCGCGGTGTTGTGGCCGGCATTAAAGCCATTTATGTTGCGTTATCCCGATATCAATATCGAAATTACCGTCGATAACGGCCTGGCCGATATCGTCGATGGCCGCTTTGACGCCGGTATACGTCTCGGCGATCAGGTGGCAAAGGACATGATTGCGGTGCGCATCGCCCCGGACATGCGCATGGTCGTCGTGGGCTCGCCTGATTATCTTCAACGCCACGGCACACCGCAGACGCCTTATCAACTGGATCAGCATCGCTGTATTAATATACGGCTACCGACCCGCGGCGGGCTCTACGCCTGGGAATTCAGCGACAATAATAAAACCTTCCAGGTTTATGTGGACGGACAACTGACGCTGAATAGCTTGCCGCAACGCATTGATGCCGCGGAATCCGGTCTCGGCCTGGCCTATGTCCCTGATGATTGCGTCGAGGAGGCGCTGGCGGCCGGTCGATTAGTGCAGGTTCTCGAAGACTGGACGCCAACCTTCCCTGGTTATCATCTGTATTACCCCAGTCGCCGGCAGCACACCGCTGCGTTTGCGCTACTCGTCGACGCGTTGCGTCATTGAACTCATTGATATTTAAGTAAGTGCTGTAGCGAAATGTTTTACGTGCGTCACTATCACGTTACGTGTAGGATGCAGCGCCGTGTATGGTTTATCTCTACGACAGAATGGTGAGAAAGCCAGCACGATGTATCGCCGCTGCGCGATACGACAACCACTCATGGACATTGACAGGAAAATGGGTACATCAATGAATAACAAACACACTGACGCGGCGGAACATCATGCCGCGAAACGCCACTGGCTCAACTCGCACGAATCGGGTTACCACAAAGCAATGGGCAACCGTCAGGTGCAGATGATCGCCATTGGCGGCGCCATCGGTACCGGTCTGTTCCTCGGCGCCGGGGCGCGTTTACAAATGGCAGGCCCGGCGCTGGCGCTGGTTTATCTGGTTTGCGGTATCTTCTCCTTCTTCATCCTTCGCGCCCTCGGCGAACTGGTTCTCCATCGCCCCTCCAGCGGTAGTTTCGTCTCTTACGCTCGTGAATTCCTCGGTGAAAAAGCCGCCTACGTCGCCGGCTGGATGTATTTCGTTAACTGGGCAATGACCGGTATCGTCGATATCACCGCCGTCGCCTTGTATATGCATTATTGGGGCGCTTTTGGCGATGTTCCGCAGTGGGTCTTCGCTCTTGGCGCGCTGGCGATCGTCGGCACCATGAATATGATCGGTGTGAAATGGTTCGCTGAGATGGAGTTCTGGTTCGCGTTGGTAAAAGTACTGGCTATTGTCGCATTCCTGGTAGTCGGCACTATTTTCCTCGGTACCGGAAAACCGCTTGATGGCAATGCCACCGGCTTCCATCTGATTACCGACAACGGCGGTTTCTTCCCCCACGGTCTGTTGCCGGCACTGGTGCTGGTTCAGGGCGTGGTCTTCGCCTTCGCTTCCATCGAGCTGGTGGGTACCGCGGCGGGCGAATGTAAAGACCCGGAAACCATGGTACCGAAAGCGATTAACAGCGTGATCTGGCGTATCGGCCTGTTCTACGTCGGTTCCGTCGTGCTATTGGTGCTGCTGCTGCCGTGGAACGCCTATCAGGCAGGGCAAAGCCCGTTCGTCACCTTCTTCTCGAAGCTCGGCGTACCATACATCGGTAGCGTGATGAACATCGTGGTATTAACGGCCGCCCTCTCCAGCCTGAACTCAGGTCTGTACTGCACCGGGCGAATTCTGCGTTCGATGTCGATGGGAGGCTCAGCGCCGAAGTTTATGTCGAAGATGAGCCGCCATCACGTCCCTTACGCCGGGATCCTCGCGACGCTGGCAGTCTACGTGGTGGGGGTTTTCCTCAACTATCTGGTGCCGTCGCAGGTATTTGAGATCGTGCTGAACGTCGCATCCCTGGGGATTATCGCTTCATGGGGCTTTATCGTGATCTGCCAGATGCGTCTGCGTAAGGCTATCAAGGAAGGCAAAGCGGCGGATGTGAGCTTCAAAATGCCGGGCGCGCCATTTACTTCATGGCTAACGCTGCTGTTCTTGCTGAGCGTACTGGTATTGATGGCATTTGACTACCCGAACGGCACCTATACCATCGGGTCCATTCCGCTGCTGGCGGTGCTGCTGGTCGCAGGCTGGTTCGGCGTACGTAAACGCGTGGCTGATGTTCACAGCACGGCGCCGGGCGTTGAAAAACGCTAAGCGCTTTTCCATAACGGTTTGCCCCTCAGCGGGCAAACCGTCACCGAAAAATTAATTATCTTCCACCAGTTGAGCAACGTCGCTGCTGTTGATTTCGCGTTTGTTGCCAGACTCATCAATATAGCTGGTCATGCCGGTCTCTTTATCCAACTGCGGTTTGCCGTGGGTCACAATAGTTTGCCCACTTTTTGTCGTCATGACGTAATTAGAGCTGCAGCCTGCCAGAAGCGCCAGCATTGCCGCCGCGCAGATCACCATATATGGCTTTTTCATAATTTCTCCAGAATGATTACCACTCTCCCGCCGCGCGCGGGAAAAAGTAAGTGTATAACCTTTATAGTAATCAGGCTAATAGCGGTTTGTAACAGAGGATGAGACCCGGAGTAAGGAGGGGTCGCCCCCTCCATGGGGATTACAGGGCAATGCGGATTACGTCGTCCGGCGCGGTGGCCTCTTTCTGACGAGTTGACTCCTGCTTCACGCTAACAAACAGCGTTTTTCCATCGGCGGACAGCGCCAGGCTATTCGGGAAGGTCGGCGTTTTGAAGGTTTTGACAACCTTATAGGTCTTAGCATCAATGACGCTGACTTCACCCGCTTTGCGATGGGTGACGTAGACTTCGTTGCGGGCCGGGTTAAACAGCACCGCTAAAGATTCCGGCGCGGCGATTTTTTGCAGCACTTTCCCGTCACGAATATCCACCACCAGCACTTCCGGCTGCTTGCTGTCGGTAATGAAAGCGCGGTGACCGGCTGTATCCAGACTCAGGTTCAGGTAGAAATGCTCCTTACCGTCATCCTGCAGCTTCTTACGTGAGAGGATCTTATTGCTATCGGTATCGATAGTCAGCAGTTCGCCATCGGCATTGGTGGTGTAAAGACGTTTAGCGTCAGCATCGAGCGCCAGCCCGGTGGCCATCGCGCCGGTATTGGCAATGGTATCTTTCAGCGTCAGCTTGTCGCCATCCACCACCCAAATCACGCTCTCTTTACCCAGCCCGGAGATATACACGGTATTGGTTTTCTCATTCACTACCAGCTCACGCGGCTGCAGCGGGCGCACGGTATCACTACGTTTACGGTCATCGAGCACCAGTCGCCCTTTCACCGCGCTGGTTTTGGCATCTATTGCGGTCACGCTGCTATCAACGGTGTTGCCAAACCACAACGTCTGGGTGGTGTTATTGATGGTGGCGCCGAACGGTTTCAGGTCGTTATGAATAACCTGGGTGATGTCGAGCGTGGTCGGATCCAGACGATAGACGATGCCGCCCTTATCAAGGGAGCGGCTTTGCGAGGTGGCAACCCACAGCGCATTTTCCTGCTGGCTATACGCCATTTCGTACGCGCCTTTACCGACCGCTTTGCGCAGGAGCTCCTCGGCGGCGTGGGCGCTGAAGCTGCCTGCCAACAGTAACGACGTTAATAACAGAGAACGACGCAGACGCGGCGCGGATAACTGACGTAATGACATAACGATTCCCTTTATAGAACAATTAATTACTGGTTAGAGATGGCTTCCACAGCGTGAAGGTTAACTTCACCCTTTTTGTAAATGAGAATAGTAATCATTATTTATCGTAATGTGGAGCGTTAATTGCCTTTTTTGGTTAAAAGAATCACCTTTACTTGCCATTACTTAACGACCGGTTAGTTAATTCTTTTCAAAGAATTTACAAACGGTGTAACATATATACATATGTTCCATTTGGTACGTTTCTCTTTGCGAGTCGCTTTGATGAAGATTATTGCCATGCGCACGGTCGCGCTCCCCGCTTTATTACTCCCTCTCGTCGCCAACGTGCACGCCAGCACCAACGACGAACAAACCATGGTCGTCACGGCAACGCCTACCGCGGTTTCCGAACTGGATACCCCTGCCGCCGTCAGCGTTGTGAATGGCGATGATATGCGTCAGGCCGCCCCGCGAATTAACCTCTCGGAATCGCTCGGCGCGGTACCCGGTTTGCAGGTACAAAACCGGCAAAACTATGCTCAGGATTTGCAGTTGTCGATTCGTGGTTTCGGTTCCCGCTCCACCTACGGCGTCCGTGGCCTGCGGCTATATGTTGACGGTATCCCTGCCACCATGCCCGATGGCCAGGGGCAGACATCGAATATCGATATCGGCAGCATCGATAGCCTGGAAGTGTTACGCGGACCTTTTTCCGCGCTCTATGGCAACTCTTCCGGCGGCGTAATTAACGTCAATACCCAAACCGGCAGCCAGCCGCCGACCATCGAGGCCAGCAGCTACTACGGCAGCTTCGGTACCTGGCATTACGGAGTGAAAGCTACCGGCGCCGTCGGCGACGGTAGCCAGGCAGGCGATGTCGACTACACGGTGTCGACCAACCGTTTCACCACTCATGGTTCTCGCGATCACAGCGGCGCGCGTAAAAATCTCGCCAACGCCAAATTAGGCGTGCGGATTAACGACGTCAGTAAATTAACATTGCTATTCAATAGTGTGGATATCAAAGCTAATGACCCGGGCGGATTGAGCTACGAGGAGTGGCAGAATAATCCGCGCCAATCGCCGCGCGGCGATCAATACAACACGCGTAAAACGGTGAAACAGACCCAGGCCGGGTTACGCTACGAACGCCAGCTTAGCCAGCAGGACGATCTGAGCGTGATGATGTACGCCGGCGAGCGCGAAACCACTCAGTACCAATCAATCCCGATGGCGCCACAGCTGAAGCCCTCGCATTCCGGGGGCGTCATCGATTTAACTCGCCATTATCAGGGGATCGACACCCGCTGGACCCACCGCGGTGAATTACTGGTGCCGGTGACCTTTACCACCGGTCTTGATTACGAAAACATGAGCGAACGACGTAAGGGCTATGAAAACTACGTTCTGGTGAACGGCGCGCCGCAATACGGCGAACAGGGCGACCTGCGCCGTAATGAACGCAATCTGATGTGGAACCTGGATCCGTACCTGCAAACCCAGTGGCAGTTGACGCAGAAGCTTACCCTAGATGCTGGCGTCCGCTACAGTTCGGTGTGGTTTGACTCTAACGACTATTACGTCACTCCGGGTAACGGCGACGATAGCGGCGATGCCAGCTATCACAAATGGCTGCCAGCCGGTTCATTGAAATATGCCGTCACGGATGCCTGGAATATCTATCTTTCCGCCGGGCGCGGTTTTGAAACGCCGACAATCAATGAACTCTCGTATCGTTCCGGCAATCAGAGCGGATTAAACTTCGATCTCAAACCCTCCACAAATGAGACCGTGGAAATTGGCAGCAAAACGCGGATAGGCAACGGACTGTTCACCGCCGCGCTGTTCCAGACCGATACCGACAATGAGATTGTGGTCGACTCCAGCAGCGGCGGCCGCACAAGCTATAAAAACGCCGGTAAAACCCGTCGTCAGGGAATGGAACTTGGCCTCGACCAGCAGTTTGGCGACAGCTGGAAATTAAAAGCGGCATGGACCTGGCTCGATGCCACCTATCGCACGAACGTTTGCGGTTCGTCAGACTGCAACGGAAATCGCATTCCGGGCATCGCCCGCAATATGGGCTATGCCTCTTTCGGCTACCAGCCGGAACAGGGTTGGTACGCGGGGAGCGATATCCGTTATATGGGCGACATTATGGCCAACGACGCCAACACCGCCAAAGCGCCATCGTGGACCGTGGTTGGCCTGACCACCGGCTATAAGTGGAGCTACGGGAAAATGGATATGGATCTGTTCGGCCGGGTCGATAACCTGTTTGACCGTAATTACGCGGGCTCAGTGATTGTCAACGAATCCAATGGTCGTTATTACGAACCAGCGCCGGGCCGTAACTTCGGCATCGGTATGAATCTCGCCTGGCGTTTCGAGTAACTACGCCCGCCGATGGGTGATGATAAAAAAGGGATCCCAATTGGGATCCCTTTTTGATTCCGCCGCAGTCTGTTAGAACGCGCTTCTCAAGGACAATTCGAAAATAATTTTTTCCGCCTGGCAGGAGAAATTCACCGCCGCGTCCAGTTTCGCCTCATTACCCACCGGCTCAATCGTGTAATCTACGGACGGCGTTTCGCTGGCGGCGGCAACGGCGCGTTCGCGAATGGCCGCTACCGCGGACTCCGCCTCTTCACGGGTAGGGAAAAGTTTCTCGACCCGGTAAACGCAGTCTTCGTTATCGATAATGGTGCCAACATCAATGGCGCAGCCTTTGGTACTGCATTTATCAACTACATCTTTCATCGCATTAACCTCTTAAGTTTCCTTAAGGATAAAAAGCCGCTCACGGAAAAGCAAACCATTAATAAAAGTATGGATTAGTCATTTTGTTGGTTAAAGGCGGCGAAAGCGCCCCCGCACGCGTCTTCGGGGGCGTTAGAGAAGGCGGTGACGTTACTCGTCCGCTGCGACGTTAATCACCACTTTGCCGAAGTTTTCTCCCTTCAGCAGACCAATCAGCGCCTGCGGCGCCTGCGCCAGGCCATCAATCTGCTGCTCGCGATATTTGATTTTACCTTCCTGTACCCAGCGCCCCATTTGCTGCTGGAACTCGGCAATGCGATGGCCGTAATCCTGGCCGATGATAAAGCCCTGCATACGAATACGTTTTTTAAGGATTGTCGCCATCAGCAGCGGCAGCCGATCCGGTCCATCCGGCAGCGAGGTGGCGTTGTAGCCGCTAACCAATCCGCACACGGGAACCCGCGCCGCGGTATTCAGCAACGGCAGAACCGCATCAAAGACTTTACCGCCGACGTTCTCATAATAGACATCGATTCCCTGCGGACACGCCTGCGCCAGCTGCTGGCTGAAATCCGCAGCGCGGTGATCAAGACAAACATCGAAGCCTAAAGTCTCTACCGCATAACGACATTTCTCGGCGCCGCCGGCAATGCCGACGGTGCGGCAGCCTTTAAGTTTGCCAATCTGCCCGACGGTGGCCCCCACCGGGCCGGTTGCCGCCGCTACCACCAGCGTTTCGCCCGCTTTCGGCTGGCCGATGTCCAGCAGCCCCATATAAGCGGTAAATCCCGGCATACCTAACACCCCCAGCGCCCAGGAAGGGTGTTCAGGATTGTCGCCGAGCTTAACTAAATCGCTACCATCGGAAAGCGCATAATCCTGCCAGCCACTATAGCCAAGCACCCACTCACCGGGTTTAAAATCAGGGTGATTAGAGCTCACCACACGGCTTACCGTCCCCCCGACCATCACCGCGCCAATGTCCACCGGTGGCGAATAAGAAGGCGCATCGCTCATCCGTCCGCGCATATAAGGGTCGAGTGACAAATAAATAGTCCGCAGCAGGAGCTGGTTCGCCCCCGGCGTCGGCAGATCGCCCTCTTCCAGTCTGAAATTTTCGGCGGTAGGTTCACCGTGCGGGCGTGAAGCCAATATCCAGCGGTGATGGCGTTGTGGACTAGCGGTCATAGCAAACTCCTCTTATTAACGGCCTGTACTGAGGCTAGCCGTTTTATGCTTAACGCGCTTTAACATTATGAGCCGGATTGATTCAGGCGTACCACCAGATAGACGCACGTCTCGCTGGACTCATTGATAAACCGGCAATCGTTGGGCGGCCCCAGTTCCAGACAATCCCCCGCCTGCATCTGATGGCGAGTATTCCCTTCAACAAAAACTAACTCACCCTGCTGTAGCCAGATGAGCTGTCGCGCCAGCGCGTACGAAGAAGCGGGCATCGGTACATCGCTGCCGGCCGGCAACTCTATTTGCACCAGGTCGATCGGCAGATCGCTACGCGGCGAGACGTGCCGGCGCAAATAGTGGCTTTGCGGATCGCGCCACACCGGCTGGTTGGCAAAGCGCAAAAGCTTGCCCTCCTGCATCTCTGCACGCGCAATTAACGTCGACATACTGATGCCAAACGCGCCAGAGAGACGGCCCAGCATCGCCGCGGTGGGGCTACTCTCGCCACGTTCAATTTTATGCACCATTGCCCGCGAGGCCCCGGCGCGTTCAGCCAAATCGCTCAACGACCAGCCGCGGGACTCGCGTTCGATACGAATGCGTGCGCTAATGCGCTGGTTGAGGTTGTCTTCTATAGTATTCATGGCGTAACAATATAGTGCGCACTACCGTATTACACAACTGTCCGCTATCCCCGACACTGCGCGTTCTGTGTAAAATTTATTGCTAAAACTGATGACAGCCTGCCGTTCATTATTGTAATAATAACGTACTACTATAGTGTACAGACTTTGAGGCTTGCTATGTCCATCCGCCATGCCAGTAAAGACGATTGCGCGGCGATCGCCGAAATCTATAATCACGCCGTACTGCATACCGCTGCCATCTGGAATGACAAAACCGTCGATACCGATAACCGTATTGCCTGGTTTGAAGCCCGGCAGATTGCCGGTTATCCGGTGCTGGTGAGTGAAGAAAACGGCGTCATTACCGGGTATTCCTCGTTCGGCGACTGGCGCGCATTTGACGGTTTCCGCCATACCGTTGAACATTCGGTGTATGTCCATCCCGATCATCAGGGTAAGGGGATCGGCCGCAAGTTGTTAGTCGCGCTTATCGCTGAAGCGCGACGCCTGCGTAAACATGTGATGGTAGCCGGAATTGAATCCCGCAATAACGCTTCGTTGCATCTGCATGAAACCCTGGGATTTATCACCAGTGGGCAGATGCCGCAGGTGGGGACTAAATTCGGCCGCTGGCTGGATCTGACCTTTATGCAGCTACAGCTCGACGATCGCCTGGATCCGGACGGCGAGGCATGAATCAGTCGCTCACCCTTGCCTGCCTGATAGCGGCGGGTGTCGGTCTGGTGTTGCAAAACACCCTGATGGTCCGCATTACCCAATCCGCCTCGACGATTCTTATCGCCATGTTGCTCAATTCGCTGGTGGGAATTGTTATTTTTGTGACTATTTTGCTATTGCGCCACGGCGCGGCAGGTTTTCAGGAACTGGCGCTGAATATCAAATGGTGGACCCTCATCCCCGGCCTGCTGGGTTCGTTTTTCGTCTTCGCCAGCATCAGCGGCTATCAAAACGTAGGGGCGGCGACGACCATTGCGGTACTGGTGGCCAGTCAGCTGGTAGGCGGATTGATTATTGATTTGATTCGCGCCCACGGCGTGCCGATTAGGGCGTTAATCGGGCCAGTATGCGGGGCGGCGATGCTGGTGGTTGGCGCCTGGCTGGTCGCCAGACGCCAGTTTTGACGTCACCCTTAAAGGATCTCGCCGCCTTTGGTTAACTGTTCGCGGCGTGCTTCCTGATCTTCATGATGTTGACGCCCGTGATGGGCTATCGCCGTGCGCAGGCGCTGCTGCTGGGTATAGCGTTCTTCACGGCCCAGTTCAGCATCATCGCTTAACGCAATCAGTAGCTCGTTCATATGGCTAATCACGCCCCCGGCAATGGTCTCATCGACCCTGGCAATGACATCGTCCAGATGGGCCATCCTGCTCTCCTTTTTGATCAATTCAGCTTCGCTTTGGAAAAATCGCTTCCCATCAGACTCACGCTATAGCCGCTGACGTTGCTGCGGGTGGCGTAGAAAGTTTTACCCGTCGCCAGCGTGATCCACGGCGCCTGCTGATAGAAGATTTCCTGAGCCTGTTGGTAAAGTTTAGCGCGCGCCTGCGGATCGCTTAGCAGAAGCGCTTTTTTCACCAGCGCATCATAGGACTTATCGCACCAGCGCGCCACGTTAGAGCCAGTTTTGATATTATCACAGCTCAGCAGCGTGCCGGCGAAGTTGTCCGGGTCGCCGTTATCGGACATCCAGCCAAACAGCGCGCTATCATGCTCGCCCTTGCGCATCCCGGAAAGGTATTCGCCCCACTCATAGCTAACGATTTTCGCTTTAATGCCGACTTTGCTCCAGTCGTTCTGAATCATTTCAGCGACCCGCTTCGAGTTCGGGTTATACGGACGCTGTACCGGCATCGACCATAGGGTCACTTCTGCGCCCTGCTCCAATCCCGCCTGCTTAAGCAGCTCTTTCGCCTTCTGCGGATTGTAGTCGTAATCCGGTAAATCCTTCTTGTAACCGAGCATATTGGCCGGGATCGGCGATTTCGCCACGTTGCCGGAATCAAGGAAGACCGCTTTCACAATCGCCTGCTTATCGGTGGCGTAGTTCAGCGCCTGACGTACCAGCACGTTATCAAACGGTTTCTTTTCAGTATTAAATGCCAGATACCCCACGTTCAACGCTTCCACCGCGTGTAGCGCCAGATCTTTATTCCCTTTAATCACCGGGAACTGTACCGGCGATGGTGCGGGAATAATCTGGCATTCATTGGTCTGCAGCTTAGCCAGACGAGTCTCAACGTTCGGCGTAATCGAGAAGATCAGATGTTTAGTCGGCACCTCGCCTTCCCAATAGTGCGGGTTGGCAATATAGCGGATTTGTGAATCCACTTTATACTGCTGGAGCGCGTACGGGCCGGTGCCAATCGGCCAGCTATCGACGTATTCCGGCGTTCCTTTTTTCAACATCGCATCGGCATATTCCGCAGAAAGAATCGAAGCGAAATCCATCCCCCAGTCGGCGAGAAACGCCGCGTTGGGCTCGCTCAGCACAAACTGAACGTGATAATCATCAATCTTCTTCACTTCTTTAATCAGCTTATCAAGACCGACGTCGTGGAAATATTCATAATTTCCCTGCGACACGTTGTGATAAGGATGCTGCGGATCCTGCTGGCGCAGCACCGAGAACAGCACATCATCCGCATTGAAATCGCGGGTCGGCTTAAAGTATTTATTGCTGTTGAACTGCACGCCTTTACGCAGCGTAAAGGTCCAGGTTTTACCATCCGGAGACACTTTCCATTCGGTCGCCAGCGACGGAATCGGCGTGTTTTTAAGCGGGTCGAAGGTAATCAGGCGGTTATAGAGCACCTGTGAGCTGGCAACGAATGAAGGACCAGAGCTGGCGATTTGCGGGTTAAAGGATTCCGGCGAGGCTTCCGAGCAGTAGACAAGCGTGTCGTTGGATGCCGCCCACGCGGCGCCGGCCGGTAACAGCGCGCTTAGGGCCAGCGCAAGTAGTGATTTCCCTGTAGACATGGTTATAAACCTTATAAATTTGTTATATGCCTACTAATAACAGCACAGCGGAATACAACCAGCAAATAATGAATCGCTATTAGATTCACACTTTAACTCATAAGGTTAGCGCTGTTTGCTTTGCTTAACGTCACTATCATCAGCGACTCCCGCACCGGTACGACAAAATGATTATTTACGACTAAGATCCAATCGCGTGCCGCATTGTCCCATTTCAGTCAAAGGAGCGTTACATGACGAATTCGATTTATCAGCCTATCACCCTCAACGATCCGCGGTTGTTGCAATTTGCCGAAGAGTTGAATCCTGGCGCCAGTCCAATCTATCTCCCGGTTATTGATAAACCGGGGCCCGAGGGAAACGCCTACTGGAACGTCAGCGCGGCGATCGAACAGGTCGGTGGAAAAATGCTGCTGGGCTGGGAGATAAACTACTGGCCGGGCTGTTTTCTGGTCGCAACGCATCACGCCGCCTTACAGGCCGACGATGGAGGGATTTATGATGTAACCCGACGTTCGCCAGCGGCGGCAGTACCCACCGTTAATATATTCGTTCCCGACGACTCAATTGCTATTGATCTTGATAAAACGCCGGCCGTGAAATCACGATTTTATATATTACATTCCGCCGCGCAAATTACGGACTATCTCAGGGCTTATGACAATCTCAACGCTTTTGAGAAAAAGCTAAGCGATAGTCTTTATGAGATCGGCTATCGCTGTGAAACAAATAAAGCGTTGGCGAGCGGCGTCGTCGGCACAACGCCTGCCTTCGTGGAAGGCAGTTCGGTCGATATTGACGAAATAAAAATGAATATTTCCGAGTTAAGCTGGATTTTAAAAGATAAAATTAAAAGACTAAAACAATATTCTGACGCGCTACAGGAACAGCCATTACATTAACTATCCTCTGTGGGCTGTGGCGAATAGATTGTGTTTGCTGCGGCCCATGTTCGCCGTTCTCATTATTGTACTAAGTTGTGACCCGCTGAGAAATCTGCAAAAAAATTGTGCGATAACCGCCCTTTCGCCGCTGCGCAATGAGGTAAGGCGGTAGACTCGACGCTCCGCAGACCAATGAGGTTACGCTAATGACAATAACCTGCAGCTTATATAGCGGCGGCCGCTGGCACGATGCCGAAGGTCACGCCACTTTCACTCGCCGTTATCCGCAACATAGCGAGATAGCCTCTACCGCCGCAGCGGCGAGCATCAACGACGCTCGTCGCTGTGCAGAAGCAGCCGCCGCCGCATTCCCCTCATGGCGCGACACCATCCCCTCCGAACGTCGCCGGCTGTTGTTGGAAGCCGCCGAGCAAATGCAGCGTAGAGAGGCGAAATTTATCGCTACTATGGCGGCGGAGACCGGCGCGACAGCGCACTGGGCCGGATTCAACGTACACCTGGCGGCAGATATTTTGCGTGAAGCCGCGGCCTTAACCACGCAAATCGAAGGTCAAATTATTCCCTCCAACGTGGCCGGCAATCTGGCGATGGGCGTACGTCAGGGGGCCGGCGTGGTGCTGGCTATGGCGCCGTGGAATGCGCCGCTCATTCTGGCGACCCGTGCCATCGCCACGCCGCTGGCCTGTGGCAATACGGTTATCCTTAAGGGCTCGGAACTCTCACCGGCGACGCAAAGCTTAATCGTCGATGCCCTCGCGGCGGCGGGATTTCCCGATGGAGTAGTGAATTATCTTACCTGCTCGCCAGCCGATGCGCCTGCGCTGGTGGAGACGCTGATTGCTCACCCAGCCATACGACGGGTCAATTTTACTGGTTCAACGCCAGTGGGGCGCATTATTGCCCGCACCTGCGGAGAGCATCTGAAACCTGCGATACTTGAACTGGGTGGCAAAGCGCCGCTGTTAGTCCTGGATGACGCAGATTTACAACAAGCCGCGGCGGGCGCGATTTTCGGCGCTTTTGCCAACGCCGGACAGATTTGTATGTCGACCGAACGCATTATTGTCGATGAGAGCATCGCGGATGAGTTCGTCGCATTAATCAGCCAACGCGCTTCCGCACTACCTTCTACGCTTCTCGGCCCGGTGGTCGATTTGAAAACGGTACAACGCTGCAACGCGTTGATTGATGATGCGCTAAGTAAAGGCGCACATTTACTCTGCGGCGGAAAGGCCGAGTCGACGCAGATGCGCGCCACCCTGCTGGATGGCGTGACGCGTGAAATGCGCATATGGCATGAGGAATCTTTTGGCCCGGTCAAATCGGTGATTCGGGTTAACGGCGAGGAAGAGGCTCTGGCCGTCGCGAACGATAGCGAATACGGCCTGGCGGCAGCGGTTTATAGCCGCGATAGCGCCCGCGCCTGGAATGTGGCGCAAAACCTGCAAACCGGTATTTGCCATATTAACGGCCCTACCGTACATGATGAAGCCCAGATGCCGTTCGGCGGCTGTAAATCGTCCGGCTATGGCCGCTTTGGCGGGCGCGCCGGGATCGCTGAATTCACCGAGCTTCGCTGGATAACCATGCAAACTCGCCCGCGCGAATTACCGTTCTGATTTACCGCGATGCTTTCAGACCAGCCCGGCAATCGCGCGCGCCAGCGCGGCCGGGTTTTCCCATGCCATCGAATGCCCCGCCTGTGGTATGACAGCCAATGCGATACCCGCAGTTTCGACGTCTTCCGCTTCCTGTGAGGGTAGCGATAAACTACCGTAGATAAGCGTCTTACGGCATTGCAGGTGAATAAAACGCTCAAACCACGAGGGAGAAGCGCCTACTACCAGGCTGGTAGCTCCCCGCCATAACGCCCACGGTGCGCTATTTTGTAGGCAACCTTTCCATGGGGACGTTTCTGCCGCCAGCATCGACTGATAGCCGTTGGCGATAAAATCATCTTCCGTCTGCCCGGCGATTTTACAGCTATAGAATCCCCCACCGGCATAGAGATTGGGCTCGGCGACAATTAAAGCCTCAACGCGTTTGCCCAGCCGCTGCGCTGCCTCAATAGCCACACTGCCCCCCATACTATGGCCGTAGAGAATGCAGCGGCTGACCTGCAATTTGTTCAGCCACTCCACAACGACCGCAGCCTGGTCAGCAATTCGGTAGCCAAACTGAAGCGGTTTATCGCTGTAACCATAGCCTGGAAGATCAATTAGTAAGGCCCGGCGCCCATTCAATATAGGGTTAGAAACCACTGGCGGGTAATCGTATGAAGAGGCGCAACCTAACCCATGAATGAACACAATAGGGTCCCCCTGGCCTTGGAAATCAAACCAACGGACCGTTGCGCCGGCTAAATGCGAATAGAAGCTGTTCATCAGATGGCATCCTTATTATTTTTAACTGTATTTATATACAGCCATCAAGATAATTAGGCCAGCCATTTCTGTTGTTCAGAAAAGTGAAACCAGCAGTGCCATAGGGAAGCTGAACGGCCATGTCGCACCAATCAACAGCGCTGCCAGCAGCCGAATGCAGCGGCTTTCCTTAGTTAAAAACCAGCTTATCAACGCACAAATACAGCCCATTACGGCATAAAAAACCAGCATCTTCTGGTATAAAGTCATTTTTTCCTTCCCTGTCAGACATCGCGCAACACGCGTTATCCTGTCCCGCACCACTTAGTACGTCAGAGATCAATACTTCACAAAACAAGCAACTGCAAAGACCATGGAAAAACGGTTGATTCAGTGTTGTCCGATAGCGCAACTCTACGCCACCGACTATAAATGTAGGGGCTTACTCATAAAGGTGGCGTTATGGATGTTTCCAGCAAAACCGTAATTCTGATTAATGTCGGCGCAGCGCTTGCGCTTATTAGCCTGTTATCCGTTCGTTTTGGTTGGTTTTAGTAATTTTTCAGCAACTAAACCTAAAAAAGCAGCCTCAGCGGCTGCTTTTTTTATGATTTAATTGTCGCGCGTTTCCCGTCGGCTTTCTGTTGAAGCACTACAATAGTCTTAAGACTTTCCGGGTTATATGACGGCAAGAAATTAAGCTTTTCGGTATCCCACTCGACCGCTGCACAAACCCCCTCTGTTGCCCCCAGGCTTTCACAGCCGCGAATTCGCTGGGCAGGGAGATTGTCGTAAAGCATTGCGCTTACGCCGATGAGTAACAGGATAAATGCTAGCTTTTTCAAAACCAATTCAACGTCAGAATAACAAATTATGTAAAATTTTCTCATGAGCGAGGCGAAAAAGTCAAATCGCCTACACGCTAACAACTGTCCCGTGGCGATCTCATCCAGAATTTAACATTATGGCTACAATCATTCCCTTCCTGGAGAGCATTTCTGAGGAGTGCGATCCGTTATGTCCCCCTTCTGCTAGCGAGAGGATATTTATTTCATTGGAAATAACAAAATGATCTGGCAATCCGCATACCGGATTATGGATAGCTAACTATACTTGGCTTTTATAAGGTGAGAATTTTCTTAAATTAGCGACTACTGATAATCAGCAATCGACTGCTCAGCCTTATGGTTAATGCGGACTGTAGATTTCCAGGTGTTATTTTGTGCTCTATATTCCGGTAATTGAAAGAAATTATTATTTGCAAACTCACGAACTTCCGCATAGGTTCATTACTATTAGTTATAACGTTTTTGCTTTTCCTGTTACTTATTTTTGAGGTCGCTTATGTCAGGAATACTTGCCCTGCTAATGGCTTTAGTCTTATTGGTGATCGCAATCTACAGTCTTATCTCTTATATTCGTGAGCGCCGCCACTCGGGCCTGCCATCAAAAAAAGACAAACATTGATTATTAAATCGGCATAAAAAGTCGATACGCAAAAAAAATCCCCGCATCATCCTGCAGGGATCAACAATTAATAGCATGCTTAGTTGTTTACTCCCCATCCGGCGCTTATCTCCGGCACTCACAATGGCTTAGCTCTTGAAGGGGTATAAGAATACTCTCATATTACCCCTTATCTTTTTTAACATTTATTGCTATTGCAACTATTAGCGTGGTAATGCTGCCGGCACGTTAATATTCAATGTTTCACCATTACATGACGAACCACCGTGTAGTCCTCCAGGCCATACATCGACATGTCCTTGCCGTAACCAGATAGCTTCTGTCCGCCGTGCGGCATTTCGCTAACCAGCATGAAATGGGTATTCACCCAGGTGCAACCGTACTGCAAACGCGCGCTCAGGCGATGGGCGCGGCCCACGTCCTGCGTCCACACCGAGGAGGCAAGCCCATATTGCGAATCATTAGCCCAGGTTAATACTTGTTCCTCATCGCTAAACGGCGTCACGCTAACTACCGGGCCAAAAACTTCGCGTTGTACGATAGCGTCATCCTGCTGTGCGCCAGCCAACAACGTGGGCTGGAAATAGTAACCACTCCCCGCCGCGCGGCTGCCGCCGGTTACCACTTTAATATGCGGTAAGGCGCGCGCGGCGTTGACAGCCGCCGTCACCCGTTCAAGATGCGCAAGCGAACTGACCGGCCCCAGTTCCGTGGATGGATCGTCCGGTTGCCCCATTTTCAGGCTGGCCACGGCCGCGCCTAGTTTTTCAACCAGCCGATCGTAGACGCCTTGTTGCGCGTAAATACGGCAAGCGGCAGTACAGTCCTGACCGGCGTTATAAAAACCGAAAGTACGAATGCCCTCGACGACGGCATCGATATCGGCATCATCGAAAACAATGACCGGCGCTTTACCGCCCAGCTCCATATGGGTGCGTTTAATCGAATTCGCCGTGTGACCAATAATATGGGCGCCGGTGGCAATCGAACCAGTCAACGAAACCATACGCACTTTACTATGGCCGGTGAGCGGGTCGCCAACAGTTGGGCCCCGGCCGAAAAGCACGTTGATAACGCCGGCCGGGAAAATGTCTTTTGCAAGTTCCGCCAGCTTCAAGGCCGTCAGTGGGGTGATTTCCGAAGGTTTAATCACCACGCAGTTACCGGCCGCCAGCGCGGGCGCCAGCTTCCACGCCGCCATCATTAGCGGATAGTTCCACGGCGCAATCGAGGCCACTACGCCGACCGGGTCGCGGCGGATCATTGAGGTGTGCCCCTCAAGGTACTCCCCAGCAGCCATTCCCGGCAGGCAACGCGCGGCGCCGGCGAAGAAGCGAAATACATCGGCAATCGCCGGCATTTCATCATTGATAACGCAATGTAGCGGTTTACCGCAGTTTAAAGACTCCAGTTTGGCGAGCGTTTCTGCATGTTCAGTAATCACATCCGCCATTTTCAGCAAACATTCGGCGCGGGTTTTCGGCGTTGTCTGGCTCCAGCTGACAAACGCACGATCTGCAGCATTGACGGCGGCATCAACCTGCGCCTCGGTCGCCTCCGCAATCTCAATAATCGTTTCGCCATTGGCAGGATTGAATACCGGCAGCACCTCGCCTTCTCCCGCCACTAATTGACCGTTTATCAAAAGGTTATGTTGCATAGCATGATCCTGTAAAGTGTATTATTTTCCGCTTTCGGCGTTATTCTCACCGTCACGGGTTAGCCACCAGGCCCCCAGGATGGGTACAGTCGTCACTAACATCACCAACAGCGCGACCACGTTGGTGACCGGTACATCGCGCGGGCGCCCCAGTTGATTTAACAACCACAACGGTAACGTCCGCTCATGTCCGGCGGTAAAGGTAGTGACGATAATTTCATCAAAGGACAGAGCGAATGCCAGCATCCCGCCCGCCAGCAGTGCCGAACCCAAATTGGGCAGCACCACGTAACGGAAGGTTTGCCAGCCTGTAGCGCCAAGATCCATCGATGCTTCCACCAGACTCCATGATGTCCGGCGAAATCGGGCAATGACGTTGTTAAACACCACCACCACGCAGAAGGTCGCGTGACCCACCACGATGGTTAGCAAGCCAGGCTCAAGATTGACGGCTTTAAATGCCGTCAGCAGCGCCAGGCCGGTAATGATGCCGGGAAGTGCAATAGGTAATAGCAACAGCAGCGACACGGCATTCTTACCAAAAAACGAACTCCGCCACAGCGCGCCGGCAGCGAGAGTGCCCAACACCAGCGCAATCCCCGTGGATAAAGCGGCGATTTTAAGTGACAACGTCACTGATTCAATGATATCTGCGCGAGCGGCAGCCTCGCTGAACCAGCGGAGCGTCAGCCCTTTCGGCGGGAAGCTGAAAGCGGCATCCTCTGTATTAAAGGCGTACAAGGCGATAATCAGCAGTGGAAAATGGAGAAATACCACTCCGCCCCAGGTGGCGATTTTGAGAAACAACGGTGCGCGTTCAGAGTGCATCAAACGCTCCCAGGCGCTTAACAAACGCCAGATACAGTGCAATAAGAACAATCGGCACCAACGTGAACGCCGCCGCCATCGGCATATTGCCAATCGCGCCTTGCTGCGAATAAACCATGTTGCCGATAAAGAAACCGGGCGGTCCCACCAGTTGCGGCACAATAAAATCGCCAAGAGTGAGGGAAAAGGTAAAGATAGAACCTGCCGCGATACCCGGTATGGCTAAAGGCAGTACCACGTAGCGGAAGGTTTGTTGCGGTCGAGCGCCTAAATCGGCGGAGGCCTGCAGCAGCGACGGCGGCAGGCGTTCCAGCGCCGCCTGTACCGGCAGGATCATGAACGGCAGCCAGATATAGACGAACACCATGAATCGCCCGAGCCCGGAGGTCGATAAGGTATTGCCGCCGACCGCCGGGATGGTCAACACCATATTTAACACGCTCTCCAGACCAAGGTGGCCGAGAAACCATTGCGCCACGCCATCTTTCGCCAGCAATAGCGTCCAGGCGTACGCCTTAACGATATAGCTGGCCCACATCGGCAACATCACCGCGATATAAAAGAAGGCTTTCATCTTGCCGCGGGTATAACGCGCCATATACCACGCCATCGGCAACGCCAGGATTGCGCTGGCAATAGTCACGCAGATGGCCATCACCAGGGTACGGACAATGATGTCGTAGTTGGCGGGATTAAACAGCGCCTTCAGGTTAGCGAGCGTCAAATCCGTGGTGACCGACATCGTAAAGTCATCAAAGGTATAGAAGCTTTGCCACAACAGCGTCAGGAGCGATCCCAGATAGACAATCCCAAACCACATCAACGGGCCCAGCAGCAGTAAAAACAGGCCCAATGACGGTTTTCGCCAGAACAGCCCTGACATCCTCCCGGTCGTTGGTTGTACAAGCGCCATCGTCATCTCAGCCTCCGCTTTCCAGGGAGACCATCGCCGAACGCGACCAGCCGGCCAATACCTGTTGCCCCAACCGCGGCGCGCTCAACGCCGCCCCGCCATCAACGTTGGCCTGGCTGACTAGCAGCTTTTCGCCCGCTGCAAGTTTCAGTTCAATACGCGTTGATGCCCCCTGAAACTGCACCGCCTGCACGGTCCCCTGAACCTGAATATCACCGCCGCCATTCAGTCGAATATGTTCAGGACGGAGTGACCATGCGCCAGCCACCCCGCATAGGCGCTGCGAAACTTCTGGGGTAAAAACGTTAGCGGTGCCGACAAATCCGGCGACAAAGGCGGTTTTAGGCTGTAAATAGAGCGAGTGCGGCGAATCGACCTGCTCAATACGGCCATTGTTAAACACCGCCACGCGATCGGACATCGACAGCGCCTCACCCTGATCGTGAGTAACAAAAATGAAAGTAATACCCAGCGACTGCTGAAGTTTTTTTAGCTCTACCTGCATCTGTTCGCGCAGTTTTAAATCCAGCGCGCCAAGCGGTTCATCTAATAACAGCACACGAGGTTGGTTGACCAGCGCGCGGGCAATGGCGACCCGTTGCCGTTGACCGCCGGATAGCTGCGAAGGCTTGCGAGCGTGCACAAACCCAAGCGCCACTTTTTCTAAGGCTTCCTGGGCGCGAAGCTGACGTTCTTTTTTGCCCACGCCTTTCACCATCAGCCCATAGGCGACGTTGTCGATGATCGACATATGCGGAAATAGCGCGTAATCCTGAAAAACCGTATTGACGTCACGCTGCCAGGGCGGTAATTCGCTGGCCTGCTGACCAAAAATACGAATCGAACCGCCGGATAGCTGTTCGAAGCCCGCGATTAAGCGCAGGCAGGTGGTTTTGCCGGAGCCTGACGGCCCCAGCATGGAAAAAAACTCGCCATCGCGAATGGCGATACTCACGCCATCCACCGCGCGTACGTCACCATACAAACGCGAAACGTCATCAAACTCTACCGCGTACGTCATGTTCAGTCTCCAGGCGCTTAGCGGCCACCCATAATCGCGATATAGTCCTGGGTCCAACGGCTATAAGGAACATACTTTCCGCCTTCGGCAATCGGCGTTTTCCAGAACGCAATCTTGTCGAATTGGTTGTAACCGTTGGTTTCACAGCCTTTGTCTCCCAATAGCGTACTGGCTTTACAGCCCTGCGGCACCACGGGCAGCGACCCAAACCAGGCGGCGACATCGCCCTGTACTTTCGGCGTCAGCGACCAGTTCATCCACTTATAAGCGCATACCGGATGCTTTGCCTCACTATGCAACATCGTCGTATCGGACCACCCGGTCACGCCTTCTTTTGGGAAGACGGTAGCGATGGGCTGACCTTCACCTTTCAGACCATTGGCCTGATACGGCCAGGAGCCCGAGGCAACCACACCTTCATTTTTAAAGTCGCTCATCTGAACGGTTGCATCGTGCCAGTAACGGTGAACCAGCGGATGCTGATCCTGCAGAACCTTCAACACCGCCTGATACTGCGCTTCGGTGAGTTCATAGGGATCGTTAATTCCTAACTGCGGCTGTGTTGCTTTGACAAATAGCGCTGCATCAGCGATATAAATCGGACCATCATAGGCCTGAACTCGTCCCTGGTTGCTTTTTCCGTCCGGTAGATCTTGTTTGACGAAAACCACTTTCCAGCTATCAGGCGGCGTCGGGAAGGTTTTAGTGTTGTACATCAGCAGGTTCGGCCCCCATTGATAGGGCGTGCCGTACACTTTATCGCCGACGTTAAACCACGCGCCTTTGGCAACTCGCGGGTCAAGCGTTTTCCAGTTTGGGATCAGCGCGGTATTAATCGCCTGTACACGCTTGCCCATGATAAGGCGCAACGAGGCGTCGCCGGAGGCGGTCACCAGGTCGTAACCGCCCTTCGCCATCAGGCTGACCATTTCGTCTGAAGTGGCGGCAGTCTTCACATTAACCTGGCAGCCGCTCTCTTTTTCGAATTGGCTTACCCAGTCATAATTCTTATCCGTCTGACCGCGTTCGATATAACCCGGCCAGGCAATAATATCGAGCCGCCCTTCTCCTTTATCCAGCGAAGACGGCGGTTCAGCGGCTTGCGCTGTCAGCACAACCATACTCAGCGCGCACAGGCTGCCACGGGCAAATTTTTTGCTCATTTGAACTTACTCCTGTCAGAATAAAAGTAGCGGCAGCCGTGCCGTAAAAATATCTCCCTTAATAAGGGTAGACGGCGGCCTGCGGGGCTCTGGGGAAATTTCCTCAGGTTGTGACCAGGTGCGCATTCCGCAAAAATCGCCACCACGATTCGATAATATGGATTATAGACAAGGAGTTATGGCAGGAGGATGAGTATGCATATTCCCTATGACGACCCGGTGCTGGTGGATATTTTAAACTGATTAATGAATACAAGAATGAAGTGGATAAATTGCCGGAAAAATAAAAACCGGCAATTAAAAAAAGCGATGAATAAGCTAAGACAAAAGTTGACGTATAAGTTCGCCGAGCCGTTTGACTCCCTGCTCTTCTTTTTCTCCCCAGCCCCAGGCGGTATTAAAACGGAAAAATGAGGTCCAATTAGCGGTGGTAGAAAACATTTTACCCGGCGCAATACTGATGTTATCCCGTAACGCCAGAGCGCTGAGTTCGCCAGCATCGACGCCAGCGGGCAGCTCCAGCCACAGGAAATAACCGCTGTCGCTATGATGAATTTTGACCTCGGCGGGTAAAAAACGCAGTAGCGCTTGCCAGGCCAGCTGTTTCCGCTCGGCAAGCTGTCGCCGCAACCGGCGTAAATGCGCGTCGTAACGTTTGGTCGAGAGATAATCGACCAGCGCCAACTGCATCGGCGAACTGGTAGATAGCGTACTCATAAGCTGTAACTGCTGAATACGGCGGGCATGCCTGCCAGCGGCAACCCAGCCGATACGAAACCCCGGGACAAGGCATTTTGAAAATGAGCTACAGTGCAGCGTCATCTCATCACGATCCCAGTACTTTGCGGGTAGCGGTTTTTCCCGACCAAAGTACAACTCACTGTAAACGTCATCTTCAATCAACATGACGTTGTAGCGTGTCAATAGCGCCACCAGTTGCGCTTTTTTGTCTGCCGTCAGCGTAAATCCGAGCGGGTTCTGGCTATTGGTCATCAGCCAGCAGGCTTTGACCGGGTAGCTCTGCAATGCCTGTTCCAGCGCCGCTAAATCGATCCCCTCTTTCACATCGCTGGCCACCGATAGCGCCTTAAGTCGCAACCGTTCGAGCGCCTGCAGCGCGCCGTAAAAACAAGGATTTTCGACGACGACCCAATCGCCGGGCTCAGTCACCGCCTGCAGGCTGAGGTTCAACGCCTCCAGCGCACCGGCGGTAATGACTATCTCATCCGGCGATACGTTCATTCCCTGCAACGCATAACGCCGGGCAATCGCATGACGAAGCTCATCGTTGCCCGGCGGCAGGTTCTCGATCACGCTCATGGCGGTGGCGGTTTTACTCACTTGAGCCAGCGAACGATTTAGCTGCTGCAAGGGAAACAGACGCGGGTCGGGAAAAGCGGAAGCAAAAGGCAGCATCGACGCCTGGCGGCTCGCCTGCAGGA
Organism: Klebsiella sp. 141162; assembly: GCF_050600755.1. Taxonomy (NCBI): domain Bacteria; kingdom Pseudomonadati; phylum Pseudomonadota; class Gammaproteobacteria; order Enterobacterales; family Enterobacteriaceae; genus Klebsiella; species Klebsiella sp. 141162. The sequence continues at coordinate 1,074,971 of NZ_JAQIRI010000001.1, read as the reverse complement.
CGTCGAAAATATAGGTGTTGATATCAACCGACTCATTGCGCGTCACTTGCGCGGGAGGCTCAGGCTGGCGCTGCTTCACCGGCTGCGGCGCCACATAATAACCGGATTGTGGACGAGCGATAATCCGTCCCTGGCTTTCCAGTAACTGGTAGGCATGGCTGACGGTCATAAAACTCATTCCGCTGCTGACAACCTGTTCGCGTAAGGAGGGTAGCCGATCGCCGGGTTGCCAAACGCCAAGCGCGATCTGTTCAGTTAACTGTCGCGCAAGCTGCTGATACTTTTTCATTACCGCATCCATTTCATCAACGGGATGCCGTATCTTATAACAGATGGTCAAAAATGGCAGGTTTTAAAAACTGATATACCTGACAGATGCCACTGAGCGAGTATCTCATAGCACGGCAAGTGGTGATCTTGCCGCTGAAAGAACATGAAATTGTATTATCAATGATGAATTATTCGCATTTGAGGATAGCAATAAAGTATCAGGCAAGTCCGCAAGTTAGAAAAAATATGAATGATGCGCACGACGTATCGATGCCAACTCTAATCGTTTGAACATAGATACGCTTTATTTCTCATGTTGTGAATCAGCGATTAAATCAGCCCGACCGATAAATTCATCACGCATCTAAAAATGAAGTAATTTCATGCCGGGATACTAGTAGCTCAAATAAGCAGATAGACTCCGCCGCCCACGGCAAGCCAAAAAATGCTCATGAAAAACAATGAGATAAGTAAACTTCGCAGGCCTTTCTTTGACAAACCCTCTCCCTTTCTTTATCAATTAATATATTAAAAAATAATGGATATCAAATTCACATAATGAATACGGATATTTAAGAGGTAAACTTGACGGCAAAACATAACGCCATCACAGGCTAGCAGAATAATTAACAAAAAACAGCGCAAGTCATAAGGAAAATCGTAAATAAAAGTGTGAAGTATAACTGATATAAATTCACAATACGAAATTGATTATTTATGATGACATGAAAATTAACTTCACAAATATGAAACATCAAGAGAAAGAATAACAATCCGCAACTGTTATCATAAAAAAGCGCTTTTCTGCGTCTGCTATCACGCCTCTCCCCCCTCTAAAATTGCGCAGAATCAATTTTGTTGTGGAGCCTTGCATGTTCGGTCTTGATGCATTTCATCTGGCGCGGATCCAATTCGCCTTTACCGTCTCATTTCATATCATCTTTCCAGCAATCACCATCGGTCTTGCCAGTTACCTGGCGGTACTTGAGGGATTGTGGTTAAAAACAAAAAATCCTGTCTGGCGCTCGCTGTATCATTTCTGGTCGAAAATCTTTGCCGTCAACTTTGGTATGGGAGTGGTCTCAGGGCTGGTTATGGCCTACCAGTTCGGCACAAACTGGAGCGGTTTTTCTCAGTTCGCCGGCAGCATTACCGGCCCATTGCTAACGTATGAAGTCCTTACCGCGTTCTTCCTGGAGGCCGGTTTCCTTGGCGTGATGTTATTTGGCTGGAACCGTGTCGGCCCCGGCCTGCATTTTTTCGCCACCTGTATGGTGGCGCTGGGCACCATCATTTCCACGTTCTGGATCCTGGCCTCAAACAGCTGGATGCAAACGCCGCAAGGTTTTGAAATCGTTAACGGCCAGGTCGTACCCGTAGACTGGTTCGCCGTTATCTTTAACCCTTCTTTCCCTTACCGCTTATTCCATATGTCCGTTGCTGCGTTTCTTAGCAGCGCGTTATTCGTGGGCGCATCCGCCGCATGGCATTTGCTGCGCGGCAACCAAACCCATGCCATCCGCGCCATGTTCTCAATGGCGCTATGGATGACGCTGATTGTCGCCCCCATCCAGGCATTAATCGGCGATATGCATGGGCTTAATACCCTGAAACACCAACCGGCGAAGATTGCCGCCATCGAAGGCCACTGGGAAAATCCGCCCGGCGAACCGACGCCGCTGCTGCTGTTCGGCTGGCCGGACATGCAACAAGAGCGCACCCGCTACGGGTTGGAGATCCCCGCCCTCGGCAGTCTGATTCTTACCCATAGCCTCGATAAGCAGGTACCGGCGCTGAAGGAATTCGCCCCGCAAGATCGCCCTAACTCAACCATTGTCTTCTGGTCATTTCGTCTGATGGCCGGTCTGGGAATGCTGATGATATTGCTTGGCGCCATTGCGCTGTGGCTGCGCTATCGCCAGCGTCTGTATACCTCAAAACCTTTCCTGCGCTTCGCGTTATGGATGGGGCCTTCCGGACTGATTGCGATTCTTGCTGGGTGGGTGACCACCGAAGTTGGCCGCCAGCCATGGGTCGTCTACGGCGTACAGCGCACCTCCGAGGCCGTATCAGCTCACGGCGATCTGCATATGACCATTAGCCTGCTGGCCTTTATTGCCGTCTACAGTTCGGTGTTCGGCGTCGGTTATAGCTACATGCTGCGCCTGATCCGCAAAGGACCGCAGGAGCAGACACCGGCGCCAACAGGTACGCCCGCGCGTCCGCTTTCTGCCGTTATGGATGGTTTTCAGCATAAGGAGTCCCGCTAATGGGTATTGATTTATCGGTTATTTGGTTTGTTATCATCGTGTTCGCCACGCTGATGTACATCGTCATGGACGGTTTCGACTTAGGGATTGGGATTCTGTTTGTTACCGTACGCGGCGATGAAGAGCGCGACGTGATGGTCAACAGCGTCGCCCCGGTATGGGATGGCAATGAAACCTGGCTGGTGCTTGGCGGCGCAGGTCTTTTCGGTGCCTTCCCGTTGGCCTATGCGGTGATTATCGACGCGCTGTCGGTACCCTTAACCCTGATGCTGATCGGCCTTATTTTTCGCGGCGTGGCCTTCGAGTTTCGCTTCAAAGCTACCCCTACGCACCGCCCTTTCTGGGATAAAGCTTTTCTTGGCGGATCGCTACTGGCGACATTCACCCAGGGCATGGTCGTTGGCGCGGTCATTCATGGTTTTCCGGTTAGCGGTCGCAGCTTTAGCGGCGGTATGTGGGATTGGTTCACGCCATTTACCCTTTTCTGCGGCCTCGGCCTCACCGTTGCTTACGCGTTGTTGGGCGCCAGTTGGTTGGTGATGAAAAGCGAGAATCCGTTGCAGAATAGCATGCGCAGAATTTCACGCTTTCTTCTGCTGGCCTTACTGGTGGCGATAGCCGCGATTAGTCTGTGGACGCCGCTCTCTCTGCCGGCTATCGCCGAGCGCTGGTTTAGCCTGCCGAATCTGTTTTACCTGCTGCCGGTGCCGCTACTGGTTATCGCCATCAGCGCCTGGTTATGGCGCACGCTTGGGAAACGCGACGCTCACGTCCTGCCGTTTATATTGACGCTGGGATTAGTCTTTCTTGGCTTTAGCGGGCTTGGGATCAGCATTTGGCCGAATATTATCCCGCCGGGGATTACGTTGTGGCAGGCCGCGGCGCCGCCGCAAAGCCAGGGCTTTATGCTGGTTGGCGCGCTACTGATTATTCCCGTCATTCTTGGTTATACCTTCTGGAGCTACTACGTATTCCGCGGCAAAGTTCAACCTGGCGAGGGATATCACTGATGGAGAGATCATGGATAAAACGTTTGCTATGGCTGGTGGCCATATGGGGGGCTAGCGTGCTGGCGCTGGGCGCCGTCAGCATGATTTTCCGCCTGCTGATGAACGCCGCCGGGCTTCGCGCCTGATAAAAGAAACTGTTTCTTAGCCTGGCGCTTGACGCGTCAGGCTTTTTTTTCATCATTCTTCAGCCGCGCCTGACAAAGCCTTGCGCTTCTTTGATAACCAGGCAAAAAAGCCGATATTAAATCAACCATATTACTCATGCGTTATCTATTGATATGGAAAATGATATGTGGCGAAAATTTTTGACAGCGGTTGTGTTGATGTGCGGGTTATTGTCCGGCCATGTGTTAGCCCAGCGTCAGGGGCATGAATATTTCCCGGTGCAAAGCCTCGAACAGCAGTTACTGCACGAGGCTGATTGCGATGAGCTACGCAGCCAGGCTGAGGAGACCGCCAGCTCGCTGCGCGAGCATCATCACCGGCAGTATGCGCGCAAAGCAAAGGCGCATAACGGCCCGCTGTGAGAACGGCCCTTACGCGCCTTTACGCTTGGGCAACGTTTTCATCAGCTCGTCCGGGCTAACGGAGGCGACGATGCTGCCCGGATGCGGCATCTTGAGGATATGATTTTTGATTTTACCCACCACGTGCATTTCGCACGGGCGACAATCAAATTTCAGCGTCAGGACTTCATCACCGTGGATCAGCTGCATCGGCGTCGCCTTCCAGCTTTTAATCGAGCCTTTAGCCTGCTTCGGACATAGGTTGAAGGCAAAACGCAGGCAGTGCTTGGTGATCATCACCGGTACGTCGCCCTTCTCTTCATGAGCTTCATACGCCGCATCAATCAGCTGTACGCCGTAACGCTGATAAAAAGCGCGCGCTTTGTGGTTATAAACGTTCGCCAGGAACGACAAATGCGTTTCCGGATACACAGGCGGAGGTACGGAGACCGGTTTACGCGTACCGCGCTGCCAGGCATCGAGGCGCGCCTGATCGAGCATCTCTGCCGTTTCGCGACGAAGTTGGTTGAGCATACTGTTCGGTACAAACAGAGCCGGCAGATTAATCTGCACATCACGCGGGTAGTAAATAGTCTGCCCGAGCTTCGCCACGCCATCACGCAGATTAGCCAGCGCTTTTTCCGCCTGGGTCGCTTCGGCAAATTCGCCATCCAGCGTATGCGTGACGCTGATGCCGTCTTCACAGGTCATGGTCAGCACCAATTGTTCCTGCCAACCGCTCAGCGCGATATCAACCGCAATGCGACGCTCGCTGGAAGTTTTCAGTAGCGCCTGCTGCCAGTTATGGTCGAGATTACGATTAAGCGCCTCATGCGGACGTACTTTATGCAGGTCTGCCGGCATCTCGTTTGGCCAGACGCGATAACGGTTTTCCCCCGTTTTCTCCACCGTATTGGCACGGAAGCCGACAACTTCACGTTTGATCATGACATTCAGACCATCGCCGTTAGTCAACGCGTCAGTCACTTCGACATCGAGATAATCTTTTCCGACTTTTAATACTTCGCCTACCGGCAGACCGATAAATTTCGGCGAATCAAACGCGCCGATATCGCCCTTACGCGCGTTAACAAAATAGTCGGTGCTGCCGCGATGGAACGTTTTATCGGTAGACGGTACGAAAAAGTGCTCGGTGCGCCCGGCGGAAGAACGCGCGAGATCGCCGCGGTCTTCAATAATACGATCCAGCATCTGACGATAGTGAGCGGTGATATTTTTCACATAACTCATATCTTTATAGCGCCCTTCAATCTTAAAGGAGCGCACGCCGGCGTCGATCAATGCCGCCAGGTTGGCAGTTTGATCGTTATCTTTCATCGACAATAAATGTTTTTCATAAGCCACGACGCGCCCCTGATCGTCTTTCAGGGTGTAAGGCAGGCGGCAAGCCTGAGAGCAGTCGCCGCGGTTGGCGCTACGTCCGGTTTGCGCGTGAGAAATATAGCACTGGCCGGAATAGGCAACGCACAGGGCGCCGTGAATAAAGAACTCGATAGTCGCGTCGGTATTGTCGTAGATCGCTTTAATTTGATCGAGGTTGAGTTCGCGAGCCAGAACAATCTGGCTGAAGCCTGCATCAGAGAGAAACTTCGCCTTCTCGACGCTGCGAATATCGCACTGGGTGCTCGCATGCAGCTCGATTGGCGGCAGATCCAGCTCCATTATCCCCATATCCTGCACGATCAGCGCATCGACGCCGGTCTCGTACAGATCGGTAATCAGACGTTGCGCGGGTTCCAGTTCATCATCATGAAGAATGGTATTCAGCGTCACAAACACCTTAGCGCCAAAGCGATGCGCAAACGGCACCAGGTTGGCGATATCGCTCAGGCTATTACTGGCATTATGCCGCGCGCCGAAGCCCGGCCCGCCGATATAGACCGCATCGGCGCCGTGTAAAATCGCTTCACGGGCGATCCCGGCATCGCGGGCGGGACTAAGAAGTTCAAGATGATGGTTTTGCAGGCGCATACGCTCGTCGTTATCCGTTATAGGGGGTCGAAATGGCGGCTATTGTAGTCAGAACTGAGCGCAGACGAAAACATTTTCCGCCGCGCCCGCACAGCGAATTTGCAGAAATCGGCAAAGCATTGAAGAAAAAGCTATTTCTCATGAAAACCCGGCAAGGTTACAGTGGCTGCGTATTCCGGATTTTCCTCGTCACGTTGTGAATTTTAGTCTCAGTCATCTTGATTGGCCGCGGATTAGTCCGCGGCTTTTTCTTTTGGATAATGAATCAGCGAATGAAAGTGCGCCGTCTGCGCGCCGCTATTGCGGTAAGCGTGCGTCAGGTCACCGGCAAAGCGCCGCCCTTCTCCCGCCTGCAATGAATGCCACTGCCCCTGCAGACATAAATCCAGCGTACCGCTAATGACCACCACATGTTCAATGACGCCGGTCTCATGCGGCGTCGATTCGCTCAGCGCGCCGGGGGCGAGGGTAATCGAAAAATGGTCAAAACGCAGTTCGGGATCCCATGGGAAGATGGGCGTCACCACCATCGCCTGCTGCTGCGGGTCGAAGGCGGCGGGCGCTGCGGACTCATCAGCGACAATAAAAGTCGAAAACGCCACATTGAGGCCGGTGGCTATCTTCCACAATGTCGCAACCGTTGGGCTCGATTCATTACGTTCGATTTGCCCGAGCATCGCCTTTGATACTCCGGTTTCTTCCGCCAGCCGCGACAAACTCCAGCCGCGCTGCTGACGCAGGCTTTTCAGCGTCAATGCCAGATGTTGGGCAATATTCATTGGTGCTCCTCGTCATTTTCTTGATATTACCAGTTGTACGCTATAACGCACAATGCTACCTTCGTCGTATGTTATAACGCACAAGAGGTGTTCATGCGCTCCTTTACCCTTCCCATCCCCACGCTGCTCGCGGGATTTGTCGCCGTGCTGGTAGGCTACGCCAGCTCCGCCGCCATCATTTGGCAAGCGGCCGCCGCCGCTGGCGCCGACGCCGGGCAAATAGCCGGTTGGATGACCGCCCTTGGCCTGGCGATGGGCGTCAGCACGCTGGTATTAACGTTATGGCGGAAAGTCCCCATCCTCACCGCATGGTCAACCCCAGGCGCGGCTTTACTGGTCAGTGGATTACAGGGAGCGACGCTGGCACAGGCGGTGGGAATATTTGTTTTCGCCAACGCGCTGATCCTGCTATGTGGCGTGACGGGACTGTTTGCCCGCCTCATGAAAATCATTCCGCATTCGCTGGCGGCGGCAATGCTGGCGGGGATCCTGCTACGCTTTGGTCTGCAGGCATTTGGCAGTTTGCAGGATAATCTCCTGCTATGCGGCGGGATGTTCGCCGCCTGGCTGTTATGCAAAGCGCTTTATCCACGTTTTGCGGTGGTCGCGGCATTAGCGGCAGGTGGGGTCATCGCCCTGCTAACCGGCGCGCTGTCACCAGTGGCAAACGATATGGTTTTTGTTGCTCCGCAGTGGATTACCCCGCAGTTCACTCCTTCGCTGTTACTCAGCGTCGGTGTACCGTTTTTTCTTGTCACCATGGCTTCGCAGAATGCGCCGGGGCTGGCGACTATTCAGGCATCAGGCTATCGGGTTCCGGTCTCGCCGCTTATCGTATTTACCGGCGCGCTGGCGCTGCTATTTTCACCATTTGGCGTCTATTCCGTATGCATCGCCGCCATTACCGCCGCGATCTGTCAAAGTCCGGATGCGCATCCGGATGCGGATAAGCGCTGGCTCGCCGCAGCGGCGGCCGGTTTTTTTTATCTGTTAGCGGGTCTATTTGGCGGTTCGATAACCGCGCTAATGGCGGCGCTGCCGCCGGTGTGGATCCAGATGCTGGCGGGGCTGGCATTGTTGGGAACCATTAGCGGCAGTCTCTATCAGGCGCTGGGGCATGAGAGCGAACGCGATGCCGCAGTCGTAACATTTTTGGTCACCGCCAGCGGCGTTACCCTTGCAGGAGTCGGCTCGGCCTTTTGGGGGCTGGTCCTCGGCGGTATCAGCTATGCGCTATTAACCGCGCTGCGCCACGCGTAGCTGGCTTGGCGTAAGACCCGTGGCGCTTTTTACCCGATGACTAAAATGGCTGGCGGAGCTAAAGCCACAGGCTAACGCTATCTCGGTCAACGGCTGCTGAGTATGGCAAATCAGATGTTGCGCCTTGAGCATCCGCCGCTGCATCACATACTGGTGCGGCGCCATATTCATTGACTGGCGGAACATCCGTGCAAAATGGTATTCGCTAAGCGACGCCTGGGCGGCCAGATCGGCGAGCGTTAGCGGCTGCTCGAGGTGCTCCTCAATCCACGCCAACAGATTACGCAACAGATGCGGCGCCAGGCCGCCGGTAACGGTCGGCAACCGCCACTGGACGTTCGAATAGTTTTGGATCAGATGCGTCAACAGCAGCGTACTGGCCGAGCTTAACAGCAGTTGATTAGCCTGCTGGCGCCAGTCGTTGTCGAGCAGAAACTGACGATAGACCGCCGTAATTTTGTCATCGCTGGCAAAGGTCTTTTCCTGCAAGGTGAAAGAAGCAGGACTGCGATCCCAAATTTGCTCGCCGACGCGGCGCAGGTGTTCATCGGTGCAATAGAGATGAACGAACGAAAGATCGCCGCGAATATCCCAGGTGCTTTCATCGCCCTTCGGCATCAGACAAAAACGATCCGGCCCGCCGCCGTTCTTCCAGCCGTAGGGCGTTTTTTGGTAGCTTTCGTAACCATCGGCGACATACAGGCTCAACGTGTGGTGGTCGCTGCGCACCGTGATTCGATCGAGGTCGTTGTACCACGCGGCAAGCTGGATCCCGGAATTGAGTTCTACGGTCCCCCGCAGCACCGCATTTTGTTGTTGTAATGTTTCGAACGTCCCGTATGCCATAGCCTTCACATCGTTTTTAATCCGCAGACCTCTAGTCTATAAATTGTCCTCTCCGCTTACCAGCATTGACCATGAGCTTGTGAAAAATAAGCGCAAGATTTTGCAAGTCGGCAACAAAAAGGTGACAGCGCTTTGCCCGGAAAAACCGCACACTCACGCCAGGCATATTAACAGGAGAGACATTTTGAACGCATTACTCTACGGGCTGGTGGTGGTTATCTGGGGTACCACATGGATTGCTATCTTTTTACAACAGGGGCCCGTTGCCGCGCCGGTGTCAATTTTCTGGCGTTTTGCCGTCGCCAGCGTCACCATGCTGACAATTTTGCTGATTACCCGCCGTCTGCGCCCGCTGGCAATGCGCGATCATCTGTTTTGCATGCTGCAAGGCTGCTGCGTCTTTTGCTTTAACTTCTGGTGTTTTTATACCGCCGCGGCGCATATCAATACCGGCCTTGAGTCGGTGATCTTTTCGATGGCGGTATTATTTAACGCGATCAACAGTTTTATTTTCTTCCGCCAGCAGCCGCCGGGGCGCTTTTGGCTGGCGGCGGCGCTGGGGCTCGCCGGAATCGTCACCCTCTTCTGGGACGATCTCCTCGCCAATGGTCTGAACGCGTCGCTACTGTGGGGAATCGGCCTGAGCGCCCTGGGAACGTACGGTTTTTCATTGGGCAATATGCTGAGTATTCGCCACCAGCGCCGCGGGCTTGAGACATTGACCACCAATAGCTGGGCCATGTTTTACGGCACGCTGGTGATGGGCGCGATCGCGCTGCTGCGCGGCGATAACTTTATGCCACAGTGGACCTGGAGTTATATGGGCGCCCTGCTGTATCTGGCGTTGTTCGGTTCGGTGATCGCGTTCGGCGCTTATTTCACCCTGGTAGGACGTATCGGCGCCAGTAAAGCGGCCTATAGCACGCTGCTTTTCCCGCTGGTGGCATTAACTATCTCCACCTTCTATGAAGGTTACATCTGGCATAGCAACGCGGTGATAGGTCTGGCGTTAATACTGGTAGGAAATCTGGTGATGTTCGCCCGCCCCGAGCAGCTATTTATGCGCCGCCGGCTGGCCTGATAATAAGCCCGTCAGGCATCGCGCCAGACGGGCTTAACGCATCAATTACTTCTGTGACGGGTCGAATTTCACCGCGTCGATCGCCATGTCATCAATCACCTGCTTCAACGTATCAGCGGTTAGCGGCGTGCTCTCATTAGACAGCGTTTTACCTTCGCCCTTACGCACAACCTTAATAACCGGCTTATTAGTCTTCGCGTCGATCAGTTCGCCTTCGAAGTAGAGATTCGTGTCCATCGTGCGATGGCCGGTTGCCGCCTGGGTACCCGCGACAATCATCGCTACCGGGATCACTTCATAGAACTGCAGCCCTTCTTTACTGGTATCAACACCGGTGATGGCGCCGCGGAAAATCAGGCTGCGAGGGCCAGCCGTGGTCGCCAACGGTTTACGTTCGCTGATGGCCTGTTTCATCTGCTTGTTGGTGTAATTGAGGATGTCCTGCAGCGCTTTCTCCCCTACCTGAGTCGTTGGTTTCGGCACCGGGTAGTAGGTGATTGGACGATAAACAACATTGTCATAGTTGTTCGGATTGTAGTCCGGGGAGATCCAGCGCAGCTCTGGTTTGCCGGAGGCCGAGGTAGTCTCTTTTAACTTAGAGTAATCTTTTAAGAACCCGGAATACTGATCCGGTTGCGCCAGTTTAGATGCACAACCGGTTAATGCCAGTAGCCCGGCCAGAGCGGCAACTTTAAATAACATTTTTGTACGCATGGATGATCCCTGTAAATGCAGTTTGTCGGCAAGATTTATAACAAATTCCCACGCTAAGTTTTGTGACAAAAAAGGTGGTCCGTCAACTCCTTGCAAAAAATAAATCCGCCAATGCGGCGGATTTATTTACGATGTTTATTTTACGTCCACTTGATAAAAAATATGTTTACCAAACGGGTCGATTTCATACCCGGTCACCGATTTACTTACCGGCTCAAAAATAGTTGAGTGCGCAATCATCACGGCCGGCATTTGATCGTGCATCATCTGCTGCGCCTGTTTATACAAGGCTTCTCGCTGCGGCCTGTCGGTGATGGTTTTGGCTTCGGCGATAATTTTATCAAACGGCGCGTAGCACCATTTCGCCGAATTAGAACCGCCGTTGGCCGACTGGCAGGTAAATAATGGGCCAAAGAAGTTATCCGGGTCGCCGGTCGCGGTAGTCCAGCCCATTAACGCCGCCTGATGCTCGCCGTCTTTCACCCGCTTAAGGTATTCGCCCCATTCATAGGTGGTGATTTTGGTCTGCACGCCGATTTTAGCCCAATCGGCCTGGATCATTTCCGCCATTCGTTTCGCATTTGGGTTATAAGGACGCTGAACCGGCATCGCCCACAGGTCGATGGTAATGGGGCTCTTCACGCCGGATTCACGCAGCAGCGCTTTGGCTTTTTCCAGGTCCCAGCTGTAATCTTGCAGATCGGCATCGGCACTCCAGACGCCAGGCGGCAGCAGGTTTTTCGCTACTGTCCCGGTACCGTGGAACACCGCGTCGATAATTGCCGGTTTATTGATCGCCATGGCCAACGCCTGGCGCACCTTAACGTTATCCAGCGGCGCTTTCTGGGTGTTGAAGGCGAGGAAACCGGTATTAAGCCCGGCTTTGCTCATCAGATTGATCTGCGGGTTCTTTTTCATCCGCGGTAAATCGGCGGGATTGGGGAATGGCATGACCTGACACTCATTTTTCTCAAGCTTAGCGTAACGCACCGAGGCATCAGGCGTAATACTAAATACTAAACGATCGATTTTCGCTTTTCCCTGCCAGTAATCAGGAAATGCGGTAAACAAGATCCGCGAATCTTTTTGGTATTGCGCCAGCTTGAAAGGCCCGGTGCCGATGGGATCCATATCGACGCGCTGCGGGGTTCCGGCTTTCAGCATCGCATCGGCATATTCCGCAGAGAGGATTGAAGCAAAATACCAACCGAGGTCAGCGACAAAAGGCGCCTCGGGGTGCGCGAGGGTAAAACGCACCGTATATTCATCCGGTTTATCAATTGCGGTAATTAACGAACCAAACTCCAGGCTTTCAAAATTGGAGTAGTTGCCATTAGAGACATTATGATAAGGGTTATTCGGATCTTTTTGCCGCATAAAGGAAAAAATAACGTCATCGGCATTAAAATCACGGGTCGGTTTAAAATACTTATTACTTTGGAATTTAACGCCCTTGCGTAAGTGGAATGTATAAACTTTACCATCTTCGCTCACCTCCCAACTTTCTGCCAGGCTGGGCTGCAATTCCGTGGTGCCAACTTTAAAGTCCACCAGCCGGTTATATATCGGTACCGCGCTGGCATCGACGCTGGTCCCGGAAGTATAAAGCTGCGGATTAAAGTTTTCCGGCGAGCCTTCAGAGCAATAAACCAGTGTTTTCGCATTCACAGCGGAACTCACCGCTAATGCCGCTATCGTCAGAGCTATTGAAGTAGATGTGCGTTGCATGCGTTTCCCTTTTCATTTTTTGACTAATGAATAGCTTTTTGTTTTATTGCCCATAGATAACACTAAAGCCAGATTGCAAACACCCGAAATAATAAATTAAGAAGGAATCACTATGGCCTCGCCCTTAACCAGACAATTAACCCAGCGCTTCTTTCGCTATCTGGCTATCACCAGCCAAAGCGATCCACGAGCAACCACGTTACCCACGACGCCCGGACAACATCAGATGGCGCAGGCGTTAGCCGACGAGCTACGTCAGTTTGGCCTTGACGATATCGTTGTCGACGAGCATGCAACCGTGACGGCGGTAAAAAAAGGCACCGTCCCCGGGGCGCCGCGGATCGGCTTTATCACGCACATTGATACCGTTGATGTCGGGCTGTCGCCGGATATTCATCCGCAAATTCTGCGATTTACTGGTGAAGATCTCTGTCTTAATTCGGAACAGCAAATCTGGCTGCGGGTTGACGAGCATCCGGAAATCCTGGCCTATCGTGATGAAGAGATTATTTTCAGCGACGGCACCAGCGTACTGGGCGCCGATAACAAAGCGGCGGTGACCGTTGTCATGACGCTGCTGGAAAACCTGACCGCCGAACATAAGCATGGCGATATCGTCGTGGCGTTCGTCCCGGACGAAGAAGTGGGTCTTCGCGGGGCAAAAGCGCTGGATCTCTCGCGTTTCGCCGTCGATTTTGCCTGGACCATCGACTGCTGCGAACTCGGCGAGATCGTTTATGAAAACTTTAACGCCGCCTCTGCGGAGATACGGTTTACCGGCGTAACCGCACACCCGATGTCCGCCAAAGGCGTATTGGTCAACCCGCTGTTAATGGCTACCGACTTCATGAGCTATTTCGACCGCCAGCAGACGCCGGAGCACACCGCCGGGCGCGAAGGCTACGTATGGTTTAACGGTATTCATGGCGATCAGAACAGCACAAGGTTGCAGGCCAACATTCGCGATTTCGATCTGGACAGCTTTAACCGCCGTAAACAACAGATTGGCGAAGCGGCAGAGAAAATCGCCGCCCAGTACCCTACTGCCAGGGTTGAATTCACTATCAGCGATACTTACAGCAATATCAGTAACGCCATTGGCGAAGACCGCCGGGCTATTGACCTGATGTTCACCGCGATGGAAAGCCTCGGTATAACGCCAAAACCCACGCCGATGCGCGGCGGTACCGACGGCGCAGCGCTATCGGCAAAGGGTCTGCTGACGCCGAACTTCTTCACCGGCGCGCATAATTTCCATTCGAAATTCGAATTTTTGCCGCTGCGCGCCTTTGAGGCCTCCTATCTAACCGCCCTGCAGCTGTGCCTGCTGGCGGCGGATTAAGCCGGTTTACGCGCCAGCATCGTGGCGAAGCGTAGCTTGATGCGCTTGCCGCTGGCGTCGGTGCGGTGCAGTTCGCCGACGTCTTCGTTGTACTTGAGGAACTGCCAGCCAGCATAATAGTCACGCAGTTCTTCAGGTTTGAAGGCGAACGGGAAGCCCACGGTACAGGGGTAATCTTCGGTATCCATGGCGGCAACAATCAGGTTATAGCCGCCAGGCTTAGTGCAGCGCTGCATGTTGGAGATAAGACCAGGGATGGTTTTGGCTTCCAGGAACATCATCACCACGGTAGAAAGAATAAAATCATACTCGCCATCAAAGCTCAGCGTATTCAGGTTCTTAATCGCCGTCTGCAGGTTCTCCAGCCCTTCAGCCTGACGAATGTTCTCCAGATTATCGATACTCATGGGATTTTTATCCCACGCCGTGACGTTGTAACCTTTCGCTGCCAGATACAGGCTGTTTCGTCCATTGCCGCAACCAAGGTCGAGCGTCTGTCCCGGCTGCATCAGCGAGGCGGCATACACTACTTCTGAGTGGGTGCGCGTCAGGCCATATTTTTCAGTAAAGTAGTTTTCGTCACGAGTCGTCATGATTAATCCTTGTTTGGCAATAAAGTGGCACGGTCTACGCGAATGAACAGTTTACCTCGCACCAGCAGCAGAAAGGTACGCAGCAGCAGCAGGCCGATAATCAGGTTGCTAAAAATAAATAAGGGGATCGCCAGCGTATGGAAAAAACCGTGCGGCTGACCGTGCCCCAAATGCAGGCCGGTGGTCGCCAATGCGGAAATCCCGAACGAGAAGCTCCAGAATGAAGCATTAAACGGCTGCTGCAGATACCACGGCATCAGGCGCAGCATAAACAGCAATTGCAGCAGACCGTAACCAAACAGCATTTTGGCAAACGTATCGGCTTCACCGCCGTTGACGCTGAGCCACGCGCTACAGGCCACCAGCGCCGGCGCAAGTTGGATGCCCAGCGAAGTCCGCAAAGCCGCCGGTAGCTCGCCGTTGCTGCGCAGCCGCTGCAGGATAACCGGCTCCAGGCTGAGCCAGGAAAAGACGCCAGCGCCGAGAAACGCCAGTCCGGCATCATTAAACCCCAGCGCGCCGCAGGCCATGGCGCTGATAAAATTGTTGGCGACGGTCGGCAGATATAAACCGGGCGTCGTTGCCTCTTGCGGATGTTTTCCCCGCCACAGCCCCGCGTTCTGCCAGGCCGCATAGCAAAGCTGCAGCGTAACGCCCGCAGCAAATAACGCCAGCGATAACGGTCGGTACCAGGGGACAAAGCCGATTGCCACCAACAGCGTTGTCGCCGGGAGCAAACTGACAAAACTGCTGGCCACCGGATGACGCATCTCCTGCAGCACGCTCCACGGGAAACGAATCGCCCGTGCAATAAACGCTAACATCAATAGCGCCCAGATCCCCGTCGCCAGCACCACCAGCGCATCGCCAATAATCCTGCTCACCGGCCAGAGGGTGCTGGCATAGCGCCAGGCGAACCCCATACCGATAATTCCCAGCACCATACCAAAATAGCCAGCCGGTAGATTCAGCACCTGGCCGCTCGCTGCGTTTTTATTCATTTTAATTAAACTTTCAATTTAATTTGAAGTTGCATTTTAAAGGAACCTTATAAAACGCGCTACGGAGATTTTTGCTATGTTTGTGTTAACCAACGGTAAAGAGAAATACTGATGAAGAAATATCGTCTGAGCGACCACGTCCGCCTGTATCAGTTTGAAGAAGACGGGATTAAACATAGCGTAACTCTGCGGCAAATCGTGGCGCTGATTGATTTCTCAGACGTTAAGGCGGGTAGCGAAGGCGGCTGGCTCGATGATGAAGCCGCGTTAAGCCAGGGCGGCGACTGCTGGATTTATGATGCCAACAGCGTTGTCTTCGCTGGCGCGCGCGTTGACGACAACGCCCGCCTGACCGGCACCTGCGTAATAAGCCACGGGGCGACAATTAGCGATAACGCCTGGCTTGATAACGTTCAGGCAAGTCACGGCGCCAGAATAAGTGACAACGTCACAATAAAGCATTCACAAATTCGCGGCGTCTGTCGAATCGCCGACCAGGCGCGTATTCTCCCCCACTGTCTGGTGATTGCCGCTCAGGGACTCACCTCTGATACCGATAAAGTGCTGCAAATTTATCAGCGCGCTACGGTTAGCGCCTCACGGATTGTTCACCAGGCGCAAATTTACGGCGATGCCGTGGTTGAGCACGCTTTTGTTGAACACCGTGCCGAAGTGTTCGATAACGCGCGTATTGAAGGTAATGAAGATAACGACGTATGGATATGTGACAACGCCCGGGTCTACGATTGCGCGCGGCTGGTCGCCGGGCGCGGCGAGGATCAGATCCCAACCCTGCGCTACAGTTCCCAGGTGGGCGAAAACGCCGTGGTCGAAGGCAACTGCTTGTTAAAACATCGTGTCATGGTCGGCGGGCACGCCCATCTTCTCGGCGGCCCCATTCTGCTGGATGACGAGGTCCTTATCGAAGGGCACGCGACGATTCGAGGCGATGTGATTATCGAACATCAGGTAGAAATCTGCGGTAACGCCTGTATCGAAGCACTGGAGGGTGACAGAATTCATCTTCGCGGGCGCAAAATCGTCAGCAGCGACGAGCATATCACCCGCACACCGCTGCTGGGTTCGCTATAGCCGATTATTGCGGGTCGATAATCCGCGCGTAGATATTCTGATCGTCATACGCGCCATTTAAAAACTCGGCCTGCTTCAGACAACCTTCCAGTTCGAAACCATTACGCAGCGCCACCTGATTACTGCGCTGGTTGGCGACCCGGCATTTAATCACGAAACGGCGCACGACGCCCGTTTGCGCATAATGATGGATAAATGCCTGTAACGCCTGCGACAACAGTCCCTGCCCCTGATGGCTTTGATCGATCCAGTAACCGATATAGGCCGTCTTATTCAATGGTTCAATCTGGTTAAATGACAGAACGCCGATCATCTGCCCCTGTAAAAACAGCAGGAACATTTTTGCATAACCGCGCTGGTGAAGCATCACGTTTCCCTGCACGTGGCGCCGGGTTTCATCTTCACTCAGCACCTCCGCAGGCCAGCTTAACGTATGCTGCAGCCAATTACGGTTTTTGAGCACCAGTTGATGTAGCTCACTGACGTAACGTTCGTCAACCGCACGCAGCTCCAGCTGTTCGTTGACCGGGATAGTTTCGATGGTGGGGCTGTTTTCGCCAGTCATGACAATATCTCACTGATAAACAACAACGCCCGCAGTAGCGCACCGCGGGCGGGTAGCGACGGCCTGGGTTATTTCATAATCCGGTCATCAACGTAGTTACGCCGATCCGCCGCTGGCGGGAAGTACTGATACAGCCAGGTTTCGCTGATAGCGTCGCCGCGACAGCGCAGGAACATGCGCATCTCCACCGGATCGGTGGAATCTGAAGTCGGATACCAGTCAAAGAGAATACGATAGCCGTCAAACGGCTCGACGTAGAGGATCTCTACCTGCTTAGCCTCGCCGCTGGAGAGCGTAATCACCGGCTCAATACCTTTCGGCGCCGCAGCTTTCAGGTCGCCGCCGACAAAGTCGATGGCGAAACGACGCGCCCATTTGTCCGGATAGTGTTCACCCGGCGCCCATCCTTCCGGGAAGCCGCCCATTCCGGTGCGTGTCGCCAGCACTCGCGCCAGCGGCGAGCGCACCGGCGGCTGCGCGCTCCAGTACAAGCGGTAGCTAAAGTCCAGTTCATCACCCGCTTTTACCGGTTTTTCCGGCTGCCAGAAGCAGACGATATTGTCCAACGTTTCGCCGGTGGTCGGGATTTCCATCAGGCTAACGGCGCCTTTACCCCACTGATTACGTGGCTCCACCCACAGGCTCGGGCGCTTGTTATACCAGCCCATCACGTCCTGATAATGACTGAAATCGCGATCCAGCTGCAGCAGGCCAAAACCTTTCGGGTTTTTATCCTGGAACGCGTTGAACTGCAGCTTTTGCGGATTATTCAGCGGACGGCAAATCCACTCGCCGTTGCCGCGCCACATCGACAGGCGGTCAGAATCGTGGATTTGCGGGTGGATGGTATCGCACATCCGGCGCTCGTTATTACCGCAGCTGAACATGCTGGTCATTGGCGCAATACCCAACTGCTTAATGTCCTTGCGCGCATAGAGATGATTTTCGACATCCATGATCACCTGCGTTTCCTGGCAATTCACGGTGAACTTATAGGCACCGGTGACGCTCGGACTATCGAGCAGCGCGTAGACGGTGAACACCGTCGCGCCAGGTTTGACGGTTTCAAACCAGAATGACGTGAAATCCGGGAACTCTTCCGGCGTATCGGTAAAGGTGTCGACGGCAAGACCGCGCGCCGACAGGCCGTACTGATAAGTGCTGTCGACCGCGCGGAAGTAGCTGGCGCCCAGGAAAGCGACGATATCGCGGCGCGCCAGTTCGGGCGCCTTAAACACGCGAAAACCGGCGAAACCGAGATCGGTCTGCCCTTCCAGCTGTTTGGTATCAACGCCGGCGTCGTTGTACTGGAACAGCTCCGGACGGAAGTGTATCTCCCGCGCCTGCTGAGACTGGGAGTCCAGCGAGAACATACGCACCCGGCGGCGGAAACCCATACCAACATGGAAAAACTGGATATCCAGCTTGCGCTCTTCAACGTTATTCCACAGCGAATGCGCCGCATCATACTGGATGCTGTTATAGGCCTGAGGGGTCAGATTCGCCAGCGTCGGCGGCAGGTCGCGCGGCGCTCCGCCCCACGGCTGGCGGGCTAAGTCATGAGCCATCGCCTGCAGCACGGAAAAGTCAAAGCGGCGCGTCTGACCATCGGCGATAGCGGAATCCGCGGCGAAAGCCGCTTTAGTGAATAACGAGGCGACTCCTGACGTTCCGCATACGGCGGCAACAGCCATGGATGATTTAAGAAAACGTCTGCGGTTCATGCCTGGAAAAGCGTCCTTTTTAAGAGTTCGACGGATACGCAACGTTGCAAACATCTGCGTCGTGAATTCCGCTCACTCTAGACAAAAATGATTGATAATCCAATTGTTGGCAGGCGAAAAGCATGAAAAAAAAGATGTCCACCGGAACAGACTGAATAACCGCCATACGATCGCTATCGCTGACCTGTTTTGGCGAACACACACTGATCCGATACCTACCCATTTTTACCCGCGTTTTGTTTATTTTCAGCACGAACAGGATAAATTTTCATCACACCAGGTGTAATCTCTATTCTCCAGGGAAAAATGTCAGGAGTATCTAATGAAAGTAAAAGCCGCCGTGACGTTGGGTTATCAACAGCCATTCAGCATTAAAAATATTCAGGTTAGCGCCCCTAAAAAAGACGAAGTGATGGTAAAAATTGTCGCTACCGGCGTCTGTCATACCGACGCGGTGATCCGCGATAACGCCGGGATCCTGCCGATGCCGGCCATTCTGGGCCACGAAGGCGCAGGTATCGTGGTTAACGTCGGTGATGCCGTTCGTGGGGTCGAAATTGGCGATCATGTAGTACTGAGCTACGCCGCCTGCCATCGCTGCGAAAACTGCCTCACCAACCATCCTTCCGCGTGCGAAAGTTTCAATGACTTAAACTTTGGTGGACGCTTAGACGATGGCTCCACCCCATATCGTCTTGATGATCAAGAATTATCCGTTTTCTTTGGCCAATCTTCGTTTAGTCAGTATGTGGTCACCAAAGCGACGAATGCTATTGTTGTCGACCGTGAAGTCGAACTTTCGCTTCTTGGTCCGCTGGGTTGCGGAATTCAAACCGGCAGCGGGACGGTGTTGAATCGACTTAAACCGGTTGCCGGGGAGTCGCTGGTGGTATTCGGCTGCGGCGCGGTTGGTTTAAGCGCCATTATGGCCGCAAAGCTTACCGGCTGTAGCCAAATCATCGCCGTCGATATTCATGCCAATCGCCTTGAGCTGACACGTGAACTCGGCGCAACCCACGTGATCGATGGCAAACAGGAAGATAGCGTTGCGGTCATTCGCCAACTGACCGGCAAAGGGGCGCACTACGCCATCGAAACGACCGGCGTCGCCGCCATCGTCCTGCAGGCGATCCACGCGATTAAGCCGTTAGGCACGGTGGCGGTCGTCGGCTTTACCGGCGATATCACCTTTAATGTGCAAAACGATCTGATGGCGGAAGGTAAATCATTGATTGGAGTCATTGAAGGCGACGCCGTACCGCAGCTATTTATTCCGCAGCTGGTACAGTTTTATAAACAAGGGAAATTCCCCATTGATAAGCTTATCGAGTTCTATCCGCTCGAAGAGATTAATCAGGCTTTCGCAGATTCAGCTTCCGGTAAAGTCATCAAACCGGTGGTACTGATGTAATGCGGGCGGCTCTTTGCGCAGCAAAGAGCCGCAAATAAAGATTATTTCACACTAACGTCGATACCGGGGAAGTACTTTGCCGCCAGACGGGTGATAGTGCCGTCGGCGCGCACTTTATCAATTGCGGCGTCGAGCTGTTTTTTAGTTGCCTCATCGCCCTTGCGCAAGCCGTAGCCAATACCGCTACCCAGAATCGTATCATCAGCCACCGGCTTACCGATAAAGCCGAATCCTTTACCCTGCGGCTTACTGAGGAATCCGGCCTGGCCGGCGGCAGACATCACCAGCGAGGCGTCGATACGGCCGTTAAGCAGATCGGCCCACGCCATGTTCTGGTCTTTGTAGGAAACCACCGTGACGCCGTGTTTTTCCCAGTGCTCCTTGGCAAAGGTCTCCTGAATCGAGCCCTGTAGCACGCCGATGGTTTTGCCCTTCAGCCCTTCCGGCGTCGCCTGCATACCGCTGTCGGCCTTGCCCACCAGCTGTGAAGGAATACGGTAGATCGGCTGGGTGAAATCAATACTCTTGCGCCGCTGTTCGGTAATGTTCATCGCCGAATTAATCGCGTCGAATTTCTTCGCTACCAGCCCCGGAATTAGCGCATCAAAGGAAGTTTCTACCCAACTGCACTTCAACTGCGCGGCCTGACAAATCGCGTTGCCGAGGTCAATATCAAAACCCTGCAACTCCCCTGCCGGATTGCGGCTTTCGAACGGCGGATATTCCGCCTCCACGCCGTAGCGTAACTCGCTGGCGGCAAAGCTTGAAACGGTACACAGCATTCCCAAAGCAAGAGTTAGGGCTTTTATTTTCATCATCTGGCTCCTTAACGCGGCTTAACGCGGCACAGCGCCTGGGCGCCGGCCCGCAATGTGGCTTCATCTTTGGCAAAAGAGAGCCGAATCAGTTTGTTATCAGTGCCATCGGTATAAAATGCCGATAGCGGAATCGTGGCGACGCCGTATTCGGTAATCAGCCGCTTAACCATCTCACTGTCATGCTCATCGCTGAAATGGCGATAGTCCGCCAGCATGAAGAAAGAGCCGGCGCTCGGCAATAAACGGAACGGCGAGTCTTGCAGCAGTTGCTGGAGCAAATCACGCTTTTGCTGATAAAAAGCGGCCAGCGACAGCCATGAAGCCGGATTCTGCATATGCTCTGCGAAAGCGTACTGCATCGGTGTATCGGCAGAAAACATCAGAAACTGATGTACCTTGCAGATCTCATCCATCAGCGCCGCCGGCGCCACGCAGTAGCCAACGCGCCAGCCGGTCACGTGGTAAGTCTTACCGAAGGAAGAGATAATCACGCTGCGTTCCGCCAGCTGCGGATGGGTCGCCATGCCGTGATGCTTTTCGCCGTCGAAGACTACGTGCTCGTAGACTTCGTCGGACAAAACCACGATATCGGTATTGCGGATCAGCATCGCCAGTTGATTAAGGTCGTTGGCGGATAATACCTGGCCGCTTGGATTATGCGGCGTATTAATGATGATCATCCGCGTCCGCGGGGTAATCGCGGCACGCACCTCGTCCCAGTTAATCGAAAAATCCGGCACGGTGAGCTTAATCGCCACCGGCGTCGCGCCTTGCAGACGCACTATCGGGGCATAGCTATCAAACGAAGGCTCAAAGTAAATCACCTCGTCGCCAGCATGTACCAGCCCGCCAATGGCGGAATAGATCCCCTGGCTGGCGCTGGCGGTAACCAACACTTCGTTATCGACATCATATTGCGTGCCATATAACGTAGCGATTTTGTCAGCGATACGCTCTTTTAAAGCCCGCAGACCGGTCATTGGCGCGTATTGGTTATGTCCGGCGTTCATCGCCTGCGTCACGCCGGCCACCAGCTGTGGGTCGCAGGCAAAATTAGGCGCGCCCTGAGAGAGATTAATCGCATTATGCTGCGCTGAAAGCTGGCCGATAACGGTAAAAATCGTGGTGCCGACATCCGGCAATTTCGAGCGAGTGGTGACCGAAGCACTAAGAGCCATGATTAATCCTTTCTCGTTTTATTTGCATATCCATTCAAACCAAAGCGCCTTCAGGCGACAAGCGAATTGTTATCATAAGAGCTATGCATTCCGATCATGGCTCTCAGGACGCTTTAAAACATGACAGGGCTAACACTCAGGCTATAAACCACAATTTTAGTATGCCTTATGCTATTCAATTCTTTATAATCCCCAGCGGTTCTAAGGCTACTGACCGCCTTAGAGAAATTTAGAATATATCTCTTTCCGGCATTTCAGGTGCTGAATGGGGCAAGAGGCAAATCATATGTTTATTACGTCAGCGTATATCGCGTTATTTTTAATCGCATCATGGGGACTTTTTAAACTCGACCAAAAAAGCAACTCGTTATCAAAAAGCGTTTTTATCGCAATCTTTCTCGGCGCCCTTCTCGGATTATCACTCCATTTCATTGCCAACGAACAACGTAAAACGGTCATTGACTGGTACAGTATCGTCGGCAACGGCTATGTTAATTTGCTGAAACTTGTCGCCGTACCGCTGATTTTTATTTCAATTTTGTCAGCGATTAACAAACTCGAAAATAGCGCCGGTATTGGCCGAATGTCCCTAACCATTGTTGCCTGCATGCTGTGCCTGGTAATGATTGCGGGTTGGGTCGGCCTGTTTACCGCTAACCTGATCGGTCTCGACGCCAGCGCATTCAGCCATATGCAATCGACGCTGACCGCCGAAGACGTCAGCAAAACCGCAGCCGTTTCGCTACCCCAACTGGTCACTTCGCTGATCCCGACAAATATTTTTCTCGACCTGACCGGCGCGCGCAGCGTATCGGTTATCGGCATCGTCATCTTTACCTTGCTGGCCGGCGTGGCGTTATTAAAGGTGAAAAAAGAGGCGCCGGAGGAAGGTCAAAAATTAAGTAGCGGGATTAACGCGATTCAAATTTGGGTGATGAAGATGGTGCGTATCGTCATAGCGCTGACGCCATACGGTGTCCTCGCACTGATGGCAAAAGTCTTTTCAACCTATCAGCTAGCGCAATTCACCAGCCTGCTAGGCTTTATCGCCGCCTGTTATCTGGCAGTCGCCATGATGTTTATCGTGCATGCGATTCTGCTGACTATTAGCGGTCAAAATCCTCTGCGCTACTTTAAAACGGTGTGGCCGGTGCTTACCTTCGCCTTTGTTTCCCGCAGCAGCGCGGCTTCGATTCCATTAGCGATTACCGCACAGGAAAAATTCGGCGTGCCGAATACCATCGCCAACATTGCCGCCTCCTTTGGTTCCAGTATGGGGCAAAACGGCTGCGCCGGGATCTATCCGGCCATCATGGTGGCCATGATCGCGCCAACGCTGGGTATCGACCCACTGTCGTTCTCGTTTTTAGCAAGCTTACTTCCGGCTATCGCTCTGGGCTCAATTGGCGTCGCAGGCGTCGGCGGCGGCGGGACATTTGCGGCGTTGATTGTCCTGTCTACGCTCAACTTCCCGGTGGCGCTGGTCGGCATTTTTATCGCCATTGAGCCAATTGTCGATATGGCGCGTACCGCGCTGAATGTGAATGGGTCGATGATGTCGGGCGTACTGGCGACGCGGCTATTGAAAAATCAACGTGCAAAGTCGCGCCCTGTCGCCTCGATGAGTGAATAATCCCGTCTGATTGAAGCGGCGGCCAGGCCTGAAAACTGGCCGCCAGCTGCTTATTTCTTGCTCAGCAGGTTAAAGCTGGTCATCAGGTTACGGTAATCCGGAATGTGGTTGGAGAACAGGGTTCCCAATCCTTCGATATCATTGCGCCAGTCGCGGTGCAACTCACAGGCCACGCCAAACCACGACATTAACTGCACGCCCGCCTGCGACATACGATCCCACGCGGCATCACGGGTGATCGGGTTAAAAGTACCGGACGCATCGGTCACCACAAAGACGTCGAATCCCTCTTCAATCGCCGACAGCGCCGGGAAGGCCACGCAGACTTCAGTGACGACACCGGCAATAATCAGCTGTTTCTTACCGGTGGCTTTTACCGCGTTAACGAAATCTTCGTTATCCCAGGCGTTAATATTGCCGGGACGAGCGATATAAGGGGCGTCAGGGAACTGTTCTTTCAGTTCCGGCACCAGCGGACCATTAGGGCCATTCTCAAAACTGGTGGTCAGAATAGTCGGTAGTTTAAAGTATTTAGCCAGATCGCTGAGGGCCAGGACATTGTTCTTGAATTTATCCGGCTCGATATCACGAACCAGTGACAGCAGCCCGGTCTGGTGGTCAACCAGTAATACTGCCGCATCATTTTTATCCAGACGAACGTAAGGTTTAGACATGATGGCTCCTTTTATACACATCAACTAATCGGTGAGAGACGTTGTATCAACGAGACTAATAATAGTGTAAGCACAGGATGACGATTAGATGGCAAAAACGGAACGCATCGTCCCAATTTCGCAACGATGCGTGGCATACTGCCTATGATCAAAATGCATAGCTGGAGCCAACATGTCGCGTAGCGCCCTGCCTTTTCATACCGTAGAAACGTTTCTGATAACCGCGAGGCATCTCAACTTAACCCATGCCGCGCAGGAGCTGTGCCTGACGCAGGGGGCGGTCAGCCGGCAGATTGCCGCGCTGGAGAGCTGGTTTGGCTTCCCGCTATTTGAACGCCACGCCCGCGGGCTGCGGCTATCTCCGCAGGGCAGCGCGCTTTATCCGGAGCTGCAGTCGGCATTTGGCCGCCTGTTAACGGTAGCCGAGCAGGCGCGCCAGCAGCAAACTGTCGTGCGCCTGAAAGCGCCTACCTGCGCGATCCGCTGGCTGGTGCCGAAACTGCTGGAGATAGAACGACGTTATCCGGAACTGCAGGTGGCGTTGACCACCACCACCGAGCATAACGTTAACTTTAAGACTGAACCCTACGATGCGGCGATTATCTTTGGCACCCATCAGAGCGCCGGCGATCTGCTGTTTGAAGAAGCCCTCACGCCGGTGGCCAGTCCCGATACGCCGTGCGATACGCAGCTCTCCGCCATCACATTTTTACATCCGACGCGCGATAAAACCGACTGGCTGCTGTGGCTGGCGCACTATCCGCATGAACCAACGTTAAAAATGCATAAAAACCAATATTTCGACACCATGGACCTCGCCATCACCGCCGCGATGCAGGGGCTCGGCGTAGCCATGGCGGACGAGACGCTAATCGCCGAGGATCTTCGTACCGGGCGACTATGTCGCCCCTTCTCGCTCAGCGTCAAAACCGGCGCCAGCTACCGGCTGGTCGTTCGCCGCTCGCAAAGCAAAGCCGACGGCCTGGCGCGCTTTCGCGCCGCGCTGGTTAATCCAGCGTCACATGATGCTTCATCACCCGGCGAAACAGCGCCAGCCGCGCGCGCATAAAGCGGTTCTCGACTTTAAAGCCCGCGCGCTTGTTGAGGCCGATACGCAATAAACGGTCCCGTCCGCGCAGGCAGGCGGGCCAGCGCACCGGGCCGGTTAACTCACTACACTGATTGCCTGCCAGCCTGGCAAAATTGGCCCAGTAGTCGGCGACCTGCGCGGCGAAGGCTCGGTCCGCCTCACTGGCGTACTGACACACCGGTTCGGCGCGGGTCAGATTGTCGAAAACGTAAACCACTTCGTTGCCATGCCACGCGCCGTGGAGATAAGTTTCATGTTCCGCTTGCGCAACATAATCAAACCAGTAGCGCCAGCACGGTTGCCCAACACGCTGCTGCGCCTGCATCACCACGTAACCCAGGGTGGTGAACGCCATATCGCGGCACACTTCTCTGCCTAACGCTTCATCCCCTTTGACGCCAGGATACAGCAGTTTGATAAGCCCAAGGCCAAAACGGCGTTCGCGACGCAGTTTTTGAATTTGGCCGGCAATATCGACGCCAAATACCGCCATCACGCTGGCCTCATCGCTATTGGAGCCAATCATCACCGGCATCGCATGCTGACGGCCCTTAAAGAACGTGTCGAGCATAGGCTCCGGCAGCACCGCATCGCCGACAATCGGCGCCGGGCCGATATTCAGCGGCGCCGTCAGCGCCCAAAAGGCATCGGCGGGGATTGCCCGCAGCTGTTCCGCGCTGGCATCGGCAAGAGAAAAATGTTCCGCCAGCAGCTTTCCCTTCGCCAGCGCCTTTTCCCGTGGTAAATCCGGTAAGGTATAACCGCTTTGCACGATGGCTTTATGGAACAATCCTTTCGCTTTCGGCGACGCCATTAACGACAGGACGCTGCGCGCCCCCGCGGATTCGCCGAACAAGGTGATATTGGCGGCGTCGCCGCCGAAGGCGTGGATATTATCCTGCACCCAGCGCAGCGCGGCTATCTGATCGAGCAGCGCAAAATTATACAACCGCTCGCCCTCTTCGCCTTCCAGGGCCGGATGAGCGAAAAAGCCGAGATGCCCAAGACGATAATTGACGGTGACCACCACCACCTCGCGGCTGGCCAACGCGCTACCGTCGTAGGGAGGCAGGCTGCCGGCGCCGATGGTGTAGCCGCCGCCGTGCAGCCAGACCATCACCGGGAGCGGCTGCGAGCGGGCAGCGGGCGCCCACACGTTGAGATACAGACAGTCTTCGGAAAAACGGCCAGGATCGCCGCCGCCCAGTTCACGACAATATTCGATATCCTGCCAGCTGGCGGCGGCAAAGGTATCGGCCTGACGCACGCCCTGCCAGCGCTCTGGAGGCTGCGGCGAACGCCAACGCAGCTCGCCTACCGGCGGCTGCGCGTAGGGAATACCGCGCCAGATATGGATCCCCTGTTCATTAGTGCCGGATAGCGTGCCCTGCCGCGTTTTTACTAGCGGTATAGATGAATTCTGCATAACAACGTCCTTTTGCAAGTTATGCCATGCAGAGTACCGATTTTAGAGCAGACCGCAACGGCGTTTACTCCGTTCCTCCGCCTGTTGATATAGTTCGAACTCATCGAGGACCTCACAGCCTAACGCCGCTTCAAAAGCGTCACGGCTGGCGTTACCGTGGCTGCGGGCCTGCGTTTCGTTGCCAAGATTTGATTGGAAAATCCCCGCGGCGCTCACCGGTAAAAAATCTTCATAAACAATCGGCTGCGCGACTACCCAACCGCGCTCGATCAGCGGTTGCGGATCGTCGCCGGGGCCAAAAGCATGGCGATGCGCTTCACCCGCAGGCGTCAGGCGATAGCGGAACCACGCCAGCCCCTGCTGACGCAGCAAAAATTCGCTGTCAGGAAACTGGCTAAAGACCTCCTGCAAATGGCGCTGGTGGTTAAGATTGTCTTTACCGACCCCGGCCTCATTCAGTAAGCGGTCATACAGCGCTCGTCCTTTCGGCGTCAACGCGACGCCGCGTTGTTCAATTTCGCCAAAGCGCGCGCTGTGCGTACCTTTATGTTCGCCGGCGAACATCACCGGCTCTTCCAGCGCTTTAAAACTGGTTTGCCGCAGTAAAATCGGCACCTCGCGGCGCGGCGGTCCCTCAATGAGCGCTTTCGGTTCGATACCGCACTGCGGCATCAACGCCTGAACCCGATCGATATCGAGAGTGCGCGGCGTCAGATGGTTAATGTGGCAACCGGGGAAACAGACCACATCGGCAATCAACCGGTGCTCATTATGCAGCGCGTGATAGGTTTGCTCGTCGACGGTGGCATGACGGTGCCAACGGAAAGTCTCCAACGCTTCGTTGACGAATTCGCGCGCTTCTGCAGCCGTGAATTCACCCCTATCTTCGTGTAACGCAATCAGCTCACGGCAGCGCGGCGTAAAGATATCGCGACGGGCGAGAATATCCGCCGCTCGCTGGCGCAGCGCCTCGTTGCCGATCAGTTCAAGGCGCAGCAACGAGGTGAAAATACGAAACGGGTTACGCGCCAGCGCCGCGTCATCGACCGGGCGAAAGGCGGTAGAATGCACGGGTACCCCAGCCTGCGACAGATCGTAATAGCTAACGGGATACATCCCCATAATGGCAAACATGCGACGCAGGGTCGCCAGTTCTTCCGCCGTTCCCACGCGGATCGCGCCGTGGCGCTCAACGTTCAGCCGTGCCAGTTCGTCGGCATTAGCCAATTGTTCATGTAATTTCGGGTTGTGTTCCAGGACCGCCAGATTCACATCCGCCACCAACTCCAGGAGGGTTCCATACTGCGGAACTTCCTGCTGGTACATTGCCGACATAGCCTGTGAAAAGTTTTCCCGAATCTCATCAGCCGTGATGGTGTTCGCCATGATGTCTTACCTCCAGTGAATACTTCCTGGAGTGTAGGAAAGCGCGTTAAGAGTGGCGGGAAGAATTTACAAACTGTGATGCGGATAACCTGCTACCGCGTTTCGCCTGTACAAATCATAACCGTGGGTTATGAAAAATTAGATTTAATTTCACTTTAAATTAACAAAACATTTACAGAGACTGTTTCTGGCGAAATTACAACAACATGCCTCTCTTCCGTTTGATGGAGTACCCTATGAATAATAAATGGTCACCGCGCGAGGTCGTACATCGCGATTACAATAGCCATCCGCCGGCGCTGGCGCCGGGATACAAAACCAGCGTGCTACGCTCGCCGCGCAATGCGCTCATCTCCCTGCAAAATTCACTTTCTGAGATTACCGGCCCGGTGTTCAGCAGCGACGACCTTGGCCCGCTGGATAACGATCTCATTCTCAACTACGCCAAAGACGGCCTGCCGATTGGCGAACGAATTATCGTCCACGGTTACGTGCGCGACGGCTTTGGCCGGCCAATGAAAAATACGCTGGTCGAAGTGTGGCAGGCCAATGCCGGCGGCCGTTACCGTCATAAGAAAGACCAGTATCTGGCGCCGATTGACCCCAACTTCGGCGGCTGCGGACGGGTTCTGACCGATGAAAATGGTTATTACTGCTTTCGCACGATCAAACCCGGCCCCTACCCGTGGCGTAATCAGGTTAGCGACTGGCGACCGGCGCATATTCACTTTTCGCTCTCAGGCGATGCCTGGGCGCAACGGCTGATTACGCAAATGTACTTTGAAGGCGATCCGCTTATCAAACAGTGTCCGATTGTCAGAACCATCAATAACGATGATGCCGTGCGTACCCTGATTGCCGAGCTGGATACCCATGCCGCCGTGCCGCTCGACAGTCTGGCCTATCGTTTTGACCTTGTGCTGCGCGGCCACCGCGCCACGCTGTTCGAAAATCGTACCCAGGGGGCCGCCCAATGAAAGACTATTTAGCTGAAACCGCCTCGCAGACTGCCGGGCCCTATGTGCATATTGGTCTGGCGCCGGACGCTGCAGGATTTCATATTTTTGAAAAAAACTTTGGCCCCAACTTAGTGAGCGCGGAAACCAAAGGCCAACGCATTACGATTGAAGGGCGGGTTTTCGATGGTTCCGGAACCCCGGTACGCGACGTGCTGCTGGAACTCTGGCAGGCTAACGCCGACGGGCGTTATAACCATCCCGACGACCGCCAGCAGAACAAGGCTCTGGACCCGAACTTCCGCGGCTGGGGCCGTACTTGTTCTGACTTTGCATCCGGCGTCTGGCGTTTTCAAACCATCAAACCCGGCGCGGTCGTCGGCCGTGACGGACGCCTTATGGCGCCGCACCTCAATCTGTGGGTAGTGGCGCGGGGTATTAACATCGGCCTGAATACGCGGATGTATTTCGCTGATGAACAGGCGGCAAATGAACAGGATCCGGTACTGAATCTGATTGAATGGGAAGTTCGCCGCCAGACGCTTATCGCGCAACGTGAAGTGCGTGGAGATGAAGTCGTGTACCGCTTTGATATTTATTTACAGGGCGATAAAGAGACCGTGTTCTTCGATATTTAATTTCCCCCCAAATTACTCCCTTTTCCCTGCCCCGCCGAGTGCGGGGCTTTTTATCACCTCTGGTAGAAATGACTTGTAAGACAATAAGATCAAATGTTAATAATATTTTGCTAACTAGTTATCAAAATTAAACAACTTCGCTTGCTACCGAGACAGCTCTGTTTTTAACATCGATTATGGAAAAAAATGGTCTCTTCAGTCAGCGCATTCGCTTGCGCCATTTACATACTTTCGTCGCCGTCGCACAACAGGGAACCCTGGGGCGGGCGGCAGAAACCCTGAATCTTAGCCAACCTGCGCTATCAAAAACCCTCAACGAACTTGAGCAGTTGACCGGTACCCGGCTTTTTGAGCGCGGGCGGCTTGGCGCGCAGTTGACGCTGGTTGGCGAACAGTTTCTAACCCATGCGGTCAAGGTGCTGGATGCTCTCAATACCGCAGGCCAGGCTCTCAATCGTAAAGAAGGCATGAATAGCGATGTGGTTAGGATTGGCGCCCTGCCAACCGCAGCGCTCGGTATTTTGCCTACGGTGATTGGTCAATTTCACAAACAGCAAAAAGACATCACCTTACAGGTCGCCACCATGAATAACACCATGCTGCTGGCGGGGCTGAAATCCGGCGATGTCGATATTGGTATTGGGCGCATGTCCGATCCGGAACTGATGAGCGGCCTCAACTATGAACTGCTGTTTCTTGAATCGCTAAAACTGGTCGTCCGCCCCGGCCACCCGCTGCTGCAGGAGACGGTAACACTCAGCCGGGTGATGGAATGGCCGGTGGTGGTCTCACCAAAAGGGACCATTCCGCGGCAGAATGCGGAAACGCTGCTGCAAAGCCAGGGCTGTAAAATTCCCCCCGGCTGTATTGAAACGCTGTCGGCCTCGCTTTCACGCCAGCTCACCGTCGATTATGACTATGTCTGGTTCGTCCCTTCCGGCGCGGTGAAAGACGACCTGCGTCGCGGTTTGTTAACCTCATTACCTATCGCCACCGAAGGCGCCGGCGAGCCGATCGGTATTCTTACCCGGGTGGACGCCAGCCTTTCGCAGGGGGCGCAAACTCTACTGAGCGCGATACGCAAATCCATGCCTGGCTGACTCTCAGTGGCCGTTACCCCGAATCAGCACATTGAGGTAACGGCACCGCTACGTTCATTCTTCTGCCACTTAATATATACATCGCGCTAATCAATTAGTGCGAAATCATTCATTAACATTTGCGCTCATTTCATTAACAGATTTATCATAGCCATGATTTCACCATTTGGTTCATGTGAAATGAATTCATCTTTTGAAATCACCTTTATGAAGCTTTGTGGAGCTTCACTCAAAAGCAATTTCCATTTGCACTTGATTCATTTGGTACACGCCTGGCAAGGGGTGGTATAAGGAGACAACATGGCTACGGGCAACGTGCCGCGCGGATTCCCCCGGATCCTGCAGTGGCTACTCGCCGGACTGATGTTAATCATCGGTCTGGCAATCGGCATTTTAGGCGCCAAACTGGCAAGCGTCGGCGGCACCTGGTATTTCGCCATTATGGGACTGGTGATGGTTATCGCCTCCCTGCTTATTTTCCGCAATCGTCGCGGCGGCATCATTCTTTATGCCATCGCCTTCGCAGCTTCCATTGTTTGGGCTATCAGCGACGCCGGCTGGACCTACTGGCCGCTGTTCTCACGCCTGTTCGCGCTTGGCGTTCTGGCTTTTCTGTGCGCCATTGTTTGGCCTTTCCTTTCCAGCGCACCGGTCAAAAAAGGCGCGGCCTTCACCCTCGCGGGCGTGCTGGCCGTGGTACTGCTGGTCAGCTTTGGCTGGATGTTCAAATCCCAGCCGCTGGTCAGCGCCAGCGAGCCCGTGCCGGTAAAACCGGTACAACCGGGTGAAGAACAAAAAAACTGGGAGCACTGGGGTAATACCACTCACGGCGACCGCTTCGCCGCGTTGGATCAGATCAATAAAAACAATATCAACCAGCTACAGGTTGCCTGGATTGCCCATACCGGCGATATTCCGCAGAGTAACGGTTCCGGCGCGGAAGACCAGAATACGCCGCTGCAGATTGGCGATACTCTCTATGTTTGTACGCCATATAGCAAAGTCCTGGCGCTGGATGTCGATAGCGGCAAAGAGAAATGGCGCTACGACTCAAAAGCGACGGCGCCGAACTGGCAACGTTGCCGCGGTTTAGGCTACTACGAAGATAGCCAGGCACAGGCTAATGCCGTTGCCGGGACCCAGCCTGCCGCCTGCGCCCGCCGCCTGTTCCTGCCAACTACCGATGCGCGTCTGATCGCAATCGATGCCGATACCGGTAAAGCCTGTGAAGCATTTGGTGAACACGGTACCGTCGATCTCAGCGTCGGCATGGGGGAAATCAAACCCGGTTATTATCAGCAGACCTCTACCCCGCTGGTTGCCGGTAACCTTGTTGTCGTTGGTGGTCGTATAGCGGATAACTACTCCACCGGTGAACCGCCGGGCGTGGTTCGCGCTTTTGACGTGCATACCGGTAAACTGGCCTGGGCCTGGGATCCGGGCAATCCACAACTGACCGGCGTGCCGCCGGAAGGACAGACCTACACGCGCGGGACGCCGAATGTCTGGTCCGCGATGTCCTATGATGCCAAACTGAATCTTATTTATCTGCCAACCGGAAACGCCACGCCAGACTTCTTCGGCGGCGAACGTACGGCGCTGGATGATAAATACAGTTCCTCTATCGTTGCGGTCGATGCGACCACCGGTAAAGTACGCTGGCATTTCCAGACTACCCATCACGATCTGTGGGATTTCGATCTGCCTTCGCAACCGCTGCTGTACGATCTGCCGGACGGTAAAGGCGGTACGACGCCGGTACTGGTGCAAACCAGCAAGCAGGGCATGATCTTTATGCTTAACCGCGCGACGGGCGAACCGGTCGCTAAAGTGGAAGAGCGTCCGGTCCCGGCTGGTAACGTTAAAGGTGAACGCTACTCGCCGACGCAACCGTACTCCGTCGGCATGCCGATGATCGGCAACGAAACGTTGAAAGAATCGGATATGTGGGGCGCCACCCCGGTTGACCTGCTGCTGTGCCGTATTCAGTTCAAAGAGATGCGCCATCAGGGGGTCTTTACTCCACCGGGTGAGGACCGCTCCTTGCAATATCCGGGCTCGCTTGGCGGGATGAACTGGGGCAGCGTGTCGGTTGATCCGAATAACGGCCTGATGTTCGTCAACGACATGCGTCTTGGACTGGCTAACTACATGGTGCCGCGAGCGAAAGTGGCCAAAGATGCCAGCGGTATCGAAATGGGTATCGTACCGATGGAAGGTACGCCGTATGGCGCAATGCGTGAGCGTTTCCTGTCGCCGTTAGGTATCCCCTGCCAGAAGCCGCCGTTCGGCACCATGTCGGCGGTCGATCTGAAAAGCGGTAAGCTGGTCTGGCAGGTTCCGGTAGGTACGGTAGAAGATACCGGTCCGTTGGGTATCCGCATGCATATGCCGATCCCTATCGGCATGCCAACGCTGGGAGCTTCGCTTTCTACCCAGTCTGGCCTGCTGTTCTTCGCCGGCACCCAGGATTTCTATCTGCGCGCCTTTGATACCGCCAACGGCAAAGAGATTTGGAAATCTCGCCTGCCGGTGGGCAGCCAATCCGGCCCGATGACCTACGTTTCACCGAAAACCGGTAAGCAGTACATCATTATCAACGCCGGCGGCGCGCGTCAGTCTCCCGATCGCGGCGATTACATCATCGCTTACGCTTTACCCGATCAAAAATAAAACCAGGGCCCCGTTCAGGGGCCTTTCTTTATCTCCCACGGTTTCAGATTCCATTTAGGCGCCGATCTTCAGGCTTTTGTTACTATGGAACCTCATTTATCAGGCAGGATAAACAGGGAGGAAGCCATTATGGCTTTGATGAAAGGCTCAAGCGCGCTGCTTTTGGCTGCGTTACTAACGGGATGCGCCAACGAGGAACCACCACAGCTTTATCGCCACGACTTTGTGTTGAAGAATCCGCGTACGGGTATGCCGCTGCCCTATCTCCCTTACCAAATCACCACACCAGACGGTAGAGTCTTTAAGGGCAGAACCGATAAAAACGGTTTAACCGTAGAAGCGATATCAACCATGCCGGGAGAATTTAAGATCAATATGATCCCTGAGTCAGCACTATAAGTTTCTTCGACAGGCTGCGATTTTAGAATGTTTTATTGCGTTATGTTATTATTGCGAACAGTTATCAATAACAACATAACAAGGATAAAAGATGAAAGGAGCCTTCCATCACCTGCCGATCGGCGTACTCTTATTAGCCGCAACCACCTCAGCCCAGGCGCTGAAAGCGCCAGAAGTGGATTTACGCGACCCGACGCTGTGGGAAGAAAAAAAGGTCAATCCGCTAAACGATATCTCTGCCCCCTGCGAAGTGGCAAGCGGCCCGGATTGTCCAGTCTGGGAGGATCAAAAGTCAGATATTCAACGCGAAAGAGAACGGCGAGAGCAACGACGTTGGCAATCGGGCTATGAGCACTGGCGCAAGTATTAACACAGCCAGAAGTCAACCCGGGCGATAAATGGCCCGGGTTTCGCTATCGGTGATACTTAGTTATCACCGAAGTGAATAACCGTACGAATCGATTTACCTTCATGCATCAGATCGAAGGCTTCGTTGATCTGGTCGAGCGGTAACCGGTGGGTGATAAACGGATCGAGGCGAATCTTACCCGCCATCGCGTCTTCAACCATCCCCGGCAGCTGGCTACGCCCTTTCACGCCGCCGAAGGCGGAACCACGCCATACCCGGCCGGTGACCAACTGGAACGGACGAGTTTTAATTTCCTGACCCGCTCCGGCAACGCCAATGATAACGCTCTCACCCCAACCTTTATGACAGCACTCCAGTGCCGCGCGCATGACGTTGACGTTACCGATACATTCAAAACTGAAATCAACGCCGCCATCGGTTAACTCGACAATCACGTCCTGAATCGGTTTATCGTAGTCGTTCGGGTTGATAAAGTCGGTGGCGCCCATCTCTTTGGCGAGGGTAAATTTATCCGGATTAGTGTCGACCGCCAGAATGCGTCCGGCCTTCGCCTGCACCGCTCCCTGAATCACCGCCAGGCCAATACCGCCCAGCCCGAACACCGCGACGCTGTCGCCCTCTTTCACCTTCGCCGTGTTATGTACCGCGCCGATACCGGTGGTGACGCCGCAGCCCAACAGACATACTTTTTCCAGCGGCGCCTGCGGGTTTACTTTTGCCAGAGAAATCTCGGCGCAGACGGTGTATTCGCTGAAGGTGCTGGTGCCCATATAGTGATAAATCGGCTCGCCGTTATAGGAGAATCGCGTGGTGCCATCCGGCATCAGACCTTTCCCCTGGGTGGCGCGGACCGCCTGGCAGAGGTTAGTTTTGCCAGACTTGCAGAATTTACATTCGCCGCACTCGGCGGTATACAGCGGAATAACGTGATCGCCTGGCTTCAGGCTGGTCACGCCCTCGCCGACTTCAACGACGATACCGCCGCCTTCATGGCCCAACACCGCCGGGAACACGCCTTCCGGATCGTCGCCAGAGAGAGTAAAAGCATCGGTGTGGCAAACGCCGGTGTGGGTGATTTTGACCAGGACTTCGCCTTTCTTTGGCGGCGCGACGTCAATCTCCACGATTTTTAACGGCTGGCCGGGGCCAAAGGCAACTGCTGCACGTGATTTCATACTGTCCATTCCTCGTCGTGATTTTATTTTAAATAGGATCGTAGCAGGTGACCAACTTCCGCCATACGAGCGGCGCGTTGGTCCGGGGTGGTATCGCCGCTAACCAGTTCATCCTGCAGATGCATCTCTACCAGCTCCCCCATCAAACCGTTGGCGGCGCCGCGAATGGAGGCAATCTGTTGCAGGATAGTCATGCAGGGTTCGCCGGACTCCAGCGCGCGTTCCAGCGCCTCAACCTGTCCGCGAATACGGCGTACGCGGCTAAGCGCACGCTTCTTGTCTTCTGGTGAATGTGGCACGAGATGCCCTCCATATCATATAGGGGGGTATACTATATTTATTTGACTAAAGTGGCAAATTGAAACGCCGCTAACAACCATAGCATAGCGGCGCAGGATTACCGTTAATCGAGCGTGAGGGTCATAGCTATACAGCGTAACTCGGCGTTGGCCATTTTTGAATAATGGTATTTTTCACCTTGAGAAACAAAGCCATGGCGTAGATAAAAGCCCGCCGCATTGGGGGTCGCCTCAAGCGTAATGGTTTCGAGCCCCCGTCGGCGGGCTTCGGCAATAACCGCCCCCATGATCAAATCCGCGCATCCCTGCCCGCCCCACTCAGGAAGCGTAAAGATCGCTTCCACGCTTAAGGACTCAATATCGAGATAGCCTGTAGCGACGGGTTGGCCCTGCGTATTTTCCACGATATAAAACGGATTATCGGCAACGGCGTGACGATACCCTTCGGGCATCTGTTCCGGCGTCCAGGCGTGAATCACTTCAGCGCCATAGCTTTGACGACAGCCATGGCGAATCGCCTGATTACGGATATTCCACAACGCAGGGGCTTCATCGGGTACCGCGCGTCTCACTCTCATCACTACTCCTGTTTTTTATGGCGTCGCTCGTGGACGGCTGGCCTTCATCGGGATGCGCGATACCACCAGCGCCCCCAAAACCAGGAACCCGGCAACGAGGTAAAATCCGGCGTTGAAGCTACCGGTTAAATCCTTCAGCCAACCGAATAATAACGGACTCATGGCCGATCCCATATTACCCGTCGCGTTAATCACCGCAATGCCGATCGCTCGCGAGCGCAGGCTGATGGATTGATCCGGCGTGGTCCAGAAAATCACCATCGCCGCATAGGCCCCCGCCGAGGCCATAATCACCCCCAACAGTTGCATGATGCTATTTGAACCGTGCGCCGCCAGCATCCAGCCCGCGGCGGCAAACAGGTAGGGCAATAACGTGTGCAGCTTACGTTCCTGTAAGCGATCAGAACGTTTGCTCCACCAGATCATCGCCATAATGGTACAGATATGCGGTACGGCGCTGAGCAGGCCAATGGCGATATTGCTGCTGCCCTGGTTAAAGCTTTTGAGAATGAGAGGCGTCCAGACGCTAAGCGCGCTTAAAGTATTACAGAGAAAGAAATAGGCCAGCGTATACATCAACACCACCGGGGTGAAGACGTCGCGCCAGAGGCTGCCTTTCCCCTGCTGCAGCGCGCTGAGACTGGCGCTACCGTTCGGTTGCACTAGTCGTAGTTTGTCCTTTTCCATCATCTCGTTAAGGCAACATTTGTCTTCATCGCTCAGCCATTTGGCCTTTTTCGGGCTATCATCGAGATAGAACCAGACCACCGCCCCCAACAGCACCGATGGGAATCCTTCCAGCAGGAACAACCACTGCCAGCCTTTAAGCGCCAGCATACCATCCATACTGAGAATATAGCCGGAGACCAGCGAGCCCAGCGCCATCGTCACCGGCATAGCAATCATAAACAACGCATTGGCGCGCGCCCGGTAGTAGGCCGGAAACCAGTAGGTTAAGTAGAGCAGAAGCCCCGGAAGAAAACCGGCTTCGGCAATCCCCACCAGCATGCGCAGCAGATACAGGCTATTCGGCCCGGTCGCAAACATGGTCGCTGTCGATGCAATCCCCCAAACCACCATAATGCTGGCAATCCAGCGACGGGCGCCAACGATCCCCAGCATGATGTTACTGGGAATACCAAAGATGACATACATCGCGTAGAACAACGTCGTCGCGAGGCCGAACATGGTGCTACTCAGCCCCAAATCCTGGCTCATCGTGAGCCCGGCAAAGCCAATATTGATACGGTCAAGAAACGAAAAGATAAAAAGCAGAAACAGAAAAGGGATCAAGCGGCGGAACAATTTATTGATCACCACCTGCTCGTGCGGGCTCAGGCGTTCAGCGCCACCGGCGTCGGCGACAGGCGGAGAAGTGGCCGGTATATTATCGGTCATGTCAGGGTTTCCTTTTGCTCATCGGTATTGAAAATGCAGGCGTTTTAGCCAATGACGCTGCGGATACCGCTGAACGTGCCAGGGTATCGTTTCGACGACCTCCCGGCTGGATTCAATCCACCGCACTGAGATTCTTATAGAACCTTTCGTTTCGTTTAGACATTTTTATTTACATAATTGATACAAATTTGCAGCATAAGTAACATTTCACGAATCATTTATTGGCGAGTGACGGAAACAAAAAACCCGCCGGCCGGCGGGTTCAGTCGTGATAAGCGGGGAACTCAGCGCTTGCGCGGCATCATGCGCAGCAGCGTATTATCTTTCCATAAATAGTGATGCAGCAGCGCCGCCAGCGCGTGCAGGCCAATCACGAAATAGCCGATATTGGCAAGTAAGCCGTGCAGCCCCTTAAGGCTGTCCACCAAAGCGAAGTTGCTCTGCGCCGCAAAGGGCATTGTCAGGCCGAAAGCAAACCACGGGTTACCGCGGTAATACATCATTACCATGCCAATCGCCGGTAGCGCGATAAACAGCAGATAGATCACCAGATGGCCAAGATGGGCGAAACCGGTCATCATCGGCGAGGGTTTAGGAACAATCGGCGGCGCCGGAGACTTCAGGCGCACCAGCAGGCGTGCGATCATCAGGACAAAAATGGAAATACCACAGGAGACGTGGATCATGTTTATCACCGGGCGGTCGCTGCGCGGAAAGAAGCCGCGCAGTTCCATCGCCGCATAGGCGACGATAACCAGTAAAAAGACCAGCCAGTGTATTCCTATCTGCAGGCCAGAATATTTATCGCGCATGAACAAACCTTAATGGAAGTGTGATGTTGTTAACATAACCGCCTTCCCTTAAATTTTCATTAACCTTTACCGAGGATTAAACAACAGCGTTGGCGCGAATTGAAGATCATAGGGCTCTTTTGCAAAGAGCCCAGGGCAATGTTACTGCTCGGTGAGCTGCAGTTCTGCAATGACCGGCAGATGGTCGCTGGCCGCTGACCAGTTAAATTCCGGCGAATTATGCGGGATCTCCAGCTTCTTCACATCCCACTTTTGCCCTTTGAAGGTGAAAATGTGGTCGATATCAATGGCCGGGTTAACGGCAGGCCAGCTACGCGTATCCGTCCCCTGCTTCGACACTTCGTTAAAGAAATAACCGATCTCTTTCACCGGCTGTTCTTCACGGGTTGAATTAAAATCGCCGGCCAGGATCTTAATTGAGGAGGCGATATCTTTAAAATCAGACGCCGCATCGCCAATACTCAAATCGAGCAGATAGCGAGCCTGCTCGGTACGCATGGTGGGGTCTTTTTGCCAGTCAAGATGAGTCACCATGATAATCGGCGCGGAATCAAAGCCAGGTACGTCGACCTGCGCCAGCAGCGCCACACGCTGTTCCGCATTGCCTGATGGCAGCTTCACCACCTGCGAATGCAGGATTTTGTATTTTGACAGCAGCCCCAGACCGTACTCTCCGCCATCGAAATCTAACGCTTTACCAAAGGCATAATGCATGTTGTTGGCATCGGCAATCGTCTTAAGCTGATCGATTTTCTGGCTGCGCTGAGTTTTGTTATCGACTTCCGGGACGGCAATAATATCGGCGTTAATTTTTTTAATCGCTGAATTAAGTGCCGTAAAATCGGCCACATTATCAGAAGCTTCATTCTTGCCGATATTATAGGTTGCTATGCGCAATTTCGGCTGATTTTGGGTATAGACTTTATCTGGCACCCCGCCTTTTTGTACTGCAAGTATTTCATTACCCGCAAGTTTCTCAGCCGCCAGAACGTTAGCCGACAGACACGCCAGCGCCACCATCGTCAGTGCAATGCTCTTTTTCATTGGTATGTTATTCCCCTATTTAAGTATTCTTATATTAGGGTACCGAGTGAAGACATTGATTATCGTGATGTATGGCGCAAACTTATAACGCAGAGTGAATTAAGTATCCCGAAACATTTTAGGTTATCCACAAAACGGGTCAGTATCAGATCGCATAGTTTGTGGATAACTCGCCTCAGACCGCGTCAGCTCTACCCTCACGCCATATGTTCATTATTCAACCACATACGCGTGCATGCAGGATGGACGCCTGCCTAAATACCGTAACGACATGTAGGTAATGTTTACCATTTAACGCCGCATGATGAAGCAGGCAGGGTTATACTTCCTTCGCACCATCTCGCTCCACGTGACAGTGACCGAAGACGCTTAAGGTAGATAACTTAGCCATTGGAACACCGCGGTGAATAGCTAAGTCAATGAAAGGAAGAGATATTTCCTTCCCCACTCTATCTGAAGATAGTTTTAATGTATCAACTTCACCACCAGGAGAGTACCCATGAGTAAACTTGGTATTAATGGATTTGGTCGTATTGGACGCTTAGTACTTCGTCGTCTGTTGGAAGTAAATAGCCCGCTAGAGGTCGTAGCCATCAACGATCTCACCTCGCCGAAAGTCTTAGCCTATCTGCTTAAACATGACTCTAACTACGGCCCTTTCCCATGGAGCGTTGATTTTACAGAAGATGCGCTAATCGTTGATGGTAAGAAAATTACCGTTTATGCGGAAAAAGAGGCCCAGCATATTCCGTGGAAAGCCGCGGGCGCAGAGGTGATTGTTGAATGTACCGGCTTCTATACGTCGGCTGAAAAATCGCAGGCGCACCTGACCGCCGGCGCGAAGAAAGTGCTGATTTCCGCCCCTGCCGGCGAGATGAAAACCATCGTTTATCACGTCAATGACGACACCATGAGCCCGGATGACACCATTATTTCGGTTGCATCCTGCACCACTAACTGTCTGGCGCCAATGGCTAAAGTGCTGAACGATGCTTTCGGCATTACCGTGGGCACCATGACCACTATTCACGCTTATACCGGTACGCAATCGCTGGTCGACGGACCCCGTGGCAAAGACCTGCGCGCCTCGCGAGCGGCGGCGGAGAACGTTATACCCCACACCACCGGCGCGGCAAAAGCCATCGGTCTGGTGATCCCGGAACTCAGTGGGAAACTGAAAGGTCACGCCCAGCGCGTGCCGACTAAAACCGGCTCAGTCACTGAGCTTGTGTCCGTGCTGGCGAAGAAAGTCACCGCGGAAGAGGTTAATCAGGCCATGAAAAATGCGGCGGCGAACAACGAGTCTTTTGGCTACACCGAAGAAGAAATTGTCTCCTCCGACATTATCGGCAGCCATTTCGGCTCAATCTATGATGCGACCCAGCTGGAGATCGTAGAGGCCGGCGGCGTACAGCTAGTGAAAACCGTGGCCTGGTACGATAACGAGTACGGTTTTGTCACCCAGCTTGTCCGCGTGCTGGATAAATTCGCGAAGTAATCCCAGAATCTGCGGATAGCTGCGGCTATCCGCCTTTCTCCCTACCCCAGCGTTCTGGCGTTCAGCGCCTGGCTCAATAGCGTATCTGCACGCAAGCATTGCCACGCCGCGCTAACATCGCGTGGGAAATCGACATGGGCAATAAAATCTTTACCGTTGGGGCCATAACCCTGCGGGTTATCCAGCAAACGCGGCAGCTCGCCAAGCAGCAGTTCCAGATAACGCCCCACCGGCCACAGTCCACTATCATCTCCGCTGAATCTCAGGCCAGTAGCGCTATTTTCGAGCCGCGGCGAACAACCGGGGTAGCTCCACCAGTGCGGCGGCGCCGGAGCATCCTGCCAGACGCGGGCAAACGTCGCCATCGTCCGACGCTGCATGGTCGGATCCTGAATCACCACGCCCGAGGTATGATCCAGCCCACGCTCTTCCAGTAACCGGCGGGTAAACCACGCGTTTTCGCCGCAGTTGGTTGAACGGTCTTCCACCACAATGCGATCGCGCGGTATTTGCCAGAAACGTTCGGCGATATCCGCCAGGATATGTGATTCCGGACGCCCCTCTACCTGCAGCGCCTGATAGTGCGGATGCTTTCGTACAGCGTCATATAAAAAGGTCGTCGAATGACCAATACCGCCGCTTATCAGCAACGGGACCTGCGCCTGCGCCGCCAGGTGACAGGCGGCATCAATCGTCGGGATCACCGCATTGCCGGCCAGCACGACAATTTTCGGCTGTGACTCCTGCGGTAAATCATCCTGCGCCAACCAGGCGCCAATCTGATTGGCCGCCGCTAACGTCTCGAGCGAAAGCGCCGGGAAATGCTCTGTCATACCCTTTCCTTCTTTTGTCCTGGTCCAACGATGGAGTGCCGGGCGACATCATAAACCGCGCTAAGGCGAAAAGGAAAATCCGGCAGCCACGCTTAAGCTGCCGGGTATCATCAGGCGCTGACATTATCCAAAGCCAGTTGCCCTTCGCGCTTCTGTTTCACTTTCCAGAAGCACCATAGCGCGATAAACCACACCGGCGAGGCCATCAGCGCCAGCAGCGTATCCGGGTCGAAAATCATAATGAAGATCGAGAAGGCGAAAAACAGCAGGCTCAGCCAGCACATCACCACTCCCGCCGGCATTTTGAATTTCGACTGCGCGTGCAGGTCCGGGCGTTTATGACGATACACCAGATATGCCACGAGGATCATACCCCAGCTGAAAACCACCATGATCGCCGCCAGCGTCGACACAATGGTAAATAACGTCATCACGTTTGGCACCAGGAACAGCAGTAACGTGCCGCTTAGCATGCAGAAGCAGGAGAACAGCAGGCTACGTACCGGAATGCGGGTATTACGCGACAGAATACGGAACTGCCAGTGCGCATGTTTTTCCACCGACAGGCCGTAGAGCATGCGGGTACTGGAGTAAACGCCGCTGTTCGCCGACGACATGGCCGACGTCAAGGCGACAAAGTTAATTACCGCGGCGGCGGCAGGCAGCCCGGCCTTGGCGAACAGGGTCACGAACGGACTGGCATCCGGCGAGACGCCCGGCCATGAAGCCACGGCAATAATCACCACCATCGACAGCAGATAGAAAATAATGATGCGCAGCGGCAGCGCGTTAATCGCCTTCGGCAGGATGCGCTCAGGATCGCGTGTTTCCGCCGTCATGGTGCCGAGCAGCTCAATACCGGTGAAGGAGAAAATCGCTATCTGGAAACCGGCGAAGAAACCGGTCACGCCGTGGGGCATAAAGGCCGTCGGGTCGGTAATATGGCCTAAAGAAGCCTTCACGCCATCCGGCGAAGTCCAGCCAATAGCAATCATCCACGCGCCGGTCAAAATCAGCGCGATGATGGTGATAACTTTAATCAGCGCAAACCAGAACTCGGCCTCGCCGAACATCTTTACCGACAACAGATTAAACAAGAACAGGATCCCAAGCGTACTCAGCGCGGGCATCCACGCCGACATCTCCGGGAACCAGTACTGCATATAGCTGCCGCAAACCACCACGTCGGCGATACAGGTCACCACCCAGCTAAGCCAGTAGGTCCAGCCCAGATAGAAGCTGGCCTGCGGGCCGAGATAATCGCCGACGAAATCCGCAAACGAACGATAATCCAGGCGGGTCAGCAACAGCTCCCCCATCGCCCGCATCACCATATAGGTAAAGAAACCTACCAGTAGATAAATAAGCAGAATGGACGTTCCGGCGACGGCGATGTTTCTGCCCGCCCCCATAAACAGTCCGGTGCCGATAGCGCCGCCCAGCGCAATCATCTGAATGTGCCGGGCGCCAAGGCCGCGTTTGAGCTGCGACGGGCACTCCCCGTCGGCGGCAGGATGAACCTGCCCCTCACGTTGATGTTCAGTCATGTTGATTCCTTCAAGCAGGCATGGAAAGGCTTGGCGCGGTAG
Organism: Klebsiella sp. 141162; assembly: GCF_050600755.1. Classification (NCBI taxonomy): domain Bacteria; kingdom Pseudomonadati; phylum Pseudomonadota; class Gammaproteobacteria; order Enterobacterales; family Enterobacteriaceae; genus Klebsiella; species Klebsiella sp. 141162. Next base: position 1,031,220 of record NZ_JAQIRI010000001.1, on the reverse strand, counting down.
CGGTCAACAGCAGCCCGGCGCGTTGACCGGCGGCGACGCCCGCATTCGGAAACAGGATGTAGGGGGCGTCGGCATTGACCACCCAGGTTTTCTGCGCTTGACGGGCGATTTCATAGCCTGCCGGCAGCGCGGTAAAGTTTTCAATTTTCGGGTCGAGATTAAGGGTGAAACCGTTCTCGCTCTTGATGATGCTCTGCTGCACCACAAAGTATTCGACCGGCGCTTTGCTGCGCGGCGGCATGATGCCATCGGCGATCAGCGCACCGATGGCCAGTTCGGTGGCGGCAAACAAGCGCAGATCATTTTCACCGAATGGCATCACCTTCCCCAGTTCCAGCGTGGCGCTTTGCGCGCCAAACTTCTCGCTGGTGAAGTGGGTAAAGGTGCCGCCCGGTTCGGTATGGCGCACGATGGCGTCCATACCGCTGGCCTGTAACAGCTGATAAAAATCCGCGCCGTAGTCGCCATCATGAGCGGGCAGCAGCGCAAACTGCCGATATTTCGACCCGCGAATGGCGGTATGCAGATCGAGATGCGTGCGCGGCACCTTGCCGTGGACATCGGCGCTACGGAAGAAGGCCTGTACGGCCATCTCCAGTTCAAAAGCGCGCCGCGATTCGTTACCGGGCATCGCCGCCAGATGGCGACCGCCAAACAGCCGGTTGAGATCGTTATGCAGATAGCGACGGCCGGCGCGAATGGCGGGCAGATTGCCGAACACCACCAGTAGCGCGTGGGTCAGCGGCTGTTCGCCATGGCTTAACCCCTGCAGGATCTGCAGCAACATTTCAATCGGCGCGGTTTCGTTACCGTGCACCCCGGCGGAAAGCACCGTCGCCTGTCGCCAGGGCGTTTTTGGCAGCAGTTGCAGAATGCCATCGCCTAACCAACTGGCTTCGATAGTCGGCGGAAAGGTCCATGTCTGCAGTTTACAATGCAGTAAATCGTTGACGTTTTGTTCCATTCCCGGCCCCTTATCGCTGGAAGTCATAAATCGCACCCAGATGTAAAATCTGCGTCAGCTCGTCCAGCGCCTGATAAACCTCGCGCAGTAGCTGCGGGTCGGCGAGATCGCTGGCATGCAGGCGGTCGCGATAATGCTTTTCAACCCACGCGGTCAGCTGCCGGTAGCGTTCGTCATTCATCAGGCTGTGAGCGTTGACCGCCGCGCGCTCAGCATCGTTAAGCACCACCCGCAGACGTAAACAGGCCGGGCCGCCGCCGTTGCGCATGCTTTCACGTAGATCGAATGCCGCCACTTCATCGATAGGCGATGCGCTATCGGCGGCGAGAGCGGAGAGATAACGCCAGACGTTTTCACGCTGACGACACTCTTCCGGCACCACGATCAGCATTTTGCCATCGGTTTTGCTCAGTAACTGGCTGTTGAACAGATAAGAGGCCACCGCGTCATCGAGGCTAACCTGCTCGTCCGGCACTTCAACGCTGGTAAATGGAATATTCAGACTGGCGTTTCTCTCCTTCAGCGTCGCCAGCACCTCCTGCTGTTGCAGGAAGGCGTGTTGATGATGGAACAGTACGTGACGGTTGCTGACGGCGATAACATCATTGTGGAATACGCCATGGTCGATAGCCTGCGGATTTTGCTGAGCGAATACGGTGTACTGCGGGTCGAGCTGATGCAGACGCGCCACCGCTTCGCAGGCCTCCAGCGTCTGGCGTGCGGGGTATTTTGCTGGCGTAACACCGCCGCTGGCGCGCTTACCGTAGACAAAAAACTGCACGCCCTGGCGGTCATAATGCCCGCAGAAACGGTTATGGTTAGCGGCCCCTTCATCACCTAAATCGCCATGCTGCGGCAGTGCCGCGTGATGCGCAAAGTAGCGCTCATCGGCGAAGGTCGCCCTGAGGATGGCCGAGGTGATCGGCGCTTCCTGCATGCGGTGCAGCTTATTGTTGAGGTTCGCCACCGTAAAATGCACTTTTCTATCAGCGCTATCGGCCGACGGCGACACGGTGGCGGCGTTGGCGGTCCACATCGAGGAAGCGGAGCTAAAAGCCGATAATAACTGCGGGGCCTCTTTGGCCGCACGCTGGATCACCTGCTCATCGCTGCCCTGAAAACCAATGCTGCGCAGCATCGTCATATTTGGCCGCGGCTGCGGCGGCAGAATGCCCTGTACAAAGCCACGATCGGCCAGGGTCTTCATCTTATAAAGTCCCTGCAGCGCCGCCTTCTTCGGGTTAGATAAACCGTCACGGTTGTTTTGTGACGCTTCGTTGCCTACCGACAACCCGGCGTAGTGGTGCGTTGGCCCCACCAGGCCGTCAAAATTCGCTTCAAATCCAGACATAGTGTCCTCACAAAAACGGTTATCAGAATGGCAGACCTGGCGACGTCGTCGCCGGAAGCGTCAGCGTTTCGCTGACCAGAGAAGCCATCGGCCAGGCGCAATAATCGGCGGCATACCACGCCGAGGCGCGATGGTTGCCGGAGGCGCCGACACCGCCGAATGGCGCTTTGCTGGAGGCCCCGGTGAGCGGTTTGTTCCAGTTAACGATCCCGGCGCGCGCTTCGTCGGCCAGCTTGTCGAACAGCGCCGGGTCGGCGGAAATAAGCCCGACCGCCAGACCGTAGCGGGTGTTATTAGCAATCGCGATCGCCTCATCGAACCGGTCGTATCGAATCACGGTAAGCAGCGGGCCGAAGTACTCTTCATCCGGCACCGCAATCCCGGTAACGTCGATAATCCCCGGCGTTAACACGGTAGAGTGAGGATCTGGCTGGCTCATGCGCAGCAGCACTTTGCCGCCCAGCGCTTCCAGCTTCGCCTGCGCCGCCAGCATACCCTGCGCGGCGGTTTGCGAAATCACCCCGCCCATAAACGGCTGCGGTTCGGCGTCCCATTTACCGGCGCGGATCTGCCGGCTGGCATCAATCAGTTGTTCGACTAGCGCATCGCCCTGTTCGCCGCGCGGTACCAGTAAACGACGCGCGCAGGTGCAGCGCTGCCCGGCGGAGATAAAGGCCGATTGAATAATCACGTTCAGCGCCGCAACGCTATCGGTAACGTCGGCCACGATCAGCGAGTTATTGCCGCCCATTTCAAGCGCCAACATTTTCTCCGGCTGACCGCCGAGGTAACGGTGGAAGTGGAAGCCAGCGGCGGCGCTACCGGTAAACAGCACGCCGTCGATATCGCGATTTTCCAGCAGCGCCTGGCCGGTATCTTTCGCCCCCTGCACCAGGTTTAGCACCCCATCCGGGATCCCAGCCTGCTGCCATAGCTGAACGGTGAGTTCCGCGGTCGCCGGCGTCAATTCGCTCGGTTTAAATACCACGGTGTTACCGGCGATCAGCGCCGGGATAATATGGCCGTTCGGCAGATGCCCCGGGAAGTTGTAAGGGCCAAACACCGCCATCACGCCGTGCGGCTTATGGCGCAGCAGCGCTTTGCCATCCGGCATAGCGGACTCGCGATAACCGGTGCGTTCGGCGTAGGCATCAATGGAAATCCCGGCTTTGCCGATCATCGCCTGTACTTCAGTGCGGGTTTCCCACAGCGGCTTGCTGGTTTCACGGGAAATTAACGTCGCCAGCGCCTCTTTATTCTCTTCCAGCAGCGCCGCGAAACGCTGAACCACGGCAATGCGTTCGCTTAATGGACGATGCGACCAGCCATAAAACGCCTCGCGCGCGGCGGCGCAGGCGGCCTGCACGTCGGCCGCGCCCGCACTTTGCGCCTGCCATAAAACGGACTGGTCTTCCGGCGCCAGCTTAGTTAACGGCGCGCCTGCGCCCTGCTGCCACTTACCTGCTATAAACTGTGCATTTACCGCCATGATCTGTTTTCCTCTGGATTGAGTGTCACCGCGTGAACCCGGTCGGTGGCATTGACCTGCAGGGCGTCCAGCGCCTGCTGATCGAGCGCTCCCGGCGTCTCTTGCGCGATGAGCACCGCGCGGAAATTATCAAACTGTCCGTTGGCGACGATGGTTGGCGTCGCCTGCGGCGTCATGAGTTGCAGCGCCGGCAGCGAATAGCTCTCTCTGATAGCGCGAATATTATCGGTTTCAGCTTCCAGTACCGGGCCGGCATCGAAGATGTCGACGGACCCGCGCCAGCTAAACCCTTCTTTTTCGAGAATAGCCCGCGCCGGCGCGGTGTTAGCATGAACCTGGCCTATCACCTCGCGGGCATCATCCGGCAGCAGCGAGATGTAAATCGGGTAAGCTGGCATCAGTTCGGCGATAAAGGTTTTCATCCCTGTACCGGTGAGGCGATCGGCATCGGCGAAAGGAATGTCGAAAAAGTGGTGCCCCAACGCATCCCAGAATGGCGAATTACCCTGCTCGTCGCTGCGCCCGCGCAGCTCGGCAAACAGATGAGGCGAAAACCACTCGCGGAACGCGGCAATAAAGACAAACCGCGCTTTGGAGAGCAGCAGGCCGTTGCGGTTCTTCTGGTACTCCGGGTCCAGAAACAGGGTACAGAGTTCGCTATGGCCGGTATGGTCGTAGCTTAAATTGAGCAATTCCTGATGCTTGTATACCCCAAGCTCTTTAGATGCCCGTACCGTCTTTTGAATACGAAAATTGTAGAACGGTTCGTCGAGCCCCACCGCGACCTCAATGGCGCTGACGCCGACAACCCGGCTCAGTTCGGTATCTTCCAGAACAAACAGAAACCCCTGTTCGCCGCGCGTCAGCTTGCCGGCAAAGGTTTCTACGCTGCGTTTGATCCGTGCGGCGAGGCGCACGGCATCATTGGGCAGCGATGTCATTCCCACGCCCGCCCGGGAGGCCAGGCGGACAATATCATCAAGGTCGTTTTCCCGTACGGGACGAAATAACATCATAGGCCGTCTCCCGGATTAGCTGGTTAAGCGGGCGACGGCGCGCTCAAGGCGCACGAAGGCTTCATCAATATCCGCCAGGGGAATATTGAGCGCCGGGGCGAAACGCAGTACGTCCGGCCCGGCTATCAGCGCGATCAGCCCCTCTTCCGCCGCCAGATTGGTCAGCGCTTTGGCTTTGCCGCGCAGATGGCTAGCCAGTTCGGCGCCAATCAGCAGCCCCATCCCACGCACGTCGCTAAAGACATCATATTTGGCGTTCAGCGCATTGAGTTTATCGACGATAAGGGTATGGCGTTCGCCCACGCCCGCCAGCAGCGCGCTATCCATTTGCGCCAGCACGCTATTAGCGACGGTCGCCGCCAGCGGGTTGCCGCCGAAAGTCGTGCCGTGAGTACCGGGCTGGAACACCTGCGCCCAGGCCTCTTTCGCCAGCATCGCGCCAATTGGGAAGCCGCCGCCCAGCCCTTTCGCGCTGGTGAGAATATCCGGAACCACGTTGTAATGCTGGTAAGCATACAGTTGGCCCGTACGCCCGGCGCCGGTCTGCACTTCATCAAAAATCAGCGTTGCTTCATGCTCATCGCACAGCTCGCGCAGCGCCTGCAGGAATTGCGGATCCGCCGGCATGACGCCGCCTTCGCCGATAATCGGTTCGACGATGACCGCGCAGGTGCGGGAAGAGAACGCCGCTTTCACCGCGTCGATGTCGTTATACGGCAGATGGGTGATGTCCTGCGGTAATGGCGCATAGTCGCTGGAATACTTCGGCTGTCCTCCCACGGTGACGGTAAACAGAGTGCGCCCATGGAAAGAGTTCTTGAAGGCGATGATTTCGCTCTTGTCGGCGCCGAATTTGTCGTGCGCATACTTGCGCGCCAGCTTCAGCGCGGCTTCGTTGGCTTCAGCGCCGGAGTTACAGAAGAAAATTTTATCGGCGAAGGTCGACTCCACCAGCGTTTTCGCCAGCTGCAGCACCGGTTCGTTGGTATAGCCGTTGCCGATATGCCACAGCTTATCCAGCTGCGCTTTCAACGCGTTAGCCAGCGCCGGATTCGCATGACCCAGCGCGTTAACCGCAATGCCGCCAGCCACGTCAATGTACTCTTTGCCCCGCTGGTCCCAGACGCGGGAGCCCGCTGCTTTCACCGGGATAAACGGCGCGGGAGCGAAACACGGAACCATATAAGCATCAAAATCTTCGCGAGTGATACTGCCTGACATAACAATTCTCCGGAACGAGGATCGGCGGCATAAATTGGCCAATCGTGAATAGTCGAATTTAACAATTTCCCTTTAGCCGTTTTCAGGGCGCACACGTCCCGCTGCGATGACAAATATTTTCACCACAACTGAAATAAGCCATTTTATTTGTATGGGTATATGTTAATTCACGGTTAATACCTTGTGTATTGCGTGAGCTAATGCTGGGCCCTGACGCGCAACAAAGTCAATACAACCACGAATCATTTTATTCACTTTTAGAGGATCATCAAGATAATGAAAAATATGAAAAAATTATTTCAGTATTCACTTATCTGCATAAAATATGCATATTGATGCATGACATGCAGGCGCCAGAGTGTGCTTATTTATTCAAATGCAACCCCAAAAAACTAACAAAAATGTAAAATTCGGAATAGCCGTCAAATACTGGTTTATAAAATTGGTGATAACATTCATCACACAGATTTTACTGCTGTACCTATTCCACGGTTTTACACGACACAAATAACATTGAGATACAGGACTCTTATGGAAAAGTTATCTTACGCATCTGAAAGTAGTACATCTCCATGGACCACTTACCTGCGCCAGATCGACCGCGTCGCGCCGTATCTGGGCGACCTCGCCTACTGGGTGGAAACCCTGCGCCACCCGAAACGCGCGCTGATCGTTGATATTCCAGTGCAGATGGATGATGGCACCATCCGCCATTTCGAAGGCTATCGCGTACAGCACAATCTATCGCGTGGACCGGGTAAAGGTGGTGTTCGCTACCATCCGGATGTCGATCTTAACGAGGTAATGGCGCTTTCTGCCTGGATGACCATCAAGTGCGCCGCGGTCAATATTCCTTACGGCGGAGCCAAAGGCGGCATCCGCGTCGACCCGTTCTCACTGTCTGAAGGCGAGCTGGAACGTCTGACCCGTCGCTATACCAGCGAAATCGGCATTATCATTGGACCACAGAAAGATATTCCGGCGCCGGACGTAGGCACCAACGGTAAAGTGATGGCGTGGATGATGGACACCTACTCCATGAACCACGGCACCACTATCACCGGCGTGGTTACCGGTAAGCCGATTCATCTCGGCGGTTCGCTGGGGCGTGAAAAAGCTACCGGCCGCGGCGTCTTCGTCACCGGTCGTGAAGTGGCTCGTCGTAACGGTATCGAAATCGAAGGCGCGAAAGTCGCGCTGCAAGGTTTTGGTAACGTCGGCAGCGAAGCCGCTCGTCTGTTCGCCGACGTTGGCGCGCGTATTGTCGTGATCCAGGATCACACCGCGACCCTGTTCAACGAAGGCGGCATCGACATGCAGGCGCTGACCGCATGGCAGGCCGAGAACAAGAAGATCGCCGGCTTCCCGGGCGCGCGTGAAATCGCTAAAGAAGATTTCTGGACCACCGAGATGGATATCCTGATTCCGGCAGCGCTGGAAGGCCAAATCACCCGTGAGCGCGCGGAAAAAATCAGCTGTAAGCTGATCCTCGAAGGCGCCAACGGCCCGACCTATCCGGACGCCGACGACGTGCTCGCCGACCGCGGAGTGATCGTGGTTCCGGACGTTATCTGTAACGCCGGCGGCGTGACCGTCAGCTACTTCGAATGGGTTCAGGATATGGCGAGCTTCTTCTGGAGTGAAGAAGAGATCAACGCCAAGATGGACCGCATCATGACCGATGCTATCGTTCACGTCTGCGATAAAGCCGCCGAGAAAGCCTGTTCTCTGCGTACCGCGGCCTATATCGTCGCCTGTGAGCGCATCCTGCTGGCGCGTAAAGATCGCGGCATCTATCCGGGCTAATGTCCAGGTAATCCAGATACGAAACCCGGGATCGCCCGGGTTTTTTATTTTTTCTCCACGTGTCAGCCGGCCTTTTCCACAAAAAACGCACATTGCGTTAACCTATTTTTATCTTCGTGACTTGAAATCGGTAAATTGCCGCGCCTAAAATCATTAGAGCTCTAATGAATTTGCAGGCGGAACATGGATAACCGACAGCTTAACTTTTCCCATCTCTTATACTTAACCGCGCATCACTGGCGGCTGGCGGTTAACCGGCGGTTGAAAAATCTTGGCATGAGCCAGGCGTCATGGGTGGCGGTCTCAGCCATTGCCCGCAACGAGCAGCCCCTCTCGCAAAGCGAACTGGCGCAGGAGCTCGGTGTTGAAAGCGCCACCATCGTCCCGCTCATTAACCGTCTGGTCGAACTTGAACTGGTGGAGCGCGTTAAACCTGACAGCGATAAACGTAAGCGTCTGCTGGTCGCCACTGCAAAAGGGATGGCGCTTTTCCATCAGGTGAAAGCGGTCGCCGACGACCTGCGCGAGGAGATCCTCACCGCCATCACTGCGGAAGAGCGTGAGCAAACCCACCGGGTACTGGAAAAGCTGCTGCACGAGGTGGAAAAGAAATAATGCCTCGTCGCGAAGCTAATCCTTATGTGCCCCACGACTGGGCGCCGCATGAAAAGCCGGCGATGCTCGGTTCGCCGTCGACGCCAATCCACAGTACGCCGAAACGCGTCGCTTACGGTATCGTCGGGCTGTTGGTGTGTCTGACCGGCGCGCTGGGTAATGCCGTCGTTACCGCCAACCTGCAGCTGCTGCAGGGCACTTTTGCCGCCTGGTCTACGGAAATTGCGTGGCTGCCGGCGGTCTACGTGATGACTAACGTTTCTATCAACCTGCTGCTGGTGAAATTTCGCCAGCAGTTTGGCCTGCGCGCCTTTACTGAAGGCTTCCTGGTACTGTATGTACTGGTCACTTTCTTCCACCTGTTCGTCAACGACCTCAGCTCGGCAATGATGGTGCGCGCGGCGCACGGCATGGTGGCAGCGGCGCTGAGTTCTCTGGGGATTTACTATCAGGTACAGGCCTGGCCGGCGCGCCACCGTCTGAAGGCGTTGACCATTGGGATCACCGGATCGTCGCTGGCAATCCCACTGGCGCGTCTGTTTTCGACTGAACTGCTGCAGATTGACGAATGGCGCGGGCTCTACTTCTTTGAGCTCGGGCTGGCGCTGGTGTCGCTGGCCTGCGTCATCGCGCTGAAACTGCCGCCAAGCGACCGCAAAAAGGTGTTTGAGAAGAAGGATTTTATTACCTTCTTCCTGCTGGCTCCCGGCATGGCTTTGGTCTGCGCGGTGCTGTCGCTGGGCCGGCTGGACTGGTGGTTTGAGGCGCCGTGGCTTGGCTGGTCGCTGGCGGGGGCGGTGGTGCTGATCGTTTCGGCTATCGCCTTTGAACATAATCGAACGAATCCGCTGCTTAACACCAAATGGCTTTCCAGCGGCAGTATCATTCGTCTGGGGCTGATTATGCTGCTGATTCGTATCGTACTGGCGGAACAGAATACCGGGGTCATCGGCTGGCTGCAGTACGTCGGCTTGCAAAACGAGCAGATGACTAACCTGGCGTGGTCGATTTTCGCCGGTATCGTCTGCGGTATCGTCGCCAGTTGTCTGACGCTTAACCCGCAGCGCCTTTACTGGCCCACCGCGACCGCGCTGGCGTTGATCATGATTGCCTCATTGCTTGATAGTCAGTCCACTGCCCTGACCCGTCCGGAACAGTTAATGTTCAGCCAGTTTTTACTTGGTTTCGGCAGCGCCTTCTTCCTCGCGCCGGCCATGCTGGCGGGAATTGGCGGGGTGATTGCCGACCAGCGCAATCTGGTCAGCTTCTCGGTACTGTTTGGCATGAGCCAAAATATCGGTGGCCTACTCGGCTCAGCTATCCTCGGTACCTTTCAGACCTGGCGCGAAAAATTTCATTCCAGCCAGTTGGCCGATCAGATAACCACGCTGAACCCGTTGATCGCCGAGCGACTGCAGCAGTACAGCCAGATGTATCAAAGCCAAATTGGCGACAGCACGCTATTGAACGTGCAGGCTACCACGTTGCTGCAAAACGCCTCGACGCTACAGGCCAATATTCTCGCCTACAATGACACTTATCTCCTGACGGCGGCGATCTCTGCCGCAACGCTGGTGTGGATTTTCTGGCGCTTAATCAGATTGCGAATCACCGCCCGTATCGCGTTAAAACGCGCAACCGGCAACAAATAATAAGATAATTTTTACTCTGGAGTGGTTATGAGTCAGCAGGATGCGGCCAGGCAACAGGCCAATACCCGAAACAACATCCGCGTGGTGTCTATTTTTACCGCCGCGGCGATCGGCATCGTCGGTGTATTGGTTATTCTTTACGCCTGGCAGTTACCCCCTTTCACCCGGCATAGTCAGTTCACCGATAACGCTTATGTGCGCGGTCAGACGACGTTTATCAGCCCACAGGTTAACGGGTATATCACCGCGGTGAACGTCAAAGATTTTGATACCGTTCAGCCGGGACAGGTACTGTTCCAGATTGACGATCGCATCTATAAGCAGCGGGTACACCAGGCGCAGGCGACGTTGGCGATGAAACAGGCGGCGCTGAAAAACAACCAGCAGCAGCGGAAAAGCGCCGAAGCGACGATCGCCAAAAACGAGGCCGCCTTGCAAAACGCCCGCGCGCAGAATCAGAAAACTCAGGCCGATTTAAAACGCGTCCAGGAGCTTACCGCGGATGGGTCGTTATCCATTCGCGAACGCGATTCCGCGCGGGCCAGCGCGGCTCAAGGTGCTGCCGATATCGAACAGGCGAAAGCCACGCTGGAGATGTCGCGCCAGGATCTGCAGTCCACTATCGTCAATCGCGATTCGCTGGAGGCCGATGTAGCCAGCGCCAAAGCAGCGCTCGAGCTTGCCGAAATCGACCTGCAGAATACGCGGATTATCGCCCCGACGACCGGGCAACTGGGGCAAATCTCCGTACGCCTTGGCGCTTATGTCAGCGCGGGGACGCATTTGACCTCGCTGGTACCGCCTCAGCATTGGGTTATCGCCAACCTGAAAGAGACGCAGCTCGCCGAGGTGCGCGTCGGCCAGCCGGTTACCTTCTCGGTCGATGCGCTGAATAGCGAAACCTTCCACGGCAAGGTACAAAGTATTTCGCCAGCAACCGGCGTCGAATTCAGCGCGATCTCGCCGGATAACGCGACCGGCAACTTTGTCAAAATCGCCCAGCGAATTCCTGTCCGTATCGCGGTCGATGAGGGGCAGAAAAACAGCCACCGCCTGCGTCCGGGTATGTCGGTGCAGGTGACGATTGATACCCGCGCGGAGAATAAACAATGATCCGCCCGTTAACCCTTGCCGTGGCGCTGGCGCTGGTCGGTTGTCAGTCTGCCGATGTACCACGCGCGGAGCCCACGCTGGCGATCCCTGCCGCCTGGCGGGCCGATGTGGGTCCATCCAGCCCGGTAGAAGGCGTGTGGTGGCGTAATTTCCACGACAGCGCCCTTAATCAGCATGTCGATCGGGCGTTGCGCTACAACAGCGACGTCCTGATCGCCCGTGAGCGGGTTAACGAGTATCAGGCGCGTGCCTACGCTGCTAATAGCAGCATATTCCCCTCGCTTGATGCCAGCCTGACCGGTACCCGCGCTCGCGCACAGTCCGCCGCGACCGGCCTGCCCATTCACAGCACGCTGTACAAAGGGGGCCTGACCGCCAGCTATGACGTCGATATATGGGGAGCCAACCGCAGCGCCGCCAGCGCCGCCGAGGCCAGCCTTGAAGCGCAGAAAGCCGCTGCCGCCGCGGCTAATCTGACCGTGGCGACATCGGTCGCCGTCGGCTACGTCACCTTGTTGTCATTAGACGAGCAGTTGCGGGTCACCCGCCAAACGCTGAAATCGCGAGAAGATGCGTGGAATCTGGCTAAACGGCAGTATGAAACCGGCTATACCTCGCGCCTGGAGCTCATGCAGGCGGATTCAGAGCTACGCTCCACGCGGGCGCAGATCCCGCCGTTGCAACATCAAATTGCCCAGCAGGAGAACGCCCTGAGCGTGCTGTTGGGCGACAATCCCGGTACGGTGAAACGCAATGAATTCGCGCAACTTACCCCACTACGGCTGCCCTCGCAGCTGCCATCATCGCTAATGAGCCGCCGTCCTGACATTGTACAGGCTCAACGACAGCTGGTGGCCGCCGATGCCACCCTTGCCTCGTCGCAAGCGCAGTTGCTGCCATCGATTAACCTGACCGCCACCGGCAGCCTGCAGGACCGGACGCTGCCGGAACTGCTCGATAATCCGCTGCGGCTCTGGAGCATCGGCGGCAGCATTCTGGCGCCGTTACTCAACCGCCAGGCGCTAAATGCGCAGGTTGATGTCTCGATGGCCCAGCGCAATCAGGCGCTGTACGGGTATGAGAAAACGGTACGCGGCGCGTTCAAAGAGGTGAACGATAGCCTGGATGCCATCAGCCGCTACGGGGAACAGTTAACCGAGCTCAAGGAGCAGGAATCGGTCGCCGCAGAGACGTTGCGTATCGCGCAGAACCGCTATCGTAACGGCTACTCTTCTTATCTGGACGTGTTGGATGCGCAAAGAACGTTGTTCTCCACTCAATTAAGCGTGGTGCAGGTGAAAAATAATCTTCTGCTGGCGCAGATTGATTTGTACCGGGCGCTGGGAGGCGGCTGGTCTGACTCATCAGGGAGCTGAAACGCAAAGCATTCTATGCAACAACGTAGGTTGAAGTAGCCAATTTTGCCTGAGGATAAATCCCCGGACCGATGTTTCCGCATCGGTCCGGTTTAAGTACGTATTATTATTAGCCAAAATTGTCGTTATTGGTAATACGTAAACTTATAGCTCACCCTTTCGGTTTTTGACTGACTCTCGCCAAATACATCTACGCAGTTGCCTCCCCGATCCCAGGCCAGGCATCGGGATTCTCTTTTCCCTGAATAGTCAGTCTGCGTCTCACTTGATAACCAGCGCCCCTGCTCATCCCAGCGCAGCGTCGACGTGGAATCAGAAGAAGAAATACGGCTTAAGTACTTTCCTTTATAATCATAATTAAAAGATAGACTCGCTATCATTCCCCCACGAATCATTCTACTTACCATTTCATGTTGGTCGTTATAGCTATAGACGATCGAGCTCATCGCTCTCGGGGACTCAATACCGGTGATAACCCCACTGGAACTAATAATGCGCCCCAGCTTGTCGGTATCATAACGCTCGGTCATAATTAATTTAGACATTTTCCCGGAGGCACTCCGGGTGAGTCTAATCCATTCTGTAATCCACCCTTTACCTTTTTGCCAGCGGGCTTTATTTCTGAGTGTTTTTGCTTCAGTCGACGTACTACTTTTGCTTTCTCGCTCAAAAGTTCCCAACCTTCCGCACTGGGCAAAATTAATCACGGTAGAAATATTATCCGGCGACTCAATAATGCGTACCGTTTGTACATCCCCTTTAAAAGGGACTATATTCGTCAAGACATAAAAATTGGCGTCGTTGATAGATCGCTGCTTGTCGTCGCAGGGCTGCTGTTGTTCAGAAAAGAGCGGCTTGCAGGATGTCGTGGCCAGGAGAGCTATCGCCACTATTATTTTCCTGTACATATTCATATTCATTAAATAAAGAGGGTTAATTACAATATCAGTATTAATGGTAACAGGATAGAGTAAGCGTACAGGTGAAAACGATATCCTTCCCAAATATGCCACGGCAAGTAAATTATCAAAAAAAGCACGCCGCCTTTTTTTATTTTATTTGCCCCATGAATAACGCCATTTTCATGTGTTTATTTTCCTAAGTTTGCCTTATTGTAATAATAATTCAATATTACCATAAGATTCCCCACGAACAGTGTCCGTGTGGGAATGATGTACAGCAGGAGATAAATGATAAACACAGCTATCGACTGTCCCCGGTGACCATTGCGCCACCGGGGACAGTCAGGCTACGGCGTAATTTGCTCCATCGCCTGCAATACGCGTTTGTCCGAGATCGGATACGGAGTACCCAACTGCTGAGCAAAGAAGCTGACGCGCAGCTCTTCGATCATCCAGCGGATCTCCTGTACGTCGTCATCATCACGGCGATTCGGCGGCAGCTTATTCAACCACTGCTGCCACGCCTGTTGCACGCTCTCGACTTTCAGCATCTGGGCGCGGTCACGGTGTGGATCGATTGCCAGCTTCTCAAGACGCTTTTCAATTGCCTGCAGATAACGCAACGTATCGCCGAGACGGCGGAAACCGTTGCCGGTCACAAAGCCGCGATAAACCAGACCTGTCATCTGCGCTTTAATATCCGAAAGCCCCAGGGCCATCGTCATATCTACCCGCCCTTTCAAACGCTTATTGATGTTAAATACCGCCGTCAGGATCTGCTCGACCTGCTTCGCGATATCGACCACCGTGTCGTTCAGTTCGGCGCGCACTTTATCGTGCAGTTTACTAAAGCCCTCTTCAGTCCATACCGGGCCGCCGGCTTCATCGATAAGCTTGTCAACGCCGCAGGAGATGCAATCGTCAATCAAATCCAGCACCTTGCCATAAGGGTTGAAATAGAGTCCCAGCTTGGCTTTGTTTGGCAGTTTCTCGTGCAGATACTTAATCGGCGACGGAATATTGAGCAACAGTAAACGGCGTAAACCACGCCACATCGCCTGCTGCTGTTCCTGTGGATTATCAAACAGTTTGATGGCTACGCTGTCACGCTCGTCCACCAGCGCCGGCCAGGCTTTCACCTTATAATTACCGCGCTTCTGTTCGTAACTCTCCGCCAGCGTGCCGAAACTCCAGATATGCAGCCCACTTTGTTCAATACCGTCGTCGGCCACCGCCGATAGCGTCTCCTGAACTTTGCCTTTCAGCGCGTCCTTCAACGCCTGCAAAGAGCGCCCTTCCTGCAGTTTCTTATTTTTGTCATCCACCACCCGGAAAGTGATTTTCAGGTGATCGGGCACCTGATCCCACTGCCAGGACTCGCGGTCGATAGTCACGCCGGTCATTTTACGCAGCTCACGCTCCAGCGAATCCAGTAACGGCAACGCCAGCGGCGTCGCGCGGCCTAAAAAAGCCTCCGCATAGTTTGGCGCCGGGACAAAATTCCGTCGTACCGGTTTCGGTAGAGATTTGATTAACGCAATGACCAGCTCGCGACGCAGGCCGGGGATCTGCCATTCAAACCCGGCTTCCTCCACCTGATTGAGCAGCGGCAGCGGGATATGCACCGTTACGCCATCGGCATCCGCACCGGGCTCAAACTGATAGCTGAGACGCAGTTTAAGATTGCCCTGATGCCAGAAGTTCGGGTAGTCCAGTTTACTGACCTGCTCCGCCCCTTCTTTAATCAGCATGCTCTTTTCAAAATTGAGCAAGTCTGGCGTTTCGCGGCTGGCCTGCTTCCACCACTTATCAAAGTGGCGAGCGGAGATGACATCGTGGCTAATGCGCTGGTCGTAAAACTCGAACATCGTCTCGTCATCCACCAGGATGTCGCGACGACGTGACTTATGCTCCAGCTCTTCGATTTCAGCGCGCAGCTTCAGGTTATCGCGGAAGAAAGCATGCCGCGTCTGCCAGTCGCCCTCTACCAGCGCGTGGCGGATAAACAGCTCACGGCACAGCGCCGGGTCAATCTGGCTATAGTTCACCTTACGCGCGGCGACGATCGGCAGACCGTAGACGGTAACTTTTTCTGTCGCCATGACCGCGCCCTGCGACCGTTCCCAGTGCGGTTCGCTATATGAGCGTTTGATCAGATGCTGCGCCACCGGTTCGACCCACTCAGGCTCAATGCGGGCGGCAATACGCCCCCACAGCCGGCTGGTCTCCACTAGCTCCGCAACCATCGTCCACTTCGGCGGTTTCTTGAATAGACCGGAACCTGGGAAGATAGAGAACCGGGCATTACGCGCGCCGGTGTACTCCTGTTTATCGGAGTCTTTCATCCCGATATGCGACAATAAACCGGTCAGCAGCGCGGTATGAATCTCCCGGTACTCCGCCGGCTCACTGTTGATAGGCAGGCCGAGTTCTTTCACGACCTGGCGCAGTTGGGTGTAAATATCCTGCCATTCACGCACGCGTAAATAGTTGAGGAAATCCACCCGGCACTGGCGGCGGAACTGATTCGACGAGAGCGCCTTTTGTTGTTCGCCGAGATAGTTCCACAAATTAACAAACGCAAGGAAATCAGACTCTTTATCGTGGAAACGGCGATGTTTCTCATCAGACGCCTGCTGCTTGTCCATGGGACGCTCGCGCGGATCCTGAATCGACAGCGCGGAAGTGATGATCATCGCTTCACGCACGCAGCCATGTTTCTGCGCTTCCAGCACCATCCGCGCCAGACGCGGATCCACCGGTAGCTGGCTGAGCTGACGGCCCAGTGGGGTTAGCCTATAAGCCGTTGCCTGCTCATCGGTGGTGATGGCGCCGAGCTCTTCCAACAGGCGTACGCCATCCTGGATGTTGCGCTTATCCGGCGCTTCGACAAACGGAAACGCGGCGATATCGCCCAGCCCCAGAGCGGTCATTTGCAGAATGACCGAGGCCAGGTTGGTACGCAGAATTTCCGGGTCGGTAAATTCCGGCCGCGACAGGAAATCGTCTTCCGAATAAAGACGAATACAGATACCTTCCGATACGCGCCCGCAGCGACCTTTACGCTGATTAGCGGAGGCCTGTGATACCGGCTCGATTGGCAGACGCTGCACTTTGGTGCGATAGCTATAGCGGCTGATACGCGCGGTACCCGGATCGATAACGTATTTAATGCCCGGTACCGTCAGCGACGTTTCGGCAACGTTGGTCGCCAGGACAATACGCCGCCCGCTATGCGACTGGAAAACCCGGTTTTGCTCGCTGTTAGATAAACGCGCATATAGCGGCAGCACTTCGGTATGACGCAAATTGAGCTTATTCAATGCATCAGCGGTATCGCGGATTTCCCGCTCGCCGCTCATAAAGATCAGGATATCGCCGGGGCCTTCTCGCCCCAGTTCATCGACGGCATCAAAAATCGCCTGCAGCTGATCGCGTTCGGTATCGTCTGCCTCTTCAACAATGGGACGATAACGCACTTCAACCGGATAAGTCCGCCCGGAGACTTCGATAATCGGCGCATGATTAAAATGGCGCGAAAATCGTTCCGGATCGATGGTGGCGGAAGTGATGATAATTTTCAGGTCCGGGCGCCGTGGCAACAGCTCTTTGAGATAGCCCAGCAGAAAATCAATGTTCAGGCTGCGCTCATGCGCTTCATCGATAATGATAGTGTCATACTGCATCAGCAGGCGATCCTGCTGGATTTCCGCCAGCAGGATACCGTCGGTCATCAGCTTAACCATGGTGTTTTCGCTGACGTGGTCGCTGAAGCGGACTTTATATCCGATACAACCGCCCGGCTCGCTCTGCAGCTCTTCAGCAATGCGGTTAGCGACGGTTCGCGCCGCCAGTCTACGCGGCTGGGTGTGGCCAATCAGGCCTTTCAGGCCGCGCCCCAGCTCCATGCAGATTTTAGGTAACTGAGTGGTTTTACCTGAACCGGTCTCACCGGCGACGATCACCACCTGGTGATCGCGCACCGCTTCGAGAATCTCTTGTTTTTTCTGGCTAACCGGCAGGTTTTCCGGATAGGTAATCGTCGGACGCGCGGCTTCTCGCAGCAGGACTTTTCCTGCTGCTTGTTCTATCTCCTGCGTCATCTCCTGCAGAATGGCCTGCTGAGCATCAGGATTTTTAACCTTCTTTACGCCATGCAGGCGACGGCTGTAGCGCGATTTATCGCGCAGCATCAGGTCATCAAGCCGTGCATAAAGCTGCGAGAAAGTAATTTTTTGTTGTTCTGTCATAGCGTTATCGGGCAGTGCTCTGCCGGAAAAATCTCTTATGAAATATTTCTGTAGATTACCACATCTGTTGAACTCATGCTTTGTTCAAAAAAACTGAACATAGGATTCGATATATTGCGCTATCTCTACGGCATGATTGTGAATACAGTGTCACCAGGCACCAGGGCATTGTCCCGTCAATCACATTAAAAAGGAAACACCCATGAGCAAAGTATTAGTTCTGAAGTCCAGTATTCTTGCAGGGTACTCACAATCTGGCCAGCTGTCCGACTATTTTGTTGAACAATGGCGCGAAAAACACCCGGGCGACGTGGTCACCGTGCGCGATCTGGCGGCAAATCCGATTCCGGTACTGGATGGTGAACTGGTTGGCGCGCTGCGTCCGAGCGATGCTCAGCTGACTGCGCGTCAACAGGAAGCGCTGGCGCTCTCCGATGAGCTGATTGCTGAACTGAAAGCTAACGATGTGATTGTTATCGCTGCGCCGATGTACAACTTCAACATCCCGACTCAGCTGAAAAACTATTTTGACCTGGTTGCCCGTGCAGGCGTCACCTTCCGTTACACCGAGAAAGGCCCTGAAGGTCTGGTTACCGGCAAACGTGCAGTGGTTCTGACCAGCCGCGGCGGTATCCATAAAGATACGCCAACCGATCTGGTCACGCCGTATATCTCTACCTTCCTTGGCTTCATCGGTATCACCGACGTGAACTTCGTGTTTGCAGAAGGCATTGCCTATGGTCCAGAAGTTGCGGCCAAAGCACAGTCCGATGCCAAAGCGGCAATCGACAGCGTGGTTGCAGCCTGATAAAACCAACCTCCCGCACCAGCGGGAGGTTTTATTCTTGCCAATAATTAAACGCTAACGCCATGTGCTGAAGCCAGCGCAGCAAGACCGCCAGCAAATCCCTGACCAACCGCTTTAAATTTCCATTCCGCACCGTGACGATAAAGCTCGCCAAAAATCATCGCCGTTTCCGTTGATGCATCTTCGGATAGATCAAAGCGCGCAATTTCCTGGCCATTATCGTGGTTATACACCCGCATATAGCTGTTCTGCACCATGCCAAAGTTTTGTTTCCGCGTTTCTGCGTCGTAGATGGTGACGGAGAAAACCAGCTTCTTGACCTCAGCGGCCACCTGGGAAAGCGTGATTTTGACCTGCTCATCATCGCCATCACCTTCACCGGTGCGGTTGTCGCCCTGATGTTCTACGCCGCCGCAAGGACTCTTCTTATTATTGAAGAAGATAAAATTCGCATCCGATAGCACCTTGCCATCTTCGCCAACCATAAAGACCGATGCATCGAGATCGAAATCTTGCCCATCCGTTACTCGCGCATCCCAACCCAATCCCACCATCGCAATATTCATCGACGGCGCTTCTTTAGTGAGTGATACGTTACCGCCTTTAACGAGGGAAACAGCCATTTTAAACCTCCTGTTATAAACTACTGTATGGCCCGACGGACGGTCGGGCTGCTCGGTTTTTAAGATGCATTAATGCCATACTGGGCGCAGACGCTGGATAATCCGCCAGCGTATCCCTGCCCAACGGCGCGGAATTTCCACTCGCCGTTATGGCGATAAAGTTCACCAAATAGCATTGCCGTCTCGCTGGAAGCGTCTTCCGTCAAATCGTAACGGGCCACTTCAAGTTGTGAATCGTTGTTGACCAGACGAATAAAAGCGCCTGACACCTGACCAAAACTCTGACGACGCATTTGTGCATCGTGAATGGTAACCACGAAGACGATTTTGGCGACGTTGGCCGGGATCATATCCAGTTTGATGATTAGCGATTCATCATCGCCATCGCCTTCCCCGGTGCGGTTGTCGCCGGTGTGGGTGACCGAACCGTCTGCCGATTTTAAGTTGTTGTAGAAGATGAAATCGCTATCGCTGCGCACCTTTCCCGTCTCTGATAACAGGAAGGCAGATGCATCGAGGTCAAAATCCTGGCCGTCGGTAGTGCGGACATCCCACCCTAATCCAACCAGCACGTTTTTCATTGACGGATCGCTTTTGCTAAGAGAAACGTTACCGCCTTTTGACAGTGATACGCTCATATTAAATCCTTTTTAAAGTGAACATGAATAAGGACAGCGCGAGGAATTAATGCTCCCCTGGCTGTTCCTCGTTTTTATCCTGAAAGACAAAACTGGCGACAATACCAACAATAAGCACCAGTAGAACGACATACAGACTGGCGGTCGCCGAAATACTATAGCCATGGTGCCAAAGATGATCGGTGGCGTTCAGACCAAGCTTAAAGGCAATAAAGAAAAGCAATACGATGACCGCTTTTTCAAGATGCACTAAATAATGTTTGAGTGCCTCCAATACAAAATAAAGCGTACGTAGGCCAAGGATGGCAAACATCATCGCGCTATAGACAATCAGCGGCTCCTGGCTTATTGCAATAATGGCCGGCACGGAATCAAAAGCAAACATCACATCAGAGAGTTCTACTACTGCCACGCATAGCATCAGCGGCGTTGCATATAACGCGACGCGCTTTCCGGTGCTGATAATGAGATCTTTATTTTCCGGCTTCGCCCGTTCACGCTCGACCTCTTTCGCGGTAAGTAAAAAAGCATGCCCCACTAATTTTGGCCAGATAGGGAATACACGTTTTACAAGACGGTAAGCGAGATGCTGCGAGTAATCTTCAATTTCATCGCTCTCCTCCCCGCTTTTTAACATCATGACGGCCGTCCAAAGCACAATTAAGGCAAAGACTATTTCAACATACGGGCCCAGCGCTAATAGTCCTGTGCCAATGGCGACA
The DNA here is from genome assembly GCF_050600755.1 of Klebsiella sp. 141162. NCBI lineage: Bacteria > Pseudomonadati > Pseudomonadota > Gammaproteobacteria > Enterobacterales > Enterobacteriaceae > Klebsiella > Klebsiella sp. 141162. Next base: position 1,010,674 of record NZ_JAQIRI010000001.1, on the reverse strand, counting down.
AAAATAGCGCGGAAAATAATCGCGCCGATCACTCCCCAGTAAAGGACGCGATGGCGATAGCGTTCCGGGATGCCAAACCAGGAGAAGATCGCCATCATCACGAAAAGATTATCGACCGAAAGCACTTTTTCTAAGGCGTAACCAGTAACAAATAAACTAGCCACTTCCGCGCCGTGGTGCACCAGTAGAAACCCGGCAAAAACCATCGCCACCGCAACCCAAAATAGTGACCATAACGCCGCGCTTTTCAGCGATATGACGCTATCGTTACGATGCATTACGAGGTCAATAACGATCGCCCCAATGGCGAGAATAATAAAAACGCTCACCGTTTCAACGGGAAAACCTAAATGAGTGGAGACCATGAAATACCTTTAAGTGCTGTGGTTAAAGACCAAACTCTTCAGCGTTAAAACCGAGCGCAGCGATTATTTCTCGGGTTGCCGCCTGTTCATCCGGGTCGAAATTACCATCGCTTTTACCCACCGCAATTCCTACCCGTACAGCCAATTGCGCAGCTTCTGGCTGATCCTTTAAGGCCAGAATATATTTCATGGTTTCACCTTTGCCGATTTCCATATCGAAATCGAAGCTGGATACCAATTTATTAAAAAAGTCGATTACTTCGTTGGTATCAAAAACTTTCATTTCTTCCGACGAGCGCAGAAAACCCATCATTTTCTGTTTTTCTTCGGCGCTAACACCATCACTGGAAACGGCAATACGAGCACATACCGCAACAGTTCCTTGCATGAATTTCTTATTTTTAAATCGCCCAACCTGTTTGACCAGTTCTACGCGGCTGGCGCTCAATGTCGATTTTACTTTATTGAATAATCCCATCGTTCCCTCACTTGGTTTTCTTTATTTTGAACCGGCTCGCCAGCGGAATCCCCAGCCGAATGCGCGATCCATCTCTTTATGGCCGGTGAAATATTGATTTATACGCTCTACTTTTATGGCGCCGTTATCATTGACTAAGCGAGCAATAGCGCACATTGTTCGACGATTATTGCCTTCGGTCAGTCGGGTTTCGATTGGCGGCTGCCCGGGAACATGTAGCGTGACGACACCATCTGTTTTATCCCAACTGGCGACCCCCTCATAAATAAAGGCATAGATTAATATCTGGTTAATTTTTTGCCATTCGCTACCATTGATCCAGATCCATTCTCCATCGTTAACCGCCCCCGTGCGATCGTCACCCTGAAGCTGAATAAAAGGCGGTTGTTGATATCGCCCAAATGCATTACCCAGTGCTTGTACTACGCTTAAATCGCCATTTTTTAATTCGACAAAAGCGCCCAGATCCAGATCAACGCTGCTGGCGCCTGCCCCTAATAATGAACCAAATAAACCTGTAGCCGAGCTTTGGCGATGCCAATTCAGATTTACGCGTATCTCGCCATAATCGTCACGTTTAGCGAGGCTGATTGCCGGTTTCTCTTTAGTCAAAGTGACCTTACTGAGGTTCACTTTCATGGGTTCATCTGCAGGGGGCAAGGCTTCATCGGCAATATCAACGCCATAGTATTCAGCGAGCGGTTTTAGGCCGCCAGTAAATCCCTGGGCGACAAAACGAAACTTCCACTCGCCATTACGCCGATAAAGTTCGCCCAGTATCAGCGCGGCTTCATTTCGACCGTGAACATCGACCTGACACTCAATCAGCGTAGTACCGTTATGCTCCACCGCGATCGTCAAATGGCCTAATTCACCGATAGTCCTGTTATTATCGCAGGTTGCGGTAAAGGCCACTTTCTGGACATCCGCCTGCAGCAGCCCTAATGCTACCTGAAATACAGTAGCGGTATTATTAGTACTCAGCTCAATGGTATTATCATCATTTCGCGGCTGGCCGTAAAAACACATATCCGCATCGCCTCTTACCTTATTATTGGCATAGAGACGAAATGACGACACATCAATACTACTGCCCGCGCTTATTTTGATACTAAGGTTAGCAACAGGAACCGCGCTATTTCCTCCGGGTAATAGTTTCATTAGCGCACCACAATGCGTAATACGTCACTTTTCATATCGTCGATGGTGCGCCCCTGAGCTGCTTGACCATGGGCGGTAAAATCCCAACTGCCGTTCTGGCGGCTTAATGAAGCAATAATAATGCCGGTATGAGAACCTTGCTCGGTTAGCTGATAGCGGGCCAATTCCTGATTATTTTGATCGAGCACGCGGCAATGGGCATTCTCAACTTCGTTAAACGTTTGGCCGCGAAAACTATTGACGGTAAAGGCCAGATATTCCACGTTAGCGGAAAGTTTCTCCAGATTAACGCGAATGACTTCATCATCACCGTCACCTTCTCCCGTTAAGTTATCGCCGCTATGCACGACAGCGCCACAGCGAGATTTCAGCTGGCCAAACCAAATGGTATCCAGCACGTTGCCATTCTTGTTCAATAGAATGCAGCTTGCATCAAGGTCGATAGAACCTGCGCCACCGGAGAACAACCCGCCGAATAGCCCTTTTTTCTTCGCCCGCAGAGGATCCCAGCCCAGACCAAAAGTCAGCTGCGATAATGCCGGAGATACTTTGCTTAATGATATTGTCTGATTTTTAGTAAGTGAGACCATTTATTCTTCCCTATTAAATACATTTAGCAAATCAATATGCGTTAAAGACTCAAAAAAATCATATCATGATAAAGAACTGACACAAGGCAATTTAGAAAATTAAGAAAAAGAAAAACTCGCCGATGATAAATCATTTTAAAAATCATTACGGAGATATGAATACATTCATTTCATAAATAATCATTCCGAAAACAAAAAAAGCGCCTCATATTATGATTGACATGCCAACATAGCGCTTTTAGACTCCAGTTAAATTTAACGCTGGACGCGTGGAAATAATATCAATGGAAAGAAAAATATGGATTATGGAGGGACTATCCTCCCAACGCGATATCATTTTCGGCATTAATGGTTTCACAATCAATAATAACGAACATCCTATAACCACCTACGCCTCACACAGTCAACCCCGACATGAAATATTATCAACGGCACATTTTTCATTAAGTGAACCCACCGACATCAATTCACGGATGCCATTTATTTCATCAATAGTAAAAGAGTATGGCATTGCCGCAATTCAGGTTGGCAAAGCGTGCCGCTGGTACGAACAGCACCGACGGCAGATTGAAGCGCTGGGCGTGACTCTCACCACGGGCGCCCGCCAGGTGTCCACATTTGATATTGCCGATGACAAAGTCAACTTTGCAAAAGCCATGCAAGCATGTGGGCTTCCCGTGGTGCCATCCATACGAGTCAATGATGCCAACACGCTGGAATATCTACTCAAAGCTTCGCCTTTCCCCGGCAGCCGCCTATGTGTGAAACCCGTTACCGGCATTTATGGCGCGGGGTTTTGGCTATTTGATGAGCACGCGCTTTCTACAGGTATTATTAATCATCCGGAACAGCGACGTATCCGCCCGGAACAATATATTGAAGCCGTTAAGACCAGTGAGACGTTTACTCCACTGGTACTCATGCCCTGGCTTCCAGGTCCAGAATACTCTGTCGACATGCTGCTTAGTCATGGCAAAGTACTGACAGCCATTGGCAGGCGAAAAGAAGGTGCATTGCAGTATCTGGAAAATAAAGGAGCGGCGATCGAACTTGCCTGCGCCTGCGCCGAATCACTGCATGCTGATGGTATGGTAAACGTACAGACTCGTCACAATACAGAGGGCAAACCGCTTTTACTGGAGATTAATCTACGCCCCTCCGGTGGTATTGGGTATACCCGCCACAGCGGCGTGAATTTGCCCGGGTTGTTCGCCGCGCAGCGGCTGGGTTTACTGACGGCGGATGACATTGTGCAGCGCGTAGCGCATCAATTCACCCCTGCAACCATCAGAGTCATGACAGAGAGCTGTCAATATCCTCAGCAACTCAATAATGCGCTTGCGCCTTCGCATAATGCGGAGGTGAAATGATGAAAAACGAAAACTGCTACCTCCGTCAGCTCTCAAGTGGCGAATTACGTGTGTTTCACCACGGCGAGGAAAACGAACTTCATGCACTGTTCGACATCGCTGAACGGCGCAACCCTAAAAGGGCGTTTCTCTTTGTCAGCCATGTTTTAGGTCGGCATATTCCTGTTTCGCCCGCAACCATGCGCGCAGTTTACCAGCGACTTGCCGTAAGTTTCCCCGCCGACCTCGCCGGTCCGGTGTTGTTCGTCGGGATGGCTGAGACTGCCGTTGGTCTCGGCGCTGGCGTGTTTGACGAACTCCGCAAACGCGTTGACCGGGCAATCTATCTCACCTCTACGCGTCATCCGCAAGAGGCGGAACTACTGTGCGAATTTAAAGAAGCGCACAGCCATGCCACGGACCATTTGATTTATCTCCCCCACGATCGAGAGATGCGCCGACGGGTGCTGGAAGCTAAAACTCTGGTGCTCATCGATGATGAAGCCACGACCGGCAATACCTTCATCAATCTCGTGTCCGCGTTACACCCGCACCTGACACATTTGCAAAGTGCTGTCTCCGTGACGCTTACCGACTGGAGCGGCGATGCCTTCGCCAGGCGTTGTAACCTGCCGGTGAGCCAGATCGCGTTAGTTAAAGGACGTTGGGAATGGCATCCGCTGTCCAACGCTACGCCTCCCGACATGCCTGCCGTCAATATCACCTCGCGTGGGGAGTATGCTCTTTCCCGGCGCCAGACGTGGGGGCGTCTGGGAATGATACGTCCCGCGGCAGACCTTGGCATCGAGATCAACGCAACCACAGGAGAGACTATCCTGGTACTGGGCAGCGGTGAGTTTGTCTGGGAACCATTTTTGCTGGCCGAACGCCTTGAGCAACAAGGCGCCACTGTTAAGTTCAGCGCGACCAGTCGCTCGCCGATTGCGCCTGGCATGGCGATCCAATCGCTGTTGTCATTTAACGATAATTACGGGCTGGGCATCCCAAACTTTGTCTACAACGTCGCCCACCAGCGTTTCGATCGCATTATTTTATGTATAGAGACCCCTACGAAAAGCGTTGATCCCCACCTGGTCCACGCGCTGGAGTCGCTTTGTTCGCGACTGGAGATTTTATCTTATGAATAAGCCAGTAGTATTTTCCGATCTCGACGATACGCTATTTCAGACCAGACGAAAAATGGTCAATGAACTTTCTGCGGCCCCCTTTCGTTGCGCCGCGCTGGACAGGGAAATGCGTCCGCGCAGCTATATGAACGAAGCTCAGGCCATGTTCGTCGATTGGTTGCTTGAACACGCCGAACTGATCCCCGTCACCGCCAGAGGGAGTGAAGAGTTGACGCGGGTGCAAATCCCATTTCGCTCATGGGCTATAACCACCCACGGCGCAGTCATCATGACGCCTGAAGGGCTACCGGATACCGAGTGGCAACATCATATGGTAGCTAGCCTGGCGCCCTATGCTGACAGACTTAAAGCCATGCAACACGACATAACTACCCAGATGGCTATTCAAGGTATCGACGGCTGGGCGCGCATCAACGAAGAGTATGACGACGTGCCCGTTTACCTGGTGATGAAACATCGCGACAGCACCAGAATCGCCGAGCTCTACGCTTTTGCCGACTGGCTGACGCAGCGTTTCACGCTGCAGGGGTTTTATCTTCACCGCAACGGCAATAACGTTGCCTGGATACCGGAGCCTGTCGATAAAGGGCTGGCCGTCGGTTGGCTAATAAATAAATTGCAGGCCCAGCGCGGTACGTTCCCGGTGCTCGGGTTTGGCGACAGTCTTAGCGACCATCGCTTTTTGCAACTTTGCCATTGGTTTGCCGTCCCCCAGCAGAGCCAGTTTGCCACAGCTATCAATCACCACATTTTCGCAGGTTCTTAATATGCACAAGCTCCATCACTTTTCCGGCGCTTTTGCGCAAAATGACGTCCGCTTTTTGCTCAATCCTGTGAATATCGCCATGACGTCGGTTGATGAAAAAGAGGCTTTGATTCAATCGGGTAAAGCGCATTATTCCGACTTGCTAAGCCAGGAGCCCGCGCCAAGTCAGTGGCATCTTAATCTTTTTGCCAAAGCCCTACAGCGCGAAACGCCACGTATGGCTAACGAAGTGCAGCAGCTCAGTCACACGCTCATCGCGCAGTTCAACAATACGCCTATCATCCTGGTGAGTTTGGTGCGTGCGGGTGTCCCGCTGGGGGTGATGCTACAGCGGGCGCTGCGCGACGCGGGTAAAACGTCCTTCCACTACGGTATCAGCATAATTCGCGATCGCGGTATTGATAGCGCCGCACTTGAATGGATTGAAAATCGTCACGGTACGCAAGGTATCGTATTTGTCGACGGATGGACCGGTAAAGGCGCCATTCGCTCGCAGCTGCAACGTTCGCTTCACGGCCGAAAAGGCTACCCTGCCGAACCAAAGCTGGTGGTGTTAGCCGACCCCTGCGGCTGCGCATGGTTGTCCGCGTCTGACGATGACTGGTTAATCCCCTTCGGTATCATGGGGGCGCCGGTATCGGGTCTGATTTCTCGCTCACTATGGTCACCGGTCGGCTTTCACGGTTGTGTGCAATGCGATCATTTAGCTGATTTTGAATGCGGCCAACTACTAGTTGATACCGTTGATAATTATCGACAGACGCTAGTTTCTGCCGCGCAGATTAAACCCGATTTAGCGCAGAAAGCCAGACTTCGATGTAAAAGCGAAGCGGTAGTGCTTCATCTCGCTGAACGATATGCCGTCGACAATCTTAACCGCATCAAACCAGGCATCGCAGAAGCAACGCGCGCGGTGCTTCGCAGGGTACCCGATCATGTTCTGGTGCGCGCCATTAACGATCCGGATGTTGCGCTACTGATGGCGTTAGCCCGCGATAAAGGTATTCATATAAGCGAAGTTGGCGATGAAATTGGCCAATACCGCGCCGTCACTATTATTAAGAAGGTATTTTAATGAAAACACGTCTCTCGGCATGGAATCTGGGAGCGACCCTATACATGCCCGCCACTCGCCACGATATTGCCTCTACTATTATTGACGGCAAAATTAAAGGGCTACGCTCATTAGTGATTTGTCTTGAAGATTCGGTTAACGAAAGCGATATCAAACATGCTCTGGTAAACCTCAAAAACCTCTGTATACAGCTAGCCCGAGCCAAAGCAACGCAAGAGCATCATTACTGGCCGCTGGTATTTATTCGCCCACGACATCTAACCATGGCGAAACTGCTAATTGAGAACTTTGATTTGACGGCCATTGACGGCCTGGTCATTCCCAAATTTACGCATCATTCATTGGCTTGCTGGTGGCGCGCGATCGGCAGCACTCCTCTGAGCATAATGCCAACGCTGGAAACCGAAGAGGTGTTTGATTGCGAGAAAATGCGCCAGCTTGCCGGAGAGCTCAGCGCCCATCCGTGTCGGGCCAGGATAATTGCCTTGCGTATCGGTGGTAACGATCTCATGAATGTTATCTCGCTGCGTCGTTCGCGTAATCTGACGCTGTATGACGGGCCAATGGGATACGTTATCAAAATGCTGGTATCCGTTTTCTCCCCCTATCATTTTGCCCTGACGGCACCGGTCTGCGAACATATCGATAGCCAGGAGATCATGGAGCGGGAATTGCAACTGGATATGGCCCACGGCCTGGTCGGAAAAACAGCCATCCATCCCAATCAGTTACTGACTATTGAGCGTGCGCTAATGGTCACGCCCGGCGAACACGCTGATGCGCTACGGATCCTTAACTCCAGCCAGGCAGTGTTTAAATCTCAGGGAACAATGTGCGAACCGGCCACCCATCGCAACTGGGCAGCGGCAATTCTGGCCAGAGCAGCCTATTACGGCATTGTTAGTGATTTCGCCCCTGATGCTTTAGCCCAGGGTTAGATAAATTAATCAACATACCCACTATGGATAATGCGATGGTCTCAGGATGAGATTAAATAGTAAACAAGAGCGCATTTTTAAACTGGCGCTTATTCTCGGCAACGGGCAACCGGTATCCTCAGCGGAACTGCTGGAAAAGCTAGATTGTTCGGATCCAACGTTATCAAGAACGTTGAAAACGTTGCGGGACACCTATGAGGCGGAAATAAAATACAGTAAAGCCGCCCATACCTATCAACTTGTCGCCAGTGGCTCCTTGACTAAGGATATGATGGAGCGAATGGCAGAAGCGCTCCGTGTCAATAGCGGCCTGAAAATGCCGATGCCATCAGGTAAAGTGGTATTGAATAAGGATCAAAAAAAGGCTATTTCGCTGTCGGTTAAACGCTCAGTGCTACGTAAACTGGACCGCCTGGCCTGCCTGGCGATGCTTACCCGTAGCGGCGCTGTAGAGATGCTGGCGCAGAAGTTTATTGATGAATTAATTGATTCCTTTTACAAGCAGAAGCGCTGATTATGACGTTCGCCGCCCCGTGTCCGTGCGGCAACAAACCTGTACCGGAGCGGTCACGCTATAATAAAAACAATAGTCACATTCAGCTCGCCGATTTTGGCCGCAGGTTTTCATCAAATTCCAGACGCTTACGCCCGGCCTCTATCTCTTTTAATGGCTCCACCTGATGCAGCGACTGCTTACAGCGTTCCACCAGCACCTGGTATTCACGGGTACCGTGTTTTTTCCACTCCAGTTCCTGCTCGCTCAGCGTACGAATTGCTTTCGCCGGACTGCCGATAATTAAATGATTGGCGGGCATTTCCGCTTTCGCTTTTACGAAGGCCGATGCGCCGACAATACTGTTTTCGCCAATTACCGCCCCGTCGATAATTACCGCGCTCATCCCCACCAGCGCGTTGCGACCAATCACGCAGCCGTGCAGAATTGCGCCGTGGCCGATGTGACCGTCCTCTTCCACCACGGTATCCTGGCCGGGGAAGCCGTGCATGACGCAGTTATCCTGAATATTGGCTCCGTCTTTTACTACAATACGGCCAAAATCGCCGCGCAGGCTGGCATTTGGCCCAACATAGACCCCTTTTCCCAGGATCACATCGCCAATCAGCACCGCCGTCGGATGAACATAGCTCTCGTCCGGCACCACTGGCGTCAGCCCATCAATCTGATAAATCGGCATGCAACCTCCTTAGACGCCCGGCAAACCGCCAAAGCGTTGAAAATAAAGCGGCCCCGGCGCGGGAAGCTCGCCAACCGAGCTTTCGCCTTTTTCGCCGACAAAGGCCAGCGCGCCGGGCGTCACGCGTTGATAAATATTGATACACAGCTGCCGCGCGGTTTGCCCGGCCCAGTGCGCAGGCAGGAGCTCTTCCGGCAGCAGCGGGTCTTTTAATACCACCCGGCGATAGAAATGGATAAGCAGCAGTTGGATCTGGAAACAGCGCTCCGGCGTCAGCTCTGACGGTTCGCTGTCGCGCAGCAGCGGCAGTAACGGTCGGAACAATGCGATAAACGCCTCGTACATCTCATTTTGTTCGGTGAGATGCCAGCACTCTTCTACGCGGTCACGCAGCGCCGCCCTTGAGAGCGCCAGCGGCGAATGGGCTTCAAAACAGATGACGTTTTCAGCGACGCCCGCTTCATGTAGCAGCGATTGGACATCGGCCAGCTTTTGCGACGGCGAGGCCAGCAGGCTCGGCGCCAGCGCGCCAAATCCCTGCCATAGCAGTTGCTTTTTGACTTCCGCCAGAACCGTTTTTTCTAATCCTTCCGACAGTAGCAGCAGCCAGGTTCCGTCCCATTCGGGAGCGTTCGCCCGATAAATTTTATGTTCCGCGCGCCGGGTCAGACGTAGTCCTTTATCGCTCAGGCGATAAAAGCTGCGCCGGCCGATACGCACGACGTCGAGCCACGCTTCTTTATTGAGACGAAATAGCGCGGTGCGTACAAAGCGCTCGCCGAAACCTAATCCTTCAAGCAGCGCCGCGACGCTACCCAGCCATACTTCCCCACCGCGTTGTAATAAGGCGTCGCCATACAGCGAGGCAATTAATGACGTGCCGCTAATCGGCATCGCCGTTACAGCTTGTTGAATAAAGGCGTCGAGTTTACTCATCTGATTCATTCTGTTGTTATATTTTTCCTTTATGAATCATAGCACAGGAAATTCCCGGCTTACGGCGTAAAGGCCTCAGCCGGGTTACCGGGAGAGATTTAACCGCTAACCACCGCTTTACGCAGATCGAATACCCGGCAAGCTTTTCCTTCAGAGCGAGGAATGCTGCCGCAGTTGACGATAGTAATATCGGTAGAAATCCCGACCATTGACTTAATACGGTGACGCAACTGATGGCAAATCTGGCAGCGTTGTTCATGACTCAGCGCCAGCCCACTCTCTTTCAGCTCAACGCGTACCGCCAGCGAATCAAGATGACCGCGGCGATTCACCTCTAACTGATAGTGCGGCGCCAGGTGTTCAAACTTGAGGATCTCCTCTTCCAGCTGCGAGGGGAAGACGTTAACTCCGCGGATAATCAACATATCGTCGCTGCGTCCACTGATGCGATCCATGCGGCGCATGGTCCGCGCGGTTCCCGGCAGCAGGCGCGTCAGGTCGCGGGTACGATAGCGGATCACCGGCAGCGCTTCTTTGGTCAAGGTGGTAAACAGCAGTTCGCCATGCTCGCCATCTTCCAGCGGCGTACCGTCGTCCGGGTTGACGATTTCCGGGAAGAAGTGGTCTTCCCAGATGGTCGGGCCGTCAACGGTTTCCAGACACTCCATCGCTACGCCCGGACCCATGACTTCCGACAAACCGTAAATATCCAGCGCGGTGATCCCCAGGCGGCGCTCGATTTCCGCGCGCATCGCCAGCGTCCACGGCTCGGCGCCAAACACGCCGACCCGCAATGAACAACCGCGGGCATCGCCGCCCATCTGGCGTTCCAGCTCTTCAATCAGATTCAGGCAGTAGGACGGCGTCACCATGATCATATCCGGCTGAAAATCGCGGATTAACTGCGCCTGTTTCTCGGTCTGACCGCCGGACATCGGGATCACCGTCGCGCCTAAACGTTCCGCGCCGTAGTGCGCGCCAAGGCCGCCGGTAAACAGGCCGTAGCCGTAGGCGACGTGAATTTTGTCTTTCGCTGAACCACCGGCCGCACGCAGCGAACGGGCGACAATATTGGCCCAGTTATCAATATCGTTTTGCGTATAACCCACCACCGTCGGTTTGCCGGTGGTGCCGGATGAGGCGTGAATGCGCACCACCTGCTCCATCGGCACCGCGAAGGTATCGAACGGATAGTTGTCGCGCAGATCTTGTTTGGTAGTACAGGGGAATTTTTTCAGATCGTTTAATTCCCGGAAGTCGTCAGGGTGCACGCCTGCTGCGTCGAATTTGCGGCGATACATCGGCACATTTTCATACGCATGCTTCAGCGTCCATTTCAGGCGCTGGGTTTGCAGGGCCTGCAGTTCGTCACGCGATGCGGTTTCAATCGGATCTAATTTTGTAGTAGTTATCATTGTAGGGTACTCGCAGGTAAATTAGCTCACACTCGCTCAAGGATCATGGCAATGCCCTGACCCACGCCAATACACATCGTACACAGCGCATAGCGCCCGCCCCGGCGTTGCAGCTCAAGGCTGGCGCTCAGCGCCAGCCGCGCGCCGCTCATGCCCAGCGGATGACCTAACGCGATGGCGCCGCCGTTGGGATTCACGTGCGCCGCATCGTCCGGCACGCCGAGTTGTCTGAGCACCCCCAGCGCCTGCGCGGCGAAGGCCTCATTCAGCTCTATCAGATCCATATCGTTAATATTGAGTCCGGCGCGCTCCAGCACTTTACGCACCGCCGGTACCGGCCCCAGCCCCATCAGGCGCGGCTCAACACCCGCCGTCGCCATCGCCACGATACGCGCGCGCGGCGTAAGCCCCTGTACGCTGGCCTGCTGTTCACTGGCGATCATCAGCGCCGCTGCGCCATCGTTAACGCCGGATGCATTCCCGGCCGTAATGACTCCGCCTTTCCGGAACGGCGCTTTTAATAGCGCGAGTTGCTCAAGCGTGGTTTCCGGGCGGGGATGCTCATCATCGCGTACCGCGCTGACCGCGCCTTTCTTGCCGATGATCTGCACCGGCACGATTTCCTGCGCCAGAATGCCATCGCGCTGGGCCTGCGCCGTGCGCTGCTGGCTGCGCCAGGCGAAAGCGTCCTGGTCGGCCCGGCTGATATTTAACAATTCAGCTACATTCTCTGCCGTTTCCGGCATGCTGTCAGTTCCGAATTGTTGCGCCATGAGCGGGTTCACAAAACGCCAGCCAATCGTGGTATCGAAGAGTTCCGCCTGACGCTGATACGGCGTGCTGGCTTTTCCCATTACGAACGGCGCGCGCGACATCGATTCCACGCCGCCGGCAATCAGCAGATCGGCATCGCCGGCTTTGATCGCCCTGGCGGCAAAACCGATTGCATCCAGACCCGATCCGCACAAGCGGTTAATCGTGGTGCCCGGCACGGTATGCGGGTAACCGGCCAACAACGTCGCCATGTGCGCCACGTTGCGGTTATCTTCACCGGCCTGGTTAGCGCAGCCGAAAATCACATCATCAATCGCTGCCGGGTCGAGCCCGGGATTGCGGCTCAGCAGCTCACGCAGCGGGATCGCCGCCAGATCGTCGGCGCGGACGCCGGCCAGCGCTCCGCCGTAGCGGCCAATCGGCGTGCGGATCCCGTCACAAATAAAGGCGTCGCGCATTACACTTCTCCCGTGATTGTGCCGCCGATGCGGTGCGATTTGCCGCGAAACAGGGCCACAATCTTTTGCTGTTGATTAACAATTTCGATGTCGTAGACGCCAGTCAGCTTGCCCTGCTGTTTAACTCTGGCGGTGGCGACCAGCCTGTCGCCGGCAAACGCCGGACGAAGAAAATCAATGCTCGCCGCCGAGGCCACCGCCGCCAGCCCCTGGCTGTTACAGGCGTAAGCGAAAGCGGTATCGGCAAGCGTAAATAGCTGACCGCCGTGACAGGTTTGATGGCCGTTAAGCATGTCCGCCGAGACGGTCATGCTCATCTGCGCAAAACCGTCGTCCATTTCGATAAGTTCGATCCCCATCTTTCTGGCGCAGGTATCTTTTTCGTACATCACGCGCGCGTTGCGCCACGGATCATTGCTCATGGTGCTTCTCCATCAGCGCCTTCTGGCGCAACAGGGAACAGGGGCGATAGCGCTCCTCGCCATAATGGTGTTGCAGGTTCTCCAGCAGTTGCAGCACCCGTCGCCAGCCAAGGCTTTCTCCCCACGCCAGCGGGCCTTGCGGATAGTTGACGCCAAGGCGCATGGCGGTATCGATATCCTGCGCGCTGGCGACCCCTTTTTGCACCGCATCCAACGCTTCGTTGATTAGCATCGCCACCGTGCGCCACACCAGCAGTCCGGGATAATCGGCGATACGTAGCACTTTCTTGCCCTGCTGTTGGAAGTAATGCACGGCCTTATCAGTGGCCGCTGGCGCGTTGGTCGCCGCTGCGGCCAGCACCACCGTATCGCTGGCGCACAGGTCATACACCACCACCGGGCGGTGGTGCTTCACACTCAGCGCCAGCGCCGTCTCACCTTCGGTCTCCAGCAACAAGAGATCATCTAATTCAGTGACGTTGTCACTTACAACCGTAATGGATTGAGCGCCAGTAGATACCGACGGCAGCGCCGCGTCCGGCTGCGTCTCAGCGGGCCAGCGATAGACGCCGTGGCCGCTCTTTTTACCCAGCCGCCCGGCCAGCGCCAGCTCTTGCTGGAGGAGCGACGGTAAGTAACGGCGGTCCTGCCAGAAGGCGTTAAACACCGAACAGGTCACGGCGAAATTGACGTCCTGGCCAATCAGGTCAGTCAACGCCAGCGGTCCCATCGGAAAACCGCCGCCGTCACGCAAAGCGGCATCGATAACCTCAGGGGCGGCAACCTGCTCTTCCAGCGCGCGCCAGGCCTCGGCGTAGAACGGACGCGCTACGCGGTTAACGATAAAACCGGGCGTTGAGCGGCAGTGCACCGGCTGTTTCCCCCAGCCGCTTACGCACTGGCACAGCTGCTCTACCACCTCCGCAGAAGTCTCCAGGCCACTCACCACCTCGACCAGCTTCATCACCGGCGCCGGATTAAAAAAGTGCAGCCCGGCCACCCGCTCCGGGTTTTTGACCCCGGCGGCGATGGCGGTAATCGAAATAGACGAGGTATTACTGGTCAACAACGTTGAAGGCGCGCAGATCTCCGCCAGCTGCGCGAACAGCGCCTTTTTTACTTCCAGACGTTCAGAGGCCGCTTCGATCACTAAATCTGCATCAGCAAGCGCGGCTAAATCGTGGGCCGGATGCAGGCGCGCCAGCAGCGCGTCGGCCTGCTCAGGGGCCAGTTTGCCCCGCGCAACGCGCGACGCCAGACGCCCGGCGATACCCTCTATCGCCTGGCCTACGGCCTTAGGGTTAATATCAAAAATACGCACCGGATGTCCGGCTGCGGCGGCCACTTCAGCAATACCAGCTCCCATGGTGCCGCTGCCGATCACTGCCACCGTGGATAAGGATGTTGTCATGGCCTATTTCCCGCTGAACTGTGGTGGTCGTTTGGCCAGAAACGCGCTGACCCCTTCGCGGTAATCATCGCTGCGCCCGGCCAGACGCTGATAATCGCGCTCCAGGTCCAGCTGCGCGTCGAGACTGTTGGTTTCAGAAGCCAGCAGCGCCTTTTTAATCAGCCCAAGACCAAACGTCGGTTGCGCCGCCAGATGGCGCGCCAGCTGCAGACTGGTATCCGCCAGTTCTGAATCGTCCACTAGCTGCCAGATCATTCCCCACTGCGCGGCTTGTTCCGCGCTTAGGCTATCGCCCAGCAGCGCCAGCCCCATTGCGCGAGCGCGACCGGCCACCCGCGGCAGGAACCAGCTGCCGCCGCAGTCCGGCACCAGGCCGAGCTTACTGAACGCCATCACAAATTTGGCCGAACGCGCGGCCAGCACGATATCGCAGCCCAGCGCCAGGGTAGCGCCTGCGCCAGCGGCCACACCGTTGACCGCGCAGATGACCGGCTTCGGCAGCGCCGCCAGACGGCGCACTAACGGGTTGTAAAAGCGTTCTACCGACATGCCGAGATCCGGCCGCGGGCCGCTGGGGTCGACATTACGGTCGTTCAAATCCTGGCCGGCGCAAAAGCCGCGACCAGCGCCGGTGATCAGCAAGCAACGTATGCCGTCATCGCGCTCGGCCTGCTTCAGACATTCCGCCAGCTGTTGATGCATCAGATCGTTAAAACTGTTGAGGCGGTCCGGGCGATTGAGGGTAATGGTCATGACGCCCTGTTCCACTGCGCTGAGAATGAAAGCTTCCACGATTAGCGTCCTTTAAATTCCGGTGTACGTTTTTGTAAGAAGGCGTCGATGCCTTCGCGGCGGTCCTCGGTGGCGCTCAGCAGGCTAAACAGCTGGCGCTCCTGTTGCAGACCGGCCTGCAGGCTGACTTCCTGCGACAGGCGCAGCGACTGTTTTGCCGCCCGTAGCGCCAGCGGCGAATGGCGGGCGATGGTGGCAGCCAGTTTCAGGGCGTACTCATCGGTTAACGCCGCCGGATGGATATCGCTGACCAACCCGGCCTGCTGGGCCTGGCGGGCGTCAATACTTTCGCCGCTCAGCACCATCCGGCTGGCCAGCGCCTTACCTACGCTGCGGATCAGCCGCTGGGTGCCGCCAGCGCCCGGCATAATGCCGAGGGTAATTTCCGGCAGGCCAAAACGGGCGTTGTCACCGGCGACAATCAGGTCGCACAGCAGGGCCAGCTCGCAGCCGGCGCCCAGCGCGTAGCCGTTGACCGAAGCGATGAGCGGTTTAGTAAAGGCATCGATTCGCCCCCACAACCGTGGGCGAATATCATCAAGGGTGGCAGGCAGATCTTTTTCAGCCATTTCGTTGAGGTCAGCCCCGGCGGCGAAAAAACGCGCGTTACCGCTGATAACGCAGACGCCGACGCTGTCATCAATTGACGCTGCCTCCAGCACCTCGGCAATCTGGGTTAAGAGGGCATTGTTCAGCGCGTTGCGGGCCTGCGGGCGGTTCAGCGTCAGCTGTAACACCCGGCCATGACGGTGGATCAGCAGGTCACTCATGCCATCCCCCGCGCGTCAAAGTCGACTACCACATCGCCGCTGGTCGGTAACGACTGGCAGCTCAGTACGTAACCCGCCGCCAGCTCATCCGCTTCCAGACTGTAATTGGCGGCCATCGCCACTTCGCCACGCAGCACTTTGCATTTACAGGTGGCGCATACCCCGCCCTTACAGGCAAATGGTAGATCCGCGCCCTGACGCAATGCGGCATCCAGGATGCTGTCGTCTTCGGCGCTGAGGGCGATCAGCCGATCGCGCCCGTCCTGGCGGATGGTTACCGTGCGCCCTTCCGCCTGTACGCCGGCGGCGCGCTTCACATTGCCGCCAGGTGTATTAAAGCGTTCGAGATGAATCGATTTCTCCGCTACGCCAAGTTCACGTAACGTTGCTTCCGCGTCGTCCATCATCGCCGCCGGTCCACAGATAAAGGCGTCATCGAAACGGCTGAAATCCAGTAAACGCGCGGAGAGTTGGCGCAGTTTGTCGCCGTCAATGCGCCCCTGTAAAAGATCGCTGTCCATCGACTCCTGGCTAAACAGGTGTATCACCTGCAGGCGCTGCGGATAGCGGTCTTTTAAATCGGCCAGCGCCTGGCGGAACATCATGCTATGGCTGCTGCGGTTGCCGTAGATCAGCGTGAAGCGGCTTTGCGGCTCGGTCGCCAGCGTCGCGCTAATGATCGCCATCATCGGCGTGATCCCGGAACCGGCGGCAATCGCCAGATATTCACCCTGCCGTTCAGCCTGCGGTTGATAACCGAAATGCCCCTGCGGCACCATCACTTCCAGCTCCATACCCTGCTGGATATCGTGCTGGGCGTAGCGCGAAAAGCGCCCGCCGTCGATAGCTTTGACCGCGACGCTAATTTCGCCGGGCGTGCGGCTGCGACAAATGGAATAACAGCGGCGCAGTTCTTCGCCGCCCAGACGGGCTTTTAGCGTCAGATGCTGGCCCGGACGAAAGCAGTACTCCGCCTGCAGGGCTTGCGGAATCGCAAAAGTGATGGTCACCGCATCGCGGGTTTCCGGCTCGACTCTCGCCACCTTAAGCGAATGGAACGTCGTCATGGCAACCTCAAATACATTTAAAGTAATCAAAAGGTTCGCGGCAGCTGTCGCAGCGATAGAGCGCTTTACAGGCCGTGGAACCGAATTCGCTAATCAGCGAGGTATGGGTGCTGCCGCAGCGCGGGCAGCTCACCTCGGTGGGCATGTCCGCATGGCAGGCGTGCCCCTGGGGCGGGCTGATGCCGAACTGGCGCAGGCGCTCGCGGGCATCCTGACTCATCCAGTCGGTGGTCCACGGCGGATCCAGCTGCAGGACGATATGTACCGGCACAAAGCCATGCTCGCTCATGACCGCGCGGATCTCGCCCAGCAGATGCTCCGTCGCCGGACAGCCCGAATAGGTCGGGGTAAAGCCAATCACCCAGCCGTCGCCGTGGCGCGCGACGCTGCGCACCATACCGAGGTCGGTGATAGTGAGTACCGGCACTTCCGGATCCGGGATCGCGCTTAATAATCCCCAGATGGTACGAACCTCTGCTGGAGCGATGTCGGCAAGACGTTGCATAGTCACCTCACTTACCACTGCAGTCCGGGATGCGAACGCTGCAGATACTGCATCTCCGCCAGCAGCGGGCCGAGATGTTCACTGTGCAGCCCCTGTTTGCCGCCGCTGCGGAAGGCCGCTTCCTGCGGGATCTGTAAGCCGGAGTCGAGCAGCGCCGTGTGTACCGCGCTTTGCCATTCGGCCTGAAGCTCGCGCGGATCAACCGCAATGCCCTGCTCAACCAGGAGGAGATCCACTTCATCGGCAAGGAACAGTTCGCCGGTGAAGCGCCACAGATTGTCGACCGCCTGCTGCATTTTGCGATTTGATTCCTCGGTGCCGTTACCGAGACGCTCCAGCCAGCCGCGGCTAAAGCGCTGGTGGTAACGCACCTCTTTCAGCCCTTTAGCGGCAATGGCCGCCAGCTGCGTATCGCGGCTGTTCACCAGACGGCTGAACAGGGCGACGTGCCAGACGTCGATAAAGAACTGACGGGCGATAGTGTCGGCAAAATTGCCGTTGGGCTGCTCCACCAGCAGCAGGTTGCTGAACTGGCGTTCTTCGCGGCCAAAGGCCAGCGTATCTTCGTCGCCGCAGCCGTTAAGTTCGGCGGCATAGCTTAAAAAGTTGCGCGCCTGGCCGAGCAGGTCGAGGCCGATGTTGGCCAGCGCAAGATCGATCTCGAGCTCGGGAGCATGGCCGCACCAGGCGCCTAAACGCTGGGCCAGAACCAGACCATTGTCGCCAAGACGCAGGGCGTAGGTGGCTACGGAGTTAGGGGTATTCATCGCCGCCTCACATATGTTCCATGCCGTCCGGCACGGTATAGAAAGTCGGATGACGGTAGACTTTGCTTTCCGCCGGGTCGAAGAATTCGCCGCGCTCTTCCGGCTGCGAAGCAACGATTTCGCTGGCCTTCACCACCCAAATCGAGCAGCCTTCGCTGCGGCGGGTATAGGCATCGCGGGCGTTCTCCAGCGCCATTTGATCGTCGGCGGCGTGCAGACTGCCAACGTGGCGATGGGATAATCCCTGTTTGCTACGAACGAACACTTCATATAACGGCCAGTAAACTTTGCTCATGTTCTCTCTCCTCATGCCGCGCTGCGGGCCTGCTGTTTTTGCGCATGAGCCAGCGCGGCCTCGCGCACCCACTCGCCCTCTTCCCAGGCCTTACGCTTGGCGGCCAGCCGTTCGTGATTGCAAATCCCACGGCCGCTAATTACCTCGTTAAATTCCTGCCAGTCGATTTCGCCAAAGCGGTAGTGGCCGCTGGCTTCATCAAAGCGCAAATCCGGGTCCGGTACGGTCATGCCGAGGATCTCTACCTGCGGCACGGTGTTATCGACGAAGCGCTGACGCAGCTCGTCGTTGGAGTGCAGTTTGATTTTCCACGCCATGCTGCGGGCGCTGTTCGGCGAGTTGTCATCGTTGGGGCCAAACATCATCAGCGCCGGCCACCAGAAGCGGTTAATGGCGTCCTGCAGCATCTGCCGCTGCGCGTCATTGCCCTGCGCCAGCGCCATGCAGGCTTCAAATCCCTGACGCTGGTGAAAGCTCTCTTCTTTGCAGATTTTGACCATCGCCCGGGCATAGGGGCCGTAGGAGGTTCGGCACAGCGCCACCTGGTTGACGATGGCCGCGCCATCGACCAGCCAGCCGATCACGCCGATATCCGCCCAGCTGAGGGTCGGGTAGTTAAAAATGGAGGAGTATTTCATCTGCCCGTCGAGCATTTTCTGATACAGGTCTTCCCGCGCGCAGCCCAGCGTTTCCGCGGCGCTATAGAGATAAAGCCCATGCCCGGCCTCATCCTGTACCTTAGCCAGCAGGATCGCTTTGCGGCGCAGCGTCGGCGCGCGGGTGATCCAGTTGCCTTCCGGTAGCATGCCGACAATTTCCGAGTGCGCGTGCTGGCCTATCTGCCGAATCAAGGTCTTACGATAGGCATCCGGCATCCAGTCCTGCGGTTCGATGGCCGTTTCCTGCGCGATGCGCTGGTCAAAGCGTTGTTCTTCTGTCACGTCATCACCTTTATGATTCCGATATTCACAACAAAAACATTTATGTGAATCACTTTGTTTATTGAAGGTTACATATTGGTTAAATAAAACCACAAATTTTGTTTGTTCTTTTTGTGATGATAACCGCAAAACCTTTTGTAAATGACAGATAAAACAGCGATATAAGCACAACAACCAATTAACCACCGATCACAATGTTAATAAAATATTAAATACGGGCTTGATTTTTATGATTCATAAAAGAACTATTTATAGATATCACACGTAACATATTTGGAGATTTGCGATGCAGCAGTTAGCCAGTTACTTATCCGGCGCCTGGCAGACCGGCCGGGGCCGCGCCCGTACTATCCATCACGCCATTACCGGCGCGGCGCTTTGGGAGGTGACCAGTGAAGGACTGGATATGGCGCAGGCGCGCCGCTTCGCGATTGAACGCGGTGGCAAAGCCCTGCAGGCGATGACCTTTATTGAACGTAGCGCGATGCTGAAAGCAGTGGCGAAACACCTGCTGGAGCAGAAAGCCGAGTTCTACGCCATCTCGGCGCAAACCGGCGCAACCCGCGCCGACAGTTGGGTGGATATTGAAGGCGGTATCGGTACTTTGTTCACTTATGCCGGGCTGGGTAGTCGCGAACTGCCGGACGATATCCTGTGGCCGGAGGACGAGCTAATTCCGCTCTCCAAACAGGGCGGTTTTGCCGCACGTCACGTGCTGACCTCGAAGTCGGGCGTCGCCGTACATATCAACGCCTTCAACTTCCCCTGCTGGGGAATGCTGGAAAAACTGGCGCCCACGTGGCTTGCCGGTATGCCGGCTATCATTAAACCGGCAACCGCTACCGCCCAGCTCACCCAGGCGATGGTAAAAGCGATTGTCGACAGCGGCCTGGTGCCGGAAGGCGCCATCAGCCTGATTTGCGGCGGCGCGGGCGATCTTCTCGACCATCTCGATAGCCAGGACGTGGTGACCTTTACCGGCTCTGCCGCCACCGGCCAGCAGCTACGGTCGCATCCTAACCTGGTGGCCAAATCCATTCCCTTTACCATGGAAGCTGATTCGCTCAACTGCTGCGTATTAGGCGAAGATGTCACCCCGGAGCAACCGGAATTCGCGCTGTTTATTCGGGAAGTGGTCCGCGAGATGACGGCGAAAGCCGGGCAAAAATGTACCGCTATCCGCAGAATCATTGTGCCACTAGCTCAGATTAATGCGGTTAGCGATGCACTGATCTCCCGCCTACATAAAGTAACCGTCGGTGACCCTGCGCAGGAGGGCGTTAAAATGGGGGCCCTGGTTAATAGCGAACAGCGTCAGGATGTGCAGGATAACGTCAATAAACTGATTGCCGCCGGCTGCGAAGCCCTGCTTGGCGGACAGGCAGATCTTAATGCTGACGGCGCATTCTTCCCGCCGACCCTGTTGTACTGCTCACAGCCAGATGAAACGCCGGCAGTCCACGCCATAGAAGCTTTTGGCCCGGTAGCGACGCTGATGCCATATCGTGACCGCCAGCATGCGCTGACGCTGGCGCGCGCCGGCGGCGGTAGTCTGGCCGGGACGTTGGTCACCGCCAGCGGCGAGCTGGCGCGCGAGTTTATCCTTGGCGCCGCGCGCGCGCATGGTCGTATTCAGATCCTTAACGAGGAGTCCTCGGCAGAGTCGACCGGCCACGGCTCGCCGCTGCCGCAGCTGGTACACGGCGGCCCCGGCCGCGCTGGCGGCGGAGAAGAGCTTGGCGGGCTGCGCTCGGTGAAACACTATATGCAGCGTACCGCGGTCCAGGGCAGCCCAACGATGCTGGCGACCATCGGCCAGCAGTGGGTGCGTGGCGCGCAGGTTAGCGAAGACCGCATTCACCCGTTCCGTAAATACTTCGAAGAAATCCAGCC
Organism: Klebsiella sp. 141162; assembly: GCF_050600755.1. Lineage (NCBI taxonomy): Bacteria > Pseudomonadati > Pseudomonadota > Gammaproteobacteria > Enterobacterales > Enterobacteriaceae > Klebsiella > Klebsiella sp. 141162. The sequence goes on along the minus strand of NZ_JAQIRI010000001.1, from coordinate 989,165 downwards.
CGGCGACAGTTTACTGACCCCGCGGAGAACCCTGACCGAAGCGGATATCGTTAACTTCGCCTGCCTGAGCGGCGACCATTTCTATGCGCATATGGACAAAATCGCCGCCGCCGAGTCGATTTTCGGCGAGCGGGTGGTTCACGGCTATTTCCTGATCTCCGCAGCGGCCGGGCTATTCGTCGATGCCGGCGTCGGGCCGGTTATCGCCAACTACGGCATGGAAAACCTGCGCTTTATTGAACCCGTCAAACCTGGAGACACCATTCAGGTTCGCCTGACCTGTAAGCGGAAAACGGTCAAACGTCAGCGCAGCGCCGATGAGAAAGCCACCGGCGTGGTGGAATGGGCTGTTGAGATTTTCAACCAGCACCAGCAGGCGGTGGCGCTGTATTCCATTCTTACCCTGGTGGCGCGCCAGCAGGGAGATTTCCCGGCGTAATCTGCAAAAAAATCGCCCGGCGGCGCTGCGCTTGCGCGGGCCTACAGACAGTCAGACCCGGTTGGGTAGGCCGGGTAAGGCGTCAGCCGCCACCCGGCAAAAAAATCGGCGCACGTTCTCAATGCCTCTACGGAGGCATTTTTTACGTCCGTCTGGCAAAACTGACAAACAAGCTGGCAAAAGCAAACAAACGTTCCTGGGCGGCAGACTGCTAGGGTAAGCGTAACAAAGCCGACATTCGCAGCGGCAATAACAACACAACAATAAGATGAGGTCACAATGGCAAACGGCTTAATGTTTTCCCCTCGTAAAACCGCGCTGGCCCTCGCTGTCGCGGTGATTTGCGCCTGGCAATCACCGGTCTTCGCTCACGGTAGCGAAGCGCACATGGTGCCGTTGGATAAAACGCTGCAGGAATTCGGCGCCGATGTGCAGTGGGATGACTACGCGCAAATGTTTACCCTGATAAAAGACGGCGCTTACGTCAAAGTCAAGCCCGGCGCCAAAACGGCGATCGTCAACGGTAAATCCCTTGATCTACAGGTGCCGGTGGTAATGAAGGAAGGTAAAGCCTGGGTCTCCGATACCTTTATCAACGATGTGTTCCAGTCCGGTCTCGATCAGACCTTCCAGGTAGAAAAGCGCCCTCACCCGTTAAACTCGCTCTCGGCGGCGGAAATCGGTGAAGCGGTGACCATTGTTAAAGCCGCGCCGGAGTTCCAGCCGAATACCCGCTTTACTGAGATTTCCTTACACGAACCGGACAAGGCGGCGGTATGGGCCTTTGCCCTGCAGGGAACGCCCGTTGATGCCCCGCGCACCGCCGATGTGGTGATGCTCGATGGCAAACATGTCATTGAAGCCGTCGTCGATCTGCAAAACAAAAAAATCCTCTCATGGACGCCAATTAAAGGCGCCCACGGGATGGTGCTGCTCGATGATTTTGTCAGCGTGCAGAACATTATCAATGCCAGCAGCGAATTCGCTGAGGTGCTGAAAAAGCACGGAATCACCGATCCCAGCAAAGTGGTCACCACCCCGCTCACCGTTGGCTACTTTGATGGCAAAGATGGCCTGCAGCAGGATGCGCGTCTGCTGAAGGTAGTCAGTTATCTGGATACCGGCGACGGCAACTACTGGGCGCACCCGATTGAAAACCTGGTGGCGGTGGTCGACCTTGAAGCGAAGAAAATTATCAAAATTGAAGAAGGCCCGGTGATCCCGGTCCCAATGGAACCACGACCTTATGATGGCCGAGACCGCAACGCCGCGGCGGTGAAACCGCTGGATATTACCGAACCGGAAGGCAAAAACTATACGATTACCGGCGATACCATCCACTGGCGGAACTGGGATTTCCACCTGCGCCTTAACTCGCGCGTCGGGCCCATTCTCTCGACGGTGACTTACAACGATAACGGCACAAAACGCCAGGTAATGTATGAAGGTTCCCTCGGCGGGATGATCGTGCCCTACGGCGACCCGGACGTCGGCTGGTATTTCAAAGCCTACCTCGACTCCGGCGATTACGGCATGGGCACTCTGACATCGCCGATTGTCCGCGGCAAAGATGCGCCATCGAATGCGGTACTGCTGGATGAAACTATCGCCGATTACACCGGCAAACCGACCACGATTCCAGGCGCGGTCGCCATATTCGAACGCTATGCCGGGCCGGAATATAAGCATCTGGAAATGGGCAAACCTAACGTCAGCACCGAGCGCCGGGAACTGGTGGTGCGCTGGATCAGTACCGTCGGGAACTATGATTATATCTTTGACTGGGTGTTCCACGACAACGGCACCATCGGCATCGATGCCGGCGCCACCGGGATTGAAGCCGTTAAAGGCGTGATGGCGAAGACCATGCACGACCCCAGCGCCAAAGAGGATACCCGCTACGGGACGCTGATCGACCATAATATTGTCGGCACCACCCACCAGCATATTTATAATTTCCGCCTCGACCTCGACGTGGACGGCGAAAACAACACCCTGGTGGCGATGGATCCTGAAGTGAAGCCAAACACCGCCGGCGGCCCGCGCACCAGCACCATGCAGGTGAATCAGTACACAATCAATAGCGAGCAGAAAGCGGCGCAGAAATTCGACCCGGGCACCATCCGCCTGCTGAGCAACACCAGCAAAGAGAACCGCATGGGTAACCCGGTCTCTTACCAGATTATCCCTTATGCCGGCGGCACGCACCCGGCGGCGACCGGCGCCAGGTTCGCCCCGGACGAGTGGATATATCATCGTCTGAGCTTTATGGATAAACAGCTGTGGGTGACGCGCTACCATCCAGGCGAACGTTATCCGGAAGGAAAATATCCCAACCGCTCCGCCCAGGATACCGGCTTAGGCCAGTACGCAAAGGATGATGAGTCGCTGACTAACCACGATGACGTCGTATGGATTACTACCGGCACCACGCACGTCGCACGCGCCGAAGAGTGGCCGATCATGCCGACCGAGTGGGCGCACGCGCTGCTCAAGCCGTGGAACTTCTTTGACGAAACCCCAACGCTTGGCGAGAAGAAAAAATAATCTTAACCCGCGGTGAAATCGAGCAGGATTTTACCGCTTCTTCCCGGCTGGCCTGCGGCGGCAATCGCTTCACGCCAGTCGCACAGCTTTATCACCTGCGCTGCAGGCTGCGCCGTGGTCGACAGCTGGCGCCAGATCGCCGTAAAAGCAGCCTGCCACGCATCGACGCTGAGTGTTGGTAAGGCCTCCCGCAGATGAAATTTGCGTACCGATGCGCTGCCTCGCGTCTGGGTGAGCGGTTTACCGGCTAGCAAGCCGTAAGAGACAAGCGTTGACGACTGCGGCAGTACCGATAGCAGAAAGTCAGCCAGCTCACCGCCCACCGCATCAAACACCAGATCGCTGTACTGACTCACTTGTTCAATCAGCGCCCTGTCACCTTCGAGTAGCGGATAGACGCCATACTGCTGTAAGCGCGGGATGTGCTGCGGCGAGCGAATAATACCGCTTACCGAACGCGCGCCCATGGCGAGCGCCCACTGTCCCAGTAGGCTGGCGCAGGACGATGAAGCCGCGGTCAAAAGCAGATGTTTCCCCGCCACCGGCCAGCGCGTCAGCATCAGCATTGCGGTCAGCGGATTGATATAGCCGCGCGCGGCCAGGATGTCATCTATCTCTTCAGCGACCGGCACCAGCCAGCGCGGGTCAATATCAAGATAACGCTGCCAGGTTCCGGCGCCGCGCAGCGGCAGAACCCGCTGCCCCAGTCGTGGACGCCCACTCGTCGCGTCTTCAATCACCACACCAACACCTTCATAGCCCGCTACCGATGGCAGCGTCGTACGATGGCGGTAAGCGCCGGTAATGGGAATCAGATCGGAAGGGTTGACCGGCGCATAGCGCATTTGCACGCGTACTCGTCCGGGCGCCAGCGGCGGCAACGGCAGGTGATGCAGCGCGAGCACCGTTTCCGGCGCGCCGTACTGCTGATAGCAAAGCGCATCATTCCACATAGCGGGGCAACATCAGAAAAAAAGAGCGCCGATCATAGCAAATCAGCGCTCAGGGGGAAGAGGTATGTCGAACCACCGGGGCGTTTCCCGGAGGCGGCGCGTTGCGCCTTCTCCGGGCTACCAAATCGCAAAGCGCTGTAGCCCCGGAAAGCGGTAGCGCCACCGGGGGGTTTTGAGATCACCAGCACCAGTAGTGTCAGCCAGCGTGGTGAATAAATTAAAGGCAGGCCGCACGAACCGTAGGTCGGATAAGCGTAGCGCCATCCGACAAAAAATCAGTAGCGCACGCACACCGATTTGGTTTCGCACCAGTCGTCCAGCCAATCCGGACCAAAATCGCGCCCGGTACCGGACTGCTTCATCCCGCCGAACGGCAGGTTGGCATCAATCAGCGTATGGCTGTTGACCCATACTGTACCGGCCTGCAGACGATCGGTATAGTTCAGCGCCTGAGTCAGGTCGCGGGTCCAGACGCTGGCGGTGAGGCCAAAATCACTGTCGTTGGCTAAGCGTAGCGCCTCTTCGCCATCGGCGACGCGCACCAGGTTCACCACCGGGCCAAACACCTCTTCGCGATTCAGGCGCAGCCCGGCATCCGGATTAATCACCAGAGTCGGCGCAATATAAAAACCGTTACCATTCGGCCCAACGTTACCGCTGATCAGCTCGGCGTTTTGCTTACGCGCTTCGTCCAGATAAGCGGCCACTTTGGCGCAGTGCGCCTGCGACACCACCGGGTTAATTTGCGTCGTTTCAACCATTCCCGGCCCCACCTGCAGCGACTTGACCGCCTGCTCAAAGCCAGCGACCAGGTTATCAAACAGCGGCGCTTCGATATAGATCCGCGAACTGGCGGCGCATACCTGCCCCTGATTGAGGAAACTTCCGGTCATTAACCCTTCAATCACCCACTGCGGATCGGCATCTTTCAGCACGATGGCCGGGTTTTTGCCGCCGAGTTCAAGGGTTACACGGGTCAGGCGATCGGCCGCCGCGCGGGCAATCTGTTTGCCGGTGGCGGTCGAACCGGTGAAGCTCACTTTCGCCACCTGCGGATGGGTCGTTAAGGCCGCCCCGCACTCGGCGCCGCTACCGGTGACGACGTTAAAGACGCCGTCCGGGATCCCGGCCTCCGTGGCCAGCTCCGCGACTCGCAGCAGGGTTAACGGCGTGGTCTCAGAGGGTTTAATCACAATGGAACAACCGGAGGCCAGCGCCGGCATCACCTTCCACATGCCGATCATCAGCGGGAAGTTCCAGGGAACAATCCCCGCCACCACCCCAACCGGCTCTTTACGGGTCCACGCCTGATAGCGCGCGCCTTCCGGGAACGGAATGGAGACGTCCAGCGTGCGGCCGCTGATTTTAGTGGTCAGTCCGGCGGTATAGCGCATCCAGTTGAGGGTGCAACCGACTTCAAACGCGCGCGAGATATTGATCGACTTACCCTGTTCAAGGGTTTCGAGCTGCGCCAGCTCTTCACCATGCTGTTCCACCAGATCGGCGAAACGCAGCAGGATCCGCTCGCGCTCGGCCGGCGTGCGCCCGGCCCAGCTACGGGCGACAAAAGCGCGCCAGGCGGACATCACCGCGCGGTCAACGTCGGCGGCATTAGCATCTGCCGTCGTGGCAATCGCCTGGCCGGTGGCCGGGTCCCAGACGGTTAAGCGTTTTTCGCTCTGTGCCGCCTGCTGGTTGCCATCAATATATAAGCCATGCTGTCTGTCGAGAAATTGCTGTACGCTGGCGAGCAGCGCGACCTGTGATGTGGACATGCGACTTCCTTATTGTTCGCGGATAGTGCACACAGTCTAGGACGGGTCAGCCATTTGCGCTTTTTTCTCTGTGACAATCATTTTTGCCGCTGTGACAGGTCCCGCAATTAAACACCCTGGCATGCGGCGAAATGTGCCGCAGGTAATAGTTCTTTCATATACTCCACGCTGCGCTCTTGCCACTCACGGCGTAAATGCAACAATACAGAAACATTATTTTTACAGGGTGCAGACGATGGCGACGGTAGAAAACGGGCAGGACTATCAGCGTTGGTTAGCGAAGATTAACCAGGTATGCGGCCATTTTGCCGCCCGTCCGCTGGAAGGCGCGTTCCATGGCGAAATTGATGCAAGCTATACCGGCAGCCTCAAAGTCAGTACCGTCACCGCCCGAGGCGTCAATCTTTACCGCACCCGTAATGAAATTAAACGCGACAACGACGCCTGGTTCTATACCGTTTTTCAGCTCGAGGGCCAGGCGGCTATCGAGCAGGACGAGCGCCAGGTAGTGCTTGAGGCCGGCGATATCACGCTCATTGATGCCTCACGCCCCTGCTCTATCTTTTGGCAACAAACGTCAAAACAGGCTTCGCTGCTGCTGCCCCGCCAGCTCGTGGAAAGCCAGCTGCACGGCAGCGACATCAGCATCGCCACCCGGCTGAATAAAACGCTGCCGATGGTCCAGCTTAGCCAACGGCTGCTGCAAGAAAGTATGCGCAGCCCGGCGCTCTCAGAAAGCGAAGGCGAAGCGGCGCTGGAGGCTATCGTCTGTCTGCTGCGACCAATGCTACAGCAGCATGACGCACCGCCGACGCGTCGCGAGAAGCAGTTTCAAAAAATCATGGCGTTGATAGATGAGTCGATACAGTCAGAGCAGCTGCGTCCGGAGTGGCTGGCCGGGGAAACCGGCATGTCGGTACGCAGCCTGTACCGCCTGTTTGCCGATAAGGGGCTGGTGGTCGCGCAGTATATTAAGAACCGGCGTCTAGACCTGTGCGCACGGGCGTTACAAAACGCCCACGATGAAGAGAAGCTGGCGGGAATTGGCTATAGTTGGGGCTTTACCGACCATAGCCATTTTTCGACAGCGTTTAAGCAGCGCTTCGGCGTATCGCCCGGCGAATACCGTAAGCGCTATCGGTAACTATTTGCGCAGCCATTTGCCGTTAATACCCTGCACATATTCCCCCGGCTGCGCCCGGGCGACCAGCTTCTGCCCGGCCATTTTCGCCACTTCATCCACCGGCAGATTATTGTCATCCGCCAGTTGCTGATAGCTTTCGCTGCGCGCGGCATTAATCTGTTTAACTAACGCCAACGTCTGCGCATCCTGTTTCAGCGGCGCCAGGTAGCCGTTCAGCGTTTCCCCCACCCGCCCCTGCGCCCGCGCCTCATTCAAGGTCAGCGCCAGCGCCGGGCTACTCAACAGCATTAACGCCAGGGTGGCTGTCAGCAGTCGTTTTTTCATTATCGCCTCAGAACAGATCGCTACGCGACTTCAGCAGATTTTCGACGTCCTTATCCACCTTAATATGAATCTCATGCTCAATTTTGACATTCATATTGATGGTGATCGGCTCCTTGGACGCGGCGATTTCAATACGCGGCGTACAGCCTGCCAGCAGCAGGGTCGCCAGCGCCGCGGCGAACAGTTTTATCATTTTGGTTCCTTACATGTATCCGTACAGCGCGGGGCGGGCAGTTTCGCATTCTGCTCAAGCCATGCCTGCAAATTATCGCCGAAGCGCAAGCTGCGCCACAGATCGAAAATATTCTCTTCATGGGTATAGTTTAAATGCACGGTGCTGCTTTTTCCGTCCACCCGGCTGGTGCCGCTAATCGCCGCGCTCATCGTCAGCTTCCCGAGATTATCAAGATTGATACGCGTCCAGGATTTCGAGACTTCCATATAGCGCAGCCAGTTGATCGCCGCGCCGGCGGAAACGTTGTCGGCCACCAGCGCATCGGCGGTATCTTTATCCAGACGCATGGTCATCGGGCCGGGGTTGCTAAACCAGCCGTCTTTAATGATCCACTTATCGTTGTTCAGCCATAACGGTAACGCGCCGTTAAACGCGCCAGACACCGCAAACTGTTTTACTTTGATGGCGCTGATTAATTCACTACTGGAGATATTCTGCAGACGCAGTAGCGCCGGCTGATGCTGCGGCATCCTTAGCTGCTGCATGGTCAGCTTACCGCCAAGGATATCAACATTGACGTTGCTCAATTCCAGCGGATCCTGCTCGCTCCAGGGCCATGTTCCCTGGAGATCGGCGCTGAGATTTTTGGCGGTAAACTGGTTGACGATTTCGCCAATACGCAGCGAAACCGGACGGCGGGTACCGAGCTGCCAGCTTCCGCCGCTGAAGCGGAATGGCAGAACAAAGTCGACGCCGTTGATTTGGTTGTCCGGCATCCAGGCGCTACCGCCTTTTAAGACGCCGTGGCCCCCGGCCTCAAAACCCTGCCCGGCTGCCGCGGAAAATGCTACCTGCGCATACATATCACCTTCACGCAGGGTCATTTTCCAGTCCGGCGGGATCAGCGGCTGGAATACGCTAAGCGACTGTTTCGGCCACCAGGCCTGGCCACGCAGGCGTTCGCCGTCCCAACGGCCGGTCAGACGAATCGGGCCGATTTTCTCCGCGTGTAATGAGCCGTTAAACAGGAACCAGGTCGGATCGCGGCCATCAATATTGAACTTGAGCGTTGACGGCGGCAAAACGCTGCCGCCGCTGAAAGTGGTTTTACCGGCATCAAGCGACAACGCGCCGCTGAATTTTGGATGCTGTTCATTGCGCAGCCAGTGAATGGGTTTATCGAGGGTCAGGCGCGGCGTGCTGACCAGCATGGTGCCGTACTGTAGCTTATCGAACCCGGTCGACAGGCTGTTAAGAATAATGGCGCTGTCCCGCCACTCGCCGGCGCCCTTCACATCCCAGCGCGCCTGCATCGGCGTAAAGTGACCATCTCCCCAGTATCGCCACGACCAGCGACCGCGGTCGGGCATAAAGTTGTCGGCCTGCCCATCCAGGTGCAGGATGAAATCGCCCATTTCCTGTTCGTGGGCGCGCAGTATCGCCTGCAGGCGGCCATCCACCCCCTGCTGAGTCACTTTCACTCCCGCCAACGGCAGGCGGATCTCATCGATATTCAGCGAGTCAATCACCCGCCCGCGCGAGCGCAGCAGCGCGCCGGGATGAAAAGCCAGCTCCGGCGTCGTTAGCGGCCCGCTGAGTTTGGCGGGCAGCACGGCGTAAAAAATCATATCGTCGAGCTTGGCTTCGCCGGTCAGGCTGAGCGGCATGTCGCTGTGATCCATGCTTAGCTTACCTGGGCCAATGTTCAGCACGGCGTTCCCCTTACCGGCTTCACCGTGCGTTAACACATTGAGCCGGCCGCTGATTTCCATCTCTTCGGTGCCTTTTTGCCAGTCGCCAACCGATAGCGCCACCCGCCCGCTAAGCGGATAGCCGGCATAAACCGCGTTCCAGCGCCCGTCGCTGATGGTGATACGTTCAGGGGTTATCTCCCAAGGCAAATCCAGCATCGGCTCAACCTCACCGCGCGGCGTGACCAGCAGCTGGCCGCGATTTTTCTGCCATTCCAGTTCCGCATCCACCAGACCCGGCGTTTGCGGGAATTCGAAAGTGCTGACCAGATGACCATCGACCGGTAAGCCATCCGGCACCAGCGGCATTTCGAATTCACCGACCAGCTTAACCGGCGCCTGATCTTCCACCAGCCGCGCGCTGAAATTGCTGACCGTTAAGGTCTGGCCGCGCAGTTTCGCCTGTAGCGTGACCTCTTTGCCTGAATAACCGATATCCTGCTGCCCAGGCGTCAACGACATCACCAGTTTTCCCTGCCATTTTTCCCACGGCGACAGGCGCAGATTGTCGATAGTTAACCAGCTATACGGCAGCATCGATTGCCACTCGGCGAGGGTTCGCGGCGCGCCGGAGAGCGGCTCGCTGGAGGGGACCTTAGCCAGGCAGGCGCTATTGATATCCAGTTCACTCAGGTGTAACCGCCAGCGGCTGGGACGGGTAAGACGCGCGTTGCTGACGCGAGCAATTTCACAATCGCCCACCAGGTAGCGTAAATCGGGGATAACCAACGAGGAGCGCGTCAGGCGCGGACTTTCGCCAAGCGAGATCCGCGTGCCGACCGGCAGCCAGATACCCGCCAGCGTCGGAACCCAATGCGTTAATGTGGCCAGCAGGGCCAACGGCAGTAAAATTAGAGCTAATAACAGCGCAAGAGCGGCTTTATATTTACCCTTCATGGGCAGTCAAATCCTGATTCTAAGTAAAAGCCGATAAGCGCCTATTGTGGCACGTTCGGCCCGCGAGTGAAAGTTAACGTCCAGATTAAGGATAGCCGCACTCATTTCTGCTGAAAAAATATTTAGTCTTCGTTTAAATTATGCCTGCGACACTTGGAAAAACAGGTAATAAGGAGCCGTTATTCCGTGGAGCTCATTATCTCGCTGATCGAACGCGCGCAGAGCCACTATTCATTGGTATTACTGATTGTTTTCCTGCTGACCTTCAGTAAATCCTGCGCCCTCATCTCTTTTGTGATCCCCGGGACCTCCGGTTTGCTGGTGCTCGGGGCGTTGGCGTCAACCAGTATCGGTCATTTCTTGCTAATGTGGCTAAGCGCCAGCCTCGGCGCAATCGGCGGATTCTGGCTCTCATGGCAAATTGGCCGTCGCTATCAGCATCATCTGCAGCGTCTGCGCTGGCTCAGCGCCGAACGAGTGCTGCGCAGCCAGCTATTCCTGCGCCGTCACGGCGGTTGGGCGGTATTCTTTGGCCGCTTTCTGTCGCCGCTGCGAGCAACGTTACCGCTGGTTACCGGCGCCAGCGGTACGCCGCTATGGCGTTTTCAGGTGGCCAACGTTGCATCGGGTTTACTCTGGCCATTTATCCTGCTGGCGCCGGGAGCATTTAGCCTTAGTTTTTGGTGAAACGTATTGTCTTTTAAAGAGATTTCTTAAGACTGCGATATGCTCTAAAATTAATATCATAACCTGATGATTAAACTAATTTTTAATATTTGTAAGATTATTTTAATTATGCTACCGTGACGGTATTATCACTAGAGGAAAGCCTTATGAAAATCGCTGTTTATAGTACCAAGCAGTACGATAAAAAGTATCTGCAGCATGTTAACGACGCATACGGCTTTGAACTGGAATTTTTCGACTTCCTGCTGACCGAAAAGACCGCAAAAACGGCCAACGGTTGTGAAGCGGTATGTATCTTCGTTAACGACGACGGTAGCCGTCCGGTGCTGGAAGAGCTGAAAGCCCACGGCGTGAAATACATCGCGCTGCGCTGCGCCGGGTTTAACAACGTCGATCTTGACGCGGCTAAAGAGCTGGGTCTGCGCGTCGTGCGCGTTCCGGCCTACTCGCCGGAAGCCGTAGCAGAACACGCTATCGGTATGATGATGTCCCTGAACCGCCGTATCCACCGTGCTTACCAACGTACCCGCGATGCCAACTTCTCGCTGGAAGGGCTGACCGGCTTCACCATGTACGGTAAAACCGCGGGAGTGATCGGCACCGGTAAAATCGGCGTCGCGACGCTGCGGATCCTTAAAGGTTTCGGTATGCGCCTGCTGGCGTTTGATCCCTATCCGAGCGCGGCGGCGCTGGATCTCGGCGTTGAATATGTCGACCTGCCGACGCTGTACGCGCAGTCCGACGTTATCTCGCTGCACTGCCCGCTTACCGACGAAAACTATCACCTGCTCAATCAGGCAGCCTTCGATCAGATGAAAGACGGCGTGATGGTCATTAATACCAGCCGCGGCGCGCTAATCGATTCTCAAGCGGCTATCGACGCGCTGAAGCATCAGAAAATCGGCGCGCTGGGAATGGACGTGTATGAAAATGAACGCGATCTGTTCTTTGAAGATAAATCGAACGATGTCATTCAGGATGACGTGTTCCGCCGGCTCTCCGCCTGCCACAACGTGTTGTTTACCGGCCACCAGGCGTTCCTGACGGCTGAAGCGCTGATCGGTATTTCCGAAACAACGTTGAGTAATCTTCAGCAGGTTGCTAAGGGCGAAACCTGCCCGAACGCGCTGGTCTAAGCTTCTTTCCCCTTTTGTGCTCCCCGTTAGCGGGGGGCACATTCAGACAATCCCCACAGATCCTGCCTGCATTACAGTTACACTGTTTTTCGTTTTATTGATATGACAAATGTTTTGGAGTACGAATGAATAAGTTTGCTGCACTGCTGGCGGCGGGAATGCTGCTATCGGGCTGCGTATACAACAGCAAAGTTTCTACCAACGCCGAACAACTGCAACATCACCGTTTTGTGCTGACCAGCGTTAACGGCCAGGCGCTACCGACAGGCCAGACGCCGCCGCCGGAAATTAGCTTCGGCGAAAAAATGTATGTGTCAGGCACGATGTGCAACGGCTTCAGCGGCCAGGGCAAGCTGTCTGACGGCGAGCTAAAAGTTGAACAGCTGGCGATGACGCGTAAGCTGTGCGCGGATCCACAACGGAACGCGCTGGATAATACCCTCAGCAAAATGCTGCGCGAGGGCGCGCAGGTCGATCTGACGGAGAATCAGCTCACGCTGGCGACCGCCGACCAATCACTGGTGTATAAACTCGCCGATTTAATGTAGCGAGGCGCGTTGCGTATTAGTAGTTTCCGCAGCTTCCGCCCGCTAATGCCTGCTCGCTGCAGCGTTTACCATTCGGTAGCGCGCACATGCCAATAGCGCTGCCATCAAGCTGGCGGGCAACGGATAATGAACCGCCAACCATCGCGCAATTCGCCTGGCCGCTGTCGCTCATCGCCGCGCGCATGCCGGGCGGTACGTGTGCCGCGGTGGCTTGTTGCACCGGCTCGTTGCTACAAGCCGACAGAAATAACGCAGCGCACCCCACTAAAAACGCAGCTCGCATCCTCTCCCCCTTTCAGAAACATCTTAGAATAAACAAACTCAAGAATAATAGGCAGCGCAGCGCCTGCCGTCGAGAGGCGAAATACGTATTTATGCGCCTCATTAACATTTTCTAGCAAATTTTCCGCTTAAAGCTTGATCCCGGCAGGCAAAGCGCCTTACCAGCGCGCTTTTCATCCCAGCCCGAAATATTTTCCCGACGAAAAAATCACGGTTGCAGCGACCGGGCGGCATAGTTTGCACATGATGATTGCGGTGCCGGGTGCCTCCCGGTGAATTAGCCAGTTCGAGCTAATTCGCGTGCTAATTTTCGCCAACAGGGAACTGAACTGAACGCTCCGCCGCAGAGGGGAATTCACCGCAGCAAATAAATAGCACGCGATTGCCGGTTGGCTAAAAGCTATTAAATTTAAAAATATATTTTGCTTTGTTTAAGCGATGCATCGCCGGTATCCGTCACTACCTTTTGAGCTCTCTGGTCAGCCACTTTTCTGTTTTTCCGCCAAAAAATTGATCCAAACATAGATAAGGACATTCCCAAGGACACAAATGCGAAAATGGTCGCGGCGGGCGTTTGCTAAAATATGGAAATAACAACAGGACTCGTCGCCGTTTCACGAGTCCCTTCTTTTTGCGCAATGTAAGGGTGTCTTCTTATGATTACGATTGACGGTAATGGCGCGGTCGCTTCAGTCGCGTTTCGCACGAGTGAAGTTATCGCCATCTACCCGATTACGCCCAGTTCAACGATGGCGGAGCAGGCCGACGCCTGGTCTGGCGATGGGCTGAAAAACGTCTGGGGGGACGTCCCCCGCGTGGTCGAAATGCAGTCGGAAGCCGGGGCTATCGGCGCCGTGCACGGCGCGCTGCAGACCGGCGCCCTTTCCACTTCCTTTACGTCATCGCAGGGCCTGCTGCTGATGATCCCGACGCTGTACAAGCTGGCCGGCCAGTTGATGCCCTTTGTCCTGCATGTCGCCGCCCGTACCGTCGCCACTCATGCGCTGTCAATTTTCGGCGATCATTCCGACGTGATGGCCGTGCGTCAGACCGGCTGCGCGATGCTCTGCGCCAGCAGCGTCCAGGAAGCGCAGGACTTCGCGCTGATTTCCCATATCGCCACACTGCAAAGCCGCGTGCCGTTTATTCATTTCTTTGATGGTTTCCGCACCTCGCACGAAATCAACAAAATCGCTCCGCTGGCGGATGACACCATTCGTTCCCTGCTGCCGCAGGATAAAATCGCCGAGCATCGCCAACGCGCCCTTAACCCGGAGCATCCGGTCATTCGCGGCACCTCCGCCAATCCGGACACCTACTTCCAGTCCCGTGAAGCAACCAACCCGTGGTACGACGCGGTGTACGAGCACGTTGAAACGGCGATGAATGATTTCGCCGCCGCAACCGGTCGCCAGTACAAACCGTTCGAGTTTTACGGTCATCCGCAGGCAGAGCGGGTTATTGTCATCATGGGGTCCGCTATCGGTACCTGTGAAGAGGTCGTTGATGAACTGCTGAGCCGTGGGGAAAAAGTCGGCGTGCTGAAAGTTCGCCTCTATCGCCCGTTCTCCGCCGCACATCTGCTGCAGGCTTTACCGGAAAGCGCCCGCGCGGTCGCCGTACTGGATCGCACCAAAGAACCCGGCGCGCTGGCCGAACCGCTATACCTCGATGTTATGACCGCACTGGCGGAAGCCTTCAACCGCGGCGAGCGCGAAACGCTACCGCGTACTATTGGCGGCCGTTATGGTCTCTCGTCCAAAGAGTTTGGCCCGGAATGCGTACTGGCTATCTTCAATGAATTACAAGCCGCACAGCCCAAGCCTCGTTTTACCGTTGGCATTTACGATGATGTGACGAACCTTTCGCTGCCGCTGGGGGAAAACACGTTACCTGCGGAAGCGAAGCTGGAAGCGCTGTTTTACGGCCTCGGCAGCGACGGTAGCGTCTCGGCGACCAAAAACAATATCAAGATTATCGGCAACTCCACGCCGTGGTTCTCGCAGGGCTATTTTGTCTATGATTCGAAGAAGGCCGGCGGCCTGACCGTCTCGCACCTGCGCGTTAGCGAAAAACCGATCCGCTCGTCGTATCTGATCTCACAGGCCGATTTCGTTGGCTGCCACCAGCTGCAATTTATCGATAAATATCAGATGGTAGAGCGGTTGAAGCCCGGAGGCATTTTCCTGCTCAATACGCCCTACAGCGCTGATGAGGTATGGTCCCGCCTGCCGCAGGAAGTACAGGCCGCGCTGAATCAAAAGCAAGCGCGCTTTTATGTGGTTAACGCAGCGAAAATCGCCCGCGAGTGCAGCCTTGGCGCGCGCATCAACACCGTTATGCAGATGGCTTTTTTCCATTTAACCCAAATCCTGCCGGGCGACAGCGCGCTGGCCGAACTGCAGGGTGCGATTGCCAAAAGTTATAGCAGTAAAGGTCAGGAGCTGGTGGAACGCAACTGGCAGGCGCTGGCGCTGGCCCGCGAATCGCTGGCGGAAGTGCCGCTGCAGCCGGTTAACGCCAGCAGCCCTAATCGTCCGCCAGTGGTCTCCGATGCCGCGCCGGACTTTGTCAAAACCGTCACCGCGGCGATGCTTGCCGGTCTTGGCGATGCGCTGCCGGTCTCCGCGCTGCCGCCAGATGGTACCTGGCCCATGGGCACAACCCGTTGGGAAAAACGCAACATTGCCGAAGAGATCCCTATCTGGAAGGAGGAGCTGTGTACCCAGTGCAACCACTGCGTCGCCGCCTGTCCGCATTCGGCAATCCGCGCCAAAGTGGTCTCACCGCAAGAGATGGAAAACGCCCCTGCCAGCCTGCACTCGCTGGATGTGAAATCACGCGATATGCGCGGGCAGAAGTACGTTCTGCAGGTCGCGCCTGAAGATTGCACCGGCTGCAACCTGTGCGTCGAAGTGTGTCCGGCGAAAGATCGCCAGAATCCTGACATCAAGGCCATCAATATGATGTCGCGCCTTGAGCACGTTGAAGAAGAGAAAGTCAATTATGATTACTTCCTCAACCTGCCGGAAATCGATCGCACCAAACTTGAGCGCATTGATATTCGTACCTCGCAGCTGATTAGTCCGCTGTTTGAATACTCCGGCGCCTGCTCCGGCTGCGGCGAAACGCCGTATATCAAACTGTTGACCCAGCTGTATGGCGATCGGATGTTGATTGCCAACGCCACCGGCTGTTCCTCTATTTACGGCGGCAACCTCCCCTCAACGCCTTATACCACTGACGCTAACGGCCGCGGTCCGGCGTGGGCCAACTCGTTGTTTGAAGACAACGCCGAATTCGGCCTGGGCTTCCGCTTAACCGTCGATCAACACCGCCAGCGCGTAATGCGGCTGTTGAGCGAATTTGCCGATAAGCTGCCGGCTGAACTGAATGCCGCGCTACATGCGCAAGCGTCGCCGGAAGCGCGCCGCGAACAGGTCGCCGAGCTGCGTCAGGCGCTGACGGGCGTCGCCGGAGCCGAAGAGCTGCTCACCGATGCGGATGCGTTAGTTGAGAAATCGGTCTGGCTTATCGGCGGTGATGGCTGGGCCTATGATATTGGCTTTGGCGGCCTTGACCACGTGCTGAGCCTGACGGAAAACGTCAATATCCTGGTACTCGATACCCAGTGTTATTCTAACACCGGCGGGCAGGCATCGAAGGCGACGCCGCTCGGCGCGGTCACCAAGTTTGGCGAGCACGGTAAACGTAAGGCACGCAAAGATCTCGGCGTGAGCATGATGATGTACGGTCATGTCTATGTGGCGCAGATTTCGCTCGGCGCGCAGCTTAACCAGACGGTGAAAGCCATTCAGGAAGCGGAAGCCTATCCGGGTCCTTCGTTGATTATCGCCTATAGCCCGTGCGAGGAGCACGGTTACGACCTGGCGCTAAGCCACGACCAGATGCGCCAGCTGACGGCAACCGGCTTCTGGCCGCTGTACCGCTTCGACCCGCGTCGCGCCGATGAAGGTAAGCTGCCGCTGGCGCTGGACTCGCGCCCGCCGTCAGACGCGCTGGCTGAGACGCTGCTCAACGAGCAACGCTTCCGCCGCCTGAACGCCCAGCAGCCGGAAGTTGCCGAGCAGTTGTGGAAAGACGCGGCCGCCGACCTACAAAAACGCTATGACTTCCTGGCCCAGCTGGCAGGTAAAGCGGAGAAACCGACAACCGAAAGCTAAACCGGCTGACGCAAATCTGGTGCTATAAAAAAAGCCCGAATAGTAAATCTATTCGGGCTTGTCATTTTCCGACGAATTAATCATTCAATATGAATGAGACGGCAACAATATAAGGATTCAATGACAATAAAGGCATATAACGCAGTCAGAATACGATATTCAATCTGTATTGTATAATTTTTATTTTATATATTTACCCGCAAACCATTCATACGGAAAATTATCATTACTGTATATTTATTTACTTTAGAATTTACTTATATTGTAACAATTGATACTTATCATATCAGAATGCGCTCCTTTAGCATGGCCGTACTTCCACCCAGGAAGTTAAAACAAAAATAGTTAAAGGAATATCCAAATGAAAAGAAAAGCACTGGCATTGGTTATCCCGGCATTATTGGCTGCCGGCGCTGCTCACGCGGCAGAAATTTATAATAAAGATGGCAACAAATTAGATCTCTACGGCAAGGTAGACGGTTTACATTATTTCTCCAGCGACTCCAGCAAAGACGGCGACCAGACCTACCTGCGTTTCGGCTTTAAAGGTGAAACGCAAATTAACAATATGCTCACCGGCTATGGTCAGTGGGAATACAACGTTCAGGCCAACAACACCGAAAGCTCCGGCGATCAGGCATGGACCCGTCTTGCATTCGCCGGGATCAAAGCGGGCGACTACGGTTCATTCGACTATGGCCGTAACTACGGCGTCCTGTACGACGTGGAAGCCTGGACCGATATGCTACCAGAGTTCGGCGGCGACTCTTATACCCAGTCCGACAACTTTATGACCGGCCGCGCCAACGGTGTCGCGACCTATCGTAACAGCGATTTCTTCGGTCTGGTTAACGGCCTGAACTTCGCGCTTCAGTATCAGGGTAAAAATGAAAACCAGAATACTGAAGATATGAATGTGGGTACCAATAACCGCAGCACCGATGGCGACATTCGCTATGACAATGGCGACGGCTATGGCCTGTCCGCTACCTATGACTTAGGCATGGGTATCAGCGCTGGGGCAGCATATACTTCATCCGATCGTACAAACGCCCAGCAAAACTATACTGTTGGCGATCGCTACGCCAAGGGCGACAAAGCGGATGCCTGGACTGCAGGTCTAAAATATGACGCCAACAATGTTTATCTGGCGACTATGTATTCTGAAACCCGTAATATGACGCCATATGGTTCTACCAACAGCGATCATGGCGGTGGTATCGCCAATAAGACGCAGAACTTTGAAGTCACCGCACAATACCAGTTCGACTTTGGCCTGCGTCCGGCGATCTCTTACCTGCAATCCAAAGGCAAAGACCTGAGTTATATGGGCCAGTACTCTGATAAAGACCTGGTTAAATATATGGATGTCGGCGCGACCTATTACTTCAACCGTAATATGTCCACCTACGTTGATTACAAAATCAACCTGCTCGACGGCAATGACGACTTCTATAAAGACAACGGTATTTCTACCGACAATATCGTAGCACTGGGTCTGGTATATCAGTTCTAATGCTTGCGCCCGCCTTTCACGGCGGGCGTTTCACTTAAACCAACAATAAATTGCCGGTTGTCGTACCAATTTGTGATTCACGCAGTAGCAGAACCTCAATCCTGATGGCATACTGTTTTGGTGGTTATTAAAACAGGAGGTTTTATGAGTAGAATGATTCTGGTACCCATCGATATTTCTGATAAAGAATTTACTCAACGTGTGATCCGCCACGTTGAATCCGAAGCACGCGTCGATGACGCGCAGGTGCATTTCCTCACCGTTATCCCTTCGCTACCCTACTACGCCTCTCTGGGTATGGCCTATACCGCTGAACTGCCGGCAATGGATGAACTGCGCGCCGAATCGGAAGCGCAACTGCGCGAATTAGCCAAAGGCTTCGCCATTCCGGAAGACAGAATGCATTTCCACGTTGCCGAAGGCTCGCCAAAAGATAAGATCCTGGCGCTGGCTAAATCGCTGCCCGCCGACCTGGTCATTATCGCCTCGCATCGCCCGGACATCACCACTTATCTGCTCGGCTCTAACGCCGCGGCGGTAGTGCGCCATGCCGAGTGCTCGGTACTGGTCGTCAGATAATCGCAAAGCCCGCCGCCCGGCGGGCTTTATTATCTTTACTCCTCGCGGATTAAAGTGCCGGAAAGATGCTGACATTGCCCCCCCGAATCCGTACCATACACGCCACGGTTTTCTATCAGACCTCACTCATTGCTACGCGCCAGCGGGAATTGCTCCAGCGACTGGCACAACGCGTGCTCTTCTGATGCCACACTATGAATTGAGCCACTATTAAATGCTGCAAAATCAAGAAATTAGTAAAAAAGAAAAATACAACATCGACAAGCTGCAGAAACGTCTGCGCCGTAATGTCGGTGAGGCGATCGCCGACTTCAACATGATTGAAGATGGCGACCGTATTATGGTCTGTCTTTCGGGCGGCAAAGACAGCTATACCATGCTGGAAATTCTGCGCAGCCTGCAAAAAAGCGCGCCTATTTCTTTTTCGCTGGTAGCCGTTAACCTCGATCAGAAACAGCCGGGCTTCCCGGAGCACATTCTGCCGGCGTATCTGGAACAGCTGGGCGTTGAGTATAAGATTGTCGAAGAGAACACTTACGGCATCGTTAAAGAGAAAATCCCGGAAGGCAAAACCACTTGCTCACTGTGCTCTCGTCTGCGCCGCGGCATTCTCTACCGTACGGCGACCGAACTGGGCGCGACCAAAATCGCGCTCGGCCATCACCGCGACGATATCCTGCAGACGCTGTTCCTCAACATGTTCTACGGCGGCAAAATGAAAGGTATGCCGCCGAAGCTAATGAGCGATGACGGCAAGCATATCGTTATCCGCCCGCTGGCCTACTGCCGCGAAAAAGATATCGAACGCTTCTCGCAGGCCAAAGGCTTCCCGATCATTCCTTGCAACCTGTGCGGATCCCAACCTAACCTGCAGCGTCAGGTGATCGCCGATATGCTGCGCGATTGGGATAAACGCTATCCTGGCCGTATCGAAACCATGTTTAGCGCAATGCAGAACGTGGTGCCGTCGCACCTGAGCGACGTCAATCTGTTTGATTTTAAATCCATCACTCACGGATCTGCGGTGGTTGACGGCGGCGATCTGGCTTTTGACCGCGAAGAGATCCCGCTGCAGCCTGCGGGCTGGCAGCCGGAAGAAGAAGACGCTCAGTTAGATGAACTGCGTCTGAATGTGGTTGAAGTAAAATAACAGGCAACACGTCTCCGGCAACCGCCGGAGACCATCACTTGTCGCCCCTTACTTCAGCAGACGTACGCGGCAGGACTTGCCTTTAATCTTGCCGTTTTGCAACTGCTTATACGCCTTCTGCGCCACGCCCTGGCGGATAGCGACATAAACATGCGCGGGATGAACGTTGATCTTACCGATATCGGCGCCTTCAAACCCCATATCGCCAGTTAACGCCCCCAGCACATCGCCCGGACGCATCTTCGCCTTCTTACCGCCATCGATACACAGGGTCGCCATCTCCGCCTGCAGCGGCGCAATATGATTACCCGCCGGCGCGTTAACCCAGTTGAGTTTGATCTGCAGCATTTCGGCAAGAATGTTAGCGCGCTGCGCCTCTTCCGGCGCGCAGAAACTAATCGCCAGGCCGCTTTCGCCTGCGCGGGCGGTTCGCCCGATACGGTGGACGTGCACTTCAGGATCCCACGCCAGTTCAAAGTTAACCACCAGCTCCAGCGATTTGATATCCAGACCGCGCGCCGCGACGTCGGTCGCCACCAGTACGCGGGCGCTACCGTTGGCAAAACGTACCAACGTCTGATCGCGGTCACGCTGTTCCAGGTCGCCATGAAGCGACAGCGCGCTCTGGCCGGCAGCGTTCAATGCATCGCACACCGCCTGACAATCGCGCTTAGTATTACAAAATACCACGCAGGAAGCCGGCTGATGCTGGCTGAGCAATTTTTGCAGCAGCTTGATTTTACCGCTTTGCGAAACGTCGAAGAACTGCTGTTCAATAGACGGCAGCGCATCAACGCTATCGATTTCGATCGTCTGCGGATCCCGCTGCACCCGGCCGCTGATCGCAGCGATGGCTTCCGGCCAGGTCGCGGAGAATAGTAAAGTCTGGCGCGAAGCCGGGGCATAACGAATCACTTCATCGATAGCATCGCTGAAGCCCATATCAAGCATGCGATCGGCTTCATCCATAACCAGCGTCTGCAGCGCATCCAGCGACACGGTCCCCTTCTGCAGGTGGTCAAGCAGGCGACCCGGCGTGGCGACAATAATATGCGGCGCATGCTGTAAGGAATCGCGCTGGGCGCCGAAAGGCTGGCCGCCGCAGAGGGTTAATATTTTAATATTTGACAAAAAGCGCGCCAGGCGACGCAGTTCGCCAGCAACCTGATCCGCCAGTTCGCGGGTCGGGCACAGAACCAGTGACTGGGTCTGGAACAGACCGGCGTCAACGTGCTGCAGCAATCCCAGACCAAAGGCCGCCGTTTTACCGCTGCCGGTTTTCGCCTGTACGCGCACATCCTTCCCTGCCAGGATTGCCGGCAACGCGGCGGCCTGCACCGGCGTCATCGCGTGGTATCCCAGTTCGTTAAGGTTGTTCAGTTGAGCTTCGGGCAAAAGGTTCAGTGTTGAAAAAGCGGTCACAATGTTTTCTCGCATTAAAGGGCGGACAATCTGCAGGCGCGTATCCTCGCAGATCTCCGCTCTTGATGCGACAATTTAATCGGGTCATCGTCCGGCGGCGGGTCGGGAAGCGGGTGTGGACGAGGCCGCGGATCGGGAACGGGCACCGGATCGTTAGGCTCAGGGCCGATGGGTATCGACTGCAATGATAGCGCCATTTTACGCATAGTTTATCCCCTCTCTTTACAGGACTATTCTTTAAGCGTAGAAGTTAGCTGGCAGAGGGCAAAAAAAAAGCCGACTCAATAAAGTCGGCGTCGTACGAATCAATTGTGCTATGCAGTAATTCAAAAAAGGAAGTAAGACAATATGGAGCGCAACGCCCATCGCTTGACGTTGCATTCACCTGCGAGAGAGATATTGCCCTGAATGGGTAGAAGGTTTATTGATTTCGCTCAAATATTGCCGGGGTTTCAACGGCAAAATCGCCTGTAAAGACAATTTCTTACAACCATTTACTACGATGTAACCACCAAGTAACACCACCAATTAGAACAACTAACATTACGCAAAAAATCGAAAAACCAAGATGCCAGCTGTTCCCCGGGATACCGCCAAGGTTGACGCCAAACAGCCCGGTCAGGAAGGTGCTGGGCAAAAAGACCATCGCCATCAACGACATCGTGTAAGTCCGCCGCGACAGCGACTCCTGCATAATCTGTGCGATTTCATCGCTCATGATCGCCGTGCGGGCAATACAGCTGTCAATCTCATCAAGCCCCCGTCCAAGACGGTCGGCAATATCCTGCATCCGGCGACGATGATCGTCACTCATCCACGGCAGGCGTTCACTGGCGAGGCGGGCGTAGACATCGCGCTGCGGGGCCATATAGCGGCGCATCACGATAAGCTGCTTACGCAGCAACGCCAGAAAACCGCGCGGCGGCACCTGCTGGTCGAGCAGGTCATCTTCAAGGTCGATAATCCGGTCGTGCAGCTGTTCAATAAACTCGCTGGCGTGATCGGTCAACGCATCGCAGATTTCCACCAGCCAGCTACCGCAATCCGTCGGCCCGTTGCCCTCCTGCAGATCGCCCAGCACATCATCCAGCGCCAGTACTTTACGCTGACGGGTGGAGACGATCAGCCGCTCGTCCATATACAGACGCATCGCCACCAGTTGATCGGGGCGTTCATCGGTGCTGCCGTTAATACAGCGCAAGGTGATTAGCGCGCCGTCGCCGATGCGCGTCACCCGCGGGCGCGTGCTTTCCCCGGCCAGCGCGTCGCGCACGTTATTCGGCAGCAGCGGCGTGGCGGCTAACCAGTCGGCGCTGTCGGTATGGGTATAATTGAGATGTAGCCAGCAGGGATTGCTCTTATCGATATTATCGTTATCAGCCAGCGGCTTTACGCCGCCCTGCCCGTCGAGCACCCATGCAAAGATGGCGTCCGGCACTTTCAGCTCCGAGCCCTTAATCGCGTCCACTGAACCTCCATTAATGCATGCCTGTAAAAAGCGTGAATAATCCATAAGGTACGCTATTCGGCTGAATTTCGCCTCCCGCAATCATCGCAATCGCCTAACAAATAGGCAGCATACCGCTTTTGGCGACAGCTGATCATATTTGTATTACAATTATATCCGTAATTTTAATGAGGTTTTAGTATGAATATTTATCAAGCCCAGCCCCAGGATGTCGATACCGTCCTGCCGCTGTATCTCGCCTATCGTCGTTTCTATCAGGTCGAAGAAAATCTCGTTCAGGCGCGGGAGTTCATCCTTAAGCGCCTGCAACTGAATGAGTCGGTCATTTTCTTCGCAGAAATGGACGGCAAAGCGGTAGGCTTTACCCAGCTCTATCCCCTGTTCTGCTCGCTGGAAATGAAGCGCATCTGGCTGCTTTACGATCTGTACGTTGATGAGTCTGCCCGCCAGCACGGCGTAGCGCAGCAGTTGATTGCCCGTGCCGAACAGCTGGCAAAAGAGAGTGATTCAGCATTTATTATGCTTAGCACGGCAACCGATAATACTAAAGCGCAGGCGTTATACGAGCGTAGCGGCTTCGTACGTGATACGGATTTTTACGTCTATAACAAAATGCTCAAGTAAGTTGGTCAGGCCGTCATAAAGGGAGAACCCGCCATTGGCGGGTTCTTATTAGTTCGTATCAGTCGTCGGCTAATCCACAGTAGTAACCCTTGCCATCGTCTGGGCGGGCACAGGACGGGATTAGCAGCAAGCGTTCATTTTTTCTCTTCCGCATAGCGGCGGGCGTTATCGTGTAAATTGGTGCACATGGTTATTACTCCATTTTTATAAGCAGACTAAGAGCCTATCCCATTAGGGCTATTTTACTTGCCATTTTGAACCAGGGCAGTGCTCGAAATCCTCACGTACTACGTGTACGCTCCGGTTTCTGCGCGCTGTCCGTGTTCAAACTGGCTGCGCCAATTACGCCTACTGGGATAGGCTCTAATCCTAGAAGCTTCCGTCAGATTTGCCACATTCCTGGCTAAAATTTTTCCCAGCCCAGCACCGATGCCCCCAGTAATCCCCCTTCGCGACTAAATTGCCCGGCGACCAGTAGTGGTTCAGCGCTCTTCAGCAGAATCTTTGCCCGCAACGCGGTATCAAGGCGCGCCAGCAACGACGTTTCGCTCGCCAGCCCGCCGCCTGCGACGATTTTATGCGGCCCGAGGATATTTACCGCATGTGCCAACGGTTCGCTCACCAGATCAAGCCATACTTCAAGGGTGAACGCCGCCGTCTCTTCTCCGGTCATGCCCTGCGTCACGATCTCGACACTGCTTAGCGCCTGACCGCTGAGCAGTTGATGCAGCCGCTGCATCCCTTTTGCCCCGCCAAGGGTGTCAAGACACCCCTGCTGTCCGCAGCCGCAGGGCAGCCGCGGCAACTCAACTCCCCGCAGATGAGTGCGCGTAATGGGTCCGTGTCCCCACTCGGCGCCGATCCCCTGATTGCCGTAGAGGATTTTGCCGTTGATGGCAATCCCGCCGCCGATCCCGCTGCCGAGGATCACCCCCAACACCACCGGCAGATCTTTTGCCGCGCCGAAACGCGCTTCGGCCAGGGTAAAACAATCGGCATCGTTAGCCATCGCCACCGGGCGCCCGAGCTCAGCCTGCAGGGATTGGATAATATCGATACCGGCAAACGGCGGAATGTTGCTCGACAGAATACGATCGTTGGCAACATCTACCACTCCGGCGCAGGAGAGCGCCAACGGACTCCGTCCGCTAATCGCATCGCCATATTGCGCGATAATCTCCTGTACGGCGTCGATGAATGCCGGCCAGGAAGTCAGCGGCATCGCCCGCTGACGCGGCATTACTACCTGGCCAGGCGCCGGAGAGATAGCGCTTTTAATAAAGGTTCCGCCAATATCCAGGCACAGCACGCTATTACTCATAGGCGAGAGTCCATGATGTCACGCAGGCCATCGCCCAGCAGGTTGAAGCCTAATACCGAAAAGACAATAGCCAGCCCCGGCCACAGCAAAATCCCCAGGCTGATGCCAAGGAAGTTACGCCCGTCGCTCATCATCGTTCCCCACTCCGGCATCGGCGGTTGCACGCCCATGCCGAGGAAGGAGAGCGAAGCGGCGGCCAGGATCACCGAGCCGCCGGTCAATGTCGCCTGCACGGTAATCGGCCCCAGGGTATTACGCAGAATGTAGTGAATTATCTGTCGGCGATAGCCAATTCCCAGCGCCCGCGCCGCTTCCATGTACTCCATATTCTTGATACCCAAGGTCAGGTTACGGCTGAGGCGCGCGTAAACCGGCACGGAGAAGATAGCGATCGCCAACAGCATATTCAGCAACCCTGCGCCGAGGACGCTGACCAGCAGGATAGCCAGCACGATGCCGGGAAAAGCGAAAATGACATCCATCACCCACATAATCAGGTGATCGACACTTTTCCCGCACAACGCGGCGATGATGCCCAGAGGCAGCCCCATCAGTAGCGACAGCGCCACGCTGACCACCACTTCAATCAGTGAGATCCTGGCGCCGTAAATAGTGCGGGAAAAGATATCGCGGCCATAGTCATCGGTGCCCAACCAGTGGTCGGCCGACGGCGCGGAGAGAATATTCAGCAGGTCCTGCGCGTAGGGATCGTAGTGGCTTAACCATGGCGCGAAGATGGCGCATATCAGGATTAAAGCGACGATGATGCCGCCGAGGGTCAGCGAGGGATGCTCCATCCCCCAGCGCAGGCCGCTGAGTACGCCGCTGCGCGATTTGGCGAGTGAAATTTCCGACATATCAGTCAAACCTTATTTTCGGGTTGATTCTGGCGATAATCATCTCGCCAACCAGGTTCATCACCACCACGCTTGCCACCGTAATCATCGTCACGCCCTGGATAACGGGATAATCGCGATAGCGCACCGAATCCACCAGATAGCGGCCTATCCCCGGCCAGTTAAACACCGACTCGGTCACCACCGCGCCGCCGATCAGGCTGCCGAAATTAAGCGCGATAATGGTCACGATGGGGATCAGCGCATTGCGCAGCGCATGTTTAAAATAGACCTGAAACGGCGCCAGCCCTTTGGCCCGCGCGGTGCGGATATAATCTTCGCCTAACACGTCAACCATACTGGAGCGGGTCATCCGCGACATTACCGCCATTGGGAAAATCCCCAGGCAGACCGACGGCAGGATATAGCTTTTCCAGCCATCCGCGCCCAGCAAAGGCAGCCAGCCCAGCTTCACCGAAAAAGTATCCATGGCGATCAGCGCCAGCCAGAAGTTGGCTATCGACGCGCCGGCAATCGCCACCAGCATCAGCACATGGTCGGCAACATGATTGCGGTAAATGGCCGCGCACATCCCCATGGGAATACCGAGGATCACCGCCATCATCCACGCCAGCAGCGCCAGGCCTAAGGTATAAGGAACCCGCTCGCTCATTTCGGTGGAGACCGGCTGGCCGGACTTCAGCGAGGTGCCAAAATCCCCCTTCAGCATTCCGCTGACGAAATGGCCATACTGCACCGCCAGCGGATCGTCCAGGCCGAGGCGCGTATGCATACGGCTGACATCATCCTGGGTGGCCTGCGGCCCTGCCATCAGGCGGGCCGGGTCACCGGGGAGCATCCTGATCGCCAGAAAGACAATCAGCGATGCGCCCAGTAGGATCAGCGGCAAAGAAAGCAGTTTTTTAATCACATAAGCTTTCATAACAACTCCACCCTGACCCCAGCGTTACGGTTTTTGCGCTTCGGTGACGATAATTTCGCCGCCCGGCTCCATCCGCACGCCTTTAATGGTGGCGCGGGTGGCGTACAGATCGTCCTGGAAATAGAGCATCACATGCGGCGCGTCCTGCATAATGGCCTTTTGCGCCGCCACATATTCGGCGATACGCGCGTTGTTATCCATGGTGGTCGCGGCTTTATCTAACAGCTCATCTACCTGCGGGTTGCGGTAGAAACCAAGGTTAGCCCCGGCCGGCGCGGCGCTCTGTGAGTAGTACAGCGGGCGCAGTTGCAAATCAGAACCATTAAGGCCGGAAGACCAGGAGGCCAGCACCGCATCGGTACGGTTGGCCAACTTTTCCGCCGCCGGGGCAAACGCCGCTTTGCTCCAGACGCCGCTCTCCATCTGCTGGATGTTAAGTTTCACGCCAACTTTGCCCCACATCGCCTGCAGGATTTGCGCGGTACGCGCATCCGGTCCCTGCACGGCGATGTTCATCTCAAAGCCCTGCGGGTACCCGGCCTCTTTTAATAGCGCTTTCGCTTTATCGAGATCCCACGGATAGTCGTTGAGGGTTTTATCATATCCTTCGTTCACCGGCGCCAGCGGCGAGTTGGCGGCAGAAGCAAAACCAAACATCACCGCCTTCAGCAGCGCTTCTTTGTCGGTCGCCAGGTTCAGCGCCTGACGCACGCGGACATCATTCAGCGGCTTTTGCTCAACGTTGAGCGCTACCCAGAATACCGACGCTCCCTGCCCCTGCTCCAGCTTCACCTGCGGGTTGCTTTTCAACTGCAGACCAAAC
Source organism: Klebsiella sp. 141162 (assembly GCF_050600755.1). Lineage (NCBI taxonomy): Bacteria > Pseudomonadati > Pseudomonadota > Gammaproteobacteria > Enterobacterales > Enterobacteriaceae > Klebsiella > Klebsiella sp. 141162. Next base: position 961,641 of record NZ_JAQIRI010000001.1, on the reverse strand, counting down.
TGCGGCGGTACCGGGTTAATCACATCGACCTGGCCGGAAAGCAGCGCCATGTTCATCACCGACGGCTCCGCGCTCCAGGTCCACTTAATCTCATCCGGGCCGTGATTCTCGCCCCAGTATTTCGGGTTTTTCTTCTCCAGCACATATTCACCGGTTTTATACTCCTGCAGCATATATGGGCCGGTACCGTCCGCTTTACGGCCAATGGTGCCGGCTTTCGCCGCCGTGGGGCTCACCATCTTCGCTGAGCCGCCGGTCAACAGATTGAGGAAAGAGGGATAGACCTTTTTCAGCGTAATCTCGACGTTGTCATCATCGAGCTTCTTCACGGAAGCGATCACGTTGCGCATCCGCGAACTGGCTGCCAGTCCGCCTTTCGGGTCGATATGTCGTTCAATATTGGCGACGACCGCATCGGCATTGAACGGCGAGCCGTCATGGAAAGTGACGTTTTTACGCAGGGTAAAAGTCCAGACTTTACCGTCATCGCTGACCTTCCAGGCGGTGGCCAGCGCCGGGGCGATTTTGAAATCCGGCGACAAATCCACCAGACCTTCATACATCGGTTTTAAAACGGTATCGGTAAAGGTCGCGGTTTGGTCGCCCGGATCCATGCTACGCGGAGGTTCGTTTTGCATCACGTTCAGCGTCGCTGCCTGCAGCGCCGTCGCCCCGCCGGTTGCCAGTAAGCCTGCCAGAATGGCAAGTCGATATTTATTAATAATTGCCTTCATCCGTTAACCCCTACCTGTCTGTTATGTCGCCAGTTGTGGCTGTTATGTTGCGATTAGGTTTTCTTTTTACCCAAAACAGAGTCCCATAAATGTGATATTAGCCATGATTAACGCTTAATTAGGTAATAAATTTAACTTATATGTGATTGTTTAGTTATTTTTGAAAATAAACTGGTTGCTAAAGCGCCAGCCCGCGATTATGTTCAGAAAAAAGCGTTATGGCTGAGTAACTATGCTGAACAAACTCCACCAACAATTGATTCATTTGGTCTGTAGCGAGGAAGGCGCCAGCCGCGCAGACCTCGCCCGCCTGACGGGTATGAGTAAAGCGGCCATTGGCGCACTGGTAAAAGAGATGCTGGCCGATGGGCTGCTAGAGGAGAGCGATATGGCCGCTTCCGGCGGCCAGGGGCGCCCCTCCGTCACCCTTTCGCTGGCGCCGGACGCCGCTTACGCTATCGGCATCTCGCTGATTGATAATCAGCTGGTGTTGGTACTGATGAATGCCAGCGGTGAGAAAATCGCCGAGCGGCTGCTCACGCCGCTGCTTGAAATCCCCGCCTTAATCCAGCAACTGGCGGATGAAATCCGCAGTTTGTTAAACGATACGCTTATCGAGCGCCAACGGCTGGTCGGCATCGGTTTTGCTCTGTCTGCCTTTGTCGACGCCGCGCAATCGGTCTGCGTACAGTCGGCGCTGCTGGGCTGGCATCAGGTACCGCTAGCTGAACTGTTAAGCCGCGCGACCGGCGGGATCCCGGTATTGATTGAAAACGACACCCGGGCGCTGGCGAACTGGGAGAAAACTTTTGGCCATCTACGCAAGCTGGAGAGCGCAGTGGTGATTTCTCACGGCAGCGGCATCGGCAGCGCGGCGGTCATCTGTAACCGAATCTGGCGCGGCGCCCACGGCGGCGCGGGAGAAATAGCCCACTGCACCATCGTACCAGCGGGCACGCCTTGTCGCTGCGGGAAGCGTGGCTGTCTCGACACCATTGCGTCTCTCACCGCCATCTTTGAACAGGCGCGTATGGCCGGTATCGACACTGACCAACTGGATGAACTGGAAGCCATGGCGCGTAAGGGCCACAGCGCCGCCATCCAGATCCTGCATCGGGCCGGCGATGCCTTAGGGTTAGCCATTTCACATCAGATCCAGACTCACGATCCGGCGGCGATCATGCTTGCCCACCAGCCGGAAAGCTTTAACGGTTTACTGAATACCGTGATGCAACAAGCCATTGAAACCAACCTGCTGCCGGGGATGGCGGGAAAAACGCCGCTTATCTATCGTCCGCTGGCTCAGGACAGCTGGGCGCTCGCCGCGGCGAGCGTCGCGCTGACTCACGTTCTCTTTCCAGGATAATTTCGAGGTCCTTATGCGCATTGCCGTTGGCGGAATACATATTGAATGCAGCACGTTTAATCCGGTCCTGACTCATGAAGCGGAGTTTCGCACCGTCAAGGGCGAAGCCCTGCTGGAAGCGCCTCACTTTCAGTTTTTACGCGATTATCCGGCGACATTTCTGCCGACGCTGCACACCCGGGCGATTCCCGGAGGCCCGGTGGCGCGAGAGACCTATGAGCAGTTCAAGGCCGAATTCTTAAGCCGGCTGCAGGCGCAACTGCCGATCGACGGCCTGTACCTGGCGATGCACGGCGCAATGTACGTTGAAGGTATGGAAGACGCTGAAGGCGACTGGATCACCGCCGCCCGCGCCTGCGTCGGCGATGACTGCCCGATTGCCGTCAGCTACGATCTTCACGGTAACGTGACCCAGCGCATCATCGACGCCATCGATATCTACTCAACCTATCGCACCGCGCCGCATATCGATATCGAAGAGACCATGCGCCGTTCGGTCAGTATGCTGGTGAATAGTCTGCAAAGCGGCGTGCGCCCGGGCATAGTGTGGGCCCCTATCCCGGTATTACTGCCTGGCGAGCGAACCAGTACGGAAGATGAACCGGCAAAAAGCCTGTACGCCATGTTGCCGCACAGCGACCAGATCGACGGCGTACTCGATAGCTCATTAATGGTCGGCTACGTGTGGGCCGATGAACCGCGCGCCACCGCCGCGGCCATTTTTACCGGCACCGATCGCGCGGTACTGGAGCAACAGGCCGCCAAACTGGCGCAGGCCTATTGGGACGCGCGGGAAGATTTTGTTTTCGGCTGCCGGACGGGCAGCGTCGCCGAATGCGTCGCTCAGGCCATCACCAGCGCCACGGGCCCGGTGATCCTGGCGGATTCTGGCGATAATCCAACCGGCGGCGGCGTCGGCGATCGCGGCGATGTGCTCGCCGAGCTGCTACGCCAGCAGGCGCAAAATACCCTGGTGGCCGGCATTACCGACGCGCCGGCGACGCGTGCGGCCTTTGAGGCCGGCATTGGCGCAGAACTGCAGTTGACTATCGGCGCCAGCCTCGATCCGGCGGGCGTCAGCGCGAGCGCGCGTTTTACCGTCACCGGTCTGCTGGCGGCGGATCCGCAGCGCCCGGCCAATCAGGCGGTGCTACAGACAGGCGGTGTTACCGTGGTGGTAGCCGACCGCCGACGCCCGTATCACGATATCGCTGACTTTAGCGCGTTGGGGCTCAACCCGCGGCAGGTGAAAATCCTGGTGGTCAAATCCGGCTATTTATCGCCGGAGCTGGCGCCGTTGGCCAATCCGAACCTGATGGCGCTCTCGGAAGGGGTGGTCGATCAGGATATTGAACGGGTGGCGCGTCTGCGGATGCTGACACCGACCTGGCCATTTAAGCGTGATCTCGAATTCACCCCACTGGTGCGGGTTTCCGCTCGCGCGCCCTTTGCCGGGGAGTGCTGACTCATGAACCGCGAAACGCCTGCGCCAGTGCTGGCCGTCGACAATCTGAGCGTCGCATTCCGCCACGGCGATAGCTGGCAGAAAGTGGTGCGTAATATGTGTTTTAGCCTCTATCCAGGTAAGACGCTGGCGATCGTCGGCGAATCCGGCTCGGGTAAAAGCGTGACGGCGATGGCCATTATGCGCCTGCTTTCTGCCCGGCATAGCCGTACCGAGGGACGGGTGCTGCTCGGCGGCAAATCCCTGCTCGACCTTCCTGAAGAGGAGATGCGTCGCGTGCGCGGCGCCGAGGTGGCGATGATTTTTCAGGAGCCGATGACCAGTCTTAACCCGGCATTTACTATCGGCAATCAGATAGCGGAAGTTTTTATCCGCCATCAGGGCTTATCGGCGCGCCAGGCGAAGCAGGAGGCCATCGCCCTGCTGGAAAAAGTCCGCATTCCGCATGCCGCGCAGCGTTTCGATGAATATCCGCATCAGTTCTCCGGCGGTATGCGCCAGCGTGCGATGATCGCGATGGCGCTGGCCCTGAAGCCGAAACTGCTGATCGCCGATGAACCCACGACCGCGCTGGACGTCACTATCCAGGGGCAAATCCTCGATCTGATTAAAACCCTGCAGGCAGAAAACAATACCGCGGTGCTGTTTATTACCCATGATATGGGCGTAGTCGCGGAAACCGCCGACGATACGCTGGTGATGTTTCGCGGCGATGCCATCGAATGCGAGCGTACGCCGACGCTATTCGCCACCCCGCAGCAGCCCTATACCCGTACGCTGCTGGCCTCGGTACCCGCGGCAGGTGAAATGGATATAAGCTCGACCCCCTGTAAGTTCCCATCGGTGAACCTGCAAACCGGGGAAATCCGTCGTTACCCGCCAGAGCCTGACCTCAGCCTGACCAGCAACGAGCCGGTATTATCGGTCAAAAATCTGGTCACCCGTTTTCCAGTTAAAAAAGGCTTTTTTAATCAGTTAGCCGGGCATATCCACGCCGTAGAAAACGTTAGCTTTGATCTATGGCCCGGAGAAACGCTATCGCTGGTGGGCGAATCAGGCTGCGGTAAATCGACCACCGGTCGCAGTCTCATTCGCCTGGTCCAGGCGCAATCCGGCCATGTTCGCCTTAATGGCTATGACGTCCTGCAAGCCGGGCGCCAACAGCAAAAGCGGATGCGTCAGGATATCCAGATGATTTTTCAGGATCCGTTCGCCAGCCTGAATCCACGGCTGAAAATCCAGGAAACGTTGATTGAACCACTGCTGGAAAATGGCCTCGCCACCCGCCAGCAGGCGCTGGCGCGCGCCCATGAATTGATTGAGAAAGTGGGACTCAGCGTCGCGGTGCTTAACCGCTATCCGCATGAATTTTCCGGTGGTCAGCGCCAGCGCATCTGCATTGCCCGCGCGCTGGCGATGAATCCCAAGGTGATTATCGCCGACGAGTCGGTGTCGGCGCTGGATGTGTCGGTCAAAGCGCAGGTGGTCAACCTGATTATCGAACTGCAACGAACGATGAAAATCGCCTTTCTGTTCATCTCTCATGATATGGCGGTGATTGAACGCATCAGCCATCGGGTGGCGGTCATGTATCTCGGTGAAATCGTCGAAATTGGCCCGCGGCAGGCAATTTTCGCCAATCCGCAACACCCCTATACGCAGAAGTTAATTGCGGCGATCCCGAAAACCGATCCGTCTCGCCGACATCTTCTGCGCGAAGCCAATAACGATGAACTCCCCTCGCCGTTTCGCGATAAAGACTGGCAGCCGCCGACGCGCCGCTACGAACAAGTCGGTAATCAGCACTGGGTAATGCGCTGAGCGGAGTACCTTTAAATAGACCGGCTTAACGCTCTGTAGTCTGCGCTGAGCCGGTCCCCCTTCCCAAAAAGCGATGCACAATCCCCCCTTTTAGCTGGCAACGCATTTTTTGCTGCTTTTTGCGATTCACATTCTCACTTCATGCTGTATCATGCGGTTTATTGCAGTCTTTTGCAGGAACAGCGATTATGCATAAAACCGCCCGACAACAGTTTTTACTCGAACTACTGAGCGAAAACGGTCAAATTAGTATCAGCGAACTGGTCGAACGATTGCAGGTCTCGCCCGATACCGTTCGCCGCGATCTTAGTGACCTGGAAAAACGCGGACTGGTACAGAAAAACCATGGCGGCGCTATCGCTCTCGATCTTCCAGCTATGAATCGTCAGGCGCGCAATGCGCTGCTGCCCGAGACTAAGCAACGCCTCGGCGCGCTGGTCGCCCGTGAGATTCCTCCAGGATCAACGCTATTTTTAGACGCCGGCAGCACGGTACTGGCCGTCGCCGCTCATCTAAAAGGACCGCTGACGGTCATCACCCCTTCGCTGGATATTGCCCAACTATTTAGCGAACGGCCCGATATCGAGTTGGTTTTACTTGGCGGAAAATGGGATATGCGGCAGCGGCTGTTTGCCGGTAGCGCCACGCTGGCGCTGCTTTCTCGTTACCGCGCGGATATCGCCATTCTCGGCGCCTGCGCGATCCATGCGCAACAAGGGCTTAGCGCCAGCCAGGAAGCGGATGCGGAGGTAAAGCGCGCGATGCTGGCAGCCAGCGTCGAGCACTGGCTGGTGGCTGACCATCTGAAACTTAATCGCTGCGAGCCATACCTGGTCGCCGAACTGAAACACATCGATCGTCTGTTCCTCGACAAGCCATGGCTCGCGCTTGGCGAAGACAATTCAATGCAGGTCAGCATTGCTGACGCTGAATAACGTGGAGAAAGTCATGCATAAAGTTATTACCGGCGCAGGTAAACCTATTAACATTGCGCTGATCGGCTATGGATTTGTCGGCAAAACGTTTCACGCGCCGCTCATTAACTCGGTCGATGGGTTAAAGCTTGCCGTCGTCGCCTCCCGCGACGAAGCCAAAGTGAAGCAGGACCTGCCAGATGTCACGGTAATCGCTTCTCCGGAAGAGGCCATTCAGCATCCGGACGTCGATCTGGTGGTACTCGCTTCGCCGAACGCCACCCACGCCCCGCTGGCTCGACTGGCGTTGAACGCCGGTAAGCACGTGGTGGTGGATAAGCCCTTCACTCTCGATATGCAGGAAGCGCGCGAGCTGATCGCGCTGGCGGACGAAAAGCAACGACTGCTTTCTGTCTTCCATAACCGCCGTTGGGATAGCGATTATCTCGGCGTCAAGCAGGCCATCGAGCAGGGGCTGATCGGCAAGGTTAAGCATTTCGAGTCGCATATCGACCGCTTCCGCCCGGAAGTACGCGTTCGCTGGCGCGAGCAAAACGTGCCGGGCAGCGGCCTGTGGTTTGACATCGGCCCGCACCTGATCGACCAGACGCTACAACTTTTCGGCCTGCCGCAATCGGTACAAGGCAATATCGCTACCCTCCGACAGGGCGCGGAGATCAACGATTGGGCGCACGTGGTGCTGAATTATCCGCAGCACAAAGTGGTTTTGCACTGTAGCATGCTGGTGGCCGGCGGCGTCTCGCGCTTCACGGTCCACGGCGATAGCGGCAGCCTCGTTAAACTGAAAGCAGATCAGCAAGAGAGCCAGCTGCTGGCTGGGGTCATCCCAGGGAGCGAAAGCTGGGGCCAGGATGACGACAGCATGACGCTGTTCGACGCCAGCCTGCAGGCGCACACGCTCGCCACGCCGAAAGGCGATCAGCGTCAGTACTATATTCAGGTTCGCGATGCCCTGCAGGGCAAAATCGCCAACCCGGTGCCGCCGCTACAGGCGCTGGCGGTGATGGCGGTGCTGGAAGCCGCTGTTGCTTCAGCAGAAAGCGGCAGCGTGCAAAAGCTGGCGTTAACCACCGACGAACTGACCGGGCTTCAGTAATCCCTTGATGGAATAGCGGCTGCAGCTCCGCGCGGCCGCTACGCTTATCTCTCCTGTCGGGCGTATAAATAGGCGGTCGCCCGCGAAATGCCAAGATGCTGCGCGACCATTTCCATCGATTTGCGCAGATCTAATAGCCCCTCTTTACGCAATTGTCGAATCACCGTTTTACGATCCGCCGCACTCAGCGCCCTGGCTGTTGTCGCCCGCTCGGCGGCGAATGCATCAATTCGTTGGCGAATGGCCGCTGCGCCGCCCGGTTCAAGATGTTCAACCACCGTGGCGCTTTCCGTGGCGGTAAAGCGCGCCAACGCGCTCTGCATACCGCGAAACAACGTCATATCGACGTTAAGACAGAGGGCGGCAACATATTCACCGTTATCGCCCTTAATACCGATGGAGGTACTTTTCACCGCACGTCCGTCAGCAAACTGATTGGCATAGTTGGCAACGACGGCCGGGAACTCGGCGCTGGCAATCCGCGCTAACCCCATCTCGGTCGCCGGCTGACCAACCTCTCTGCCGGAGAGATTATTGTGGATAGATAAAATGGCCTGTTGAGGATGCGTCAGGTCATGGACGACCACTTCACAAAACGGCGCGAAGGTTTCGCTTAACCCCTGGGCGATGAGATCAAGCTGTGCCAGCAAGGGCGACATCTCGCTACTCATAATTCGTTCCCGGTGGCCAATAAAGCGCTGTAACGACTCATATCCACATTACCGCCGCTGATAATAATGCCGACTTTTTTACCCCGCAGATGCGCCATGGCGCCCCGTGCGGCAGCGAAGCCCAGACAGCCGGTTGGTTCGACCACCATTTTCATCCGCTCGGCGAGAAATTTCATCGCTGCGACCAATTCATCGTCACTCACGGTCAGGATATCGTCGACGTGTTGCTGTATTAGCGGAAAAGTATATTGCCCAAGATGCTGGGTCTGCGCGCCGTCGGCGATGGTTTTCGGCGTCTCAATATGCACAATGCTGCCGCAACGAAAAGATTGCTGGCCGTCATTGCCAGCTTCGGGCTCTACGCCATAGATTTTACACCCCGGAGACAGATGACGCGTCGCCAGCGCCGAGCCTGACAACAGCCCACCGCCGCCGAGGCAGACAAATAGCGCATCCAGCGGACCGACCTCTTCTATTAGCTCTTTCGCCGCCGTCCCCTGCCCGGCAATCACGTGCGGATGATCGTAAGGAGGGATAAGGGTTAGCCCATTCTGTTGCGCCAGATCGCGACCGATCTGCTCGCGATCCTCCGTGTAACGGTCATAAAAAACGACTTTACCGCCGTAGCCCCGGGTGGCGGCGACTTTAGCCGCAGGCGCATCGTGTGGCATGACGATAGTCGCCGGAATGTCCAGTAGTTTAGCCGCTAGTGCAATGGCCTGCGCGTGATTGCCAGAAGAAAACGCCACTACCCCGGCCCGTTTTTGCATTGGGCTAAACTGTTGCAACGCGTTCATCGCGCCGCGGAATTTAAATGCCCCCATGCGCTGATAATTTTCACACTTTAAAAACAGCTGCGCTGAGTATTGCTCATCCAGGGTACGGGAGGTCATCACAGGAGTAGAGTTGGCGTAACCGGCAATCCGCCGGGCGGCCGCTGCCACGTCGCGATAATCGGGAAGTTGTAGAGTCATTGTTTCGCCTTGTTGTTCAATGAGCAATCAGGATTTAATACAATTAGTCTAATTAAATACATTATGTGTGATCAATATTCAACCGCAAATGGCATCGATCGCAACCAGAAGAAAATGTGCTCCGCTTGCCTATTGCCTGCTGGAAATTTCCCACATTTGGGAGCAGGATATAATCAAATACCTGATTATTGTGGTAACGCCCCATCAGCTTCTGCGGACGCAACCCGACACACTGGACAGGAGAATGTCATGTATTACACGTTAGGAGAAAAGACCCTCCACTTTTATCGCTATCAGTGCCGTTACTACGTTGCTCATTGGGACGGCGGTCACGTGATGGCCGAGCAGTTCAAGCCGTTTATCGCCGGGATCAGCGAAAAGACCGGCCTGGAAGCAAAGCGTGTGGAAGCCGTCGCTCGCGATTACTTTACTAACGTGGATTAACACAACCCTTTGATATCGCCAGAAAAGACTAAACGGCACCTCAAAGGTGCCGTTTTATATTCACTTTGGTGAGAACCAATCAGGCGGTGGGGATTTTTGAAATAATATATTCGAGTGATTCATCAATATTCTCACCTGCCAGCATTTTCTTCCGCACGCTAAACGCCCGGCCTGTACGTAAGAATTTTAGGGAGACAGTGTCATTAGTAACACCTTTTCCTGTTAATACGATTTCATTCAGCGGTACGATAAAAGTATCTGAGTACAATTTTGGTTTAACTATCAATTTATCACCAGAAAGACCAATCATAACGCTCTCCTTGAGGCGTACCCCATTCCAGATATTGAGAATGCCTACTGCGACCAATAAATAGCCAATTCCCACGCCCATCACCAGCACAATAACTCCCATGCATAAAGCAATAGCACCAGTAGGCGCAAATCGGGATGTATCGCATGTTAATTTATAGTTTTTATCTTCAGGCTTAGATATATCAACCTCTGCTTCAGGGTTATAAACATCAAGGTTTGCATTGCAGTATCTTTCGTAGCTAAAAATATAACCGATTAAAAACAACAAACCAATCGGCACCATAGCAATCCCACCGATATAAGCAAACACAATACCAACACGCGGGGCTTTCGGTAATAAAAAAACGCTTACCACCTGAACAACTATAGCAAGGGGAAGTACAATTGTGACCAAATCTTTAATCAAACGCAGCGTTCGATCGTAGCCATAATAATCTGAAAGCGAGTTGACCTCATTGAGCACCAAAAGAAACATGGCTAAGTTAATTATAATACCAATCAATGTCAGACGGTGAATTTTATTCATTCATACTCCATTATGCTTACTCATCGTAACATATTAATTTAATTAATAGGTTTACACTATGCCGCCAATAACAAAAGGCATTTTTAACACCTGGCGCCGTTCAACAATTCGAAATATCCGAATATATTCTCGCATGTAAAAAAGACAACACACACATAAGATAAAGAATATATCCCAAAGATTCGCACGCCAATAAAAAGAGCCAGCCGATATTAACAAATACACCCTCCCCGTCAACAAAAAAAGCAAAACGCAATATTCAGGCGTCATTTCTTTTTAATGTAAACTTCCCTGGTGCGGAATTTAATTCATGCGTTAAATTTATTTCTCTTGATCCGATACATCAGGTCTATATTTTATCGACATTGCTGCTTTCATTCTTATTCATGCATTAACCATTGGCATTATTCATTTTACCAGGCTATACCTTAGGCATCATTATTCATCAAGGATCTGTTGCAATGGGCAAGAAAATTTTAATGCTGGTGGGTGATTACGCTGAAGATTACGAAACCATGGTCCCGTTTCAGGCATTACAGATGATTGGCCATCAGGTCGATGCTGTCTGCCCGGATAAAAACAAAGGCGACTATATTATGACGGCGATTCATGATTTTGACGGCGCACAAACCTATAGCGAAAAACCCGGTCATCGCTTCGTACTGAACGCTGACTTCGATAGCGCCAATGAGCAAGACTACGACGCACTGCTCATCCCCGGCGGCCGTGCGCCAGAATATCTGCGCCTGAATGAGCAGGTGATTAAGCTGGTACAGGCTTTTGACGCTGCGCGTAAACCGATTGCCGCCGTCTGCCACGGCCCACAGCTTCTCGCGGCCGCCGGCATTCTTAAAGGCCGTACCTGCAGCGCTTATCCAGCTTGCGCTCCCGAAGTTCGCCTCAGTGGCGGACATTACGCCGATATCGGTATCGACCAGGCGCACGTTGATGGCAATCTGGTTACTGCTCCCGCCTGGCCCGCCCACCCGCAGTGGCTTGCTAAATTTGCCGAGGTGTTGCAGCGGTAAGCGCCTTTTCCAGGGCTGGAGTCGCTACGGTACGATATGCCCCCCAGCCCTTACTCCTTGCGCGAAGCTATTCCACGGTTTTATTTTTTACTAGTGCATAAGAGACTATCAGCTGCTGCAGGTGCTGTTCCGCTTGTTGCTGCTGCGCGGCGCGGCTGATTTGCCCTTCTGTCATCGCCGATAGTTGGCGTAACTGTTCTTCAGCCGGAACGGTTCGATTAAGAGACTGAGTAATGGCGAACACCGCGGATTTCAGTTCACTGACCGTCAGGTATTTTCCCTTCTGCTCATCCAGGGCATTCAGACGCTGAGTTAATTGCTGCAGTTGCTGCATTCCCTGATACCACCCGGTGAGGTTTTCCGCTGGCAGCGCGGCAGCTGTGATCTGCTGCCGCCACTGCGAGGACAATGTTTTCGCCTGCTCCGGCCATAGCGCCAGTGCCTGTTGTACCAGTTGATCGCTATAGTCGATGGCCCAATTAGGTTTGAGTTGAGCCAGATGTGTAAGCTGCTGCCGGGTCTGCTTTATCCCACTGTCTGCTGACGGTGCGTGCAGAGAAAAGGAGCGTAACTGATCTGGCGAAAGTACCGTCGGCAATGGCGCCAGACTGAGAGCGAATTGCTGCTGTTCCGGATCTGGTTGATTCATCGCCTGCCACCCCCACCCTGCCGCTGCGGTCAGCGCCAGCATCGTCAGCATACCGGCCATAAAAGGTCGCCATCGTTTTTCAGAGTTCTGACGCTCATTGCCGACTTGCACGTTTGGCAGCGTTTCCGGCGGCGCAATATAAACCCACTTTGTTCGCTCAACCCGCTCATCCAAATGGGTGGACGCGTTCTCCATCGTGACTACGTGCGGTAGGGTATCAGCGCTGGTCACGCCATCGCTATTCTCCAGCCGTACTGCCGCGTTATGCATCAAATTGAGCAACGCATCAAACTGACTGACGTGCTTTAATTCCAGACGCTGCAGCGCAGCATCCAGCGCTTTCAGATGCACTTCCGCCTCATAAATCAAACTAAGATCGACATAGGCTAGCGTCAGCGTCCGCAGCGCTTGCAGTAGCCGTTTACCCAAACCGCTAAGGATTTCCAGCCGCGCGTGTACCGGCTGTGGCCAAAGGCTCCCCCACTGACGAGTAATCAGCGTTTCCAGGATAGCCAGTCCTTCATTCAGCCCGCATAAGCCGGTTAACTGCGTACGGGCAAGCGTATACCAAGCCGCGGTCTGCAGCTCTACGCCGTTACGGTCAAATAATGACAGGCAAAGCCGTTCTGCGTATAGCCAGTCAACGTCGGGGCGCGCCGGGTGGCTGAGTTTGTGCATTTCTTCACGCAGCTTTGCGTAGTCTGCCAGCGTGCGCGGGTCGCCGCCGGTAGTCAGGTGACGCTTAGGATAAGTTGTCATAGGGGTAACCAGAGTGAGGGCTAAATAGCGGTGCGGGCATTCAGATACTGTTGCTGTTTCAGATGGCGAAGGAGAACCCTGCCTTCAGGCATAAATTCCGTGCCATAGCGTACCAGACCAATTTCCTTCAGTTCCGCGTCGATGGCATAACGCAGTTCGCCTGGCTGTGTCTGTTCGAGCATCTCCACACGGAGGCTGTTCAGCCGCGGTTCGTATTTGAGCAGTACCGCGGACAGCGTGGTCATTAACTGGTGCGCGCTACCCGGCATCCCCTGGAGAATTTTTGTCATATCCGGCAGACCGTAATCCGGAAGATGCGCCAGCGTGCCAGCCCGGCAGTTGAGGATACGCTGCATATTATCAAGCACCGATAAAATAACCTGATTTTCTTCACCGATCTGATGCAGATCGAGACCGCCGGAGAAATTACCAAACAGGGTGTCGTAAAGTGAGGGGCGCGGCATTGTTTTTCTCCTGACTAATCGCACAGCACCACCGCTCGCGCAGGCTCAATGGCAATAAGCCCCGCGAGCAGTTGTTCCATTTCCGCTTGCAGGCGTTTTTTTTCCGCTTCGCTACGTCCGGCCTTCATGCGTAATAGCTTTAATCGCCGCGCTTTAACCTCGAACAGCAAATCCGGCTCCCATTGCGAGAGCGTAACGCAGGCGGCGTTCCTGTCCAGCTCACCCAGCAGGTGCAGCGCAAGCTCATTTTTACCGTTTTGTTCTGCAATACGCGCCATCAGCAAGCGCAGCAGCCAACAATGGCGGGGAGTGTTAGCATCAGGACGATTTTGCAGCCACGTAAGCGCTGCTTCGGTTCCCTCACGGTCGGCCAGGGCGAGCGCCTCCGGCTCCAGTTGCAGGATATCGTTCTCACCGGACGCCGTGGTGGCAGGCTCGTCCTGCCAGTTGCCAGGCTCATCCATGACCTGCAGTTGTATCCAGTTAAGCGTCACTTCATCAGCGAATGGCGTACCATCGTTAAAGGCCAGTGTTTCCAACCCTCTTAGCCGTGAAAGCAGCCCTTTCAGATCGGCCTGAATAATGGCCGCCTCGGCTTCCTGCCCGGATTTCATCAACGCCTGATGCAGATACCATTGCACGTCCAGCCACAGATGATTTGACCCGCGCGCCAACAGGCTGTCCGCTTCCTCTAGCAGCTCCCGCCAACTCTGCTGCAGATAGAGCCGCTTGAGCTGCGCCCGCTGTTCAGGTTTAGGTGGTTCAATGCGGGTCTTACCCTCGACCGTCAACAACGGTAGCAGGTGCAGGGTGTCGTGACGAAGATTTTTTATCAGTCGGTGAGCGGCGAGCCAACCATCTGATTGGTTTCTCAAATATTGCGCCAGGGTGCGCGCCTGAGCGAGGAGCTCCTGGCCCGAGGAAATACCTTTCAGTGCGGGTACATCCCCCGGTACCGACGTTTGGCCCGAGGGTTCACCGATGCTCTGTGGCACCAGGGCATCCATGCCGCCAGATTTCAAAACCCGCGACTCCAGTGCGGCATAGAGACTATTAAGCTGGGGCCGTTCTTTACTTTCCCTGTCTGCCAGGCGCTTTTCTATCTCCCATAACGCCGCGGCAATACGGCCAGTCCCCTCTTTTGTCACTTCCGGATAGAGTGACAGGCTGTCCAGCATACGACCGCTGCACAGCCATTCCAGCGCCGCGATTCTACTGCGCTCCCGCTGGGGATGAAGTTTCATGCCGAAACGCTGTAGTAATCCAGCCAGTAACGCCAGTCCCTCCGCAAGCCCTGCTTCGCCATCGCGATGTAGTCTCGCCCATACGTAGTAGGTGGCGACACGAATATCCTTAGCGGTGGCGGTCAGCAGTTTTTCCGCCAGCAGCAGAATGCGTTCGGTATCCGCGCCAGAAAGTTTATTCACTTCCTCGCGTATTTGCTGGAAATCATCATCGTAACCCGGCTCCTCTCCGACGGGCTCACCATCTGCAATCGGCTGCAGCCAGCGTTCCCACAGGATAATATGTGACTGTGCCAGCCTCTCCAGCTCATTAACCTGCAGCTGGCAGGCAGAAATCAGGGCTTCAATGGACGCCATTACTCGCATCCTTCCTGAATAGCTAAACCAGGCGCGTTTTCTCCCGTTTTAAAGACCAGTGAAATCCCCTCTTCTTCATCCCAATCCAGAGCCAGATGTAGTGGTTTCAACCCTGCCGCCAGATGGCTCAACAGTTGCTGACTCAGCACCGGTAGAATTTGTTGATTAAGCAGGCTGTCAATGTTACGCGCGCCGGTATCCGGCAGCAGGCAGGCGTCCGTCAACGCGTCGTACAAGCTTTCGGCAATATCGGTTGTCATACCGTAGTGACGATACAAACGCTGGCTGACCTGGTTGAGTTTCATGTTGACAATTTTGCGCATCGCCAGTTGGCTGAGCGGACGGTAAATAATGGTCTGGAAACGCGCGAGCAGCGCTGGTTGAAAATGTTCTCGCAGCACAGGGCGCAACAGGTCATGTAAATCGGATTCTGTCGCTTCCGGCCGCTCCTCCAGCCTCTGCATCAGCCGATCGCTGCCGAGGTTTGAGGTCATCAGGATCACCGTATTGCGAAAGTCGATTTCGCGTCCCTCGCCATCGCGCATAAAGCCACGGTCGAACACCTGGTAGAACACATTCATCACATCACGATGCGCTTTTTCCACTTCATCAAGCAGTACCACGCTGTACGGGCGTTTGCGTACCGCTTCGGTGAGAATCCCCCCCTGACCGTAGCCGACATAACCGGGAGGCGAACCTTTCAGTTGGGACACCGTATGCGGCTCCTGATATTCGGAAAGGTTGATGGTAATCAGCGATCTCTCACCACCGAACAGCTCATCAGCCAGCGCCAGCGCGGTTTCCGTTTTTCCAGTGCCGCTCGGACCGACAAGCAGAAATACGCCCTGCGGGCCGTTATCCGGTGCAAGCCCGGTTTTGGTCGCCCGCAGTCTCTTGGCAATGGCGTTTAGCGCCATATCCTGCCCCACCACTCTTTTATCCAAATGAGATTCGAGACTCAGCAGTTCCGTCTGCTCGTCCTTCAGCAATGAAGAGAGCGGTACCCCGGTCCAGTCGGCAATCACCGTTGCTACGGTACGTAAATCGACATCTAGCCCCAGCAACGGATGGTTATTCTGGACGCTGGCAAGTTGGCTCTGTAATGCGCCGATCTCCTTGCGGCGGGAAGGATCGGCTCGGCAGCTCAGCAGTTGCTCGGTCAGCTTCAGTTCCAGGCCGTACTGCGTTTCCAGATCACCAAGCTGTAAAATAATACGCGATTCTTCCAGCTCAATTGCCGCCAGCCGCGCTTCGTCGCTACCGCTACCGACCATGGCATCTTCCAGCAACGCCTGTTTTTCCATTTCCAGCGCCGTGATTTGCGCTTTCATACGCGTCAACAATTCCGGCACCGTATCGATTCCCATGCGAATGCGGGCCGATGCGGTATCCAGTAGGTCCACCGCTTTATCTGGCAACTGGCGGCCGGTGAGATAGCGTCGGGAAAGTGTCACGGCAGCGCGAATGGCTTCATCGGTGATATGTACCCCGTGATGCTGAGCATAGCGAGATTTTAGCCCGCGTAGCATCAGACAGGCGGTGTCATCGTCCGGTTCGTCGACTTTGACCATCTGGAAGCGGCGCTCCAGCGCGGCATCACGCTCGAAGTACTGCTTATACTCACTCCAGGTCGTGGCGGCGATAGTTCGCAGTTCGCCGCGCGCCAGGGCCGGTTTGAGCAAATTAGCGGCATCCGCGCCACCGGCCTGGTTGCCTGCGCCGATGATAGTATGAGCTTCATCGATAAACAGCAGCACCGGAACAGGAGACTGCTGTACCGCTTCGATAATGTTCTTAAGCCGCTGTTCGAATTCCCCTTTAACGCCTGCGCCGGCCTGCAGTAAGCCGAGATCCAACGTACGCAATGAAACCGGCTTCAGACTGTCCGGCACGTTGCCCTCCGCGATACGCAACGCCAGCCCTTCGACCAGCGCAGTTTTGCCGACTCCGGGTTCGCCAACCAGGATTGGGTTGTTTTTTCGCCTGCGCGACAGGATATCCACCATTTGACGAATTTCGTTATCGCGACCAAAGACCGGGTCGATTTTGCCTTCGCGGGCACGAGCAGTGATATCAAGGGTAAATTTGTCCAGCGCGTTCTGTAACGCAGGGGTCATCTCAGCGGACTTCACGGCCGATTCCACGGGGCGGCCGACAAACTCCACATCGCCAACGTGGCCTGGTTCATCTGGCTGTAATTCCGGGCGCTCATCAGACTGCATATCTAATAGTGGTCGCAGGTGTTCAAGCTGCGCTTGTCCCAACGTTAACAGCGGCCACAGACTGTCACAGCGCACCCGCGTTGGGTTGCTGACTAACGCCATCAGTAGATGAACACTGCGTAGAGAGGTCTCGCCCGCCAGTGAGGCCCTTAACCACGCCTCCTGCATCAGGCTCTGGATGCTGCCGGACAGCTGCGGCCGGCTGTGTACCGAGCGCGGAAGCGTTTCCAGAAAAGAGAGCAGATCCTGCCAGATAGCGTCCATATCCCACTCATAACGCCGCGCTAATACGGTCAGGTCTCCCTCGCCCTGCTCCAATAGTTTTAGCAGCCAGTGTTCGGGAAGGATTTGCGCATGCGCGCGGGCCTGGCACAACGAAGCGGCGCCTTCCAGGGCGCGGGCGCAATAAGGGTTTAAACGGCGTAACAGAATGGCTGGGTTTTCCATGAGGCTCTCTCTTTGTCGATTCCGGACACGCTACCGCCCATCGCCGTTTCCCGTGATGCAGGAGACCAAAGCGCACAAGGTCGGGCAGGCTGATTATTTTTGCTAAAAGCCAACGGTCACTGGCGCTTAGCAAAAAAGCAGACGGCGAACCGCCTGCTTCGGGCGTCAGGCTGTCGTTCGTTCATTCCATGAATCGGAATGAATGATGTTGCCGTCTTTATAGGTCCAGGTGATTTTTTCGTAGCGCAGTTCAATCTGCTCAAGATGGCTGTGTTTCTCGTAGGCTGGGTTCTTGATGTCGTGCATCAGCGGATTGACCTTCACCACTTTCACGTTTTCCAGTTTGGTGTTGAAGTATTCCACTTCCTGACCAGCATCATTGATTTTGTACCACTTGAATTCGGCAGACTTCAGCGTCTGGCCGGTAGTCACCGCCTTGTAGAGATAGGGGCTTGAGGAGTCGATTTCCTTGGTAAACAGAAACGGCGTGTGGATACGCGTGCCGGTTAGCTTTCCGGTGTTGTTGTCGGTCGGGATGTACAGGTTATGCTCCTGCGCCACTACTTCGATGCTGCCTTCACGATCTTTCACATCTACGGAACCTTTAATGTCCGCCCCGCCGTCGTCTTTCAACCATAAATAGACTGGTATTGCCATGTTAATTACTCCATTTCATTTTTTAACACGCCATCATCCTGAGATGGCGCAGGTGTGTTGTCTCTCGCCAGACAGGCTGTAGCCTGTCGAGCCAGACGACTTGGATAGTGACAGGCGTGTTACCCTTTCGCCTTCGGCATCTGGCTAACCAGAGACAAATTGACGTCCATGCCTTCCACCTGGAAGTGCGGCACCGCGAACAGCTTGACGCGGAAGAAGCCAGGGTTATCCTCGATATCTTCCACTACCACTTTCGCATCACGCAGCGGATGTGAGGCCTGCAGCTCGTCGCCCGGATCGGTCATTTCCGTAACCAGGCCACGAACCCAGGTATTGAGCTCCAGCTCAAGCAGGCGGCGATCTTTGGTGGTGCCGATGTTCTCGCGTTGGATCAGTTTCAGGTAGTGGGCGATGCGCGATAGCAGGAAGATGTACGGCAGGCGGGCGTTGATACGGCTATTGGCTGTCGCATCCGCGGTGTCGTACTGCGCGGGTTTCTGAGTTGAGTTAGCCGAGAAGAAGCAGGCATAGTCACGGTTCTTATAATAAGACAGCGGAATAAAGCCCAGATTGGCGAATTCGAACTCACGGGTTTCCGGGATCATCACCTCGGAAGGGATTTTCACCTGATTTCCTGTGCCGAGATCATAGAGGTGGATGGGAAGATCTTTCACCGCGCCGCCCGCCTGCGGGCCACGGATTTGCACGCACCAACCGTTTTGAATAAAGCTGCGTACCATGTTCGAGGCGAAGGCGAATGACGCGCTGGTCCACAGATACTTTTCGTGATCCGGCCCCTTTACCTGCTCAATGTAGTTAAAGCTGCGCACCGGAACCGTGTCCGGCCCATACGGCAGACGGCCCAATACCCGCGGCATGACCAGGCCGATATAGCGCGAGTCATCGGTATCGCGGAACGATTTCCATTTAATGTACTCAGCGCGATCGAAATAGTTGCCGATATCTTTAATTGCCGCGACTTCTTCCATTGAATCCTTGAGGAAAAATTTCGGCCCTACGGCGCCGATAAATGGCATATGCGCCGCAGCGGAGACTTTCGAAATATTACGCAACAGCGCCATGTCCTGCGGGCTGGCGTCAAACTCGTACGCCGATATTACCGATCCTATCGGCTCGCCGCCGGGGGTGTCGTATTCGGCGGTGTAAGTATGCCAGTACAGGCCGCTCTGTATCAGCTCTGGCGCATCTTCAAAATCCTGACGTAAATCGTCTTTGGACACATCGAGGATTTCGGTTTTCACGTTCTGGCGATAGTCGGTGTTATCTACCAGTTGCTTCAGGCCGCGCCACAGAGATTCCACCTTCTGGAACTCCGGGTGATGCATAACAGCATCAAGTTGACGGCTTATACGAAAATCCAGGTCCGCGATGTGGTGGTCAATAAGCGTTTTATCGAGTTTCTCCACCTGCTGGCCGGATTGACGAATGCAGTCCATAAAAACCTGCATCGCCGCGGTCAGGCGTTCCCCCGCCGTGGCCTCTGATAGCGCCGTGTCGTCCAGAAAGACATTAATATCGCCAAGGCTTGATGCCGGGCTCAGATTGATTTTTTCAAAAAGAGAAGCGTAAACGCTTTCTTTGTTCATTACGGCAGTTTGCCCCTGTGCGGGGTTCGTTTCAGTATTTACAGACATCAGCATATTCCCGGTTAATCCATTAAAAGAGATGACCGCCGTTTACTTCCCGGCAAGGGCACTCATTTCGGCGCGTAATTCGCTGGACAGAGCTGGATCTTTAAGGATTCTCTCAAGCTCTTTTCTGAAAGTAGCGTTATCAAGCAGGTTCGATTTGAGATCGCGTAATAAATTACGCATCGCCAGCATGGCGCGGAGTTGAGGGATTTGCCGGGCAACCTGTTCGGGCTCAAAGTCTTTTATATCGGAAAAACGCAGTTTAACATTGTCTTCTGAGTTATCCCCAGCCAGCGTATTCTCAACGGTGAGATTGATCTCTGGGTTAAATTCAGAAAGCACACTATTAAAATTATTCTTATTGATATCTATTTTCTGGCGCTCGGCCAATGGTCGATGCTCTTTTCCATTACTGAAATCACCAACGGTGAGCAGTTTAAGCGGTAGTTCAACCTTCTTCTGCGCCCCCCCGGTATGTAAGGATAATTTTAAATTAATACGTGCCTTCGGCACCTCATTCTGGAATGAATCAGCCATAGCGGTCCCTTTTCCTTAAGGAATGATTGTGGAGTAAATTTCGTTTTATTCACAACGTTATGTTTAAAGAAATCAGGGCAATATATCAACCAGCAGATACGAAGATCCAGAGATAACAAGTCATTTAATTGGCATAGATCAATATCGCCGGCAAGCAATCATTTCAACCAATAACTTATGCAATCTCAACACGATAACCAATATATAATTCACTCAATCACAGATGAAAACTATTTAAATGTGATAAATTCAACTTTCAGCGTCGAAATAAAATCATTCCTTTTAATAAATGAATTATTAAAAGGAACTATTAATAGAGACGTTAATAAAATAGCATTCTGGGTGTCAAAAACTACCAGACTGGCGTAGGCCAGTCTGGTATTCCCGTAAAAAACATTCTCTCAGAACCAGGCCTCAAACATACCGCCGATGTTCAGCGAATCCAGCCGCTCGTCGCTGGTGCCGTCTACTTTCGCGGTGTGCTCGTTATCCACCTGGCCGCCGGTAACATAGAAGCGCAGCATCGGGCGGAACTCCGGCCCCATGCCGATGGCGATGTTCTGCGACAGCGTCAGCTTCCAGCCGTGGTTATCCCCGCCCTGGTCGTAGTCAACGCGCTGGTAGCCCGCTTCCAGCCAGGTCGAGTGCACGTCGTTCCAGAAGTACATCGGCCGGACGATCGCACCGTAGTTTTTACGGTTATCGGTATTGTCCTTGCCGTTGTCGTAATCGTGGAAGGCCAGCAGATACTCGATCTGCGCCTGCTGAGTGAATTTATGGCTGCCCTCGAAGCTGGCATAAACCGTGGTCAGGTCGTCGGTCTTGTTATAGACGCTGTTATCCGAGTTGTCGGAGTAACGCAGAATAACTTTGTTCACCCCGCTGTCGTTGCTATGGCTCAGCACCAGCCCGCCCTGCCAGGCATCGAGGCGCGCGTCGCTGTCCACCGCTTTTGAGTCAAAGCCGTAGTTGGCATATACTTCGACGTCGATCGGCCCGGCCTTGATGTTGTGGGTTTTGGTGGTCAGCGCGTAGTGGCCGTTGTCGCCGGTATCGGAGCTGCCGGTACAGGTGATGCGCGACGGGTTGGTCTCGTCGGCCATCACTTCCGGACTACAGGATTTCACCTGCGACACCGTCGCCACGTCGAACTGCACGCCGCCGATATCGAAATTCTTCACCCCGGCGCCCTGGCCGTCGTGGTTCATCCAGAAGTAGTCGTTGATCCCCTGTTGTGGGCGCTGGTGGAAGTCGCGACCGGCCCAGATATAGGCGTTGGGGTTAGATTCGAGGACGTTGGTGACGCCGACGTAGGCTTTTTTCAGGTTAACCTCGTCGCTCCAGTGGTCAAACATGACGTTGAGATCCCAGATGGCCCCCTGCGCGCTTTTGAACGCTTTGCTGATCTGGAATTCGCCGCCGTTGCTTTCGTTGCCGAGACGGCCGATCGCCGAGGCGCCGTTATAGGAGCCGTCGACGCCGACATATTTCTGGTCGCCGGTCTGGAAGTGGGCGCCATAGCGGGCGTAACCGCTAAATTTCAGGCCGAAAGGGATCGCCAGATCCGGCGAAGCCGCGGTGGTTTGCGGGTTGGTTATAACATCGACCTTCTTATTAGCCGCGGCGTCGATTTTGGCCTGGCGGTCGGCCAGCGCTTTATCGACGGCTTTCGCGACGATGGCGTCGATCTGCTCCTGGGTAAATTCTTGGGCTGTTACAGAGGTAAGCGGAGAAAACACGGCGATGACCGCCATAGTTAATGGAAGCTTTCTTATCATTGTCATCATTATCTCAATAGAGGTTAATTTTATTCAGGCAATAACAATCTCACTCTGGCCACGCAGAATATGTTGCTACTGTGAGAACAATTTAATTTTTATTTTGTTCGACTACAGAGGTTTTATACGAATAACGTTCTCCTTTCCCACAATTAAATTAATGATTAGCGCTAAAACAAGCAACGCCGCAGAGACTTGCCAGTTGAATTTCATTGTATGGTGAACAAAACCATTAATCGCGCTGCACTTGACCTAAGATTGCATGAACACTCCAATATTGGTGGATGTAAGAAATGTAACAACTATGACACATCCTGTATTCTATAAACCGGCTGCTCAATTACGTTATTTCACTCAGCGATTGAGAAAACACTCAAATGTGAGCCATCTCGCAAATATCACTTTCATATATTCAACATCATAAAATCCATATAGAGTACAGAGATAATGCCAAACGGCCTTTGCTTTGAGGATCACAGAAGTAAAAAAACATAATTAATTAATTTAAAAACGTAATAGATTCTTCGCGATCTTTTGTGTCAGAAAGTGTTTCACATTCACACAACAAACCGGAGTCTGCTCAGAATGAGTAAAAACATAATGCAAAATCGCAATGATGAATATCATAAATTAACTCGCGGGGAACGTATTGGCTACGGTATGGGCGATTTTGCGCAAAACCTGGTTTTCGGCACGATCGGCGGCTTTCTTGCTCTACATATGTTGACGGTAAATACGATCAGTACAGCCACTGCGGGGTTCATTTTTCTTTTTGTCCGAATCATCAATGTTTTTTGGGATCCGATGGTTGGAACCTATGTGGACAAAAGGACCTCCGCGGCAGGGAAATATCGTCCCTGGCTATTAAGAGCCGGAGTGCCGCTAGTGATCCTTTCCGCTTTGCTTTTTGCCCCCATTCCGGGCGTCAGAGGCTCCGTACCGTTTGCTTTTATCATCTATTTAGCGCTGGATTTAGTCTATTCCCTGGTCAATATTCCTTACGGTTCTCTTAATGCCTCGCTAACCAGAGATCCCGAATCCATTGATAAATTAACCAGTACGCGAATGATGCTGGCTAATAGCGCCAACCTTTTGGTCTATACCCTGTTTCCGATGTTCGTACAAATGGCTTCACCAAAAGATCGTAGCCTCAAGGATACTGGTTTTTTTGGCATTGAACTCAACCTTGGTAACTATACCGACCCATCAGCGAATTACGCCTGGTTTGGCGTCTACTCCGTTTATATGTTATTAGGCGCGGTGGCACTTTTTATTTGTTATAAATTCACCAAAGAACGCGTCGTTGCAACCGCAGAACAGACGGCGAATGTCAAAACAACCGATCTGTTCCTTGAGCTCAAAAATAACCGTCCTCTTGTCATTCTTGGACTATTTTTCATGCTGGCCTTTACCTTCATGTTCTTTATGAACACGGTAAATGGCTTTTTCAATCAGTATGTGGTTGGTCACTCTGAGTGGATGGGCGCCGTCGGTCTGGTCGCCTCAATACCGGGTATTGCGTTCCCTATTTTTTGGCCAAAACTTAAGAAAATTTTTGGTAAGAAAGGCTTCTTCCACATTTTCCTGGGGATGTTTATTGTCGGTGAGTTATTAACCTATGTCTGGTCACGGGAAGGTATGCACGATGCGCTGTGGCTTGCTTATATCGCCACATTTATTAAACAGTGGGGCTTAACCTCAGCCACCGGATTTATGTGGGCACTGGTACCTGAAGTGATTGCCTATGGCGAATTAAAGTCTGGTAAGCGAAATGCGGCAATCATCAACGCGATTATGGGACTCTTTTTCAAGATTGGCTTTACCATCGGGGGCGCTATTCCTCTGTGGTTGCTGGCCGTCTATGGTTTTAATGAAACCGGCGCGCAACAAAGCGCGAGCGCTATCGACGGGATCATGATGACAGCGGTCTGGATCCCCATCGCCTTAGCGATTGTCTCGATGATCATCATGCAAATTTATCCTATCTCAGACAAACACGTCAGCGACATTAACCGCCAACTTGATGAGATTCGGGTGTAAAACCAATACGATTAAATTTATAAAGGTATAATGATATGTCTCTTATCCAAAACCCTATTTTGCGTGGCTTTAATGCCGACCCCAGCATTATCCGTGTTGAGGACACCTACTATATAGCCAACTCGACGTTTGAATGGTTTCCCGGCGTCCGTTTGCATGAGTCAAAGGATTTGCAGCACTGGAATCTGCTGCCGTCACCATTGTCGACCACTACTCTTTTAGATATGAAAGGCAATCCGTCTTCAGGCGGCATCTGGGCTCCGGCGCTCTCTTATGCGGATGGCAAATTCTGGTTAGTGTATACCGATGTGAAAGTCACCGAGGGTGCCTTTAAAGACATGACAAACTACCTGACCACCGCAACTGATATTCGCGGCCCGTGGAGTTCGCCGGTCAAACTTAATGGCGTAGGTTTTGATGCTTCACTTTTTCATGATGATGATGGCCGTAAATATATCGTGCAGCAAACGTGGGACCATCGAGAGTACCATCATCCTTTTGACGGCATTACCTTGACTGAACTCGATACTAAAACGCTAAAACTGATGCCCGAAACAGCAAGAACCATTTATCGCGGTACCGCAGTGGCGCTCGTTGAGGGGCCGCATCTCTATAAACTGCACGGCTATTACTATCTCTTTGCCGCTCAGGGGGGAACGGTATTTACTCATCAGGAGGTGGTGGCGCGTTCCACGACATTAAACGCTGATAGCTTTGAAACTGAGCCTGGGGAGGTATTTTTAACTAACGTTGATACCCCTGACAGCTATATCCAGAAACAAGGACACGGGGCTTTGGTTTCGACGCCCGAAGGCGAGTGGTATTATGCTTCGCTGTGCGCTCGTCCATGGAATCGCCCTGGTGAGTCAATTTATGATCCACGCGGTTGGTCCACGCTTGGCCGGGAAACGGCTATCCAAAAGGTGTACTGGGATGACGATGGCTGGCCACGAGTGGAAGGCGGTCACGGCGGTAGAACGTTTGTCGAGGGACCAAAAGACGCCATTTATACCGAAAGCACGAAAGACAACAGCCAACATGATGAATTTACAACGCCAGCGCTCAATCTCAACTGGAATACCCTTCGGGTACCTTTTAGCGAAAAAATGGGTAGCACAGGCAACGGAAAGCTAACCTTAATCGGCCAGGGGTCATTAGCGAACACCCATGACCTGTCGTTGATTGCCCGCCGCTGGCAAGCCTTTTACTTTAATGCTGAAGTTAAAGTAGCCTTTAATCCCTTTAGTTACCAACAAATGGCCGGGTTAACAAATTACTACAACGATCGCCACTGGAGTTTTGCTTTTATCACCTGGAATGAAATTAACGGCAGAGTCATTGAGGTCGCCGAAAACAACCGTGGAAAATATACTTCATATTTGAAAGATAATGCGATTAAGGTTCCTGAAAACGTCGAATACGTATGGTTACGGACGAAAGTCAGGAAGCAGACCTATAGCTATGAGTATAGTTTTGACGGCATCGCGTTTATTGAAATCCCGGTGATATTAGATGCCGCTGTTCTTTCTGATGACTATGTCCTGCAGAGCTATGGCGGTTTCTTTACTGGGGCATTTGTAGGTCTTGCTGCAGTAGACTACTCCGGTTATGACGTCAGCGCCGAGTTTTACCATTTCGATTATCAGGAACTGGGCGACTCATTAATTGGCGATGATGTTTATAGCTGGGAGGCTGGCGAGCTACGTGCTGGTTAGTTTGATGAACATCTTTTATAGTCAACCTGGCGCAGATTAACCCGGTAAGATGAAAGCGAAGATCTGTGGATTGGCAATGTTTATATCAGGACGGTGGGTTCCCCCACCGTCTCATTATGACTTTTCTACTGCTTTTTAACGCCCAGACAACCGCGAACAAATTCAGGATTAAAGTGTTTCACCGCTTCACCCACATAGCCTAAATCCAGTGCGCTGATTTGCGCCATTTCGCTGTCAGTCAGTGAGAAATCCCAGATTGCAAAGTTCTCTGCAATCCGTTCCTGCCGAGTGGATTTAGGAATCACCGTGACACCGCGCTGCACGTTCCAGCGCAGGACAACCTGAGCAATGGTTTTTTGATGAGCAGCGGCAATCCCCTGAAGCATTGCATCTTCATAAGGTTTATATCTGCCGCCGCCTAACGGCGCCCAGGCTTCAGGCTGAACGTTATAATGCTTCATGGTTTCCAGCGATGCGGGTTGCGCAAAGTAAGGATGCAGTTCGACTTGATTGACCATAGGTTTAATTCTGACGGTTTCGCAAAAGTTGGCTAAGACATGCGCATAGAAGTTGGACACGCCAATGGCTTTCAATTTACCGGCTTCATAAGCCTGTTCCAACGCGCGCCAGGCGCTGAAATAATCGCCCATGGCCTGATGCAATAAATAGAGATCGAAGTAATCCAGGCCCGATTTTTTCAGTGACGCCTCGATACCGGCTTTGGCCATATCGCCGTTGGCCATGTCCTGAACCCACAGTTTTGAGGTAATAAATAATTCCTCACGGGTACACAGCCCTTCGGCGATAGCTTCACGAACCGCCTCGCCCACGGCGTCTTCATTGCCATAGACGGCAGCGGTATCAATCAGGCGATAACCGGTACGAATAGCGCTTAATACCGACTGCTTACACTCTTCTTTATCGGTAACCTTAAACACGCCAAAACCGACCATCGGCATGTTGAGGTTGTTACTTAAAACTGCGTATTCCATGAAAAGGCTCCCGTCATGTGAAAACATCATTTTAGGACCGGAATGCCAACATGATTAGTCTGTCATTTCTGATTTGACCTATGCATTGAATTCATAAATACAGGTAGGTTGATTGGCGCAACGCTACAGAGCGGAGAACGTATTGAATTAATGCCGGATATGAAACGATGATTAAGACTGAACCACAAAATATTGCTGCTATTTACCCTCATGCTCTTCACCCAACGTTAATCGTCAGGGCCGCAATTGATTATTAGATAGTCTTTTTAAGTAACTCTGATAACATGCCTGTAAAAAATGGGCCACCCTGGCGACCCATTTTTTACTCGTGGCGATTAGAACAGAATGCAGAAATAATATATGTCGCAAAAACAATAACATTCTATTATCACATTGTATTGTGAACGCGACATCAAGTTACGACATGCCATTATGCATATATCTAACTAATCTTAATATCATCGAAGTTGATATCTTCCTCTTCTTGATCGTTATTAATAACAACATCGCGAGGAACATCTTTTTTGATGACAGCATAGATGGTTGCTGTTACTAAAATATTAACTATTAATGCCATAATACCTGCCATAGGATTTGACATTGTTGGGAGCATTAATACCCCGCCAAAAGGTACAGTTGCATCCGCACCATAAACCATGGTGATTGCACCACCACAAGCACCGCCGATTGCCGCTGCTGCAATACCGCGAACGATATCATTCATCACTATAGGGATAGATCCTTCAACAATATTCACTACCCCCATAGGAACCGCCGACTTCAACATTTCGATTTCTTCGTTATTATAGATATTTTTGCGAAGCAGCTTAGCGATAAAAAATGCAAGCCCAAAACCGATAGGTGTTGCCGTGTTGACTAACTGAAGGGCCGTAACTGGCTCATTTATACCCTGTGCCTGGAGGGTTAAGACGAATGCAAAGCACGTTTTATTGATCGGCCCACCAAAGTCAACGATACACAACGCCCCAATAACAGCACCTAACACTAAATTAGATGAAGTTCCCATACTTCTCAGGAACGATGTGAGTGCATCGGTAAAAATACCAATAGGCGTGCCGATGATATAGACCATGAGCAGAGCACTGAAAATGGATGCAAAAAATGGCACAATCAATGTCGGCATTAAACCCCGAGCCCAGCCAGGAACCTTCACATTTTTAATGATAGCAAGAGCAATATACCCGGAAATGTAGCCGCCGATCATTCCCCCGATAAAACCCGCACCAATAGCATTAGCGGCCAGACCGACAACAAAACCAGGGGCAATACCGGGCTTACCTGCGATCGAACCGGAAATTCCGATAGCAATAACGACGGGTAATAGTCCGAGTGCCTTAGCTCCCATGGTAGCGAAAGCCTGCCACAGATCAAATTGACCCGATACTAAAGTGTCCTGAACCGTCCCGCCAAAACCCATACCGATGGCAATAATAAACCCAGCGCCACAGACAATCGGAATCAAGAATGAGATGGCAGTCAGCAGATGACCTTTAGGGTTTGCTGCTTTCCATATTTCTTTTATATTCATAAATTACGCCCTTTATTTTATATAGGATACGCATAGGTAGGGGTTATGAATTGACTAATTCACCAAGCTTTTCAATAAGCTTATTTGGTGATTTAACTGCCATTTCCGTTGGTACTTTGACGACTTTCTTTCCGGCAAACCTTTCTTCACCGGAAACTTTAACATCGGCGGCTAACAGAACAATGTCGGCTTGTGCAATTTCTTCAGCGGTCAAGGCATTCTCAATACCTATAGTGCCTTGCGTTTCGATTTTGACATTGTGACCGGCCTTTTTTGCAGCTATTTCAATTTTCTTTTGCGCAATATAGGTGTGTGCAATACCTACAGTGCAGGCTGTAATTCCAACAATATTCATAACTATTCTCCAGAATGGTTTTTTAGATACTATGGCAGATCTGACAATTAATTTAAGCGCTGGCACCTTCAGCATTTAAAAGATCAATAATTTTTTGAGGGGAATCTTCCATCAGCAATTTTTCTACTATCTCTTCATCGGCAAGTGAACCTGAAACCTGGGATAATAATCGGATGTGGGTAGTATTTTGATCCACCAGGCATACAGCAAATAAAATAATACAACGAACGTCACTACCATCCATCGTTTCCCAGGGGATATGATGTTGGGTTCGTCCAATGGCCAATGCCGTACGGGCTACGCCTGAGGATTTACCATGCGGGATCGCTATATGATTTTCGAATCCAGTGGAGCCCTGTTCTTCACGTAACCAAACATCTTTCAGAAAAATATCTTTATTAATAACTGCTCCATCACGTACTAATAAGTCAGCTAATTCTTCAATTGCTTCTTCTTTACTCTTAGCCATCATGTTCAATTTGATATTTTTTACGTTCAGTACACTCGAAATGTCCATAAGTTACCTTCGTTAATATAAATAATCATTATTAATCAGCGATACCAGCTTCTGCCACCATGCAGTCTGCCAAACCTGTCGGGGCGCCTCGGTGGTCGGACAGCATAAATAGATAGCATCCGCAAGCGTGCGACGAGGCGCCGCACGCGAACTCCAGATATAAAAAGGGTTACAGCGCTCTCAACCATATAAATCTAACGCGAAGGCAAAAAGACAGACCGGTTAAATAGACTCTTTGCACCGCACAATGGCTCAATACGGCTGAGCGCGCTGCAATTTTCAGGCAGCGATTTCGCGTTGATAGATATCGACCATTTTATCCCATGCATCGCTGACATTATCCGCCAGGGAGAACAGGCCCGAGGTTCCCACAATAAAGACGTCAACGCCCGATTGGGAGATAACATTAAAAGTTTTCTCGTTACAGGAGCCGTCAATTTCGGTCAGATAGTGGTACCCATGCGCTTCGCGCATCGCGATCAGCTGTTTAATTTTATTGAGCGACTCCGGGATAAACTTCTGACCTGCGTAGCCTGGGTCAACCGACATGACGGTCACTTTATCCAGCAGGTGCGCGTACTCTTTAATAGCATCCGCCGGTGTAGCAGGGTTCAACACCACGCCGCAGCGACGACCAGCGTCTTTAATCTGGTTCAACAGACGGAATATTTTGTTATTCGCCGTCTCAGGGTGGAAGCTGATAATATCGGCCCCGGCATCAATACACATTGGAATTATATCTTCCGGGTGATTCACCATTAGATGTACGTCGATCGGCACATCGGTAATTTTTTTCAGGTTTTCGATAAAAAACGGTGATAGCGTAATATTCTTCACATAGTTACCGTCCATAATATCGACGTGATAAAAATCAGCCCGACCGTTCATTGCCGTAATTTGCTCTCTGAATTGCGTTAAATCCATACACATTAACGAGGGCGAAAATTTAGCTGCCATACCTCACCTCTTTAAAATTAGTTAGTTAAACAGTGACACGACATGCCCAAGAATGATGCCAACAACGCCAAAGTCCGCATCGCCAAAGGTGGTGGATGCAAAGCCAAGGTCGCCCATCAGGGGCAGCAAAATCGCGGGCAAAAAAGAAATCAACAGACCGTGGGCGAATGCCCCCACCACCGCGCCGCGACGACCGCCGCAGATGTTGCCGTAAACGCCCGCCGTCGCGCCGCAGAAAAAGTGTGGCACCAGGCCGGGAACAATGACGCTCAGGCCAAGCAGCGGACACAGGAACATACTCACCAGACCAGCGGCAAAACTTGACAGGAAGCCGACGATCACCGCGTTCGGGGCGAACGGAAAGACGGTTGGACAGTCGAGCGCCGGTTTCGCGTCTTTCACCAGCTTGTCGGCGATGCCTTTAAAGGCCGGAACAATTTCGGCAATAATCATGCGAACACCCGCAAGGATGATCCACACGCCCGCCGCGAAGGTCAGCGATTGGATAATGGCGAAGATGATAAAGTTCTGACCACCACTGATGCTGGTCTCAACAAACTCTTTACCTGCGACCAGTACCAGAATCAGGAACAGAATCATCATCGTCAGCGAGATGGCTACCGAGGAGTCACGCAGGAAGTTCAGCGTTTTCGGCACTTTCAGCTCTTCAATCGACGGGCTGCCTTTACCGATCGCCTTCCCCACCAGCGCCGACAGCAGATACCCGGTTGAACCAAAGTGGCCCAGCGCCAGGTCATCAGTGCCTGTAATTTTGCGGGTAAATGGCTGCAGAATAGCCGGAGAGACCACCATCATGATACCGAGGATTACCGCCCCCACCAGTACCACCCAGAACGGCGACAGACCGCCGACAGAAAGAATGACAGCCAGCATCGCCGACATATACAGCGTGTGGTGGCCGGTCAGGAAGATGTATTTCAGCGGCGTAATACGGGCAAGGACGATGTTAAACAACATCCCCAGCACCATGATCATGGCTGTCGCAGTACCGTAGTTTTTCTGCGCCAGCGCCGCCATGGCGTCAGTATTGGGTACAACCCCCTGAATATGGAAGGAGTGCTCAAACAGCTGGCTAAACGTCGTTAACGTCGTGGCGACAATCGCCGCCCCGGATGTTAATATCACAAACCCCATAATGGTTTTGAGGGTTCCGGAAATAACGTCGGAAACTGCTTTTTTCTGCAATAATAAGCCGATCAGGGAAAACAGACCGACCAGTATTGCTGGTGTGCCCAACACATCATGAATAATAAACTGCAGCATAGAATGACTCCGTAAGGCCGCAAATAATTAATCAGAGATTCTCGGAAAGAATTTCTTTGATTTTATTGTTATCCAGCAGGTTAGATAAACCAAAAACCTGTGCAGAATGGCTGGACAGATGTTCAGCTATATCCCTGGCGCTAAGAATAATATCGGCAGTTTCGCTTTTTGCTGAAGTCAGATCGGTATGGGAAACCTCTGCTTCTTTATTCAACTCTGTAATGATTTTTTTTACGTTCATTTCAACGATAAAGCTACTACCTAAACCGTTACCACAAACAATCAGAATCTTTTTCATCTCTACCTCATTATCCATTGATAACGGCTTGAATTGTTTTCATTGATGATGCTTTCAGCAGTGCTGAGAGTCGTTCATCATCGCTAAAAATGTCCGCCAGTGCTGTAATCATATTGATGTGTTCATCTCCCGAAAGCGCACACAGCATAATCACGACGTAAATAGGGTCATTATCTTCCGAATCAAAAGAAACGCCTTTTTTAATATGTAATAGCGATAGCCCGTTTTTAATAGCCCCTTGCTCCGGGCGAGCATGTGGCATCGCCAGACCAGGCGCTAAAACATAATAAGGACCAAGTTTTTGGTGGCTGTTAAAAATGGCCTGAATATAATTTTCAGTAATCGCCTCTTTCGCCAATAAGGGTTGGGCCGATAATGTAATTGCCTGTTTCCAGTCACTAATTGAATCTATAATCTGGATATTTTCCGTGGGTAGCCAGGTCGTAATCATAAATACCCCGATGGCGTTGAAGGTGCGCCTACTATAGTGGAATGCCTTTACGGCTTACCGTGATCTCCCTCGCAAAGTTAGCGCTAACATGGTAGCTATGTTAAAATTATTGTTACCGCTAACTTGATAAACCATACTTATCATTACTTTGCTGTTGGGCAATGCGCAAAGCGCTAAATATCATTTACAATGGCTGCCCAGTCAGGCGAAAGGAGGAAATCAGTGCAGACGTTAGAAGCGGACGATGGCGCGAGAGAAAAACGCAGAAAAAATACCGGTAAAATTACGCTCGCTGAAGTAGCAAAACTGGTTGGCGTTAGCACAATGACCGTGTCTCGCGCGTTACGGATGCCTGAAAAAGTGAACCCTGAACTGCGCACACGCATAGAAGCAGCGGTAAGCGAACTGGGTTATGTGCCAAATCTGCAGGCCCGCAACCTTGCCTCCGCTGACTCTAGCCTGGTGATGGGCGTGGTTCCCTCTTTTTCCTCCCCGGGCTTTCTTGCCGTCTCCGAAACACTGCAGACCGTGCTCGCGACCCAGGGCTATAGCATGATGTTTATCGAATCCGGCCAGGGTGGACAGAGTGAAGAAAAAGCTTTTGCGCAAATGCTCGCTTACAACCCGGCTGCGATTGTTCAATTCAATATTGATAACATCAGCAGTTGTTCGCAAATGATAAGTAATACCGGCGTGCCGGTGGTTGAGATTGGCGCCATCAATCGTGATGCGAGCTGGGTTAGCATTGGTGTTGACTATGCTGCAGCCATCAAAAAGTTGGTCACCTCGCTTGTACAGGCCGGATATAAAAATATCGGCCTGCTTTGCACGGCTTCCAATAACATTATGTTTCGCCAGGTACTGAGCGGCTGGAACAGCGCGATGCTCTCCGTTAACCACTCTCCGCATCGCGTGGTGACCTCTCACCTGGCGGCAGGTATTACGACCGGCCTGAACCTGCTCGGCGATATTCGTATCACCTGGCCCGAACTGGATGCGCTGATTTGCACATCCGATGAAATCGCCTGCGGTTGCATTATGGCCTGCCATGGCGCGGGGCAAAAAGTGCCCGACTCTCTGGCACTGGCAAGCCTGAGCGGGGGGACTCTTGCCGCCGTTTGTTCACCGGCGCTGACTGCCGTCGAATTTCCCTGGAGTGAAACGGGAACCCTCGCAGGACAGACATTGCTGGAGCTCCTGGCGGGTAATTCGACGGATAAATTCATTGAATTACCTTCAGCGTTACAAGTTCGCGCCAGCACCAGAAAGCCATAGTTTTAGTGACATATTTATTGATTTGTTATCCCGCCAAATACGGCAGGATAACTATGAGTCAGAAAAGTGATGTTTTCATCTGCGGCGGGAAATGGTCAGAAAGAGAGACTGGCGCTGTAAGCCGCGCCAGTTCTGGGGTTAGTGATGGTTGCCTGACGCCATCAGGCAACCGGTACTGATTAATGCTTCACAATATACATCGTGCGGCTGTAGGCCACGTCTTCCGGATTGGTGATCGGGTATCCTTTTAACCACGGCTTGATCAGGCGGCCATTGGTATACTGATAAATCGGCGCAATAGGCGCTTTGGCCATGATGATTTTCTCTGCCGCATTGTAATCATCGTTACGCGCTTTTTCCGAGGTTTCCTGCGCCGCCTGAGCGAGGATCTTATCGTATGCCGGATCGTTAAACCGCGAGATATTACCGCTATGAGTAGAAGTGAGTAGCGACAGGAAGGTCGACGGCTCGTTGTAGTCCCCTACCCACGACGCGCGGATAACGTCGAAATTACCGGTATTACGACTATCGATGTAGGTCTTCCACTCCTGGTTTTGCAGTTTCACGTCGACACCGAGGTTTTTCTTCCACATTGACGCCACGGCGATGGCGATCTTTTGGTGATTTTCCGACGTGTTGTACAGCAGCGTCAGCTTCAGCGGACGGTCCGGGCCATATCCTGCCGCCGATAGCAGCGCTTTAGCCTGGGCATTAAGCTCGGCCTGGCTCATACTTTCAAACTGCGAAGGCTGCGGGGTAAAGCCTGCGGTGACATCAGGGGTGAATCGCCAGGCCGGTTTCTCGCCGGTGCCGAGGATCTTCTCCGCCATAATCCGCCGGTCGATGGTCATGCTTAACGCCAGGCGCACGCGCTCATCGGCGGTTGGCCCTTTCTGCGTATTGAAGGCGTAATAATAGGTACCTAACTGCGGCGGCGTGTAGACCTGTCCGGGAATATCCTTCAGCAGCTTCTGATACATATTTTTCGGGAAGGATTCGGTGATATCAATATCCCCCGCCAGATAGCGTTTGGTCGCCGAGGATTCCTGGTTAATCGGCACGAAAGTCACCTGCTTAATCACCGTTTTGGCGTTATCCCAGTACTGTGTATTCGGCACGACAACCAGTTTCTCATTCACCACCCGGTCTTTCAGCACATAGGCGCCGTTGCCGATAAGGCTGCCCGGGCGCGTCCAGCTAGCGCCGCTTTCAACGTTGGCTTTCTGCACCGGGTAGAACGCAAAGCTGGCGGTCAGGTTGCTGAACCACGGCAGCGGTTTATCCAACTGCACGCGCAGCGTGTGGGCATCTACCGCCGTCACCCCGAGGGTGTCTGGCGCCGCTTTACCATCAATAATATTTTGCGCATTACTGATACCCGCTAAGGCGGCAAACCAGGCAAATGGCGAGGTGGTTTTCGGATCGACCAGCCGCTGCCAGCTATAGACGAAATCCTGCGCCGTCACCGGAGTGCCGTCGGACCAGCGCGCATTATCGCGCAGGGTAAAGGTCCAGACGCGGTTATCGTTGCTCTGCCAGCGGGTCGCCACACCAGGGATGATATTGCCCTTCGCATCCTGGTTCACCAGCCCTTCGAACAGATCGCGGATAACCTGAATTTCCGGCAGGCCGACGGCTTTAGCGGGATCTAATGAAGCGGGCTCGTCTTTGATATGGCGTACCAGCTGCTGTTTTTCAGCTAATACGGTTCCCGGAGGCACGTCAGCCGCCCAGGCAAGAGAAGAAACGCTGGCTAACCACAGCGCGCCGCATGTCAATGTGACAGGATACTTCATGAGATCCCCTTTTAAATGAACAAACCAGTGCTGGCAGAGCGATAATTATTTGTTTCCCCAGCTGAAATTGCAAACAGCTTATGATAGAAAATTGACATGACGAGTTTTTTCGCCAGCCATGGAAACTATTTGATTCCGGGGCGCTTTTCTACAACACTGCTAACAATAACCTGATGACAGGATACCCTATGCCCGTTTCACGCCCTCGCCCCTTGCGCGGCGCTTTCCCGCCAGGCACGCAACGCTACGGCCAGTCGCATCTCGGCGCGCCGCTGCTGTGGTTCCCCGCTCCGCTGGCCGATAGCCGCAGCGGTCTGATTATCGCCGGCACGCACGGCGACGAAAACTCGTCGATCGTCACCCTATCCTGCGCGTTGCGCACGCTGAAACCGGAGCTGCGTCGCCACCACGTCGTTCTCACAGTCAATCCCGATGGCTGTCAGTTAGGGCTACGCGCCAACGCCCGCGGCATCGATCTCAACCGTAACTTTCCGGCCGCTAACTGGAAGGCGGGAGAAACGGTGTATCGCTGGAATAGCGCCGCGGAAGAGCGCGATGTAGTGCTGCTGACCGGTGAAAAGCCAGGTTCGGAACCCGAAACCCAGGCGCTGTGTCAGCTGATCCACCAGATCCACCCGGCGTGGGTGGTCTCCTTCCACGATCCGCTAGCCTGCATTGAAGACCCCGGCCACAGCGAGCTTGGACAATGGCTCGCCGGGGCCTTTAATTTACCGCTGGTGGGCAGCGTCGGTTACGAAACGCCAGGCTCTTTCGGCAGCTGGTGCGCCGATATCGGCCTGCCGTGCATTACCGCCGAATTCCCACCGGTCTCCGCCGACGAGGCCACAGAAAAGTACCTCGCGGCGATGACCGATTTACTGCACTGGCACACTCACAGATGAAGCAGGCCGGTGCTGAACTGCAGCGCCGGCTCGACATCCACCGCCAGCCAGGTCGGTCCATCAAGGTCCGCGAAACGGGCCAACGGCGCCAGCGGCAGCGCGGCGGAAATGGCCCGTGAAGTACAAAGCATACAGCCCAGCATCCGCGTATAGCCCAGCCGTTCAGCCTCCTGCGCCAATAGCAATGCCTCGGTCAAACCACCGGTTTTATCCAACTTAATGTTGACCATTTCGTAGCGGCCCGCCAGCGCCGGCAGGCTTTCCCGCGTATGACAGCTCTCATCGGCGCAGATCGGCAGCGGATGAATAAAGTTTTCCAACGCCTCATCCGCGCCGGCCGGCAACGGCTGCTCCAGCATCGCCACGCCAAGATCGGCCAGCAGCTGGCAGCGAGCCGCCAGACCCTCGCCACGCCACGCTTCGTTAGCATCCACGATCAAGGTCGCCTGCGGCACCGCGTCGCGAATAGCAACCAGCCGCTCGCTAATCAAATGATCGTCGAGCTTGACCTTCAGCAGCCGCGCGCCTTTCTCCCACAGCGCGGCGGCGCTGGCCGCCATCTGTTCCGGCGTGCCGATTACCACGGTTTGCGCCGTCACCACTTCGCGCGGCAGATTGACGCCAAGCAGCTGCGGCAACGTTTTCCCCGCGCGGCGCGCCTCCAGATCCCACAGCGCACAGTCGACGGCGTTGCGCGCGGCTCCTGCCGGCAGTAGCTGTTGCACCTGCTCGCGGGTAGTGCCGCGCTCAAGCTGCTCGCCGATCGCCATAATCTGCGCCATCACCGAGGCGATGCTTTCCCCGTAGCGCGGATAAGGCGTACATTCTCCGGCCCCTTTTACCCCATCCTCTTCTATTTCCACCACGACAACTTTGGCCTCGCTGCGGCTGCCGCGAGAAATAACAAACGGCGTGTGTAGCGGCCATGATTCTTCAAAAACTCGAAGGTTGCGCATTCCCTGGGCCTCTTAGGTAAATGTTAAATAGAGTTTGCCGTGTTGCTGGCTGATGTCATACACTAACTACGACGTTAACTATATGTAAACAGGAAGATAACCATGTCGCAAACCGTACATTTCCAGGGTAACCCAGTGTCCGTTCAGGGCTCCATTCCGCAGGCTGGCGCGAAGGCGCAGCCGTTTACGCTGGTCGCCAAAGATCTCTCTGACGTCACGCTGAGCCAATACGCTGGTAAACGTAAAGTACTGAATATTTTCCCAAGCATCGATACCGGCGTCTGCGCGGCATCGGTTCGCAAATTCAACCAACTGGCTTCTGAGCTGAACAACACCGTGGTGCTGTGCATCTCCGCTGACCTGCCGTTCGCGCAGTCCCGTTTCTGCGGCGCAGAAGGCCTGAGCAATGTGGTCACCCTGTCCACCCTGCGCGCGCCGCAGTTCCTGGCAGATTATGGCGTTGCTATCTCCGCAGGCCCGCTGGCTGGTCTGGCAGCACGTGCAGTCGTCGTTATCGATGAAAACGACCAGGTGGTTTACAGCCAACTGGTTAACGAAATCACCGAAGAGCCGGATTACGATGCGGCGCTGGCTGCGCTGAAAGCGTAATCGCCCTCCTTCTGTTATCAAGCCTCCTTCAACGGAGGCTTTTTTCTTTGCGCGGCGCATAGCGCGAAATCAACCGCGCGGTGGCCGGGCCGGTGAGCAATATGGTAAACAGGCGCAGCGTTTGCATCGCCATGATAAAAGACATATCCGCCCGGGTCCCGACGGCGATTATCGCTACCGTATCCAGGCCGCCGGGGCTGGTCGCCAGATAGGCGGTGAGAAAATCCAGCGGCAGCAGGTGCGTTAACGCTAAAGCCATCAGCGCGCACAGCGCGATCAAGCCAACGATGGCGGCGATGATTTGCGGTAGCGTCTTCAACGCCAGCAGAAAAATCTCGCGATTAAACTGCAGGCCAACCGTCCAGCCGAGCGCGGTATACGCCAGCACCAGTAACCATTCCGGTAGCTCCAGCAACAGCATGCCCTCGCCCTGCGCCAACGCGCCGGCCAGCATCGGTAATAACATTGCCCCGGACGGGATGCGTAAACGTAACCCCAACCAACCGGCGACCGCGGTCAATAGCAGCGTTAACGGTAGATTAAAAGTCAGCGGCGGGAACCAGACGATATGCTGGGTCATCTCCTGCGCCTCGCCGCCAAGCGCCAAACGCACCACCATCACCGCCGCGCCGACCACAAAGAGCACCCGCAGATACTGCATCAGAGCCACCAGCCGAACATCGGCTCCATACTCCTGCGCCATCACCACCATCGCCGATGCGCCGCCCGGCGAGCTTCCCCACGCGCCGGTTGCCCCGGGTAGCGAACTGTAGCGCACCAGCAGCCAGCCGGTCAGCGCGCTGATGGCTAGCGTGGAAAAGAGGATAATCAACACCAGCGCCCAGTTGGCGGCCAGAACGCCGAAAATAGACGGCGTGAGCGCACGGGCGATCATGCAGCCGATGATAGCCTGAGCGGCGATAAAGAAGGGACGAGGGAGACGAATCGTGGCGCCGCGCAGGCTGAGGATTATTCCGGCGATCAGTGGGCCAAGCAGCGGCGCGGCAGGGAGATGAAAGCGGAACAGCACAAAGGAGAGCACGGCGGAGAGTACCAGTAATATCATCCACTGAGGCCAATCCCGTTGCAGCACCAACCGTCACCTTCCCGGAAAAAAGAATAATAAAATAAGTATATACAGAAATATCGCTAAAAAAACGCAGTTAATTGCGGCCGCGCCGAGCCGGCCGCAACCTGTGACTTACTCGTCGCCCTTCTTCTGGCTCAGACCATACTCGCGCAGCTTGTTAGCAATCGCGGTATGCGAAACGCCGAGACGTTTGGCTAATTTACGCGTGCTGGGGAAACTGCGATACAACTGCGTCAATACCGAACGCTCAAAGCGGCGGGTAATATCGTCGAGCGATCCTTCCATCGCCTCTTCGCCAACCGGCAGCGACGACACATCGTGATCTGGCAACAGGATATCCTGCGGGCGCAGTTCGAAGCCATCAAGCTGGGTTAACGCCCGGTACACTGCGTTTTTCAACTGACGCACGTTGCCCGGCCAGCTATAGCGGGTCAACACGGTATTAAGGTCGGCAGAGAGTTTGGGCCGCGGGATGCCCTGCTCATCGGCAAAGCGCGCGACGAACAGTTCGGTGAGCGGCATGATGTCCTGCGGACAATCACGCAGCGGCGGCAGATTCAGCGTCAACACATTCAGACGATAATAAAGATCTTCGCGGAACAGCCCTTTCTGCACCAGTTCGACGAGATTTTTTTGCGTCGCGCAGATAACGCGGACATCGACATGCACTTCGTGATCTTCACCGACGCGACGGAAAGTGCCATCGTTGAGAAAGCGCAACAGCTTCGTTTGCATGCCCGGCGACATTTCGCCGATCTCATCCAGCAGCACAGAGCCGCCGTTGGCCTGCTCAAAGAAACCTTTTTTCCCCTGCGACGCATCGCCGAATAGCTCGCTCTCCACCGCGTTTTCCGGAATCGAACCGCAGTTCAGCGCCAGATACGGTTTGCTGGCGCGCGGGCTGGCCAGATGGCAGGCATGGGCCAGCAAATCTTTACCGGTACCGGTATCGCCGACAATCAGCAACGGGGCGCTAAGCATCGCCAGCTTGCGGGCCTGTTCAACGACGTGGCGCATTTTCGGCCCAACGGCGAGGATCTGGCTAAAGGCGCTGGTATCCTGGGTCGTCAGCGTTTGCAGTTGACGCCCCATACGTACGGTGGAGCGTAACATCACCACGGCGCCGGTTAGCACACGTTCGGCGTGTTCGCCTTCCAGATACACCGGCGTTACTTCCAGCATAAAGTTTTGGCCATTAACGACCACATGCTCGGTATGCGACTCCAGCGGATTGCCTTCCAGCCAGCGCTGCAGGTTGAAATCAGTAATGAGCTGCGCCACCGGATGGCTGCGTAAGCGGGCCTGGGTTTGACCAAACAGCTGGCAGCTGGCCGGGTTGGCAAGCTCTACTTTGCCTTTGGCATCCAGCGACAGCACCGGTTCCGGCATTGCCACCAGCAGCGCGCTCAGCGCCAGATGTTCCCGTTCTGACGGCATCCACGCCACGGTACGTACATCGGTTACGCCGGAGATACGGCGGATTTCCGCCATTAAACTGCTGAAACTGGCGAACTCCAGCTCGGCGAAATTAAGGTAGATTCGGCCAATCGGGTCGATATCGATACCGCGCAGGTCAATACCGCGCAGCACCAGCAAATCGAGTAATTCACGGGTCAGACCAAGACGGTCCTGACAAAAGACTTCCAGACGCATAGGAGTTTTCACCCTAAAAAGGCCAATGACGGATGAATGATAGGACAGATATGGGCTTACGTGAAGATAGCTGTCAACAATTATTGACAGTATGGCGGAAAAATGGGCTTTATGCCGTAAAGTTATGCGGGCAACAGTAAACTGTTTAAAGGATTTCATCAATTACAGCAGACGCAGCGTATCGTTTGGTCCAGGAAAGCATATGCGTTGTGTTAATTCAGAGCACATTGCGCTCCCGATATTTCTTCTGCGTTATGGCTCTCATGGCACAGAGGGCGCTGGTCGCTAGGTTTTTTCCCGGAGGCGGCGCGTTGCGCCTTCTCCGGGCTACCAAATCGCAAAGCGCTGTAGCCCCGGTAAGCGGCAGCGCCACCGGGGGATCCAGCGTGGTGAATAAATTAACGGCAGGTCGCACGAACCGTAGATACTGTTATCGGTTTGCAACCTTTTAGCTTGAGAAAAGCGTTTATCTCGTTTCGCTCCAGAGTATCTTGCGCTCCTGGTTAATTTTTCTGCGACATGTTTTCCGTGGCGCAGGGAGCGCACAGAGGGCGGCCAGTCGCCGCCGCCCTCTGTACTCCCGGGCTCTGGCCGCCAAAATCGCCACTTCGTGGTACCTTCGACTTATCCCGGCAGGCTTCGGGTCGGGCCGAGGCAGCGTCCTTGCAAATCACGGCCCTCAGCCCGCATCCATGCGGGCTGCCCCGGCCTGCCGGGAACGTCTCAGCGATTTTGAGGCCACCAACACCGGCAGTTTCAGTCAGCATGGTGAATAAATTAAAGGCAGGCCGCACGGACCGTAGATGCTGTTATCGGTTTACCACTTTTTTAAGGGGTTTTCCCGGAGGCGGCGCGTTGCGCCTTCTCCGGGCTACCAAATCGCGCAGCGCTGTAGCCCCGGTAAGCGGCAGCGCCACCGGGGAATCCAGCGTGGTGAAGACATTAAAGGCAGGCCGCACGAACCGTAGGCCGGGTAAGGCGCAGCCGCCACCCGGCATTTACGCTTGCCGGCGTTATTTCTCCGCGCCGGTTTTGCTTTTCTGCAGCGTCTCTTTCAACTGGCCGATCAGCTCGCGGCGAAAATCGCCGAGCCGCGGTTTATCATCGGCGATCCACGGCAGCGGACGGCACAGCTCCATCGCCTTAATCCCCAGACGGGCGGTCAACAACCCGGCGCCGATACCCTGGGCGGCGCGCGCCGACAAGCGGGCCGCCAGATCCTGCGACATCCAGTCCATTCCGACTTCACGCACCAGTTCGCTGGCGCCGGCAAAGGCGATATTCAGCAACACCAGGCGGAATAAACGCAGGCGGCTATAATAGCCGAGTTCAATACCGTAGAGAGTGGCGATACGGTTAATCAGCCGCAGGTTACGCCAGGCGATAAACGCCATATCGACCAGCGCCAGCGGGCTAACGGCGAT
Organism: Klebsiella sp. 141162; assembly: GCF_050600755.1. Lineage (NCBI taxonomy): Bacteria > Pseudomonadati > Pseudomonadota > Gammaproteobacteria > Enterobacterales > Enterobacteriaceae > Klebsiella > Klebsiella sp. 141162. The sequence continues at coordinate 919,640 of NZ_JAQIRI010000001.1, read as the reverse complement.
CATCAGCGTCGATTCCGCCGCCGAGCGGCTGATTTCCCGCCGCGCCTGTGCGTCCAGCACCGGCTGTACCAGTTGCGCGTACAGGCTCACCACTTCACGATCGTTTTGCGTTTCATGGATGGCCGCATACCAGCGCTGCAGCGCCGGATGCGATTGATCCAGCCCGGCCTGCTGCGCCAGCTTCTCACAGAACGCGCGCCCTTTGCCCACCGCGTGGCTATGCATCAGATCCCGCGCTTCATCGCGTTCGTGCGCGCGCTGGCGCAAACGCCACAGGCGACGCCATTCGGTCGCCACCGAGCCCACGCCCGCGCCGACAATCAACGCCCCGGCCGCACAGCCGCCGAGCGCAATCCAGTCCTGGGTCTGCCAGGCCGTCGCCGTCCACTGTACGCCCTGCGCCACCACGCTAATGCCAAAAATCGCCAGACCGGCGCTAACCATCCGCCGCCACAGGCTGCGTTTCGGGCGCAGTACCGATTCCACCACCGCTTCGGCGGCCCCCTCCTCTTCAGCCACCATTTCAGGCAGCATCGGAGAGAAGGTTTGCGCATCGGCCGCGTCAAAGGCGCGGGCCGATTTTAAGGTCTGGCTCTTTTCCGTTTCCAAAGGGCCATCGAAATCGATCCGCGGTTTTATCGGCTCGCTCATCGCAATTTATCTCCAATCAAAAATTCCAGCGCCGCGTCGAGGCGAATATGCGGCAGCGGTTTATCGACATCCATCGCTCTCGGGCGGAAGTTCTCAAACTGGAAGCCCTGCTGTTCCCAGAAGGCCTGACCCGGCAGCCGCGCCGGCACCTCGCCCGGGAAAATGGTGAGCGGCTGCCCATCGCTCAGACGATCGCCGCGCAGCGCCGGGATCTTCTCGCCGTTAACCTCGATAAGCCCGCCCTGGGTGGCCTGAATTGACGCCAGCCCCAGACAATCCATGCTGATGCCCTCAAAGGCGGCATTCTGCCAGGCGTCCTGAATCAGTTGCTGAAGTAGCGACACCATGTTGCCATGCTGATCGACGGTCACGTGATCGGCTTTGGTGGCGGCAAACAGTAGCTTGTCGATAACCGGTGAAAACAGGCGGCGGAACAGCGTTCGCTGGCCGTAATGGAAGCTTTGCATCAACTGGGTCAGCGCCAGGCGCATATCGTTAAACGCCTGCGGCCCGCTGTTTAATGGCTGCAGACAGTCCACCAGTACAATCTGGCGGTCAAAGCGCAGGAAGTGATCTTTATAAAAGCCTTTCACCACTTTCTCGCAGTAGTATTTGAAACGCTCGCGCAGCATCCCGGCATTGGTGTGTTTATCAGCCTGCGCCAGTCTGGCTTCGCCAATCGCATCGACATCCGGCCAGGGGAAGAACTGCAGCGCCGGCGCGCCCGCCATGTCGCCGGGAAGCACAAACCGCCCCGGCTGAATAAAGTGCAACCCCTCGCGCTTGCAGGCGTGCAGATAATCGGTCCAGGCGGCGGCGATCTCCGCCAGACGGGTTTCGTCGGCGGGCGCCAGCGGATCGAGCCCATCGCACAGCTGTCGCCAGCGGGCAGACCATTCCCCGCGTTGCCCCTGTAAAAGCCCGGTCATCTGCCGCGACCAGCTTAAATAATCCTGCGCCAGCATCGGCAGGTCGAGCAGCCATTCTCCCGGATAATCCACGATTTCCAGATACAGCGTTGAAGTGTCTTTGAAATGACGTAGCAGAGAATCGTTAGAGCGATAGCGCAGCGCAAGACGAATTTCGCTCACCCCACGGGTCGGCGTCGGCCAGGCCGGGGGCTGGCCATAAAGCTGTGCCAGGCCTTCATCATAGGTAAAACGCGGAATACCGAAATCACGCTGCGGAACCCGTTTCACGCCCAACAGACGTTCTTCACGCGCCGCGCTCAGCAGCGGCAACCGCGCCCCGGCGTGGATATTCAGCAGTTGATTGACCATCGCGGTGATAAAAGCCGTTTTACCGCTGCGGCTTAGCCCGGTCACGGCAAGACGTAAATGCCGGTCAACCCCGCGGTTGACCAGCGCATTGAATTCAGTTTTGAGTCGCTTCATCGCCAGTCCGTTATGCCCAGAAGGAATGTCGTTTAATGATAAGCTAAATAGATGGGGATAATCAGGGCCAATATAAAGCGCGCCGGTATTCCTCCCCCTGAGGAATTATTTCATTCCGCGGGCAAAACGATTGGCCAGCCGACTGAGCAGCGGCTCAAGCGCTACCGCCAGCAACATTTTCAGCGGCCGACGCGCCACCGATTTCACCGCCCAACCGGCAACGCCCGCCGGGCCGTATCGCAGCGCGGTCAGTAGCACCAGCTTACCGGCGATCTTAAGACCCGGTTTCACTTTTTGCCCTGCCTGTTGCCATTTCATATTCATGCGTTGCCTCATGGGTTATATGGAAAAAGTTTTACAGTTGACGAAAACGGCTGCGCAGCGTGAAGGTATCGGAGGTGATGTAACGCTCCATATCACGCAGGCGCTGTTCGCCGGAAGCCAGTTCGGCATCCACTGCGGCCAGTAAATCGCCATTGCTCGGCCCTTTTTCGCCGTACAGTTCGCTATCCGGTATCGGATCCAGCGCGAAAGTGAGAATGATGTAGGCCACCAGCACGAAAAAGAAGAGGCCAAAAATCATCGCCAGTACGGTTATCAAACGCACCAGCTTCACCGGCACATCCAGGTGCTGCGCGATACCGGCGCAGACCCCTTTCACCATTCCGCGCTGCGGAATGCGCCACAGTTTTTTATTAAAGTCCAATCCGGCCATTATTTGTCTCTCCAGTTCGGATGTTCCGCATCAAGGATCGCTTCCAGCGCCTGAATACGCTCGCGCATCCGTTTCGCCTCATCGGTCAGCTGCAGCAGGCGCTGCTGTTCATTCTGGGTTAATGCCCCGTCCGCCGAGCGATTGTTGTAGTGCAGCCATAACCAGACCGGCAACACGAACAGCACAAATAGCGTGAGCGGGATGGCAAGAAAAAGCATGCTCATGTGTACTCCTTACAGGTGGTGAGCCGCGGCGCAACACCGCGCCGCGCAATATGCATTACTGGTTATTCTGATTCATTTTGGCTTTCAGCGCCGCCAGTTGCTCGCTGATTTCATCATCCGCTTTCAGCTCGGCAAACTGCTGATCCAGCGATTGTTGTTTGCCAAAACGATGGCTCTCCGCCTCGGCTTCCATTTGGTCAATACGGCGTTCGAAAGACTCAAAACGCGCCATCGCTTCATCCATTTTACCGCTATCCAGCTGGCGGCGGACATCGCGCGAAGAGCTGGCAGCCTGATGACGCAGCATCAGCGCCTGCTGACGAGCGCGGGTTTCGCTGAGCTTATTCTCCAGCTCGCCAATCTCTTTTTTCATCCGCGCCAGGGTTTCATCCACCAGTTGCGCTTCGTGTTCCAGGCTGCCGATAAGGTCGGTCAGCTTCTGTTTTTCGATCAGCGCCGCACGCGCCAGATCTTCTTTCTCTTTACGCAGGGCCAGCTCGGCCTTTTCTTGCCATTCCACCTGCTGCGCCTGCGCCTGTTCGATACGGCGGGTCAGCTGTTTCTTTTCCGCCAGCGCGCGGGCGGAGGTCGAACGCACTTCAACCAGCGTGTCTTCCATCTCCTGAATCATCAGACGGACCAGCTTCTGCGGATCCTCCGCTTTCTCCAGCAGAGAGTTGATGTTGGCGTTCACGATGTCGGCAAAGCGAGAAAAAATACCCATAATTTCAATCCTCATAGTTCTGATAGCAGGCAGCGGCCTGTGCAGTAGTTAATACAAATGGCGTGCCAACTTTTTATCTTATTGATTTTAAACAAGGTGGTTGAGGAATGGCCGCCTGCTTGCTACAGTGAGTTGGTGAATCACACTACTTAATGGCGAAATTCATCATGACGGAATACAAGGATAACCTGCTTGGCGAGGCAAACAGCTTTCTGGAGGTGCTGGAGCAGGTCTCGCAGCTGGCGCCGCTGGATAAACCGGTGCTGGTGATCGGCGAGCGCGGGACCGGCAAAGAGCTCATTGCCAACCGTCTGCACTTTCTCTCTTCGCGCTGGCAGGGGCCGTTTATTTCGCTCAACTGCGCGGCGCTGAATGAAAACCTTCTCGATTCCGAATTGTTTGGTCATGAGGCCGGCGCCTTTACCGGCGCCAGCAAACGGCATCCGGGGCGCTTTGAACGTGCCGACGGCGGCACGCTGTTTCTCGATGAGCTGGCCACCGCTCCGATGCTGGTGCAGGAAAAATTGTTGCGGGTAATTGAATACGGCGAACTGGAACGCGTCGGCGGCAGCCAACCGCTGCAGGTTAACGTACGGCTGGTGTGCGCCACCAACGCCGATCTGCCCAAAATGGTCGAGGAAGGTCATTTCCGCGCCGACCTGCTCGACCGGCTGGCGTTTGATGTCGTGCAACTACCGCCATTGCGCGAGCGCCAGAGCGACATCATGCTGCTTGCCAACCAGTTTGCTATTCAGATGTGCCGCGAACTGGGGCTTCCTCTGTTTCCCGGCTTTAGCGAGCGAGCCGTCGACACGCTGCTCGCATACCGCTGGCCGGGCAATATTCGTGAGCTGAAAAACGTGGTTGAACGCTCGGTTTACCGCCACGGCAGCAGTGATAGCGAGCTGGATAATATCATTATCAACCCATTTCGCCGCGCGGCCCCAGCGCCTGCTCCAGGCGATGAATCTGCGCTTCCCAAACTACCACTGGACCTGCGCGCCTTTCAGCTGGAGCAAGAAAAAAGCCTGCTGCAGTCAAGCCTGCAGCAGGCGAAGTACAATCAAAAGCAGGCGGCTGAGCTGCTGGGGCTTACCTACCACCAGCTACGCGCATTACTGAAGAAGCATCAGCTATGAGCGACGCGCGGCAGCATCGCCGCGCTGACCAGCATTGAGCCTAAACACAGCGCGGCGTTAAACCACAGCGCGTACTGCGCGGCGCTGGCCATACCCAACGGCAGGAATAGCGCAAAAAGTGACGCCGTCACGGCAATACCCATCGCGCCGCCAAGCGAGCTTCCCATCTTATACACCCCTGACGCGACGCCAATTTTATTCTCCGGCGCATTGGCGACGGCGGTGTCGGTCGATGGCGTGGCGTAACAACCGAGCCCGAGGCCAAACAGGATATTACTGAAGAAGACGGTCCCGATATAGAGCGACTTATCGAGGAAGGTACAGGAGATCAGCAAAATGCCGATGGCGGTAAAGACCGGCCCGGTCATCATCGGCAGCCGAGCGCCGTAGCGCTGGAGCAGCTTTTCCCCGACGCGGATCATCGCCAGTACCGTCACTAGATAGCCCAGCGTCATCATGCCGGTTTCCAGCGGACTGAGATGATGCCCCTGTTGCAGCCAGATGCTGGTAATCATCATGGTGCCGATAGCGCCGTTGAGCATAAAGTTCGATAGCACCGCCGCGCCGTAGGCTCGGTTGCGAAATAAAGCGAAGTCGATCAGTGCCGCTTCACCTTTACGCAGGCCGCTGCGGATAAATACTGCTGCCGCCAGCACCGCGCCACACAGCATCGACAGCGATAAACCACTACTCCAGCCCCATTGATGACCCTTGCTGATAAACAGATTAAGCAGCACCAGCGACGCGATCAGGCTTAATAATCCGCCCACATCCAGCTTATGCCGATCGGCGCTGGCGCTGCGGCTCTCCGGGGTGCCGCGCAGCAGCAGCAACGCCAGCAGCGCCACTGCAATCGAGAACACGAAGATCCACCGCCAGCCAAGACCGGTGGCAATCGCACCGCCGACAAACGAGCAAAGCCCGCTGCCGCCCCAGGAACCAATGACCCAGAAACTCACCGCCCGCTGCCGCGCTTTGCCTTCATACCAGGTTTTAATCAGCGCCAGCGTCGCCGGCATAATGCAGGCCGCCGAAAGCCCTTGCAGGATACGGCCGGTGATAAATAGCCCCGGCCCCTGCGACGCCGCCAGAAATGCGCTACCGATAATACTCAGCGCCAGGCCGAGATAGGTCATCCGCACCCTGCCGAATTTATCCGCCAGCCCGCCGCTGGCCACCACAAAACAGCCGCTGAATAAGGCGCTAAGACTCACCGCCAGGGTTAGCGTCTCCAGTGAAATATCGAGGCTGCTTTTCATCGCCGGAACAACATTGATAACCGATTGCGCAAACAGCCAGAACGTCAGCACGCTGAGCACAATACCCGCCAGCAGGCGATCGCTACCGACGAACTGAGATTCGCTTAACGATACAGAACTCATAATCGGGTCCCCCGTCGCGATAGGTTAACGCAGATAGCGTTCCGTCAGGCCGCACCACAGCGCCGCGCCGGTAAGCAGGATTTGATCGTTAAAATCGTACCCTGGGTTATGCACCATGCAACGGTCGGCTTCATCACCCGCGCCGATAGTGAAATAGCAGCCGTTGGGATTGCTCTCCAGCATGAAGGCGAAATCTTCGCTGCCCATAAATGGATTCACGGTACCAACCTGTTCTTTGCCAAACAGCGTGGTCGCCACTTCACGGACCAGCTCATTAGCCGCCGGATCGTTACGCAATACCGGGCTGCCGTTGACGTGGGTTAAGGTAGCGCTGGCGTTAAAACTTTCCGCCTGAGCGACCGCGATGTCGTGAATACGCTGCAGCACCGTCTCGCGCACCTGCTGGTTAAGGGTACGTACGGTTAGCTTCATCAATACCTTATCGTTGATGATGTTCGGCGCATGGCCCGCCTGAATGCTGCCGACGGTGACTACCGCGGGTTCAAATGGCGTGATGTTGCGTGAAACGATTGATTGCAGCGCGAGAGTAATGTGGCAGGCCACCAGCGTCGCATCGACGGTATGTTCCGGCACCGCGCCATGGCCGCCAATGCCCTTCACCTCGATATGCAGCGTATCGGAAGAGGCCATCATCGCGCCGTCGCGCAGGCCGATTTTGCCCAGTTTCTGGCCCGGCATGTTATGCAGGCCAAAGATGGCGTCACAGGGGAATTTCGTGAACAGGCCATCTTCGACCATCACCCGTCCGCCGTACAGCAGCTCTTCCGCCGGTTGGAAAATTAAATGCAGCGTACCGTTAAACTGACGCGTGCGCGCCAGATATTCCGCCGCATACAGTAGCGTGGTGGTGTGACCGTCATGGCCGCAGCCGTGAAAACGCCCGTCGACCTGGCTTGCCCATGCTTTACCGCTCATTTCCTGCATCGGCAGCGCATCCATATCCGCGCGCAATCCCAGACGTTTTTCGCCGCTGCCGACTTTCAGCGTCCCGACCACGCCGGTACCGGCGAGGCCGCGATGCACTTCATACCCCCACTCAGTAAGCAGCCGGGCGACTTCATCGCTGGTTTTATGTTCTTCAAAGCCAATCTCGGGCTGTTGGTGGAAGCGGCGACGTAACGCCACAAACTGCGCTTCATTAACTTGCAAGGATTCAATCAATGGATGTGTCATTTTTATTATTCCTGTGTTGTGTTTGCACGACACTTTCGAGTTTATGCGCCCCACCCGGCTTTAAAATGCTTTTTTTTGTTTTATATTGACGAAATATCAATGACTATTTTCTATACAATTCTGTTATGACAAAAAACAGCCTGCTATTTTTTGTCTTTTAAGGAGCGGCGCATGGAACATCATCTCGGCGATTTCAGCCTCACGGTTCGCGATATTCGCCATTTCAGCCCGCCGGAAAACGACGGATTAACGCTGCTATGGCTGCTGGAAGGTAGTGCAACGTTGCAACTCGGCGAATCGTCGCAACCGATGCGGGTTGATGAACTGGCGATTATTAACCGCCGCCAGCGCTGGCAGATTGCCGGCGAAGAGGCCAATGCGGTCATGATCCTCAACCTTGCCGCCGGTTGGCTCACCCGCCTTGATAGCGATTTTTTTGCCAGTGATTATCGGGTTAGCAGCGAAACCAGGGATGCCACAGATAATCTACGCCAGCTGATGCGCCAGTTGCTGGTAGCCGGGCTGGTCAATCATCAGTCGCGCTATCGGCTGGAAGCGAACCGTTGGCTGAGTGAAATTGCCCTACTGCTGGCAACCCGTTTTACCCAACCTATCGTGCCCAGCCTGCGCCGCGGCGCCGAGAACTGGAGCCGACGAATTACCAACGTGATAGCGCGCATCGAAGCCAACTATCAGCGGCGGATCTCGCTGCAGGAACTGGCTGCCGCCGAATTTGTCTCTGAGGCCTGGCTTTCGCGCCTGTTCCATAAAGAGGTCGGCATTAGCTTCGTGCAGTACATTACCGCCCTGCGTCTCGGCAAAGCCGCCGAGCAACTGCTGACTACCCGCCGCTCGGTTCAGCAGGTGGCGCAGGATAACGGCTTCGCCAGTACCCGCATCATGAGCGATCTGTTTAAGCGCCAGCACGGCGTCACGCCGCGACAATTTCGCCAGCAGCAGCCGCAGTCCAGCGCTCGTCCACGAGCGAACGCCAGCGAAATCTGGCGCCCGGTCGCGGTCGAGAGGCTTTACGCCCGTCTTAACGAGGCGGAAAAAAGCAGCGATGATACGCCGCCGCTGCTGCTCAACCCGCGTCAGACACGGCTGGTGGATATCCGCCAGCTGCCAGCGCGCGCGCCGGTATTGCGCCATACCCGAACCATCGTTACCGTCCGTGAACTCGATGATTTACTCCGCGAAGATGTGCGACGCGAGCTGGAGCAACTGCAGCAGACGCTACCCGTTTACGGCATCGATATTCACGATCCGTTTCTCAGCAGTCGCTTGTTTGGCGAGGGCTGGGACGACCCGACGCTCGCAGGCTATGCCTGTTGGTACAATCTTCAGCAACTGTTTAGCTGGCTGGCGCAGAAAGGCTGGACGGTGCTGCTACATACCGGCTTAACCACCCGCTGCGATTTATTACAACGTTTTCTGCAACTCGCCGCCAATCACTTTCCACCCGCGACGCTCGCGAGCTGGCGTTTTGTCTGGCACTGGTCGCCGCAGGCCAGTGAAGCGGCGCGACAGCTGGCCTGGCGACAACAGCGAGAAGTGCTCGCGTCCACCTTGCAACAACCGCAAATGGGTATCTGGCATCGTTTCCCGCAAAGCGGTATTGGCGACGATCCGCTTCTGTCTTCCCCGCTGCTCAGCGAGGCCGACTTTCTCGCCTGCCAGGCGGATGCCAACGAACTGCTTGACCTGGCACAGGCCGATAGCAGCAAACTATCCGCCAGCGAAGACTATCCACGACAAAAATTACGCCAAATCCATCATGCCCTACGGCAACGGCAGCTCTCGTTACCGCTGTGGCTGCTATCGTGGAATACCCTAACCGGCGATACCCGCGATACCAACGGGCGTTTTTTCCGCGGCGCGCTGTTGATGGATAACCTGTTGGGCATTGCCGATCGGGTGTGGCTGGCCGGCTTCTGGCTTAATTCAGGTCTTCAGGGGGAAGCGCGGGACAACGGTAAACTCGACACCTCCAGCCTGGCGCTGCACTACCTGCATGGTCTGCCGCGCCCGGTGTACTGGGTATTATGGCTGTGGCGGCGTCTACGCGGCGAAGTCTTAATCAATGACAAAAACCTGTTGTTATTGCGCCATAACGGACACTACCAGTTGCTACTGCGCAATACGGTGATTTTCAACCCCTGGCTGTCGAGCGAAGAGGCCTTTACTCAGCGTTTTCGCCAGCCCTATACCCTGCGGCTTGCAGGGCTGAAGGGACGCTGGCGCATCAAACAGCATCTGTTCGATCAGCACCATGGCGCGCTATTCCCGCTATTTGAGGCATTTCGTAGCCGCAGCGGCCCTGACGAAGAAGATTATCGCTGGCTCCAGCACCACGCCCGTCCGGCGCTGAGCGTGCATGAGGAACAACTGGATGATGGCTGGCTACGGGTGGATTCACTGCAGAGCAATGCGCTGGCGTTATATGAATTCACACCGCTGGAGGATTAAAACGTGACAACGTCACTATCAATTCACATATGAAAACGCGGAGAGTTAATAATATGTAACTGGTAAGATGTCTTAATGTGAATTATCATCGACGGCAATATCATTCAATGGATTGAAAATTCACGTGATCCCGGTTAATTCTCATACGCTCACCCGCTATGCCGCCCATGCCAGTTTGATCCACACCATGAAAAATCATCACGCCCCGGCCCTCTCATTAATGATGATTTTCTCGGATCTCTGCGTGCGTTCCACCCGTGATGCCTACAATGAACAAGGCTGGGAGATATCAGAGCGTAAAAGCGGATTCGTGCTGCGTACTTTCGTCGCCATCCATCGCGATGGCGGAGAACTGGAGATCACGCCAAAAGATTATATTGCCCGCTATAATCAGCTCCTTCCGCTCTGATCCCCACAGCCCACCCGCGCCGATACCAGAACGCCTGCAGATGGCTAACTGGAGAAATTGGCAATAAAAAGATACCATGTTTGATAATACTGGTTTATTTCCGACACTATTTTGACCAACTGGCTGGACAACATGCGCTGCCGGTGACCGCATTATCCCCCTCGATGTCGTAAAGGTGGTGGTAAATGTCATTTAATATTAATAAGATAGAGCTCTGCTCTATGATCAAAAAGAAAATATGCGCCTGAAATTGTCCTCTCTTTTAGCGGCAGCCTCGATGCTGTGCGGGCAGGCTTTTGCCGCACCGGCCCCGACACCGGCGCTGCCAGCTAATGCCGATATCCGCGATAGCGGATTTGTCTATTGCGTCAGCGGGCAGGTAAATACCTTTAACCCGCAAAAAGTCAGCAGCGGCCTGATTGTCGACACCCTCGCAGCCCAGATCTACGATCGCCTGCTCGACGTCGACCCTTATACCTACCGTCTGGTGCCTGAACTGGCGGAAAGCTGGGAAGTGCTTGATAACGGCGCCACCTACCGCTTCCATCTGCGCGATAAGGTCCAGTTCCAGACCACCGACTGGTTTAAACCGACCCGCGCTTTTAACGCTGATGATGTCATATTCACCTTCGGGCGCATCTTTAACCGTGACGACCCGTGGCACAGCGTCAACGGCAGTAGCTTCCCCTATTTCGATAGTCTGCAGTTCGCCGACACCGTAGAAAGCGTTCGGAAACTGGATAACCATACCGTCGAGTTTCGCCTGAAACGTCCCGACGCCTCTTTCCTGTGGCACCTGGCGACGCACTATGCTTCGGTCATGTCCGCAGAGTATGCAGCGCAGCTGACCAAAAGCGATCGCGAAGAACAACTCGACCGCCAGCCCGTCGGTACCGGTCCGTTCAAGCTAGAAGAGTATCGTACCGGGCAGTACATCCGCCTGCAGCGCCACGCGGCCTACTGGCGCGGCAAGCCATTGATGCCGCAGGTGGTGGTGGATCTCGGTTCCGGCGGCACCGGCCGGCTGTCAAAACTGCTGACCGGCGAATGCGATGTGCTCGCCTGGCCGGCCGCCAGCCAGCTCACCATCCTGCGCGACGATCCGCGCCTGCGTCTGACGCTGCGCCCGGGTATGAATATCGCCTGGCTGGCTTTCAACACCGCCAAACCGCCGCTGGATAACCCGGAAGTTCGCCACGCGCTGGCGCTGGCGATCAACAACCAGCGGCTGATGCAATCGATCTACTACGGCACCGCGGAAACCGCGGCTTCAATGCTGCCGCGCGCCTCGTGGGCCTACGACAACGACGCTAAAATCACCGAATACAACCCCGCGGAGGCGCGTCGTCGCCTGCAGGCGCTGGGCTTGAGTAATTTGACCTTAAAACTGTGGGTGCCGACCAGTTCCCAGGCGTGGAACCCCAGCCCATTGAAAACCGCCGAGTTGATACAGGCGGATATGGCGCAGGTGGGTGTAAAAGTGATTATTATTCCTGTTGAAGGCCGCTTCCAGGAGGCGCGTTTGATGGACATGAGCCACGATTTGACGCTTTCCGGCTGGGCCACCGACAGTAATGATCCGGACAGTTTCTTCCGCCCGCTGTTGAGCTGCGCGGCGATTGGTTCGCAGACCAACCTCGCCCACTGGTGCAACCGCGAGTTTGATGAGGTGTTACAAAAAGCGCTGATTTCTCAGCAGCTGGCCTCGCGCATCGAAGCCTATAAAGAGGCACAGCATATTCTCGCCCGCGAACTGCCGGTGCTGCCGCTGGCCTCTTCGCTGCGGCTGCAGGCTTATCGTTATGATATGAAAGGACTGGTGCTGAGTCCGTTTGGCAACGCCTCCTTCGCAGGCGTGTCGCGCGAAAAAGAAGAGGTGAAAAAACCATGATTATTTTTACCCTGCGCCGCCTGCTGCTGTTACTTGTGACGCTGTTTTTCCTCACCTTTATCGGCTTTAGCCTCAGCTATTTCACGCCGCACGCGCCGCTGCAGGGTGCATCGCTGTGGAATGCCTGGCTGTTTTGGTTCAAAGGGGTGCTGCACTGGGACTTTGGCGTCTCCAGCATCAATGGCCAACTGATTTCCGAACAGCTGAAAGTGGTCTTCCCGGCCACAATGGAGCTGTGCATTCTGGCATTTGGTTTTGCGTTATTGGTCGGCATTCCCGTGGGGATGATTGCCGGGATCATGCGTAATAAGTGGCCGGACACGCTCATTAGCGCCCTGGCGCTGGTGGGGTTCTCTATTCCGGTATTCTGGCTGGCATTACTGTTTACCCTGTTCTTCTCGCTGACGCTGGGTTGGTTCCCGGTATCCGGTCGCTTTGACTTATTATACGAAGTGAAGACGGTGACCGGCTTCGCGCTCATCGATGCCTGGCTCTCTGATTCGCCGTGGCGCCATGAGATGATCGTCAGCGCCGCGCGGCATATGGTGCTGCCGGTGTTGACCCTGGCCGTCGCGCCGACCACCGAAGTGATCCGCCTGATGCGCATCAGCACCAGCGAAGTCTACGATACTAACTATGTTAAAGCGGCGGCGACACGCGGCGTCACCCGACGGACAATCCTCCATCGTCACGTGTTGCACAATGCCCTGCCGCCGGTGATCCCACGCCTGGGGCTGCAGTTTTCCACCATGCTAACGCTGGCGATGATTACCGAAATGGTCTTCAGCTGGCCGGGGCTGGGGCGCTGGCTGATCAACGCCATCCGCCAACAGGATTACGCGGCGATTTCCGCCGGAGTGATGGTAATCGGCGCGCTGGTCATTATCGTCAACGTCATCTCGGATATTTTAGGAGCCATGGCTAACCCACTGAAACATAAGGAATGGTATGCCCTACGATAGCGTCTATCTTGAAAAGCGCCCGCCCGGCGCATTGCGCACCGTATGGCGTAAATTCTACGGCGATACCACCGCGATGATTGGTTTATACGGCTGCGGCGCGCTGGTGCTGCTGTGCGTATTCGGCGGCTGGTTCGCGCCTTATGGCATCGATCAGCAGTTCCTCGGCTACCAGCTGCTGCCGCCCTCGTGGTCGCGCTACGGCGAAGTGTCGTTCTTCCTCGGTACCGACGATCTCGGCCGCGACGTTCTGAGCCGCTTGCTCAGCGGCGCGGCGCCGACCGTTGGCGGCGCCTTTGTGGTCACGCTCGGCGCCGCACTGTTCGGCCTGGTGCTTGGCGTCATTGCCGGCTCCACCCATGGTTTGCGTTCAGCGATAATGAACCACATCCTCGACACTCTGCTATCGATCCCCTCGCTGCTATTGGCGATTATCGTCGTCGCTTTCGCCGGGCCGCATCTGAGCCATGCAATGTTCGCCGTCTGGCTGGCGCTGCTGCCGCGCATGGTGCGTTCGGTCTATAGCATGGTGCACGATGAACTGGAAAAAGAGTACGTGATTGCCGCCCGCCTCGACGGCGCTTCCACGCTCAATATTCTCTGGTTTGCGGTTCTGCCTAATATTACCGCCGGGCTGGTCACCGAAATTACCCGCGCGCTGTCAATGGCGATCCTCGACATTGCCGCACTCGGTTTTCTCGACCTCGGCGCCCAGCTACCGTCTCCGGAATGGGGCGCCATGCTCGGCGACGCGCTGGAACTGATTTACGTCGCTCCCTGGACGGTTATGCTGCCGGGCGCGGCCATCATGATAAGCGTACTGCTCATCAATCTGCTGGGCGACGGTATTCGCCGCGCAATTATTGCCGGGGTTCAATAATGCCGTTACTGGATATTCGTAATCTTACCATTGAGTTTAAAACCAACGAGGGTTGGGTAAAGGCCGTCGACCGGGTCAGCCTGACGCTGGCTGAAGGTGAAGTCCGTGGTCTGGTCGGTGAGTCTGGCTCCGGCAAAAGCTTGATCGCCAAGGCGATTTGCGGCGTCACCAAAGACAACTGGCGGGTTACCGCCGACCGTATGCGTTTTGATGATATCGATCTGCTGCGCCTGTCTAACCGCGAGCGCCGCAAACTGATTGGCCACAACGTGTCAATGATCTTTCAGGAGCCGCAGTCTTGCCTTGACCCTTCCGAGCGTATCGGTCTGCAGTTGATGCAAAATATCCCCGGCTGGACCTTTAAAGGCCACTGGTGGCAACGCTTTGGCTGGCGCAAGCGCCGCGCTATCGAACTGCTGCACCGGGTGGGGATTAAAGACCACAAAGATATTATGCGCAGCTTCCCCTACGAACTGACCGACGGCGAATGTCAGAAGGTTATGATTGCCATCGCACTTGCCAACCAGCCGCGCCTGCTGATTGCTGATGAACCCACTAACGCCATGGAACCGACGACTCAGGCGCAAATTATTCGCCTGTTGACCCGGCTCAACCAGAATAACAACACCACCATTTTGCTGATCAGTCACGATATGCAGATGCTCAGCAAATGGGCGGATAAAATTAACGTCATGTATTGCGGGCAGACGGTGGAAACCGCCCCGAGCGAAGAGCTGGTGACCATCCCTCATCACCCCTACACGCAGGCGCTGATTCGCGCGATCCCGGACTTCGGCAGCTCAATGCCGCATAAAAGCCGGCTGAATACCCTGCCCGGCGCCATTCCGCTGCTGGAACAGCTTCCCATCGGTTGTCGGCTGGGGCCGCGCTGTCCCTATGCGCAACGCGAGTGTATCGTCACGCCGCGTTTGACCGGCGCGCGTAATCATCTGTACGCCTGTCATTTCCCGCTGAACATGGAGAAAGAGTGAAATGGTCGAAACATTGCTGGAAGTTCGCAATCTGAGTAAGACCTTTCGCTACCGCACCGGCTGGTTCCATCGCCAGACGGTAGAGGCGGTGAAGCCGCTCAGCTTTACCCTGCGCGAGCGGCAGACGCTGGCAATTATTGGTGAAAACGGCTCCGGGAAATCCACGCTGGCCAAAATGCTGGCCGGCATGGTCGAGCCGACCACCGGCGAACTGTTGATTGACGACCATCCGCTGGAGTTTGGCGATTACTCATTTCGTAGCCAGCGTATTCGCATGATTTTTCAGGATCCCTCGACCTCGCTCAACCCGCGTCAGCGTATTTCGCAGATCCTCGATTTCCCGCTGCGTCTCAATACCGATCTCGAACCGGAAGCCCGGGAAAAGCAGATTATCGAAACCATGCGCATGGTGGGACTGCTGCCGGACCACGTCAGCTACTATCCGCATATGCTGGCGCCGGGGCAAAAGCAGCGCCTGGGGCTTGCTCGCGCCTTGATCCTGCGCCCGAAAGTCATTATCTGCGATGAGGCGCTGGCCTCGTTGGATATGTCGATGCGTTCGCAGCTAATCAACCTGATGCTGGAGCTGCAGGAGAAACAGGGAATATCCTACATCTACGTGACCCAGCATCTGGGGATGATGAAGCATATCAGCGATCAGGTGCTGGTGATGCATGAGGGCGAAGTAGTCGAACGCGGAAGCACCGCCGATGTGTTGGCCTCGCCTCTGCATGATCTGACCAAACGGCTGATCGCCGGCCATTTCGGCGAGGCGCTAACTGCCGACGCCTGGCGAAAAGATGGCAAATAGCGTTAACATTCCTTCAGGGGCGGCATAATAGCCGCCCCTGCTGTTTATGACTGCGGGAACACGCTCTGCGCCGGTAATGGACGGCGGTCGAAGCGGCGCAGCGCAAAATACAACCATCCGGTACCTACCCAGCCGATAATCCATGACACATCATTGCCGGCGAATATCCACGTCAGCGAACCATGGAACAGCGGGTTCTCAATAAACGGCAGTTGAATCAGCACGCCAATGATATAAATGGTAATGGCATACCAATTCCAGAAACCATAGCGTTGATGCGGATCGCTCAGCGCCGGAATATCGACCGCGCCTTTAGAGATAATGTAGTAATCCGTCAGGCTGATGGCGCTCCAGGGAACGAAAAAGGCCAGCAGGAATAACAGGAAATGGGTAAAGTGCTTTAAGAAAGCCGGTTCGCTGAGCAGCGCGATAATACATGAAGCCGCCACCATCATGACGACGAAAGCAACCCGGCATTGCTGCGACAACGCGGTCTGACGACGAAAACCGGAAACAATGGTAGTCAGAGACATAAAACTGCCGTAAGCGTTGAGCGTCGTGAAGGTGATTTTGCCAAAGCAGATAGCAAAATAGATAACCATCGCCATCACCTGGCTTTTACCTAATCCCACCAGATAACTCACTTCATGACCGGGGAATGCGCTGCCGGCAATCGCGGCGGTAAACACACCCAGCGTCATGGATGTCTGGGTTCCCAATATGGTTCCGAAAAACACCGAGCAGAACGTTTTCGTTGCCGATACATTGCGTGGCAGGTAGCGCGAATAGTCGGACACATACGGGCAGAAAGCGATTTGCCACGACGAGGCTAGAGACACCGCCAGCAGGAACATCGGCAGGGAGAAATGGTTATTTTGCGCCAGGGCCGTGAGATCCGCCGACATCAGCAGGGTAACGAACATATAGACGAAGGCCAGAATGCCGATAATGCTCGCCAGTTTACCCAGCTTATGAATCACCTTATAACCCAGCACCGCAATAACAATAATAATTGCACTGAATAGCAGCATTCCAGCTACATTGCTGATACTCAACAGTTTTGCCATCGCCTGCCCCGCCAGTACGGTACCGCTCGCGGAGAAACCGACATACATAATGCAGACCAGTACCAACGGCACTACCGCGCCAAAGACGCCAAACTGGGCGCGGCTTATTATCATCTGCGGCAAACCCAGCCGTGGTCCCTGCAGCGCATGCAGCGACATCACCGCCGCCCCCAGCACCTGTCCAAGAAGAAGACCTATCAGCGACCACACCACGTCACCACCCAGCACTACGGCTAAAGCGCCGGTGACAATAGCGGTAATTTGCAGGTTGCCGCCAAACCATAGGGTAAACTGGCTAAAGGGATGCCCATGCCTTTCGCGCTCGGGGATGTAATCAATCGACCGCGTTTCCTTTAATCCTGCCTCATTATTTTTTGATTGCCCGTCTGTAGACGAAAAAGAAGACATAGGTACCTCGCTATTATTATTTCACTCACTCCCCATCTGACCGATCCTGTATATACAAGCATTGACAACTGCCCGCACCGCACGCATCCTATTTTTGTGATGAATATGTAAATTCTTTGTATTGCAAAAAGTAACAAAACCATAACAATAACGTTGATTAACGCCTGCGCAGGCAGCGCTTAACCGAGGTGTACCGCTCATGATCGTTCCCGTCCAACTATCCACTCTGCCCGTCACACCCTGGAAAAATGGCGCAGGCGAGACCCGTGAGATAGTCTGTGTGCCTTCACCTGATGCCCCTTTTTTATGGCGAGCCAGCATTGCCACTCTGCAAAATGATGGTCCGTTTTCCTGCTTTCCCGGCGTCGATCGGGTCATTACCCTGCTGACCGGGCAACCGCTCCGCCTGAAAGGTGAAGCTATCGATCACCCTTTAGCGTTGTGGCAACCCTGGGCTTTTGCCGGCGAGTGGCCGCTGCGTAGCGAAGGGATCCGCGAGCGCGGTCTCGACTTTAATATCATGACCCAGCGCAGTCGCGCCGCCGCCGAGGTACGGGTCGTGGACGATGTACAGACCCCCGGCGACGAAGGCGTCGCGTGGGTATTACAGGGGCGCTGGCAACTTGGTGAACGGCAATATGAAGCGCAATCGGGTATTTTCTGGCGCCAACAAGCGCCGGGCGAACTCGCGCCGCTAACGACGGACGCCCTGCTTTTACTCACCACGATCGTGCGCCGTTAACCGCAGAAATTTCGGCAACGCGTTGGGATCTGTCGCTAAAACACAGTGATTATCCGGTGATATACTGGAGCGAGCGCATTTATCATTACGCGCTGCCTTGCGACAGGCGACACAAAAAATCGTGACACAAGGGGTCTTCAGTGGGATATAATTCCCGGCTAAATTTGAGTTATTTTGAAATAACAACGTTAACCTTTTGATTGTTAGAGTAAAAATAAGCAATAACGATAAGGATTAAAGCTATGGGTTTTCTTTCCGGTAAGCGCATTCTGATCACTGGCGTGGCCAGTAAACTGTCCATCGCCTACGGTATTGCGCAAGCAATGCACCGTGAAGGGGCTGAACTGGCATTCACCTATCAGAACGAAAAACTGAAAGGCCGCGTAGAAGAGTTTGCTGCTGCGCTGGGTTCCAACATTGTGCTGCCGTGCGATGTGGCTGAAGACGAAAGCATCACCGCGCTGTTCACTGAGCTTGAGAAAGTATGGCCGAAATTTGATGGTTTCGTGCACTCTATCGGTTATGCGCCGGCTGACCAGTTAGATGGCGACTATGTCAATGTCGTAACTCGCGAAGGTTTCAAAATCGCCCACGACATCAGCGCCTACAGCTTCGTGGCGATGGCGAAAGCCTGCCGCGCGATGCTGAACCCGAACTCCGCGCTGCTGACCCTCTCCTATCTGGGCGCTGAGCGCGCGATCCCGAACTATAACGTTATGGGTCTGGCGAAAGCGTCTCTGGAAGCCAACGTCCGCTATATGGCGAACGCGATGGGACCGGAAGGTATTCGTGTTAACGCCATCTCCGCCGGTCCGATCCGCACCCTGGCGGCATCCGGTATCAAAGATTTCCGTAAAATGCTGGCGCACTGCGAAGCGGTCACCCCGATCCGTCGCACCGTCACCATCGAAGACGTCGGCAACAGCGCGGCTTTCCTGTGCTCTAACCTGTCTGCGGGTATCTCCGGCGAAGTCGTTCACGTTGACGGCGGCTTTAACATCGCTGCGATGAACGAACTGGAACTGAAATAAGTTCCTTATCCTCCTCACCCCGGTGAGGAGGATCTTTCCTCCCCCTCTCTACCTACGCTTTTCCTCTGTTATTCCAATCCGCTATTTATTAGTACGTATCAATATTTTCTCCTGCTTCAGGGTTACGCCAGGATAGTTGTGCATAGAGGTACCGCGAAACGGCGGTTCGCCACCTACCGAACAAGGAACGCCCATGGAGCAACGCCGCGTGTATGGCAAAAACCACTGGTATCACGAGACCCAGTCAACCAACAGCCCGGTCGAGGTTCTTCCTCTGGTGCCAGAAGCCGCTGACGTTGATGACCGTTTTTTGCTCGATCTGTCGCTTGCAGCCGATGTCAGCCACCCCCATGAAGGCTGGCTGGCGCCCGCGCGTCAATTGGCAAAGGTGCTTTTCCCGGACAGCGTCACGGTAACCCGATTACAAACCTTCAGCGCCTACGACCGTCTCAGCACCGCCCTGACCGTCGCTCAGGTCTACGGCGTACAGCGCTTATGTAACCACTATGCCGCGCGTCTGGCGCCGTTGCCGGGCCCTGATTCCTCACGAGAGAGTAATCGCCGACTGGCGCAGATTACCCAGTACGCACGCCAGTTAGCCAGTTCCCCTTCGGTTATCAACGAGGTCTCCCGCCGCCAGCTTGATGAGGTCGGACTGACCAGCCGCGATATTGTGTTAATTAACCAGATTATTGGTTTCGTGGGCTTTCAGGCCCGCGCGGTAGCTGCCTTTCAGGCCGCGCTCGGACAACCGGTACGCTGGCTTCCGGGTATGCCGCAGCAGGAAGATGCCCCGTCAGAACGCTTCACGGACGTGACAGGAGAGTGGTCTGCGGATATCGATGATGCCGACCTGCGTTACGCCAATGACGACAGGCAAGCAAGGCTCGCCGCATGGCACCGTCATCCCGGCCTACAGCCTCTCGCCCCTATTCTGGCAACGGATGAAGGGGCGTTAGCGCTGCTGCATCAACTGCTAACTGAACTGGATAACTCTGCGCAGCCCTTAAGCACAATGGCGGCGTTGCTGGCGGCGCGAATCAACGGTAGCGTCAGCTGTTTTAACGCCTGGGCAGCGCGCTGGACAGCTGATAACGGATTGTTGCAAGCATTGCGCGGCGATGAACGAACGATTCAGCGCTGGGCGCAAAGCCATTCTTTGGAACACGTTTTCCTGCAGGCGGCGCAGCTATTGACCCGTGCGCCGGACCGTTTTAGCGCCGCACAGCTAACTCCCCTCACTGAATATGGGCTTTCCCGCATTGAGGCTATCAATCTGCTGGCGTGGTGCGGCCTCTGCGGCTGGCTGAACCGGCTTAAAATCGCCCTCGGCGAGGTACGTCAAGCGACGTAAAATGCTGAAACAGCGCTTGCTGAGGCAGGCATATTCGCGTAAAAATGTCAGCCGCTCTTTTAGCCACGAAAAAACCTAATTATGTTTCAGGACAACCCGCTGCTAGCGCAGCTTAAACAGCAATTGCATTCCCAGACTCCGCGCGTTGAAGGGGTCGTTAAAGGTACGGAAAAAGGTTTTGGCTTCCTCGAAGTCGACTCGCAGAAAAGCTACTTCATTCCGCCGCCGCAAATGAAAAAAGTGATGCATGGCGATCGTATTATCGCCGTGGTCCATACGGAAAAAGAACGTGAAAGCGCCGAGCCGGAAGAGCTGGTTGAGCCTTTCCTGACCCGTTTTGTCGGTAAAGTGCAGAAAAAAGACGATCGCCTGTCTATTGTTCCTGATCATCCGCTGCTGAAAGACGCCATCCCTTGCCGCGCCGCGCGTGGCGTTGAACACGACTTCAAACAGGGTGACTGGGCGGTGGCTGAAATGCGTCGCCATCCGCTGAAAGGCGACCGCGGATTTTATGCCGAATTAACGCAGTTCATCACCTTTAGCGACGATCATTTCGTGCCATGGTGGGTGACGCTGGCGCGTCATAACCTGGAAAAAGAAGCGCCGAATGGCGTTGCTACCGAGATGCTCGATGAAGGACTGGAACGTCGCGATCTGACGGCGCTTGAGTTCGTGACCATCGACAGCGCCAGCACCGAAGATATGGACGATGCGCTATATGTAGAGCGCGCCGACGACGGTAAACTGCTGCTGACCGTCGCTATCGCCGATCCGACGGCGTGGATTGCCGAGGGCAGCAAACTGGACAACGCGGCGAAAATCCGCGCCTTCACCAACTATCTGCCGGGCTTTAATATCCCGATGCTGCCGCGCGAACTGTCTGATGATTTGTGCTCGCTGCGCGCCAACGAAGTGCGCCCGGTGCTCGCCTGCCGCATGACCCTGGCAGCCGACGGCGCCATTGAAGATAATATCGAATTCTTCGCCGCGACCATCGAATCAAAAGCCAAACTGGCTTATGACGACGTCTCCAACTGGCTGGAAAATATCGGCGCCTGGGAACCTGCCGATGACGCTATCGCGCAGCAAATCAAACTGCTGCAGGAAGTCTGCCAACGCCGCAGCGAATGGCGTCAAACCCACGCCCTGGTGTTCAAAGACCGCCCTGATTATCGCTTCGTGTTGGGTGAGAAAGGTGAAGTACTGGATATTGTTGCCGAACCTCGCCGCATCGCCAACCGCATTGTTGAAGAGTCAATGATTGCCGCTAATATCTGCGCGGCACGCGTGCTGCGCGATAACCTCGGCTTCGGCGTATATAACGTGCATACCGGTTTCGACCCGGCTAACACCGAGCAACTGGCCGCGCTGCTAAAAACGCACGATGTACACGTTGATCCGCAGGAAGTCCTGACGCTCGAAGGTTTCTGTAAACTGCGCCGCGAACTGGATGCCCAGCCTTCAGGTTTCCTTGATAGCCGTATCCGCCGCTTCCAGTCGTTCGCTGAGATTAGCACCGAGCCGGGCCCACACTTCGGCCTTGGGCTGGAAGCTTACGCGACCTGGACTTCGCCAATCCGTAAATACGGCGATATGATCAACCACCGTCTGTTAAAGGCCATCATTAAAGGCGAGACCATTGGCCGCCCGCAGGATGATGTCACCGTGCAGATGGCGGAACGTCGTCGTCTGAACCGTATGGCGGAACGCGACGTCGCAGATTGGCTGTACGCTCGCTTCCTCAACGATAAAGCCGGAACCGATACCCGTTATGCGGCAGAAATCATTGATGTCAGCCGCGGCGGCATGCGCGTACGCCTGGTTGATAACGGCGCTGTCGCCTTTATCCCGGCACCTTTCCTGCACGCGGTACGCGATGAACTGGTTTGCAGCCAGGAGAACGGAACCGTACAGATTAAAGGTGAAGTCGTTTATAAAGTCACCGATGTTATCGACGTGACTATCGCTGAAGTCCGTATGGAAACCCGCAGCGTCATCGCCCGTCCGGCGGCGTAACGCTTTTATGGCCCCTGCCCAGGGGCCATACATTTCTCGTTTTGAGTGAATATCGCCAGCTGCGCAAGGATGTGCGTTTTTTTCGCTTCTCTTTTGCAGCCGTTTTTTGCATCATTGATTTCATTCATTTTTGTAACCAGGATAATGCTATGTCTGATCTGAATGCCCGCCTGCTCGCCCAACGTATCGATACCGTGCTGGATATTCTGGTTGCCGGAGATTATCACTCGGCTATCCATAACCTGGAGATCCTCAAAGCCGAGCTGCAGGCGTTGTCTCACGACGAGCCAGAGAAGGACTCAGGGCAAACGAAAGCGCCGTGGGAAATCTGATTCATTCCTGTCCCCCAGCACGCCCGAAGGCCTGCTGGGCGCCGTATAGACCTCTAACTGTGATGTAGCTATGAACGCCCGACAACAAAGTATTTTACAAATGGTCATCGATAAAGGCCGCATGAGCGTTGCCGATCTGGCCAGGATGACCGGTGTCTCCGAAGTCACTATTCGCCAGGATCTGAATTCGCTGGAAAAGCAAAGCTATCTGCGCCGCACCCACGGCTTTGCCGTACCGCTTGATAGCGAAGACGTCGAAACCCGCATGATGACCAACTTTGCCATTAAGCGTGAACTCGCCGCGCGCGCCGCGTCGCTGGTAGCGGCCGGAGAGACGGTGTTCATCGAAAATGGCAGTTCAAACGCCCTGCTGGCCCGCACGCTGGCGGAACGCGGTGATATCACGATCATCACCGTTAGCAGCTATATCGCGCATTTACTCAAGGAAACGCCGGGTGAGGTCATTCTGCTGGGCGGCATTTATCAGAAACGCAGTGAAAGCATGGTTGGCCCGTTAACCCGTCAATGCATCCAGCAGGTGCACTTCAGCAAGGCATTTATCGGCGTTGACGGCTGGCAGAGTGAAACTGGTTTTACCGGCCGCGACATGATGCGCGCCGATGTGGTTAACGCAGTGCTGGAAAAACAGTGCGAAGCTATTGTGCTCAGCGACAGTTCGAAATTCAGCGTCGTGCATCCTTATCCACTGGGCCCAATTGCCCGTTTCAATCGCGTCATCACCGACAATAACCTGAGCGAAACTATTCGCCAGCAGCTCTGCGCAAGCGGTTTAACCCTCGATATTGTCAACCCCGCCTAATCGCTTCCGCCAGCGCCCAGGAATGGCGTTGGCAGCCCCTCTGTGTCTGAGAGTATTCTGACCTGCAATTAAGATTTTTTACCTGACGTTAAATTTTAAAATAAGTAGAATTATTATTAGCGATATAACAGGAAGTGACTATCACCTGCGTGATTAGAGCAACACCTGCGCAACTTAAGTTTCATGGAATAACCCTTAAGTCATAGTCAGTTGCTATGCTTAAAGGAAGTTGTATCCATGAATAGATTATTCAGGAGAATAAAATGATGACTTCGATGAGCAAAAAAATGGCTGCGGCCGTACTGGCGGTTACTGTAGTAATGTCCCTGAGCGCTTGCTCTAACTGGTCTAAACGCGACCGTAACACCGCAATCGGCGCAGGCGCCGGCGCACTGGGCGGCGCGGTATTAACTGACGGCAGCACCCTGGGCACCCTGGGCGGCGCAGCGGTTGGCGGCATCATTGGCCACCAGGTTGGTAAATAACCACCCCGCGTATTAAATTAATAATAATTTCGTAGTTACTGACTCACGCATCTACAAATAATTAAGGCCACGGTAAATACCGTGGCCTTGTTGTTTATTTCGCAGAAATTATCTTAGCCACCCGCTAATTTCACTTTCATCCCTTTGGCTTCCAGCAGTGATTTCAGCAAGTCGCGTTTATCACCCTGAATTTCAATCACTCCATCTTTCAGTGAACCGCCGCAGCCGCATTTCTTTTTCAGCTCAGCGGCCAACTTCGCCAGCGCGTCATCATCGAGATCGATACCGGTAATCAGGCAGACGCCCTTCCCTTTGCGCCCGCTGGTCTGGCGTTGAATACGCACAATACCATCGCCCTTCGCTCTTTGCGGCGCCGCTTTCGGCTCTTCGATACGTCCGCTCTCGGTAGAGTAAACCAGGCGGCTGTTAGAATCGCTCATTACGCCTCCAATTTCAGCGACGCGTTGATCGCCGCAAGCGTTGCAGCCGGATCGGCTGACTGGGTAACCGGTCGGCCGATTACCATATAATCAACCCCC
The DNA here is from genome assembly GCF_050600755.1 of Klebsiella sp. 141162. Classification (NCBI taxonomy): domain Bacteria; kingdom Pseudomonadati; phylum Pseudomonadota; class Gammaproteobacteria; order Enterobacterales; family Enterobacteriaceae; genus Klebsiella; species Klebsiella sp. 141162. The sequence continues at coordinate 895,012 of NZ_JAQIRI010000001.1, read as the reverse complement.
GCCTGCTGCGCCTGTTCCGGAGTCATAATCCGGCGTTGGTCGCCAGCATCACTGCCTGTGGGGCGGATCCCTGGGGTAACTAACTTAAATTCTTGTCCTAACTCTTGTTTAAAGCGGACGGCTTCCTGCGCTGAGCAGACGACGCCGTCGAGACCACAGCGTTTGGTTAGCGCCGCCAGTTTAGCAGCATGATCGGCTGGAGAAAGCGTAATACCGAGATCCTGTAAATCGCTGGCCTCCATGCTGGTCAGTACGGTGACCGCTATCAGTAACGGCGCCTCTTTCCCAAACGGCAGCAGCGCCTCGCGGGCGGCAGTCATCATACGCGCGCCGCCGGAAGCGTGGACGTTTACCATCCATACGCCAAGCTCTGCGGCGGCGGCGACCGCGCGTGCGGTGGTGTTCGGGATATCGTGGAACTTCAGGTCGAGGAATACTTCAAAGCCGCGCTGGTGCAGGTCGCGAACAAACTGCGGGCCCAGCAGCGTGAACATCTCCTTACCTACCTTCAACCGGCAATCGCGCGGATCGATTCGATCAACAAAGGCTAACGCCTTATCGCGGTTATCATAATCAAGCGCAACAACCACGGGAGAAGATGTGATAACGCGAGGAGAAGAGCTAGCAGTAGACGTCATGACCGGACCTTAATTGTTGATGGGCGCCTGCACGGCGCAAAAAAGGTAAACGGGCAGCATTCTACCTGCGAAGTAGGGAAAATGACAGGCTGGTTTTGCCCGGCTACAGACAAAAGCGGGCACGTGGCAACAGAAGCGGATACGGTAAAATACAGATAAGTATGTTGTAACTAAAGGCAGGTTTTTTTTAGATGTTACTGGCCATCAAGGCCGCGAATCGGCTTGATAGTCGCCCACGAACGGCAGGACGGGCAGTGCCAGTACAGGGTGTGGGAAGTAAAACCGCACTTCTGGCAGCGGTAACGCGGTTTGCTCCGCACCTGCTCGCCAACCATGTTGCGCAGAACCCCCAGGCTCGCCTTCGCGCGCCCTTCTTCCGCCTCATTAAGATGGTAGTCCATCAGTTTATGGAACACGCGCATCGTCGGGTGGCGTTCCAACTGGCGAGTCACATAGCTCTGTGCGGCCTCGGCGCCTTCCTGCTGCTCGATAATTTGCGCCAGCATAAGCTCCGCGGTCGCCCCGGTGTTCTCTTCGACACAGCGGCGCAGGAACGCTTCCCACTCCTCATGCTTACCCAACTGCTGATAACAGGTTTGCAGCATTTCCAGGGTTTCACCAACCAGTTCTTTATCCTGGCCAATCACCCGTTCCAGGCTTTCTACCGCTTTCGCGTAGTCGCCTTTTTCCATCCACACGCGCCCCATCATAATCGAGACGCGGGCGCTGTTACGGTCCGCTGACGCGCCTTTTTTCAGCAGCGTCATTGCTTTATCGAGATCGTTACTGGCCATCTGCTGCAGCGCCAGCTCACACCAGAAGTTGGCGATATCGCTGCGATGTTTCTCTTTGCCCAATTTTACCAGCCTTTCGGCGACTTCAATCGCGGACTGCCAATCGCTGGTTAGCTGGTAGATTTGTAGCAGTTGCTGTAGCGCGCCCAGGCGGAAGTCGGTTTCATCCACCAGCTGCTTGAACATATCTTCCGCGCGATCGTACAGGCCGGCGGCCATGTAATCGCGCCCCAGCTGTTGGACGGCAAGCAGGCGCTGATCGTAGGTGAGAGAGGCGCTCTCCATCAGGCTTTGGTGAATGCGGATGGCGCGGTCGACTTCACCACGCGAACGAAACAGGTTGCCAAGGGTCAAGTGGGCTTCAACGGTGCCGGTATCCTCTTTTAACATATCGAGGAACAGATCTACGGCTTTGTCCTGCTGATTGCTCAGCAGGAAGTTGACCCCGGCCACGTAATCACGCGACAGGCGACTAGCATCGTCCTGTTTGGACTGTTGTGCGCTCCTGCGCCCCATATACCATCCATAGGCAGCGGCAACGGGAAGAAGCAGAAACAACAACTCCAGCATAGAAGGTTATTCCTTGACCGCAGGGACGCCGGCATCAGCAGGCGCTACGGTCACTGGCGCGATCTGCTGCTCCAGGCGTTTAATTTTACGTTCGGCGCGCGCCAGCGATACACGAACCCGCAGCCAGAACAGGCCGCAAATCAGCCAGCCAATCGCAAACCCGGCAGCGAATAACACCGCCAGCAACGTGGAGATGCGGAATTCACCCTGCGCGAGCAAATAGTTGAACGTGACCAGTTGGTCGTTTTGCGCACCCAGCGTCACAGAAATGACGAAGATAGCTAACACCAGTAAGAAAATAAGTAAATATTTCACATGACTTCCCGTTCTGTGGGTTGCGCGAGTAAAACGCGTTCAAGCCCTATAAAGTATCATTTTCACCGCAGTGGTGAAATGGAAAAGCATGACACCCGTCATGATATGCGGCCAGGTGTCGCGAAATTCAACATAAACGGCGTCAGGTTGCGCGTTTTTTGATATCCGTCGCCTCTTCGACAGGCGGGGTTAACGGGCCGCAAAAACGCTGCGTGAGCCAGGTCGCCGCGGTAACCAGCAGCCAGGAAAGGCTGGTCGCCACGATAAGATCCTGCGGCCAGTGCATGCCTAACGCCAGACGGCTGCCCATGACCGCTGTAGCCCATCCCAACAGCAGGCCGATAGTCACCCAGCGCCGACGTGGCCACAACAGTCCTACCCCCAGCAGCGCCCAGCTGGCGGCAAACATGGTATGGCCGGACGGAAAGGCAAAACCGGTCTCTTTTTGCCAGTGTTTACGCAAGAATCCCGGTATTGTCTGTTGTTCAGCCAATTGCTCATGCACCAGTTTAGCGCGTTCTTTACGTTTTAACTCATAGAATTGCGCCACCGGTACCTGTTGGGTTCTTTCCAACCAAATCACAAACGGCCGTGGTTCCTGCACCCGTTCTTTGATCCAGGATTTAAGCCCCTGACCTGCCAGGATGGCGGCGCCGAGAATGAGAAACAGCACCAGCGCTTCGCGCAGACGAAACCGTAAACACCACAAAAACCAGCCAAATAGCGCTACATGAGTAATTATTCCCCACGGCTGGGTGACGGTTTCAGTCACCCAGTACCACATTTTCAACATGGCCGGGGCTTGACCCGGCTGCCACTGCCAGCCGGAGAGCCAGACTATAACGGGCATAACAAGCAATAGCGCCGCCCCGATGGCGGTCCTTTTGGCAATCAACAGCATCATATCTCCTTCTCTTTCCTTCTGAATATCATAACGGAAAGTAGATCGTTTGTGCGCTTTCCGCGCAGGCGGTCGTTGGTAATTAGGAGAACGTCGCGGCGTTGTGGCAAAATAGTAGTAAACAGAAAGCACATTCAGGTGCTGTCAGAATCTGGAGAATCACATGCAGCTTAAACGTGTGGCAGAAGCCAAACTGCCAACCCCCTGGGGCGATTTCCTGATGGTGGGCTTTGAAGAACTGGCAACCGGGCAGGATCATGTCGCGCTGGTGTATGGCGATATTTCGGGGCAAGCCCCGGTACTGGCTCGCGTACACTCAGAATGTCTGACGGGCGATGCCCTTTTTAGTCTGCGTTGTGATTGCGGTTTTCAGCTGGAAGCGGCGCTGTCGCACATCGCTGAAGAGGGGCGCGGGATCCTGCTTTATCATCGTCAGGAAGGCCGAAATATCGGTTTGCTGAATAAAATTCGCGCCTACGCGCTTCAGGATCAAGGTTACGATACCGTCGAAGCCAACCACCAGCTAGGCTTTGCCGCCGATGAGCGCGATTTTACGCTGTGCGCCGATATGTTCAAACTGCTCGGCGTTGAGCAGGTTCGACTGTTGACCAACAACCCGAAGAAAGTCGAAATTCTGACCGAGGCGGGAATCAATATCGTCGAACGCGTTCCGCTCATCGTCGGCCGTAACCCGAAAAACGAACACTACCTGGATACCAAAGCGGCCAAGATGGGGCATCTGCTGAATAAATAAGTCAGCTCCAGAATGAATCAGGGCCAGCATTCGCTGGCCCTTTCTTTTACAGCATATTACGAATCACATAATGCAGAATGCCGTCATTCTGATAGTAGGTAAGTTCAGTCGCGGTATCGATACGACAGCGACACTGAATGACCTCCTGCTGTCCATCGGCGCGGGTGATGGTGACTGGAACCGTTGCCGCAGGATGCAGCGCCTGCAGGTTACTGATATCGATCCGCTCTTCGCCGGTCAGCTGTAGCGTTTTACGCGTCACGCCTTGCGGAAACTCCAACGGTAATATCCCCATGCCAATAAGGTTGGAGCGGTGAATACGCTCGAAGGACTCGGCAATCACTACCCGCACGCCCAACAGACGCGGCCCTTTTGCCGCCCAGTCGCGGCTGGAACCTGAACCATATTCTTTACCGGCAATCACCGCCAGAGGCGTGCCCTCAGCTTTATACAGCATAGCCGCATCGTAGATGGCAACAGGCTGCGTGTCTGGTAAATGACGCGTCATCCCCCCTTCCACGCCCGGCACCATTTCGTTACGGATACGAATATTGGCAAAGGTACCGCGCATCATCACCTCATGGTTGCCACGTCGTGAACCATAAGAGTTGAAATCGGCGCGCGCCACGCCGTGCTCCTGCAAATAGCGTCCTGCAGGGCTGTCTGCCTTGATACTTCCTGCCGGAGAGATATGGTCGGTAGTCACCGAATCGCCTAACATCGCCAGGATCCGCGCGCCGTGAATATCTTCTACCGGTTTCGGCTCAACGCCCATCTCATCAAAGAATGGCGACAGGCGAATATAGGTAGAGTCATCCTGCCAGCGATAGGTATCGGAACGGTCTACCTGAATAGCTTTCCACTCCTCGGTACCTTCGAAGACTTCGGCATATTCTTTACGGAACATGTCGGTGGAAACCTGCTGCACCGCGCGAGCAATCTCCTCGCCGCTCGGCCAGATATCTTTCAGGAACACCGGCTTACCGTCTTTACCAACCCCAAGCGGTTCACGGGTCAGGTCAATGTTCATATTGCCAGCCAGCGCATAGGCCACGACCAGCGGTGGCGACGCCAGCCAGTTGGTTTTCACCAGCGGATGGATACGACCTTCGAAGTTGCGGTTACCGGAGAGCACCGCCCCCACGGTCAGGTCACCCTTTTTAATTGCCTCTTCGATAGGTTCCGGCAGCGGCCCGGAGTTACCGATACAGGTTGTACAACCATACCCTACGAGGTTAAAGCCCAATTCATCGAGATAAGGCGTCAACCCCGCATGCGCCAGATAATCAGAAACCACTTTCGAACCCGGCGCCAGCGAGGCTTTCACCCACGGCTGCGGTTTCAGGCCACGCTCAACGGCGTTCTTCGCCAGCAGGCCGGCGGCCATCAACACGCTCGGGTTGGAAGTATTGGTACATGAAGTGATTGCCGCAATCGCCACCGCGCCTTCCGGCAGCGAATAGCGTTGCCCATTGAGAGTGTAATCAACCGACTGACGCGATTTTTGCGTTTGATTCACTTCCAGTTCGTTGCTGGCGGCAAACGCTTTCGGCACATCGCCCAACGCGACGCGGTCCTGCGGCCGTTTCGGCCCGGCGAGGCTGGCCTCAACCGTACCCATATCCAGCGCCAGGGTGCTGGTAAATACCGGCTCATCGCCCGTCTGGCGCCACATCCCCTGCGCTTTGGCATAAGCTTCAACCAATGCCACCTGCTCTTCGCTGCGCCCGCTCAGGCGCATATAGCTGAGGGTTACCGCATCGATCGGGAAGAAGCCGCAGGTCGCGCCATATTCTGGCGACATATTCGCAATGGTTGCCCGGTCGGCCAGCGGTAACGAGTCGAGACCGTCGCCGTAGAATTCTACGAACTTGCCAACCACACCATGTTTGCGCAGCATCTGGGTCACTGTCAGCACCAGGTCAGTCGCGGTGATCCCCTCACGCAGTTTACCGGTCAGCTTGAAACCGACGACATCAGGTATAAGCATGGATACCGGCTGCCCAAGCATCGCCGCTTCCGCTTCAATCCCGCCGACGCCCCACCCTAATACGCCCAGACCGTTAATCATGGTGGTGTGCGAATCGGTACCCACCAGCGTATCCGGGTAAGCCACCCATTCGCCATCCTGTAGTTCGCTCCACACGGCACGGCCGAGATATTCAAGGTTCACCTGGTGGCAGATCCCGGTTCCCGGCGGCACAACGCTAAAGCGGCTGAAGGCCTGCTGCCCCCAGCGCAGGAAAGCATAACGTTCGTGGTTCCGCTCCATTTCAAGGCGCACGTTATCTTCAAAGGCGTTTTCATTACCAAAACGGTCCACCGTTACCGAGTGGTCAATCACCAGGTCAACCGGCGAGAGCGGATTCACCTTTGCCGTATCGCCGCCCAGCCGTTTTACCGCTTCACGCATGGCGGCTAAATCGACCACCGCCGGTACGCCGGTAAAATCCTGCATCAATACGCGCGCCGGACGATAGGCTATTTCGCGGTCGGCATGCGCTTTCTGCAGCCAGCCGGCCAGCGCCTGAATATCTTGTTCCGTCACCGACTCGCCATCCTGCCAGCGCAGGAGGTTTTCAAGCAGAACTTTGAGGGATTTGGGCAGTCGGGTGAGATCGCCCAGTTGTTTAGCGGCCAGCGCCAGGCTGTAGTAATGGTAGGTTTTGTCTTTGACCTGTAGCGTATCCTTACTGGCTGCTCGTAGTGTTGACGACATAGCTCCTCCTTTATCACAGGGATGCATGCCCTGAACTCCTCAGGGTCTTTATTAAAGATAACACAAACTTGACATAACACTTTGATAACAACTCAAATTGCTAAAATTGACAAAACCATACAGTTCAGAAATTTTGAAGATAACAGTGTTACAGCACGGAGATATTTGATGAGGTTGAGTAAGTTCCGAACCTATTCACTGAACGGGAAAAGAAAAAGAGCTAATCACGGATAGACAATGATTAGCTCAGGATGGATTAACATTTAAAGCTGATAAGTCGGAAAATAATTTCTTCCACCGTGTTCCACAATTCCGGGTGCTAATTTTACCAACCTCCTTTTGTCACAAAAGTGAAATATAACCTTCTCTGATAAACTGCTTTAGCTAATAATCCAGATGAATAATGCAACGATGCACCAGAAAGCGCTAAGCCCCATCAGTAGTGAGCCCCAGACCTGACTGCGCAGCGTTGGATCGATTTCCGCTTTGTGACGTTCATACGACATCGCGAGCTTTGCATAATCGATATTGTTTATCATTTCATCACCACCAATTGCTAAAATCATCAGGTACAGATAAATCTTAATAAGATATATAAAATAGATCCAGCTAATTCAGGAACAGGTAAAAGGCTTTTAACCGTTATTTTGATCGCAGCGGGTATATTGGAGAAATAACGAAGTGAAAATCCGTAGAAATGTGATTACAACGAGGTTTATAAGTTCTGATAAGGTCCATAATAGAAAATGGCACTCCCCGGAGGAAATGCCATTTATCAATTCGATTATTTTTCCGGCAGTTTAATATCTTTGAACATGGCCTCTATATCCTCATTCGAACGTAGCGCCACGGCCGTATCGACCACATCTCGCGTCAAATGCGGCGCAAAACGTTGAATAAAATCATACATATAACTTCTGAGGAAGGTGCTTCGGCGGAAGCCTATCTTGGTGGTGCTGTGGCTGAAAATACCATTGGCATCGAGTTTTACCAGGTCTGGATCGGACACGGGATCGACCGCCATGCTGGCAATAACTCCAACGCCAAGCCCTAAGCGCACATAGGTTTTGATGACATCGGCATCAGTCGCCGTGAAGACGATACGTGGAGTAAGCCCGGCGCGATTAAACGCGGTATCCAACTCAGAACGTCCGGTGAAGCCGAAGGTATAAGTTACCAGCGGATACTGCGCCAGCTCTTCAATGGTCACCGAACCTTTCGAAGCGAGCGGGTGGTCCGGCGTCACCACAATTGAACGGTTCCAGTGATAGCACGGCAGCATCACCAAATCGTCGTACAGATGCAGCGCTTCGGTAGCAATGGCAAAGTCGGCATTACCCTTCGAAACCGCTTCTGCAATCTGCGTCGGCGACCCCTGATGCATATGCAAAGAGACCCGAGGATAACGCTCAATAAAGCCTTTAATCACTCCAGGGAGCGCATAACGCGCCTGCGTATGGGTGGTGGCAACGTACAACGAGCCCTTATCCGGCCAGGTGTGCTCGCCTGCCACGGATTTAATGGCCTCAACTTTAGATAACACTTCACGCGCGATGCGAATAATTTCCTGACCGGCTGGAGTGACCTGAGTTAAATGCTTACCGCTGCGGGCAAATATCTGAATTCCCAACTCATCTTCCAGCATGCGTACCTGCTTGCTGATGCCAGGCTGTGAAGTATACAAGCCTTCGGCGGTAGAGGAGACATTCAGGTTATGGTTAACAACCTCAACGATGTAGCGGAGTTGCTGTAGTTTCATGGCTGATATCCGTAAACGCGTCAAATGAATCCGCTTAATACCCATTACGTTCAGACTGCTGCCTGCCGGCGGCAAAATGCCAGAGATGCCCTGCGGCACGCCGAACCTGCGCCACAACGCGTGCTGAGACCGATGGTGTATAAGACGATTTAATAATAAAAAAGTGATTCGCTATAACCACTATATCATTTATATCTACAGTGTATAGATGGTAACAAAAAATAATAAGTCGGTTATAAAGCGACAATGACGAGGCGGTAGTGCGAGGAAAATCGAAGAAAGAATGGGCCGCATCGCGGCCCATTCAGAAGGTTACTTTTTCGCTTCAGTCCATTTACCGTCGATAAAGAAGGCGGACCAGCCGGTCGCTTTACCCTCTTTCTCGGAGGAAACGTACTGTTGCTTGGTCTTACGACTAAAGCGTACCAGCGTTTTATTGCCCTCAGGATCCTGCTGCGGCGCATCGGCCAGATAACGCAGCTTTTCAGGCAGACGATCGCGGAAGCGGTACAACTCTTCCACTAACGGCGCACGTGTTTCACGTGATTTCGGGAAGGTGTTTGCCGCCAGGAAAACGCCCGCCGCGCCATCGCGCAGGACGAAATAAGCGTCGGACTTCTCGCAGGGCAGTTCCGGTAAAGGCACCGGATCTTCCTTCGGCGGAGCCACTTCGCCATTACGCAGGATCTTACGCGTATTTTTACATTCGTCGTTGGTGCAAGCCATGTACTTACCAAAACGCCCCATTTTGAGGTGCATTTCGGAACCACATTTCTCACACTCCACGATAGGGCCGTCATAGCCTTTGATACGGAACTCGCCCTCTTCAATCTCGTAGCCGTCGCAGGTCGGGTTGTTACCGCAGACATGCAGTTTACGCTTCGGATCGATAAGGTAGCTGTCCATCGCGGTGCCGCATTTCTGACAGCGACGTTTAGCGCGCAGCGCGTTGGTTTCGGCATCATCGCCTTCCAGCACGTTGAGAACTTCGTTTTCCGGTACCAGGTTAATGGTGGTTTTGCAACGCTCTTTCGGCGACAAAGCGTAGCCAGAGCAGCCGAGGAATACCCCGGTACTGGCGGTACGAATGCCCATTTTACGCCCGCAGGTCGGACAGTCGATGCTGGTCAGCACCATTGGGTTCGGCTGCATACCGCCTTCTTCAGGATCCTTCTCAGCCGTTTGTAGCTGGGAAGTGAAATCGCCAAAGAAGTTATCAAGCACCTGTTTCCACTCGGCCTGATGATTGGCCACCTGATCGAGGCGGTCTTCCATCTGTGCGGTAAAATCGTAGTTCATCAGATCGCGGAAGTTTTCTTCCAGACGGTCGGTGACGATTTCACCCATTTTTTCAGCGTAAAAGCGGCGATTCTCGGCGCGTACATAGCCGCGGTCCTGGATGGTCGAAATGATCGACGCATAAGTGGACGGACGACCGATGCCGCGTTTTTCCAGCTCTTTTACCAGCGAGGCTTCGCTGAAACGCGCAGGCGGTTTAGTGAAGTGCTGCGCAGGTGTCAGTTCCACCAGGCTGAGGCTGTCGCCCTGATTGACCACCGGTAACGTCCGGTCTTCATCGCCTTTACGCAGCGCTGGCATCACTTTCGTCCAGCCGTCAAAGCGCAGCGTACGACCGCGGGCTTTTAGTTTGAACTCGCCAGCCTGTACCGTCAGGGTGGTTGAGTCGTATTTTGCCGGCGTCATCTGACAGGCGACGAACTGACGCCAAATCAGTTGATATAACTTCTGCGCATCGGCTTCCATGTCTTTCAGCGATTCCGCCATCACATTCACGTCAGAAGGACGAATCGCTTCGTGCGCTTCCTGCGAGTTTTCTTTGCTGGCGTACTGATTCGCGCTTTCAGGCAGGTATTTTTTGCCGAAGTTATCGCCGATATAGCCGCGTACCATATTCAACGCATCCTGACTCAGATTGGTAGAGTCGGTACGCATGTAGGTAATATGACCGGCCTCATACAGACGCTGGGCCATCATCATGGTTTTCTTCACGCCGAAGCCAAGACGGGTACTGGCGGCCTGCTGCAGCGTGGAGGTGATAAACGGCGCGCCCGGCTTGCTGCTGGTCGGCTTATCTTCGCGCTCCAGCACGCTATATCGCGCTTTTTCCAGCAGCGCGACGGCCGCCATGGTTTCGTCACGGTTAACCGGACGGAACGGCTTGTCATTCTTGTGAGTCACCTGCAACGGTAACGCGTCACCGCCCGGCGTGGTAGTACTGGCGTCGATCTCCCAGAACTCTTCCGGAACGAAGGCTTTAATTTCGCGTTCGCGCTCAACGACCAGGCGGACTGCGACAGACTGCACGCGGCCAGCGGACAGACCGCGGGCAATTTTTTTCCACAGCAGTGGAGAAACCATATACCCCACCACGCGGTCCATAAAGCGGCGCGCCTGCTGGGCATTAACACGATCGATATTCAGCTCGCCCGGCTTCTCAAAGGCCTGACGAATCGCGTTTTTGGTGATTTCGTTGAACACCACGCGGCTGTACCGTTGCTCATCACCACCGATAACTTCCCGCAGGTGCCAGGCAATGGCTTCCCCTTCGCGGTCAAGGTCGGTTGCGAGATAGATGTGGTCGGCTTTTTCCGCCAACTGTTTGAGTTCTGAAACTACCTTTTCTTTACCCGGAAGTACTTCATAATGCGCATTCCAGTCGTGCCATGGGTCTACACCCATGCGGTTGACCAGAGCGCCACGTTCATCCTTTTTAGGCTTTTTAGCCCCTTTGGTGGAGGTAGAGTCGGCGCTCTTTTTGGAAGCTGAGCCACTGGTCGGCAAATCGCGGATATGACCGACGCTGGATTTCACCACGTAGTCATTACCCAGATACTTATTGATCGTTTTGGCTTTTGCCGGGGACTCAACGATAACGAGAGCTTTACCCATATTCACCTTTACCTAATTTAATTCATCCAGGAATACATCGCACATTGATTCACCATCCACTAGCGACGTGCCTGATATGTTGCGGCCACGTCGATGGATATCAACCCTCTGCACGCCCAGTTTCACATCCATAAAACCAGATAGCTGAGTTTGCTGGCTTTAGCGAGCCAGGTTGCATAGCACGAAGAATTTTTGGCCGAATGTCAAGCAAATCTGTTGCCAGATCGCTGAAAGCGTCACACTGTACCTGATAAAATTCGTTACGCAACTTTATTAGCATGCAAAAGCCAACTCCGCCAGTAAAGTGATGTTTCTTAGCCAGTTGCAATTACCCCTGCACAATCAATGGAAAATTTGCCCGTTGCCCTCTCGCGGCGTAGACTACCGGCGAAGAACTACAGGAGTCCGTTATGCAAGGTACAACCCAACCCATCGAACGCCAGGCGTTACTTGAAATTGCCAATCAACTCATTCGCGATCATGAAGATACGTTAGCCGGAATTGAAGCCACCAACGTCGTTCAGCGTAACGGGGTTTTGGTGTTCAGCGGCGAGTTTTATCTTGATGAGCAAGGTTTGCCGACAGCGAAGAGCACCGCGGTATTTAACATGTTCAAGTATCTCGCTCATGAGTTGTCAGATAAGTATCACCTGGTTGATTAATAGCCAGTCATTGATGGGCCGGCTCTCGGCTTAAGCCAGCCAGAAACAGCAACGCGAGGTATCAGCCTCGCGTTGTTTTATCTTACATTAAGGGCTTTTGCCCACGCTGCCACCAGCGAAGTAATAGACGGTCCGCGCTTTCTGCCGCGCTACCGGTAACGCGATCGAGCAACTTCTTACGCTGCTGATAACGCACGCTAATGACTTCATGGTTATCCATCATGCTCAACAGGAGTTCATCGCTGGTCTGTACCGCATCCGCCAGCCCTTTTTCCAGCGCCTGCACGCCGTACCAGTGCTCGCCGGTCGCTACCTTTTCGATATCCAGCGACGGGCGCATCTGATGTACGAAATCTTTAAAAAGCTGATGGGTTTCATTGAGATCTTCGCGGAATTTCTGCCGGCCTTCCTCGGTGTTTTCACCCAACATGGTTAACGTGCGTTTATATTGCCCGGCGGTATGGAGTTCAATATCGATGTCTTTGTTTTTCAGGAAGCGATTGATGTTGGGGATCTGCGCCACTACGCCAATCGAGCCGAGGATAGCAAACGGCGCGCAGACGATTTTGTTCGCCACGCAGGCCATCATATAGCCGCCGCTGGCAGCGACCTTATCGACCGCAACCGTCAGTGGGATCTGTTTATCACGTAAGCGCTGCAGCTGCGATGCAGCCAGGCCATAGCCGTGAACCACCCCGCCGGGGCTTTCCAGACGCACCACCACCTGGTCGCGCGCCTTCGCCGAAGCCAGCACCGCCGTAATTTCTTCGCGCAGGCCGCTTACCTCGTGGGCATCCATGCTGCCTTTAAAATCCAGCACCCAGATACGCGCCTTGCCGCTGGGCTCCGCGGCGCCCAATTTTGCCCGCGCTTTGGCCTCCTTGGCTTCCTGCTTATGCTTTTTCTTCTGCGCTTTATGCCAGAGTTTTTGCTGCGGGCCATCCAGCAGCGCCACCGCCAGCTCTTCTTTCATCTCCTTATATTGCTCGCTAAGATTCGTCACCCGCAGCTCGCCGCGCTGCTTCTTACGCTGAGTCAGATTAACGATAATGGCGGCGATAACCGCAATGGCAACGACGATAGTCGCAGCCTTGGCTAAAAATAAGCCGTATTGAGCAAGTAATTCCACGTTTTCACCTTGTGTAAAGCACTGACGTTGACGCACAGTGTACATCAGCCTTTATCATCAAGTCTCTGCGCTTTCCGTGCGCTGCGAGGCGCATTCCCGTTTTTTTTGTCGCAATGAAATCGTTGCAAGATATTAATTCTGCGAAGAGTTTCCCTTTGACTGATTGCAATCATCAATCGTTTGAGGCATAAAGCGCAAAAGTAAGATACCGAATAAGATGTGGCCATAAGCAGGCCAGCAGAGGAGTCGCCGTGCACTATCAACCGCAGTATCACCTACTTAAAGACCGTATCATTCTGGTCACCGGCGCCAGCGACGGCATCGGCCGTGAAGCCGCCCTTACCTATGCGCGCTACAGCGCAAGCGTGGTACTGGTCGGCCGCAATGAAGAAAAGCTGCGCGGCGTCGCGCAAGAAATTGAACAGGCTGGCGGTATTGCGGCACGCTGGTTCACTCTCGACCTGTTGACCTGCACGCCGCAGGAGTGCCAGCAACTGGCGCAGAAAATCGCCATTCACTACCCGCGTCTCGACGGCGTATTGCACAACGCGGGCCTGCTTGGCGACGTATGTCCGATGGACCAGCAGGATCCTGAGGTATGGCAGCAGGTGATGCAGGTGAACGTTAATGGCACTTTTATGCTCACCCAGGCGCTTCTTCCTTTATTACTCAAGTCTGATTCCGGTTCGCTGGTGTTTACCTCTTCCAGCGTTGGCCGCCAGGGCCGCGCCAACTGGGGCGCTTACGCGGCCTCGAAATTCGCCACCGAAGGGATGATGCAGGTACTGGCCGAAGAGTACCAAAGCCGTCATCTGCGGGTAAATTGTATTAATCCTGGCGGGACGCGCACCAAAATGCGCGCCAGCGCTTTCCCGACCGAAGATCCGCAAAAGCTGAAAACCCCTGCCGATATCATGCCGGTCTATTTATGGCTGATGGGCGACGATAGCCGACGTAAAACCGGTATGACCTTTGATGCCCAGCCAGGGCGTAAACCAGGGATATCCCAATGAGCGATCAACGTTACCGCGAGCGCCAGCAGCGGGTAAAAGACAAAGTCGATGCGCGGGTCGCCGCCGCCCAGCAAGAACGCGGGCTGATCATGGTATTTACCGGAAACGGCAAAGGCAAAACTACCGCCGCCTTCGGTACCGTCACCCGCGCGGTTGGACACGGCAAAAAAGCCGGCGTGGTGCAATTCATCAAAGGTACCTGGCCTAACGGCGAGCGTAATTTACTGGAGCCGCACGGCGTCGAGTTTCAGGTAATGGCCACTGGATTTACCTGGGATACGCAAAATCGCGAAAGCGATACCGCTGCCTGCCTCGATGTCTGGCAGCACGGGCGGCGTATGCTGGCCGACGACAGCCTGGATCTGGTACTACTGGATGAACTTACCTACATGGTGGCCTATGACTATCTGCCGCTGGAAGAGGTGCTGACGGCGCTGAGAAACCGCCCTGCGCACCAAACGGTGATGATTACCGGGCGCGGCTGCCATCGCGAAATTATCGAGTTAGCCGATACCGTCAGCGAGCTACGCCCGATAAAGCATGCCTTTGACGCGGGGGTTAAAGCGCAGATGGGGATTGATTACTAACCGCCAGCCGCGCCAGCAGTTGGCCGTTTAATGGCAGGCATACACAGTCCTCGCCGAGCGCCAGCTGCTGGTCGAGGACGTTTTGCCGCGAAACAAAGCGTTTACGGTACTCGGTCGGCGTCAGTCCGCAGTATTTGTTAAAGGCGGCGATCAGGTATTTGTGCTCCTGAAAACCGCAGCTATGGCTGATTTCGGTTATCGGCGTACGCGTATCCCGCAGCAGATTACGGGCCTTATTCAGCCGTACCAGGGTCAGATACTCTTTAAAGTTGTAACGACTCACCCGCTTAAACAGCCGGGAAAACCACGAATAGCTCATGCCGCTGTGCTCGGCCACTTCGCTCAACGTCAGTGGCCGATCGTAATGCAGATTAATATAATCAATGCCTTTTTTAATCATCGACTCTTCGCGTAGCGAGCTCTCTTCGCGCTCCTGCGGCTCCCCTGCCGTCACCAGCGCATCAAGCAGTAAATAAATCGCCGCGATGCGCTGGAATGGCGTACGGTTATCGACGAGCTGTTGCAGCAGCGCCGTTAGCCGCTGGCGCACCTGCCAATCCGCGTTCTGCGCAATACGTCCGGCGGTACACCACTCCAGCCGTGGAGAGGGATGCATTTCATCAAACAGACCTGGCGAAAATTGCACGGTGACCAGCTGGCTACCGGCCACCTCCGCGCTGAGTGAATGCACTTCCTCCGCGTTGATATACAGCATATCGCCCTCGCGCAATAGCCACTCCCGCTGACCGACGGCCAGCGTAAAACCGCCATGAAGGACGGTGATAAGCTCCGGCGCCGGGTGCCAGTGAGGTTCGCAGTAGCGTACCTCGGCGGCAAAGACGTTGAGTTTCTCGGCGTCGAAGGCGATCAGCTCGTAGCCGCTATTGGTCGCCGGCTGCCCGCTTTGCGTTACCTGACGAGGATGCGTCACTGAAAACGGGAACACGGATTACCTCCTGAACTTTTGTTTATTGATGACCCGCCAGCACGGCATTGAGTTCATCGCGATCGATATCCAGCGCCAGGAATTCAGTCAATGCAATCAGCAAACCACAGAACAGATCCGGGGCCAGGCGGATAAGCTTTTCCCGTACCAGGTCTGGCGCTACACCGCTTTTCGCCGATATCAGCGTCACCACGCGGGCAAAGGCTTCCGGCTGTTGAATAAGCTGCTGGAGAGAATTGTCGTCGCGCAGCGGTACGTAGCGCGCAGGGCAATCAATCTCAACGCTTGCCGTTAATGGAAGATCGCGTGACGAAGCGCCCACGTAGATTTGCCACTGCCCAGGGGTCACCAGCCAATCCGCCAGCCCCGGATGATAGCAGGCTAAATCAGCGACAGGCAGTGCGAGCTCGACCCGACGCGTTTCTCCTGCCAGCAACGGCACTTTGCTAAAGGCTTTCAGCGCGCGAACCTCGCGGATAAGCTCCCCCTTCGGGGCCGCAACGTACAGCTGTACAATCTCTTTGCCCTCATAGTCGCCGGTATTCGTTAAATCAAACGCTACATACAGGGTGTCGCCTTCGGCAAGCCGCGCTGTGGAAAGCGAAAGATTGGCATAGCTGAATTGGGTATAGCTCAGGCCAAAGCCAAACGGGAAAAGAGGCGTAAGGCGGCGTTTATCATAATAGCGATAGCCGACAAATAGCCCTTCGCCATAATGATGGCGCAGGTTTTCCCCAGGATACTGCAGCCAGGCGGGCGTCTCTTCGAGCGTATTTGGCACCGTGACGGTCAGCTTACCGCAGGGGTTGCGCTTACCGAAGAGAATTTCAGCAACGGCGCGCCCCATCCCCTGTCCGGCGAAGAAAGTTTCCAGCAGCGCCCGGCATTCGCCAAGCCATGGCATCACCACCGCATCGCTGTTGGCCAACACCACCACCACGTTCGGCTGTACCGCAGCGACCTCGCGGATCAGCTGTTCGTGCGCGGGGAGAATATTCAGATCCTGGCGATCGCCATTTTCGCCATCTTCGCCAACCGCCGTGCTGACAAAAACCACTGCCACGTCGGCGGCCCCGGCAACATCGCGCGCCTGCGCCAGAGCCTGCTCGTCGCTTTGGTTGTCGTCTGGCGCGCCCGGCGACCACGTGACCTTAAAGTCGTCCCCGGCAAGATCGAAAATCTCATCCAGCGGACGGTCGAGCAAATACGGAACCGTGGTGGCACAACCTGAGCCCTGAATAACCGGCTCCTGTGCGGGCTTACCGATCACCGCGATGCGCGGGGTTTTATGTGGTTTCAGCGGCAGCAGGTTGTCTTCATTTTTCAGCAATACGATGGATTCTGCCGCTAAACGCTGCGATAACGCATGGTGTGCGGCAAAGTCAGCGCGCATTTGCGGCCGGCGATGTCGTTGTACTTTATCGACCAGCTCCAGCATCCGCAAACAAGCCCGGTCAACCACCGACATCGGTACCTCGCCGCAGGTGATGGCCGCCAGCAGGGTTTGTTTGTCCCGGCGGGTTTCCGGCATCGCCAGGTCGTTGCCGGCAAGCAGCGATGCCGGACGGTCTTTAATACCGTACCAGTCGGACATCACCAGACCGTCATATCCCCATTCATCACGCAATACCTGGGTCAGTAAGAACGGATCCTGCGATGTTTGGACGCCATTAAGACGGTTATAAGAAGACATCACCGTCCACGGCCGGGATTTGGCAATCGCTCGTTGAAATCCGGCGAGATAGATTTCACGCAGCGCTCTCTCCTCAATAATCGAATCCATTTCGGTACGCCGATACTCGGAGTTATTGGCGGCAAAATGTTTAAGGCTGGCGCCGACGCCTTCGGCCTGTAAGCCGTTAATTAGCGCCGCGGCGATATCACCGCTGACGATCGGGTCTTCAGAGTAGTATTCATAGCCGCGTCCAGCCAGCGGGGTGCGCCGAATGTTAATTCCCGGCCCCAATAGAATGCCCACCCCCATCTGTTGGCATTCGCGACCCAGCGCTTCCCCCATCTCCCGTACCAGTTCAATATCCCAGCTACAGGCCAGACTGGAGCCATTCGGAAAACAGGTGGCCGGCAGCGAGGCGCTGAACAACGCTTCACTGCCGCCCTTCGCGACAGGCTCATCGGCGCTGGCCTGGTCGGCGGTTTGAGTAATCACCGAGATGAAGTCATCCATGCTCCACTTTTCATTACCATCTATTTGCGCGCTGCTATAGCGCACGCCGTAGGTACCATCGGTCATCACGATATCGGGGATACCATGCTGCGGCAACGAAGCCGTGCGCCACAGGCCGCTGCCGGTCAGCAGCGCCACTTTTTCCTCTGCCGTCATGGCGGCGATAAGGGTACTAAAATCGTTATTCATCTCTCTGACTCCTTGAGGTTAAAGCGCATTTTGCTTACGCAGGCTGATTTTTTGCACAATATCGCGATAGGTTTTTTCATCCAACGAATAGCAGGCCACGAAGATGGCGCTGATGGCGAACATCGCGCCGGGGAAAAGCGTCATCAGAATATTGATGCCATTAATTGCATCGCTGGTCACATTACCCGCATCATAGTGATAGAGATCCAGCATCCAGCCCGCACAACCGCCGCCAATCGCCATCGCAATTTTGGTGATGAAGTTAAAGAAACCGTAGATTGCGCCTTCAGAGCGTACGCCGTGATGCCATTCAGCATATTCGACGGTGTCGGCAATCATCGACCACATGGCGACAAAGCCCATGCCTAGCGTAATGCTGTAAAGGCACACGCCAATCATTATCAGCCACAGATTATTACCGGCGATAAAATATTGCATCAGCACTCCCAGCACGCCAATTAACAATGCCAGTAGCGCCATTTTCTTTTTCCCCATTAGCGCAATCACTTTCTCGGAAACAATGGTACCAATGATATAAGCGCCTGACTGAACCATGAAGAAAGTAGCGGTGAAACCTTCGCTGCCGATGATGTATTTAATAAAGTAAATGGCGATCGCCATCCATACGGTATAAGC
The DNA here is from genome assembly GCF_050600755.1 of Klebsiella sp. 141162. Classification (NCBI taxonomy): domain Bacteria; kingdom Pseudomonadati; phylum Pseudomonadota; class Gammaproteobacteria; order Enterobacterales; family Enterobacteriaceae; genus Klebsiella; species Klebsiella sp. 141162. The sequence goes on along the minus strand of NZ_JAQIRI010000001.1, from coordinate 876,305 downwards.
GATATAGAAAAATACGGTAAATAATGACAGATGAATTAGTGGTGCATTACCTAATACCGCACGGAACATTTCACGAAGCGTCGGCGCATTCATTTTATCCTCTTCGCCAACTCGCTCCGTGGTCAAGGCAAAACAGGCAAGAAACATAAAAGTCGCTAACAGCGCAAAACAGGAAACGGCAAAGACATAGCCCATTTGTTTATCGTTAAAAGGCGAAATCAGCCAGTCGGCGGTAGTGGAAACAATCAGATAGCCGACAATCGCCAACACAAAGCGGTATACCGACAGCGACGAGCGCGAGGCTTCATGCTGCGTCAGGCGGTTGGTCAATGCCGAATAAGGCGTGTTAACCGCCGTATAGGCCAGACAATAAATGGTATAAGAAGCAAGCGCGAAATAAAATTTAGCCTCCCCGCCAAACGGCACAAAACACAGCACGGTTAAAAAACCTAACGGTATCGCACCATATAATAGCCAGGGACGCAGTTTGCCATATTTACTCTGCGTCTTATCAATTGCAAAGCCAATCAGGATATTAAATATTGCGTCAATCACCCGGGCAATCACAAAGATCAGGCTCGCTTGTACCGCGCTGATGCCATAAATATTCGTATAAAAAAACAGTAGGAATAAAGAGACAAAACCGAACGATAAATTAGAGGCGAAATCACCTAAGCCATAGCCTATCTTTTCTTTTACGCCGATGACCACATAGCTTGCCGATAACTTTGTTGTTGTACTCATTGCGGGCTACCTGTTTTGTAATCAGTGCCGACAGTATATGGCGACGCTAATAACATCACTTTGCGTTATTTGTCTGCGTAATTCCTGTTTCTTGTCTTTATGCAAAAGTGTGAAAAATGTCACAAGCGAAGGGATAAAGGAGGAGCGTTCCGGCGGGAGACCGCCGGAACGGACAGCATTAGCCGTTAGTCTTGTTGCGGGTGCTGGAACGGCGGTTACCGTTATTACCCTGACGCGGATTGCCGCTGGTCTGGCTATGACGCTTGACGGCACGGCGAATCTGATTCGCTTTCATGCGACGGCGATCTTTCTCCACCGCCACTTTGCTTTCGGTTTCAGCCGGCAGCTCCACCAGTTCACGCAGATAGTTGGTCTGAGCCAAATCCAGTTCCGTCCAGCCGCCGCGCGGCAGGCCTTTCGGCAGCAGAATATCGCCGTAGCGTACGCGGATAAGACGGCTAACCTGAACGCCGACCGCTTCCCACAGGCGACGCACTTCGCGGTTGCGGCCTTCGGTCAGAGTGACGTTATACCATTGGTTGATCCCTTCACCGCCGGTGAACTTAATCGTTTTAAATGCTGCAGGGCCATCTTCTAACTGTACCCCACGCGCCAGCTGGCGCAGTTTGTCTTCATCAACCTGGCCGAAAACGCGAACGGCGTACTCACGCTCGACTTCGCGGCTTGGGTGCATCAAACGGTTCGCCAGTTCACCATCGGTGGTAAACAGCAGCAGGCCGCAGGTGTTCACATCAAGGCGACCTACCGCGATCCAGCGCGCGCCGCGCAGTTTTGGCAGACGGTCAAATACCGTCGGGCGCCCTTCCGGGTCGTTACGGGTGCAGAGTTCGCCTTCTGGTTTGTAATAGGCCAATACCCGGCAAATCTGCTCGGCAGATTCTTTTACCGAAATAAGATGACCGTCGATACGAATTTTCAAACCAGGTACGATTTCTACGCGATCGCCGAGGGTTGCGACCTTACCATCCACGCTGACGCGGCCAGCTTCGATGATAGTTTCAATTTCACGGCGGGAGCCATGGCCAGCACGAGCCAGCACTTTCTGTAATTTCTCGCTCATAGAGCTTCCTTTAGGTGTCGCCTTCCCAGGCGTCTGATATGCTTTGGCGACAACAGGTCATTAAAAACACCAACCTGTTGTTATATAAACACTTTACACAATTTAAGGCGCCATTCGTCAGCGCTGTAAAACAGCGCGCGCGCCTGCGTGGGCGAACATACTACACTAACTTCAAAATGAATGCTTCACTGCGATACATTTCTCCGTCTATTGCTCATCATCCGCCGTCAAGGAACTTGCCGGGATGGAAAAATGGTAAATGGCGCAGGATGACCAAACAGGTAACCTTGCGCTTTCTGGCAGCCGAGGTCGCGTAACTGGTTTTTTATCGCCTCATCTTCAATACCCTCAGCAACAACGGGCACCTTAAAACCCTGAGCCAGCACAATCAACGATGCAATCATCGATTCTGCTTTATCCTCATCGGCAAATTGGCAAATCAGCCGGCGGTCAATTTTGATGCTATCAAATGACAGCGTGTGTAAATAAGGCAAACTGGATAAATTGACGCCAAAATCATCCAGCGCTACGGCAATACCATGGCGGCGCAGATAAGCAATCATTCGACTAATTCTGGCAGCATCATTCATCAGTAACCGTTCGGTTATCTCAAGACAAATATTGCCCGTGACCAGACCATGACGATAGATAACATCCATTAAATGCCAGGCAAAATCCTGTTGCAGAAGCTGAATCGCCGATACGTTGATATGCAGTATAAAGTTCGCCGGCGCCCCACGGCGAATCATAGCGGAGAGTTCACGACAGGCCTCTTCAATAATCCAGCGCCCTAACGGGATTATCAGCCCACTCTCTTCCGCCAGGGGAATGAAACGATCGGGTGGAATTTCCCCTTCCGCTTCAGAGCACCAGCGAAGCAAGCACTCTCCTTCCTGAAAAGCGCTCTGATCCTGTAAATCCACAATCGGCTGCAGCACCAGATGAAATTCATGATGCTGGATCGCGTCATGAAGAGACTCATGAAGTTGGATATTATAAAGCTCGGCCTCATGCATCTCACCGCTGAAAAATGTCGCGACGCCATTTCCCTGCTTCTGCGCATGGCGTAGGGCAATCCACGCCTCACGCAGCGTTTGTTCAATATTCTCTTCGCGGATCTCAGCCGTAACCAAGCCTATATTCCCGGTATAAACGTATTTGTTTGCCGTAAGAGACGCTTCATTTTTGACGTCGATAAACAGTGAGGAAAGCAGTTCGCTGTAGCGCCGACGCTCTTTTGGCTGAGTTTGCCCTGGAAAAACCACGATAAGCTTATCCACTTTATCGCGGGCGATCAGCGTATTCGTCGGCAACAAATTACGCAGGCGAAGAATATAATCGCTGATGAATTTTTCACCATACTCCGTACTTAATGAATTGATAACCGTGTTCATGTTGCTGATATGCAGCAACGCAAGTAAATTTCTGCTTTGATATAACGATGCTTGCCGTAATAATCCGGCCCGCGTCAATAAGCCCGTTGGTTGATCTTCCTCTATTTCGCGCCGCTGAGCGTCGAAGCTTTCCGCTAACTGGTACGACAGCGCCATGAAAGTAGTTTCCAGAGAGGCAATTTCCGGGAAATGACGCTTATTATCGGGAGGCAACCAGCGGTGAGTCACCAGTTGTTCTGCTTTACGTACGATATCCCGAAGTGGCTTAACCGCGCGGGATAAGCCACAAAACACCACCAGCAGACCAAGCGAAAAAATGATAAACAACATGCCCATAGTGATGGCTATATATTTTATTATGGTACGAGTAATCATTCTCGCCGGACTAATCACGATCCCTGTCCAGTGTAATAAACCATCACGATCGGTGATAGGGAAAGCATCAATGTAATATTCCTCGTTGCCGGAGGTGAAAAAATGCACTCCGGATTGCTGGTGTGCTTTTAAGATACGACTCGCGGCCACTAGCACCGGTAAATGGGTGTTCTCCAGCGTGGGCAGATTAAGGCTCGAATGTTTTCCTCCCGCCAGCATACTTCGGGTCAACGAGGGGACGGATGAGGAAATTAACTCATTACTTTCATTAACAATAAGTAAAATACTGTCTGGATGAGGTTTGAATTTTTCCAAGCTTTTATTTAATTCGTTGAGGTGCAACTCGCTGGCCACTACGCCAACAAACTGTCCGGCGCGGTTGAAAGCCGGTGAACTGAACGCCACGCCAATTTCATTATCATATTCATAATCACGAAAAGGTTTTGTCCAGTGCGGACTCTGGTCTTTAGCCACCGCCGCATACCAATCGCGCTGCGTTATTTGATAATCCGGTAGCACCGCTTTTACCAATGAATTCACAGTGAGATGACTATACACCGTCAGATGATGAGCTGTTCGCGCATCTTTTACCGCAAGATAATCATTCGACGCGACTTTACCATGTGCCGCCTGAAGGAAATCGCCGTTCACCGCGCCAAATTCAACCAGATTGAGATAATGTTTGTTGCTGAATACGTTATTGGTGGTATTGACCATTTCCCCAATCAAACTGCGAACCGGGATCGCCGCACTGGATTGGCGCCCAATGGCATGGACCAGTATCGCATTCGCTTGTACGGGAACATCAATATAATCGTGGATAACTTCCTCGATATTGACTCTTTTCGCGCGCAGAATATCAGCACTCACCTCATCAAAAAAAGCATAACCCTCGTAGTAGAGAAAAGCATATGTCGTCAGCAGCACGACGATAATTGTCGTAACTAAGGTAAATATGATGGCCTGCGTTAAGGTGAACGGGTAGCTGTTGACCGAAAGCTGTTTTTTTAATATCTGCATCGTTATTATCGCCGTTTGTCGGGCACATCATTCGGGGTCAACAACAAATAAACCATTAGTAAATTCAAAGCTATCAAACGTTTTCGGCCGGGAATAATAATACCCCTGCGCCAAATCACAGCCCATCTCCTGCAGTTTTTCCGCCATTTCGCGCGTTTCAACGCCTTCGGCCACCAGAGGCACGGAAAAGCTTCGAGCCAGCATTAACACCGAGGCGATAACCGCTTCATTTTTTTTGTCTTCAAGCACATTGCTGACAAACCCACGGTCGATCTTCAAACAATCAAACGGTAGTGAATGCAGATATGAAAGGCTGGAGTAACCGGAGCCAAAATCATCAATCGCGACGCAAACGCCAAGGCGGCGTAAATAAGCCAGTATTTCGACAATTCGCCACGTGTCTTGTAGCAAGACGCTTTCGGTGATTTCAAGGCAAATATTACTGTTCATCAAATCACAAGCGTGAATTGATTCCAGCAGATGCTGAGCAAAATCAGGTTGCTGAAGCTGAATTGGCGAGATATTGACGTGAAGTTTAAAATCCCGTGGCGCGCCGCGCGCGATAAACGCGGCAAGTTCACGACAGGCGGTTTCAATTATCCATTTCCCTAACGGCACAATCATGCCGGTGTTCTCGGCGAGGGAAATGAATTTATCGGGCGGCACGAAGCCAAGCACATTGGATTGCCAGCGAACCAAACATTCACCTTCTTTACAAGGGCGCTGCGATTCAAATGCGACGATCGGCTGCATAACCAAATGAAAACCTTCTGAACGGAGATCATCGCATAACGCCTGATGCAGACGCAGATTATTGACTTCCTCTTCACGCATAGCGACGGTGAAAAGTTTACTCATGCCGCTACGCTGCATTTGAGCATGCTGTAAAGCCAGGCTAACATTCATCAGACATTCGCTGATATTCTCTGGCGTGAGCGACTCAATCAACATGCCAATATGGCCTGTAAATATATGCGATTCACCCGGCATATCAGAAGTAGACATACGAAAAACGGAAGCAATTAGCGCACTATACCAGGCGACATCTTTTTCGGCATAAATGCCGTCAAAAGCAATGATGAACAAGTCTTCGCGGTCGCGGCAACATAGCGCCCCTGCAGGCAACATTTTGCGAATGCGTAAAGCAAACTGATGAATAAACTGCCGCGCCTGGGCGGTACCAAGTACATGCTTTACCGAGTTGTAATTGTTGACGTGAATCATCGCCAACATATTGCGGTGATAGTAAAGAGATTCACAATTCAGTAGACCACTACGGGTTAAAAAGCCGGTTTCGCTATCCTCTTCCAGTTTCCGGCGTTTCAATTCAAACGTATCAGGAATAATTGAACAAAGATTGCTCAAGGCCGTATCCAGTGACGCTATTTCCGGAAATACTCGTTTAGTTTGTTTCTTCCACGGCATCAATCCGAGACGCACTTTATCTGCAACATCCTTTAAGGCGCCGGTAAAATGCGAAATAATCATCAGTAGAACCAACATCAAAATAAAAATAAACAGCGTCGTGGTGAAGGTCAAAAGTAGACGCTGCTTATTCATTTCAGCCATTTCCGCATGCTGCGGGGCGATAAGAACCGCCTTCCAGTTCAACAGATGTTGGCTGTCCTGCACGCTAAAGGCGGTCGCCAGCAAAGTCTTCTCCCCAGCACGTAAGGAAAATGACGTTGGCGACGGTGGCGCGGAAGTCAGTTTTTCTATCAGTTGGCGATCCTGCTGCCAGATCTGTTGGCTACCGGTACGCGCGACAATACGATTGTTGTCATCAATAAGCAGGAGAGCATAGCTTTTGTCCGGCAGGAGACTCTGTAAATAAGCGGTCATATCTGCGGGTGTGGCGCCACTGGCGATCGCCCCGACAAAGCGACCTTGCTTGTCGTACACCGGCTGGTTCCAGCTCATGATGATGCTGCCGGTAGAGAGGGAGCGTTGCCAGAAACCGCTCGTTTGCTGGCGTGCGCGGCGAAACTGCGGAAAATCAGCGACATTAAAGGCGTTATTAACTTTGACAATATTGGTCTGCGGGCTTAAACCGCTGTATTTTACCAGGGAGTGATGATTATCGCGCTGGGTTCGCTGCAAATAAATTTGATTACTGTGATTGTCGCGAATGACAGCAATACAGGCGCCATTTTCTGCAAACCACGACAGGCTTTGAAAGGCAGGCATGGTTTTAAACGCGCTCGCGGTCAAATACACCATTTCAGGAACCAAAGCATCCTTATCGATATTGTTACCTTCCCCCTGAATATATTGTAAAAATAGATTCGTTATTTGTCGCGGGCGGTCAACGGCATCCTCAAGTTTATGCTGAATCAACGCATACTGAGTTCCGATGATTTTTTTATCAATGGCGGTACTGACCTGACGCGACTGATAGTTAAACAGGCCGGTCAGGCTGACAATAATCAGCATTAACGCCAGCAGTGAAACAACCAGCACGCTTTTCACCAGGGTGATGGGATAAGTATTTGGGGTCAGTTTGAGCATAAATTAACTGTATTCAATCACAAGTAAAAGGTCATTATTATTGAGTTTCACCAGCTTAAATCTCGACTATGAGCCGGTAACATTGTTATTTATTAGAGGAGAGGCGCTGATACGATTGCGCCCCGTTTTTTTAGACTGATAAAGATAGCTATCTGCCTCAGATAATAACCGATCAAAGCTGTCAACAATATTCCAGCGCATCACCTGCCCGTAGCTAAGACCAATACTGACGGTTAGCGATAAATTCGCACTTTGCCAGGCAATATTCATCTCTTCAATCGCCTGACGAATATCTTCAGCTAAACGATAGCCATCTTCACCCGCTTTGCCCGTCATCACCACGGCAAACTCTTCACCGCCCAGTCGGGCAATCACCCCTCGATCGGCTACAGTGTTTTTTACCCGCCGGGCGAAAGTCATCAAAACATTATCGCCACAATCATGGCCCCAGGTGTCGTTAATTTTTTTAAAATGGTCAATATCAAGCACCAGCACGTTTAGCGACGTCTCATTGTCCGTTACTTCCAGTTCACGCAGATGTTCATAAAGACCAAAACGAGAATGAACCCGGGTCAGGTAATCGTAGCGAACCTGTCGCGATAGCTGTTTCACCATCTTGTTGACCGCCTCCACGCTGACCGCGACGATAACCGGACTAATGGCAATAGATGCGATGCCAAGGCGCGTGGAGATAATCATAGGCAGAAACGACGTCATGTTCGATTCAATAGCGTGCCGATCGATCAGCATCATTTCCACCATACCGGAGCACAAAGTCAGCAAGCAGGTTGTTGATAATGAATAGTTTAGCGCGCACCAAATTAACGCCGGAAGAATCATCGCCAGCGTTCCCATACTTCCCGTCACTCCGCTGAGAATAGAGACCAGCAGCGAGGCCATTAACATGCCAACCGGTACTAACCGCCGCAAATTCAATGCGCTAAAAAACTCTTTTTTCTGACACAACAGCGTAAAAGGTAGAATGAGCACACTAGTGGTAAACTCCTCGCTAAACCAAACAGGATAGATTTGCCAGAATTCAGCGTGAATACCGCAGGAATAAATATAACTCCCCAGGGCTGAACATATTAACGCGGAGATAAAACAATAGCTGTAAATTCGAAAGATGGTTATTTTTAAATTATCTTCATCTGCCTTCTCTTCTCTGATTATCAGCCAGTACATTATTAACATAAATAGCACATCGGAGAAATCCACCAGAATGCTATAGACTCCTCGCTCACCCGTAGCAAAGCTTGATAATAGCATTGCGGCTAAAACAACTGCGGCGTATTTTTTATAACGCAACGCCTTATTCCTGATAAATAATCCGACAATGACCGCATTCAGTGGCCAGAACAAAGCAATATCGCTATGGCGTATAGCTTTTCCCACCAGATATAAAGTAACGGTAATGCTTGAAAGCATGAAAAAATTGAATAGCACTTTCTCCCTCTTAATAACATCAGAGGGTTGAATAGTCAGCTTATGCATAATGTTGAGTTTCTTTCTGGAAGCGATATCAATGAGTGATATCGTAAGCGTGCTAATAATATACCAGGGAAGAAATGACTCAATATGAAAGGTGTTTTAAATTAAATTTAAGCCGCGGGCGGCGCGTGTAACGCCGCCCGCGAGAAGCATCACAGGAAGGGTTTGATATCACCGACGCCTTCACGCAGCACCACCGGAGCGTCTTCGGTCAGGTCGATAACCGTCGTCGGCTGCTGGCCGAGATAACCGCCGTGAATAATCAGATCGACCACCTTCTCCAGACGGTCTTTAATCTCTTCCGGATCGGACTCCGTGAATTCATTACCTGGCAGCATTAATGATGTCGAAAGCATCGGCTCGCCAAGCGTTTCAAGCAGCATCTGGGCGATAGGGTTCGCCGGCACGCGCATACCAATGGTTTTACGCTTTTCTTGCAACAGGCGTCGCGGCACCTCTTTCGTTCCCTTAAGAATGAACGTGTAGTTGCCCGGCGTGTTGTTTTTGATTAGACGAAACGCCACGTTATCGACAAACGCGTAGGTCGACAACTCGGAGAGATCGCGGCACATCAGGGTGAAATTGTGGCCATCCGGCAACTGACGGATACGGCAGATCCGCTCCATCGCCCCTTTATCTTCGATTTTGCAACCCAGGGCATAGCCAGAGTCCGTTGGATAAACGATAACCCCGCCCTTACGCACGATTTCCACCGCCTGATTAATCAACCGCGCCTGCGGATTATCGGGATGGATATAGAAAAACTGGCTCATACTTCCCTCTCAATTTGTTCAGCGGCCACTTCCCAACTGCGCCAGATCCCTTCCACGCCAGCGGGTAGCCAAAGTTTACGCCCCAGTTCAATCCACGGGCAGGGCTGGTGGAAATCTGAACCCTGCGACGCCATCAAACCAAACTGTTTCGCGTAGCTCGCCAGCTGCGCGCGCTCATGCGGCGCCTGCTGACATTGGGCGACCTCCATCGCGTCGCCGCCCTGCTCGCTAAAATGGGTCAACAGCCGTTTCAACCATTTGGCGGAAAGATCGTAGCGCCCTGGATGGGCGATCACCGCTTTGCCGCCAGAATGATGAATGACATCAATCGCTTGTTTTATTGTACACCACTGCGGCGGAACGTATCCGGTTTTCCCGCGGGCGAGATATTTTTTGAATACGTCGGCGATATTGCCGGCGAAACCCGCTTCAACCAAAAAGCGCGCGAAATGGCCGCGGGTGACCGCGCCGCCATCGGCGAGCTTTAACGCCCCTTCCCAGGCGCCGGGGATACGCGCTTTCTCCAACCGTTCGGCAATCATCCGCCCGCGCTGGTTGCGCCGCTCTTTCTGTTCGCAAAGGAGTTGCGTCATCGCCGGATGGTCGATATCAATATTCAGTCCCACGATATGAATTTCGTGATTTTCCCATAGGGTGGAAATTTCTACCCCGGTGATAAGCGTGAGCGGCAGTCCAGCCCGCGCAATTTCGGCACGTGCCGCCGGTATGGCCGCCACGCTATCGTGATCGGTGATAGCCAGCGTACCCACCCGCATCTCATGCGCGCGGTGTACCAACTCTTCTGGAGTCAATCGCCCATCGGAGGCAACGGTATGGCTGTGCAGGTCATAAATGACCGCGTAATTAGTGTCGCTCAAGATGGCTCCTGGTGGACCTGAACTGAAATAAGCGCATTATGATAACGACTGAGAAAGAAAATCTGCAAACAAGGGTTGACTTTATTTTCATGAACCAGTTAACTAGTACGCAAGTTCGCAAAACGGGTATCTCTGATGAAAACGCAAATTATTACTCTTCATAGCTGGTGGCGTCGTTCCTGGAATCGGGCGGCGTAATCGCGTTTTGCACTCAGCAAACAGATACCTGGCCCGCCACTGAGCGGGCTTTTTTTTGAACAAAATAATGAACAGAACAGGCGAGAATGATAATGCAAACATCAAAACCAGCGCTCGAGCTTCTCACCAGCGACGCCATCTATCGCGAAAACCCGACGGCGTTATTCCATCAATTATGCGGCGCGCGCCCGGCAACCCTGCTGCTGGAATCGGCCGACATCGATAGTAAAGACGACTTAAAAAGCCTGCTGCTGGTCGATAGCGCCCTGCGCATTACCGCGCTTGGCAATACCGTCACGGTCCAGGCGCTGTCGGCGAACGGCGCCGCGCTGCTTGAACTGCTGGATAACGCATTGCCGTCCGGCATTGAGAATCTGCGCCAGCCGAACAGCCGGGTACTCACCTTCCCACCGGTTAGCGCCCTGCTGGATGAAGACGCTCGCCTGTGTTCGTTATCGGTGTTCGATGCGTTTCGTCTGCTACAAGATTTGGTCAGCGTCCCGCAGGCCGAGCGCGAAGCGATGTTCTTCGGCGGCCTGTTCGCTTACGACCTGGTGGCCGGTTTCGAGGATTTACCGCCGCTCGACGCCGATACCGCCTGCCCGGATTACTGTTTCTACCTGGCGGAAACGCTGCTGGTCATCGATCATCAGACCAAAAACACCCGCATTCAGGCGAGCCTGTTCACGCCGCTGGAGAATGAGAAACAGCGTCTTCTGCAACGTATCGCCCAGCTTCGCCAGCAGTTAAATGAACCGCCTGCGCCGCTGCCGGTCACTACCGTCGCCGAGATGCGTTGCGACGTCGATCAGAGCGATGAAGAGTACGGCGCCGTGGTGCGCAAAATGCAGCGCGCCATTCGCGCGGGCGAAATTTTCCAGGTCGTGCCGTCGCGCCGTTTCTCCCTCCCCTGCCCGTCGCCGCTGGCCTCGTACGATGTGCTGAAAAAGAGCAATCCCAGCCCGTATATGTTCTTTATGCAGGATAACGATTTCACCCTGTTCGGCGCCTCGCCGGAAAGCTCGCTGAAATACGACGCCGTCAGCCGCCAGATTGAGATCTACCCCATTGCCGGCACCCGTCCGCGCGGCCGCCGCGCCGACGGTTCGCTGGATCGCGATCTCGATAGCCGTATTGAGCTGGAGATGCGTACCGACCACAAAGAGCTTTCCGAACATCTGATGCTGGTTGACCTGGCCCGTAACGACCTGGCCCGCATCTGTACGCCGGGTAGCCGCTACGTGGCGGATTTGACTAAAGTCGATCGCTACTCCTTTGTGATGCATCTGGTTTCCCGCGTGGTTGGTGAACTGCGCCGCGACCTGGACGTCCTGCACGCCTACCGCGCCTGCATGAATATGGGCACTCTTAGCGGCGCGCCGAAAGTTCGCGCCATGCAGCTAATCGCCGCCGCAGAAGGCAAGCGGCGCGGTAGTTATGGCGGCGCGGTCGGCTACTTTACCGCCCATGGCGACCTCGATACCTGCATCGTGATCCGCTCAGCCTACGTTGAAGATGGTATCGCCACCGTGCAGGCGGGCGCCGGTATCGTGCTCGATTCCGTTCCGCAATCCGAGGCGGATGAAACCCGTAATAAAGCTCGCGCCGTGCTGCGCGCCATTGCTCAGGCCCATCACGCGAAGGAGACTTTCTAATGGCCGACATCCTGCTGCTCGATAATATCGACTCCTTTACCTATAACCTCGCCGACCAGCTGCGGGCTAATGGCCACAACGTGGTTATTTATCGCAATACCGTTCCGGCGCAATCGCTGATTGAACGTATCGGTACTATGGATAATCCGGTGCTGATGCTCTCTCCGGGGCCGGGAACCCCAAGCGAAGCCGGCTGCATGCCGGAGCTGCTGACCCGTATGCGCGGCAAGTTACCGATTATCGGTATCTGCCTCGGCCACCAGGCCATTGTGGAAGCTTACGGCGGCTATGTCGGCCAGGCGGGAGAAATCCTTCACGGCAAAGCCTCCAGCATTGAGCATGACGGCCAGGCGATGTTCGCCGGTCTTGCCAACCCGCTGCCGGTGGCCCGCTACCATTCACTGGTCGGCAGCAATATTCCGGCCGGGCTCACCATTAACGCCAATTTCAACGGTATGGTGATGGCGGTTCGCCACGACGCCGATCGCGTCTGCGGCTTCCAGTTCCATCCGGAGTCGATTCTGACTACCCAGGGGGCGCTGCTGCTGGAGCAAACGCTGGCATGGGCGCTGCAGAAACTGGAACAGACCAATGTCGTACAACCGATTCTGGAAAAACTGTACCAGGCACAGACGCTGAGCCAGCAGGAGAGTCACGTGCTGTTTTCCGCCGTCGTGCGCGGCGAAGTGAAGCCGGAACAGCTGGCCGCGGCGCTGGTAAGCATGAAAGTGCGCGGCGAGCAACCGCAGGAAATTGCCGGCGCTGCCACCGCGCTGCTGGAAAACGCCGCGCCGTTCCCGCGTCCGGATTATCAGTTTGCCGATATTGTCGGCACCGGCGGCGATGGCAGCAACAGCATCAATATCTCAACTGCCAGCGCCTTTGTCGCCGCCGCCTGCGGTTTAAAGGTGGCGAAACACGGCAACCGCAGCGTCTCCAGTAAATCCGGTTCGTCCGACCTGCTGGCCGCGTTTGGTATTAATCTGGATATGAATGCCGATAAATCGCGCGCCGCGCTGGATGAACTGGGCGTCTGCTTCCTGTTCGCGCCGAAATACCACACCGGTTTCCGCCATGCGATGCCGGTCCGCCAACAGTTGAAAACGCGCACCCTGTTTAACGTATTGGGGCCGCTTATTAACCCTGCGCACCCGCCGCTGGCGTTGATTGGCGTCTACAGCCCGGAACTGGTGTTGCCGATTGCCGAAACCTTGCGCGTACTCGGCTATCAACGCGCCGCCGTGGTACACAGCGGCGGCATGGACGAAGTCTCGTTGCATGCGCCGACCGTGGTCGCCGAACTCAATAACGGCGAAATCCAGAGCTATCAGCTGACCGCCGCCGACTTCGGCCTGACGCCTTATCATCAAGAGCAACTGGCCGGCGGCACGCCGGAAGAAAACCGTGACATTCTCACGCGCTTGCTACAAGGTAAAGGTGAAGCCGCTCACGAAGCCGCCGTCGCCGCCAACGTCGCCATGTTGATGCGTTTACACGGGCATGAAGACCTGAAAGCCAACGCCCGGCAGGTACTGGATGTGCTGCACAGCGGAGCGGCCTATGACAGAGTGACCGCATTAGCGGCAAGAGGGTAAATAATGCAGACCGTTTTAGCAAAAATCGTTGCCGACAAAGCGATTTGGGTAGAAGCCCGCAAACAACAACAACCGTTAGCCAGTTTTCAGAATGATATCGTGCCGTCCGAGCGCCATTTTTACGATGCGCTGGCCGGCGCCCGCACCGCCTTTATTCTCGAGTGCAAAAAGGCATCGCCGTCGAAGGGACTGATTCGGGAAGATTTCGACCCGGCGACCATCGCCGGGGTTTATAAGCACTACGCTTCGGCAATTTCAGTACTGTGCGATGAGAAATATTTTCAGGGCAGCTTTGATTTTCTGCCGATCGTCAGCAAGGTCGCGCCGCAGCCGATTCTGTGTAAAGACTTCACCATCGATCCTTACCAGATTTACCTCGCGCGTTACTACCAGGCCGATGCCTGCCTGCTGATGCTCTCGGTGCTCGATGATGACCAATATCGGCAGCTCGCCGCCGTCGCCCACAGCCTCAATATGGGCGTTCTGACCGAGGTCAGCAACGAAGAGGAGCTGGAGCGCGCGATTGCGCTGAAGGCCAAAGTCGTCGGCATTAACAACCGCGATCTGCGCGATATGTCGATTGATCTGAACCGCACGCGTCAACTGGCGCCGCGTCTCGGCCCGGATGTCACCGTGATCAGCGAATCCGGAATCCATACCTACGGCGAAGTCCGCGAACTGAGCCACTTCGCCAACGGCTTCCTGATTGGCTCGGCGCTAATGGAGCAACCGGACCTCAGCGCTGCGGTGAAGCGCGTGCTGTTAGGTGAGAACAAGGTCTGCGGCCTGACTCGTCCGCAGGATGCGCAAGTCGCCTGGGAGGCGGGCGCTATCTACGGCGGCTTGATTTTCGTCGCCAGTTCGCCGCGCGCCGTTGACGACCAGCAGGCACAGGCGGTAATGGCCGCCGCGCCGCTCAGCTACGTTGGCGTATTCCGCGATGCAGCCATTGAAGAGGTCGTCACCCGTGCGACCAACTTGAAACTCGCCGCGGTCCAGCTTCATGGGAGCGAAGACCAGGCCTGGATTGATGCCCTGCGCGCGGCGCTGCCGGAGCAGATCCAAATCTGGAAGGCGCTGAGCGTCGGCGAAACGCTGCCGCCGCGTAACCTCAATCATGTGGACAGATATGTCTTTGACAACGGTCAGGGCGGTAGCGGTCAACGCTTCGACTGGTCGCTGCTGCAGGGCCAGGACCTGCGTAACGTGATGCTGGCAGGCGGCCTCAGCGCCGATAACTGCGTAGAAGCCGCGAAAAGCGGCTGTGCCGGACTCGATTTCAACTCAGGCGTAGAGTCGCAGCCGGGAATAAAAGAGGCAAGCCTGGTGGCTGCCGTTTTCCAGACGCTGCGCGCATATTAAGGAGCAATGCAATAATGAGCACTTTACTGAACCCGTATTTCGGCGAATTCGGCGGTATGTACGTTCCGCAGATCCTGATGCCCGCCCTGCGCCAGCTGGAAGAAGCTTTCGTCAGCGCGCAAAAAGATCCTGAGTTTCAGGCCGAATTCACCGACCTGCTGAAAAACTACGCGGGTCGTCCGACGGCGTTGACCAAATGCCGCAATCTGACCGAAGGCACCCGCACCACGCTGTACCTCAAGCGTGAAGATCTGCTCCACGGCGGCGCGCACAAAACCAACCAGGTGCTGGGCCAGGCGCTACTGGCCAAACGTATGGGTAAAACGGAAATTATCGCCGAAACCGGCGCCGGCCAACACGGCGTCGCCTCGGCGCTGGCCAGCGCCCTGCTCGGTCTGAAATGCCGCATCTATATGGGCGCCAAAGACGTCGAGCGGCAGTCGCCGAACGTGTTCCGCATGCGCCTGATGGGTGCGGAAGTCATTCCAGTGCACAGCGGTTCCGCCACCCTGAAAGATGCCTGTAACGAAGCGCTGCGCGACTGGTCCGGCAGCTACGAGAAGGCGCACTACATGCTCGGCACCGCCGCTGGCCCGCACCCATTCCCGACTATCGTGCGTGAATTCCAGCGCATGATCGGCGAAGAAACCAAAGCGCAGATCCTCGAGAAAGAAGGGCGCCTGCCGGACGCGGTGATCGCCTGCGTTGGCGGTGGTTCTAACGCCATCGGCATGTTCGCTGATTTCATTGATGAATCCCGCGTTGGCCTGATTGGCGTCGAGCCTGCTGGCCACGGTATCGAAACCGGCGAGCACGGCGCGCCGCTGAAGCATGGTCGCGTCGGCATTTATTTCGGCATGAAGTCGCCGATGATGCAAACCTCCGACGGGCAGATTGAAGAATCTTATTCTATCTCCGCCGGGCTGGATTTCCCGTCAGTGGGGCCTCAGCATGCGTTCCTTAATAGCACCGGGCGCGCTGAGTATGTGTCAATTACCGACAACGAAGCGCTGGATGCCTTTAAAGCGCTCTCCCGCCATGAAGGCATTATTCCGGCGCTGGAGTCGTCGCACGCTCTGGCGCACGCGCTGAAGATGATGCGCGAAAATCCGGATAAAGAGCAGCTGCTGGTAGTTAACCTGTCCGGCCGCGGCGATAAAGACATCTTCACCGTACACGACATTTTGAAAGCGCGAGGGGAAATCTGATGGAACGTTACGAGACGCTATTTGCACAGTTAAAAAACCGCCAGGAAGGCGCCTTTGTTCCCTTCGTCACCCTCGGCGATCCGGGGCCGGAACAGTCGCTGAAAATCATCGATGCGCTGATTGAAGCCGGCGCCGATGCGCTGGAACTGGGGATCCCCTTCTCCGACCCGCTGGCCGACGGCCCGACGATTCAGGGCGCCACATTGCGCGCTTTTGCCGCCGGCGTTACCCCGGCGCAGTGCTTCGAGATACTGGCGGCGATCCGCCACAAGCATCCGACCATTCCAATCGGCCTGTTGATGTACGCGAACCTGGTGTTCAGCCCGGGGATTGATGAGTTCTACGCCGAATGCGCGCGTGTCGGCGTGGATTCCGTGCTGGTCGCCGACGTGCCGGTCGAAGAGTCCGCCCCGTTCCGTCAGGCAGCGCTGCGCCATAACATTGCGCCGATTTTCATCTGCCCGCCAAATGCCGATGACGATTTACTGCGCCAGATTGCCTCCTATGGCCGCGGCTATACCTACCTGCTATCGCGCGCTGGCGTGACAGGCGCGGAAAACCGCGCCGCGCTGCCGCTGCATCATCTGATTGAAAAATTGGCGGAATATAACGCCGCGCCGCCGCTGCAGGGCTTTGGTATCTCGGCGCCGGAGCAGGTTTCGGCCGCTATTGACGCCGGCGCCGCCGGGGCAATATCCGGCTCGGCCATCGTTAAGATTATCGAGCGCAATCTTGAACAACCGCAAAAAATGCTCGAAGAGCTAAAAAACTTCGTGCAGAGTTTGAAAGCGGCAACCAAAACCGCCTGACCCTTTGCCGCCCGGCCTCAAGCCGGGCGGCTATTTCTGCTGCAGGCTGTTGGCGTATTTTCGCGTTAGGCGAAACAGCGCCAGCACCTCGTCTTGCGACCATTCCGCCAGCACCTGATTCATTAACCGCCGCCGCGCAACGGCAATAGCGTCGATCATCCGCTGCCCCTTTTCGCTGAGCGTCACCTCGCTAATCCGCCGGTCTTTGGCATTGGCCTGCTTGCAGGCAAGCCCCTGAGCCTCCAGCTTTTTCACCTGACGACTGACGGTGGTGTAATCGCGACCTAAATGATCCGCCAGCTCAACTACCCCCACCGGGCCATAGCGCCCTACCGCCACCAGTAGCGGAAATAGTATCTGTTCAAGCTGCACCCCTGCCGCCTGCAATATCTGCTCATCGCGCAGAGGTTGATTCATCACGCTAATGATATCCAGCAGCGCGCCGTGAAAGTCGGTGATGTCGTAATTATTATGTGCATCTTGCATATATTAGTTAACCGCGTATAGTGCTCCTGAAGAATATGTGCATATTACACATAATTATCATCAGGAGATAATGTTATGAAAGCCGCCGTGGTATTTGATCTAAGCGAAGGCCCGGTATGGGCTGATTTTAGCGAACCGCAGCCCGCCGTCGGACACACGCTGATCGACGTTCGCGCCGCCGCCATTAGCCACGTGGTTAAGGGCCGGGCATCAGGACATCATTATAGTTTTGACGGCACTCTGCCGTTTGTCGTCGGTATCGATGGCGTCGGTATGACCCCTGACGGCCAGCGCGTCTATTTCGCTTTCCCCAGCGCCCCGTTCGGCAGTATGGCGCAACGCGCGCCGGTCGCAATGCAGAATTGCCTGCCGCTGCCGGATGCACTTGACGATATCAGCGCCGCGGCCATGGCCAATCCGGGCATGTCTGCCTGGGCTGCGCTTGTAAAGCGGGCGCAGTTTCAGGCCGGCGAAACGGTACTGATTAACGGCGCCACCGGCAGCGCCGGGCAGCTGGCGGTGCAGATTGCCCGCTACCTCGGTGCGAAAAAAATCATTGCCACCGGGCGCAATGTGCAAGCGCTGGCCGCCCTCGCAGCCGATGAGTGTATTGATTTAACCGCCGATGAGCAGACGCTTAGCGCACAATTCGCCGCCGCCAGCGCCGGGCAAGTTGATGCGATCGTGGATTATTTGTGGGGACGCAGCGCAGAGTTGCTGCTGCCCATGCTGGCGAAATATACCCCCGGCGATAAGCCGGTGCGTTATGTGCAGGTGGGTTCCCTTGCCGGGGCGGATATCGCGTTAAATGGCGCCGTACTGCGCGCCGCGCCGCTACAGCTCATGGGCAGCGGCATCGGCAGCCTAACCATGCCGCAACTGCTGGCGGCAACCGGGGAGATGCTGCAGGTTGCGGTTCCCGGTCAGTTTACCATCGCCACCACGCCGCTGCCGCTCCGCGATGTCGCGGCGGCCTGGCCGCGTGATAACAGCCAGAAACGCACGGTTTTCACCCTTGATTAAAAAAATTCGCCTCCGCACAAACTCTGGGGTTGATATCTTAAATGAGAAATATTATCTTTCTCATTACCGAATGGTTGAGTGAACAACTCAGGTATTCGGTACGACATTGCTCACATTGCTTCCAGTATTTTTGCCCGCGTTTATCGCGGGCTTTTTTTCGCTCAACTTCAGCTTTTAGTGGTCGAGATACAGATAATGCAACCAGCTGGTCATCCGTAACAGCACCTTACGCATCACCGACACGTGGGCAAAATGGTCGGTATACACCGCCGCCTGGGCACTGACGCCATCAGGGAGATGGGCGAGATCGCGGCTCGCCGCGAGGTCAATCATCACATAAACCCCTTCCCGACCGGGCGTGGCACTTAAACCCTGTAACGCGCCGCTGGCCTGGTAGCTGCCGTCGGGAATAGTTGGCAATACTTTTGTGACCTTGCCGGCATACACCTGCCCCGGTAGACCATTGAATACCACCTCTGCCTCGTCCCCCTGCTCCAGGCGCAGGATAGCGTTCTGGCGAAATACCGCCACCACCTGGCGTTTCTGCTGCGGAATAAAAATCATCACCGGTTTGAACGGCAGACGAACTGCCGTGGTGCCCGGTCGCGCCAGCACCTGGGTGACATAACCATCGCTGGGCGCGCGGAATACCGTCTGTTCAAGGTCATAACGCGCCTCGGCAATCTGCGATTTCAGGCTGGCGATTTGCGCATCCTCGCCATTGAAACGCGCAGAAAGTCTTTCTAACTCCTGTTGATACTGTGCCTTAGCCGCCCGCAGGGCCGCGGATTGCGCCTGATATTGCTGCTCGGCGTGATTCACGTCCTGCTCGGAAAAAGGGTTAACCGGCATGGCCGCGCCTTTCGCATAGCGTTGATAATCCTGCCGGGCACGTTCATATTCCGCCGTCATCCGCTGGACGTTAGCGGCGGATTCACTTAATGCCGCTTTCCGGGTTCTGATATCCGCTTCGGCGGCGCTGAGATCCGCCTCCAGTTTATTCAGTCGCGCGCGATAGCGGCTATCATCAAGACGAAACAGTACCTCGCCTTTGCGTAATAACACATTCGTTTTATCGGTAACTTCTACGATGGCCCCCGACACCTGCGGCACAATCGGGATCGACAGAGCTATTTTTTGCGCCCGGTCGGTGTACGGGTGATTATAATTCATAGTCAGAATTAGCGCGCCGACAATAAACACCCCACCAAGGACCGCCGTGGGTACCGTCCATTTATTTACCGGGATACGGAAAATTTTAAATACGCCATAGGCCAACGCCACATAGCAAAGAATAATGAGTAAATCCATACACTGGCCTCAGCGGTTATTTGACGAGTTTGTCGTTACAGTTATCTGTTGCTCCTGCAGACGCTTTAGCTCGCTTTCAAGTTGCCTGATTCGCTGATGCATTTCGGCGCTATCTTCGACTTTATGCGCCATTCCCCACCCGCGCTCGGGGCGATACAGCGTTGCCCAGATCCATAACAGTGGCCAAATCGCATGCAGGGTAAACAGGCTCACCCAGCCGGCCACATGGATCGCATCCTGATGAGGATGCTGACGTTTTTTGGCTAATAAATAGGGAATATCATGAATAATAATAATGCCGTAAAATAAAATCAAAAACACGGCAATTAACACGCCTAAGGCGAAGTAGTTAAGGAACATAATAACACCTGGTAATAAAAAAGGTAAACCGTACTAACTACGCTGTTTTATAATTAGCAATGCCACTCACTGTAATCGTGGGGCTGTGCCGAGAATAATCATTTTCCGACTGATAGACCAAATATTGGTAACGGTAAAAATCAGTACTTTTATCTTTCCGGTATAATATCTCTTCCCCCGAAACCGATAGTCCCTTGATAATATCGTCATATTCAATATATTTTTCTTTTTCGGTTACGCTGGAAGCGCACGCAGCCAGCAGCAACATTGCAGATAACGCAGCCATTCTTGTTATTTTCATCGAATTATTTCTCTGTATTTTTCGGCTGTAACAAATAATCCACGCAAATAATACCCAGCTCCCAACCAGAAGTCATATGACAATGACAGCAAAGATGTATATCATTTTTGATATAGCAAAACCAAAAGAAGCGACCTCGTGAAAGAAAAAGACCTGCGCATAGACGAACTCCGCATCGTCCGCGTGATTGCCGAAACGGCAAGCGTTAGCAAAGCCGCCCAGCTACTGGATATGCCGCAGTCGAACGTGTCGCGGGCGCTGAATGCGCTGGAACGGCGCCTGGGGCTGGAAATCTTTATCCGCCACCCACGGGCATTAATCCTGAGCGAGTTTGGCGAGCAGTTCCTGCGCCGGGCGGACATTCTGCTGGATAAGCATAATGACCTGCTTGATATGTCCGGTACCTGGAAACGCAGCCTCAACGGTATGGTGACGCTCGGCGCGCCAATCGGTATTCAGGCTTTCCTTGCCCGATATCTTTTGCCGCCGGTGCTGCGCTCAGCGCCGGAATTAACCGTAAACCTTCTCACCCGCAATCCCGACGAGCGCGAACAAAAGCACGGGACGCTTTTCGATAGCGATTGCGATCTGCTGATTAGCTTTTTCCAGCCCCAGGACGAAAGCCTGATCGCAAGGCCTCTCACCCGCTTTCGCATGGGGCTGTTTGCCTGCGCGGATTATATTACGCAGTCGCCTCTGCACGATGTTGATGAGCTTGCGCAGCATCGTTGCATCACTTTGCGTACGTTGGGCGGGATCCGCAACAGCTGGCATTGCTATAACGCAGCGGGTGAAAGCATTCAGGTAGAGGTCAACGGTTCCAGCGTATGCGATAACATTTTGCCGGCCATCGAGCTTGCCAAGCAGGGTCTGGGCATTGTTTATGCCCCTTTTTACTCCGTCGCGGCGGAATTAGAGGCCGGTACGTTACAACCCTGTCTGCCACGGGAACGCGGCGTGAATATGCAGGCGTGGTTGATTTATCGTCAGCGAGGCGTGTTGCCGCATCGCGTGCAGGTGATAATGGATAGCATTATGGAAAGCGCCAAACTGCACGCCCATCGGCTGGTCTGAAGAGGATAAAACTGGCCGCAGGCGGCCAGTTTTTTTAAAGCATTAGAAGCGATAACCGGCAGAGAACATAAACACCCACGGATCCAGACGGGTACTGACTTTCTGGTCAACGCCGTTAGCTTTAAATTTCACATCGGTGTCGATATCCATGTACCAGACCGACATGTTAAGCAGCCAGTTGCGGTCAATCAGATAATCCAGGCCAACCTGTCCTGCCGCGCCCCATGAATCTTTCAGACTCAGGTCGGAAAGCCCGGCGTCCTTACCGGTATCGTTGAAATCATTATTAAAGAAGGTCGTATAGTTAATACCGGCGCCGATATACGGGCGCACTTTACTTTGCGCATCGCCAAAGTACCACTGCGCCATCAGCGTCGGCGGCAGCTGATGTACGGTGGCGATAGTGCCGGTCGGCCCGGTACCGACCTTATGGCGGAACGGCGTTGCCGCCAGCAGTTCGATACCGATATTGTCGGTCGCCATATAGGTAAAGGTTAAACCCAACTGGGTGTTATTACTGACGTTAAAACCGCCGAGACTACCCAGCACGTTGTCAGAGCCCTCAGTCGGGCGAACCGTCGCCGAGCCCGCGCGAATAAAAAACTCCCCCGCTTCATGCGCCCAGGCGCTACCACCAGAAAGCGTACCTAAGATCAATGCCGCCGCTGCTATTTTCTTCATATCCATGTCCCCATTATGGTTTTTATCAGCGGCTGCAAATATACCTACAATGAGTTAGCTTTGATCTGTTTTAGATCACACCAGGCCATTAGATTTAACATTTATTGATCCAGATTAATTTTTGCAGCAGTTAGTAACGTTCTGATTTGTCTTTACATCAATTTTTACCCATGAGAAAAATTTTTGCTTGCCCCCCTTGTCGCCGATCGCGCGGATAGCTAATTTAATTGCCGACAATTTGTGTTGATGCGTTTTTTTCAGGTGTAATTATGAGTGAAATCAACCCGTGCATGACGTGCGGTGCCTGTTGTGCGTATTTTCGAGTCTCCTTCTACTGGGCTGAAGCCGACGACGCTGGCGGCGTGGTACCCACGCAGCTCACCGAACCCCTTACCCCTTTTCTGCGCTGCATGAGCGGTACCAATCAGCGGCAAAGCCGCTGTACCGCCTTAAGCGGTGAAATCGGCGAATCGGTACACTGCTCCATCTATCACCAGCGGCCTTCCCCCTGCCGCGAATTTGCCATGTCAGGCGAAGGCGGCGAACTCAACGAAGCGTGCGATCGCGCCCGTGCCCGCTACGGCCTGCCGCCACTGGGAACTCTTTACAAAGATATACCTACCGTGACCTCGGCAGAGACTGCTACCCAACCACGTTTTGCGGTACAATCCCCGGCTAGTTAAAACACCTGCAAGACTCAAGGAGAATGCATGTCTATCACGGCGAAGTCCGTCTACCGTGACACGGGGAATTTTTTTCGTAATCAGTTCGTTACTATTCTGCTGATTGCGTTGTTATGCGCGTTCATCACGGTAGTCATTGGCCATGCCTTTTCGCCCAGCGACGAGCAGTTATCGATCCTCAGCGAGGGCGATAACCTGGTGGGCAGCGCCGGCTTGTTTGAGCTGGTGCAGAACATGACGCCGGAACAGCAGCAGATCCTGCTGCACGCGTCGGCAGCCTCAACCTTCTCGGGCCTGGTGGGGAATGCCATCCTCGTCGGCGGCGTACTGTTGCTGATTCAGCTCATCTCCGCCGGGCATCGCGTCAGCGCGCTGCGGGCGATCGGCGCGGCAGCGCCGGTTCTGCCGAAGCTGTTGCTGCTTATTCTGTTCACCACCTTCGTGGTACAGATGGGGATGATGCTGGTGCTGGTGCCGGGCGTGCTGCTGGCGATTGTTCTGGCGTTCGCGCCGGTGATGCTGGTGCAGGATAAAATCGGCATCTTCAGCGCAATGCGCGGCAGTATGCGTCTGGCGTGGGCGAATATGCGCCTGGTGGCGCCAGCGGTACTCGGCTGGCTGCTGGCAAAAACGGCGCTGCTGCTGCTTGCTTCAAGCTTTGCAACGCTGTCGCCCAACGTTGCCGCCGTGGTCATTAATACCATCAGCAATCTGTTCTCTGCGCTGTTGCTGATCTATTTGTTCCGCTTGTATATGCTTATTCGCAACTAACTTTAATCAGGGCCGGGCATTCCGGCCCTTCCTGAACGACGGAATTGATGTATGAAGCAGTTTCTCGATTTTTTACCGCTCGTAGTCTTCTTCGCTTTTTATAAGATTTACGATATCTACGCCGCAACCACCGCGCTGATCGTCGCCACCGCGGTAGTCCTCATTTATAGCTGGGTGCGCTATCGTAAAGTTGAAAAGATGGCGTTGATCACTTTTGTGCTGGTCGCCGTATTCGGCGGGCTGACAATCTTCTTCCACAACGATGAATTTATTAAGTGGAAAGTGACCGTCATCTACGCCCTGTTTGCCGGCGCCCTGCTGTTCAGCCAGTGGGTAATGAAAAAGCCGCTGATCCAACGCATGCTTGGTAAAGAGCTGACGCTGCCGCAGCAGGTGTGGTCGCGGCTGAATCTGGCCTGGGCGCTGTTCTTTATTCTCTGCGGGCTGGCTAATATCTACATCGCGTTCTGGCTGCCACAGAATATCTGGGTCAACTTCAAAGTCTTCGGTTTAACGGCATTGACCCTGGTCTTTACCCTGTTGAGCGGCGTTTATATCTACCGCCACATGCCGCAGGACGATAAGCACTAATACCTCTCAACGGTACGCGCTAGCCGGCGCGTACCGCCTCCCTTGTGCTTTTCATTTCTTTTCTCTACCTCCTATCCCGTTCAGTTCAAATTTAACTTCCGAAAGAGCGGGTAAGCCACCTCTTATTACGCCTTTCCCCAACGGCTCGCCTTCACGCTTTCTTCATCAAACAGGAAAAATTGCGCCAATTGTGAGGATTTGATGAAGTTTCGTCCCGCCTCATTGTAATGATAATGATTATTATTAATATTCACGTTCTTGTTTTATTTTGATACGGATATTTACAATGAGAACGAACACCGCATTCCCCCTCGCTCCCCTTACCATCATTATCGCCAGCTTCTTTTCAGCGGAGAGTTTGGCCGAAGAAGCCGAACAGGATACTGAAACCATGGTGGTCTACAGCACCGCCGAAGAAGCGTTAAAACAACAGCCCGGCGTTTCGATTATCACCGCCGAAGATATTGCCAAAGAGCCGCCGGTTAATGACCTGTCAGAAATCATCCGTAAAATGCCCGGCGTGAATCTGACCGGCAACAGCGCCAGCGGTAGCCGCGGTAACAACCGTCAAATCGACATTCGCGGGATGGGCCCCGAAAACACGCTGATTTTGATCGATGGCGTGCCGGTTACCTCACGAAATTCGGTACGTTACAGCTGGCGCGGTGAACGCGATACCCGCGGTGATAGTAATTGGGTACCCGCTGAAATGGTTGAACGTATTGAAGTCCTGCGCGGACCCGCCGCGGCCCGCTATGGGTCCGGCGCGGCCGGCGGCGTGGTGAATATCATTACCAAACGACCAACCAACGACTGGCACGGCTCACTGTCGTTCTTCACCAATCAACCGGAGAATAACAAAGAAGGTGCCACCAACCGGGCCAACTTTAACCTCAGCGGCCCTCTGGCAGGCGATGCCCTCACCATGCGTTTGTACGGCAACATCAATAAAACCGATGCTGACGCCTGGGATATCAACCATGCGCAGAATGGCTCATACGCCGCCGGTCGCGAAGGCGTGCGTAATAAAGATATTAACGCCCTGCTGTCGTGGAAAATGACCCCACAACAGATCCTCGATTTCAACTATGCCTACAGCCGCCAGGGCAATATTTATGCCGGCGATACCCAGTACAGTAACGGCAACCTTAGCCCCAATGGCCTGGTTGATTCACTCTACGGCCATGAAACCAACCGCCTGTATCGCCAGTCGTGGGGGCTAACCTATAACGGAATTTGGGATTGGGGACAGTCAAAAGCCGGCGTTTATTATGAAAAAACCAATAATACCCGCCTGCAGGAAGGATCAACCGGCCGCGTCGAGGGGATGATCAATAGCGATGAATACGCCACCAGCCGTCTGGAATCATGGCGCTCCACAGGCGAGTTAAACATTCCGTTCTACTGGTTGGCGGATCAGACGTTGACGCTTGGCATGGAGTGGAACCGCGACGAACTCAACGATCCGGCGTCGATGCAGGCCACTGACGTGAGCGGTGAAACCATCGCCGGCACCAGCGGCAATGCCGCCGATCGTAGTAGCAAAAACAGCGCCACGTTAACCGGGATCTACCTGGAAGATAATATCGAGGCCACGCCGGGAACTAACATTATTCCCGGCCTGCGTTTCGATTACCACAACCAGTTCGGCAGTAACTGGAGCCCAAGCCTCAACCTGGCGCAGGCATTAGGTGAGTGGTTTAAAGTCAAAGCCGGTATTGCACGGGTATTTAAAGCACCGAATTTATATCAATCCAGCGAAGGCTATCTGCTCTCCACCCGCGGCAACGGATGCCCGAACGCCATTGCAACAGGCAGTTGCTATCTGCTCGGCAACCCGGATCTGGATCCGGAAATCAGCATCAATAAAGAGCTTGGGCTGGAATTCAACGCCGGAGGCTATAACGCCGGGATCACCTGGTTCCGTAATGATTACAAAAACAAAATCGTCTCCGGCAGCGAGGTGCTTGGCTACACTTCCAGCGGCAACAACATTCTACAGTGGCAGAACGGCGGCAAAGCCGTAGTAGAAGGACTGGAAGGGACCGTGCTGATCCCATTGATTGCCGACACCCTGAACTGGCGCACCAACGCGACCTGGATGATTAAATCGGAAAGTAAAGATACCGGCAATCCGCTGTCGGTGATCCCGAAATATACTATCAATACCATGCTTGACTGGCAGGTAAACAGCAAACTGTCGGCTAACATAAACTGGACAATGTATGGCCGTCAAAAGCCGCGTCAGTACGCGGAAATTCGCAACGAGACCGGGGTTCTCGCCACCAATGAAGTCGGCGCTTATTCGATAGTCGGGATCGGCGGCAACTATCAGTTGATGAAAGATATTCGCCTGAACGCCGGCATCAGCAACCTGTTTGATAAGCAGATTTATCGCGAGAACGCCGGTGCGTCAACTTACAACGAGCCGGGGCGCGCCTATTACGCCGGCGTTACCCTAAGTTTCTAATCTGCCGACGCCCGTACCGACGGGCGTATTCCCCTATTCTCTCTGCGCCGTTTTCATAGTAGCATCGCGCCTGATCTCCTTTGACTAGTACAGAGTATAGAATGACAACAACAGATCTCGCCCCGAAGGGCGAATTGGTTTTACGCACCCTGGCCATGCCGGCGGATACCAACGCGAACGGCGATATTTTTGGCGGCTGGCTGATGTCGCAGATGGATATCGGCGGCGCGATTATGGCCAAAGAGATTGCCCGCGGCCGCGTTGTGACTGTCCGTGTTGATGGTATGACTTTTTTACGCCCGGTCGCCGTTGGCGATGTTGTGTGCTGCTATGCCCGCTGCGTAAAGCGCGGCAACACCTCGATCACTATTAATATTGAGGTATGGGTGAAAAAAGTATCGACGGAACCTCTGGGCCAGCGTTATAAGGCGACGGAAGCCCTGTTTATTTATGTGGCGGTAGACAATGAAGGCAAGCCGCGAGCGCTGCCTGCCGAGTAAGGCATTGCCCGGCTTGCCGGGCAGATCTTCTGCTTAAAGAAAGCCAAGCAGCGAGAAGAAAATATAACCGATCACAATCACCACAATCGGCAGCACGTAAAGCGTGAAATACTGCTTCAGAATAGTATGACGCGGAACGACAATACGTTCGGCAAGCTGTTCGCGCGACAGGCCTTCCGCGCCTTTAGCCTGTTCCAGAATCAACTGATCTTCCACGCCTTCGCGTAGAAACTTCGCCTGGCGGGCCATCCGCGCGCCGGAAGCCTGCAACGCCATACCGACAAACACCAGCGCGTAGATAATCCAGAAACCGATGTTCAACGCATGTTTGAACTCCGGCAGCGGCGAGTTGTACCAGAAGAAATTCAGGAACGGCGTATTGAAACGCACCATCTCAATCATCAGGTGGGCGAAATCCATCATCACCGCATCAATACCCGGTTTCTTTTCGCTATGCTCGTACATAAACTTCAGTACGGAAATCAGCGTAGACAGCACGGCTGGAATGAAGATGACCCATCCCAAAATGCGTTTAATGACCGCAATGCGTCCAGCTTGTTGATACGTCATGAGTTCCCCTTGTTTAAAACGCCAGACTCTCCATGCCGACATAGAGTCAGGTATAAGTCTATCTTCCGCAGCGAATTTCGCCTGCTTCAGCGCGGTATGATATACCATATGGACAATTTCGTTATCTACTTACGCCAATGGAGAGGAACTTATGTCAGCAAAGCGTCAGATTCTTGCCGCTATTTTCGATATGGATGGCCTGCTTATCGATTCAGAGCCGCTATGGGACCGCGCAGAGCTGGAGGTACTGGAAAGCCTCGGAGTGGATATTAGCCGCCGTGATGAATTACCTGACCTGCTGGGGCTGCGCATCGACCTGGTGGTCGATTTATGGTTTGCACAACAGCCCTGGCGCGGCCCGGACCGCGCGGAGGTAACCGCCAGTATTATCCGCCGGGCCATTCAGCTGGTCGAGGAGTCACGGCCGTTGCTGCCCGGCGTGCGTGAAGCCGTGGCGTTGTGTAAGGCCGAAGGACTAAAAATCGGCCTCGCCTCCGCGTCGCCGCTGCATATGCTGGAAAAAGTGCTGGAAATGTTTGAACTTCGCGACCAGTTCGACGCGCTGGCCTCAGCCGAACATCTGCCTTACAGCAAACCGCATCCCCAGGTCTATCTTGATTGCGCCGCAAAGCTTGGCGTCGCGCCAATGTCCTGCGTGGCGCTGGAGGATTCTGTTAACGGCATGATTGCCAGCAAAGCGGCGCGGATGCGCTCGATTGTGGTTCCGGAAGCAGAAAACAGCCGCGATCCGCGCTTCGTACTGGCCGATGTGAAACTGGCGTCTCTGCAGCAGCTGACGGTAGCAGACCTGCGCGGCTAAACGACTTGCGCTGGCATTAATGTCGTCAAAATATGTCAACCTTGTGACAAAGAGTTACACCGTCACCTCTTCCGTATACTGTATAAAAACCCTATACTGTATGAATTGACAGTTTAGGGTTTTTATCATGACGGCGGAAGGCCACCTCTTCTTTTCTATCGCCTGTGCGGTATTTGCAAAAAATGCAGAATTAACCCCCGTGCTGGCGCAGGGGGACTGGTGGCATATCGTTCCTTCCGCCGTGCTGACCTGCCTGCTGCCCGATATCGACCATCCTAAATCTTTCCTCGGGCAGCGTTTAAGCTGGGTCTCAAAACCGGTAGCCCGCGCCTTTGGCCACCGGGGCTTTACCCACAGCCTGCTGGCGGTATTCGGCGCGCTGGCGCTGTTCTATCTAAAAGTGCCGGAGAGCTGGATAATCCCGGCCGATGCGCTGCAGGGTTTAGTGCTTGGCTACCTCAGCCATATACTCGCCGATATGCTCACCCCGGCCGGCGTACCGCTGCTGTGGCCTTGTCGCTGGCGGTTCCGCCTGCCGATCCTCGCGCCGCGCAAAGGCAATCAGCTCGAGCGCGCGCTGTGCATGGCGCTGTTCATTTACGCCGTCTGGATGCCGCAAAGCATGGCCGAAAATAGCGCCGTGCGCTGGTCATCAAATATGATTAATTCGCTGCAAATAACCTTTAATCGTTTTATTAACCATCAGGCTGAACGATAAATACGCTAAATGATTTTTTGGTTATAACCCATTCCATTTGAGTATAAGAAAGCAATAAGGCCTTCTGCTACTCTTGGCGCCATAAGAGTTGGTTTCAGACCAACCCAGGTAACAAGATATCAGGAGAACGGGGATGAATTTTCCATTAATAGCGAACGTTGTCGTGTTCGCGGTTTTACTGTTTGCGCTGGCTCAAACCCGCCACAAACAGTGGAGCCTCGCTAAAAAAGTACTGGTCGGTCTCGTTATCGGCGTTATCTTTGGTCTTGGCCTGCAGCTGGTTTACGGCTCCGACAGCCAGGTTCTGAAAGATTCTATTCAGTGGTTCAATATCGTCGGTAACGGCTATGTACAACTGCTGCAGATGATCGTTATGCCGCTGGTCTTCGCCTCCATTTTGAGCGCGGTGGCGCGCCTGCACAATGCATCACAGCTGGGGAAAATCAGTTTCCTGAGCATCGGTACGCTGCTGTTCACCACCCTAATCGCCGCGCTGGTCGGCGTGTTGGTGACCAACCTGTTTGGCCTCACCGCTGAAGGCCTGGTGCAAGGCAGCGCGGAAACCGCTCGTCTGAACGCCATCCAGAGCAACTATGTCGGTAAAGTATCAGATCTGAGCGTTCCGCAGCTGATCCTGTCGTTTGTGCCGAAAAACCCGTTTGCCGATCTGACCGGCGCTAACCCGACTTCTATCATCAGCATCGTTATCTTCTCGGCGTTCCTTGGCGTCGCGGCGCTGAAACTGCTGAAAGACGATGTGGAGAAAGGCCAACGCGTCCTGACCGCCATCGACACGCTGCAGGGCTGGGTGATGAAGCTGGTGCGTCTGGTGATGCAGTTGACCCCGTACGGCGTACTGGCACTGATGACCAAAGTGGTTGCCGGTTCCAACCTGCATGACATCATCAAGCTCGGCGGTTTCGTGGTGGCCTCTTACATCGCGCTGGGGATCATGTTTGTGGTACACGGTCTGCTGTTAGCCGTCAATGGCGTCAGTCCGCTGAAGTATTTCCGTAAAGTCTGGCCGGTGATTACCTTCGCTTTCACCAGCCGTTCCAGCGCGGCGTCTATTCCGCTGAACGTGGAAGCGCAGACGCGCCGTCTGGGCGTGCCGGAATCTATTGCCAGCTTCTCCGCCTCATTTGGCGCGACGATTGGTCAGAACGGCTGCGCCGGTATCTATCCGGCGATGCTGGCGGTAATGGTAGCGCCAACCGTTGGCATCAACCCGCTGGATCCAATGTGGATTGCCACCCTCGTGGGTATCGTCACCGTAAGCTCCGCGGGCGTAGCCGGCGTTGGTGGCGGCGCGACCTTCGCAGCCTTGATCGTGCTGCCGGCGATGGGTCTGCCGGTCACGCTGGTCGCGCTGCTGATTTCCGTCGAGCCGCTGATTGATATGGGCCGTACCGCCCTTAACGTTAACGGTTCAATGACCGCCGGCACGCTGACCAGCCAGTGGCTGCGCCAGACGGATAAAGCCATCCTCGATAGCGAAGAAGACGCCGAACTGGCGCATCGCTAACGTTAACAGCCACAAAAAAGCCGCTGAATTTCAGCGGCTTTTTTATTTTACCCGCGAGGTTATGCCTCTATTTCACCTTCCTGGCGTATCTGATTAGCCCAACGCTGCGCCGATTCCGGCACGGTGAACGCCGGTGAACGGCGGAAACGCTCGCCCATCAGTACAAAGGCGACGTACTTGCCCCGCAATATCCAGACATCGCGAAAATGGTCCATTTTAACGGCATGATCCGGCGGCGCAGGCTCGACGCGCGGCACGTAGCTAATGACAGGGCGATTTTGTTGGCGCAATGTTTTCATAACAGATGGATTCACTAAGCAAAGCGGGAACATAAACCCCTATCATAGCCGATCGCCCCCCTTTTCGTCGCCCCTCCTCCGCTAATGCGCATTTTAGGATAACTCTATTCGTTTCTGCCCGGAGAACCCAGAACAATGTTCTATAGTTAGAAGGGTTTTGGTTTAGCAACGACCACTTTTAGCAATGAAAGCAGGAGACGAGCAGATGTCAGAAAAACACCACGACCCACACAGCCGACAGGCTCCGGTACACGATAGCGATGAAGCAAAACCGGGCCTTGATTCACTGGCACCCGAAGACCGCGAATGGCGCCCTACTCCCCAGCCAACCGCGCCCGGGGAGCAGCCGACGTCGCCCGGCAGCCTGAAAGCGCCGGATACTCACAGCATAAAATTAGATACGCTTGAGCCGCAGCGTAAAGGCGGCGAAAACTTCCCGCTGACCACCAATCAGGGGGTACGCATCGCCGACGATCAAAACTCGTTACGCGCCGGCAACCGCGGACCAACGTTGCTGGAAGATTTTATCCTGCGTGAGAAAATTACCCACTTTGACCATGAACGCATTCCCGAGCGTATCGTTCATGCTCGCGGTTCCGCCGCGCACGGCTATTTCCAGCCTTACAAAAGCCTGAAAGAGATTACCAAAGCCGATTTTCTGTCCGCGCCGGAAAAAATCACCCCCGTTTTTGTCCGCTTCTCCACCGTTCAGGGCGGCGCGGGCTCGGCCGATACCGTGCGTGATATCCGCGGCTTTGCCACCAAATTCTATACCGAAGAGGGCATTTTCGACCTGGTGGGCAACAACACGCCGATTTTCTTTATCCAGGATGCGATTAAATTTCCCGACTTTGTCCATGCGGTGAAACCCGAACCGCACTGGGCAATTCCGCAGGGACAAAGCGCCCATGACACCTTCTGGGACTATGTTTCGCTGCAGCCGGAAACATTGCATAACGTGATGTGGGCCATGTCCGACCGCGGCTTGCCGCGCAGCTATCGCACGATGGAAGGTTTCGGCATTCATACCTTCCGCCTGATTAACGCCGAAGGCAAGGCTACCTTTGTGCGCTTCCACTGGAAGCCGGTGGCCGGTAAAGCATCCCTGGTGTGGGATGAGGCGCAGAAATTGACCGGCCGCGACCCGGATTTTCATCGCCGCGACCTATGGGAAGCCATCGAGGCTGGCGATTATCCGGAGTTTGAGCTCGGCCTGCAGTTAATTCCTGAGGAAAACGAGTTCGATTTCGACTTCGATCTGCTGGATCCGACCAAACTCATTCCGGAAGCGCTGGTGCCCGTGCAACGAGTCGGCAAAATGGTGCTTAACCGTAACCCCGACAACTTCTTCGCTGAGAACGAACAGGCGGCATTCCATCCAGGTCATATCGTGCCGGGTATCGATTTTAGTAACGACCCGCTGCTGCAAGGGCGACTCTTCTCCTATACCGATACGCAAATTAGCCGCCTCGGCGGGCCAAATTTCCACGAAATTCCGATTAACCGCCCTACCTGCCCGTATCATAATTTCCAGCGTGACGGCATGCACCGAATGGAGATTGATACCAATCCAGCAAACTATGAGCCCAACTCTATCAACGATAACTGGCCTCGCGAAACGCCGCCGGCGCCGAAACGCGGCGGCTTTGAATCACTGGCGGAACGCGTTGATGGCGAGAAAATCCGTAACCGTAGTCCCTCCTTCGGCGAGTACTACGCCCAGCCTCGCCTGTTCTGGCTCAGCCAGACGCCGATTGAGCAGCAGCACATTATCGGCGGCTTTAGTTTTGAGCTGAGCAAAGTGGTCAGAGTCTGGATCCGCGAGCGGGTGGTCGATCATCTGGCGCATATTGATATCGGGCTGGCGGAAGCGGTAGCCAACAATCTCGGTATCGAACTCAGTGATGAGCAGAGGAATATTGCCCCGCCAGCGCCGGTTAACGGCGTGGAGAAAGATCCAACCCTCAGTCTTTACGCTGATGGCGATGGCGACGTAAAAGGACGAATTGTCGCGGTATTACTCAACGAGAAAACCTGCGCGCAGGATGTACTCAACCTGTTGCAAGCGCTGCAGGCCAGAGGCGTCCACAGCAAACTGCTCTATTCGCGTATGGGCGAAGTCAGCGCCGATGATGGATCGCAGCTACCGATCGCCGGAACCTTCGCCGGCTCGCCATCGTTGACGGTTGATGCGGTTATCGTTCCCGGCGGCGATCTGAGCAGCATCAGCGATAACGGAGATGCCCGCTACTATCTGCTGGAAGCTTATAAGCATCTGAAGCCTATTTTACTGGCGGGCGATGCGCGGCAGTTTAGTTCGCTGCTACAGGTGCCCGCTGCGGGTGAAGAAGGGGTTATCGAATGCGACGCGATTAATACGCTTAGCGTTGATAAGCTGCTGACGCTACTGGCCGCGCATCGCGTCTGGTCAAGAAGCAGTAAAGTTGCGGCCATACCCGCATAATAAAAAGCCCGGCAGTTCATGGCTGCCGGGCTTTCCTCTCTTTATACGTCGCGATAGTTTCCGAGCCGGTAGCCGCGTTCCGCAATAGCGTACTTCAGTTCGCCGGACGTCAGCACGTCCAGTTCGGTCAGCCGCGGATAGCAGTAAGCGCTGCCCATAATGGTGTTATCGACAAATGCCGGATGACACATCACTTCCAGCGAGTTTTCCTGCCGTTCGAGCGATGCATCCAGCGTCTGCAGGAACAGCGCTTGTGAAACCGCTTCACCGTAAAATTCGCTGCTGAAGCCATCGCTACTGCGCGCCGCATCCTGATCGAGGCCATTCAGCGCCGCCACCTGGCGGTCGATACGCAAAGCGACACCCTTTTCGCGCGCAAAAGCGGCGACGATGGGGTAGATCTGCGCGATCATATGCACGTGGTGGTGGCTGTCGATATGGGTCGGTTCGCAACCAAACAGTTCGATAAAACGCCGGTACTGACACTCCAGTTCATGGGCGATCTCATCCAGCGGCAGGCTGTCCTCTTCCGCCATCTGCCAAATCCATTTGCCTAACCGCCCGTCGCGGGTTAACCCCGGCATCGCCGATAATGGCTCGCCCAGCGTCAACACAAAGTGCATGCCCACCGCCAGCTCGGGCAGGCTGCGACTCAACTGGGCGGCGTGGCCGATAGCCGCGCCGTTGACCAACGCCGTGGTCGACGTCACCAGTCCGTTCCTGCAGGCTTCGATAATACCGTAGTTCTGCCCTTTGCTCAGGCCATAATCATCGGCGTTAACGATCAATACGCGTTCCATCGGCCGCCCCCGTTACTGTTTCAGTTTTTCGATAGTGGCTGCAAAGTTCGGCAGCCACTTCTCATGGGCGAGGATCATCTCCCGCGCCAGCTGCTCGGCATCACGATCCGAATGAATCAACGGGCTTAAATTGAGCGCCAGCAGCACATCATTGAGCTCACCGCTTATTGCCGCCTGGCTGGCCGCCACTTCAAAGCCTTTGATGGTATAAATCAGCCCCAGCACTTTTTCATCAAAATGCGTGATTCGCGGCGTGGGTTTCGCGCCATCGCGGCCCAGCGTACAGGTCATTTCTACCGCCCAGTCGGCCGGAATATTATCAACGTGGCCATGGTGCGGAATATTCACATAGTGCTCGGCCTGCTTATCATTGTAAATGGCGTTAATCACCTCGCAGGCGGCATCAGAGTAGTAAGCGCCGCCTCGCTGCTCAAGCTCCTTCGGCTTAATGTTCAGATCCGGATTTTTGTACAGTTCAAACAGCTGTTTTTCAACCTTCTGTACGACCTGAGCGCGCGCGCCGCCTTTATAGTACTCGCCCATCTCAATCGCCAGCATCTCTTTCGGCTTGAAGTAATAAAGCAGATACGAGCATGGGATCAGGCGCAGTGAGCGAATCAACCCTTCGCTAAACGGCAGGTCGAAGATGTTTTTCACCGAGTTCGCGGTCAGGCGGCCAGAAGCCACGCCGTCCAGCAGTTCATCGAAGCGCGACACGCCGTTGACCAGCACATCGCGAACGAACACCAGGTGGTTAAGGCCGAACAGATCGATATTCAGTTCATCGCTCGGGCTCAGCTGCAGCACATCGGTAATAAACATCTTCATACCGATTGGAATGTTGCACACGCCGATAAAGCGTTTGAAATTGGTGTGGCGATATACCGCCTCGGTGACCATACCCGCCGGGTTGGTAAAGTTAATGATCCACGCATCGGGGCAAATTTCCTGCACATCTTTGACAATATCGAAAATCACCGGGATGGTACGCAGGCCTTTAAACAGACCGCCCGCACCGTTGGTTTCCTGGCCAAGATAGCCATGGCTTAGCGGGATACGTTCATCTTTTTCACGCGCTTTCAGCTGGCCAACGCGTAGCTGCGTGGTGACGAAATCCGCCCCTTCCAGCGCCGCGCGGCGATCCAGCGTTTTGTAGACTTTCATCGGCACGCCGGCTTTTTCTACCATCCGCTGGCACAGCGCATGGATGATATCGAGCTTCTCCTGCCCTTCTTCCACGTCCACCAGCCACAGTTCCGTTACCGGCAGCTCATGATAGCGTTTGAGGAAACCTTCCAGTAATTCCGGGGTATAGCTGCTGCCGCCGCCGATAGTCACGACTTTTAATTTCTGGCTCATATCTTTCTCCCTTAGGCGCTACGCGTAGACGTAGACCGCTCTCCGCATAAATGCGGACAGTTAACTTGAATGAATAAACCGCGCGGTAAATTCCGCTGCGAGTTAATTAATATTGGTCAGCTGTTTGCGATAACTGCTTGGCGTAAAGGAAGTCAGCTTTTTGAATGTTTTAATAAACAGACTTGGGCTGCTATATCCTGATTCATACGCAATATCAGTGACCGAATAGTTGGTAATTTCCAGCTGTTTTTTCGCGAAATTGATGCGGATATCATTAATGATCTGCATCGGCGTCTTACCATAATAGCGCTGGGTCGCCCGGGTTAAATATTCTTGCGTTTTCCCGGACAATTGCACCATATTTTCCAGCGCGCTTTCGCCAAATTTGTTTTTATCGTGCATATCCTCTACGGTATTTTTCAGCCAGTGAGGAATCACATCTTCAACGGGCTCTTCACGATAATGACGTAAGCGGTTAATGGTGTAAAACGAGACCAGTTCAATAAACTCGTCAAATTCAGTCTCGCGAAAATTCAGTGAAGCAATAACCGACTCGATATAACTGAGAAAGGCGCTTTGCACCGCATAGACCTGAGAGGCGACCAGACCGAACGGCAGCAGCGGCAGATAATGTTTCTCAAAGAAGCGTCTGCTGATGCCAACGTTAAGAATGCGCGTCGCACCAAACTCGTAAAAGCTCTGATGGTGCGACCCCATTGGGATAAAGACAAAGTCCCCGCGCTCCAGCAACACCCGCTTGCCATTAATTTCCTGATAATAGCGCCCGGTTAAAACGATAGTGAACTCGTAGTAATCATGCTGGTGAAGCCCGCTCACACTCTCCGTTTTGTTATAGATGACCACATGAAAGTTTTTCCCGTTGAAGAGCTGTTGTTCCCTGGCGGTACTGATCTCGGTGGTCATCATCTTCGGCTGCCTCATCGTTCGGATAGCCTATTGTACCTTCTCGTGCAGCTCGATCAATTCGGCCACCAGTTCACGGGCCAGCATTGAGGTCATCAGATGATCCTGCGCATGAACCAGCACCAGACTCACCTTCATCTTGCCCTCGCCTTCATCGCTTTCAATAAGCTGGGTCTGGACGCGATGCGCTTCGCTCAGCGCCATCCGCGATTGCTCCATCATCGATTTCGCGGCGGCAAAATCCCCCTGCTTCGCCTGCTTCAGCGCCGCATAGGCCAGGCTACGCGCCTGTCCGGAGTTGATAATCAGCCCCATCACCACCTCTTCGAGGTCATTTTCCGGGGTTTCTACCGCGTCGATGTTATCCAGATCAAACATAATATTTCCCTCGTTTCTCAGGCGGTACGGGAAGAGCCCGTACCGCTAGACATCAGAATTTCAGTGCGTTAGCAATATCTTCTTCGCTTTCTTCCTGCTCGATGGTGCTCTGCGCTTTGTTCGACAGGATGACGAACGGCAGGTACACGGCAGTAGCGACACAAAGGTTGAAGAGCGCGACCAGCAGGGCAGCAACGCTACCGTTACTGTTAAAGAAAGCGCCCAAACCGGTTGGCATCGTCCACGGGGCCAGGTTGGTCACCGGTGGGATAATGCCCAGACTATAAGCGGCCAGCGTAATCGCGGCCAGAATCGGTTGGACCAGAACGAACGGGATGAACATGACCGGGTTCATGATGATCGGCAGACCGAACAGAATCGGTTCGTTAATCTGGAAGATGCCTGACGGCAGCGCCAGCTTAGCGACCTGACGATGATCGGCGCGGCGAGAAGCGATGAAGATGGCGATAATCAGACCCAGCGTCGCACCGGAACCACCCAGCAGGATGTAGGAGTCGAGCATCGGCTTCGCCCAGAAGTGGAACTGTTTGCCGGCTTCGATGGCCGCGTCGACAGAACCATACTGGTTATACAGCGCGATGTTTTCCAGCGCCCACGGCGTCATAATGCCGTTATCCAGCGCGGTCAGCGCCAGCGAACCGTGCACCCCGAAGAACCACAGCAGGGAGTTAAAGATTACGTACGCCCAGCCAACGACGCTGCCCATCGCCGCCAGCGGCGTGGAGATGGAGTCCATGATGATCTGATGGAAGTTGCTGCCGTAGTTTGACAGAATCCACGAAATAATGCCGAAGACCGACAAAATCAGGAAGCCCGGGATCAGCGCCGAGAAGGAACGCGATACCGATGACGGCACGCTATCCGGCAGTTTAATGACCCAGTTGCGACGAATGACAAAGGTGAACAGTTCCGCCACCACCAGGCCGATAATCATCCCGGAGATAATGTTCTGCCCGCCGAGCCAGTTGGCGCCAACGGCGTAGGCTTCACCTACGCTATAAGGCGTGACGGTCATAAAGGCGGCGACCGCCAGCAGACCGGCAGCCATGGGGTCGACTTTACGCTCTTCGGCCAGCGCGGCGCCGATAAAGAACGGCGCCATCAGCGACATAATACCCAACGTACCGTTATAGACATTACCGCCGATGGCTTTAAAGCCGTTTAAGGTTTCAATGGTGGAGGCATCCAGGCGAATCCCCATTGAATAAAAGAAAGAACCTTCACCAAAGCTCAGAAAAACGTTGTTGATTAATACGAACATGGCCCCGGCGAGGGTCAGCGGCA
The DNA here is from genome assembly GCF_050600755.1 of Klebsiella sp. 141162. Lineage (NCBI taxonomy): Bacteria > Pseudomonadati > Pseudomonadota > Gammaproteobacteria > Enterobacterales > Enterobacteriaceae > Klebsiella > Klebsiella sp. 141162. Next base: position 837,801 of record NZ_JAQIRI010000001.1, on the reverse strand, counting down.
TTAATTTAATAAAGCCGTTTTTAATCGCATTAATGTGCGGTTGCTTTCCTATTTTAACAGCAAAAGGAAGGAGTACCTTTTCAAGCGAATCGATCACTTTACTCATAGTCAATACCCTTAAAAGCCGCAATAAAATATTACGGCGATGATGTATGAAATTACTCTTTGACGGGAAAATAAACTGTTGAATATAGTGGCGGCTAGTATTAATTAACTACCAGACGCCAGAATATCGCGAGTTTAAAAAATAAAATTATTGTGCAGCAGCTTTCTTAATGGCCGCGACGGCCGCTTTCAATACACCTAAGCCATCAACTTTACCGTACAGAATGGAGTCAATGACCTCTACCGGCTTGTTGGGCAGCAAACGTTGGATTTCCGGCAGCATATACGCAATTTGTGGCCCTAATAATACGACATCAGCTTCCGGCCCTTTTTCACCGGCCAGCGTTTCAGGATACGCTTCAATAATTACCGGGACTTCATATTTTTCTGCCTGGGCACGCATTTTGGAGACCAGCAATGAAGTGGACATGCCAGCCGAGCAGAACAGATAGATATGTTTCTTTTCCATGAACGCTTCCTCAATTTGTAGGACCAGGGCCTCAGCAATGGCTGAGAGCCGGTAAGACTGGTAACTTTCGGTTAGTTTTGTTTATGCATTGAGTATACGGCAACATTTGGCGGCAGGATAATTCCCTGTTGAACAGAATTGTCTCTCATTGACCTCGCGTTTTGACTACCCTCACATTTCCCCCAAATAATTCGCGCAATTAAATAAGCATTAGCCGCCATAAAAAAGCCCGACCAATGGTCGGGCTTTCGTAGCTCTCAGCTTGTGACGCGTAGTTATTTGCTGTTACGCGGATCGGTGTCGTACTCGGCGCAGGTCTGGTAGCCGGAGTTCATCACGTGACCGGTGTCGTCCAGCGCGACGAAGTAGGTTTCAATTTTACCATCCCGTTGACCCAGGATATAAGTCTGGCAAGTTCCGCGTGCGTGGATCATGGTGACTTCAGACGACGGTTTACCGGCAATCTGCATAACCTGGCTGCGGGTCATGCCTTTTTTGACATCCTTAACAACTGGCTGTGTGAACTGGTCTTTGGTGCGGTCATAGGCCGTACACCCCGCCAGCATGGTTAATACTGCCGCTGCGCCCATCAATCCTGCTAATTTTTTGTTCATATTCCGTCCTCATTATGTAATCGGCGTGTTTTAAGCCTGGAATAAAAAGCGTTATTTTTCAAGCCAAACGTCGAATTCATGTAAATTCAGAACTTTTCTGGTAACCAGATATGTGCAAAAAAACAGCGGCGCAGCGCACTCTACTTCCAACTACCTTCCGCACCATAATTAAATGCTATGCCATTGGTTGCCTTCTTTTCCGTCAGTCAGCGGTACCAGCCTTGTCGTTTCAGCAGCAAAGAGGTAGTTTTAGACCATGCTGGTTGCCATACAGGCTCACTTTCCGGAGGGCGTAATGACGCTTCAACAACAAATTATTCAGGCGCTGGGCGCGAAGCCGCAGATTGATGTCGAAGGCGAAATTCGCCGCAGCGTGGATTTCCTGAAATCCTATCTGCAGACCTACCCGTTCATTAAATCACTGGTGCTCGGCATTAGCGGCGGCCAGGATTCGACCCTTACCGGCAAACTATGCCAGATGGCGATCGATGAGCTGCGTGCCGAAAGCGGCGATCGCAGCCTGCAATTTATCGCCGTGCGCCTGCCTTATGGCGTCCAGGCCGATGAGCAGGATTGCCAGGATGCCATCGAATTTATCCAGCCCGACCGCGTGCTGACCGTCAATATTAAAGGCGCGGTGCTGGCCAGCGAGCAGGCGTTGCGAGAAGCGGGTATTGAGCTGAGCGATTTTGTTCGCGGCAACGAGAAAGCCCGTGAGCGAATGAAAGCCCAATACAGTATCGCCGGCATGACCAAAGGCGTGGTCGTGGGAACAGATCATGCCGCAGAAGCGATCACCGGCTTCTTTACCAAATACGGCGATGGCGGTACCGACATTAATCCTATCTTCCGTCTCAATAAACGTCAGGGCAAACAGCTACTGGCGCAGTTGGGCTGTCCTGAGCACCTTTATATGAAGCAGCCGACCGCCGACCTCGAAGATGACCGCCCTTCTCTGCCGGATGAAGTCGCGCTGGGCGTGACCTACGAAAACATTGATGACTATCTGGAAGGTAAAACCCTGGACGAGAACATCGCCAAAACCATCGAAGGCTGGTATCTGAAAACCGAGCATAAGCGCCGCCCGCCGATTACCGTCTTCGACGATTTCTGGAAGAAGTAACTACTCCCCTGCACCCCGGCCAGCGCCGGGGTTATTTTTTGTTCTTTTCGCCGTAAAACTCGCCTGCTATACTGGATACATAAACAGTATCAGGAGTTGTTGTGGCCAGAAAACAATCTGCCCCGCGTCTGGAATTTGAAGCGGCGGCAATCTATGAGTACCCCGAACACTTACGTCCATGGCTTGAGGCCTTGCCAAAGCTGCCAGGGGTGTATCAGTTCCATGGGGAAAGCGAGACGCTGCCGCTTTATATCGGTAAGAGCGTGAATATCCGCAGCCGGGTGCTGTCGCATTTGCGTACCGCTGATGAAGCCTCCATGCTGCGCCAGGCGCGGCGCATCAGCTGGCAGCGGACCGCCGGGGAATTAGGCGCGCTGTTACTTGAAGCGCGGTTAATTAAAGAACAGCAGCCGCTGTTTAATAAACGACTGCGGCGTAATAAGCAGCTCTGCTCCTGGCTGCTGGAGGCGGGTAAACCGCAAGTTGTGTATGCGCGAGAAGTCGATTTCTCCCATCAGCAGCACCTGTACGGCCTCTTCGCTAACCGCCGCGCGGCATTACAGGCGCTGCAAACCATCGCCGATGAGCACCGTCTGTGTTACGGCATTCTGGGGCTGGAACCGCTGAGTCGCGGGCGCGCCTGTTTTCGTTCCGCGCTGGGGCGCTGCGCCGGCGCCTGCTGCGGTAGAGAGCGCGTCGAAGATCATAACCAGCGGCTGCTGGCGCAGATGAGTAAGCTTCAGCTGGTGTGCTGGCCGTGGGCGGGTCCGGTGGCGCTGGAGGAGCGCGGTCCGGATATGGTCCAGTACCACATCATTCATAACTGGCTGTGGCTGGGCGCGGTGGATTCGCTGGCGCAAGCTGCTGAACTCACCGCACTGCCAGCCGGTTTCGATCACGATGGCTACAAGATCCTTTGTAAGCCTTTGCTCAGCGGTGAGTATCAGCTGCACCCGCTTGGCTAATGATATCGTAAACGTAAAAAACCGCCGGCCCTGCCCAAAGCCTTACTGGCAATGATTGGGCAAGACCGGCGGTCTTCATTCTTCGCGCTGAGTTACTCAGCAGGTACAGGCATTTTACCTTCCGGCGCTTTACGTTCTGTCAGATGCTTCTCAAAATTCGCATTGAACTGTTTTTTCTGTTCCGGCGTCAGGATGTTGTAAATCTTGTTCTGGGTTTCCATGCGGGAAAGCATCATCTCTTTATGCTGCGCTTCCATTTTGTCGATCTGCGCGCTGGCTTTCGCTTTGTCGAAAGTATCGCTGGCGATCAGATCGTGCATGGCGCGACGTTCGTCAAGTGACGGACGTTTCATGTTCTGGCGTTGGCTTTTCATGATGTCACGAACCTGCTGTTTTTGCGCATCGGTCAGGTTCAGGTCTTTGAACATCATATCGTGATGACCCGGCATACCTTTATGGTGCATCATCGGTTTGCTATCAGTTTGGGTGGTAGCGGTGGTATCGGCCGCGTGAGCCAGGTTAGCAGCACCCAGAGCCAGAGTAGAGGCAACAAACAGAGCAGTAATCTTCTTCATGGTTATGTCCTTACTATCAGTTATTCTGACGGCGCATTGCCGTGTTGACGAGATTAACTTTACGCGCTTTATCGTCAATTAGTCAGTGCAAGCGTAAAACAATGAAAGTGTAAAAAACATTTTCTCACCAATTGTGGAGAAAATAAGGAAAATGAGGATGGATATGCAACAAAAAATAAATAACAGGCTGTTTTATAAAGAAACTATGAAGATTATAAAACAGTGGAGATTAAAAACAAAGCATTTAACCAGGAATAATCCGCAAACAATGCCAATGGCACAAATAAATAAGATCGGTGCGCAGCCATATTTCACTCGATATTCACAACCGCGAACAACAACGGCTGTGAATAGTTAAGAAAGGAAATTACAACCGTTCCAGCATCAGCCCAGCCCGTAGCCCTGGCGCCACGCCGGGGTTGGGAAACAGCACGTACTCCTGCGCCTTTTCGACGACATAGCGCGTTTCGCCATCCTCAGCCAACAGCGTCCCGGCGCTGAACGGTGTAAAATTGAGCGTCTCCCCCGACATATGCAACTGGAACTGGTCGCTGTGGCGCGTGATCTGCTGCACCACCCGGTAGCGCAGCGGGGCAGTCGTTTCTTCCACCGCCAAATCGCCCACCAACAGCCTGCTTAACGCCCGCTGCGTCGCTGAGAACTGGGTTAAATCGTTGTCGCCAAAAGGCAGCGCTTTGCCCAACTCCAGCGTACAGGCCAGCGCGGCAAAACGTTCGCAGCTAAAGTGGGTAAAGGTTCCCGCCGGTTGTTGATGGAACACCAGCGCCTCCAGCCCGGCCGCGCCAAGCCAGCTGAGAAAATCTTCGCCCCACGGCTCCTCGCGTGCCGGCAACACGCCAAAGCGCGGATGCAGCGAGCCGCGAATAGCGGTATGCATATCCAGGTGCCAGCGCACGCCATGGCTATCGCTAAAAAAACGCGTCACAGCGCTTTCCAACTGCCGCGCCCGCACCGTTTCACCACTGGGCGCGAACTTGCGCCAGCGTTCGCCGAACATGCGGTTCATATCGCTATCGAGATAGCGTTTATTTTGCCGCAGCGCCGGCGGGTTGCCGAATATCACCAACACACGCCAGCGCAGCGGGAGTTCGCCGCTAAACAACTGCTGAAGCAAAGCGTTGACTATCTCCACCGGCGCGGTTTCATTGCCGTGAATACCGCAGGAGAGTACCAGTGAACGTTCGCAGCGCGCATGCGGGGTCAGCAGCAGGATGCCGCAATCGATCCAGTGCCAACGAAAATGGGCGGTTTCGCCATGAAAATGATGCGGCCAGCGCCCCGCCAGAGTTAGTGCCAGAAAGTCGTCCACGACGCCTCCTTTATTACTGAAACGGATCGAGGAAAACTCGCAGGGCCGAGCATCCCGGCCCCCCGAACTTTCATCAACTTGCCTGCGATGAAAAATCCAGCCCCGGACTGAGCGTCTCCGGTAGCGTCAGTTCGGCGGATTCCAGGCTGGCCATCGGCCAGGCGCAATAATCGGCGGCGTACCAGGCGCCTGGACGATGATTTCCCGAGGCGCCGGTTCCGCCAAACGGCGCGGTACTGGCAGCGCCGGTGAGCGGCTTGTTCCAGTTGACGATCCCGGCGCGGGCCTCCAGCAACAGGCGCTCGAACTTATCGCGCTCGGCGGAAATCAACCCGCAGGAGAGACCAAACCGGGTGGCGTTAGCCATCGCGATCGCTTGCTCGAAATTGTCATAGCGCCACACGCATAACAGCGGGCCAAAAACTTCTTCATCCGCCACCTGCTGCACGTTGCTCATGTCGATGATCCCCGGCGTCAGCAGCGAGGTACCGTCGCGCAGCAGGCGCGGCTCCAGTAACGTCTGTCCGCCGCTCGCCACGTGCCCAAGCCAGGCCTGATGCACCTTTTGCGCGGCCTGCGGCGATACCAGTCCGCCCAGGAACGGCTGCGGCTCCGCATCCCACTCGTCGGGAATAAGACGTTGTGACACCGTCACTAAACGCTGTAAAAACGCATCGCCCGTCGCGCCGCGCTTCACCAACAGACGGCGCGCGCAGGTGCAGCGCTGCCCGGCGGTGATAAACGCCGACTGAATTGTCAGGTGGACCGCAGCGTCAATATCCTGCGGTTCGTCAACAATCAGCGGGTTGTTACCGCCCATTTCGAGGGCGAGGATTTTTTGCGGCTGCCCGGCCAGTTGACGGTGCAGTTGGAAGCCGGTCGCGGAACTGCCGGTGAACAAGAGACCGTCGATATCCGCCTGCCCGCTCAGCGCCTCGCCGGTCTCCCGGCCGCCCTGCAGTAGATTCACGACTCCAGCGGGTAAGCCCGCCTCCGCCCACAGCTTAACCACCGCTTCGCCGCTTTGCGGCGTAAGCTCGCTGGGTTTAAAGACGATGGTATTACCAGCGAGTAGCGCCGGTACAATATGTCCGTTGGGTAAATGGCCCGGGAAATTATAAGGCCCGAATACTGCCAGTACCCCGTGGGGACGGTGGCGCAGGGTGGCGGCGCCGTCGGCCATCGCCGTCTCGCTCTCGCCGGTGCGGCTATGATAGGCGCGCACCGAGATCGCCACCTTATTTATCATGGCGGTAATTTCCGTGGCCGCCTCCCAGCGTGGTTTACCGGTCTCGGCGGCAATAATCGCCGTCAGCTGGCTTTTGTTCGCTTCCAGCAGCGCCGCAAACTTCTCGACGATCGCCTGACGCGCGCTAAATGGCAGGCGGGCCCAGGCGGGAAAAGCCTGACGCGCGGCGCTAACCGCCTGCGCGACCTGCCCGGCGTCGGCGTCATTCCCCTGCCACAGCAGCGCCTGGTTGACCGGGTTATATTTACTGCGCTGCGGGCCGCGCCCGTTTTGCCATTCGCCGTTAATCCATAAACTCATGATGCTTTCTCCTCGGGGATCAGGCGGACCATCCGTACGCGGTCGCCTGGGTGGCATTTCAGCGTATCCAGCTCACGCGCGCTCAGCAGCAACGTTTCGCTATCCGGGTCGGCATGGACCAGGATGGCGCGGAACTGCTGATACTGCTCGTTGGTGACCAGACACTGCGGCCACTCTCCCGGCGCAGGTTGCCCTTCCTCCACCGTCAGCAGGCGGCTTTTGCGTATCGCCCGCACCCGGTCAATTTCGCACTCCAGCGTCGGGCCGCCGTCAAAAATGTCGATGTAGTTGTTAAAACGGAAGCCTTCTTTTTCCAGTACCGCACGCGCAGGCGCCGTTTGCGGATGAACCTGGCCGATGACCGCCCGCGCTTCATCGGAGAGAAAGTCGATATATAACGGATGTTTTGGCATTAATGCGGCGATAAACGCTTTTTTACCGGTGCCGGAGAGATAGTCGGCGCGGGAAAATTCTATCGCGAAGAAGCGCTTGCCAAGGCTTTCCCAGAACGGCGAATAACCATGCTCATCAATCACGCCGCGCATCTCGGCGACCACTTTGTCATTAAAGTGGTCGCGGAAACCGGCCATAAACAGCAGTCGCGATTTCGACAACAGGTAGCCGTTGCCCTCTTTACGCCATGCCGGATCGAGAAACAGCGTGCAGAGTTCGCTACAGCCGGTGTGATCGTTGCTAAGGAACAGCGTCGGCAGCGCGTGATAAACATTGAGCTCTTTTGAAGCATGTACCTGGGTGCCGACCCGATAGTTGTACCAGGGATCGTTGAGGCCAACGGCGACTTCAATCGCGCAGATCCCAACAACCGCGCCGCTGACGCTATCTTCCAGCACAAAGACATAGCCCTGTTCGCTTTTCGGCAGTTCGCCGCGCCAGGTCCGCTGGGAGCGTTCAATGCGGGCAGCCAGAGTGGGTTCGTCCGCCGGCAGCGACGTCAGGCCGCCGCCGGTTTCTCCCGCCAGGGCCATCAGCCCCGGCAAATCGGCTTTTTCAACCGGTCGGATCACCATCATGATGAAACTCCCGCAAGGAAGTGACGGCAGGCCAGCTCAAAGCGATCGAGACCGGTGTTAACCTCTTCCTCGCTCACGTTAAGGGCCGGGGCGAAGCGAACGACGTTTGCCCCGGCTATCAATACCATCAGCCCGTCTTCCGCCGCCTGGGTACTAATGGCTTTTGCTTTTCCGGCATATTCGTCGTTCAGTACGCAGCCAATCAGCAGCCCCAGTCCGCGAATTTCCTTGAACAGGCCGTATCTGGCGTTAATCGCGCTCAGGCGTTCGCTAAACCACTGATGACGCTGTTTAACGCCGTTCAAAAGCGTCGGGGTATTGACGATAGACAGCAGTTCCCCGGCAACAGCAGTGGCGAGTGGGTTACCGCCGTAGGTCGTACCATGAGTGCCGACGGTCATCACGCTGGCGCATTTCTCCGTCGCCAACAGCGCGCCGATCGGGAAGCCGCCGCCCAGCGCTTTCGCCGTCGACAGGACATCCGGCGTCACCCCGTAGTGCATATAGGCATACAATTCGCCGGTACGCCCGACGCCGGTTTGTACCTCATCAAAAATCAGCAGCGCGTTGTGCTGGTCACACAATTCGCGCAGGCCGCGCAAAAATTCCGCTTTCGCCGGCACCACGCCGCCCTCGCCCTGCATCGGCTCGACGATTACCGCGCAGGTGTCGTCATTAATCAGCGCGCGCGCCGAGTCGAGGTCGTTATAGGTAGCATGCTGGATCTGCGGCGGCAGCGGCGCAAAATCCTGCGAATAGGAAGGCTGACCGCCGGCGGAGACGGTGAACAACGTGCGCCCGTGGAAAGCGTTTTTGAAGGCGACAATGCCGCTTTTGTGGCTGCCGTAATGATCGTGGGCGTATTTACGCGCCAGTTTCAGCGCCGCTTCGTTGGCTTCGGCGCCGGAGTTACAGAAGAAAACGCGGTCGGCAAAGGTGGCGTCGATCAGCTGTTTGGCAAGGCGCAGCGCCGGTTCATTGGTGTAACCGTTACCGGTATGCCAGAATTTTCCCGCCTGCTCGGTCAGCGCTTTTACTAGCTGTGGGTTAGCGTGTCCCAGCGCATTCACCGCGATACCGCCGGCAAAATCGATATACTCTTTCCCCTGCTGATCCCATAACCGTGAACCTTCGCCGCGTACCGGAATAAAAGCCGCCGGCGCATATACCGGCATCATCCATTGATCAAAATTGCTACGCGTAATTGACTGAGACATATCGACCTCTTCCGGTAAATTAAAAGTAAGAACAATGTTAAAATTTATGAGTTATTACGCTGTAAATGTAGATTGCACGCATCGTGCCAGCCAGAGGCAAAAATGCATAAATTGAGCTCAATCACGTGATATCAACGAGTTACAGGCACTAATTATTCAACAAAAATGCATATCTAGTGAATAATTATCAGGTAAACGGCGCTGGATAGTGGAAAAAGACGATAAGTTATGCAGCGATAAGATATAATTCTGTAATTGTGATCCTCTACGAAATTTATCGTAGATATCTGCGCTTTTTTGGCGCGACATGCGCCAAAACGGTGCATAATTTGTGCGATTCGCTCGCCAACCGCAGTAATCGGTAGAATTAACCACCTGCCGGCAGCCACCATGATGAAATTCTGCTAACATCCTTGCACTATTCACCTTGCACAGTGGCAGCGACTATGAAATTCATCTCTTTTAATATCAACGGCCTGCGTGCCCGCCCCCATCAACTGGCCGCCATCGTCGATAAACATCAGCCCGATGTTATCGGTCTCCAGGAAACCAAAGTTCACGACGATATGTTTCCTCTCGAAGAGGTGGCGAAGCTGGGCTACAACGTCTTTTACCATGGGCAAAAAGGCCATTACGGCGTGGCGCTGCTGACCAAAGAGACTCCGATAGCCGTGCGTCGCGGCTTCCCGGGCGACGGCGAAGATGCGCAGCGTCGCATCATCATGGCGGAAATCCCCTCACCGTTTGGCAATGTCACGGTAATTAACGGCTATTTCCCGCAGGGTGAAAGCCGCGACCACGAGACCAAGTTCCCGGCAAAGGCGGCGTTTTATCAGAATCTGCAGAACTACCTCGATACCGAGCTGAACAAAGAAAATCCGGTGCTTATCATGGGCGATATGAATATTAGCCCTACCGACCTTGATATCGGCATCGGCGAAGAGAACCGCAAGCGCTGGCTGCGCACGGGTAAATGTTCGTTCCTGCCAGAAGAGCGTGAATGGATGGATCGTCTGCTGGGCTGGGGCCTGGTCGATACCTGGCGTCACGCCAACCCGGATAATAATGAGCGCTTCTCATGGTTCGATTACCGCTCTAAAGGTTTTGATGACAACCGCGGTCTGCGTATCGACCTTCTTCTGGCAAGCTCGCCGCTGGCCCAGCGCTGCGTCGAAACCGGCATCGATTACGACATCCGCGGCATGGAAAAACCCTCCGATCATGCGCCGGTATGGGCAACCTTTAAATCATAATTCTTCTCCGGGGCTCCGGCGCGGAGCCCCGCTATCCTGAGCAAAATCAATAAAGTGAACGGTATACATTGTCGCTCACGGCAATTTACTATACTGTCGCGCGCACCCGGCGTTTCCTGCCGGGCAAAACGAAGACAGGAGACCCCTCATGCAAAAGAAGCCGTTACCAGGCACGCTATAAACTGCTGTTTGCCGTACTCCTGTTTGCCCTGCTGGCATGGCTTGTTCATCACGCCGGGCTGACGAGACTGTTCAGCCACCTTCACGATCTTCAATTACTTATTCTGCACAGCGGTAGCGCAGGTTATGCGCTTTATATCCTGCTGTTTATCATCGCCACCTTGTGCCTGATGCCCGGCAGCGCGTTGGTCATCGTCGGCGGTATGATATTCGGCCCCTGGTTGGGCACGTTACTGTCGCTTATCGCCGCGACTGTCGCCTCATCGCTGTCGTTCCTGCTGGCCCGCTGGCTGGGGCGCGAAGCGCTGCAGCGCTATTGTGGTCACCATGCCGTTTTTCAGGCGTTCGAGCGCGGTATTGCCCGCAGCGGCTGCGATTTTCTGATTTTCACCAGGCTGGTGCCGCTGTTCCCTTATAATCTGCAGAACTATGCCTATGGACTGACGGCGATCCCCTTCTGGTCCTTTACGTTTATCTCCACCATCGCCACCCTGCCGGGATTGTTTATTTATACTTTTATGGCCAGCGAACTGGCCCGCGATGGCATCACCCCGGCCTTTATTGGCAAACTCAGCATCGCCGGCCTGGCGCTATTTGTATTAACTCAGGCCGCCAGGCGTTATGGCCGCTATAAACGCATTAGTGTCGCAACATCCGCGGTAGGCGATGAAAATGGATAACAGAAAACGGCTGTGGCTCTCACGCGGCGCTATCGTCCTGCTGGCGCTGGCAGCACTCGTCGGCTGGTGGTTAATACCGGGCGTACGCTCCTTTCTGCAACATAGCCTTAGCGCGTTTGCCACCCTCGATCAGCAGGCGCTGGAGCGTTTTATTCACGCTTATGGCCCGCTGGCGGCACTGGTCTCTTTCGGTCTGATGATCCTGCAGGCGATTGTCGCGCCGCTGCCGGCGTTTTTGATAACTTTTGCCAACGCTTCGCTGTTCGGCGCACTGTGGGGCGGCGTATTGTCATGGGTCAGCGCGATGGCTGGCGCGGCGCTGTGCTTTTTTATTGCCCGCGTATTGGGCCGTGAAGTGGTAGAAAAACTGACCGGCAAGGCGGTATTACAGAACGTAGATGGCTTTTTTAGGCGCTACGGCAAGCACACCATCCTGGTTTGCCGCCTGCTGCCCTTCGTCCCTTTCGATCCGGTGAGCTATGCCGCTGGGCTAACCTCAATCCGCTTTCGCCATTTTATGTTTGCCACCGGCGTCGGCCAATTACCGGCGACTATCGTCTACTCGTGGGCCGGAAGCCTGCTGACGGGGGGGCGGTTCTGGCTGCTCAGCGGCTTATCTATTTTGTTCGCTTTGGCTATCGTAGTCGCGATAGCCAGGTCGCAATACGTTGCACATCACAACAGGAAATCGCCATGAATCTACCGCCGTTAACGTCGATTCCATTGATCCTGCGCCCGCAGGCATGGCTACACCGTCGCCATTATGGCGCGGTGCTCAGCCCTATCCGCTGGTGGGGTCGCATCCCGCTGGCGTTTTATCTGGTTTCGATGTTTGTCGGATATCTGGAGCGCCGGCGCTCGCCGCTCGATCCGCTGCTACGCTCGTTGGTGAGCGCCCGTATCGCCCAACTGTGTCACTGTGAATTTTGCATTGATATCACCAGCATGAAACTGGCGCAGCGCGCCGGCGGCAGCGAAAAACTATTGGCGGTTAACGACTGGCGCAATAACGGATTATTCAGCGATTGCGAACGGTTGGCGCTGGAATATGCCGAAGCGGCGAGCATGACGCCGCCCGCCGTCGATGACGCGCTGCGCGCCCGGCTGGCGCAGCAGTTCGATGCTCAGGCGTTAACCGAGCTAACCGCGCTGATCGGCCTGCAAAATTTATCCGCGCGCTTTAATTCCGCGTTGGCGATCCCGGCGCAGGGCCTGTGCCAAATCCCGAAGCCCGATGTTTCCGACACTCATCCCTAAGGAGTCAATATGCGCAGTCTGCGTTATTGTTTAATTTGGCTTGCCGCGCTGCTGCTGGCCCCGACTCTCGCCAACGCCGACGAGAGCTGGCAGAGCATCAGCCAGCAGGCGCGTGGCCAGACGGTGTGGTTCAACGCCTGGGGCGGCGACCCGGCGGTTAACCGCTACCTCGACTGGGTCAGCGCCGAGGTTAAACGTGATTACGCCGTCGATCTGCGTATTGTACATATCGCCGATGCCGCCGATGCGGTTAAGCGTATTCAGACCGAGGCGCGTGCCGGTCGTTCCCGCGGCGGTTCAATCGATTTATTGTGGGTTAATGGCGAGAATTTCCGCACGTTGAAGCAGGCGAATTTACTGCGCAGCGGCTGGGCTGAAAAACTGCCTAACTGGCGCTACGTCGATACGCGAAAACCGGTTCGGGAAGATTTCTCCCTCGCCACCGACGGCGCGGAATCCCCGTGGGGCGGCGCGCAGCTGACCTTTATCGCTCGCCGCTCGCAGCTGTCTGCCCCCCTGGACAGCGCACAGGCGCTACTGGCGTTCGCCACAGCGCATCCAGGCAGCGTCACCTATCCGCGGCCGCCGGATTTTACCGGCACCGCTTTCCTTGAGCAGTTGCTGATCTCGCTAACCGATCGACCGGATGCCCTGCGCCAGCCGCCGCAGGCGGCCAGTTTCGCCGCGGTGACCGCGCCACTATGGGACTATCTCGCCAGGCTACACCCGCTACTCTGGCGCCAGGGTCGCGATTTTCCGCTGTCACCGGCGCGGATGGACGCGATGCTGGCGCAAGGCACGCTACAACTATCACTCACTTTCAATCCGCTGCATGCGCAGCAAAAAGCCGCCAGCGGCGAACTTCCGCAAGACAGTTATAGCTTCGGTTTTAAACAAGGCATGCTCGGCAACGTGCATTTTGTCGCTATCCCCGCCAACGCCCGCGCTACGGCAGGCGCACAGGTGGTTGCCAACTTCCTGCTATCGCCGCAGGCTCAGCTACGCAAAGCCGATCCGCAAATCTGGGGCGATCCCAGCGTACTCGATCCCGAAAAACTCAACGACGCCCAGCGCGCCGCATTGTACGCCGTGCAACCGAAAGCGACGCCGCCGATGCTGGCTGAACCGCACGCCGCCTGGGTTGACGCGCTGGAGCAGGAATGGTTGCGCCGCTACGGTACCCATTAATTGCGCTGACGTGGGGAGCGATAGCGCTTGTCTATCTCCCTCTGCTTCCCGCCGCCGCGCTGATGGCGGTACCTGCCGTCGACGCCGCGGCCTGGCGGGCGCTATTAAGCGATCCGCAGTTGCCGCAGGCGCTGGCGGCGACGCTAGCTTCTACGCTGCTGGCGGTGGGCGGCGCGCTGTTCATCACCCTGACGGTGATTGGCGCGTTATGGCCAGCCGCCGGCTGGCAGCGCCTTGCGAGAAGATTACCGCTGCTGCTGGCGGTACCCCATGTCGCTTTCGCCACCGCCGCCCTGCTGCTATTTGCCGAAGGCGGCTGGCTGTATCGGCTGTTTCCCGCGTTGAGCCCACCGGCCGATCGCTACGGTATCGGTCTGGGCCTGACGATGGCGGTCAAAGAGAGCGCTTTTTTACTGTGGGTGGCGTATGGCGTACTGGGTGAAAAACAGCTGGCGGCCCACACCGTAGTCATGAAAACCCTCGGCTACAACCGCTGGCAATGTCTGCAGTGGATTATTGTGCCGGCGCTGCTGCCATCGATGAGCCTTGTTCTGCTGGCCACCGTTGCCTGGAGTCTGTCGGCGGTGGATGTCGCTTTAGTGATCGGTCCGGGAAATCCGCCAACGCTGGCGGTACTGGCGTGGCAGTGGCTTAATCAGGGCGATCCGTTGCAACAGGCGAAAGGCGCGTTGGCCAGCCTGCTGTTGTTGGCGTTCACGTTAATCTTCGCGGCCATAGCATCGATAGGCTGGCGCCGTTGGCGGCAAACTATTCCCGCACTATGCGGCAAGCGCGCCGCCCCCGCCAACGCTGCGACCGGACGTATTCTGGCGCAGGTGGTACCCGCCTGCGGTCTGGTTTGCGCATTGTTATTGGCTGGCATTTCGCAATGGACGCAGCCAACGGCTGAGGCGATCGGTAACAGCCTCTGGCTGGCATTGGGCGCAGCGATACTGGGAGCCGCGCTGTGTCTGCTGTGGCTGGAGTTCGGTCCCGCCAGATATAACGGACTCTGGCTGCCATTAATCATCCCGACGCTGCCGCTTGCCGATGGTCAATATCAATTAGCACTCGTGGGCTGGCTCGACGGTCAATTGATGACGGTATTATGGGGGCATCTGTTATGGGTCGTGCCATGGATGCTGTTTATCCTCTCCCCGGCGTGGCGCAATCTTGATCCACGGTTGTTATTAATTGCCCGTACGCTTGGCTGGCGGCGCGGCCGCCTGTTTTGGTGGGTCAAACTGCCGTCAATGGCGCGACCGCTGCTCACCGCGCTGGCGGTCGGGTTTTCGGTGAGTATCGCGCAGTATCTGCCGACCGTGTGGCTCGGCGGCGGACGGACGCCGACGTTGACCAGCGAAGCGGTAGCGCTGAGCAGCGGCGGCGACAGCAGGCGGCTTGCCGCACAAGCGCTGTGGCAATTGCTGCTACCGGCGATCTGCTTTATGGTTACTGCGCTGATGGCCTGGTTTATGGGCCGTCGTCGCCGGGGATTACGCTAATGCTAACCGTTAACGACCTGACATTAACCCTCCACCGCCAACCGCTGTTGTGTGGAGTCAATTTTTCTGTCGCTCCCGGCGAAGTGTTGACCCTGATGGGCCCTTCCGGCAGCGGTAAATCAACCCTTTTTGCCTGGATGATCGGCGCGCTTGCCGACACCTTTCGCGCTGAAGGTGAATTATGGCTCAACGAACGCCGCTGCGACGGGCTCGCCACCGAAGCGCGGCGCATTGGCATCCTGTTTCAGGATGCGCTACTGTTTGACCACTTCAGCGTGGGGCACAATTTACAGCTCGCCCTGCCTGCGGAGATCCGCGGCGCGGCGCGGCGGGCCGAAGTCGAGCACGCGCTGGCGCGCGCCGGTATGCCGGGCTTCGCCTCGCGCGATCCGGCCACGCTCTCCGGCGGACAGCGCGGGCGCGTCAGCCTGCTGCGCGCCCTGCTGGCGAGGCCGCAAGCGCTGCTGCTGGATGAGCCTTTTAATCGCCTGGACGCAGAACGCCGCGCCGATTTTCGCCAGTGGGTATTTGCGGAAATTGACCGGCTGGCAATCCCGGCGGTGCTGGTGACTCACGACAGCCAGGATCTCCCGCCGGGCGGACGCTATATTAATATCGCCGCCTGGCAGGCAAATTCCGTCTAACCTGCGTTATCGCAAAGAAATTCCCTTATCAGGAGCAGAGAATGAGCCCTCCTCTTTCTACCGTCGGGCATTTCGATGAAACGTGTTTCTCAATTGACCGCACTAGCCCTGCTCATGGGGCTTGCTGCTTCCTCTTCTTTCGCCGCTGATACCATGCCAACGCTGGACTTTTCAACGCTGCAACAGCGGCACGGCGTGGCGATAGACACCCGCCTCAGCGCTTTCTATAACGGTTGGCCGCAAAGCGCCAACGGTCCACAGGGCCATGAACCTCAGGCGCTAAACCTCTCCGCTACCTGGCTTGGCGCAATGAGCGACGAACAACTGCGCGCATGGGCTACTCAGCACCAGCTGCAGGCCGATACGCCAATCGCGTTATATGGCGGCGCCGAGGATAACGCCAGAGTTGCGGCGCGCCTGAAAGAAGCCGGATTCACGAAGCTCAGCACGCTTAGCGACGCCTTCAGTCAGAGCGAGCGCCTGCAGAAGCTGCCGCACTTTGAGCAGCTGGTGTATCCGCAGTGGATCCACGATTTACAGCAAGGTAAAACCGTTACCGCCGCCCCGCAAGGCGACTGGAAACTGTTTGAAGTGGCCTGGGGCGCGCCGAAATTTTATCTGCTGAATCACATTCCCGGCGCCGGTTATATCGATACCAATGAAGTGGAAAGCGAGCCGCTGTGGAACAAAGTGTCCGATGAACAGCTAAAAGCGATGCTGGCTAAACACGGTATTCGCCATGACACCACGGTGATTCTGTACGGCCGCGACGTCTACGCCGCCGCGCGCGTCGCGCAGATCATGCTGTATGCCGGGGTGAAAGATGTACGCCTGCTCGACGGCGGTTGGAAAAGCTGGTCCGACGCGAATCTGCCGGTCGAACGCGGTATGCCAGCCGCAGAAAAAGCGGCGGCGGATTTCGGCGCGCCGATCCCCGGTCAGCCGCAGTTAATGCTCAATACCGAACAGGCGCGTGGGTTACTACACCGCCAGGATGCTTCGCTGGTCAGCGTCCGCTCGTGGCCGGAATTTATCGGCACCACCAGCGGCTACAGCTACATCAAGCCGAAGGGCGATATTGCCGGCGCGCGCTGGGGCCATGCCGGCAGCGATTCCACCCATATGGAAGACTTCCATAATCCGGACGGCACGATGCGCAGCGCCGACGATATCGCGGCGATGTGGAAACAGTGGAACATTCTGCCCAACCAGCAGGTCTCGTTTTACTGTGGCACAGGCTGGCGCGCCTCAGAGACTTTCATGTACGCCAGAGCGATGGGCTGGAAAAACGTCTCCGTTTACGACGGCGGCTGGTATGAATGGAGCGGTAATCCGCAAAATCCGGTAGCCACCGGCGAACGCGGCCCGGACAGCAGCAAATAATCTGACTACTGAGGGAGGTTCTGGCTTTGCGCCTCCCTCAGCGTCAGGTAGCCGCTCCAGATACGGGTGAAGGTCGTCAGCCAGCATAACGCGCCGAAGCACCACGCCAGCCAGGTGAAGTGCGCCGGAAACAGGCAACACAGTACAAATAGCAGGATCGTCTCCGTTCCTTCCGTCAACCCGCCAAGATAATAAAATGATTTATGCGCATAGCCCGGATTGGCAATTTGATGCTTTGCCGCAAGGGTCGCAAACGCCAGGAAGCTGCTGCCGGTGCCGATAAACGCAAACAGCAGCCAGCCGCCCGCCAGCGCATTTTGCGCCGGGTCGGCGACAATAAAACCGAACGGCACCAGCGCGTAAAACAAAAAATCGAGCGAAATATCCAAAAACCCGCCCGCATCGCTGAGGCCGCGCCGCCGCGCCAGCGCGCCATCCAGGCCATCCAGCAACCGGTTGAGCAAAATGGCCGCCAGCGCGGCGCCGTACCAGCCGAGCGCCAGAAACGGCAGGGCCAGCACGCCGATAGCAAAACCGAAAAGCGTCAGGCCGTCAGGGGAGATCCCTGGGCGATCGAGCACGCGGGCGATGGCATTCAGTACGGGCTTCAATCGGGGGTGCAGGCGGCTATCAAGCACGGTGACGCTCCATCAGGCTAAAAGGTTGTCGGTACAGGGGAAAGACGGAGATAATACGCCATTATAAGCAAGGCCGGTATTTGAATGATTCAGGACAACTATGCAAAAAATCATTGATGTTGTCGCCGCGATTATCGAACGCGACGGCAAAATTCTCCTGGCGCAGCGCCCGCCGCATGCCGATCAGCCGGGGCTGTGGGAGTTCGCCGGCGGCAAAATCGAACCCGGAGAAAGCCAGCCGCAGGCGTTAGCGCGCGAGCTGGAAGAGGAGCTGGCTATCGTCGCGAGGCCAACCCGCTATATCGCCAGCCATCAGCGGGAAGTTTCCGGACGTTTGATCCACCTGCATGCCTGGTGGGTCGCCGAATTTCGAGGTGAACCGGTCGCCCGTTACCATAGCGAACTGCGCTGGTGTACGCCGTCGCAAGCATTAGAATTTGATCTGGCGCCGGCGGATATTCCTCTGCTGAATGCCTTTATAAACCAACAAGCAGGCTAGCTTCTCTCCCCCTCATCTCCGGCCTGGGTCATCGTTTTTAGTTATGACACTCGTCGGATTATAAATTTTTCTCCGCGCTCAATTTTTCCTTGTCAGCCTAACTATTTCCGGTGTTATAGTCGGAAAATCGGCTTTTTCAAGGCCGGGTATAAAAAATAACAAGCAACCACAACCGTAAGGGGAAATTACATCTATGGATCAGGCGTGTACTCTGGAAAGTTTTCTCGCCCGCGTTCAACAGCGCGACCCGCATCAAACTGAATTCGCTCAGGCCGTCTGCGAAGTGATGACCACTCTGTGGCCGTTCCTTGAACAGAATCCGCGCTATCGTCAGCTCAATTTGCTGGAACGCCTGGTCGAACCGGAGCGCGTCATCCAGTTCCGCGTCGTCTGGGTTGACGATCGCAATCAGGTTCAGGTTAACCGCGCCTGGCGTGTGCAGTTCAACTCCGCAATTGGCCCATACAAAGGTGGTATGCGTTTCCATCCGTCGGTCAACCTGTCGATCCTTAAGTTCCTGGGCTTCGAACAGACCTTCAAAAACGCCCTCACCACGCTGCCGATGGGCGGCGGTAAAGGCGGCAGCGATTTCGACCCGAAAGGTAAAAGCGACGGCGAAGTGATGCGCTTCTGCCAGGCTTTGATGACGGAACTGTATCGTCACCTCGGCCCGGATACCGACGTTCCGGCGGGCGATATCGGCGTTGGCGGCCGCGAAGTCGGCTTTATGGCCGGCATGATGCGCAAACTTTCCAACAACAGCGCCTGCGTCTTCACCGGCAAGGGTCTCTCCTTCGGCGGCAGTCTCATCCGCCCGGAGGCCACCGGTTACGGTCTGGTTTACTTTACGGAAGCGATGCTTAAGCGCCACGGTCTGGGCTTCGAAGGGATGCGCGTCGCGGTATCCGGCTCCGGCAACGTGGCGCAGTTCGCCATTGAGAAAGCGATGGAATTCGGCGCGCGCGTCATTACCGCCTCCGACTCCAACGGTACGGTGGTAGACGAAGCCGGCTTCACTAAAGAGAAACTGGCCCGCCTGATCGATATTAAAGAGCGTAGCCACGGCCGCGTCGCCGACTACGCGCGCGAATTCGGTCTGACCTACCTCGAAGGCCAGCAGCCGTGGTCAGTGCCGGTAGATATCGCGCTGCCGTGCGCGACCCAGAACGAACTGGATGTCGATGCCGCGCAAATGCTGATCGCCAATGGCGTTAAAGCGGTTGCCGAAGGCGCCAACATGCCCACCACCATTGCCGCCACCGATCTGTTCCTCGACGCTGGCGTGCTGTTCGCGCCGGGCAAAGCAGCCAACGCCGGCGGCGTTGCCACATCCGGCCTTGAAATGGCGCAAAACGCCGCGCGTATGGGCTGGAAAGCGGAGAAAGTGGATGCGCGTCTGCATCACATTATGTTGGATATTCACCACGCCTGCGTCGAGTACGGCGGTGAAGAGAAACAGACCAACTACGTCCGCGGCGCCAATATCGCCGGCTTCGTCAAGGTCGCTGACGCCATGCTGGCGCAGGGTGTGATTTAATCTGTGTCTTTATCCCCGACGCCCGGCGTCGGGGATATCAACTCTACTCCATGGTAATCACCACTTTCCCCAGATGATTACCGCTATCGAGGCAGGCATGCGCCTGCGCGATTTCAGCCATCGGATAGCTGGCGTAAATCAGCGGCTTACATTTACCCTGCGACAGCAGCGGCCAGACGTGGTCCTTCAACGCCTGAGCGATCTGCCTTTTTTCTTCTGCGCTTCGGCCGCGCATCGTTGAACCGGTCACGGTCGCGCGCTTGAGCATCAAGGTTTGAATATCAACATCATGGGCGATTCGCCCGCCCATAAAGCCGATAATAACCAGCCGCCCGTTTCGTTTCAGCAGTTCCAGGTTACGATTAAAATAGGGTCCACCCACGATATCGAGAATAACGTCGACGCCTTTACCATCGGTCAGCTGAGTGATTTTCTCTGCGAAATCATCGGTTTTATAATTGATGGCCGTGGCATAAGGACGCAGCGCCGCCACTTTTTCTTCCTGCCCGACGGTGGTATAGACTTTCATACCTAACTCATGACACAACAGGATCGCCGTCGTCCCGATGCCGCTGGCCCCGCCGTGAATCAGGACGCTTTCATGAGGTTGCGCCCGGCCCATCTGAAACAGGTTCACCCACACGGTGAAGAAAGTTTCAGGTATCGCCGCCGCTTCGCTAAAACTCAACCCAGGCGGTATTGGCAACGTTTGCCCCGCCGGTACCGCGCAATACTCCGCATAGCCGCCGCCGTTGGTCAGGGCGCAAACCTTATCGCCGGGATGAAAATCCGTCACCTGCGATCCTACCGCCGCGACCACCCCAGCGACTTCCAGTCCGGGTATCGGCGTTACCCCTTCCGGCATCGGATAAACGCCCTGTCGCTGTAAGATATCCGGCCGATTGACGCCAGCGGCTTTAACCTGGATCAGGACGTCGTTATCACCGACCGAGGGGATGTCGCCTTCACCAATCTGAAGAACCTCCGGGCCGCCCGGTTGACTAATTGAGATATACTTCACTGCTCCCCCTCATCATCAGATTGCTGTTACTTTGCATATTCGTCGAGCAACGCTTTTGCCGCCAACTGACCGAGCGCATTCGCCGCAAAAGGGCTGTCCCCGGTCAGTACTTTACGGTCCTGATGTACACGACCTTTAATATCGCTGTTTACGATCTCAAGCCCCATTGCTTTTAACGCTTCGCCAAAATACCAGGTCAGGTGACCGGGCATATAGCCGATATCAGGCGTTTGTTTATCGGCGGCATCCGGAAACGCGCAAATAGCATAACCGTTTAACGGATTCTCCCCCTGTCGTAACGCGAGGAACGCCGCCGGGCCGTGACAGAGCGAAATCACAAACCGATCGTGTCGTATCGCCCAGCGCAGCGTTTCGGCGACGGCTTCGCTCTCCGGCAGGCCGATAAGCGCACCGTGGCCGCCGGGAATAAATACCGCCGCATAATCGCTATCAGCATCCAGCTGCGCTACGACGTCAGAAAGGGCCAGGGGCTGGCGGAACTGCGGAAGATAACGCTCGAAGAACGGCATAATCTTTTGGTCTTCGCGCGGCATCGCCCAGTATTCAAACTTGACCATTTGCCCGGAGAGCGTCGCAATATCAAAATCGAAACCTGCGGCGTGCAGATGGTACATCGGCAGCAGCGTCTCTACCGGATGATTACCGGTCGAAAAGAGCGCGCCGTTATCGGTAGGCAGATAACGTTCATCGGCGGCGATAACCAGCACTTTCCGCCGTCCATTATAGCGCCGCGTGTAATCAGCGCCGCTGAGGTCAGACACCGGGCTGGTAAACTGGCTGAGAGAATAGGCCGAAGGAAAAAAAGCATTCTCTTCAGCATGGTCCACTTGCGGTTGTTTACTGATTTGTTCGCTCATCATCTTTTCCTTTTCATCTGCGGATATAGCGATTATTCACTGTGTGGCGGCGATATTTCACCGTTCAGCATCGCCACCTGGACGGCCTGCGCCGTGGTCACCACTCTCAGGCGACCGCGCGCATGGCGCAAATGATTCTCCACCGTACGTTCAGAGATCCCCAGCACGGCGGCAATGTCTCCCTGCCTAAGCCCTTTGGCTACCAGAGTGAGTACTTCGATTTCTCTCCGGGTCAGTACGGTTGCGTTACCTTCCTCAACAGAGCTCAACAATCTCCGCGCGCAATGAAATGCCTCTATGCCCAGTAACATCAGCAGCATTTCGGCTCGTGGAGAAGCGTCGATGGCCATGCCGCCAAGGCTCAGCGCCCCTTCAATCCCCGTGCGGCCGAAAATGGGGATCTGCATGCCATGAAGCGCGCCTTTCAAGGGAACGTCGACAATTTGATACTCACTGCTGGCCGTGTCACTACCGGTTTTTCGCCACAAAAATGGCCGGGAGGTATGGATGAAATGCTGGTTGACCGGACAGCGCTGCAGGTAGGTTTGTTCATCTACCTCATCGTCAAACCAGTGCCCTTCAATCCAGTAAATGCGTTCAATATAGGGAGTACGTAGTGGGGAAATAGAAAATAGTACGATCCGGTCATAGCCAAAAGCGGACATCACGTTTCTGACGTGTCGTTGCAGTTCAGCCATGGTGCTGACCGATCTGATTTTGAGGATACTGTCCATTGGATCGTTTGCCATCATCATCCCTTCTTTAACATCAATGACCCTATTTTAGAGCAGGGAGGCGGAAATGATATGCGGGAAAACCCTCAACCGGGTTAAGCGCCCTCAGGCGGAAGGGCGTTTTAGCTAAGCCCCTCCGTGGCGAGGGGCGGAGACATTATTGCGGACTTTCCGGCGCGATATCCGCCGCCGGCTTTTTGCCTTTCGGCTTACCCTTCCCTTTACTAAACGATTTTTTCGCTCCGCCTGGCGCAACCAGCCCGCGGAACTGGCGCACCGGCGTGCTCCGCGCCTGATCGATAAGCTGGAAAAGCGTCCCTACCAGCGGCTGCATAAAGTCCTGATAGCGGCACTGTTTTTCGCTGATTTGCGTCAATACCGACTCCCAATGGGCGGTCATATCCGGGCGCGCGGCCATTTCCGGCAGGGAATGGATTAGCGCCCGACCGGCGTCCGATGAGTGGATATAGCGCCCCTTTTTATTCAGGAAACCGCGCTTAAACAGCAGCTCGATAATCCCTGCACGGGTCGCTTCCGTCCCCAGACCGTCGGTTGCGCGGAGGATCTTTTTCAGTTCTTTATCCTGCACAAAGCGGGCAATACCGGTCATCGCCGACAGTAGCGTCGCGTCGGTAAAGTGGCGCGGCGGCTGGGTCTGTCGCTCCACCACTTCACCTTTTTCGCACAATAGCTCATCGCCTTTGGCGACCACCGGCAGCGGCGTACCGTCGTTCTCTTCGTCGCGCTCTTTGTTGCCAAGCAGCGCGCGCCAGCCCGCTTCGGCGAGGAAGCGCGCCTTAGCGACAAATTTGCCGTTAGCAATATCAAGGTCAATCTGGCACTTGCGGAATACCGCATCCGGGCAGAACTGCATCAGATACTGACGAGCGATCAGGTTGTACACCTTCTCTTCGTTATCGTTGAGTTTAACCTGACTGCTGCGCGCGGTCGGGATAATCGCGTGGTGCGCATCGACCTTTTTATCATCCCAGCAGCGGTTGCGGATCTCCGGATCCATCACCGGCTGCGGTAGTAGATCCGGCGCATGGACGCTAATCGCGTTCAGTACCGCATGGCGGCCAGCAAAGTGTTCTTCCGGCAGATAGCGGCTATCCGAACGCGGATAGGTAATTAGCTTATGGGTCTCATACAGCTTCTGGCAGATATCCAGCACGTTCTGCGCGCTGAAGCCGAAGCGTTTCGCCGCCTCAATCTGCAACGCCGACAGCGAAAACGGCAGCGGCGCCGGTTCGGAATCGCGTTTATCGTTATAGCCGGTTACGATTGCCGGCTGCCCTTCTATGCGTTTAACGACATGCTCGGCCAGCGGACGATGCAGTAAACGCCCCTCTTCATCCTGATAGGGTTCGCAGGCTTCGCTTGGCACCCAGGTGGCGATAAACCGCTCGTCTTGCGGCGTGACAATATGCGCTTTGACGTCAAAGAAATCTTTGGCGACGAAGTTTTCAATCTCTTCATCGCGACGGACTACCAGCCCCAATACCGGCGTCTGTACGCGGCCAACCGACAACACTCCCTGATAGCCGGCATTACGCCCGAGAATGGTGTAGGCGCGGGTCATGTTGATGCCATACAGCCAGTCGGCGCGAGCGCGGGCCAGCGCCGACACGCACAGCGGGACAAACTCGCTATTCGCGCGCAGGCGGTTAATCGCCCGTTCAACCGCCTGTGGGTTAAGGTCGTTAATCAGGCAACGCTGCACCTGCTGGCGCTTTTCCGGCGCCAGCTGCAGGTAGTCCAGCACTTCATCGACCAGCAGTTGCCCTTCTCTATCCGGGTCACCCGCATGAACCACTTCCTGCGCCTCGCCAAGCAAGCGCTTGATGACGTTCAGCTGTTTTGTGACCGACGGTTTTGGTTGTAGTTGCCACTTTTCCGGAACGATGGGCAGGTCGAGCAGATTCCAGCGCGCATAGCGGCCGTCGTAAACATCCGGCTGCGCCTGCTCCAGCAGGTGGCCGATACACCAGGTGACCACCTGCCCGTTGCCGCACTCAATAAAACCATCGCCTTTGCGATGCGGTTTTGGCAACACATCGGCGATAGCGCGACCGAGACTCGGTTTTTCTGCAATAAACAACCGCATCTAATCAACGGATCTCGATCATTGGACGCCCGCCGCGGGCGGTTACCAGCTCGCCAATGGCGGCAAGCTTGATGCCAAATTCCGCGGCAGCGGCCTGGACTTCGGCTTCAGCTTCCGGCGTTACCGCCAGCAGCAGGCCGCCGGAAGTTTGCGGATCGCACAGCAGATCGCGCCATTCCGCCGGCATCTCGCCCATCAAATGACCGTAGCTGGCAAAGTTGCGCCCGGTGCCGCCCGGCACCGCTCCGGCGGCGATATAGGCTTCAACGCCCGGCAGTTTCGGGATATCGGCGTAATTTAGCTGCGCCTGAACGCCCGCGCCGCGGCAGACTTCGCTAAGATGCCCCAGCAGGCCGAAACCGGTGACGTCCGTCATCGCTTTTACCCCTTCGATATTGGCAAATGCGGCGCCGGCAAGGTTCATCTGGCACATGGTTTCCGTCGCCAGCCCCTGGTGTTCCGGCTTCAGCAACGATTTCTTCTCGGCGGTAGTCAGCACGCCAATGCCCAGTGGTTTGGTCAGATACAGCTTACAGCCCGCCTGCGCGGTGCTGTTTTTCTTGATACGTTCGGTTGGTACCACGCCGGTCACCGCGAGCCCGAAAATCGGTTCCGGCGCATCGATGGAGTGACCGCCCGCTAGCGCAATTCCGGCCTGCTGGCAGGCAAAACGCCCGCCTTCAACCACTTCGCGAGCAATCTCCGGCGCCAGCGTGTTGATTGGCCAGCCAAGTATCGCAATCGCCATAATCGGTTTGCCGCCCATGGCGAAAATGTCGCTGATGGCGTTAGTCGCCGCGATACGGCCAAAATCAAAAGGATTATCGACGATCGGCATGAAAAAATCGGTGGTGCTGATGATCGACGTCCCGTTACCCAGATCGTAGACCGCCGCATCATCGCTGGTTTCGTTGCCGACAAGCAGGTTCGGGTCGACAAACTTCGCCTGCTCGCTATGCAGAATGGTTTCCAGCACTTTGGGGGAAATTTTACAACCGCAACCGGCTCCGTGGCTGTATTGCGTTAAACGAATAGCTTGCTCGCTCATGGACATCTCCTGTCATTGCAATCCCGCTATGGTAGCGCCCAAACGGCAAGGTGATAAGTGCGACAGTCCGAAATCGCGAGTGGTTGCTCATTAAGCAGACAAATATGCGTTTTTGCGATACCGAACAATTTTTTCAATGTGATTTTAACTTTTACTTACAGATGACAAAAATGTGACTAAAAACAAAACCATTGTTCTGGACATATAACACCGTAAGGAAATGTAGATGAAAAAGCGCGTTCTCGCCCTCTGCCTCGCCAGCCTGTTTTCCGTTAACGCTTTCGCACTGGTCCCTGCCGGCAACGATGCGACAACCAAACCCGATCTCTATTATCTGAAAAATGCCCAGGCCATCGATAGCCTGGCGCTGTTGCCGCCGCCGCCGGAAGTTGGCAGTATCGCATTTTTAAACGATCAGGCGATGTATGAGAAAGGACGGCTGCTGCGCAATACCGAACGCGGTAAACTGGCGGCTGAAGATGCCAACCTTAGCGCCGGCGGCGTGGCGAATGCCTTCTCCAGCGCCTTTGGTTCGCCCATCACCGAAAAAGACGCGCCGCAGCTGCATAAGCTGCTGACGAATATGATTGAGGATGCCGGCGATCTGGCCACCCGCAGCGCGAAAGAAAAATATATGCGCATTCGCCCGTTTGCGTTCTACGGCGTCTCAACCTGTAACACCACCGAGCAGGACAAGCTGTCGAAAAACGGCTCTTATCCTTCCGGTCACACCTCAATCGGTTGGGCAACCGCGCTGGTACTGGCGGAGATCAACCCGCAACGACAAAACGAAATTCTCAAGCGCGGCTATGAGCTGGGCGAAAGCCGGGTTATCTGCGGCTATCATTGGCAGAGCGACGTCGATGCGGCGCGTATTGTCGGCTCGGCGGTAGTGGCGACCCTGCATACCAATCCGGCTTTCCAGCAGCAGTTGCAGAAAGCCAAAGATGAATTCGCCAAAACGCAGAAGTAACGTCATCGCCCTTGCATTCCCGGAGGCGGCGCGCTGCGCCTTCTCCGGGCTACCAAGTCGCAAAGCGCTGTAGCCCCGGTAAGCAGCAGCGCCACCGGGGATTTTGAGCTCACCAGCACCATTAGTTTCAGCCAGCGTGATGAATACATTAACGGCAGGCCGCACGCCCCGTAGGCCGGGTAAGGCGCCAGCCGCCACCCGGCGTAACAAGCGTTGACTCAGAAGCGCGTGACGAACGGCGCGGTATCCGGTCGCGCAAACGTGGTTGCTGCTTTTAACTGCGGCGTGCCGAGGTAAAGGAAACCGACAATTTTGTCCTGCTCGCGGCAGCCAAAGCCTTCGCGGACAACCGGACTCTCGGTTAACGCGCCGCTACGCCAGATACCGTTAAAGCCCTGCGCCACTGCGGCCATTTGCATCGCCATCACCGCGCATCCGGCGGACATCTCCTGTTCCCACTGCGGCACCTTCGGATGCTCTTCGCAGCGCGCGACCACCGCGATAATCAACGGTGCGCGAAACGGCGCATTGCGTGCTTTTTCAATGGCTTTTTCATCCTGCCCGGCGGCCATCGCCCCTTTTTCCAGCAGTTGACTAAAGCGTTCGCGACCATCATCGGCAATAATAAAGAACCGCCACGGCTGTAACGTACCGTGATCCGGCGCGCGCATCCCCGCATGAAGGATATTTTCCAGCTGTTCGCCAGCCGGAGCCGGGTCGGTCAGGCGCGACGCGCTGCGGCGATTTACCAGTAGTTCGAGAGCATCCATCTGTGTAACTCCTGTGATGTCATTTTGCATAAAATTAACATGCGCATGGATTTTGTTACAGCCCGATGGGTGATTCCTGCTGACAAGCGTCGGCACTCTCTTTAGGATAGCCAGACGCGGCAGCCCCTGCGGCTGACCCATCATCAAAATATTAGGGAGAATACATGCGAACCCTTTGGCGATTTCTTGCCGGATTTTTTAAATGGACATGGCGAATACTCAATTTCATTCGCCAATTCGCGCTGAACCTGGTGTTCCTGGTTTTAGTGCTGATTTGCGTCGGCATCTGGGCACAGTTTAGCAGCAGCACCGCGGAACATACCGCACGCGGCGCGCTGCTGATGGACATCACCGGCGTGGTCGTTGATAAGCCTTCCGCCAGCAGCAAGCTCGGGGTCATCGGCCGCCAGCTGTTCGGCGCCAGTTCCGATCGTCTGCAGGAGAACTCACTGTTCGATATCGTACAGACGATTCGCCAGGCGAAAGACGACCGTAATATCACCGGTATCGTACTGGATCTGAAAAACTTCGTCGGCGGCGATCAGCCTTCGATGCAGTACATCGGTAAAGCGCTACGCGAGTTCCGCGACAGCGGTAAACCGGTATATGCCGTCGGCAGCAGCTACACCCAGGGGCAATACTACCTGGCGAGCTTCGCCAATAAAATTTGGCTCTCGCCGCAGGGTGAAGTCGACCTGCACGGTTTTGCCACCAACGGTCTGTACTACAAATCGCTGCTGGATAAACTGAAAGTCTCGACCCACGTTTTCCGCGTCGGTACCTACAAATCCGCCGTCGAGCCGTTTATTCGCGACGACATGTCGCCGGCTGCGCGTGAAGCGGACAGCCGTTGGATCGGCGAACTGTGGCAGAACTATCTCAACACTATTGCCGCTAACCGCCAGATCACCGCGCAGCAGCTGTTCCCCGGCGCTCAGGGCGTGATCGACGGCCTGCGTAAAGTCGATGGCGATACCGCGAAATACGCGCTGGATAACAAGCTGGTCGACGAGCTGGCCACCTCGACGGAAGTGGAAAAGGCGCTGACTAAGCAGTTTGGCTGGAGCAAAGCGGATAACAACTATCGCGCCATCAGCTACTACGATTACAACGTCAAAGCGCCTGCTGAACAGGGTTCAGCGGTCGCGGTTATCTTTGCGAACGGCGCCATCATGGATGGTGAAGAAACGCCGGGTAACGTCGGCGGCGATACCACCGCGGCGCAAATCCGCGACGCGCGCCTGGATCCGAAAGTGAAAGCGATCGTTCTGCGCGTCAACAGTCCTGGCGGCAGCGTCAGCGCCTCGGAGGTCATCCGCGAAGAACTGGCGGCGGCGAAAGCGGCGGGTAAACCGGTGGTGGTCTCAATGGGCGGCATGGCGGCATCCGGCGGTTACTGGATCTCCACCCCTGCGGATTACATCGTGGCGAACCCGAGCACCCTTACCGGCTCCATCGGTATCTTTGGCGTGA
Source organism: Klebsiella sp. 141162 (assembly GCF_050600755.1). Taxonomy (NCBI): domain Bacteria; kingdom Pseudomonadati; phylum Pseudomonadota; class Gammaproteobacteria; order Enterobacterales; family Enterobacteriaceae; genus Klebsiella; species Klebsiella sp. 141162. The sequence continues at coordinate 809,055 of NZ_JAQIRI010000001.1, read as the reverse complement.
TTAACACGGTGGAAAATACGCTCGGTTCAATTGGCGTCCATACCGATGGCGTCGCCACCTCGCCGTTGGCCGATGTCTCAACCACCAAATCGCTGCCGCCGGAAGTGCAGCAGTTAATACAGCTGAGCATCGAAAACGGCTATAAGCGCTTTATCACCCTGGTGGCTAACGCGCGTAAGAGCACGCCGGAGAAGATTGACCAAATCGCGCAAGGCCACGTCTGGACCGGTGAAGACGCCAAGGCCAACGGTCTGGTGGATAGCCTCGGCGATTTCGACGACGCGGTGGCGAAAGCCGCGGAGCTGGCGAAACTGAAACAGTGGCATATCACCTGGTATCAGGAAGAACCAACGTTCTTCGCGATGGTGATGGATAGCCTGACCGGTTCAGTGCGCGCGGCTCTGCCGGCCGCCATCCAGGCATACCTGCCTGCGCCGGTTGCGGCAGCCGCGGACGTTGTGAAAACGGAAAGCGATAAACTGGCGGCATTTAACGATCCGCAGAATCGCTATGCCTTCTGTCTGACCTGCGCCAATATTCGTTAATCCCCCGTCTGCCCCCGCCGTGGGGCAGCGTTTCAACAACATTAAATTCAAGCGCTTCTCTGCAACTCCCAGGGTTAGCGCTTTATTTTTTTGCCTGCCACTTTATACTGCGCCTGTTCACATCCAACCTAAGCGATGCTATGCAAAAGAAATCGATTTACGTTGCCTACACCGGTGGGACCATCGGTATGCAGCGCTCCGATCACGGTTATATCCCCGTTTCCGGCCACCTGCAGCGCCAGCTGGCGCTGATGCCCGAGTTCCACCGCCCGGAGATGCCGGACTTCACTATTCATGAATATGCGCCGTTGATGGATTCGTCTGATATGACGCCGGAAGACTGGCAGCATATCGCTGACGATATTCGCGACCACTACGACCAATACGATGGCTTTGTTATCCTGCACGGCACCGATACCATGGCCTTCACCGCTTCGGCGCTGTCGTTCATGCTGGAGAACTTAGGTAAGCCGGTGATTGTGACAGGGTCACAAATCCCGCTAGCCGAGCTGCGTTCCGATGGGCAAATCAATTTGCTCAATGCGCTGTACGTCGCCGCCAACTATCCCATCAACGAAGTTTCGCTGTTCTTCAATAATCGTTTGTATCGCGGCAACCGCACGACTAAGGCCCACGCAGACGGTTTTGATGCCTTTGCTTCGCCAAACCTCGCGCCACTGCTGGAGGCCGGCATCCATATCCGCCGTCTCGGTACCCCGCCGGCGCCGCACGGAAATGGCGAGCTGATCGTTCACCCAATTACGCCGCAGCCGATCGGCGTGGTTACCATCTATCCGGGGATTTCTGCCGATGTGGTGCGTAACTTCCTGCGTCAGCCGGTGAAAGCGCTGATCCTGCGCTCTTATGGCGTAGGCAATGCGCCGCAGAACGGCGAGTTTATTCAGGTCCTGGCGGAAGCCAGCCAGCGCGGTATCGTGGTGGTGAATCTGACGCAATGCATGTCGGGTAAGGTGAATATGGGCGGCTACGCCACCGGCAACGCACTGGCGCAGGCCGGTGTCATTAGCGGTTTTGATATGACCGTGGAAGCGACGCTGACCAAGCTACACTATCTGCTCAGTCAGAACCTTGATGGTGCGGCCATTCGAAACGCCATGCAGCAAAACCTGCGCGGCGAGCTGACCCCCGATGAATAAGGAGCATGCTATGAGCCACCGCGCACTGCTATTGGTCGACCTGCAAAACGATTTCTGCGCCGGCGGCGCGCTAGCCGTCCCCGAAGGCGATAGCACCATTGATATCGCAAATCAGCTGATCGACTGGAGCCTGGCGCGCGGCGACGCCATCATCGCAAGCCAGGACTGGCATCCGGCCAACCACGGCAGCTTTGCCAGCCAGCATCAGGCAGAACCCTATGCCCAGGGCGAGCTTGATGGCCTGCCGCAGACTTTCTGGCCCGATCACTGCGTGCAGCATAGCGATGGCGCCGCGCTGCACCCGTTACTGAAACAGCAGGCCATCAACGCCGTGTTTCATAAAGGGCAAAACCCGGCAATCGACAGCTACAGCGCGTTTTTCGACAACGGTCACCGGCAGAAAACCGAACTGGATGGCTGGCTACGCGCGCACGGCGTGACGGAGCTGAACATTCTTGGCCTCGCGACGGATTACTGCGTTAAATTTACCGTGCTCGATGCGCTGGATTTGGGCTACACCGTTAACGTTATCACCGACGGCTGTCGCGGTGTCAACCTGCAGCCGCAGGACAGCGCCGTTGCCTTTATGGACATGGCCGCCGCCGGAGCCACGCTCTACACCCTTGATGACTGGCTGGAAACCCAGCCCTGACCTCACGCCGGGCGGTATTTACCGCCTCGTTGACCTCGATAAATTGAGCTGTCTCGCAGTTTCCCTGGATAAGGGCTGATACTGTGGGCAGGCTGTTTTTTCGCCACGCCATTTCCGTGGCGTGTGCTTATTTATACCCTAAATAATTCAAGTTGTAGAAAGGCGGCAAGGGCGCGAATCCCCAGGAGCATAGATAACTATGTGACTGGGGTGAGTGCACGCTGCCAACGCATCTGCAGCTTGAAGTATGACGGGTATATCATTGTCAAAGAGGAACTCCGATGAAACTTTTGCCCTTGCTGGCAGCATTACCCCTGCTCTGCGCCTCTGTCGTTTCCGCGCAATCTTACATGTCGGTCGGCTACTTTAACGGCGGCGGCGACGTCACCGCAGGCCCCGGCGGCGATATCGACAAGCTTGATGTCCGACAAATAACCCATCTTAACTACTCGTTCGGCCTTATCTACAACGATGAAAAAGACGAGACCAACGACGCGCTGAAAGATCCTGACCATCTCCATCAAATCTGGCTGTCGCCGAAAGTACAGGCGGATTTACAAAAAGTGCCGGCGCTACGTCAGCAAAACCCGGATCTAAAAGTCCTGCTCTCCGTCGGCGGCTGGGGCGCGCGTGGATTTTCCGGCGCGGCAGCCACGCCGGAAAGCCGGGCGGTGTTTATTCGTTCGGTTCAGCAGGTCATTAACCAGTATGGCCTTGATGGCATCGATCTTGACTGGGAATTTCCGGTTAACGGCGCCTGGGGATTAGTGGCTAGCCAACCGGCGGATCGCGATAACTTTACCGCGTTGCTTAAAGAACTGCGTGCCGCCGTTGGCACTAAGAAACTGGTGACCATCGCCGTGGGCGCTAATGTTGAAAGTCCAAAAAGCTGGGTCGACGTGAAAGCGGTCGCCCCGCAGCTGGATTACATCAATCTGATGACCTACGACATGGCCTACGGCACGCAATATTTCAACTCCAATCTGTATGACTCCCGCCACTGGCCGACGGCGGCCGCAGCGGATAAATACAGCGCCGATTTTGTGGTTAATAACTATCTGGCTGCTGGTCTCAAACCCAGCCAAATGAATCTCGGTATTGGTTTCTATGGCCGGGTACCGAAACGTGCCGTCGAGCCAGGCATCGACTGGAGTAAGCCGGATGCGCAGAAAAACCCGGCCACCCAACCTTACTTCGGGGCGCAGCAAATCGAGTTGTTTAAATCGCTGGGTTATGACCTGAGCAAAGATACCTATGTGAAATACAACGATATTGTCGCCAAACTACTAAACGATCCGCAGAAACGCTTTACTGAGCATTGGGATGATGAAGCGAAGGTGCCGTGGTTATCGGTAAAATCAACCGATGGCAAAGCGCTATTCGCCCTGTCCTACGAGAACCCTCGTTCGGTGGCGATCAAAGCCGATTACATCAAGAGCAAAGGGTTAGCGGGCGGCATGTTCTGGGAATATGGCGCAGATGATAAAAACCAGCTTGCCCGACAGCTGGCCGAGTCGCTAGGTATCAAGACGCAGTAAAGCGCGAGCCCCGGAAGCACGACGCGACCGGGGTGACTTAAAGAGCCGCCCGGTTAAACCGGGCGTTCAGTGCAGCAGATTACTGCGGTTTGAACGTCGCAATCGGCTTCGGCACGATTCCGAAATCCTCTTTCAATTGCTGTTTGCTCTTCATCACCATCTGACCGTTGGTGTCGATGGTCATATGCTGCGCATCCGTGTTGTTGCGCGCCTGCCACAACATCACCAGCTGCATGCTGTTTTCTTTTTGTTCCGGGGTCAGCGCAACGCCGTCCGGCCATTTTCCTAACTCCACCGCGGTGGCTAAACGTTGGTACAGTTCCGGCGTCATACTGGCAATAATTTGCTCGATATCCATCTTCTGCTCATCCGACTTGGAATAATTTGCTGAATCGTTTCTTAGCCTTTGGTTCGCTCGCCGTTTTGGTCATCGGTGAAGCTTAATGAGGCCGAATTGACGCAAAAACGCTCGCCGGTCGGCTGCGGGCCATCCGGGAAGACATGCCCCAGGTGCGCATCGCAATTGCCACAGCGAATTTCCGTACGCTGCATACCGTGGGAGTAATCATTGAGATAACGAATCGCGTCGTCGCTCACCGGCTCATAGAAGCTCGGCCAGCCACAGCCGGAGTCATACTTGGATTGTGAGTGAAACAGCGGCGCATCGCAGACCAGGCAGTGGTAGATGCCGTCTTTTTTGTTATGCAGCAACCGACCGGTAAACGGCGGTTCGGTACCGTGATTCTGCGTCACATAAAACTGCATCTCGCTCAATTCTTGTTTGAGCTCGTCAGGAGATGGTTTATTAGCCATGTGATTACTTCTCGCTTTGAAAGGGCAACTTTACCCGTCGATTCTAACAAAACATTAACAATGAAACCTGTACTTTTGTTCTAAACTTATCCGATGCCATCAGGCAGCCAGATAATTGTGATACTAATCACATTTTTATCTTATATGACCTTTAAAATTCCGGACGCAGTCCCCATATGGAATTGGGCTCAAAGGGAGAGTGAGGCAAATCAATCGCGCAAAGGTCTGCTCAGGATTGATTTGTCGCAATGATTGACACGATTCCGCTTGACGCTGCGTAAGGTTTTTGTAATTTTACAGGCAACCTTTTATTCACTAACAAATAGCTGGTGGAATATATGACTATCAAAGTAGGTATCAACGGTTTTGGCCGTATCGGTCGCATTGTTTTCCGTGCTGCTCAGAAACGTTCTGACATCGAGATCGTTGCAATCAACGACCTGTTAGACGCAGAGTACATGGCTTACATGCTGAAGTATGACTCCACTCACGGTCGTTTCGACGGCACCGTTGAAGTGAAAGACGGTCATCTGGTCGTTAACGGTAAAAAAATCCGTGTTACCGCTGAACGTGACCCGGCTAACCTGAAATGGGACGAAGTTGGTGTTGACGTTGTTGCTGAAGCAACCGGTATCTTCCTGACCGACGAAACCGCTCGTAAACACATCACCGCTGGCGCGAAAAAAGTCGTTCTGACTGGCCCGTCCAAAGACAACACTCCGATGTTCGTTCGCGGCGCTAACTTCGACACTTACGCAGGCCAGGACATCGTTTCTAACGCATCCTGCACCACTAACTGCCTGGCTCCGCTGGCTAAAGTTATCAACGACAACTTCGGTATCGTTGAAGGCCTGATGACCACCGTTCACGCTACCACCGCAACTCAGAAAACCGTTGATGGCCCGTCTCACAAAGACTGGCGCGGCGGCCGCGGCGCAGCTCAGAACATCATCCCGTCCTCTACCGGCGCTGCTAAAGCTGTAGGTAAAGTACTGCCAGAACTGAACGGCAAACTGACCGGTATGGCGTTCCGCGTTCCGACTCCGAACGTATCCGTTGTTGACCTGACCGTTCGTCTGGAAAAAGCAGCGTCCTACGAAGAAATCAAGAAAGCAATCAAAGCGGCTTCTGAAGGCGCAATGAAAGGCGTTCTGGGTTACACCGAAGACGACGTTGTATCTACCGATTTCAACGGCGAAGTTTGCACTTCCGTGTTCGATGCTAAAGCTGGTATCGCACTGAACGACAACTTCGTGAAACTGGTTTCCTGGTACGACAACGAAACTGGTTACTCCAACAAAGTTCTGGACCTGATTGCTCACATCTCCAAATAAGTTGAGATGAACAAGTAATTAATAAGAGCGGCTTCGGTCGCTCTTTTTTTTGCCTGAAAGAGGATGGCGTAATGATTAATAAAATTTTTGCTCTCCCGGTGATTGAACAACTTTCTCCTGCTTTATCCCGCCGCCAGCTGGACGATCTTGAACTTATCGTCGTTGACCACCCGCAGGTAAAAGCTTCCGTCGCCCTACAGGGCGCTCACCTGCTCTCCTGGCAACCGGCCGGTGAAGAAGAAGTTTTGTGGTTGAGCAACAATACCCCATTTAAAAGCGGCGTCGCCCTGCGCGGTGGCGTACCCATCTGCTGGCCGTGGTTCGGCCCATCAGCGCAACAGGGGCTGCCGTCGCACGGTTTCGCACGTAACCTGCCGTGGGCGCTAAAATGCCAGGACGAAGATGAAAACGGCGTGATGCTGACCTTCGAACTGCAGAGCAGTGACGAAACCCGCAAATACTGGCCGCACGACTTCACGCTGTATGCGCGCTTCAAGCTGGGTAAGACCTGCGAGATCGAACTGGAAGCCCACGGCGAGTTTGAAACCACTTCTGCCCTGCACACCTATTTCAACGTTGGCGATATCGCGGCGGTGAAAGTTAGCGGCCTTGGCGATCGCTATGTTGATAAAGTGCTGAATGCCGAAGAAGGCGTGCTGAAAGACGGCATCCAGACCTTCCCTGACCGTACCGACCGCGTTTATCTGAACGCCGAAGCCTGCAGCGTGATTCATGATGATGTCCTGAAGCGCAACATCGATGTGGTCCATCGCCACCACGGTAACGTCGTTGCCTGGAACCCGGGCCCGGCGCTTTCCGTCAGCATGGGCGATATGCCGGATGATGGCTACAAAACTTTCGTTTGCGTCGAAACCTGCTGCGTGACCGTGCCGCAGAAAGCCAGCGAAGAGAAACCCACCCGCCTGGCGCAGACCATTCGCGTCGTGAAGCGTTAATCAACGCGCAAACCCTGTACGAAAACGCCCGATAACCGTCGGGCGTGAGCGGGTAGCCTATGTGCGCCTGATGGCGCTTCGCTTATCAGGCCTACTTTAATGGGGCGACAGGGGGCGGCCAGTCGCCACCAACACCGGCAGTGTCAGTAACCATAGGTACGAGATAGAGATTTAAGCTCACAATGGCACGGACCGTAGGCCGGATAAGGCGTAGCCGCCACCCGGCATAAACGCGAATTGTCGTGGGAGTTCGCCACTTTCGCGCCACCGTATAGCAAAACAGGGCATAACGCCCTGTTTTGATGCACAAAAAAGTCTGTCGTAGTGCGCTGTTAGAAGGAGTAGGTAATCCCGGTCGAAATCAGGCCGCTCCAGGATTTGTCCACCATCGGGCTATCGGTGATTTCGTCAGACAAACGAGTGTAGCGGGCGATACCGTAAACGCTCCAGTCGCCGAGGAAACGATAGTTCGCCGCCAGCTCCAGATACGGGTTCCAGCTGCTGTCAGGATCGTAGCTGCGCATGCCGCTGCGATTAGACTCATGCTTCGAGACGCCGTAGTAGTATTCGTTTTGATTATCGCTGTTCCACTCCACGCCAATACCCGGCGTCAGGGTCAGGTTGCCGTTGGTATAACGGTACAGCCAGGCCAGATCCCAGGTGATACCGTTGCTGTTGTCCAGCGTATCACCGGCAAGCGTCGTACGCAGGAATCCGTACTGAGTGTTATGAACGTAGCTCAAACCCGCCATCATGGTGGATTTGCGGCGGTCCAGCTTGCGCATCTGCGAATTGTCGCTGTCGCCCGGCTTGAAATACATCGGCGACCAGTAAGCGGTCACGGACAGTTTGTCGTTGGTATCATTCCACAGGTAGTAACCACCACCCAAACCGTGGAACCAGAAATTATCACTTTCATAACTAATGACAGGTACCGGATAAACATCTGCATCATATTGTTTATAAGGATGCTCGACGACGCCCACGCCGGCCCCCAGCGTTAACTTCCCGTCAGCGTGCGCTGCGCTAGCTGACGTCGCGATGAACACACCCAGTGCCAGAAGTTTGATTTTAGTCACGATCCATATTCCTGTTGTCAAATAATTAGCGCGTGCAGTTTAACGTCGTAGAGGTCATGCCTCAAATGCTTTACTTGCTCTTACACTAAACCGAACAATTTCCCACTGCTTGATGACCGCCCTCTTGCAACTTCATGACGCATTGATGAACGGCTTTGGCAAGATATGCGAAAAATTGCCTGGTTTCCGGATGAGTTATTGATATGTCATTGAAATTGAGTTTTAGCGGCATGCAAGTTTTCTAAATGCATCTACGCTTAAATTTAGAAGGTGTAGTCGCAGAGCACGTTATCCAAATCGCTTCTGTAACCTGGCACGAGGGTTGCTGAGAAGTGAAGGATGTCGTTCAGCCTGCTCCTTCCGGGGGCCCCTACTATTCATATGAACGGCTCTCAACCTGTGCTAAAAAACGAAAGGACGGCATGCCATGAATATATTCGATCACTATCGCCAGCGCTATGAAGCTGCCAAGGACGAAGAGTTCACACTGCAGGAGTTTCTTACCATCTGCCGGCAAGATCGCAGTGCTTATGCCAACGCGGCTGAGCGGCTATTGACGGCCATTGGTGAACCAGTCATGGTCGATACGGCCCTGGAGCCGCGGCTGTCCCGCCTCTTTTCAAACCGGGTTGTTGCACGCTATCCGGCGTTTGAAGAGTTTTATGGTATGGAAGATGCCATCGAGCAGATTGTTTCCTATCTGAAACATGCTGCGCAGGGTCTGGAAGAGAAAAAACAGATTCTGTATCTGCTGGGGCCGGTCGGCGGTGGTAAGTCCTCGCTGGCGGAACGACTGAAATCGCTGATGCAGCGAGTGCCAATCTATGTACTGAGCGCCAACGGCGAACGCAGCCCGGTCAACGATCATCCGCTGTGCCTGTTTAACCCGCAGGAGGACGCGCAGATCCTCAACAAAGAATACGGTATTCCTAACCGTTATCTCGGCACAATTATGTCGCCATGGGCGGCGAAACGCCTGCACGAGTTCGGCGGTGATATCACTAAATTCCGCGTCGTGAAAGTGTGGCCGTCAATCCTCGAACAGATTGCCATCGCCAAAACGGAACCCGGTGATGAAAATAACCAGGATATTTCGGCGCTGGTGGGGAAAGTGGATATCCGTAAACTGGAACACTATGCGCAAAACGACCCGGATGCCTATGGTTACTCCGGCGCGCTGTGCCGCGCCAACCAGGGGATCATGGAATTCGTCGAGATGTTTAAAGCGCCGATTAAGGTACTGCACCCACTGCTGACGGCGACCCAGGAAGGCAACTATAACGGTACCGAGGGGATCTCCGCCCTGCCGTTCAACGGCATTATCCTCGCGCACTCCAACGAATCCGAGTGGGTAACCTTCCGTAATAACAAAAACAACGAGGCGTTCCTTGACCGTGTCTATATCGTCAAAGTGCCTTATTGCCTGCGCATCTCGGAAGAGATCCGTATTTATGAAAAACTGTTGAATAACAGTGAGCTGACCCATGCGCCATGCGCCCCAGGAACGCTTGAAACGCTGTCGCGCTTCTCTATTCTGTCGCGCCTGAAAGAGCCGGAAAACTCGAGCATCTACTCGAAGATGCGCGTCTATGACGGCGAAAGCCTGAAAGATACCGACCCGAAAGCGAAATCCTACCAGGAGTATCGTGATTACGCCGGCGTCGACGAAGGGATGAACGGTCTCTCTACCCGTTTTGCCTTTAAAATTCTCTCAAGGGTGTTTAACTTCGATCATGCCGAAGTGGCGGCCAACCCGGTCCATCTGTTCTACGTGCTGGAACAGCAAATCGAACGCGAACAGTTCCCGCAAGAGCAGGCCGAACGTTATCTGGAATTCCTTAAAGGCTATCTGATCCCGAAATACGCCGAGTTTATCGGCAAAGAGATCCAGACGGCGTATCTTGAGTCTTATTCCGAATATGGACAGAACATTTTTGACAGATATGTCACTTATGCGGATTTCTGGATTCAGGATCAGGAGTACCGCGATCCGGATACCGGGCAATTGTTTGACCGTGAATCGCTGAATTCGGAACTGGAGAAAATCGAGAAGCCTGCGGGGATCAGCAACCCGAAAGATTTCCGTAATGAAATCGTCAACTTCGTGCTGCGCGCCAGAGCGAATAACAGCGGACGTAATCCGAACTGGACCAGCTATGAAAAACTGCGCACGGTTATTGAGAAGAAAATGTTCTCCAATACCGAGGAGCTGTTGCCGGTCATTTCGTTCAATGCCAAAACGTCTACCGACGAGCAGAAAAAACACGACGACTTTGTCGATCGCATGATGGAAAAAGGCTATACCCGTAAACAGGTGCGCCTGCTGTGCGAATGGTACCTGCGGGTACGTAAATCGTCCTGATAGCGACAAACCCGGTAGCCGCGGCTGCCGGGTTTCAGCACCACGGCTCGTATAATGAAAGACATCTACCCTAATCAACATCAGGGTACAGTTGGCAAATGCAGTACAGGAGGGCATATGACCTGGTTCATAGACCGACGCCTGAACGGGAAGAACAAAAGCGCTGTCAATCGTCAGCGCTTTCTGCGCCGTTACAAGGCGCAGATAAAGCAGTCGATCTCCGAAGCCATCAATAAACGTTCGGTGACCGATATCGACAGCGGTGAGTCTGTCTCTATTCCGACGGACGATATTAACGAGCCGATGTTTCATCAGGGGCGCGGCGGGCTACGTAATCGCGTCCATCCCGGCAACGATCACTTTGTGCAGAATGACCGCATTGAACGCCCTCAGGGCGGCGGCGGCGGAGGCGGCGGTGGTCAGGGGCAAGCCAGCGCCGATGGCGAGGGCCAGGATGAATTCGTCTTTCAGATTTCCAAAGATGAATATCTTGACCTGCTGTTTGAAGATCTGGCCCTTCCCAACCTGAAGAAAAACCAGCAACGCCAGTTGAACGAGTTCAAAACCCATCGTGCGGGTTTTACCGCCAACGGCGTGCCGGCCAATATCAGCGTGGTGCGCTCGCTACAGAATTCGCTGGCGCGGCGAACCGCGATGACCGCCGGTAAACGGCGCGAACTGCGGGCGCTGGAAGACGATCTCGATACCATTGCCAAAAGCGAACCAGCGCAGTTGCTGGAAGAGGAGCGGCTACGTAAAGAGATTGCTGAACTGCGGGCTAAAATTGAGCGCGTGCCGTTTATCGACACCTTTGATTTACGCTATAAAAACTATGAGAAACGACCGGAGCCTTCAAGCCAGGCGGTGATGTTCTGCCTGATGGATGTTTCTGGTTCAATGGACCAGTCCACAAAAGACATGGCGAAACGTTTTTACATTCTGCTGTATTTGTTCCTCAGCCGGACCTATAAAAACGTTGAGGTGGTCTATATTCGCCACCACACCCAGGCGAAAGAGGTGGATGAACATGAGTTTTTCTATTCCCAGGAGACCGGCGGCACGATCGTTTCAAGCGCCTTAAAGCTGATGGATGAGGTTGTTAAAGCCCGCTATGACCCGGCGCAGTGGAATATTTACGCCGCGCAGGCGTCGGATGGCGATAACTGGGCGGACGACTCGCCGCTGTGTCATGAACTGCTGGCGAAGAAAATATTGCCGGTAGTTCGTTACTACAGCTATATCGAAATCACCCGCCGCGCCCACCAGACGCTGTGGCGCGAGTATGAGCATCTGCAGGCGACGTTTGAGAATTTTGCAATGCAGCATATTCGCGATCAGGAAGATATTTACCCGGTCTTCCGCGAGCTGTTCCATAAACAAGGCGCCACCAGTAATACTTAGTCTCATAAATCAGCCAGATAAATACCCATTCTGGCTGATTTATCTGTCACGAAAACACATTGCCAGGCAGATTCTGGCTCCGTACATTTACATTTTGATAATTGCCGAATTAATCCTTTACGCATCGGGCCTCCGGACGGCTAAAATAAAGGTTGCACTATTTTTTCTACTATGCGTTAATGGTTACGTCGATTTGAAAGACAGAAATATATTACCCAAGCAGTTACTCACACCTCCAGGCGCTATCGCTGATACCACCTTTCCTGAGTCTCTCCAATAGTATTAAGATTCTTCTGCAAATCAAATCCTGTATGCTTTGATACATTAAAAACTGGATAGAAGATGACTAATAAGAGTAATGGCTTAGTAAGACGGTTAAACGCTGGCTGAATTTGATGCGAACTTCTGATTTACGATAACGATGACGGCCTTGACCTGAGTAGATAAATAAGAAGCATCTCATTCAAATCAACACAAAATGGCATAAATTGATAACATAATTTGTCAGGCATGCTATTTTTAGTAGTAACGCAAACGATATTTCCGTTTTGCAGTTCAGCCCATCAGAAATTTACATATTCATCTGTGGGTCAGTGACAAAATGTAAAAAACATAATAATATAAAAGGATAAAATTATGATTAACAATATTCATTTCCGATGCCCGTGCTGCCATGGGTCACAGTACAGAACCTCACATTTTGATGTGAGCGAAAAAAACCCCTTCGGCGCGAAATGCATTTTTTGCAAATCCGACATGGTGACTTTTGACAATATCGAATCTATCGATGTTTATCAGCCTGTCATGTCACAAGTCGCCGGAAGCAAAATGTTTGCCTCCGCCGCCTCATGAGTGGCCTTTGGCCAGTCCTGCGCACTCTTCAGACACGCGTCATGAAGAGTGCCGCATTTTAGTTAGTCTGCCCTGCCTCGTTCTCCACACCTACACTATCTGTCAGCATAGTTAATCTGACCAGCCGTTCGTTCACCCACGCTCTGGTAGCCTGTTTATCCACTATGATAAAATCAGCTAAACGGGTAAGACGAATCCAAACATCATGAAATTACAGAATAAATTACTGCGACATGTTATTTCCGCAGGCGTTGTGGTGTTGACGTCTTCATTTCTTGTATACGAATTAATCGCTACCCATCGCGATATGTCAGGCTATATGCGATACATCATAGAAAAAGGAGAATCGACCTTTCTCTATGATAAGTATCAGAATCAACTCATCATCTCTCAATTTCTGCGCAAACTGGATACTCCCCCAAATCAAACGGAGCTAGAGCAGGTCTGCAATAGCGTACAACACAACGGGGATGTCAGTGGTTTGAATATCGCCGGATATACCTATCCCCAACTGCATGGCACGCTAAGCGCCGCGCATGCCGACTGCCGCAAGTGGCGTGGCGATATTCCTGCGCTCCAGGCATTCGATCGCGCGGTTGCCAGGAATGATAGCTGGCAGCCAGAGGTTCCTGCGACGCTCAAATCAGAAAAACGCTTTCGCTATTACATAGATCTGGTAAATAAATATATCTATTTTTATGCACCCGTCAGAATTAAAAGCAATCCGATACAGAACTGGAATTTTCTTCAGGACAGTAAACTGGGTATTAGCCAGGCCAGCCTCGATGGTTTAGAACAGGGTCGCTCGCTCATCTCAACCGTGTATGTTGATGCGATGACGGGAAAGAATATTTTATCGTTTTTAACGCCGGTGTATTTCAAGGATAAGCTAAAAGGCGTAGTGATGGTCGATGTGACCGCGCAAGAGATTGAGGCGTTGTTATATACCAGCGACCGGCCTTTAGTGTGGCGCTATCTGGATATTACCTTGAAGGATTCCGATACCGGCGCCCTCATTGAGGTACATCATAGTAAAACACATCTGTTGAATTACGCCCATTACACCCATCAGGTGGCAGAAAACTTACGGATAAGCTTATCTCTTGATATTATGTATTTTCTGCTCAGTTCGTGGAAACTCTTCCTGTTTTATTTACTCTCTACCGCCGCGTTACTGCATCTGGTGCGGGTTCATTTCCGCCTTTATAACTCGGTATCGAAAGAGAATATCAGCGATACCATGACCGGCCTTTATAATCGTAAGATCCTTACCCCGATGCTGGAGTCGCGCCTGCAACGGCTTACCGCGCAAGGGGTTAACGTGGTAACGATAGCGCTTGACTGCGATGGACTGAAAAAGATCAACGATACCTGGGGGCATAACGCCGGCGACGAAGCGATTATTCTTCTGGCGCGGGCTATTTCCGCTTCCATTCGTAGCAGCGATTATGGCGTGCGCTTAGGAGGCGATGAGTTCTTTCTAATTCTGATCGATTATCCGCACGATGAAGCGGAAAATATCCCGGCGAAGATCCGGCAATATCTGGCGATTCATGACCATCAACAGCGCGTCGATTTTTCCTGGGGCGGGGAACATCTCGCGCCAGAACAATCACTCAGCGACGCAATGAAAGCTGCCGATGCGCGCCTGTATATGAACAAAAAGCAGAAAAAAAGCCCCGACCTTCGCAGATAAGTTTTCATTGCCATCGCGCGGGGTTAAGCTTTGCCTTTTCTGTAGAGGAACTATCGCAACATGCAATCGCCAGAGACCGCAGACATACACCAGCGGTTATGTCGCCTCCTTGATCGGCAACAGGCTCGCTACCGGGTTATGGAACATGAAGCCGTTGGTAAATGTGAAGCCGTATCTGCAATCCGCGGTACCGCGCTGGGACAGGGCGCCAAAGCGCTGGTCTGTAAAGTGAAAGGTAATGGGATAAGCCAGCACGTGCTGGCTATCCTTGCCGCCGATCAGCAGGCCGATTTATCCCGCCTGGCGCAGCATATTGGCGGCAGTAAAGCGTCACTCGCCAGCCCGGCAGAAGTCGATGCCCTTACCGCCTGCGTATTCGGCGCTATTCCGCCGTTTAGCTTCCACCCTAAGCTAAAACTGGTCGCCGACCCGTTGCTGTTCGAACGTTTTACAGAAATAGCCTTTAATGCCGGACTGCTGGAAAAATCGATCATTATGAATACCGACGATTATCTGCGTATCGCCCGTCCTGAGCTGGTAGCGTTCCGTCGCGTCATTTAACGCATCGCCGGTATGCGACAAGGTTCACGGGCAGCGCTGGTAGTCTTATTTGCAGCAAATAAATTAAAAGCCTGTTTATTCACGCGATTATGCGTAGAGTAAGCAGGTTTTCTTTTTTTATTTTGGCAAGGATCTCTGGCATGTTCGATACAACCCTGTTTATTTTGCTGGGGCTGGCGGCGCTCGGCTTTATCAGCCATAACACCACTGTCGCTATCTCAATACTGGTGCTCATCATCGTGCGGGTGACGCCGCTTAATGTTTTCTTCCCCTGGATTGAAAAGCAGGGGCTGACCATTGGTATCATCATTCTGACCATCGGCGTGATGGCTCCCATCGCCAGCGGAACGTTACCGCCCTCGACGCTTATCCACTCTTTTGTGAACTGGAAGTCACTGCTGGCGATTGCCGTGGGCGTGTTCGTCTCGTGGCTTGGCGGACGCGGAGTCGCGCTTATGGGTTCGCAGCCTCAGCTGGTC
Organism: Klebsiella sp. 141162; assembly: GCF_050600755.1. Lineage (NCBI taxonomy): Bacteria > Pseudomonadati > Pseudomonadota > Gammaproteobacteria > Enterobacterales > Enterobacteriaceae > Klebsiella > Klebsiella sp. 141162. The sequence goes on along the minus strand of NZ_JAQIRI010000001.1, from coordinate 793,630 downwards.
GCCGGGCTGCTGGTGGGTACCGTGCTGGGCGTGGCGCTGTTTCGTGGCGTCCCGGTCGGGCCGCTTATCGCCGCCGGCATTATTTCACTTTTTATCGGAAAGGCTTAGATAAACTGGCGTGGTAGCGGCCAGGCGTTTGCCCTAATCCTTTTTTAAACATGGTGATAAAGGCGGTTGTTGAATCATAACCGAGCGTCTGGGCGGTTTGCTGTACCGTCTGTCCGCGCACCAGCATCTGCAGCGCCAGAATCAACTGCAGCTGATGCCGCCAGCGGCGAAAGCTAAGCCCGGTCTCCCGCACCACCAGCCGCGCCAGGTTGCGTTCGCTCATGGCGAACGCCGCCGCCCACTGCGACAGCGTCTGCCAGTGCGCCGGATCGCGGGCCATGGTGTCGGCCATCCGGCGGATCTTCGGATGTCCTGAAACCGGCAACTGCAGGTGCTCCTGCGGTTGTTGCGGTAGCTCATCAAATAATACCTGCACCAGGCGCTGCGTAGGCGGCGCGTCAAGCGCCTCCCTGCCGCGTTCGGCAAGGGTCATAATCAACTCTCGCACCAGGGGTGAGATTTTTAACGTGCAGCAATGCTCAGGCATCGGCGCCGCCCCCGGTTCGATGAACAAAAAGCACACCTGCGCCCCTGGCGTTGCACGATTGCTGTGTGGAAGCTGACCCGGTACCCACACCGCATACAGCGGCGGCACCATCCACATAGCGTTATCCACTTCGCAGGTTAAAGCGCCGTGCAGCGCGAGGATCAGTTGACCTTTGCGGTGCTGATGGCGCGGAATAAACTGCTCGTCGTCCACCACCTGGATGCGAAACGCCAGCGCCGCTTCATGGCCGCTGTCTGGTTCATAGCCGTCTAAACCCAGTCCAATCATCAAATTGTCCGATATTAGCGATAATCTGTCATTTTAGCTTGATTCAAACAGCGGTTAAACAGGCTATTGTTACGACCCTGTTTATTAGTCTGAGAACGTTATGAGTCCTGTTTCTTCCTCTGCCGACGGCAGCAAGCTGCTGCTGATTGTCGGCATTTTATTTATCGCCGCCACGCTACGGGTAACTTTCACCGGTATCGCCCCACTGCTGGATGCGATACGCGCTGAATACCAACTGACGACGGCGCAAACCGGGCTGCTCACTACACTACCTTTGCTGGCCTTCGGACTGGTCTCTCCGCTGGCGGCCGGCGTCGCCCGCCGTTTCGGCATTGAGCGTAGCCTGCTGCTGGCGATGGTGATTATTTGCCTCGGGATCGGATTACGTTCCCTCCCCTCAACAGCCTGGCTATATCTCGGTACAGCGCTCATTGGCTGCGGAATCGCGCTGGGTAACGTGCTGCTGCCTGGGTTAATTAAGCGTGATTTTTCCGGCCATGTCGCCCGTATGACCGGCGCCTACTCCATTACCATGGGCGCGGCGGCGGCGGCAGGTTCCGCAATGGTGGTGCCGCTGGCGCTAGTGGGTTTTGGCTGGCGCGGCGCGCTGCTGCTGCTGATGATTTTCCCCCTATTTGCGCTCTTTCTCTGGCTGCCGCAGGCCCGCCGCCAGGCTTCCACGCCGATGACCGGTTCGGGCGCCGCGCACAATCGGGGGATCTGGCGTTCGGCGCTGGCCTGGCAGGTAACGCTGTTCCTCGGCATTAATTCACTGGTCTATTACGTGATCGTCGGTTGGCTGCCCGCAATCCTGCAGAGTATGGGCTACAGCGAAGCGCAGGCTGGCTCTCTGCATGGTCTGTTGCAGCTGGCGACCGCTGCGCCTGGCCTGGCCATCCCGCTAGTACTCCATCGCCTGAAAGATCAGCGTGGCATCGCCGTTCTGGTCGCCTTAATGTGCGTGTTCAGCACGCTCGGTCTGTGGTTACTGCCCGGTCAGGCGGTGATCTGGACATTGATTTTTGGTTTCGGATCCGGCGCTACCATGATCCTTGGCCTGACGTTTATTGGCCTGCGCGCCAGCTCAGCGCATCAGGCCGCGGCGCTCTCCGGCATGGCGCAGACTATCGGTTATCTGCTGGCCGCCTGCGGGCCGCCGCTCATCGGTAAAATCCATGATGCTTACGGCGATTGGCATATACCGTTAATTATCGTCGCACTCATCGCAGTGATCATGGCGCTGTTTGGCGCCCTTGCCGGCAGGGCGCGGGAAATTCATTAATAACAAGGGTCGGCAGCCGGGGCTGCCGATTTTTTATTGTCGGGCTGCGTGCAGGAAAGCCTGTACCAGCGGCGCCGGACGCCCTTCCAGCGCGTTGCGCTCGTGCTGAAACAGCGTGGCGACGAAGAACGGATGGGTGGTTAACTCCACGGCGCGGATCTCGCCGTTCTCATCCCATCCGGTCACCCGCAGCGCGCCCTGCTCCAGCTCATGGGCAAAGCTTTCGGCAATGCCGTAGTTACAATGATATCCCTCTTCAATGCTGTCCCGGCCATAAGCGCGAGCAATCAGCGTGTTCGCGCGCAGCTCGATAGCGTCTGATTTCTCCACCAGCGAACAGCTTAACGGCGCAATGACCATTCGCCCTTCGCTATCGGTTTCGGCGTGCGCCGCATCCTGCCATCCCATTACATTACGGGCGTATTCGATAATCGCGTGCTGGAAACCGCCGCAGGTGCCGAGGAACGGAATACCATTTTCACGGGCGTAACGAATGGCGATAAATGCGCCTTCGGCGTTTTTATACGGGCTGGCGGGAACCACCCAGATAGCGTCATAATCGGTGAGCCGGTCAGCGCTGGTAATCTCGCTGGTGGCTATCCAGTCATAACTCACCGGTTGTTCCAGAACCGCGGCAGCGTCATCGATAGCCAGCGGAATCGCCTTATGGGCAATCACGTCAGGGTTGTAATCGCCAACAAGGGCAATGCGCAAAGGGGTGTTCATAGCAGGATCCTTATGTCTGTGGATTATCTGGCAACACAAGGAACCTCAGATTAGCGTTATCATTCGCGGAACACAATGGTTATTTATCGGTGTGCTGCAAGGGCTTGCCGCCAGATTGACATAACGACGGGAGAATAATGATGATTCAATGTAAACGCGTTTATGACCCTACAGAGGCCAGCGACGGTTACCGCGTGCTGGTCGATCGCCTGTGGCCACGGGGGATAAAAAAAGAGGATTTGCATTATGACGAGTGGTGTAAAACCCTGACGCCTTCCAGCGATTTACGCAAGGCTCTGCATGGAGAAGCGATTGACTTCCCTCACTTCCGCCAGCAGTACCACAAAGAACTGGAAAACCATCGCGATGAAGGGCTACGGCTCGCCAAATTGGCCAACCAGCAACCATTAACCCTGCTCTATGCGGCAAAAGATACGCAACAAAACCATGCGCTGGTGCTGGCGGAGTGGCTAAAGAGCTTAATCTAGCGGCGGCGAATTATTTTTTCGCCGGATGATCGCGCCGCCACAGTTCCCATTCATCGAGCGTTTCGCCACTGGGAAGTTTACAGTCGGTGCGCACGCCCTGAGGTGTCTGGACCGGAACCTGCTTACCGCCCTTCTGGTCGCAATAGACGGCGGCCGGATTGGCCATCCCGATCGAGTTTGGCGGCGGCGGCGCATCAGGCTGTTGTGACTGAGCGCAGCCCGCTAACGCCAGCGGCAACATCATTACTATCCACTTCATAATTGCTCCTGTTTTATTCAAAGCGACCTTTCGCCCTGAATCTCCACGGTTTCTCCATTTTAACTACACTTTTGCCCTTTAGAGTAGCGCTCGTTCTCGAATTGACCAGAGAACAGATCATTCCATAATCAATGAGTTTTGCCCCATCGCCCCCGATGGGGCTTTTTTTTACCGTCGCGATAGCAGATATCCCCCTGCTAAATGTGATACATTCGTTATAAATATGTTTGTTATTAGCTGTTCGCTGCGCCAGCTCGCAGTACTGCGCTAACGTCCGGGGGCCGTTTCATTCATGTCAGACTTCATTCTTGCCCGCGTCTCACAGACGCTTGCTACCGAACGAACGCTCGAAACGTTGGTGCGACAATTGCTGGAAATGCTGGAGCTGGTGACCCGCATGGAGTCAACTTATCTCACCCGCATTGACTTCGAAGCCCAGCGCCAGCTCGTCATGTATGCCCACAACAGCAGCGAAATGCAGATCCCCGAAGGGTTCTCCGTTCCCTGGGACGAGTCGCTTTGCAAACGCGCGATCGATGATAACTGTATATTTTGCAACGACGTTGGCCAACGTTGGCGCTCCTGTATTGCCGCGCAGGAGCTCGGTATCGCCACGTTCTTCAGTATCCCGGTCCATCTTGCCGATGGTTCCTTATATGGCACGTTGTGCGCCACCAGCCGCGTCAAGCAGCCCTTTAACCTGGAAGGCGAGCAGGTCATGATCCTGTTCGCCAGCCTGATCTCTCATTACGTGGAGAAAGAGACGCTGGTTCAGCAACTGCGCAGCGCGAATGCGGCGCTGGAGATGCACTCCTATACCGATGAGTTGACAGGTTTAGCTAATCGTCGCGCATTGTTTAAACATCTTAAGACGCTGTTTATCACTGCTGGCGCCCAACAACGCCGACTTCTGCTTATCTTCATCGACCTCGATGATTTTAAAGCGATTAACGATAAACTGGGCCACCCCTGCGGCGACAGTTTTCTCATCCAGATAGGCGAACGATTAAGTGCCAGCGTGCGTGACGAAGATACCGTTGGCCGCCTCGGCGGCGATGAGTTTTTAATCATCGGCCCGGCGCTTGAATCATCCGCGCAGGAGGCGTTTATTGCCCAGTTACGCCAGCAGCTTACCGGACGTTACCGCCTGGCCGGACACGGTATAGAATATCCTGGCGCCAGCTTTGGTGTGATCGAAGTCGATCCGCGAAATATGGATGTTGAGCAGGCGCTACGCGCGGCGGATGAGGCTATGTACCACGACAAAAACGCACGCCGCATGCTGACCCGGTTCGATATTGACCAAAAAGCATAACTTTCCAGTATGATAGATAACATAACGTTAATAGACAGGAACTGAGCATGAAATTGGGTATTCTTTTTCCGGTGGTGATTTTCATCGTCGCCGTGGTCTTTCTGGGCTGGTTTTTTGTTGGCGGCTATGCGGCGCCAGGGGGGGCATCATGAAAAAGACGACCATTATTATGATTATCGTCGCCATCGTGGTGGTTGCCGGTACCGAATTGGGCTGGTGGTAATCTCATTTCTCCCCTCCGCCCGGTATTGCAGAGTTGTCTTATCTACTCAATAAGTTAAGACGATACACTCACTTCATCAGCCGCTTCGCTGTATTTATTTGCTAAAGCGGGCATTAACTGGAGAAGTGAGTAATGAAAAAACCGATGGTGTTACCGTTGATTATTGCGCTGTGCACGCTGTTATCGGGATGTATCGTAGATGATGGTTATCATCATCGACACCACCACCATCATCATGACCGTGGCTGGTGACAGATAGGATCATTCAAAAAGGCGAACAAGAGTTCGCCTTGTTGCATTTAGTCCTGACGATCAGAACCTAAAAACAGAAAGCCCAGCGGGATAGCAAATAACACGGTGAACACGGTACTGTAAACCATCACCATCGCGCCTTGCAGGAAGAACATTGAAGTTGTCCACTCCGAGTACGGCATGTTGTACTCGCTCACCACGCCACCGAACGTTGCGCGGCCCACGACGGCAAGCGCAATAGCAAATACCGTCGCCATCGACAACAGAAACTTCTTGCCGTTTTTATTACTGAGGATTTTTTGCAGAATCATCCGGGTTCCCTTCTCTGTGAGCGATAATCGGCTGTATATGTAACACCAATGCAATAAAAATTGAAGGGTTTTTGTTACAACACAGCGATTATCGCTGGCAGATAGTTTCCGGGATCAGGACTGCAGCGTCGCCAGGCGTGCGGCAAAGCCGACAAAGACCAGGCCGATCAAGCTGTTGCCCAATTTCGCCAGTTTCTTTTTGGTTTTCACATAGCGCGTAACAAACGAACCAGACAGGATAAGGAAGCTCATGTAGATAAAACTAATGATCTCCAGCGTCAGCGCCAGGATAAAGAACGCGACGCCCGGCGATGTCGCATTAACGTCAATGAACTGGACGAAAAAAGAGACATAAAAAAGGATCGCTTTCGGGTTGGTCAGGCTCAGGGTTAACGAACGTTTGAGGATCGCGCTCCCCGGCTCAGCATCGGCGGCATCATGCCCCTCGCGCTGTTTAAATACCGAGTAGAGCATTTTGGCGCCCAACCAAAGCAGATAAATCGCGCCGAGATAGCGCACAATATTAAACAGCACCGGGGTCGTTTTGATAAGCGTCGCAACGCCAGCAAAAGCCAGGAACATCAGAACCGCATCGCCGATAAATACGCCAGCGGCGGCAAGGTATCCTTTCTTAACGCCGTGCGCGATACCGGTTTTCAGTACAAAAAAAGTATTGGGACCTGGTACGAGAATGATAAAAATAGCCCCGACCAGGTAGGTCAGATAATTCAAAACACCAAACTCAGCGAACACGCTGCACTCCTTCGCTTTCAACAAAAAGTATGATCCGGCTCACGTTAACGCAACTGCGGTCATTTTGAAAGCGTGGAGCGCAACTGTGGTACTAATATACCGAAGTTTCGCCAAGCGGGCGGGTTTTGAACCGGCGATGCACCCACAGGTACTGCTCCGGCGCACGCAGAATTTCGCGTTCAATGACCTTGTTGATATAACTGGCGGCAATCTGTTTATCTTCGCCGGGATAATCATTCATGACTTCACTGATATGCAGGCTGTAGCCTTTACGATCCAGCTTGCGCACCATACTGATACTCAGCATTTTTGAACCGGAGAGGCGCGACAGCACCCAGGTACCATTAGTCGTCGCCGCCTGTGGAACCGAGAAGAACGGCGCAAATACGCTGCCCTTCGGGCCGTAATCCTGATCCGGCGCAAACCACACCGCCTCACCGGATTTCAGCGCATGTACCAGCCCGGAGAGATTACGACGGTCGATCATCGCTTTATTCGAGCGCAGACGAGCGCGAGTCTGCACCCACTCCATAAGCGGGCTATTGTGCGGGCGATACGTCGCCATCATCGGACGACACAAGCCCATTGCGCGGCCACCCAGCTCCAGTGACATAAAGTGAATGCCAACAACCATCACGCCTTTATCGGCGCTGAGCGCGTTGTTCAGATTGGCGATGCCTTCGACGTCAAACCATTTTTTAACGCGTTCATCGCTCCAGAACCACGCCATACCCGTTTCGATAAGCCCCATGCCGAGAGACATAAAGTTCTCTTCCAGCAGCTTTTCGCGGGCAGCGCATGACATCTCCGGAAAGCACAGCTCAATGTTACGCCGGGCAATGTGTTCCCGACGTTTCAGAAAACGACGTGATAACCGCCCTGCGCTAGTACCGAGCGTATGTAACACGGGATAAGGGAGTTGGACGATTAACCAAAGAATGGCCAGGCCAAACCAGGTCACCCAATAGCGGGGAAGCAATAGATGTTTTTTAAAGGCGCAAGACATGGTTTTTCCTGTAAACATTAAAATATAGGGTAACGCTTAAGGAAAAAACGAGTCCCTTCATCCGTCATTAGGCGATACAGCAAGTCAGACAATAGTAATCCTTGTAAATTCACGGCAGCAAGAAAAAATTACACTTAATGCCAAAATACATAATAGATTCACAGATGTTACAAATTGTAAAGCGAAAATGAAGTCCGTTCATTCATATTCACGCTGATAATCATTTTCGCGCTAATGATTTTTTCTGATATAGGAATGGACTTAAACTGCTATCTGGCGATTTTACAGGCATGACATCACGCAGGCCGCTGTTGACGCCGCCTTCCGGCACATTAGGCCCTGAACGCGCACGGGCAAAAACATACATACATCAAATATAGTCAGCGCAAACAATCACTGTGGATAATAATATTTGCGACCGTGCTAGCCGATTAAAAATGTTAGCTATTAATAAATATAAATAAGAACAGGATTATTTATGCTTACTGATAAATACTGACAAAAGTATAACATTGCAATTAACTAATAGTCGCGTTCGCAGGACTCTCAACTATTCCCTGGTTGTTACTTTTTGCTGCACTCCTGGTAATTAAACCGCATTGCCGATGCCATCTCGCAAAATTGAGACTGACAACACATTATCGCTGATTTGGGTTTGTCAGTCCGCGCCTATCGCCTCCTGAAAGGTGATGTAAAAGCAATCACTCCTCATCGCAACTAGATATGAATCAAACTGTGAAAGGATTCATCAAGTGATTAGCAGAATGAAAGCGACTATGTGAGCTAAAATGAATTGTTTACGGAGCGTGGATGAAGCCTCAGATATACATCTCTTCACTCATGCAGCGTCCGGGAGGCATTTGAGCATGCTTTCGGATGTCACAGGATTAACGGCAACAGCGGTTTACATGGACGGAGAGAAAAATGCGTATTGCCTTAAAGTCGGCTTTAATGCTGGTCACGCGCGTCATTAACGCCATCAACCCAAGGTTGGATCTGCATTTACTGCGCACGGCGCTGATAAGCTACAAATTATCGCTGGCGTTGGAGCTTCCAGCACTCCAGCAAAAAACCATCTTTCTGGCCGCGCTGCTGCATGATATTGGCGTACTGGGTGATAAGCGGCGCATTGACTCACTGAATGCGATAGATAACCTTTATGACCCACACCAAATCCGCGGCGTACAGATGCTTGCTGGCCTGGACACTTTTACCCTTATCCGTCCTATTATTGGCGATCACCACTTTGATCCAACCCGCAAAGGCAATCTGGAGCAGCATATCGTCTATTTTGCGGACTGCTTTGAGCGTCTCCTTCCTACGCAAGGCGTCGTTGCTCCAGACCAACAAAAGGCGCTCGTCGCCCGCTTTGTCGATGACTATCGCGATATCGATCCACCACTTTGCGATACTCTGCGTGAACTAGCGCAACACCCTACCTTCTGGCGCCATATGCAAGCAGAGCATATTCAGCGGTTGCTGGAAATTGTGGGGCCGATTAACGACGTATATATTGACATCGATGGTCTGAAAGATATTTGTTTGCTGATCGCGAAAATTGTCGATACCTACAGTAGTTTCACCGCCAGCCACAGCATCATGGTTGGCGAAATTTCTTATGCCCTCGCCGTCTATATGAATTTACCGCCGCTGGTGTGCCGTAAAATTGAAATTGCCGGCTATTTGCATGATATCGGCAAAATATATATTCCACTGGCGATCCTCGAAAAACAGGCTGAACTTAGCGATGACGAAGCCGAATTGATTCGCGAACACAGCTATATGACCGGTGAAATATTACGAGATTTCACCGATCTGGCGGAAATCATCGATTGGGCCGCTAATCACCATGAAAAACTCGATGGCAGCGGCTATCCACTTCATTTGAATCATCGTTATTTGCACCTTCCAGACAGAATTATCGCCGTTGCGGATATCTTTACCGCGCTCGTAGAGGATCGCCCTTATCGGCTCGGTATGCCGTATCAAGAGGCGTTACATCTTATCGAAACTGATGTTATAAATGGCGCTCTGGATAACGATGTGTATCTTGTTTTGCGCCAGCATGCCGAGGAGTTACACCACCTCGTCACCCGCATACCGCGCCTCTGAATCTTCCGGTTGGCTGCGGGGTTCTATAATAAAAAGACGAATGTCTCATTCATCTGCCTGCAAGGAAATATTCGGTGAGAATCGCCACCATGACTAACTGGGCCTACGGGATCACCGTAGGCCTGACCATTGCATCCGGTATGGCGATGCTAATGGCTTCCGGCGCCGATCGCGCTGAACGCCAGGCTGTACAACAACGGGATGCGTTCGTTCGTCTTGCCGATGAGATAGAAAGCGACGCGTGGGAGCTTTCGGACCTCACGCGACTATACGTCATCGAAAAACAACCAGAGACCCTGCAACAGTATCGTCAGCAGATCCAAGCTCTCAAATCAATTGAAGATCGGTTGCTTAAACTAAAAGACATTGGCGCCAGCCAGCAGGAGTTGGCGCTGTTGCGCGACGGCCTGCGTATTGTCGATGAATTACAAGATGAACAGCAGGCCGCCATCGATCGCGTCGCTCGCGGCGAAGAGAAAGAGGCAATTTTGCAGGTTTACGGCAAGCCTTATGAGCAGGAGTTGGATCGGGTGCAAACGCAGATCGATCATTTCCGCCTGCTGCTGGAAGGCCGAACGAACAACGCCATGCAGCAAGCTACTGAAAAATCGCGCCTCTGGCGGACGCTTTCGGAAGCGATGGTCGGCCTGACCGCCTTAATGTTTTTATTTGTTCTCGGTTTTATTCTCAAACGCCGGGTACTCACCCCAGTGGTACGACTCAGCGATGTGGTACAACGTCTGGCATCACAGGATTATGCCGTCGAACCACCGCACTTCAAACAGATCGATGAAATCGGCGATATGGCGCAGGCAATCCGCATCTTTCGCGAAAATGGCCTTGCCCGCCAGCGCCTTGAACAACAACGCGATGCCGACTGGGCGGTTCGTGAACTGCTGGCGCGAATGACTCAACGCTTGCAGGGATGTGAGTCATTCGAGGATGTGGTGAAGGTCGCTGAACTTTTCGCGCCCAACATCGCGCCGGACGTTCCTGGCCGACTGTATATTCTGGATACCGATCCCTGGCAAATGCGCTGCGTCGCGCAGTGGCTTTCGCCACCTGACGAGCCCGCAGTCTTTTATCCTGATAACTGCTGGGCAGTACGCCGCGGTCTGAGCCATCCGCCGGTTAACGGCGAGCCGGACATCGCCTGCTATCATCTGCCGCAAGAATGTAACGAGCAATCATTGTGCGTCCCACTGATCGCCCAGGGTGAAGCCATTGGCCTGCTCTCTTTTCGTAATGTCACCAGTGAGACAGCCCCTTCCCGCGCCTATCTCGAACTCATGGCGGAAGCGCTGGGCCTGGCGCTGTCCAATCAGCGTCTGCGCAACGCGCTGCTGGAAAAAGCGTTGTTTGATTCTCTGACCGGGTTGCGAAACCGCCACCATCTTGAGGAAGCGCTGCATACGCAGATGAATCTGGCGGTGCGCAACAACAGTCCGCTGAGCTGCCTGATGATTGATATCGATCACTTTAAGGCGGTTAACGATAATTACGGCCATGAAGCGGGCGATCTGGTGATTAAAAACGTCGCAGCGATCATCCAGCGCGCGGTTCGCGATATTGGCATGGCATTCCGCTATGGCGGCGAAGAGTTTTTGGTGCTGCTTTCCGGCAGCGATGAGGCCAGAGCGGAAGCCTGCGCGACTGAAATCTACAACAACGTGAGAAATATGACTTTACGCTGCGGGCTGACGGACATAGGCCAGGTGAATGTCTCTATCGGTATCGCCAGCTATCCGCAACACGCGCAAAGCGACAGCCTGCTACGTGCTGCAGATGCCGCGCTGTATCGGGCGAAAGAGCTGGGACGTTCGCGGATTATCCGCTTTGATATGCTGAAATCAGCATAACGTGTCACGCCAACCGGGAGTATATTGGCTCCCGCTTGGCGCATTACACCGATTTATCCACCCGGGTATCATTTCCCGACGTCAGGATACGCACCTTATCTCCCTTGTTGAAGATAAGCCGACCGTCGTAACCCTGTAGCACCTGTATCACCTGGCCACTATTGGTTTTGATTAGCAGTTCAACCTGCTGAGCGCCCTGCTGCCGATCCTGGTGATAGCGTGAAGCGCCAGCTCCGGCCAGGGCGCCTGCGGCGGTCATCGCCGTCTGCCCTTTACCATTACCGAATTGATGGCCGACAACGCCGCCCAGCGTTCCCGCAGCCAGCGTGCGAAGCGGCTGGCGCTGATGCGGGTTGCTAATAATATGGCTTTCCTGTACGACGCCATAATCGACCAACGTTTTAGTCCCGGCGACCCCAGCCTGGCTAAACAACGCGGTCATTCCCAGCGCAATAAAGAGAAACTTCTTCATGATGGCACCCTTGTCTTTTCATTGCGGAAAGTCATTACGCATGTTCCGCCAAAGGGCGCAACATGCGTACATTGTTTAGTTTAGTGCCTGCTGCAGATCTTTTTTTACCTGCTCGCGCTGTTCAGCCGTCAGTACCTGATTAATACCGAAGTAATATTTCACTCGGTAATAACGCGTTTGCTGATCCAATTGCGCAAAAGCGGCTAACTGCTGTTTTACTTTCGCATCATCCCATTTGCCGGATTGAATCACATCAACCAGAGCCCCATCCTGGTAACCACCAATTTTGATATTTTTGAGGTTTGTTTCCAGCTCCTGACGCAGGGCCTGAATTTTGCTGACCTGATCGTTGCTCAGCTTGAGATGTTGCACCACCGGGTCCTGGGATAACGGCGGTACTTCGGTTGTCGTCGCGGCCTGAGCGGCAACGGAAAGACCCGCAGTCATCAACACGGCGGCCAGGGTGTTACGCAAGAAAGTATTCACGATAAATTGTCCTTAATACGCTTTATAAAGAGTGCGGATTATTACCTCCGGAATATGATCCATCTGTAACTAAGCGTTAAATTTAAATCTGGACAAATTTACAATAGATTTTATTTAATAGATAAAATAGCGGAGATGTCAGCAGCGGATCTTTTTTTAACTACACTTATTGTTATATTGGTTGAATATTCTCTTCGATTCATCAGGAACGCCTTATGCCACCTCGTAGCGCCAGCGATCTCTACGCCGAAATGAAAAATATGTCAGTAGAAGAGCGTATTCGCTTTTTCTCGCTTTCGCTTGCGGAAATGCATCGTGAGCTGCAAGAGAGTATCAGCGAGATTGAGTCGATGCAGCGAGCGCTGGCAGAAAGCGAGGAGAACCATCGACAGCTGGTTGAGACCGCGCAGGATGCGGTGATTACCATCAATCATGCGGGCGTAGTGATTAACTGGAATCAGGCCGCGGAAAGAATGTTCGGCTGGTCCGCAGGGGAAGCTATCGGCAACAACCTGGGCGAGATGATCGTGCCGGAAGAGTTTCGCGAGCAGCACGCACGAGGTTTAATGCGCTTTCAGGCGGCTCAGCCGTCGAATATCCTTAATCGCACCATCGAAATTACCGCCCTGCATCGCACTAAAGGCAAGTTTCCTATCGAGCTGTCAATCTGGCCACATCAACAATCAGGCAAGCAGATTTTCTCCGCGTTTATTCGCGATATCACCGACCGCAAACAGCGGGAGCAGGTGGTCTGGCTGCACGCCAACTTCGACGCGCTGACCGGATTGCCAAACCGCAGGCTGTTGGTTAATCGCCTGGAGCTGGCGATTACTCAGGCTATCGCCAATGAGACAGAGGTGGCGCTGCTCTTTATCGATCTCGACCGCTTTAAGCCGGTGAATGATGTTTACGGCCACGCCGTGGGTGACGAACTGCTGCGGCTGGTAGCATTCCGTCTACAAAGCGTTTTACGAGAAGGTGATACGGTAGCCCGCCTTGGCGGCGACGAGTTTATCGCCCTGCTCCCCGGATTAAAGGTAAACGATCCGCTCCCCCGACAAACGGCGGAAAAAATCAGCAATGCGCTGACTCAGTCATTTTTGATCCACGAGTATGTTATTACGATTTCCGGCAGCATCGGCATTGCGCTTTTCCCTCACGATGCCGCGGATGCCGATACATTGCTGAACAGTGCGGATAAAGCGATGTACAGTAGTAAGAAGGGGATGCCGCGAGAGAGGTAAGTAAGGTATTCAGCCGTTCAGCGTCAAAATACTGGCCCAGGAAGCGCAGCGGATACGGTCTGGAGTACTTATTCCTGAACACTGCCGAACAGCGCGGCCTACACTTTGTATTGTTGTAACCGGCTGCTAGTGTAAAATGGAAAGCACCCTATGTGGAAAAATCCAACAGAGTGCTATAAGTTGATTTAGTATATGAAAAAGCATTCTTTATTGAATTACACAGCCCTCATTATGAAAAAGTAATAAATGCATCGTTTTCCATATAATAATTTAATCCTGAAATAAACTCATCCACCGTCGCATTTGATTTTTGATTCAGTGCACTTTTGAGAACATCCATAAACTGATCGCCGTAAAAAAACAACTCCAATTCATTTTGCTCAACGTATTCAGGATAAATTTCTTCATCATCACTAACTTCAGGATAACGATCCAGATAGCAAACAAGTTCGGGGGTAGCAACAGCTTCATATTCCTTTGTGTAAAGGCAAAAATTGTCTTTTGTGTATCCCTGATGAACAATTTTCGTAATTAATTCTTTTAAGCTATATGGCTTTATATACTCGAGTTCTTTCATTAGCATCTCCCTCCTGTTCTATGTACTCTGACTGGTTTTGGATTGCCTGTTGCACCATCTAACTTACCACCGCCCCACAGCCGGCTGCCGGTATCAAAAATGTTCTGTGCCGCCAGAGGTTCGCGGGTGACGGTTACCGTTTCCCCCGCTAGCACGTCGCCCTGCCAGTAGAACCAGCGCGTCTCTTCCGCCGTCTGCTTGAACACCCGGCGCCCCAGCCCGTCGTAACCGTAGCGCACCAGGCGCTCGCCCTTGCGCACCGCCACCAGCTGGCGGTTATCGTCCCAGCTAAAATCCTCTTTCTCGCCGTTATGCCGGACATCGCGCCGCTGTCGCAGCTCGCCCGCGCGATCGAATACATAACGCACCCCGCGCTGCAGCCCCTCGCGGAACCAGCCCCCGACGCTCTCATTCATCGCCCGGGTCTGCGTCTGCAGGTGGCTGCCCGCCGCATCCTGCACAAACTGCCGCAGCGTACCGTCCGGCGCGGTATGTGCCGTCAAACGCCCCACCGGATCGTAAGCGTAACGATCGCTGCCCCACAGGCTGTTATTTAATTAGCTAATTCAGCGTGCAGGATAACGTTGTTCTTCATAACCATTAGGAAATACATTTTTAATGGTATCGATGATCGCATTTTTATACGAAAATACAACTTCAAATTCTGTAAAAGATGATTCTGCATGTTCTTTTTGCTGAACATATATTTTCTTAAGAATAGAGTCTTCATAAACATAATCAGATACACTGCACCCATACATCCCCCAATTGAAATCTTTTTCAATCAATCCATCATTGTATACTGACAAAGAGATGTTTCGCAGCATACCGGCACTGGTAAAATAAATCCTTTCTAAGTTATCACCTTCATAGATACAAAACTCTTTATTAATTATATTTGATGTCTGTCCAAATATTTCTATTAACGATATACGTTCCAGGCTATCAAAGTGATAGATGTGTGTATTTTTTACATTTGCAGGTAATTTATTAAGTTTCTTACCTATCTTAAATCCAGCCCGTTCGATTTCATAGGGTCGAAGATTATATAATGCACCTTTGCTAACTACTACTTTAGTTTCGTTGAGTCTAACACTATCACTATATGATATAATATAGCTTTCACTATCGGAACTAATCTTATTAAATTTATCTTCTAAATCTTTCAATGTAATCATTTATCATCACCGTAAAATTAAAACGTACCATTAGCAATTTCAGCATTGATTTTATTTAGCTCGGATATAAAATCACCACTATTGTTCTTTATACTTAAACGATCATATACTTTCTGCTTATAAGCATTAGTATGAATGCTAGCATGATTTGGCAATTTGTTTCCTGCTGGCACAATCACTTTACTATTTGAAGGTAAAAATATACCGTTTTCCGCAGTGTTGATATCTATTCCTAATTTACTCATTTGGTTCTGCAAAGCGACCATCCTCTGATCTTTAGAATTTGACATAACAATATGATGTGCTGAATTTTTAAAACTTGGCTCACTTTTTCCTGCCGCAACCATATTCGCTCGAAGAGCTCTTGCATCACTTGAACAACTCAGCCCCCACGGATCCACCCATCCCAGCGGGTTCGGCGCATACTGATAAACATTCAGCCCACCGGCTAATCCAATCGGATCCTGACTAATAAATCCCGCAAATTCAGGATCATAGTAACGATGTCGATTATAGTGCAGCCCCGTTTCAGCGTCAAAATACTGTCCCTGGAAACGCAGCGGGTTGCTGATACGATCGGCGTAGATCTCCCCTTTTTCTCCCCATACGCCCGTCTTCTCTGACCACACTATCTCGCCCTGTAATGACGTCAGGCGGACCGGCGCGCCGTTCGGGTCACAATGATAGTGCCAGCTCTCCTTCCTGCCCGCTTCCTGCGTCAGCAGCGCCAGCGGCTGAAAACTTCCCGGATAGTACACGTACTCGCGCATACTGCTGAACAGCGCGGCCTGCGCTTTCTGCCGCTGCAGCCGGCTGCCGGTATCAAAAATGTTCTGTGCCGCCAGCGGTTCGCGGGTGATAGTGACCGTTTCCCCCGCCAGCGCGTCGCCCTGCCAGTAGAACCAGCGCGTCTCTTCCGCCGTCTGCTTGAACACCCGGCGCCCCAGCCCGTCGTAACCGTAGCGCACCAGCCGCTCGCCCTTGCGCACCGCCACCAGCTGGCGGTTATCGTCCCAGCTAAAATCCTCTTTCTCGCCGTTATGCCGGACATCGCGCCGCTGTCGCAGCTCGCCCGCGCGATCGAATACATAACGCACCCCGCGCTGCTGCCCCTCGCGGAACCAGCCTCCGGCGCTCTCATTCACCGCCCGGGTCTGCGTCTGCAGGTGGCTGCCTGCCGCATCCTGCACAAACTGCCGCAGCGTACCGTCCGGCGCGGTATGGGCCGTCAAGCGCCCCACCGGATCGTAAGCGTAACGATCGCTGCCCCACAGGCTGTCATCGCGCCGGGTCAGGTTACCCAGCCTATCCCAGCTGAAGCCGCTGGTGAACAGCGGTAAATCATTCTGCAACACCTGCTGCGACGTCAGCTGGCCGAGCCGGTCGTAGGTGAAATGACGCGTCACTTCAGCCGACAGCTGCTCGCTGACCCGCCGCCCGGCCTCATCGTAACCCAGCACGATCGGCGCATCGTCATTCAGCTGGATCTGGCTCAACCGGTCATACTCATCCATGGCGTAACGCACCTGATGACCGCTGTCGCTGCGCCGGGAGACCAGCAGGCCGCGCTCGTTATAGCCATAATGCAGCTGAAAACCGTCCTGCTCCTCCAGCAGCACCCGCCCGGCGTCATCATAGCGCCACGCCAGCCGCCGCCACGGATTCTCACACAGCACCATCCGCCCGCAGGGATCGTAATGATACTTCGCCTGCAGGGTATCGCCGCTGCGCCGCTCGCTTAGCCGCCCACCGCGGTCGTAACCGTAGCGCACCAGCCGCCCCAGCGGATCCTCACGGCCGATCAGCCGGTTGCCTTTATCCCAGCCATAACGGGTCACCTGTCCCCAGTAATCGGTCTCCGCGGCGATGCGCCCCAGCGCGTCGCGGGTCAGCTGCCAGCGCTGACCGTTCTGGTTGATCACCGCCAGCAGGCGATCTTCCAGGTCGTACTGATAGGCAAGCGTCGCGCCATCCGGCGTCTCGCAGGCGGCCAGCATTCCGGTGCGGTTATAACGAAAACGGGTTATCTGGCCGGCTTCATCGGTGAAGTGAAGCGGTGAATCTTCCCGGTCGTAAGCGACGCGAATTTCGCCGCCCTGCGGATTGACCATCGCCACCAGCCTATCCTTGCTGTCCCAGTGGAAACGGCTGCTACCGCCACTGGCGTCAATACGCTCCAGCAGCGTGCCGCGCGCGGAATGCCGCAGTTGAGTGGTTCCCGCGCCGGCCTGGCTCAGCGCCTGCAAAAAACCAAACCGATCATAGTGATAACGACTCTGCCCGGAACCCGGCACGTCCGCCGCGCTCAGTTGTCCGTACTCATCATACTGATAGCGCGTGGTGACGCCGGTAGGGTCCGTTCCCGCCAGCAGGTTGCCGCGTTCGTCATAGTCCGAACGCCAACACGCGCCTTTCTCATCAATCAACGTCAGCACATCGCCGTCTTCATTGTAGGCCGCCTGAATCTGGCTACCGTCCGGCAGATGTTCGGCGATCATTCGCCCCTGTTCATCATACTCCCAGCGACGCGCGCTGCCGTCCGGCTCAATGAGTTCGACGGTACGGCCAAAATCATCGTAGTGGAAGACGGTATTGCCGCCGATCGGATCGATCTCCGAAACCGGCAGGCCGTTATCATCAAAGCTGACAGACGTTACATGGCCGTTGGAATCGGTGATTTCCACTTCGTTGAGCAAGTCGTGCCAGGCGAAATGGTAATCCCATACGCCGCCGTCGCCCCAGGCGTGAACCACCCGCCACTCGTCATTGAACTGGTAGTGAAAGCCCTGGCCGTTACGGTCGACATGGCTGGTCATATGGCGCTGTTGATAGTAGAAGCGCCGCGGATGCGAAAGCGCATCGATCTCCGCGCTCAATTGATTATCGGTATCGTATTCATAGCGGGTCAGCGGTGTGATCTCGTCATCCAGCGCGTTGCGCAGGCGTAGCGCCCACAGGCGGCCATCCTGCCAGGTGACGAGGATCTCCCTGCCGCTCATGCCGCGCGTGCTGAACTCGCGGATGCGCTCAAGTTCGCGTCCCTGCCAATCGAACTGCCAGCCGTTACCGTTACGGTCTGCCAGCCGGTAAATCGCCAGCGGCCCGCGCTTACCGCGAAATTGCAGCCGCGCGCTCCCTTCCTGCTCAACATGCCAGAAGCATTCGCCATTGCGGGTTTCCCGCCACAGGCGGCTACCGTCCGGCAGGCCGACAATACCCTGATCGCGGCCGTCGGACTGCGGCAGCGCCGCAAACAGCGTCATCCCTTCCGGCTGAGTCAACACCGCGACGCCTTCATCGGCCAGTATTTCAAGGCGGGTGTCCGCCGGGGTTGACCAGCCGTAACCGCACAGCCCTTCTTCATCGAGATCTGCCGACGAGTAGCTTCGCGTCCACGCCAGCGGCAGGCGGCCGGGTAACAAAAAATCCTCATGCTCCAGGCTCACGCTACCGTCGCGGATATCAACCGGTTCGGCGCGTAGCACCCGGCATTTCAGGACGCCGGGATCCATGTTGCGAAACAGCTTCTGGCGCAGCTTTTTAAACCGCCGCATAAACAGCCGCCACTGCGGCGTTTTTTTAACTTTCTTCAACCCCTTGCCCAACCCGCTTAACCCGGCGCGCATCAGCAGCGCCATCAGGTTGATGGTTGGCGGCCCGCCGACAATCACATTGTTGGGAATCGCGAGGTTAAACGTCAGCGGCAGCGTTAGCGAGAGCGGCTTTGGTTTGCTCAGCCGCTTCAGGCGGAACGGCGGCACCATCCCGAGGATGTTACAGCTCAGCACCGGCATGCCGATGCGGGAAAACGGCTCACCGTCGACGGCGACGGTTTTACTGCCCATAAACAGCTCGTCTTCCATCTGCGGGCCGCCGGGCGCGCGCAGCGGCGGTACCCACACGCCGCCGACCGGAATATGCACCGCAATACCGCCGGTCCCCGCGCTGGCGCGTTTGATGCCGTTGACGTGTACGGTAGTGCCCAGCAGCGGCAGATAATCAAACACGTCGAAAACGATGCCGATATGCGGCGTCGGCAGCGGCCAGGGATAAGTATGGATATCCAGGCCAAGCTGCGGGTCGAAGTGAGCGCCGGAGTGCATCAGACGCGCCTCAGAACATGGCGCGCAGCAGCGCGCGCAGGAAGGTGCGCACTTCGGTGGCGAAACCGCCGTCCGAGAGGCTTAAAAACAGGATTGCCAGCAGCGTCACGGCAACAATAATAATAATCCGGGTCTTCATAGCGGGTTGCTCCCTGCAGTTTCAGTGGATGATGCATCGGTATTTCCCCAGGCAGGCAGGCTTTGCCATTCACCCGGCGGGGCATCAAAGGGGTGGGCGATCTCCGGCAGGCCGTTCCAGTGCGGATGCAGCGTCTCCCGCGCCAGACGGATCACGCGGCGAAAGCTGTCATCGCCGCCGCGGATCAGTTTTTCCCGCGCTTCGCGGATCAGCGCGAACGCGGCTTCCAGCTGTAGCTGTAACTGCCGGTCCACGCGTTTTACCTGTTCGACGACGGGTTCCCGCGGCAAGCGGTCTTCCGCCTGCTGGATTAAGCGCTGTTTTTCGCTTTGCCAGCGCGTCGCGCAGGCTTCAAGCGCCTCGGTTCGCCGTTTATCATGGATGCGCAGCAGATCCTGAAATGCCAGCGGCAGCGTGGTCTGGGCGCGCTCTTGCCGTGGGATCGGCTCCGCCGCCTGGATGGCGTGGGCATACTCCTCCATCGCTTTTGCCCGATGCCCGGCGAGGTTGAGACAAAAACCGGACATCCGCCAGCCTTCTACGGCAAATACCGGATGTGGAATGGCTTGCGCTTCACCCGCCGCCCGGCGATAGCCTTTCGCCGCCTGGAGATACTCTTTGCGCGCAAACCAGGCGCCGGCCTCGCCAAAAGTGCTTTGGGTACGCAGTTGTCCTTTAAGCGCCGGATCGGCAATTTCGCCGCTGATGTTTTGCGCCTGGCGGTAGTGTTCGACGGCCCGTTGATGATCGTTACCTTTCAACCAACCGCCGGCGATCAGGTTATGCATCATCGCCTGCTGGTCGGCCCAACCGCAGCGCTGGGCGACGCCGAGCGCCATGCCGCCGCGCGCGGCCACCTGCGCGGCGCTGCCTTTTTCCAGCAGCAGCATGGCGTCAGCCAGATAGCGGCGAAACAGCAGGCGATCGGGATTCGGATCGCTCTGCCCGCGCGCGGTTTGGTGCATCACTTTCATACTGTCGACATCATCGGTCAGCAGCCGTACCCTGCGCGGATGCGCCTCATACAGCGGCTGCCAGATCGGTTGCTCAAGGGTGTCGATCAGTAACAGTCTGGCGTTGCACGCCTCCTGCGCCAGCCAGCCGTTCAACCAGCGGTTCAACGCCTTTTCATCGCTGACGGCGGAGGGTTTCAGCACCAACACCAGATAACGTAAATCGTCATGAAATGTCGTCGCAAAATCCTGCAGCAGCTGCCGCAACTGCGCCGGGCTATAGGTCGGAAGAAAGCGTTCGGCATCCCATATAGCGGCATCCGGCGTCGCTTCGTAATGTTCCACAAACTCGCGCCCGAGCGCGTCGCTGTAGCCATAGCTGGTCTCAAACGGCGTGGTTAGCCCCAGCAGCAGATCCGGCAGCGAGCGCCCTTCGGGGTGCTGCTGCAGCGCGATAAAACCATCAAGCAGCGACTCGCCGCCGGCAGGCACCCGCCAGATAAATAAGCGGATCTGCTCCGCCTGCTCGCTGGCGTCCAGCCAGCTAAGCTCAAGCTCGCTCATCACTTTTTCGGTCGGATTCTTCGCCGCGTTCATTCCTTTTCCCTGTCAGGCATTGAGCTCAATCTTCTTACCATTCACCATCACGCCGGCGGCGTTAATGGTGATCGTCGACCCGCCAGCGGTAATCTCCACGCTGCCGTTGCTTATCAGAATGCCGCTTTCACCCACGTTGATATGTACGGTATCGGTAGCGCTGTCGGTTACGCTCCCTTGCGTAAAGCGGGTATCACCGCCGGTGATGCTCAGGGTACGCCCGGCGCCGATCGTCACCTCTTGCTTGCTGGCAATGGTCTGCGTTTGCTTACCGGTCACGGAAATATCGTGATTGCCGGTCACTCCCAGCGTCTGATTGCCGGTGACCTGCACGTTACGGTTCTGCTGGACGCTGACGCTTTCGTTACCCTGCACCTGACGGGTGCGATCCTGTACGACCGTCAGAGACTGCTTGCCTTCGACGGTCGCGGTATGGTTGCTTTTCACCGTGGTGGTATGGTTGCCGCTAATAGTTTCATCGCGGTTCTGCTCAACGCTTAGGGTCTCATTCCCCTTCACGCTCTCGGTACGGTTCTGCTCAACGGTGGTGGTTTCATTACCATTGATGGTTTTGCTGCGATCTTTGCCGACGGTAACGCTTTCATTGCCATCCACCGTGCGGGTTCGATTCTGTTTGATATGACTGGTTTCGTCTTTGCCGACGGTTTTGGTGCGGTTATTGCCGACATCATGGGTCTCGTCGTTTTCGACTTCAGTATCCATGTTGCGCTCGGCGTGCAGCCAGAGCTGCTCTTCGCCGGGTTTATCTTCAAAACGCAGGGCGTTGGCGTTGTCCGGCGAACCATCCTTTGAGCGGCTCATAAAACCCATCTGCGTGGCTGCCGCCGGTAGCGCCCACGGCGGCATACTGGCTTCGTTATAGACGCGGCCAATGACAATCGGCCGGTCCGGCTCGCCGTTAATAAAGTCCACCACCACTTCATCACCGACGCGTGGGATCTGCACCCCGCCGTAACCCTGGCCGGCCCAGGCGCTGGAAACGCGCACCCAACAGGAGCTATTTTCATCGCCCTGGCTTTCGCGGTCCCAGTGGAATTTCACCTTAATCCGGCCATATTTATCGGTCCAGATCGATTCTCCTTTCGGCCCTACCACGCGAGCGGTTTGCGGCCCGTAGGTGCGCGGCCAGTCGGTTTTTGAAGCGGGGACAAATGGCGTTGCGGCGGGAATGACGGTGAACGCGATGCGGTGCTGCGCGATATTTCCACCGCCGGAGGCATACTGATTCTCTTCAAAATCATAGCGGGCGCCCACCACCAGCCATTTAGCGTTATCAGCCATATTGGGCGCATGCGTCAGCGTAAACGTGTGTCCCGGGACGATACCGGTCGCGGTGGCGATACCCTGCGTTTGCTGCTGTTCGGCCTGCCAGGACTGCTGACGAATGCGGGCGTAGGCTTCGCCGTCGCCGTGCTCCATAAAGCGCCCCGGCCAGTCGTAAACGTCGATTTTGCCCGGCGTCGGCGAGACCGGGTTCTGCAGCGTTTGCAGCATCCAGGCGTGGGGCTTGCGAAAATCATAGTCATCGGTGCTGTAAAGCCCCGGCGTGACGACGTGGCTCGCCATCAGCTGGCTGATGCCCTCTTCGCCGACCGCGCCGCCGCCCGGCTGCGCATGCCAGGGAATAGTTTCATAACCGGGGAAGGATTCAGCCTGCTGATAGTCATCCATCAGCACCAGGGTATGGCCGTCTTTATCGTGGCGGAACAGATAGCTAATACCTTCCAGCTCCAGCAAACGGCTGATGAAATGGAAGCTGCTTTCCGCGTACTGCACGCAATAATCCCACTGCCGGTAGCTACGCGTAAGTTTGTCCTCAAACTTAACGTTATGCTCGCTAAACAGTTTGGCCACGATATCCGGCACCCGCTGCTGCTGGAAAATACGGAAGTTGCGGTCGCGCATCATCGGCCAAAAATCGGGTTCCAGCGTGGTCTGATAGACGGCGTAGCGCGTCTCGCCAAGATCTTCGGCGCGCACGGTAACGGCGGTGATTTTGCCGGAAAGATAACGCTCCTGCCCCCATTGGCCGGGGACCGCCACCGTCATGTTTTTGCCAAGCATGGCCTGACGGTCGATAGCAAAATCCTGGCTGAGTAAATCGACCTGAAAGTGGAAAGGTTCGGACAGTTTCTCCTGCCCGCTGAATTTCCAGAATAATAACGAGGAGCTGTCGACAGATGACAGGATCGATATCCGATTAACCATATGGATTCCTTTATGGTACAGGCAGCCGCGGGGCAAATTCCTTAAGATTGATAAATTATCCTGAATATTTATCAGAAGTCATCTCTCTGCCCGATAATTCCCCCAGGAATACTCTTAATTATTCAACTCTGTGCTTTTGTTCATCTTTATACCGTCATTATTAGTAGTGGAGCTTTCTTAACAGGCGTTAATTAGTGGTTTGACTTATTAGCAACGGTAATGAGGTAAGTCTGAAAATAGCCTCCTGGCGCGAAGAAATATGTTTAAACCTGCGCGGACGCTTTAAAATAACCGCGGCTGCGAACTGCCATCACAGCCATTTGCTCACCGGCCAGCTCTTGCATACGGTCGGCCGGTGAGCAATCCCAGCGCGTTAATCGCGCAGACATCCCGGTCTCGTTAATATCAGATCCTTTACCCAGTCATATTCAGATTCTTTTTACATAAAATCGCCGCGCTATTTTCGCCAGCTAAACGGCGAAGTCGTTAATATTAGCGATGAGGTAATCTATTGTTTATCAACCGGCTTCAGACATAAAACCCCCGCCAGCCGGGCGCTGGCGCAGGTTTTGATAAGGTACGCCCCTCTTGATCTCTGCCACCGATCTACAATACTGTATATACATACAGTAAAAATAATCGGTGATCATCATGCAGTTTTTCACACTAACCGAACTACGCCAGATCGTGGCATTACCGCTGTTCAGCGACCTTGTTCCCTGCGGTTTTCCTAGCCCCGCACAGGATTATGTTGAGCGGCGTATCGACTTGAATGAACTGCTGATTCAGCATCCAGGCGCCACCTACTTTGTGAAATCAAGCGGTGACTCAATGATTGGCGCTGGCATTGGCGATGGTGATTTACTGGTGGTGGATAGCTCCCGCAAGGCCGTCCATGGCAGCATCGTTATTGCCGCAGTGGATGGAGAATTCACGGTTAAGCGCCTCCAGTTACATCCTGTTGTCATGCTCAAACCTGACAATCCCGCCTATCAGCCGATTATGCCAGGCAGTGAAGAGTGTCTGGAAATTTTTGGCGTGGTGACCTACATCGTGAAATCGGCGGGCTGATCGTGTTTGCCCTGTGTGATGTGAACTCGTTCTATGCTTCCTGTGAAACCGTCTTTCGCCCGGACTTACGCGGCCGCCCGGTGGTCGTTTTGTCCAATAATGACGGTTGTGTGATTTCACGTTCTGCGGAAGCCAAACCGTTTGTGAAAATGGGTGAACCGTACTTTAAACAAAAAGATATCTTCAGACATCATGGCGTGGTTTGCTTTAGTAGCAACTATGAACTCTACGCCGATATGTCCAACCGGGTAATGACGACGCTTGAAGAGATGTCGCCTCGCTGCGAAAAATACTCCATTGATGAAGTTTTTTGCGATCTTACCGGCGTGCGTAACTGCCGCGTTCTTACCGAGTTTGGACATGAGCTCAGAGCCACGGTGCGGCAACGCACGCACCTGACGGTAGGCGTCGGTATAGCCCAGACAAAAACGCTGGCTAAACTGGCGAATCATGCGGCAAAACGCTGGCAACAGCAGACAGGAGGCGTGGTTGACCTGTCGAATGCGGAGCGGCAAAGAAAATTGATGGCGGCGCTACCGGTGGAAGAGGTTTGGGGAGTGGGTCGACGCATTGCGAAGAAGCTTGAAGCGATGGGGATCCGGACGGTATTGCAGCTGGCTGACACGGATATTCGATTTATCAGAAAACACTTTAATGTCGTACTGGAAAGAACCGTCCGTGAATTACGCGGCGAGCCCTGCCTCGAGCTGGAAGAGTTTGCCCCGGTAAAGCAAGAGATCGTCTGCTCCCGTTCGTTCGGCCATCGCATCACCGAGTACGAAGAAATGCGCCAGGCCATCTGTAGTTACGCCTCCCGGGCAGCAGAGAAACTTCGTCAGGAACATCAATACTGCCGGTTTATCTCCGTCTTTGTAAAAACCTCACCCTTCGCGCCTGACGAACGGTATTACGCCAATAATGCCTCGGTGGCCCTGCTTACCCCAACGCAGGACAGCAGAGATATTATCGCCGCCGCGACGCGTTGTCTGGATGCCATCTGGCAAAGTGGCTGCCGGTATCAGAAAGCCGGGGTAATGCTGGGCGATTTTTATAGCCAGGGCGTCGCGCAACTTAATCTGTTTGACGAAAATGCGCCGCGAAAAAACAGCCAAAAATTGATGGAGGTGCTGGACCGCCTGAATGCAGAAGACGGACGTGGGACGCTTTACTTCGCCGGCCAGGGTATCCAGCAACCGTGGCAGATGAAGCGGGAAATGCTCTCCCCGCGATACACCACCCGATATAGCGATCTGCCCACGGTTAAATGATTCCCCAACAGGCCAAACCTTAAATAAAATCAGGTTTGGCCATCATGGCAAAATGTTGTTGTTTATTTTTTCGACCGCGGTTTGTCGATTCTTTTTGCAATCAATGGTTCGTTAGCATAAATTTCATTTAAATTATTTTGTTGTTCAAAGCGTAACATTGGGCTTTGCATCACGGTAATCGAACTATTTTCATAAGCATAAGGTAATGGCTGAATCAAATGTGGATTCTGTTTATCATAAATACAGACAGGTCTCCCCCCCAAGAGATCAACAAAAATAACCTTATCAAACATAGAATTAGACTTAGATATTAAGTATTCAGACCATTGTCGCAGCCCATTTTTGAAAATAACATTGTCAGTTCCTATTACTTCACTAAAACAGATAAGCACAACCTCTTTAAATACCCCGGCGCAGACGTAGTCATTGAACTTGCTATTCTTTCTGACAACCCCCTCATATATATAATCAACAGGAATTTTAACATCGACCTTTTTATTTGGGGTTTTACTATCTATCCCATGAATAAAATCATTAATTTGGTTATCGACCTTATCTTTGCCAAATTTATCATCCTTTAAATAGCCAAGATCACCACACTTATCGCAAGTAGTAATTTCGATTCCTACCCTAAATGGAACTCGTGATTTACAAAATGCCCTGTGCGGTTTTTTAACATAAATTGCAGCATCCGGTCGGTCAATCTGACTTTTATCAATGCTGTATCCGCCATAAATTTTATGTAGTAATGGCCGGGAAAGTTCCAGTACATGAACTTCAGTTTCTCTTTTATCCATCATGATATCCTTGACATTATTTATTGAAAATAAAAATTGCGCAGCGCGTTTCTCACTTGTCCTTCTGCGGTTGCAGAACAAGTTGATGATGGCTGGCCTCAATGACGCGCGCGCGGTCCGGGTCAAGATCCTCACGGGCAAGCACCAGCTTCCAGTCGTTTTTCGTCAGATCCGGCGCCCGGAACAGCGCCACCACGGCGACATACTGCGCCTGTTCATCCAGCGGCATGGTGAGACTCATCGCCGTTCCCGGTTTGAGCACCAGGCCGCGGCTGGCCAGTTGGTCGTCTTTTAAAATGTCCTCTCCTTCCGCCGCCAGTTGCTGGTACACCGTCTTATCGAAGGTCTTGCGATCTTTCAGCACATAGACCCGCACCATTACCGGCTGGGAGGCGCTGTTATCCTCGCGGTTATCAGTGTTTAACGCATTGCGCGCGCTAAAATCCAGACGCAGCGTTTTCACCTGGCGATAAAATACTGACTTTACGGCGGATGAGGCGCCGTCGCTGATTTTCTGTGTTAGCCCGCAGCCCGCCAGCATGAACGGCAAAATAATCAGTGCGGATAGTTTAAGTGAAGTGATATGCAACACGTTGGTTTCCTTGTGATAATGGTGCAAGCGGCATGCCGCGGTAGCCGCCCAGTTCCGTGGTAAACGTGGCCGGTAAATCCGGCGGAACCGCGTCCCCCTCGATGCCCAGAACGCCGGTGATACCGAGCATAAACGGCGTTTCGCCGAGCACCGGCGCGGGTAACAGCGGCGTGGGAAGCGTTAAGGTGATTTTGGCCTTATAGCGCCAGCCGAGATAAACCCGCAGCAGAACCAGAAAGTCCGCATAGATTTGCCCTTCCGGCATCCAGCCTGCGGCTTCGGCGATATCATCGGTATACAGCGCGATCAGCAACTGGCTGGCAATCTCGCTAGTTTCATCGCCCAGTACCGTATAGCCATCAAGCAGGAAATCGTTATCGCCGTAAAAACCCAGCGGCTGCGCCGGGCACACCGTCCGTGGGCAGTGCGGCGACGCTTCCGCCCGCGTATGGGGCGCCAACAATCGTACCAGCGCCTGAATCCCCTCTTCAGTGCGCGCGGGCAGGCGCATCACGCTGAGTAATGCCAGAAAGCGAGATACCGGCGCGGCAATATGCTGCGCGGTGCCGGGAATGCCCAGCCCGATCAGCCCCAGCAGGCTCTGCGAAGTACGGTCGCGACCGCCGTCTTCAAAGGTTGCCGGATACGAGTATTTGCGCCAGATGCGATAAAACTGGCTCAGAATGCGGTGGTTGAAAATATCGAGAAATGCTTCCTGCGCCTCATGCCCTTCTCTTTGCTGCGCAATATCATCCAGCCAGGCGGTAGGCAACGGCGAATCGACACCGTATAGCCCCATAAAGGTGGTGCGCAGCGTCGGCGGCGCGTCGGGATGCACCTCATCATACTCCACCGCTTTGAGCTCGCTGACCGGAAAACCCATCCCCGGATGCGGGCGAAAGCGTATCGGATCATCCGCCGGGTTCAGCGTGCTGCCTAATGCCGGCGCGCCAGGTCGCGATTTTTCCAGTAGCTGACAGAAGCGGTAAAAGTTGATGCGCTGAATATCCCGCTCAAGCCGCGGGCTCAGCCGGGAATGCGGCGTTTGTGGTTCTCCTGCCATTCGAGACGCTCTCCGGTAGGTTGCAGAATCAGAATCAGACGATTAAACAGGTGGATGTCGGTATACAGGGCAAAGAAGCGGTTGAGCATCTCGCCAAACAGACAGATGTCGCCGTGCCCGGCGAAGCCGTTACCGTCGAGCGTCACTTCTATCTGCACGCCGCGTAGAAAATGCCCCTCGGCAAAACGTTCCACCTCACAGTGGCTCACGTCGACGATCGCCTGCAGGCGACGGCGGTTCATTTCGTTATCCGTCCAGTCATACAACGCCAGCGCGCCGCGCAACACCTCGGCGTTATCCATCATCCACAGGAAGCTGCTGCCGAGATGACTCAACACCCGCCAGTGAAAACGGTCGCGATCCGGTGGATAACACGGCAACGTCGGCGCGGTGAGATTACGCACCTGGAGGCGCGACGTCGTGGATTTGACCACCGTGTCCAGCAGCGTGCTTTGCAGCGCCCGGCGCGGCAGCTGGCCGTTGGTGCCGATCAGGCTCAATGACAGGGTTTCATTCTGCGGCACGCGATGCTGGTCAAACGCCTCGCCGCCCAGCGTCAGCCAGGTATCATGTAGCCCGGACGGGCCACGTTTAACGCGCGTGTGGTAATAATATTCCGGCGCATCATGGCGCAACATGCCGCCTTTGTGGCGAAAACTGGTAAACGGCACATACGCCTGGGTGCCGGAAAGGTGAGAAGAGGTGACGGACTCCACCGAATAGATTTCGGTGTGTCCATCCTGGACGCGCATGGGGCGCAGCAGATACTCACTTTGTAGTGAATCCAGATGCAGCGGGTCCGACTCCAGCGGGAACAGGTTAATAACCGGGGTGCAGTGTAAGCGCAGATGTTTCTCTGACAACGCGTATTCCTGCGGCCACGATTTATCCAGCACCACGTCTATCTCAAACCATCCCGGCGCATCAGGAAACGTCATATTCTCCAGCCCGCACAGCGCGACCGACATAAATTTTTCACGAAAGCTGAAATACTCCAGCAGCAACTGGTAGCCGCTGAACCCGCCGCTTTGAGGCAGCAGCGCCTCATCGTTGGCAAACCCGCAGACGGCAAAATGGGCCGCCAGCGGCCTGCTATCGGCCTCCCCCGCCAGACGTATGCCGATGTGCGCCACGTTCAGGGTCAGCGCTTCATGCAGCGCGCAGGCCAGCGGCGCATCGGCATTCAGGTATAGCGGGATACGGCGCAGGTCGAGCGTGCTCCAGTCAACCAGCTCGCCACAATCAAAACGCAGACAAATCGCCTGGCGGCCATCCGCCAGCGTCCTGATACTGGCGCGGGAGAGCGCGAGCGGCTGTAAGGTTAGCGGCTGGGTCGTGGTGTAACGGCAGCGGGTGCCCGTCTCGCCGATAGGCCGGGAGATCACCTCCGTCCCCTTCTCCAGCCGCTGTGGCTCTTTCATCTCCCGCCAGTCGATGCTGAACTCCACCATCGCCAGCGACGGAATGGTACGTAGATAATGCGGCCAGATCATACTCACCAGCCCGCCGGTCAGCTCCGGCAGGTCGTCGTCGAGCTTTTCGCGCAGCCGCCCCATCAGGAAAGCAAAGCCCTCAAACAGCCGCTCAACATAGGGATCGCGGGCGCCGGCTTTATCGAGGTTTAACGCCGCGGCGCGATCGGGATGGGCGCGGGCAAACTCCTCGCCAGCCTCGCGCAGATAGCGCATTTCAGCGTCAAAATAACGCAGAGTTAAATCGTCCATGGAATATCTCAGATGTCAGAATTAGAAAACTCGCTGCTTGTAAAGCAGCGCTTGCAGAGTGAATGTCGGCCCTTATTCCTCTACGTCACCGTCGGCAAACGGTTCTGCTCGGGGGGCCTCCACGATGAAAATCTGTGTCGGCAACGTGAAGTTTCGCAGTTTCAGCAACGCCAGCGGGCCATCGCCGAGTTCCGTACGCAGTAACCACTGCAGTTGCCGGCTATCCGGCGTATTGACCGTCAGGCGAAACAGCCCATCGCCGATCTGCTGGCGCTTCATTCTCTCCAGCATACGCAGCGTGCCCCACGGGCCGCTGTCGTTCGCCAATAGCCGGGCGCCCGCCGCCGTTGAGCTCCAGGTCAGCATCGCGCCGGGTTTGTTGAACGTCCCCGGCCAGCGGAAACTTTTCCATTCGGCAAGCTGGTTAAAGTAGTGCATATTCTGGCCGTCGAGGGTGAGCTGCGTTTCAACAATACCCGGCGTCGCCACCCCCCGTAGTTCAAACCCCATCCCCTGGCTGCCGTCGGTAAACAGGATGTCGGACAAGGAACTCAGTTGATTAATCGCCTTCAGGAAGGCCGGGTTAAACGTCAGCCCCTGACTGTGCGTGCTATCGGCCACCCAGCGGCTGCCCTCGCGGTTGAGCACGCCACCCAACTGGCTGGTGAGAAACCGATCGATCCGCCCGCTGTCGCGGCGGATAAATGCCGCCAGCATCGGTAGCGAGACATCGTTTTTACCCGCGGCAAACGGATAGCGGCCGTCAAAAGCCGAATGCCAGTTGGCGACCACAGAACGCTGCCACGCCTCGTTGAGGCTGGCCGCCGATGGCTGCAGCACCGTCTCCCAGGCCTGCGTCAGCGGCTGGACGAACATGGTCTGGCCAAAACCGCTCCACTCTTCGCCGAGGCTGGCCGCCACCAGACTGCCGTATTCCTGGGTGTCGGTCAGGTCGACGCTTTTGCCCTGGAACACGGTCTGCGCCAGCTGCTGCATCATCGCCTGCGGGTCGGGGGCGTTTGCCACCTGCTGGAGCCAAAGGCAACTTAAAATAGACATTAAGCAATATAAATCAAATGGTTATACTGCTTTTTGAGACTTGCTTACGTTAAAGATTAACAATATATAACCTCTTATAATTTCAAGAGGTTATATATGAGTTTTGGAGAAAAGGTTTTTAGTGAACTAACTATATTTTTGTTCAAAACCAGCCGTCGCCCTCCCGGTAACTGTTGCATACGGTTACGGGGATCCCAGCGTCGGCATGCATGTAAATTTGATAATGCTTAGTGATTATGTTGCATAGAGGCAAGTTATGTACTATTTTCCCTTATGTCTTCCATGGCCGGATGGGCAATCATGTCAAAAATTGATCTTCTTATTCTTGTTTTTACCTTTGGCATTTCGGCCTTGGGTTATTCCATCTGGCTTCTGATTGAGCATTCACTGAGTTTAATATCAAAAAAAAGTCTGGATAAATGAGATATCTAGTTATTTGCTTGAACTACAACCAGATTCGAATTATAGCCATTACTGCGTAGGAACACACAGCAATGTCAATGATGCTTAAGTTTTTCTTTTTATGGATATTTCTTGTCTTAATAGTTAAAGCTACTATTGAGGCTGGTTTTCTCGATGCGCTGATCATTTGATGTAATCAACTATCGCGCAAATTATCCAGGCGCAGATTTGTTAAATAGTTAAACCATCCTAAGCCTTCACACATTACACCTAGTAACTCTTGCATATGGTTACTGGGTGGTAGCATGTCATTAAATGGCATTATTTGTTGTCTCTTAGACCTGATCTGACACTCTAAAGTCACAGATCCAAACATAATCTGAAAGTCCGCTCCGTGCCAGAAGCGGATGTTACTAACGCCAAGCCATGTTGATTTATGGGGCGTTGGTCACCTTGCGTCGCAGTCTTCAGAAAAGGATTAACTTGTGCTGAATAGTATAGGTTTGTCCGTATATCCGCATATGATTGTTTTCTTTAGAGCATTGTAGTAAAACTACAGATGAAGCGTATTACACCTACCATCTTTTTTGAAAGAACAAGGATTTTTCATCATGAATTATTATCATATTATCGTTGAGACCATTGACAGGGACGCAAATAAAAGATTTATCAAAATAATAGAGTGTGATAGGACGGACTTAGAAGAAATTAAGTCTGAAGTAATAAAGCCATACTCTCAAAAAAAAGAAGTCTACATTGATGGTGCATATTTAAAGTTTGCTACCATTCGCTCGCTTAAAATTAAAAAATCAGATGAGAGTTCTTCTGAACTAACTACTAGAGCAAACAATAATATCCCAGATAATGTCTTTATGTTTATTACGGCTGAAGATGTCATATCAGGCGATGGCTATACCACAGATATAACCAGAGAGTTAATCAAAGAGGTCACTGAAAAAAGTGAAACCACTTCTGGAAAAGAAGTTTCCCCTTTGAGTATTCATGCTGATAACAAGAAAGTTTTCGTGGTACATGGTCAGGATAATGCGATTAAATCAGAAATGGCTAGGTTTCTTGATAAAGCGGGTCTAGAACCTATCATATTGCACGAGCAAGCCAGTTCAAGCAATACAATAATCGAGAAAATAGAAGCGAATAGCGATATCGGTTATGCAGTGGTGCTCTATACACCCTGCGATATTGGGGCAAGGAAAGTTGATAATCCTGACCTCAAATCAAGAGCAAGACAAAACGTGGTATTTGAACATGGTTATTTTATTGGTCGCTTAGGAAGATCCCGAGTCTCTGCTTTGCTAGTAGAAGGTGTTGAAGCACCTAATGATATTAGTGGAGTCGTATACATTGACTTAGATACCCGAGGTGCGTGGAAGATTGACTTGGCTAAAGAGTTGATTGCTGCTGGATATAACATTGACTCTAAGGCATTTATGTAAATAATCACCTCATTTATAATTAAATAACGTATAAATATTTGATGAGCATTATGCTGTATTATCAATAATGCTCATCTATATTATAGTTTCAATTATTCATCATTACTTTATCTTATCCTTGGTGGTAAGAATAGTTATAAACTTCCGTTTATCGCTAACAGAAGACCTTCAGCTCAGTCAGCAAAGTCCGCTTTGTGCCTGAAGCGGACGTGCTGAATATGGTTATAAAAAGGCCGCCAATGCGCCTTTTTACTATCTCTATTTCTTTTTCCGCATTTTAGATACTAGCGTAGTTCTGTTCAAATGAACTACCTAGAAAGTGCAGTTGGGAATTATGCATAAGCTGATAGGCTAATCCCTATCGAAACTCAGCAGTCCAATGTAAAATTTAAGTACCACTTTATTGGGTCGATGAAATATTTTATTAAAGCGTTCTCATCGATACCGGCATTTCCAGATCAATTATATTACCAGTTTGTCTAAAGGTAGGCTCATAAGTTACCAAGAAATCGTGCGTATAAGCATGCATACCTTCAAATGTGAACTGGCCAGTAATTCGACTTCTCACACTATTCCCATTAGAAAGCATCAGCTCGGTATTTGCAGTAAGAATAAGTGCACCGTCTACCTGACGGGAAAAATATTGTGTGTACGGTTCAATACTTATTACGTCTAAAGGAATCCCGTCTGTAAAGCCATTAATAAACGTATGATAGTTTATTCCTTGCTCCGAGAGTGTCGCTGTTCCAACTTGGGTGAGGATAGTTCCAGGGTAGTCAGGAAAGGTGTAGATACGTGCAGAGCGAATTATTCCATTCCCGCCTGCTAAAGAAAAAAAATTTCTAGCCGCCTTGTTTTTAGATATTGCGAAGCTAGAGGATTTAGTACTTGCATTACTAAGTGACAAAAGTTTTGGTGAGAAGCCTGAGGGGCATTGTGTGGTAATGAACTGGCAGCGGAGAACCCCATCAGAACCAAACACTCCTCTTGTTTCAGACTCGTATTGCTGTCCATTAATTAGCCCTTCGTTACGGCCATCAAATCTGTAGTTCTTCCCACTCAGGTCAGCCAACAAATTGGCTGCCTGGATTCCATGCATACTGAACATATTCGCCATTCTGATATCTCCTGTAGCAAAGACGCCGATCTAACAATTTTATGTGCAGTAATTGTAGTAGCACATGTTTGAACCGGATACTCCAACAATAAGATTTATATATAACTCTATGTTTGCGTTGTGGTTTGGGTAACGAAGAAAGTCTCACTGGCGACCCATCGGGACTTTTTCATTTACGTAGCTAAAGAAAAATCCTCCGGTATTAACAAAAGGCTTTTGAAGTTGGTGGCGATCCAACATCCCACTCTGAATACTCAATCTGATTCTAAACCTTTGCACTGAAACACAACGAAGGGGGACGTGAGTCCATCTTGTCATGAGATCTCACCTGACATGTCGATTCTGATACATTACGCTTATATCATGAGCGTCGTTGAGAGGATCAGGCGTCAATGAACAAAATAATTCTAACTCTGGTTGTTGCTATTATCTCTTTTTATGCCCTGCCTGCATTCTGTGAGCAGGGTCTTGAACTGGTTCCTACGGGTTATAAAACAGCAAAGGGTAGCACCCTTGAAATAACAAATTTACCTAAACTAAGATCGCAAGACTCGGAGCCAGAGACATAATGTCCGCTCCTCGCTCAAAGCAGACCCAATGACCACGTAGCCTGTCCGTTGCGTGCCAAAACCGAACCTTGTCGGATTCAAATTCGCATCCTTATTTTTGGAAATAGCATTATTTGTTCATCTAAAAATGCGACTGTTCAATATATACCCAACCTCGAATTAAACGAGTTTATGACTACATTTAATTAGTGAAAAGTTGTGTCTTACCGCCTCAAACAGTCTGAAATGAACTTAAATCAGTATACACATAACTAACAAATGTATATCTATATTTTCCAAAAGCCTATAATTATCAATATGTTCATGTCTTCCCCTTGCTGAATGTAAATTTTTTGTTATATTCATTTGTAGATGTAAATGCACTTAACCCATCACATGATTTTGATGTCACATCCGATGAGGAATTTATGAAATTGACCCCCGTAGTGAAAGGATTAGCCATTGCCGGCTTGCTATCATCGATTAGCTTGTCTGCATGGGCGGAAGTCGTGGCAAAAGAAGCGACCGCCGCCACCAAACAAGCCAACGACGCCCTCTATAACCAACTCCCCTTCTCCGACAACACCGATTTTACCAATGCTCATAAAGGTTTTATTGCCGCACTACCGACCGAAGTGATTAAAGGTGAACAAGGTAACGTCGTGTGGGACCCGCAGCAGTATTCTTTCATTAAAGAAGGTGAAAAAGCCCCGGACACCGTCAACCCGAGCCTGTGGCGGCAGTCGCAGCTGATTAACATCAGCGGCCTGTTTGAGGTGACCGACGGCGTCTACCAGATCCGAAATCTGGACCTTTCCAACATGACCATCATCGAAGGTAAAGAAGGCATTACCGTCGTTGACCCGCTGGTATCAGCGGAAACCGCAAAAGTGGGCATGGATCTGTATTACAAAAACCGCGGTAAGAAACCCGTTGTCGCCGTTATCTACACCCACAGCCACGTTGACCACTACGGCGGCGTGCGCGGCGTGGTTGATGAAGCGGATGTGAAATCCGGCAAAGTAAAAATCTACGCGCCGGCCGGCTTTATGGAAGCGGCTGTAGCGGAAAACATTATGGCCGGTAACGTGATGAGCCGCCGAGCCAGCTATATGTACGGCAACCTGCTGAAACCGTCGGCTACCGGTCAGGTCGGCGCCGGCCTTGGCACCACCACATCGGCGGGTACCGTTACCCTGATTGCCCCAACCAATATCATTGAAAAAGACGGGCAGAAAGAAGTCATTGACGGTCTGACCTATGACTTCATGCTGGCGCCAGGTTCGGAAGCGCCGTCGGAAATGCTGTGGTTCATTGAAGAGAAAAAACTGATTGAATCCGCGGAAGACGTGACACACACCCTGCACAACACCTATTCGCTGCGCGGCGCGAAAATCCGCGAACCACTACCGTGGTCGAAGTACATCAACGAAGCAATTGTGCGCTGGGGCGACAAGGCCGAGATTATTATGGCTCAGCACCACTGGCCGACCTGGGGCAACGAAAACGTAGTCAACCTGCTGAAGAGCCAGCGTGACCTGTATCGTTACATTAACGACCAGACTCTGCGTATGGCTAACGAAGGGCTGACCCGCGATGAAATCGCCGCTAAATTCAAACTACCGGATAGCCTTGCCAACACCTGGGCTAACCGCGGTTATTACGGCTCTGTCAGCCACGACGTGAAAGCCACCTACGTGCTGTATCTCGGCTGGTTCGACGGCAACCCGGCCACCCTCGACGAACTGCCGCCGGAAGAAGCGGCGAAGAAATTCGTCGATTACATGGGCGGCGCCGATGCCATCATGAAGAAAGCGAAAGAGGATTATGACCAGGGTAACTACCGCTGGGTAGCCCAGGTCGTCAGCAAAATCGTCTTCGCCGATCCGAAAAACCAGGATGCGCGTAATCTGGAAGCGGATGCGCTGGAGCAGTTAGGCTACCAGGCGGAATCCGGCCCGTGGCGTAACTTCTACCTGACAGGCGCGCAGGAACTGCGTAACGGCGTGGTGAAAGGTCCTACCCCGAACACCGCCAGCCCGGATACCGTGCGCGCAATGACACCAGAAATGTTCTTCGACTATCTGGCGGTGCACATCAACGGCGAGAAAGCGGGTAACGCGAAATCGGTCTTTAATATCGATCTCGGCAGCGACGGCGGCAAGTATAAGCTGGAGCTGGAAAACGGCGTACTGAACCATACCGCCAACGCGGAAGCGAAAGATGCCGATACCACTATCGCCCTCAAGCGCGCCACCCTGAATAAGATCATCCTCAAAGAGGAGACACTGAAACAGGCCGTCGATAGCGGCGACGCGAAAATCACCGGTAACGCCGATAAGCTCAATGAAATGCTGGGCTATATGGACAAGTTCGAATTCTGGTTCGATATCGTTACTCCATAACTGATTTAACGCCTAAATTGGTATCTAAGTCCAGACATAAAGTCTGGACTTTTTTTGCCATAAGATTTGCATACCCATTATTTTCCCACCCCTTCAGGTTTAAATTTGAACGCAATCTGAACGGATTCAACCCTGACGAAATGTTCGCATAACGAAAATTCTCGCTGTGTATTGATTTAAGTGTTGAACTTGGTATGCGGTGGTTGTGGGATTGCGCTTTGCTTCATTTACAGGACGTTAGAGAGTAGTTAGCGGTGAGAAATGGATGGCGGTCATACAACGAGAAGAACTGACCAACAAGTTGGCAGGTATGACTAAGTAGTTTCTACTCTCACATTTGTGAGTATGACCTTCAACAATAGAATCTGGACAAATGATCACTATGTCATTGATATATAGTGCCCATGAAATAGGCACTATGTTATAGTGGTCAAATTATCAGTTCCTAAAGGAAAGGGGTTGGAGTGGAACTCAAACATAATACAAGAAACTTAAGTTTCGATTTTTTCAGAGGTATTATGGCTATACTTGTAGCCATAGGACACTTTTACTATTGGAATAACAATTATAATTTCCCACACTCATTTATATTAGCCGTGGATTTCTTCCTGGTTTTAAGTGGTTTCGTTCTCGCTAAGTCGATTCTAAACAAAGATACTTTTTGCTCTATAACATTCGCAAAGAAGCGTTACATCAGATTGGCCCCAGTTTATCTTTTTTGCGCTCTACTTACAGCGTTATCGGCCATCATTTTAAAAGGAACTCCAATACCGACCTTCTCTGAGATAGTAAAAATAATTGGAATAGCACAAATCATTCCATTTGATTCAAAGGAAGGTTTTGCATATATTGGAAGCTTAGCAATTTCTTGGACTATTTCCGCAGAACTATGGTTGGGAATAGTCATATTCCCAGCGGTATATTTTTTACATAAGCATGCAAAACCGCTACTATTCCCATCACTTTTAATTGCAATACTTTATTCATTTTTGGTCATAAATAAAGAATCTCCAAACTACATGGACATTCAATATGATAACTATAACCGTTATATAATGTTTGGTTTAATCCGCACATTACTTGACTACTCACTTGGAATATTATCATTCGTTGTACTAGACAAAATAAAAATTTTAAAATATGACAAAGTTAATTCAGCATTACAAGTGGCGGTGATTATTTTATATTTAAGCCTATTCTCTGACTTAGGATATGAAAGAGCAAATGAAATTTTTGCCCCTTTTATATTTTCAATATTCATTTGCTCGCTTGGCACTGAAAAGGGGATTATATATCGATTGCTGTCAGGAAGAATAAGTGCTTTCCTAGGCGATATCTCTTACCCTAGTTACATGATACATATTCTATTACTGTATGTAATGACAAGAACTTTATCCATGCCGCTCAACTGGTTAACAACAATAATTTTTGTCACTCTATTAATAGTAATATCCAAGCTAATAAACATATGCATTGAAAAGCCTTTTATGCGTTTTTTATAAAAACGAACTTGTTATTACATCACTACTATTTAGTCTGGCCTTACAGGCCAGACTATTTCAGGCGCATCATCGAAATTTATTCTACTCACCAAAACCCTGAATTTTTTCCATTCCCTTAAAGATTCCAAATCATGTTCTGTTGCTATATTTAAATCTACTGCATCTTGTAGGGGAGTGATTTTTTCATTAGCAACACCTAATAATTCTGCAACCTTCTTTTTTGCTTCACCGATATGTTGTTCTTTCGTTAGTGGCGGAAGATCCACCCACACAGGAAAACCGTTGTAGTCACACCCTCTCTGTTTTCCTTTTGGTGGTATCGCTGTGTATTTTAAAAAAACACCTTCACTTACATCTACGCCATCTTCTGGCCAAACTCCCGCTTGTTGATATTCGGGCTTCATTTCAATTGGGTAAAAACTATTCGTGTTCCCATCATAAACATATCTCATGCGTATTCATCCATTTCAATAATTATTTAGTACCCTACCGCGATATAGGTTGCGGTAACACTTCCTGCTGAATTGCTTTGTAACTTAAACCCCCAACGACTCCGGTTAGAAGCGCCAGTAGCCCAGGCTGCCACTCCAGAATCGCTAGCAGCTACCGCCGTACACGAGTTTGGAAATGCTATTGGAAATGTAATGTCTGTACCTGAAACTCCGGATATAGTTCCCCACTGAGTAATAAACCCAGTTACAGAATCCTTAAACCAGCCACTGGTAGACTTATTTACCTGGTTCCGCATATTACCAATATAGTTACTCAGTGAACCATTCCA
Organism: Klebsiella sp. 141162; assembly: GCF_050600755.1. Taxonomy (NCBI): domain Bacteria; kingdom Pseudomonadati; phylum Pseudomonadota; class Gammaproteobacteria; order Enterobacterales; family Enterobacteriaceae; genus Klebsiella; species Klebsiella sp. 141162. The sequence goes on along the minus strand of NZ_JAQIRI010000001.1, from coordinate 754,400 downwards.
TAATGGTCCCTGAATGTCACCCTGAATAACAGCATCGCCATTATCTCTGAACTCAAACCATTTATCGTTAACTGCACCTACCACATGAAACGATAATGCGTAATATTGACCAATTTGTTCTGTAAAACCTAAATCAGCAGACGTATTGTTAACTCCAGTAATTCGATATCCACGTGTAAATCGTGAGTTATTAGCAACAGGCCCAACTCCACTTTTAATGACATACTCTTCACTGGTATTGGCTATACTACCTGTTGCCGTTAATTTAGCTACTGTAGTATTCCCCTTGAGTAGCGTAATTCCACCTACAGTTAAACCTTTATTATCTAATATTGATTGCGTAATAATTCTGGGGTTAGCTCCCTGATTTTCCTGTTCACCGTAGCAAAGGTCTCCTTCAAGATTGATTCCAAGGCGTTTCGTACTCATCCCCTGAAGTTGAAACCCGATCGATAAATTAGCATTAGCTGAAGGGCGACGGAGCACCAGAGGCGTATGCTGTACCCCTGAGATATCCAGCGTAACATCCGTCGTTGCATTGCTGGAATTATTGATTGACTGCTTGGCCCCCCATGTATTGCTCACGTTTAATACAGGAACTTTATCCCCACTGGTGCCGGTATCCTTTATCGCCGCACTACCCAGCCCGAGGTTCTTACGCGATTCTGCCTTATTATTAACATCATTAAGATTGGCATCCTGCCGCAGGAAAAGCCCATCCCCGGTAGCAACCTTAAGTTCTATATCAGCGGTTTCATTCACCGCCAGGCGAAACTGTAACCGGACACTCACCCCACTTTCGGGTTTCTCGATGGCTGCACAGTTCCCGACGGCATACAGTTCTCCGCTGTCTGTCAGAAGACCCACTTCACGGACGGTAAAACCGCCGATATCAGCAGGCAATACCAGCTGCGCAATAAACTGATTATCCTGCTCAGGGGAAACCGCCAGCGAGGATATTGCACCTCGATAAACCTCATGAACAAGGGTAGTGTTTGCCGGGTCTGGCGTAACCGCTTGCCCGCTCCCGTCGCCAATCACAAAATCCTTCAGGATAACCGGCTTCCCGCTGGCCGCGGATTCGGCCTCAAGCGCCTTTCCACGGTTTGTCAGTATGCTGTAATATTTCTCAGACATTTTCTGTTTTTACCTCAATCACAATATCGATATAGCTGGTCACGGCGCCACCCGCATAGAAGTTCCCGTTTGAGCCTAAATCCGCGATGACGTCGATCCCGCTCATCCAGCTGCGCAAGTTTTTGGCTTTATCCACCTGCCGGCGGATCTTGCTGTAAAGCGCAGCATCAATTTCCTGCTGGCTGTAAACCTCTATCCTGAAGGTGTAGGGAGCCTTACGGGGCGTTTCTTCCCACCATTCAACAACGGTGGTTGGCAGACTGACGGCACTCAATGACCGCCTCACTGCACCGGCGGTCCCCCTGTGCTGGTGTACATAGGCTGCATCACGGATAACCTGTCTTTTTTCCTGCTCCGTCCAGCTGTCATCCCAGAAATCCACGGCAAATTCCCAGGCCAGCCACGGCAACAAATGGAGCGGGCAGGTGTCCGGATTTTTCACTTCCCGGACCATATCAGTGTCGAGGGCCCGGATCTGTTCCCGTCCGGCCTGCTCCTGTGCCCTCTCCTGATGAAGTGATGCAGGAGGAAGCAGGGAGCGAAATTTATCGGCCACCTGTTGCCTCCTGTTTTCGGGTCACATTGATGGCAGTACACCATGGTGCCTTCCCTGCTTCCGGTTCGATATCCGCAACCGGGCTGCTCAGCCGTATCCTGACCACCCCCGCCTGTCTCAGTGCGGCATAAAATGCATCCAGCGACACCAGCATTCTGATTCTGTGCGAAAGTTCGGTGTACGACGTCACCACCCTTATCGCATTCTGAAGCACAGTCTGCGCGTCAGGGCCATCCGGGATTTCCAGCTCAGCCGTAACCTCATAAGGAATATTCACGGCACTTTTCACGCTGACAAAATCCGTCAGCGGGCGTACCTCGTCGGCGTTCAGGGTATCCGCAACCTTGTCCAGCAGGGCTTGCGGTGCAATGTCATCACCCGAACGGGAAAGCACATACACATCCACTTCACCCGGCCGGCCATGCGTCTCCGGGCCATAGGCATCCGCATCCAGAACGTCAGCGCCCGCAGATTTGGCAAAAAAACGGTAAGCATTACGCGCGCCGGCAGTGTTCAGTTGCGCCCAGGACAACTGGATACGCTCACGAAAAGCATCATCATCTTCCAGTACCGCTTCAACGGGAGGTACCGCCCCGGGATCGGCTGGCGTGGTAACAAACCGCTGGACGTTAAAAGCCGCGCCAATCTGATCCAGATCGCTCCCCTGAGCACTGGCAAGAAATACCGCTCTGACCGCATCGTTCACGCGCTGGAAAGCGAGAGTCAGCTGATAAGCATTAACCTCGCCCTGTTTGTACGTCGGGTCAGACTCCACCAGCGCATCAAACGTCGAATCGAGTGCCCGAAGACGTGCCAGCCAGCGAGAAAAAATAGTGGCCGCATCCGGTACCACAATGGCATCAGGAACGGCCAGTTCAGACAGGTTAATCACGTCATAGCTGCTTGCCATAAACGGGTATGCCTCCAGTGGTTACAGGTGAAAGATTCTCTTTATTGATCCCCTCTATATCGACGATGCACCCGGAATCATTATCCGGAAAGGAGACCACAACGCGGGTGACTTTCAGCCGTGGCTCCCATCTGGCAAGCGCCGATGCCGTCGCGGCAATGATCCGTAACCGGGTGAGGTCATCACGTGGATTGTCCACTAAGGCAAACAAATCACTGCCGTAATCCCGAACCAGCACCCGGCTACCGACTGGCGTATTCAGTATGTCGCTCACCGACTGGCGCAAATGCGCCGCACCGGACAGACGTTTGCCAGTCCGGCAGTTCACACCGTTCATCATGATTTCCCGTATGGTTTCGCCGTCAGGCGGAGAGTTAGCCGAAGTAATCCGGGCCGGTCTTACCTTTGCCGCCGGATTTTTTTGCTGGTTTGGCCGGTTTATGAATATCCACCACCAGATTCCAGGTATAACTGAGCCCGGCGGAAGTGAGGGAATACACCAGCGATTCCACCACCCAGGCCCTGTCTTCACGGGAACCAAATCCCGATGTGGTGACCGATGATTCAGCAGTCAGGGGAATGTGCTTCGGGCGACACGGCCCGGTCACCGTCATTTTTTGTTCATTTCGCCTGGCCTGTGTTTTTCTGGCTTTTGCCTGTTGATCGGCGGTGGATTTCGCAGGTTGGGTAAAGGGGTTGGCGAGAGACGGCCCATCGTGATCCACGGTGGTGGTTTTGGTTTTACCATCCACTTCATCGTAGTAACGCACGCAGATCTTGCCGGCAGGCTTGCCACTCTTGCCCGTGGCTTTTCCTGTCGAGCTGCCACGTTCCCCTTCGCTGTATGACCAGTTTGAGACTTCTTCCGGTGTCACGGTCACACCGCCAGTCTGCTCCCCTGAAACGTTTGCCGTCGCGCCCTGCAGCAGAAAGAGCCAGTATCCTCCTGAAGGTTTGCTGACGGCATTACAGGTGCGGGCCAGCCTGGACAGCAGATTCGCATCCGATTCAGCCACCTGATCCACATGGTCAATATGGATGTCGGCCAGCTCACTGGCCACGCGGGCAATCAACCCGTTATCCGTTGCCACCGTTTTAACGATGTCGGCCAGACGCAGGTTATCCCAGCTGCGGGTCTTCTGGCTGAGTACATCGCCGGGTTGCTTCTGGGCGTTCATCGGTGCAGCCGTCGCATAGATTTCAATACGCCGCGGTGGGCCACTGCTGCCCACCCCCGCAACAACAAACCAGCCTTTGTCGGTAAGCTGGTCATTAAACCCCAGCCCCACCCGCAGGCGGGCACCTTTGGCCGGCAGTGCCATGGTTTCCGAATGAATGGTAATCTTCAGTTCATCCGCTTTCGCGGTGGCACCGCCATAATCGGTCAGGGTGAGCTCCACCAGTCGTTCCTGCAGCGCTCGCGTAATATCTTTCCCTTCCGCGCTGACGCTGAACGCCGGCGCATATTCGGGTGAAACACTCTGCGCCATATCACTAGTCCCACAAACTGAAAGGTGAATCATCAACAGGCGGTACCAGATCGGGCAAGATGATCATTATCCCTGCCGGATAAATTGCGTCCAGGTCCGCCAGTCCCCGGTTAGCTTCAAGTACCTGAGTGACCGTAAAGGAGAGGTTCCCGGTGCCGTAATGTCGCGCGCAAATTGCATCCAGCACGTCACCATCACAGGTCTGATAAATCGTCTGCATAATGTTTTAACGTCATATTCCAGTTTTTATTGCGGTGACCGCCGCCCGGCAGAAATTTATTCGTCGAGTCAGAAAATTCGGTCACCACCCACCAGCCCAGCACATCCCCTTCACCGCTGACCAGCTGTTGCGGTTTTGCCTGGTCGCTAAGGTCATGGAGATCGTTTACCGCATCCACGCCTTTGCGGAACATGGCATGCGCCTCCCCCTCCAGCCTGACCGTCCGGCCAGGTTTGCCGGTATACTGCAGAAGATCCTGTTTACCGATACGTTCCTGCTCACTCCAGCGCCAGCTGGCTTCCCGGGTCAGCTGGTTGTATGCAGTGGAGTCTATCGAGAACGCGAAGTCGCCAAGCATCATCATCACCCGGGCAGCCTGACCTCCCCGAATGGAAGAAGACTGCGCCTGCCCGAAATCTTCAAAGACAGGAATAATTTCACTCACCAGTTAAACCCTCCATCCTGCATGCTGCTGTTTCCCGCAAACGCCGGGGCCGTTTTAGTGACGCCGACAACGGCATCAGCAATCCCCTGCTCGCTCTGTCCGGGCGCACCATTAATGGTGAAACTGTAATTTTTGACACTGTGATCGTTAAATTGCGGTGTCTGGCTGCTTTTATCAGCCTCGGACAACTGCTGCATCAGCACATCCCATTCCCCGCCAGATGACCCACTATCTGATTGATTAGCTGCAGCGCCGCTAGGGCCTTTCAGTGTCTCGTTCCAGTCGGGTAAACCATCTGACTGAGCCGTCATATACGGTTCCAGTGACTGGTTAAAGGCGGCATCATCATCACTGAAGTAACCGCGGGTTGAGAGGTATGACTGCTTTACTTTCTCCGGTAAGTCGGGATGCTGCTGAAGCTGCTGTTCGAACCACTCTCCCTGACCCTTTCGCTGTGCTGTCATTCTGGCAATATCGACAGATCCGGTCCGCGCCAGAGAATTGAGAACATCTTTCTGATCGGCACGATCATCAGGGAGTAGCCATGACAGTTTTTTCGCCAGTGCGTAAATAATCTTCCCGACAAAGAAAACCCCCTGACCGAATGTCAGCACTCCGGGGTAGAGGTCATGGCGCAGAAAGTTCACGACACGCCGGATCCCACCGCCCTTAAACCAGTCAGCTAAATCATCCGTGAGTTTGCGAATATCAGGGGACAGCTCATTACCCAGTTGCCCGGAAATCTCCGCCATGGCGGAAGACAACACGGTCTGCAGATCGCTGATGGCCCGGCTGCCGGTGATCGCCCCGTCCGCGCCCTCTTTTGTGACCAGGTTATATCGCCGTTGTTCGTCCATCAGATCGCGATAACTTTTCCCGGACAGCTTCAGGAGCATCAGCAACTTACTTGCCTCTCCACCAAACAGGGAGTCCAGCGCAAAAGATGATTTCGAATCATCCTTAAGGGTCAGCGCCCGCTCAATAATTTTGTCAAACTGAGCCATATTACTGAGCCCGGCAAAATCCCCGGCTTTAAACCCGAGGGTCTCAAAAGCATCCTGCAGGCTACCCTGCTTCCCGTTCTGCTTATACTCGCCGGCTTTATGCAGGTACTCTTCAAACAGGTCAGCAATATTTTCCCCGTTCATATCGTACTTTTTCGCCAGTGTGTCCCACGCATCGAATGTGGTCACATCCACGCCGTAGCTTTTTGCCACACTGGCCCGGCGGGCCGTCTCCGTGTTTGTGGCAGCTGGCGCTATCAACGCCCCCAGTGCGGTGGCCACCGCCCCGCCGCCGCCAATGGCCAGACCCGGCGCCATCATCCCGCCCAGTTGCCCGGCGACGCCCAGGCCCCGGCGAAACAGCCCCTTACCGGCCCCCTTAAAGGCGGCCAGCCGTTGCGCTTTCTGCATCTGCGCATTCAGTTTTTGCTGTTCTGCCTCCGTTTTGCGGATTTCACGGGAGACCTCACTGTACCGGCGTTTCAGATCGCCAATACTCTGCCCGGCCAGCTTCGCGCGTTTAATTTCGGCGGCGAGCTTCGACTGATCCTTTGTCAGTTTCTCTGACTGCTTCCCGACCCCTTTCAGGCTTTTCTGCAGGCCGCTGGCCGAACGGCCCCAGGAGCTGTCGATGTTGCCGCCAAAGGTGATGACGGCTTTAAGGTTTTGGCTGATTCCGGCCACGGTTTACCGCCTCCACTTCATCAATGAGAAAATCAGAAAAGGTACTGAACGGCATATCCAGATAGTCCGTCATGGGAAAATGCAGACGCCGGCCCAGAAACCTTATTGCCCGCAGCAGCCCTTTTTCGGACGCTCGGCGGGCGGGAGCATAAAAACGTTGAAGGCATCCAGCAGTTGCGCATAGTCGGCAGCGGTCAGTTTCCAGATATCCTGCTCACTGAGACTGCACAATTGCGCAATCATGCGGGCCTCTTTCTCTTCGTCATTACCGCGATCTTTGGAATGCGCAATACGGTCACGCACCAGCGGCTCCCGCATGGACACCTGTTCCAGTACGGAACCATCCTCCAGCGTGAGCGGTGAATAAAAGGTAATAACGCGTATCTCGCCAGGAAAACTCATATAACACTCCGGGATAAGAAAAACGGCCCGCAGGCCGTCAGAAGAAAGGAAAGATCAGAGCCGGACTTTTGCCGCCAGGCCGGAAAGGACATCCACACCATTAACCCGGCGAGAAAACCGCTCGGTATCGATGGCAAACAGTTCACGGCCATCTCTGGTCTGCCGGTAATAGCTCACGGCGATATCGACCGTCACCGCATTTTCAGACAGGTTTGCATTACCGCGGGCGTCCGGTGTGACGTTGAAGACAAACCCCTCAATCTCTTCGATCGTCCCCAGTGCGGTACCATTCGCCAGATACCCCTGATAAGCGGTAAAACGTGGACGGTTACCGCTGACGAAGCCAAACGCGGTCAGCATATCCGTGTCGATGCCGTAGAATTTCACCTGACAGGTCAGCGCTTCCATGCCGTCATCAACGGGAGTGGGCGCATCCTGTGCCCCCGTGCGCAGGTCGGTTTTGACGATGGACAGTGCCGGCGGCGTGAATTCATGCGCCCCCTGAATACGTACCCCCTGCCGGAAGAAGGTCCAGACGCGTAGTGTGTTTTTTTCGCTCATGCTGCCAGCATCTCCTCAAGTGCATAGTTGTTATTCACCCGGACGCGCAGGCTGATAAGTTCAGTCGGCGATTTCGGACCGAAGTCATAGTTGATATAGAGGACGCCGGCCGCCATGCTTTCCGCGGTATTCAGCTCCTCATCCAGCCAGGCCCGCCCACCGAAAATCGCACCAAGATTGACCAGCTGGCGGAGATACGCATTGATGGTGCCAATAATGTCGTCGGCGTTCTCCCGGTCCAGCGGTCGATCCACATATTCCAGCATCGATTCCTGAATGCTGTCCTCGATAACATCGGCGGTACGGCGAACAGACTCGAAACGCCACTGAGGATCGGTGGCACACAGACGGTTTCCCCAGTGCTTAAAGCCGGCACGGCGGATGATGGTGGAGACGTTCTGCATATTGAGCAGGTTCGCATCACAGTTTTCCTCCCCCAGGATAAATTCATCAACCTGCTCCACGCCCAGAATATTGTTGATGTCCTGATTGGATTTGCTCCACCACCAGCCTTTTTCGTAATCGATACGCGCACGCAGCCCCGCCGCAAAAGCGGAATAGGGCCGGTATACCAGCTGGCCTGACGCATCGCTTACCTGCACGCGGGGACGTAGCAGTTCCACTCGGGCCCCATAGGACTGGCGGCGCTGCACCACTTCCTGCAGCGTGGCGCCAGACGCGCAGTCAACATAAGCGACAGCCCGGAGTTTCCCGGCCACCGTCTCCAGCGCCTTACCTACGGCATCGTCCTCGCTGAAGCCCGGGGCAATCACAATGCGCGGCTGCCAGGTGGTCACGGATTTTGCAGAAGGCAACATACCGATCCCGGCAAGAACGGCAGCTCGTTGTGCCTCCTCTTTCGCATCTTCAGCCACTCTGACCACCACCGTCAGGGCATTACGCTGATCGTTAATTTCATTCAGCGCCTGCTTCAGCGTTCCTTTTTCACCGAGCCGGGACAGCATGGTGGTACCGACAACGGCCACTGGCGTATTCAGCGGAAACGGCTCATCTTCACCACCCGCGAGTTGAAGACTGAACGGTGAAACCAGCCCCGTGCCGTCCCCCTTCGCGCTGATTTTACTGCCCTGCACTTCCGCGACTGCTGCCACCACATCGGCAGCAGTCGCCGTCAGTACACCTTTATCATCACAACCCAGCGTGACCGTCAGCGTTAATGACGCCGCATCCCATTCCGCCGTTGTCGGTACCGCGGCGGGATTTTCGGATGGCGGCAGACCTGCCTGCGCATCCACACGCAGTACGTTGCCACTTCTTCCGGTCGTGGTTGCCGCAAAATCCACCGTGTTATTCAGGATGGGCGTCCCGCTGGTTCCTGAGGCAGGCGTGCCAGTGGAGGCATTCGGCGCCGTTCCCACCAGACCAATAATGGCCGTCTGGATCGTCATGACCGCGACCGTCCCGGAAGTCAGTTCGATCGTTTCCACACCATGTAAATTCGCCATTCATTTTCTCCAGGCATAAAAAAACCTGCTGAAGCAGGTCACATTTTCTGATTAGGGGGATTTGTGATACCGCCGCCGTCTCCATTTTCTTCATGGTCGTGGCGGTTAAACGTGCTACGGATGTCACTCATTTTCCCCGCGCCGTCCGAAATTTCCCGTGTGGCACCGATATTTCCGGTCACGTTCGTATCGGCGTTTATTTGCGTTTTCCCCTGAACAGTCAGGGTGTCAGTGATTTCCACCGGACCGTCCAGCGTGCCTTTCCCGGTAATTTTGTAGGTGCCTCCCTCCACAAGGGTGATGGTCAGCGCATGAGTGGCACGGTCGTAACGAATTTCAGTACCGTCGCCATAGCGGGTGATATGTTCACTGTCGCTCCCCTCCGGTACCGGAAGCCCGCCGGTATTCCAGCCGGGAAACACCCGGCCATTATTCAGCTCACCCGCCTCCGACAGCACCGTGACCGCATCCCCCACCGCATACGGATTGGAATCCGCCCGGTTAGCGCCGGAAAATCCCTGACAGAGCGGCAGCCATGTGGTGATGATATCACCCAGATCCACCCGGCACTTCGGAATGCCGTCATGTTTCACGGAGTGGATGACGCCGCGCCGCACGAGATTCGCCAGGCGCCGCTGTAAATCGCCCTCAATCTCACTCACCGGATGTTGCCTCATAAATCAGCTGGTAGTCGTCCACATGGGCGCGCCCGATAGCCGGCGCTTTGCCAAGCCAGGCGGCTTTGAGTGGAGCATTACGCCGCGCAAACGGATCGACACCAAAGGCCGCCGACTGGGTAAAGGAGATACGCCACACCAGATAATCATCCATACGCGGATCAAATTCATCGCGTTCGGCGGACGTAAACACCGCGGGTTCAATATGCCCCAGGCCAAACTGCTGCCCGTCAATCCACTGGGTAATGTCTGCCGCCGCCGTTCGGACAAAAATTTCGGGACTGGATATCCCCGCCCCGGCTGCATCCACCACCACAAACAGATCGCAGGCCAGCCCGATATTGAGCTGCCCCTCATTTCCCCCGGCCTGCTCCCAACTGTTAATGGTGAAATACACCGCGGGCGTAACAAGACCGGAGAATCGCGGGATATTCTTTTCCGGATACGCATCAGCATCACGTACCCAGCTGATTTTTTTCAGTGCCGCAATCACCGCCTCATGGTACTGCGCCAGTAATAAAGGTTCCGCCATAGTTGTCCCCCTCAGACTGATATTTTTGCTTTTACCCGGCCGCGGATATCGCTTTCAAAGTGATGCATGAAAATCTCCATTGCCTCCGCAAAGGCGTTATCCTCGATGTAGTTCAGCATCGGTTCATAAATATCGATTTCCGCCTCGTGGGTCCGCCGGGTGTCAGGATCGCGAATCACCACCGTTCGCCGGTTCTCCCTGCGGGAGCGTGCCACTTCCCCGTTTTCAAACGTCCGGGGAGACAGCAGGCTACCTTTGGGTGTGAATCCCGCGTTTTCAGCCTGGCGGCGCGCCTTAATAAACCGCCCCGTGGCTTTATCCCGCCGGGAGTGATGTGGTCTTACCCGGCCATTAATCCGCCCCTTCAGGTCTTTGACCTTGATGGCATTCAGGCCAAACCAGAGACGGAAGTTATCCAGTTGTGACCCACGATCAAGGCGGAATGACAACAGACGACGGCGGACCAGATTAAGGCTGCGGGGAGCCAGTCCCGTTTTCAGGTCAGCCATCGCCTTCTTGCGTAACGTTGCCGCAGTTCGCCGCAGCGCGCGGGAATAAGCCGCCCGAAACTGCTTTTGTGTTGCACCCACTTTTTCAGCAATACGCCAGATAGCATCAACATCGATATCGACGGACAAATCCCGTCGCAGTCTGGTTTCACGGGCCATATCAACTCCACTTGTCGATTTCCGGCTGTGGCTTACCCGGCTCACCGTAGGCCAGCGTCACCCGCGTCCGCCCTTCTTCATCCGTCCCGACATGGGTCACGCGGTACGGCATACCGTTCACCACCACACCATCGTGCTTTGCGAGTCCCTGAATATCCGCCGTCATGGCGCTGAAGGCCGGCGCATGATCCTGAATTTCGCCGCCGCCCGGCACGCTGACCGGCGCATCCGGCGATTCGAAAATCACCACCACCGGACGTTTTTCCTGACCGATGGTAAGCAGGGCCAGGATTTCCTCCGCAAATGCCCGGTTTATCCGGGCATCCGCTCGCATCAGGCGTTGTCGGAAGCGGTTCATCAGAAGCCCAGACGAACGTGGCTATCTGCCTCGCCTGCCCCTGAGGTGATCCAGGCTGTACCGGCCACAACAGCATCTGCATCGGGTGCCACCGCTGTGAGCAGACTTTCAGCATTCAGATACAGCTTCGCCCCACGTTGCCAGGTTTCCTCTGCAACTTTGGGGAGAATGAAAACGCCAACCATATGCAGTACTCCATCGCCACCGTTCGGAATATTGGCATGTGCCACGCCCATAATGTTACCGACGGCCACCGCCTGACCCGAGACCACGTCTTTACCCGTGGAGTTGCTCCAGTCCATCGTTTTGCCATCCTGATAGTAATTCGTTGCCATGGTTTATCTCCGTAAACTAAGGGGCAGCCCAGCCACCCCGGATATAAAAAAACCGTCAGATGACGGTTGTTATTTTTTGGTGGCTTTAACCAGTCCGCGCCAGTCGAGCGGCGCCACACCGGCGTCAATTCGTACCTTGAAGGCTGCCCCGTCCACGGTGAAACCCTGTTGCTGCTCCAGATAGGGTGTATCGATGCCATCAAGATACGCCACCTCGATGGTGTCACGACCCTGCGCCGCTGCCAGGTAGTAGTCTGTCGGACTGCTGTCATCCAGGCGGGCCTCTGACAGAACCGTCACAAAGTTCTGGATCGGGTTATTGATACCGCTGTTAGCATCAACCCCCGGTACGCTGGCTGATTTAATCAACTGATTCGCGCGGGATTCAATCGCCACTGGCGTCAGCATAAAGGCCGGACGAATATTGAGACGGCGCTCACCGGATTTTTGTAACAGCATCGCCTGACGGCCGGCATCAAGCCCTTCGATGCTGAGATCAGAAGAGACCAGGTTGCCGTGGTCGGCATGGAACAACGGTTTACCGTCCGACATTTTTGGGTTACTGGTCAGCACAGCCCAGACCAGGTCACCGACGGTTGCACGCGCAGCGCCCCCCATCGCCATTGGAATGCGGGTCAGCATATCCATATCGTCGTTAATGATGGTCTGGCGATCGATGCTGAAGAGCTCGCCATAAGTCGCCAGCGCAATGGGCTCACCACGATCTTTCAGAGTGACGTATTTGTATTCCGCCCCGGCACGCACTTTGCGCAGGGTAGGGAAAGAATCCAGCCCTGAGCGGTGCGCGGTTTTGAAATCGGTCAGCGTACCCTTGCGGGTCCACTGGTCGAAGGTTTCACTGGCTTCATCCCAGCCCATCAGCGCGGCTTTATGAGCCACATCCATCAGAATGTTGCCAAAATCGCTGCTGCTGTGGGTAAACGCCAGTCCCACCATCGCAAGAGGTGACGAGTGGCCGGAGATACCAATGCCGCGATCCACCAACGAGGCGCGCGCCAGCTCACGCAGGGTGTATCCGTTGTAGGCATTGTCTTTTTCAGACTGGGCATACCCGGCACGGGTCATAATCGCAGCGCGGATGGAGTCGCCGACCAGATTACCGTTGCCGGCATAGAGATGAATCGCGCCCGGACCTGCACTCGGGGTAGTGCCTGCTGCCAGTGCCTGCAGCAGCTTGTCGCGGGCTTTTTCAGCACTGCAGGTAAAGTCCGCCAGGCATTCCGCTTTCAGCGTCGCGAAGGTGGGGAACGCCTCAAACACAGAAGAAACAGCATTCACGCGCTCCGCGTTCGCCGTCTGCATCTGCAGCTGAAGTTGCTGAGCCAGCGCAGTGATATCGATATTTGCCATCTGCGGCGCAGGCTGTTGTGGCGGGTTAAGGTTTGCCTGTACCGGCACAGGTTGCTGAACCGGAGCCTGCTGTTGTGGCTGGTTCACAGGAGCTTCAGCTCGCGGCGTAAAAAGGGATTTAATGTGTTCTGGCATATTCTGGTAATCCTTCAGTTTATTTTCATTCACACAGGCCGCGGCCTGCAGTTCAGGTTCAAGCGTATCGGCGAAACCTTTTTCCACCGCCTCGGCGCCGTTAAGCCATGTCTCCGCTTTCAGCATCGCCTCCAGCTCTTCCTGCCCCAGTCCGGTTTTGTTCATGTAGGAACTGAGCATCAGGGCTTCATTTCGGTCCAGCCAGTCGGCATAGTCGCGCATATCGTCAGAATCACCCGCGATACCACCCCATGGTTTGTGAACCATAAGCCAGGCGTTTTCCGGCATATGGACCGTGGCGCCAGGCAGGCAGACAATCATCGACGCCATACTGGCCGCCACACCATCCACCCAGATGTCCACCTTCGCTTTCAGCCGCGACAGCGTGTTGTAGATGGCAAAGCCCTGCATCACATCGCCGCCAGGACTGTGGATATGCAAATCCACCGCACTGGCCTCAAATACACCCGCCTCTTTACAGTCAGTGACGAACTGCTGGGCCGTAATCCCCCAGCCGCCGATCACGTCATAAAGGAATATTTCAACGCGCCCGGCGGCCAGCGCACGAATTTCGTACCAGCACTGGCCGTTTGCCGCATCGACACCCGCCAGGCTGGCCCGGGGATTAATCATCATCGTCCGGCTCATGCCGGGTATTGCTCGTTTTTGCCGTTGCATCTGGCATCGCTCCTTTGTCATTGGCGGCGTCAGAATCAAACACCAGCCCGTGTTGACGGTTGAATTCAGTTTCCCGCAGACGCTGGCGCTTAACCTCCTGAGGGTTCTGACCACGGGCGCGCGTCCACTCCGCCTCGGTACCTGCACCACCCCGTACAATCGCTTTCCACGCAGTTGCCTCTTTGCCCGGATCAATCCATGGCATGACCGGGCCTAGATAAAGCGCGTTATAGAGGGATTTGGGATCCACATCCGGCGGGACATCGACACCACTCAGTAACGCCATCGCCAGCCATGCCCGGTAAACCGGGCGGCTGTGCTGGCCGACAAACCACTGCTGCAGAACGTTGTACCCTTCGAAACTCTCCACCAGTTCCTGGCGTTGTGAGCTGTAAGTGCCGTTATAGTCGCGCGCAATGCTGGAGTAACTGCCGCGTGTACCGGCGGCCACAGCCCGCATCTGCCCGTTGCGGAATTCGTAGAGATGGACGTTAGGGCGGTTTGACTCCACCATGCCGAGATCTTCGCCGGGGCGGAGTTCGTCATAAATCATGCCTGGCGCGATATCGTAATGGCGCTGGCCGCCGGGCGCGGAAAACTCCCCCTCATCGCCCATCGACTGCGCATCTCCGCGTTTGATATAGAAGCCCAGCGCAGCAGCAATTCGTGCCGCCACGCGTTCGCTCTCTTCATAGTCTTTGATATCAGAAAGGCGGGTAATCACCCCATGGATCAGACTGATGCCACGCAGCTGGTGCAGGCGCTTACGCTGTGCCAGGTGAAGCATGTTGTCAGCGGAGATCGTTTTCAGTTCCGCACTGAAGCGCGTCATGTTTGCCGGGTGGTATTTGTAAACGCGGTACCCGACGGGACGCCCCCAGTCATTCACAATGATGCCCTGCCGAATCTGCTGGCCTGCGGTGCTGTTAAGGTTGAACGGCACAAAATCCGCTTCAAGCATTTCCAGCGAGAACGGTACGGAGGTGGCATGCTGCAGGCCCGGCACATTACCCCTGACCAGTTGCGTGAACACCTCGCCGTCACGCAGCGCTGAACGTAACAGCAGACGCTCGGCTTCAGGACGGGTAAACATCCCGGTTACCTCAGGGCGTACAGACCACTCCGCCCAGAGCGCGGAAAGCTGCCCGGCAAAATCAGAATGAAGATTGCCCTCCAGATCGAGAGGCTGAGGTTCGACATGGATGCCGTTGGCACCAATTACCCGGTCTTCCATCTTGTCGAACAGGCCAATCACCAGATCATGGTTTTCATCCAGCCACCGGGCCTGCTCCCGCAGGGACTGACCCGCTGCAAAAACAGCGGTATCCGCTGACTGGGTTTGTTTTTTCGCTTTGTGCAGGCGCGACGGATTTGCCGCTTCATACGCATTGAGCCGGAGACGATCCCGTGCACGTGCCGCTGCCCACCCGGGGGAAATGGCCCCCAGTGTTCTTTCAAGAATGCCCATAAGACGCCCTACAGAAATTTTGCGAGTTTGTACGAACCACCGCGGTTGTTGGCTGCCCGCCAGCGTCGCTCCCAGTAATCAAGCTCTTCGCGCAGCGCTTTCGGATCGTGATTGGTAATGGCGCGACCGTTCACGCCAGTGAAGGAGATACTTTTGCCGTCAAGGGAGTCCTGATAGGCCTGCCGCACCATCATCAGCGTTTTTCGGAGATCCTCTTTTGTCACAACCAGCCTCCCTTACCGGAAGACCCCAGCCAGCTGCCGGACAGTTCTTTTTTCTGTTCAGGCTCAGCAGGAACTGCCGACTGAGCGGCTTTTGTATTTTTCACGGTTATCTCCCGGGGTCGTTCCCCTTCAAAAATATTTGGATTCATATCCTGCGTCTCAGCCCATGCTGGCGGTTTTTCCCAGTCACGGATTTTTTCGTATCCACGCAGGACCGCAATGGCGTGGGCATAACAGAACAGGTCAAAGGCTTCGTTGGCACCCTTACCAGGTTTACGCCATTTACCGTCAACACCGCGCTCTTCGTAGGTCAGTTCTTCATAAAACCATTCACCCAGCCAGTCAGGAAAATGGATATACCCGGCTCCGGGTGTTTCCCTGTCCAGGTTGTTGCTGAGCTGGTCCTTAAGCAGGTCGGTCTGTAACAGATACACCGGCACCTCGCCGCGGGCATCTGCCCGGCGGTCACTGCGTTCGGTATTATTAGGGTGGGTTTTAGTAATGATTTTCTGGCGCTTTGCACTGTCGCCCTTGATCAGGTAGACACGCTTACCCAGTCCATCACGCCGGCACTGGCGCCAGAATTTATACGCGTTATCGGTCACACCTTCTTCACCGCCACTGTCGACAGCCATCGCCAACACTGGCATACGCCGCGCCGGATCAGACTGCAGCGCATAGGTTTTTTCCAGAACATCGGAGACCAGCAACTGCCAGTCCTCCGGATATGCCCCCGGATGGATCGGCTCTGCCTCACCATGCTCATTACAACGCAGGGACTGGCGGAGGTTGTAACGGTCCACCAGCCAGCGCTCACCGTTTTCGCCATAGCCAATAATCTGCACGACGAAACGGCGCTTTTTGCCGCCCTGAACGTCGACAGCCGCCAGAAGGAAACGCACCTTAGACGGTACCAGGCGCTTACCGTAATCCTCCGCCCGCTGCAACAAAACATCAGCGCGTCGCTGTTCGCTGGCTGCCCGCGGCAGGTATGGTAATCCCCAGTCGGTGTTAATCACCGCTTTCAGGGTTTCTTCGCTGCCCGTGGCCTCGTATTCCTGTTCAGCGGTCAGCAGTTTATAGACCAGTTGAGCCCAGGTCTGGTACGCAGCTGCAGGGCCCTCCATCCAGAAACTGGCAATGCGTGAACGGTGCGGCTCGCCGGAAATATCACCGTCACGATCAATACTCTGCCCCTCACGTAGCCAGATCCCGACGCCGTTAAGCTCACGTTTTTTATCGGCGGTGATAATGCCGCTGCAGTGCGGACAAAGCAGGTGCGCCGCCTCACTGGCTTTAACCGGGTCCGGTTCATCCCGGTAGCCGTTCATAGCCTCCATTGCCGGCTGAAAATATTCCCCACAGTGCGGACATGGCCAGTACCAGCGACGACGATCGCCGCGGTTATATAAAGACAGGATCCCGGTTGTTGGCGGTGCCTCATGGGGTGACTGGCGACGCCACTTACTGTCACGGATATCCCGACCGGGGGAACTTTCCACCAGCGTCATCCCGGCGGACATAAAGGTGGTAGTACGTTTGGAGGCCAGAGAAAAGCCATCGCCCTCACCATCAATATCTTCCGGGAAGCGATCGTAATCCGTCAGCGCCACACATTTAAAATCCGACGATGACATGACGTTAATGGAGGGCCAGCCGATTTTCAGGAAGCTACCTGAAAGGAAATATTTGTCATGTACGTTATTGTCATTTCGTCTGGGGCTGAGACATTTTTTGACTTCGGGGCTGCAGCGAAACGTTCTGGCAAGACGCTTTTTGGAATGCTCCTGCGCTTTGTCCTGTGTCATCTGCACCAACAGCATATCGGACGGATCACAGACAATGTTGTAAACCACCCAGCCATCAATCAGGCCGTTAGTTTTCCCCGTTCGCGCAGGACCGACAAATATCACCGCATCATATTCACGGGACGCCAGACAGTTCATCGGTTCCAGAACATACGGCGCTACCATCGGGTCCCACGGTACCGAGTTACCACCGGACGTCGGTACGCGCATAAATTTTGCCACTGCTTCGGCAACTGGCATCCTTCGGGGTGCCTGAATCAACTGGCCAGTATCCTTTTTAAGTGACAGCGCCGTGGCCTGTACCGACATTATTCCTCCTCCGGGATGCCCTCCTCTGCTTTCTCTTCGTCACTCATGATTCTCCGGGCAATTTCATCACGGAGATCGTCGATAATCGACTGGACGCGGGAAACCGCCGCAGGATTCAGCGCACAATCACGTTCAAGAATGTCCGGTAACGTCTCAAGAACCTGCACCATGGCTTTTGCCATCTCAGCAAATTCACGCGCCACATCAGACGCCGGGATCAGTTCGCCAACCTCCTGTTCAAATTTCAGACGTTCACGTTCAGACTGATACCAGGCTTTTCGGTCCTGCGGTTCCATTTCGCCTTCCGCTACCGGCGCAGGCATTTTCATCAGCTCAGCAAGAACATCCGTCAGGCCATACAGCTTCAGGTTACTGTCATTGCCACCTGCCGGACGGACATTCTTTAATCTGGCGGACACCGTCTGACGATGGACGCCGGACAATGCAGCCAGCTGACTGACGTTAAGTTGCAGCCGCTTTAATTCATGGTCCATGCAAGGCTCCAGTGATGAACAAAAAACAAACAAATTCAACACCGGAGAAATTTTTCCCCCGATGTTTCAATAAATTGAAGTGGTGGTGATGGACGATAAAAATGCAAAAATTTGGCTTTTTCCGCGTGTTGCCAGCCCCTCGGTGTTCAGAATCGCCAGGAGTACCTTTTGCAAATACGATTCATTATCATCACAGTGGGCTGTTTTTTTAAAAGGGTAATGATCTGTGCATTTCCCATGGCTATAGTAACCACACACTATCTCTCAGTACCCATAATCAAAGGTATCGCATATGGACATTAGGAATAAAATTGACACCATTCTGCTTTGTGACATTGCCAAACATCTCGGGATTGAAACTGAAATTGATACTGAACTCGTAAAATATGCAATTACCTCAGGTAACTCATGGATCCTTGATGCTAAATACTCAATCTTTAACGCAGAAGAAGCTTGTAAACAGGATCGTGAGCTCGTTGTGGATATCTTGAATATGTATCGCGGTTTATCTGCTGCAATCCGGAAATTACCTGAAGATACTCAACAGAGTCTCACCGAGCGATTTGAATTAAGGATGATTGACAACAACATTCAAATCCCTGGGTTCGATGGTAATAATGAGGCGCAGTACTTCTCAATCGTAGAAGCATTCCTTAAATTTGATCGGTACATTGAGCAGAAAGAGCCCATCGAAAACACACACAACGAAACAATTGAAGACTACTCAAAAATGCTGGCGGTGTATAAAAAACTCGATGCTCCGAATCGAATGTTCAAACTCAATGCAGAAGAAATATCCTCAGTTTTAAGACTTGCACCTCATGGTATTTAACAGGTAATAATTCCAAGGTCCTTCAAGAAAGAGCCTTTCCATTTTTACCCGTAACTTCATTTCCTGTCTTTGGTTGGCTGGCAGTTCACCTGCCACGCTTTGTTATGCGCCAGGATGTCGCGCTTGGTCTGCTTGTCCATAACGTCAATATCGTGATCGGTTAGGTAGATTGGCTTTACCCAGTCACAGGCGGTATCAACCACCACCGGGACGCTTCCACGTGCCACGCAGCTCGCAATCAACATCGTCGCCAGACATATGGTTAACACTCTGCTGTACATTGCTGGCCTCTTTCGTGACTTCCGTTTTTCGTTCCGCCGCGGCAACGGTCGCCGCTGCATTCTCTTCGGTGCGCTGCTGCCTAGCTTTTTCCTCTGCCTTTCCGCTTCCGCGAATATTGCCAGCAACAAAACCGCTGAGCGCGACGGCCACCAGCGCAGCAATACCGCCTAAAATCATTTTGATGATGCTCATAACCACCTCAGACCAGCACCGATTTTGCCAGGTTAAACAGAGCGCGGCGTTTATCCAGGCCGTTACTACCGCCGTTAATAAGCAGCGTCACGCGTTCAACATCGCCGGAATGCAGAAGACAACCTCGGGAAACGTAGAACCACGCAGCTGAACGAGCGGCGTTTTCATCGATTTCCAACAACTCAGGTTGTGTCACCAGATCCAGCTTGAGCGCCCGGCCGCAGGCGCGATAGTTACTCAAGCCGGTGATTTGCTTCAGCCCACGGCCACGATATTTCCAGCCGTCACCTGGGACCTGATTCCCCAGTTTCTCTTTGCCCCACTCACGCCCGTAGACAAGATTGGCGATCGCTTTCTGGTTGGCCGGTTGTGTTGCCGTTCTGCCAAAAGCAACGGCCTGCTGAGGAGTGATGCGGTGCCTGCCGAATGTGGGCACTAAGTTTTCAGCCGCGTAATTCAGGTTTTCCACCAGCCGGGTAAAGCCCGTGGACTCATGTCCCATCTGTGCGATAAACATTGCCTGGTCAAGCGGAGCGGTAATGCCGTATTCCTCCATCACTTTGTCAATCTGCGGAAACCAGCGCGAAGCCAGACCGGCGCTGATACCTGCCGCCTTTTGAAATTGTGTTTGGTTCACGTTGTGCTCTCTCCTGTAATGCGAGCGATATTGCCGCCAGCACGCCAGACAGCGACGCAGACAACAACATTAATGAGGATTTCACCGTAATCGACCTGCACATAATCGCCGTGCCAGATGCGAAAAGCCGTGTATGCAGGAGCCAGAATCAGCCCATAGGCCAGAAACTCCATTACCCGGCGGCGCCGCATACTGCGTTTACGGAAAAACATCAGGCGGAACGAAATCATGATGCAGGCCAGTGCATTAAGGTGAAGCAACAGCCATGGAAAATTCAGCAGCAGCCACGTCATTCTTCCCCCTTCACTCCGGGCAGATTGCCTGTTTTTGAGCGGGCAAGAATGCGCAGCAGAATTGTCACGGAAACCGTTGAAGCCGCCAGTGCGCCAATCGCGGGCGATACCTGGATGGTGACTGGCGGGCTAAGCTGATTCAGTCCGGCGTTGATAAGGGCGGCGATAATTTCTGAAGCAGTACCGGCACAGTAAATGCCACCGATAAACGAAATGAGCGCAAAAAGGATCTGCTTCCAGATTTTATGGTCCTCAGAGCTGAGGATATACAGCGCCGCCCCAGCAAGGGAGCAGACCATCACTGCTGGCGTAGCCTCTGGAAAAAGCGTGGCGAAGGTGATTCCGGTTGTACCAGCAGCCACGCCCGCCGTTACCGTTGCAGTTATTGGTTCTGCGGACATTTTGCCCCCTCTTATTGCTGTGGATCCTCTCAGAAAATTTGAGGGGAAATAAAAAAAGGCCACCGGATGGCAGCCTTCATATGTGTATAAGCGGTTTGAAAAAAATGAAGTTATTTTTTGGGGAACAATTTGCGCATTAAGGCTAATAGCCATTTTGGAGGTTTAGATTTTGGCCTCCAGATATTTCTTGCTACCTCTCTCGCGCGATCATCACTAATTCCTTCAATTTTTCTGAAGCGTTTATAACTTCTGTACTCAAAGACACGATTTATCAGGTACGCAAGGAAAGGAAAAACCATCTTGAAGATAGTTGCAAAGAAGACCAGCGCCGTCATCGCAGCAAAATGATCATGAATCCGGAATGGCAATGACTGTAGGTAATCGAACATCTTGCGCCCTGTATTAAACACGGCGATATGACAGGGGTACTGGTGCAATGCACCTTCGCGAATACCCCTGTCATATCGCCGGAAAGCAAAAACCCCGCACTGGCGGGGTTCTCGTTATAGTCAAATTGTCGCTTTTGTCGCTGCCGAGTGGCGCAGCTCTGCCAAGCATGAATGAATTATCTAATTTTCTGGCCCATTTTCAACATCAAAAGGGATTTATAGCACTTTTTGTTAATCAGCCTGAATTCCCTTTCGTACCGACAGAAATGTTTTTGCTCTGAATATTTCCAGGCACCATCGCACGCGCTTGCGGGCTTCACCATCTGTTAGCCACGGGGCCACCAGCTGTAATTCCCGGGTTATGTCAGAGATTTTTTTGCGTGTGGTGTAATAACTAACTCCTACCAGATAAACCGGATCCGCCGCTTCAAATGCGCCGAGAACACAGCGCTCTACGAATTCGGCATCATCATCATGAATAGCGGAATCTATCAGGCTGATGACTGGCTGAGGCCATAAAATCGCATGTGCTCGGTTTAAGGCTTGCTGGCCTCGATATCCCTCTTCCCTCGCCTGTTCTATCGCTGCAGTAAATCGTTCCAGCGCTTTATCTGACCAGCGGTCCCCTTTCAAACCTCGCCAGCAGGAGTGGCCTGTGGGCTTTCGGGGAGCTGTTCCCCCACGCATGCTCTCTCCCCATATTGTTAGCAGTGATTTAATCCAGGCAGACTGAATGCCATTCAGGGGCGTAAACCGGCCTAACCAGCTTTTGCGAGGCGCGGCGGCCACTGTTTCTAATCCTGCGCGCTGCAGCCGGCGTTGACGTGGTGTCATCATGCTCTTCTCCTTACGCCAGAACGCCGAGCGCATAGGCCCGGTCCAGCAATTTAATAATTAATTCCGGCTGACTGCCGTACTCGCGCTCGAAAGCAACTGGATCGTGATGAAGCGTCCGGTGATGCTTACGGCAAAGAGGGATAGTAAAAATATCGTGTGCTTTGGTACCGACGCCGCCCTGCCCCCATCCGATAAGGTGATGAGCATCGTCGGCAGACTGACCGCAGCACATACATGGCTGAGTCTTTACCCAGGAAATAAAACCATCTGACACCCAGCGGATCCGCTTAGGTCTGGTGAATAAAGTGGCTGGTGCCACGGGATCAACTACCACTGGCACCTCTGGTTTTACCGGGGCTGGTGGTTCAGGATGCCTGGCAACCTTAGCAACAAGCGGGGAAAGAATGCTGGTGGCCGGCACCGATGGGACGATTTCGCTTTCTTTGTAGACTGACTGGAAAACTTCTTCTTTAAGCCGAAGGGAACGACGCGCCATCTCTTCTGTGATTTCGTCCCCTATTCCAACGCTGACAGCCCACCAGCACAATTCAGCAAGTGACAGGGAGCGTTCAGGGTCAAATCCCAGTGCGATACGGGCAGCATCGATTATCAGATCTGCGTTATTGATACCTACCAGCCTATCAAGGGTTTGATCGGTCTGGTACTTCAGCTCGTTATCACAATGCCAGCATGCGACGATTGCCCCGGTTGAATGCCGGAACGTTACCAGCTCTGAATGGTGATAATCAGAATGTGGCCACTGGCAATGCTTAACCCTCTTAAGCAACCAGGATTCGAGACTATTCAAACCACCAGCAGCCCTCACTACTCGCTCTTTCATAAAGAATGGTCGAATATCAGGATCATCTCGTAAAGGTTGTCCAGCGTCAGGAATGCGCCCGCTTGGTAGAGCCTTCATTTTTTCTGGCAGAGTCTCCACTAGCACGCGCCCACCGCTGAATAAAGGCATCAACTCTTTCCCGGGTTTAAGCAACACAATTCCCAGGTGCCGGGCAACATCAACATTTAGTAATGCGCGCATCAGTCCCTCCACATTTTTTGTGTGAAGGTTCTGTTAATGCGCGGTGGCTTGCTGGATTCCGACAACAGCACACGGAGTTCCCATGAGATAAAGTCGCTCGACAGGCTTTTCTCAACCGGACAATTCTTTTTCCGGTAGCGTTCCGCCAGTTCCAGAGCCTGAGACTCTGAAAGTTGTTCATGGAGAAACCAGCTTTTCTTCATGGGCGGGCCTCGTACACTCGCAGGAACTCCAGCGCCCGATCACGCGCCCCAGGTTCGTCAGCGATCATTTCCTGCAGCAGCTGCACGGCAAGTAATGGTTCCTTTCTTCCGACGACAGAAATCGCACGGGTAACACCGCGAGATAGTTTTATGAAGTTTTTTTTATGTAACGCACGAAGGTGCAAAGCGACAGCATTCGGTGAGCTAACGCCGAGAAGCCCGCCCAGTTCCTGAAGGGTCGGCGGGTAGCCATGCTGATTGATATATGCCACCAGCAGATCAAAAACTTCCTGCTGTCGCGGTGTCAGGTTGTGGAATGAAGAAAGACCGGCACCATCAACATGATCGCCAGCCTGTTCCGCATCAGATATTAATTTTGTTTGCGCCATGGTTTCTCTCCGTGACGCAGCAGGTATAGGTTGTTCAGGCCTATGACGGGAGTGTAACAGAGCCCGGTGGAATCTGGTAACCCCCTCCGGCCTTTGCTCTTTCAATCATCTGCGAAAACAGCGAGAGAGTCCCCACGATCTCATCGGACTGCAGAGGCATAAACGAAACAGTATCACCGCGACGGTACATTAAAGCGCGCTCACATACGGGAAAAGAGGTGAGACGGGCAACAATTACCCCGTCATCGCATCTGATTACTACATAGCCGGTGTTCGGCATTTGTTGTTTTTTAGCCACAGCAAAATCCTCAAAATAAACCAGGTCAGCCACTGGACCTCTACTCAATAGAACCAGTCGTCAGCACTTTCCCAGGTATCCTGAAGGATTTGCTCCACCCGCTTTTTGTCCCCATCCATCCCACCAAACACACTCAGACCATCAGTACCGGTTCGGCGAATGATCAAACTGCAGTTGTTAAAGTTTCGGTCAAACCTCCGCAGCAACTCTTTCTCTAATGCCGGGACAGCGCCCTCTGGTAGCTTTTTGCGACGATCAATTGTGATTTCCACTTTCATAATAAGCTCCTTACGCAAACACTGTATAAATAAACAGTATACTTGTTAGATGAAATGTTCAAGCCCTTGATGTCACTTTTTGCTAATCGCATACCCATGTTTAACTTGAAGTTTTCCCCAAAAAAACGAAACCCGCCGTAGCGGGCCGAGGTTAAATCACAGGGTTCGGGTCTTCCTCGACGTGATTTGCCCGGTTGATCAGGAAAGTTAAAACACCCTTCACGTCCACATCGTCCAGGGCGTCACCCTCTATCGCTTCACCATCTGAAGTAATGAGTGCGCGACCGCGAACAATGACAAACTGAATTATCCCGCAGAAAGAAATCAGTACGTGATCTCCCTGTTTAGGGCGGCGGGAAACATCAACAACGGCGAAACCCGCGCTCGTCTCTAACACGCGGCAATTTGCGTCAATCTGACACAGCCTATTTATAGTAAGTGTCTGTTCTGCGTAGTCTTTAGCTGGTGATGGGAAGCCCATAGAAGTACCTCACACAATTATTACTGTATATTTATACAGTAATACTGTTAAAGAAAATTCTCAAGCAACCAGTAGCCTTTGGCAATCATACATCTATGTTTTCAATAGATTTTTTTATGGAAATGAACATGAACTTAGATTTTATTGAGAAAGAGTCTTGATTTGCTACCCCACCCACATCAAAGAATTTATCGCGCTGGGGTAATTTCATGGGCGTTTTTAAAAATTATCTTCAATCATTTTTGGCGAAACACAAGATATAGGGTTTATTCCATTAAATTGTGATTGAGGAGGGAGGGAAAGAAGCCACTTTACAGGACCGAACCAAGGTGGCTAAGCTTTTTTGTTCCATGAATGAAGCACTCGATCAAATTTTAATTTTTTTTCTGTTTTATTGACTTCTTCTCCAGGCCTTATACGGCGTGCACTTAGCGATTATTACGCCTGCGAAACCTCAAATTAACGTCGAAATCAACCCTTGTACTCAAAAGTTCCCATTACTAAAATACTCACCATATAGAGCACCTCATCGTAATGAATCACTACATATAGTGTTTATAGATAAGCTGACTTATAGATTTGTTGTAAAAATGAAAAAGCCCGGCTGATTAGACCGGGCTTTTCAAGCGGAAGAAGAGTTTGCGGCTCATTTTCCGTGCCAAATGTATCTGGCGACTGGACTTAGCTTAAACAATTGGACGGTATTCATCAAGGTGCTAAAGACCCGCCCGTGTGCGCTAAGTATGTTAACTACTGATTTTTAATATGATATTTTGCCCGGGTTTTTGGTGATTCGAAGACCCCACCCAAACCAATAACGTGCTGAATGTATCTGGCGACTACTGATACTGAAACTGCAAAGGCAAGCCCATGGGTGTTTGCAGCTAGGCACGAAAAAATAAGTGAAGCCACCATGGTCAACTTAATTTTTAAAATCGTACCGCCGATGGTCGTGATAGTTCAAGCGATCGTCGAGTACGTAAATCAGCGCCCATAAGCATGATTTTAATCAAAGGCCCGACATCGCGGGCCTTTTCCATTTCTTCTAAATCAAATGCGAGAGTGGTCTCTACTTCCCCGAAATGCTGACTGCCATCGGTAATTACCGGCACCGATGCATCAGTTCGCGGTCCATCACTTCATCTCCTGCGTGGCTAGTACCCTGTACTGCTTCAATTCACATAATGCACTCAGGATCTGGCCAGACTCTTCAGCTTCCTGTTCCGATCCTAATTCACTCATCACGTCTGAATGTGCCTGTATTTTTACAATAAGGGCATTGAGCTGTTTGTCAGTTAGCAGTCTGCAGGTCATCATTTCTCATCCAAGTAGTAATTTTTTAAAACAAATATTTGCGCGAAATCATACCATTTCCATCTAACATGAATAACGAAGTTTTGTTATAAAAAATATCCTTCGCAATAGATTCCTGTGAACATTTTTCACTTCTAAACCCACCTTAGGCTACGCATAATTTTTTATAAGGTATCCAAGTAGTATGCTAAACGAAGAGAATAAAAAAACCCGCCAAAGCGGGTTGTGACACTTTAGTTACATAGCCTTCCGATGTCGCAGTTGTAAGGATCTGGAGAACCAGGCTGCCATTGCCCCCCTAGGCAAACCCAATGACTGCCACCTCTGACACTATTAGTCCCAGAGAAACAAGGATTGCATTTCCTTTCTCCCTCTCTTGAGCAAGAATCAAGAGGTGCCACCTTCGTAACTTTGTTTATGCTCTTACTTTCAAGCGAAGTCTTTTCAGCACAAGCACTACCAATGAAAAGTGTAAACAACGTTAAAACAATAATTTTGAACGCCATTTTATCATCTCCACATTGCACTTGATATGATTGAATTTCAACGAGCCACTCTTTAATAATTAATAGCACTTATTTCCATTTATCGGCATATTAAATATGGACTATAAAAGTTTCTCGTCTTGCTACTCGGTAGATAATGCACGACTCGTTTTCATCCCAGATGATGCGCTTCTCAGCTATAACCTAGTCTTCTACTACTTTCTGAGCCATCTGGAACCAGTTTGCGCGCTGATCTTCTTTTGTCTCCAACGCTTCTACCAGCGCATCAATATCTTCTAACTTTACGAACAAAACGTCGTGGCCGTACTCTTTTGCATGGGCTGAGCGGCGCTTGAGACTGACTAAAAGTCGGGTGATATCAGTCATGCTGCGAACTCCCCACCTTTCGAACGATATGCATGCAGAAGTTGTTCGAACCTCATTCTGATCGGATTACCGCAGCCAAACGGCATATCGTTTACTCTCCACGTAGGGAAACCATCTTTAGTGCCCGTCCGAACAATTCGTCCGGTACCCGCCAGCTGCTTAACCTGCCCACTGACAGAGCTGCCACTACGCCCCATTGCTTTGGCTATTTCGCCGGACGTCATATCCGGGTTGGCCCTGAGGAACTCAAAAGCCGTTATTTCATTGCGATATTTGGATTTGATTTTTTTGGTCATGGTCAAAACTCGTTTACTTGGTTAAACCTGCCGCTTTACGGCGTTTGTACTCTTCCATCAGAAGCTGTGCTGGTGTCGGCCCTGCCAGATGTCGCGGCGCTTCAAGCTGTCGGCGAATCGGCGGGATCGAGAATCCATTAGCCAGGTGCTTCGTCCACTTCGTGAGTAATTTTTCTGCCAGTTTTTTTAGTTCCCCCTCCGTGAGGTTTCGCTCAACTCCCGTTCTGCGCATCTCAACGCAGATGTGATACAGCACGTCCTGTTTCCAGGGGTATCTGTCGCTGCCCGAAAACCGATAAGACTCATTGCGCCAGCGCTTGTATTCAGCCATGATAGATTCGGATGTCAGGTTGAATGGGTTTGCTCCGCTCGCCGAAACCAGCGCAACGAATTCAGCCAGATCCGGTGGCCATGTGTTACCCGCGGCGCAGCGCTCCATGCACTGACGACAGACCAGGGTAATCTGGGCATCACTCATCGATCCAATCTGGGCAATCCACATATCCGATGGCGCCGCCCCGTTCTTCTGGGTCCACCGGTTCGAGAATATCTCCCCCATGACCGTCCATAGCCGCCATGCCGTATCCGCCGCCAGCAAGTCCGCGTTGCTTCTCCCAGAGCTTTCTGGCTTCCTGAATTTGCTGGACTGCCCGGGATGCGGTGTTAACTGATTGAATTCTTGCATTGCCGTTACCTCCGGTTGCTGGTTGTGGTTTGGATTTGGCTCTGGCATTTATCACGCTGCGGGCAAATTTCTGCTCCCACTGAACCTGAGTGAACACTTTCCCCTCGGATTTCCAGTACGCGGTGAACTCTGCCAGCTCTGTCGGCAGGTATGCCGGTTCGGGAAGCGCTATTCCCCAGGTAGCAGCCAGTCTCGGCCAGTCCTTTGACGGCAGCCAAAGGTCGTGCATAGTGAATTTCCCGATCGGAATATCCAGACCTTGCAAATATTGAGGTTCCTGAAAAACATTTCCCTTGTGCGCGTAGAGAGTGGGGTTTGATCCTTTTCCCTTCCCTTCCCTTCCTTCTCCGTCAGTGAGTCCTCCATGAGGATTCACTGAGTCCTCATGGAGCCCTCCTTGATTAGGCGCTCTCTTTTCTTCCTTTCCTGCCTTAGCCTCAGTGAATTCTGGCGGAAGAGGTATTTTTGAGGCCGAAGGTCTGTTTATTTTTTGATGCTTAAGGAAACCTTTAATCTGCAAATAGCAGACATCATTCACTGAATACTCAGTGAGTAATCCATGAGTAATCAGTTCCTGTATTAGTGGTTCGCAATCGAGCGCGTCCGCAGGGAAGATTTGCATCTTCAACCGTTTTGGCGAACGCTCAAAGCATCCCATGTCGTTGGCGAAGTTGAACAACCCGATAAACAGGAGACGCGCTGGAATTGAACATTCCACCACCTTCTCATCTGTCCAGAATTCAGGTTTAACTGTTCTGATGCGGGCCATCTGAAACCTCTTATTAACCAGCTGGTGCCGGTGGTCATTGTCAAATCTCGATTAGAAAAACTGCGGCGCTACGGCGCTGATACTCGCCAGTAGTGGTCCCGCCGCATCTGCAGGGAGCATGTTAAAAAGTGCAATTGCAGCTTCCCGTATTTCACACTCCAGCTTCTGCAGAGGTGCGCCAAGTAACTTGGCCTGGTGCGCTTCGCTGCATTCTTTGATTGCATTGGCCACCAGCTCGGTTTCAGTTAAGCCATGTTTTAGGCCATGTTTGCGCGCGATCTCTATCGGCATTGCATCAGCGATCGCCGCCGAAAGCTGGATGACATAACTGGTGTACTTCTCTGAACCGCCCTCGTTTTTCAGGTAGCGATACAGATTTTGTTTATTGACGCTGATACCGCGCCCGTTTTGTTTCTCCCACTGTTCGGCCACCAGCTGCGCGACGTGGTCTTGCGCACGCCCAGGTAATGAGGACTCCCATTCCTGAACGGCGGTATAAATGGCCCTGCACTTAATGCGATCGCGGCGCATCGGTAAATACTGATTTTCTGATTTCAACTGCATACCCTTCACCGTGGTATGATTTTCAAAAGAGATGGTCTGCATGCTTATTCCTTCTCCATATTTGGTGGAAAAACACTATCGAGGGTACATTCAGCCCCTAGCTTGTTTAGCTGCTCTACGATACGGCGGCAGTCAATCAGCGTTGGTTTTCGTGTCCCATTTTCGTAATTAGAAATTCGTGACTGGCGCCAACCAAAAAGTGAGGCTAGTTGTTCTTGAGTAAGTCCGAGAGACTGTCTCTCCTTCGCGATGTTGTTCATTTTTACCTCTGCACAGAAGCGATGAAGAGATTAAAACACGGTATGTGTTTGAGTGTCAACACGGTATGTTTTTTGAGTGATAACACGCAACGTGGTAAAACCGCTTTATGAATACGAATGAACAAATTGCAGCTCGTCTTAAACAAGCCAGAGAGCAAAGAGGACTATCTCAGAAAGCACTTGCTGAAATATGCGGGTGGGCTCAGTCCCGTGTGGGCAACTACGAGTCAGCGAGTAGAACCATTGGTATTGATGATGCTGTTGCGCTTGCTAAGGCCTTAAAAATGTCACCTTCTGAACTTGTTTTCGGAGAGGACAGCACGCAGGAATGGCTGACGCCTCAACATAGAAGGCTCATCAGCTTGTTTGATCAACTGCCCGAATCTGAACAAGAACGGATGATAGATCTGTTTCAAGTCCGTCTTAAGGAGATAGACGATTACGTAGAAAAATATTTACGTGGTCGTTTTAAAAGCACCGAAGAATAATCAACTCTAATTTCATACAAACCAGCCATATGGCTGGTTTTTTTGTGCCTATTTTTCCTTCCCGTCAACAATCTCAAATCAAAAACACAACTCGTGTTGACAAACAAACACATTATGAGTTTAACTATAAACACAGAAACGTCATCGAGGCAGGAAGCCCACGAAGTAGCTGCCGGCGGCATACGAAACACCGGATGAGGTGACCAGAGAGCGTGCTTTGCGGTGAGCCAGTATCAATCTCACCTGAATTTTGAGTTATAGGGGATGGGCGCGACGACCAACGTGTTACTGACCCACCAGCAAAGTACGCATTATCAATGCGCAGCAGGTTTAAACGTTCCGCTGGCCCGCGTTACAGGCATGACACAGGACATCGCTATGAGAATAGAAGTATGCAGGAGAGGGAAGATTTACTTTTTACTCGTCTCCCAAATCAAACTCTCCGTCGCGCGAGATTTGGAGGCCCGATTCGGCGACCGCGTAATCAATGCAGCTTTTGGTACTGACATCTCGTGCCTCGATTTCGCACCAGGAGATGAACTCGTAAGTGCTGGCTACCACCTTAACAACCTGGATACCGCTGTTTTCGTAGCGCTCCACCATGCTATCGGCGCGGATACGCCAGTCGTAATAGTCAAAGGGTAGGACGTAAGCATCTGAAAGGATTTTTTGGAATTCTTCGTAGTGAGCGGGATCTTCGTACCAGAAGACAGGTATAGGGCTACGGGACATTTTGCTCTCTTTTCTTGGATGTGTGAGAACTCCAAGAATACCACCGAGCCTGAAGTGGTGAAAAGACAGGCAAATCACTAAACAGGCTTTGCAACACGGTGAATGCGGCTAAGCGCACGCGACACAGTTAAAAGGTAAACATGGGCGGTTTCCATGTTGCGGGAAAAAGCAGGTCGGCAGCAGTTGTTAACTGGCTGCAGCCACCGGGAGGCACCCGGCGCCGTGCTGCAAAGCCCCTACCCATCAATAAACGGGAGATGAATATGACAGATTTTGCCCGAGTACCGACTGGCCACCAGGCAACACGACTGAACTGGTTTGAAGCAAGGCTACGTCAGCTTTGCTACCTGTTAGCCCAGAAAGGGAACCCTGAGGCTAAAGCATGAATACGCTGTTTGCCCTTGTCATCAGCGTGTGCGCCCTGACCGGCGAGTGCTCTGATGTACTGATAGGCGTGTATCCATCTGAGACCAGTTGTAACAGCGATGCTGAGGCCCAGCACGTAAAAGGCACATGCCAGCCATATAAAAAGGCATTGAAGACGGCTGACGACCAACAGCCTGCAGTAAGTTTCTGATTCGGGTTTTGAGAATGACTATTGAACACCACCAGCCTGAAAAAGGCCCATAAAGCACAAAACCCGCGCAAGGCGGGTTAAGTACCCCGGTTAGCCGACCAAAGCTTTCCGGATTCGAGTTTTGACAATGACCACTACCCAGAGGGAGCTTTCACAGTCCCGGGTATCTTACAGCCTTAAGGAACCCAAACGCAATGAACAACTACGCGTATCTCATTAAAGCAAAGGCAAAAGCCACCGAAGCAAAAAACCTCTTCTGCTGGTTCTCTGCTAAATCCGATTCTCGCGCCGAACGCCAGATCCTGGACATTCTGGAAGACGCTGAGATTAATGTTGGCCGCGGTGCCAACCACCAGCTCCCTATCCGCACTAACTGGCTCATCGTGGATGATCTACCGGAAGAAGGTGTGCTGGATGACACCTGGTGTGATCGCTACGAACTTGGCGAGGATGGATTGAGCTGGCAAAAAATTGCTGCTCCAGCCCCTGCAGAGCCAGAAGTAAACAATGAACCGGTAGCTAATCCCCCTGTCAGCAAGAATGATGAAGAGGACTATTCAAACAATGAAGATGCCCTGTTCAAGCTGGCCGAAATGCCATTCCGCACGCAGCTGCTGGCTCAGTACATGGCCGACGAACGCCATGTGTATCACATTAGCATTCCACACCGGGACCGCCTTTCCTTAATGGAAATGGATACAGAGAATCACGCTGTACAGAATCTGATCCTGGCTGCTGAAAATGTACCGGAAATTAAGAAATACGATATTCCCGGTCTGTGGAAATTCACCAGTGCATTCAAAACGGTTTTCCCTGAAGGGAAACGCTATGAGCTTGGTAAGCAGGTTCAGTTTGCCAAATTATGGTTTCAAACGGCGCACATTGACCGCGGGATTCTGACTAAAGAATGGGCTGCTGGTAATAGTATTTCTGCCGTAAATCGCACGCCCTCCGGCGCGAATGCCGGCGGCGGTAACGCAACAGACCGCCTGACTCCGTTAACGCCCCTCGGCCTTGAATTCGAGATCTGCTTAGGATTGATAGCCCGTACCCAGGAGTTCGACATCTACAGCCCACCGCTGGACGTCGATATTAAGGCAAACAGCATGATGAATAAGATGGAAAACGCTGAGTTCCTGGCAACTCGCGAGCTTTTCATGTCCATGCCTGGTGGTCGCGATTACTCACGGGCCTGTAATGTCGCGACGGTTAAAACAACGCCAGAGGGTTTGTGGAAAGATCCGGTGAAACATCGCGAATATCTGAACCGTGTCATGACTGAAGCCGACCACGCTCAGCCGGACGAGCTTATTGTTGATATCGCCTGCGGCCGTTCCTCGATGCCTATGCCAATGTGTAAAGTTGAAGAACCTGACAATAGTGATGCAGATAAGATGACCGGCGCGAATGATCAGGCCGATGATACGCCGGCGCGCGAACTTGAAATCAGGCCTCAGGTAGAACTGGCTATTTCCGGTATAACTGCAGTAATGGATCTGTCAGAAGCAAGTGAACTGCTTAACCTTTTAGAAATCGAACGGGATAATTTTATCAAATCCCTTTCATTCGACCTTTATTTTATGGAGGTAGGTGGTCTCTCCATTTCCAATGACGAAATTCATCACCTCACATTACAGGCACTGCATAAGTGGATTAAGGTTCCGGCCAGACGTGTGCGAATGCTTGAAGAAGCACTGGCGAACATCCGCACATCAAACGCAATGCCTGAAAACCCGGAGCAAGATGATCTGCGGGACAAAACAAATCAGATATTAGCCGCTAACCGTGGCGAATACATCGAAGGCATCAGCGATCCTAACGACGGCAAATGGATTACAGAAGATCTAACCAAAACTAATTCTACCGCAGAGGCCACCAGCGATGTGCAGATGGAAGAGAATTTCGGTAATGAAACCGAAGTTGATAATGAAATTTCTGAGAGCGAAACAGCAACTGCGACAGGTGCAGGTAAT
This sequence comes from Klebsiella sp. 141162, assembly GCF_050600755.1. Taxonomy (NCBI): domain Bacteria; kingdom Pseudomonadati; phylum Pseudomonadota; class Gammaproteobacteria; order Enterobacterales; family Enterobacteriaceae; genus Klebsiella; species Klebsiella sp. 141162. Next base: position 721,384 of record NZ_JAQIRI010000001.1, on the reverse strand, counting down.
GCTGACGACATTGGTAGCGAAACAACTACCGTAAATATTGAATCCGGTCATCATAATGATGTTGAAGATTTACCAGCAGATGACGTTCACGTCATGGTTGATCTTGAGGTTATGGGTAAAAAACAAAATGCCCCCATCGTTGCTATCGGAGCGGTCGTGTTTAATCCGGCTACAGGCTCAATCGGAGAAAGTTTCTATAAAATCATAAGCCTCGAGTCGTCTGTAAATTGGGGTGCGGAAATGGATGCACCAACCGTTATATGGTGGCTTAAGCAGTCCTCCGAAGCGCGCTCAGCGAGCGTGAATGATGACGCCATCCCGCTACTTGATGCCCTACTCCAGTTCCGTGAATTTATTTTCGAAAATATCCCTGGAGGTCGCAAAACTGCTCAGGTCTGGGGTAATGGCGCATCTTTCGATAATTGTATTCTGCGTTCTTCATTTGATTACATCGCTGAAGAATACCCATGGGAATACTGGAATGATCGCGATGTTCGAACAATTGTAGAACTCGGTAAAGCAATTGGAATCGACCCGAAGAAAACCATCCCGTTTAAGGGTGAGAGGCACAACGCCCTTGCCGATGCTATCCACCAGGCCCGGTATGTTTCTGCAATCTGGCAGCGCCTCATTGAGGGAAATGAAGTCTGGAAGAAATTGACGGCGCCAGTACACGTAGCAATTTAACTGATATTCAAAAATCAGATTATCCACCGCCACAGAATTATAGTGGCGGTGGTCGAGAGATTAGACCATGAGCGAACAATACATGATCCCATTATCGGAATGGGGAACCAGAAGGTTTAGCATAAAACTTTCCAGTCAGTGTCTGGTTAATTATGGTCGTTTGGGTTACATCCAACCGCCTCCAGAAAAAGTTGCTGGCAGATGGTTAGTTGATGAAAGTGCTAAATATGTAGGTAAAGGATCTGCCGGCATAAGGCCTTTAGTCCTCGACGATGATGATGATGCACTGAAAGGAATATTAAATCATGTCACCGAGACCACGAAAAAATAGCATTAAGATACCCGGGCTGTATGCCCGGTTTGACCGACGCACGGATAAAACCTACTACCAGTATAAAAACCCAGTTACCGGAAAATTCCATGGTCTGGGAACTGATAAAGAAAAGGCAGAGAAAATAGCCACTACGGCAAATCAGCGTCTGGCAGCTGCTGAAGCGGATTATTTTTTGAAGAAAATTGAAGATAATCCGGAGGCAAAAAAGCGTCGAGGAATCAGTCTGGCATCATGGGTCGAGCGCTACCTTAAAATACAGGCCGCAAGACTAAAAGATAACACCATCGCTGAAACCACATATTCGGAAAAGGTCAGGATGGCTGGAAATTTAGTTGAGCGTCTTGGCAACCATCCTTTAAAGAACCTAGAGGTTCGCGATTTTGCAATGATTCTCGATGAATGGATCGATAAAGATATGAACAGCACTGCACAGAATAACCGTGTGTTGTGGATCGATATATTCAAAGAGGCTCAGCATGCAGGTGAAGTTCCCCCTGGCTGGAATCCTCCCGAGGCAACCAGAAAACCAGTAATTCGAGTTTCCCGGGCACGCCTGACGCTTGAGGACTGGAAGTGTATTTTCGATGCTGCTCCAGATAAACATTACATTAAAAATGCCATGCTTCTGGCTATAGCAACTGGCCAGCGTCGAGAAGATATTTGTAACATGCGTTTTGCTGATGTCTGGGATGGATATATCCATATTGTTCAGGGAAAGACAGGTACCAGACTGGCGCTGCCGCTTAGTCTTCGATGTGAGGCTCTGGGATTAACACTGAAAGAAGTTATTGATGGATGTCGGGATCGCATTCTGAGCCCGTATCTCATCCATTCCTCCAGCAAGAGGAAAGCAGGACCTTTAAGAAAGGATAATCTGTCACGAACTTTCGCTAAAGCGAGAGATAAGGCAGGCATAGTGCCACCGGAAGGAAAAACAGATGTGACGTTTCACGAACAGCGTTCGTTAGCGGAACGTCTCTATCGCGCTCAGGGGATCGATACAAAGATACTCCTGGGACATAAGATGCAAAGCACTACTGATCGTTATAACGACACACGCGGGCAGGAATGGATAAAGCTGGTCATATAATCGGGCAGCATTTCCGGTTCTGGGGGAGTAAGGGTTTAAAATGCTCGGTTTGAAGCAATAGCCATCACAGATTACAGGGTGAGCGGTTTTGGGGAAAAGTTTTGGAGATATTTTGGAGAAATGAAAAAGTTATTAATTTTCAATATACTAAATCATCCCCACCTGCTGGAGCCGCAGGCGTACGCGAGTCAGGCGAGTCAGCCAGGTCTGTAAACTGAGGGTGCTATCTGCGGCGACCACGCTCTGAGAGGGATTTTTGCCCATCAGCGCCAGCAGCGGCCCAAAGGTACTCTCCAGCGGGCCGCGCACGCCGCCGGCCTGCTGATCGATAAACGGCTGCTTATCCTTATCGAGTAGATTTTTAGCCGACTTCACCAGCGAATCCGCCACGCCCTCACGCTGCTGCCCGGTCTGCCCCAGCCAGGCAAGGGTATTCATCAACGCAATCAGCGGCGACTGACGAACGTCGCCCGCCAACGTCAGCTGATCGGTCACATCGGCAATATTGCGCGCCGGATTCAAGCGAATGCTATTGAGAAAACCCAGCCACGCCCCGGCGAAATCGGTGAAATAGCGATCGGTCAGCCGCTGTTTCAACGCCTCCGGTGAGACATCGCCGCTGACGGTCTGGCGGCTATCGCTCAGCACCCAGTCGATCTCATCGCGCCTGGCCGCCACCGCCTTATCGATCGCCTCGCGCACGCCGCCTTCCCACGCCTGGCGGGTGAACATCCCCGGAACCACCTCTTCCGTGGTAAACAACCGGCTGGCATTGGTCTGCGGCGTCATATCTTCCAGCGTCATGTCGGCATAGTTGCGACGCACCTGCAGCAACATGTTCTCGTAAAGCGTGCTTTCAGCGTTGCGCCGCCCGATTTGCGCCAGCAGCACCTGACGCGCTTGCGTCACCAGCGCGGCGTCCGGGGTGATTTTCCACGCCGGCTGCGACGGCAAGTTGTCCATATAGAAGGCCCATAGATCGGGGGCGATACTCTGCCATAGCGCCTGGGAGACTCCCTGACGCGTCTGCTGCGCGGCGGTCATTGTCTGGCGGTAAAACGCCGCATCGGCTTTATCCGGACGCGCCATCATCAGATAGGCCTTTAACTGGTCATAACCCGCTTTCGCCAGCTGCGCCCGCTGCGGGCTGCGCGGCGGCAGGTTGACCAACACCGTCAGTTGCCGGGTGAGCGCTTCTGCCGCCGCGTCGCGGATCAGACGCTGGTTAGCCCGCCCATACCACGGCAGCAGCGCGGTAGAAAGCGGCGCATTATGATTAAGACCAAAGCGCTGATACCAGGGCGCGCCGTTGGCGAGCTGATTCTGTAGACGGCCGATATCGTTACGCAGCACCTGCAAATCGATCAGCTGTTGGTCGTTAACGACGGGCTGCCGCAGCAGCTGTACCCGCTGGGTGGCGCAGACAATTTGCTGGCGGTTGACGATAAAAGAGAGCAGGCTTCCCGCCGCCCACAAGCCAAACAGCGCCAGCAGGCCGACACCGAGGGAGCGGCGCCACGCCCCCCCCACCGGCACGCCGCGCGCGCGGCCGCAGTCTGCGATGATCCCCTGCCAGACGGCCGGGGCCGGCCAACGGTGGGGATAGAGCCCATTGTCCACCGCTTCTTCCGCCTTTAACGAGGGGCTGAACAGCAGACCGCGGAGCGGGATCTGTTGCAGATGCCCGGTAAGCCACGGCGTCAGTAGCGTCTTCCAGCCGCTGATACCGCCCTCCTTCAGCCATTTAGCGACACGCAGCAGGTAATCGTGGGACGAATCAGCGCACAACTGCTGGGTCCCCTGCGCCAGCATGGCGGGCAGAATGGCGCGAAGCTGCCGTTCAACATCCTGCGGGACGGCCCGCGGCGGGAACAACGCCCCCAGCGTCTGGGTAATGCGCGTATCCTGCGGCCAGTCGCTGTCGTGGAGTTGCCACAGATAGACCGGCGGCTGGTAGCGCAGAACCTGCGCAACCTGCTCCAGCGTTCGCAAATACCCGTCCAGGGTCGCGGCGGTGGCCTGAGCATTGTCCAGCGCCAGCACGATACCATCCAGCGGCCGGCGGCCGCGCAACCGACGCAGGGCGCTGAGCCGCTCGTTATCCACCTTCGCCGACAGGCTACCGCCGTGAATTAGCACCGTACCGCGGCCCTCCAGCCATTGCTGTTGCGCAAGGCCGGGAACGATGGCGGCAATCTGCGCCGCCTCGCCAGCGACCCACAGCAAGCGGACCTTATTGCGCCACAATCGGCCGTAGCGGCGACGAAGAGTGTGCTTTAAGGACGCAAACGGCTGCGCCGGTTTTGTCTGCTGGCTAATAAAAGTCCGCGTCTGACGCTGTTGCCCATCGGCTTTTTGCCTGATAAACAGGTGGAAAGCAATGAAGCCCAGTACCCAAAGACAGAGACCATACGCCCAGACCAGGCTACAAACGGTCACTATCTCGCGGACCGCCGTCCACTGCAGCGTGCGGTTGGCGTGCCAGTTCCACCATCCCAGACCGCCCAGCAGGACCACAATTGTCCAGACGGCAAGACACAGGGTCGCGGTAGCCGCTACGGTCATTACCGCGGCATTTTTTTCCTTGAACATAAAATTGATGATTCCCTTAGCCACGGGCGTGCATCATCACGCCCGTATAGCGTTATTAAGGATACTTAGCGGATATAATGAATATGGCGATAACGAATTAAGGCAGCAGTATTTTAAAAGCCTCGCTTTTTATATCGCGATATATTTTACCCAGCACGCCCGATACCGTATTCAGATCTTTCATATCCGTTCGCGCCTGCACTAATATATCGCCGACATTAATATCTATAATCGCTTTTACCCGCTGGCCAAATTGTTTCACCGAATCCCACGTATCATCATCGTTATCGTAAATCGTCCGCGACGCAAAATAGCCGTGGGAAAACGAGGAGTGCAGCGGGTCGTGATTATATTTAGCCAGCGTGTCATGCACGTAGTTATCATAAAAATCCAGCATCGTCGGCGAGCCCATCAGCGCCGCCCGCCGGGCATCGCCGCTTTTCTTGATCTGGATATATTCCGACTCCTGCGCCGCCACCAGCGGACCGCCAAGCTGGTCGGTTTGCGTGGTGGGGATCACATCCAGCAGCACCTGAGCCAGCAGCGCCACGATACCGGTATGGGCAAAGTCATAGCCCCACGCCGCGCGATCCAGACGATCCTTATCGATAAACGGCACTTCTCGCGGTCCTTCGCTTTCCGCGGGCGCCGCCGCCGACGGCAGCGCGCTGGCCTGCTCATTCAGCGCCTGCTGATAAAAAGGCTTACGCTGATAATACTTATCGGCGTATTGCGGGCTGGCAAAGCGCTCGGTACGCCAGGCGGTGATCCAGCTCAGCTGGTCCGCCAGCATCACCTCCAGCGCTTTGGCCTTCAGCGGCACATACACCGGATCCGGCAGTTTACCCAGCGGGCCGTTCTCCGGAGACTTCGCGGCGGTGGCAGCGGCTTTCGCCTTATCGCTATCCGCCTTGTCGTGAGCCGCCTTCAGCGCGGCGACCGGATCCCGGCCCTGAGCCACGGCGATGGCCACCACCTCCGCCTCGTTGACGGCCGGCGTTTCGGTCTTCGCCCCCGCCTGCTGCGCCCCGGCCTGCTGCCAGGCGTTAAACAGGGCGATGGCCTGTTCGGAGATTTTGAATTGTTTTATAACGGCATTCGTCATTATCCGGTAGGTTTTCTCTTTAGCCCCGCCGGGCAATACCTCCTCAGGTACGCTCAGCGGCGCCCCGGCATCGAAGGCGGCGGCATACATATCGTGCAGCACAATCTTGGACAGCAGGCTGCGGGCGTCGGTCTGCACTTTGCCGAGTTCTGACGGTTTACAGTCACCGCCGACATCAGCATGCATCCCGGGATAGACCACCTCCACCGCCCCGGCCGGGTATTTACCGTCCGGACCGCGGATGGAGTCCAGCGGCAGGTCGCCGTGCTGCTCGTGGCCGGCAACAAAGTGGTAGCAGCTTTTTAAAAAGCCTTTGGTGGTCGGCAGGCGCAGGCTGTTGGCCGCCCAGCCCAGATGACCGGTGGCCGACGGCAGGATATGCGGCACGCCAACCGCGGAGACCGAATCCAGCAGCCCCATAAACTCGATACTGATGGGGATGCCCATCAGGGTCGGGCCGCCGGGTACCACCGCCCCCGCCGGCAGCATATTTGTCGCATCGAGCGGCATTTTAGCGTCATCGAGCAGCGACTCCAGCCCGCGGGCGAAGGCGCGGGCGGTGGCGGCCCCCCGGCAGTAGCCGTAGACGAACAGCTTGATTTTGGCGATGCGCCGCTGAGAGCGCTGGATATGCAGCCGCGTTGGCTGCCGCGGCCACTGATTGACCACACACCCCAGATGGTCGTCGCAGAATTTGTCGAGTGCGCTTTTACGGTTAAACTTCTGGGTCAGCCGCGAGAAGGGCCAGACGGTGGCCATACTGTTCCGGTATCCGGTCAGTTCGCTGTCTTTGATCGCGGTTTTGTTCACCGCATAGCAGATGCTGCTGTAGGTTTTAAGCAGCGCCTGATTGATACGGTCCTCACCGCCGTTGGCAAACAGCTCGCCGTCCAGCGAGTAGTGCTCTTCGCCAATCTCCGGAAAGCGCGCCCCACAGCCGGGAAAGTAGTAACAAAAGAATCCGTCATCCTCCGCTGGTGGCAACTGTCCACTCCAGTTTGCCGCATGGTAGAGTCTGCCGATATTAGTCAGCGGCGGATTGCGGGAGCCGTACACTTCATCAGCCCCTTCTTCATTACAGCAGGTACCGTCAAAGAACAGGCTGATATGCAGGCTGGCGGGGCAGCCCGGTTTCGTTTTTTTATCCGATTGATGATCGGACTCTTTAACATACCCCTCCAGGTATTGCCTGGCATAGTTGCCTTCGGTCTGCGTTCTGCTCGCCGGCAGGCGGCCGCGCTCGTTGTATTCGGCTTTCTGCTGCGCGGATTTATCCGCGGGCTTTTTGTCATCCGACCCGGGAAACTTCGGCGGTAAGCTGGCCGCTTCCGCGGTGGAGGTTTTAACAGCGACCGGGGTGGCGCCGGTCTGAAAGGCCGCAATAAGCGCCTTCAGGGCATTCAGCGTGGAGTCTGCGGTGTCGGACATACGATCTCCTCCTTAACATGATTTATAAGCACGTTTTGCGCTTTTTTTAGTCCGTCAGTCTCAGGCTGTATCGGATATTCAGGGGCCGCTCGACCATAGCAGGAACGCACTATCCGCACCTTATCACAGGGGAAAATATGCACATCAAAGCCGCATCCTTGTTCTTTATCCCAACGTTCGATAGGGACAGTAATCGGCCCATGTTTCTGATAGTGAGTTTCATAATCATCGGGCATTTCACTGGATTTCATCCATGCGTTAGGATCGGAGGTCCAGGTGATTTTTGCCGTCAGGCCCGGCCGCCAGACATCTGGCACCATCACGCAGCAGAAGCCGCCGCCCCCCCCGTAGGGATTAGCCCCCGGTCCCCCATAACCATTGACCTGCATCGAAACAATGGCGTCCGGACCATGGTTTAAGACGGCTATGTCAGCACCGCTCATGCCGTCACGACTGTGGTCGCGGCAGGCCGTCAGCAGGCAGAGAAAAACGGCGGCCAGCACCGCCAGCCCGCCGGGCAAAATACGAATATGCTTTATCATTGATGTGTCCTTACAAATATAAAGTGATGAGTTATTAATAAATGACGTAATTAAATAACTGTATTTATGCTAATATATGAACCTCCATATATAACTGATAATGATATTTATAGCGGTCAAATAGAATTGGCCGCTGCAAATATCAATACCGGTTTCTCATAGACCAGAGCCGGGCAATATTAGTCAGCAGCGAATTGTGTATGCAGGCTGGCGGGGCAGCCCGGTTCCGTTTTTTTGTCCGATTGATGATCGGACTCCCCGACAAATCCCTCCAGGTACTGCCTGGCGTAGTTGCCTTCGGTCAGCGTTCTGCTCGCCGGCAGGCGCCCGCGCTCGTTGTATTCGGTTTTCTGCCGCGCAGAGTTATCCGCGGGCTTTTTGTCATCCGGCCCGGGAAACTTTGGCGGTAAGCTGGCCGCTTCTGCGGTGGAGGTTTTAACCGTGACCGGAGTGGCGCCGGTCTGGAAGGCCGCAATTAGCGCCTTCAGGGCATTCAGCGTGGAGTCTGCGGCGTCGGACATACGATATTCTCCTTAATGTGGTTATAAAGTATATTTTGTGCTTTTTTATTTCCGTCAGGCTCAGGGGGTATCGGATATTCAGAGGCTGCACGACCGTAGCAGGAACGGACTATCCGCACCTTATCGCAGGGGAAAATATGCACATCAAAACCGCAAGCCTGCCCCTTCTCCCAGCGTTCAATGGGTACGGTGATAGGGCCATGACGCTGATAGTATTGCGAATAGTTGTCAGGCATACTGCTGGATTTCATCCAGGAATTAGGGTCGGAGGTCCAGGTGATTTTTGCCGTTAATCCCGGGCGCCAGACATCTGGCACCATCACGCAGCAGAAGCCGCCGCCGCCGCCGTAGGGATTAGCGCCTGGCCCCCCGTAGCCGTTCACCTGCATCGAAACAATGGCGTCCGGACCATGATTCAAGACAGCTATGTCGGCGCCGCTCATGCCGTCGCGACTGTGGTCGCGACAGGCCGTCAGCAGGCAGAGAAAAGCGGCGGCCAGCACCGCCAGTCCGCCGGGCAAAATACGGATATGCTTTATCATTGATGTGTCCTTACAAATATAAAGTGATGACTTATTAATAAATGGCGTAATTAAATGCTTGTATTTATGCTAATAGATGAACCTCCATATATAACTGATGATGATATTTGTAGCGGTCAAATAAAATGGGCCGCTATAAATATCTTCAGCTGTATTTTCATATCCGTTCGCGCCTGCACTACTATATCGCCGACATTAATATCAATAATCATTTTTACCCGCAGGCTTGCGTGGTGGGAATAATATCCAGCAGCACCTGAGCCAGCAGCGCCACGATACCGGTATGGGCAAAGTCATAGCCCCACGCCGCGCGATCCAGACGATCCTTATCGATAAACGGCACTTCTCGCGGTCCTTCGCTTTCCGCGGGCGCCGCCGCCGACGGCAGCGCGCCGGACGATTCATTCAGCGCCTGCTGATAAAAAGGCTTACGCTGATAATACTTATCGGCGTATTGCGGGCTGGCAAAGCGCTCGGTGCGCCACGCGGTGATCCAGCTCACCTGGTCCGCCAGCATCACCTCCAGCGCTTTGGCCTTCAGCGGCACATACACCGGAGCCGGCAGTTTGCCCAGCGGGCCGTTCTCCGGAGACTTCGCGGCGGTGGCAGCGGCTTTCGCCTTATCGCCATCCGCCTTGTCGTGAGCCGCCTTCAGCGCGGCGACCGGATCCCGGCCCTGAGCCACGGCGATGGCCACCACCTCCGCCTCGTTGACGGCCGGCGTTTCGGTCTTCGCCCCCGCCTGCTGCGCCCCGGCCTGCTGCCAGGCGTTAAACAGGGCGATGGCCTGGGCGGAAATTTTGAATTGATCTGCGACATCCCCTTGCATTACCCGATATTTTTTACCTTTGGCGCCGCCGGGCAATACCTCCTCAGGTACGCTCAGCGGCGCCCCGGCATCAAAGGCGGCGGCATACATATCGTGCAGCACAATCTTTGACAGCAGGCTGGCGGCATCGGTCTGCACCTTACCGAGTTCGGTGGGCTTACAGTCGCCGCCGACATCGGCATGCATCCCGGGATAGACCACCTCCACCGCTCCCGCCGGGTATTTACCGTCCGGACCGCGAATGGAGTCCAGCGGCAGGTCGCCGTGCTGCTCGTGGCCGGCAACAAAGTGGTAGCAGCTTTTTAAAAAACCTTTGGTGGTCGGCAGCCGCAGGCTGTTGGCCGCCCAGCCCAGATGCCCGGTGGCCGACGGCAGGATATGCGGCACGCCAACCGCGGAGACCGTATCCAGCAGCCCCATAAACTCGATACTGATGGGGATGCCCAGCAGCGTCGGGCCGCCTGGTACCACGGTGCCCGCCGGCAGCATATTTGTCGCATCAAGCGGCATTTTAGCGTCATCGAGCAACGACTCCAGCCCGCGGGCGAAGGCGCGGGCGGTGGCGGCCCCCCGGCAGTAGCCGTAGACAAAGAGCTTGATTTTGGCGATGCGCCGCTGCGAGCGCTGGATATGCAGCCGCGTTGGCTGCCGCGGCCACTGATTGACCACGCACCCCAGATGGTCGTCACAGAATTTGTCAAGCGCGCTTTTACGGTTGAACTTCTGGGTCAGCCGCGAGAAGGGCCAGACGGTGGCCATACTGTTCCGGTATCTGGTCAGTTCACTGTCCTCAATTGCCTTTTTATTCACCGCATAGCAAATGCTGCTGTAAGTTTTAAGCAGCGCCTGGTTGATACGGTCCTCACCGCCGTTGGCAAACAGCTCGCCGTCCAGCGAATATTCGTTCTCGCCAATCTGCGGAAAGCGCGCCCCACAGCCGGGAAAGTAGTAACAAAAGTAACCGTCTTTTTCTGCTGAGAAATCCAGATCGGTCCAGTTCGCTGCATGATAAAGCCGGCCGATATTGGTCAACGGCGGGTTTCGCGAGCCGTACACTTCATCACCATCTTCTTCATTACAGCAGGTTCCGTCGAAGAACAGGCTGATATGCAGGCTGGCCGGGCAGCCCGGTTCCGTTTTTTTGTCCGATTGATGATCGGACTCCCCGATATACCCCTCCAGGTACTGCCTGGCGTAGTTGCCTTCGGTCTGCGTTCTGCTCGCCGGCAGGCGCCCGCGCTCGTTGTATTCGGTTTTCTGCTGCGTGGAGTTATCCGCGGGCTTTTTGTCATCCGGCCCGGGAAACTTTGGCGGTAGGCTGGCCGCTTCTGCGGTGGAGGTTTTGACCGCGACCGGAGTGGCACCGGTCTGAAAGGCCGCAATAAGCGCCTTCAGGGCATTCAGCGTGGAGTCTGCGGTGTCGGACATACGACTTCCTCCTTGATATGTTTAAAAATGACGTTATCTGCTTTTTTATCCTCATCGGGCGCACGCTGTATCGGATATTCCGGAGATGAACGACCGTAACAGGAACGTACAATTCTTACCTTATCGCAGGGAAAGACATGCACTTCAAAGCCGCAACCCTGCCCTTTCTCCCAGCGTTCAATAGGCACGGTAATCGGTCCATGGCGCTGATAGTATTGTGAATAGTTGTCAGGCATATCGCTTATTTTCATCCAGGAATTAGGATCGGAAGTCCAGGTAATTTTTGCCGTCAGTCCCGGACGCCAGACATCAGGCACCATCACACAGCAGAAGCCGCCGCCGCCGCCGTAGGAATTGGCCCTTGGTCCCCCATAGCCGTTCACCTGCAACGAGACAATGGCGTCCGGACCGTGGTTTAAGACGTTTATATCAGCGCCGCTCATGCCGTCGCGACTGTGGTCACGACAGGCCGTCAGCAGGCAGAGAAAAGCGGCGACCAGCACCGCCAGCCCGCCGGGCAAAATACGGATATGCTTTATCATTGATGTGTCCTTACAAAAGAAATTAAATGCGTCGTTATTAATAAATGACGTGATGACAGAATTATATTTTTGCTGATATATATACCTCCCGAATATTTGTGATGATGATATTTGTAGCGGTCAAATAGAATTGTCCGCTATAAATATCTTCAGCTGTATTTTCATATCCGTTCGCGCCTGCACTAATATATCGCCGACATTAATATCAATAATCGCTTTTACCCGCTGGCCAAATTGTTTCACCGAATCCCACGTATCATCATCGTTATCGTAAATCGTCCGCGACGCAAAATAACCGTGGGAAAACGAGGAGTGCAGCGGGTCGTGATTATATTTAGCCAGCGTGTCATGCACGTAGTTATCATAAAAATCCAGCATCGTCGGCGAGCCCATCAGCGCCGCCCTCCGGGCATCGCCGCTTTTCTTGATCTGGATATATTCCGACTCCTGCGCCGCCACCAGCGGACCGCCAAGCTGGTTGGTCTGCGTGGTGGGGATCACATCCAGCAGCACCTGGCCCAGCAGCGCCACGATACCGGTATGGGCAAAGTCATAGCCCCACGCCGCGCGATCCAGACGATCCTTATCGATAAACGGCACTTCACGCGGCCCTTCGTTTTCCGCGGGCGCCGCCGCCGACGGCAGCGCGCTGACCTGCTCATTCAGCGCCTGCTGATAAAAAGGCTTACGCTGATAATACTTATCGGCGTATTGCGGGCTGGCAAAGCGCTCGGTGCGCCAGGCGGTGATCCAGCTCAGCTGGTCCGCCAGCATCACCTCCAGCGCTTTGGCCTTCAGCGGCACATACACCGGATCCGGCAGCTTGCCCAGCGGGCCGTTCTCCGGCGGCTTCGCAGCGGCGGCCGCGGCTTTCGCCTTATCGCCATCCGCCTTGTCGTGAGCCGCCTTCAGCGCGGCAACCGGATCCCGGCCCTGGGCCACGGCGATGGCCACCACCTCCGCCTCGTTGACGGCCGGCGTTTCGGTCTTCGCCCCCGCCTGCTGCGCCCCGGCCTGCTGCCAGGCGTTAAACAGGGCAATCGCCTGTTCGGAGATTTTGAATTGTTTTAATACATCATTGGTCATTACCCGATATTTTTTGCCTGTGGCGCCGCCGGGCAATACTTCCTCAGGTACGCTCAGCGGCGCCCCGGCATCAAAAGCGGCGGCATACATATCATGCAGCACAATCTTTGACAGCAGGCTGCGGGCGTCGGTCTGCACTTTGCCGAGTTCAGTGGGTTTACAGTCACCACCGACATCGGCATGCATTCCGGGATAGACCACCTCCACCGCCCCGGCCGGGTATTTACCGTCCGGACCGCGAATGGAGTCCAGCGGCAGGTCGCCATGCTGCTCGTGGCCGGCGACAAAGTGGTAGCAGCTTTTTAAAAAACCTTTGGTGGTCGGCAGCCGCAGGCTGTTGGCCGCCCAGCCCAGATGCCCGGTGGCCGACGGCAGGATATGCGGCACGCCAACCGCGGAGACCGTATCCAGCAGCCCCATAAACTCGATACTGATGGGGATGCCCAGCAGCGTCGGGCCGCCTGGTACCACGGTGCCCGCCGGCAGCATATTTGTCGCATCAAGCGGCATTTTAGCGTCATCGAGCAGCGACTCCAGCCCGCGAGCGAAGGCGCGGGCGATGGCGGCCCCCCGGCAGTAGCCGTAGACAAAGAGCTTGATTTTGGCGATGCGCCGCTGCGCGCGCTGGATATGCAGCCGCGTTGGCTGCCGCGGCCACTGGTTGACCACGTACCCCAGATGGTCGTCGCAGAATTTGTCAAGCGCGCTTTTACGGTTGAACTTCTGGGTCAGCCGCGAGAAGGGCCAGACGGTGGCCATACTTTGCCGATATCCGGTCAGTTCGCTGTCTTCTATCCTTTCCTTTTTCACCGCATAGCAGATGCTGCTGTAGGTTTTAAGCAGCGCCTGGTTGATACGGTCCTCACCGCCGTTGGCAAACAGCTCGCCGTCCAGGGAGTAGTGCTCTTCACCAATCTCCGGAAAGCGCGCGCCACATCCGGGGAAGTAGTAACTGAAGTAGCCGTCGTTTTCCGCAGTTTCATCCTGCTCTTTCCAGTTTGCCGCATGGTAGAAACGGCCAATATTGGTCAGCGGCGGGTTACGCGAACCGTAGACCTCATCAGCCCCCTCTTCATTACAACAGGTACCGTCGAAGAACAGGCTGATATGCAGGCTGGCCGGGCAGCCCGGTTCCTTTTTTTTGTCCGATTGATGTTCAGACTCCCCGACATATCCTTCCAGATACTGCCTGGCATAGTTGCCTTCGGCCTGCGTTCTGCTCGCCGGCAGGCGGCCGCGCTCGTTGTATTCGGCTTTCTGCTGTGTAGATTTATCGGCAGGCTTTTCTCCCTTTTTATCATCCAGCCCGGGAAACTTTGGCGGTAAGCTGGCAGCTTCCGCGGTGGAGGCTTTAACCGCGACCGGAGTGGCGCCGGTCTGAAAGGCGGCAATAAGCGCCTTCAGGGCATTCAGCGTGGAGTCTGCGGTGTCGGACATACAACTTCCTCCTTGATATGTTCGATAAGTATTTTGTGTGCCCTTTCCCTCCAGTCAGGTGGAGACTGAGGGACTGGATATTCAGGTTGACCTGGCTGAACCGGCCCCCCCGGGAGCACACAGGAACGCACTATCCGCACCTTATCGCAGGGGAAAATATGCACATGAAAACCGCAGGCCTGCCCCTTCTCCCAGCGTTCAATCGGCACAGTAATCGGCCCATGCTGTTGATAATGACTCGCATGATCATTAGGGATGTGCTTCGGGTCTATCCAGGAGTTAGGATCGGAGGTCCAGGTGATTTTTGCCGTCAGCCCCGGGCGCCAGACATCTGGCACCATCACGCAGCAGAAGCCGCCGCCGCCGCCGTAGGAGTTAGCGCCTGGCCCGCCGTAGCCGTTCACCTGCATCGAAACAATGGCGTCCGGACCATGGTTTAAAACTGTTATATCGGCGCCGCTCATGCCGTCACGACTGTGATCGCGGCAGGCCGTCAGCAGGCAGAGAAAAGCGGCGGTCAGCACCGCCAGCCCGCCGGACAAAATACGGATATGCTTTATCATTAATGTGTCCTTACAAATATAAAGTGATGACTTATTAATAAATGGCGTAATTAAATGCTTGTATTTATGCTAATAGATGAACCTCCATATATAACTGATAATGATATTTGTAGCGGTCAAATAAAATGGGCCGCTGCAAATATCAATACCGGTTTCTCATAGGCCAGAGCCGGCAATATTAGTCAGCAGCGAATTGTGTATGCAGGCTGGCGGGGCAGCCCGGTTCCTTTTTTTTGTCCGATTGATGATCGGACTCCCCGACATATCCTTCCAGATACTGCCTGGCATAGTTGCCTTCGGCCTGCGTTCTGCTCGCCGGCAGGCGGCCGCGCTCGTTGTATTCGGTTTTCTGCTGCGTGGAGTTATCCGCAGGCTTTTTGTCATCCGGCCCGGGAAACTTTGGCGGTAAACTGGCCGCTTCTGCGGTGGAGGCTTTAACCGTAACCGGGGTGGCGCCGGTCTGAAAAGCCGCAATAAGCGCCTTCAGGGCACTCAGCGTGGAGTCTGCGGTGTCGGACATACAACTTCCTCCTTAATATGTTTGAAAATGATCTTATCCGCTCGTTGCTCCCAGTCAGGTGGAGACTGGGGTACCGGATACCCCGGCTGTCCCGGCGGGATACAGGAACGGACTATCCGCACCTTGTCGCAGGGGAAAATATGCACATCAAAACCGCAGGCCTGCCCCTTCTCCCAACGTTCAATGGGGACGGTGATAGGGCCATGGTGCTGATAATATTGCGAATAGTTGTAAGGCATATCGCTCAGTTTCATCCAGGAGTTAGGGTCGGAGGTCCAGTGATTTTTGCCGTCAGGCCCGGTCGCCAGACATCTGGCACCATCACGCAGCAGAAGCCGCCGCCGCCGCCGTAGGAATTCGCCCTTGGCCCCCCGTAGCCATTCACCTGTACCGAGACAATGGCGTCCGGGCCATGGTTATAGAGATTTATATCAGCGCCGCTCATGCCGTCGCGACTGTGGTCGCGACAGGCCGTCATCAGGCAGAGAATAACGGCAGCCAGCACCGCCTGCCCGCCGGGCAAAATACGGATATGCTTTATCATTGATGTGTCCTTACAAATATAAATTGATGAGTTATTAATAAATGACGTAATTAAATAACTGTATTTATGCTAATATATGAACCTCCATATATAACTGATAATGATATTTGTAGCGGTCAAATAAAATTGGCCGCTACAGACATTAATACCGGTTTTCCAGATGCTTCCACAGTGGAGGTTTTAACCGTGACCGGAGTAGCCCCGGTCTGGAAGGCCGCAATAAGCGCCTTCAGGGCATTCAGCGTGGAGTCTGCGGTGTCGGACATACGATATTCTCCTTAACATGGTCGAATAATATTTTTTTCGCCTTTTCATCCTCATCGGGCGCACGATGTATCGGATATTCCGGAGATGAGCGATCGTGACAAGAACGAACAATTCTTACCTTGTCGCACGGGAAAATATGCACTTCAAAGCCACAGGCCTGTCCCTTCTCCCAGCGTTCAATGGGGACGGTGATCGGTCCATGACGCTGATAATGACTCGCATGATCGTCTGGGATATGTTTCGGGTCTATCCATGCGTTAGGATCGGAGGTCCAGGTGATTTTTGCCGTCAGACCCGGGCGCCAGACATCTGGCACCATCACACAGCAGAAGCCGCCGCCGCCGCCGTAGGAGTTAGCGCCTGGCCCGCCGTAGCCATTCACCTGCAACGAGACAATGGCATCCGGACCGTGGTTTAAGACGTTTATATCAGCGCCGCTCATGCCGTCGCGACTATGGTCGCGGCAGGCCGTCAGCAGGCAGAGAAAAACGGCGGCCAGCACCGCCAGCCCGCCGGGCAAAATACGGATATGCTTTATCATTGATGTGTCCTTACAAATATAAAGTGATGACTTATTAATAAATGACGTAATTAAATGCTTGTATTTATGCTAATAGATGAACCTCCATATATAACTGATAATGATATTTGTAGCGGTCAAATAAAATGGGCCGCTGCAAATATCAATACCGGTTTCTCATAGACCAGAGCCGGGCAATATTAGTCAGCAGCGAATTGTGTATGCAGGCTGGCGGGGCAGCCCGGTTTCGTTTTTTTATCCGATTGATGATCGGACTCCCCGACATATCCTTCCAGATACTGCCTGGCATAGTTGCCTTCGGCCTGCGTTCTGCTCGCCGGCAGGCGGCCGCGCTCGTTGTATTCGGCTTTCTGCTGTGTAGATTTATCGGCAGGCTTTTCTCCCTTTTTATCATCCAGCCCGGGAAACTTTGGCGGTAAGCTGGCAGCTTCCGCGGTGGAGGCTTTAACCGCGACCGGAGTGGCGCCGGTCTGAAAGGCGGCAATGAGCGCCTTCAGGGCATTCAGCGTGGAGTCTGCGGTGTCGGACATACGATCTCCTCCTTGATATGTTTATAAAATATATTTTTGGCTCTTTCCTTCCAGTCTGGTGGCGATTGGGGTACCGGATATCCCGGTTGCCCCGGTGGTATGCAGGAACGGACTATCCGCACCTTATCGCAGGGGAAAATATGCACATGAAAACCGCAAGCCTGATCCTCCTCCCAGCGTTCGATAGGGACGATAATCGGCCCATGTTTCTGATAGTGAGTCTCATAATCATCGGGCATCTCACTCGATTTCATCCAGGAGTTAGGATCGGAGGTCCAGGTGATTTTTGCCGTCAGGCCCGGGCGCCAGACATCTGGCACCATCACGCAGCAGAAGCCGCCGCCGCCGTAGGAATTGGCCCTTGGCCCGCCGTAGCCATTCACCTGCACCGAAACGATGGCATCCGGGCCGTGGTTTAACAACGTTATGTCGGCGGCGCTCATGCCGTCGCGACTGTGATCGCGGCAGGCCGTCAGCAGGCAGAGAAAAGCGGCGGCCAGCACCGCCAGCCCGCCGGGCAAAATACGGATATGCTTTATCATTGATGTGTCCTTACAAATATAAAGTGGTGACTTATTAATAAATGACATAATTAAATGATTGTATTTATGCTAATAGATGAACCTCCATATATAACTGATAATGATATTTATAGCGGTCAAATAAAATGGGCCGCTGCAAATATCAATACCGGTTTCTCATAGGCCAGAGCCGGCAATATTAGTCAGCAGCGAATTGTGTATGCAGGCTGGCGGGCAGCCTGGCTCCGTTTTTTTGTCCGATTGATGATCGGACTCCCCGACATATCCCTCCAGGTACTGCCTGGCGTAGTTACCTTCGGTCTGCGTTCTGCTCGCCGGCAGGCGGCCGCGCTCGTTGTATTGGGTTTTCTGCTGTGTGGAGTTATCCGCGGGCTTTTTGTCATCCGGCCCGGGAAACTTCGGCGGTAAACTGGCGGCTTCCGCGGTGGAGGCTTTAACCGTAACCGGAGTGGCGCCGGTCTGAAAGGCGGCAATGAGCGCCTTCAGGGCATTCAGCGTGGAGTCTGTGGTGTCGGACATACAACTTCCTCCTTAATATGTTTGAAAATAACGCTATCTGCTTTTTTTTCTTCGTCAGGTTCAGGTTGTACTGGGTATTCAGGGGAATCACGCATATGACAGGAACGGACTATCCGCACCTTATCGCAGGGGAAAATATGCACGTCAAAACCGCAGCCCTGCCCCTTCTCCCAGCGCTCTATCGGCACGGTAATTGGCCCATGGCGCTGATAATATTGCGAATAGTTATCAGGCATATCACTCAGTCTCATCCAGGCATTAGGATCGGAGGTCCAGGTGATTTTTGCCGTCAGGCCCGGTCGCCAGACATCTGGCACCATCACGCAGCAGAAGCCGCCGCCGCCGCCGTAGGAGTTAGCGCCTGGCCCGCCGTAGCCATTCACCTGCACCGAAACGATGGCATCCGGACCGTGGTTATAGACATTTAAATCAGCGCCGCTCATGCCGTCGCGACTGTGATCGCGGCAGGCCGTCAGCAGGCAGAGCAAAACGGCGGCCAGCACCGCCAGTCCGCCGGGCAAAATACGGATATGCTTTATCATTGATGTGTCCTTACAAAAGAAATTAAATGCGCGTTATTAAGAGATGACGTGATGACAGAATTATATTTTTTGCTGATATATATACCTCCAGAATATTTGTGATAATGATATTTGTAGCGGTCAAATAAAATTGGCCGCTACAGACATTAATACCGGTTTTCCAGATGCTTCCACAGTGGAGGTTTTAACAGCGACCGGAGTCGCACCGGTCTGAAAGGCCGCAATAAGCGCCTTCAGGGCATTCAGCGTGGAGTCTGCGGTGTCGGACATACAACTTCCTCCTTGATATGTTTAAAAATAACATTATCTGCTTTTTTATCCTCATCAGGATGAGGAAGTATCGGGTATTCCGGGGCTGCACGACCGTAGCACGATCGTACTATCCGCACCTTATCACAGGGGAAAATATGCACATCAAAGCCGCAGGCCTGCCCCTTCTCCCAGCGTTCGATAGGGACAGTAATCGGCCCATGTTTCTGATAGTGAGTTTCATAATCATCGGGCATCTCACTCGATTTCATCCATGCGTTAGGATCGGAGGTCCAGGTGATTTTTGCCGTCAGCCCCGGGCGCCAGACATCAGGCACCATCACGCAGCAGAAGCCGCCGCCACCGCCGTAGGAGTTAGCGCCTGGCCCCCCGTAGCCGTTCACCTGCAACGAGACAATGGCGTCCGGACCATGGTTTAAGACGGCTATATCAGCGGCGCTCATGCCGTCGCGACTATGATCGCGGCAGGCCGTCAGCAGGCAGAGAAAAGCGGCGGCGAGCACCGCCAGCCCGCCGGGCAAAATACGAATATGCTTTATCATTGATGTGTCCATACAGAACTGATAATCGCCTATTGATTATCAAAAGGGAGGATGTTTCATTCCTCAAAGTGACTTTCGAACCAGGAAGCTAAATCACCGATAAAATTCTGCTGATGCGCCTGCCAGCCGAGCTGCCAAAGGGTATTAAATTTGTCCTCCTGAGTCGTAAAAAAGGTGCTGAATTTTTCAGAAACCGTAAATCGCTGGGCATCGATAGCGACATCCAGTTTCATTATTTGCTCATCGCTGAAATTAATCTTGATCGCCTCCGGGATCGTTGCCTGAACTGGCGAACACTCGCCTTCCAGCCAGCAGATCTTGTTGTCTCTATCGCGATAGCTCCAGAGATAAACCGGTTCTAAAAACCACGCTTTTTGTTCTTCAGTGAGCACATGCTGCATCAGCAAGGGGAACATGCGGGTATCGTAATAGCGCACCAGGCCAGAACGGTCTTCCCAGGCGCCATCGGCCAGATTGCGCAAGTGGGCGGCGAGCGTTGAAAAACTTAGCGGTGAGAGAAAGATCAGCAGACCCGGCTTGTAGGAAAATGCGGCGATCAGATCGGCGAGCCACTGACGATGCTGCCAGCAAGCTAGCTCAAGCCGCATCAATAAAGGCGCCATCTCCAGCAGCGGCTCTTCCGGTTGCCCCTGATAGAGCGAGAACCACTGCACCGGAGGAGAAAGTCTATTTAAGCCATCCAACAACGGATTGCTTAAAACACCTTGATCGGCAATGAGATAGACGTCGCGCAGCGCGAGCTTTCGGGCAAATTGTTCCAGCTTGCTAGTCCATTCCTGATTCATTAACGACATGTTCATTCCTTCTTATCTTGAGGTTGCGGTGCCGGCACGGCTGCGGTGACGATGCCCAGAGAGAGAGCATGACGCGGATCGCGGGCGATCCAGCCGCAAGACTGATGAAAGCGGCGGGCAAATATCGCCGCCAGCGCGATGGTGATGAGCTGCTCCATCTGCCCCGTCTCTCCCCAGTTTTCATCCTGCAGGAGTTGGTTGCTGTTCCAGCCGCTTTGCGCCAGTTCAGGGATTTGCGGCTGTGTAAATGCGATACAGGGATCGGGCGGACGTTCGGCCCCGCTTTGCTGCATCGCCCGCTGACAGACCTGCTGGATATTTTCCACCGCGGCGCCTTCATAAACCTCGCCGCGGGTCAGTCGCGCCTCCCCCTCCCGGGCCAGTAACCACAGCACGGCGGATTCACCCGCCGGTCTTGCGGTATCAGCCGTCGCCGCTACCGACTGGCACCCTGCCACCAGAATGAAACATGCGTCGCCAGCCACATTCATTCGTGCGGTAATCTCCGATAAGCTGGCCTCACCTTGCCAGGGTTCCGCCATATGCGGCAACTGAGCGGTGGGATAGCGTTTTCGCAGCTCGGCGCAAAATTCTCGCCATGCCGGTTCGCTGCCCTGCCAGTAACAGCCGCTCAGGCAGGGAAATTGATGGTCGCCTCGCTGCGCCAACCATTGCCGCACCAGCATCCGGGCCAGCTGTTGTTCGCGCAGGTCGATATCAACGATGTCCGAGTGGATCAGCCGCAGCGCCCGCGCACCGGCCTCCAGTTTCTCTTTTGGCGCCTGATGTTCTCGCTTCAGCAGCGTCTGCCAGTGCTCGGGCTCACACCCCACCGGCCCCAGCAGCACTGTTTCCACCAGCCCAACGCTATATTGATGCCGGGCCCACCACGTTTGATGATCGAGATCGATCAACCGCTGGTAGTACTGGGTGTAGTGGACCGACAGGCGGTAATAAAGCAGACGCAGCATCCAGATGATGAAGACCAAAAGCACGGCGCTAACGATCGCGACGGCAATTAACGCCCCTCCACGCGCTTCGGCAGGCATTAACGCCGCGCCTCCTCCGCTGATAAACGTCAGCCCCGCGCCAAAGGACAACCACCGTCCGTTGTGGGGGGGCGTGGCGGTTTTGTAAGGCAGATAGTCGGTGAGCTGTCTCATAGCGCGACTTCGCAATCAGGGCGTGAACTCACCAGCGTACAGCCGCAGGCGCAACGATGCCCGTCAAGAGCCACCGGAGCACCATCCACTTCATACAGCGAGCTTCCTTCGGCTATGACCGTCAGGCCATGTTTATTGCAGCTCACCTGGTCGCCTTTACAGGCGATACCTTTACCAAAACAGAGGTAATGGCCGCCGATCACCGTACCGCCATGCTCACGCAAGCTATCACCCTGCCGAATAATGGGTTTCAAGGTCTGTTCCTCCGGGTAAGTTATATCAATGAGCGATTGTCAGGCGGCACGCGGAACAAAGGTCTGAGCCAGTTCTTGCGCATGAATCAGGCAATCTTTACAAATCGATGTGGGAAGGTCGGGAAGCGGAAATGTCTCGCCGGCGGGCCCTTGCATCTTATGTGTGCCCTTAAAACTGAGCAGGCTCGGGCTATGAAGGTGGATTTCCCCCTGCGGAGTCAGACGAATGTAGCCGCCGCCGCAGCCCAGTGTGATACCATTTTTCGCGGTAAGCTGCAGATGACCCTGCGTTGACTGAACGGTAATATCTTTCAGTGAAGTGAGCGCCAGAGTATCGCCGTGCGACTCTATCTCCAGCGGGCCTTTCACCGATACCATACGCATCCCTTCGCGGTGGGAAAGCAGTGAGATAGCGTTTTTGGTATTCACCGACAAACGATTACCGCTGGCCAGCGCAATATCGCTGGCGCTTTGCAGATACAGTCCTTTACCACTCTGCAACAGCGTCGTTTCCGCCGTCACGATGCCGATGCCCTTCGGCGCGCTCATCAGCAGGACGGGGCTCGCCAGATTGACGGCTTTGCCGACGAACTGCTTTAACGTGCTGATATCCGGTGGGATGTTGTAGTGGGTGCGGGCAATCTCCTGCCAGTCGTTGAGCTGAACTGCGGCGGCGCTGAGCAATTTACTGGCGGGCTCCATTTCCGCGACCGCCCCCATCGCTTTCAGCTGTTCGTCAGCGGTGATAAATATCCCTTTGCCTGCGCGGATCGCGCCGTAGCTGTCGGTGCGTAACTCAAACCCTTCTCCCCGCGGCGTGTTCTGATGATCCACCAGATGGCCGAGGTTCAGTTGGCTCTTGCCGCCATATTCGGTGCTGACCTTAACGTGCTCTTTACCTCGGGTATCATCGAGGCGAATTTTGTTGTTCGCTGGCGTGCGCAGCACGTTGCGCTTGTAGTTGTAAAGCGTCACATGGTCCTGGTGCGTGGAATCGTGCAGCGCGCCGGCGATGTAGGGCCGATCCGGATCCCCCTGCTCAAAAGCGATCGCCACTTCGGTTCCCGCTAACAACGGCAGATGCAGGCCAAAAGTTTCACCGGCGTAAGGGCGTGCCTGCCGCACCCACAGGCTTTCCTCACCCGGCTGCCAGCGATCGCGGTCGAATAATAAGTTCACCCGATAACGTCCGTCGCGATCGATATGGCCGTAGAGATCGTTGATTTTGGTGCTGGTGACGCACGCTGGCAACGTCCCGGCCATCTTGGGTTTGCTGATGATTGCCGGGCGAAAGCAATAGGTTTCTACACTGGGAATGGCCTGAAACGTCACTTCGAAGCTGCGATCGCGGCGGGCGCGACAGTGAATAGCGGTGATCGCCACGCCCCGGCGCCAGACCTCCGTCACCTCCTCGCCGCCGTTCACTTTTAGCAGTTGGCCGGGTGCCAGTGTCGCGCAGTTTGTTTCCCCGCTCAGCCGCGTCTGCTGGTTCAGGTAGCGCTCATGGCGAATACGGGCATAAAAGGCCCCGCTCTCCGGGTCCGGCGTATGCTGGTAGCGATTACCCGGCGCCAGATAGTTGTCCGCCCAGTGATAGGCTTCACCATAGGTGGTACTATCGCCGCGGCTGACATTGATGTTGAGATTCATGTCCTCGGGCGCGTTACGATAGTTGTAGTCACGGGTGAAGACCGAACGCTCAACCACGTGGTGTCGGCTCTGCAAATCCCACACCGACTCGCTGCCGCCATCATGCTGCCCTGACGGGGCGACCGAGGGCAACATCAGCCCCGCCTCGTAGTGTTGCTGGTCGTCGAAGAACTCCGCCACATCAATATTTAGCCGGGTATCTGCGGTGAAGCGAAACCAGATCCCCACCTCGCCCAACAGCCGGGAGATAAAAGTCAGATCGTCCTCGCCGTACTGCATCACCTGTTCACGGCGCGGATATTCATGCGCCAGTCGAAATACAAAATCTTCCCCGCGCATGTGGTGACGGGTTCTGAGAATGTGCTCCACAATCTGCGGCACCGACATGTCCTGGTAAATTCGATTCTGATGGCTCTTCGACAGTAACGCCAGACGCGGCTGTAACGTCAAGGCGTAACGCGTTTCCTCCTTTGAGGTGGAAATCCGTTCAAAAGTGGTGATCGTCCCCTGCAGCACGCGCACCGGTTGCTGGATCTTAATGCCAAATCCCTGGTCAACCGGCGCCTGCAAGGTCAGCGAGGTGTTTTGCAGCAACATCTGCTGCGGGGTGATGGCGCGATCGCTGCTGGTAAATTCAATGGTATAGCGGAAAGGCTCGCTTAAGTTTTCCTCGCCTTCGAAGCACAGAACATCCAGCGAGGAGTTACAACCATGCACCTGTAAAAGATGATGACTGTGGTTGAAAAACAAAGGCTTTATGTCACTCATGGTTTATTTTCCCTTATCAAACACCATTTTCTTTATCTCCCTTCCATCACTTTCAGCCACGCTACCGCCCGTCGCTGTTTCCTGTTGATGAGGAGCCCAAAAGCGCACAAGGTTGGGCAGATTGTGTTGACCCCGGTCCCCGGCAACAAAAACGACGGACAGGAAAACCTGCCCGCACGGAGATTGATGAGATAGTCGGTTTAGAAAGCACCATCCGCCGGGGATGAGGCGGAGTTGGTCGCCACCCGGCAGGCATCGGCCTGCGGCACCAGGCTAATTTCGACCCGGCGGTTCAGCGCCCGGCCTTGCTGCGCCTCGTTGCTGGCGATAGGTCGGCTTTCGCCATAACCCTGTACCGCAAAACAACTTTCCGGCACGTCACCGGTGTCGCGCATCCAGTTGCGCACCGATTCGGCACGCTTCAGAGAGAGTGTCTGGTTGGATTTATCATCACCCACGCTGTCGGTATGCCCGGCGATGACGATAAGCCAACCTGGCCTGGCCTTTATCCCCAGCAGCGAGTTCACCAGCAGCTTGGTGGAGCCCGGTTTCAGCGTCCACTTGCCGGTATCGAAAAGTGACATGCTGTCGAGGCGGATAATTTTCGGCACGATTTTTTCTACCGCTTTCGGCGGTGGCGGGGGGACGTAGGAGCGAATCGTTTCCAGTACCGTCTGACGCAGACGCTCGCCGCGATATAGCCCGAGCCCCAGCGCCAGCGGCGCGCCATCACGCGCGAAGGCGTCCAGTTGCGCCGCATCCTGACGTAAAATCTGTACGGCGCGGGCTTTTGCTGCATGGTCGTCCATCGCCGTCCGTTCATAGCGCTGAACATCAAAGCCGATCCGCTGAAGGAGTTGATGGTTGTTCCATGCGCTGCAGCACAGCGCGATCATGGCCGCGAGGGAGAACAGGCAGAATGCCCGCCGCAGAGCACGGTTTTTCGGCGTGATGCCACCGCCCAGCGGTAGTATTGGCAAAATGAAATCAGGCAATGTCCGCGCTTCTGAAGTCATTTCCGGCAACCAGCCCGGTAGTGAGTTGAGGGCGGTATGACCAGACAGCCAGCGCTGCCATAGGTTATCCGCCACGACAGGCGCCCCGGCAGGCGTGAAATGATACAGCACGACTGCCGGAGCAATCGGGGGAACATCGTCGGTTGCCGCAGTCAACGCGCTCAACGCCATCTGCTGCGTAAAGCGGGCAAACGCATTCATCCTCACCAGCGCCGCCAGGCGATGAGCGCCATCAGCCTGCATCAGCCAGCTTGCGCTGCTGCACGGCACGCCGTCAGAGGGCCACACCTGCGTCATCTCTCCGACACACGCTGTCTGCCATAACGGCTCCAGCGATGCGCCGGACAGGGTGCTGTTCAGCAGTAACGGTATCGCCCGGCGGGTATCACGCCGCACCTGAGCAAGCTGCCAGCGCAACTCGCGAAGCCGGGCCGTCAGCGCCGCGTCATCATCATGTTGTTGCGGCTGCACGCAGAACATCACTGCCAGTTGCGCGATGAGCGCCGGCCGCTCACGCTGCAAATAACGCACCGTCTGCTGTAACGCGGCGGTGGTGACTCTCAGCCAGCAACCTTGTGAGGTAGGATAAACCGCGCTTTCTCCCGGCCAGTCCGCGGTGTCGCCGCAGACCAGCACAACCGGCAGTCGGTAAGGCGCCGGCGGTAGCTCAACCATCCAGTCGGCATCCTCTGGTCGCCCGCGTCGTTGCCGCTCGACGTAGACCACTCCGGCCGCTACGCCCGCCACCGTCAACCCAACAGCCAGCAACCGGCCGCCGGTGGTTAACGGCAGAAACAGCAGGCTCAGCAGCACTACCAGCAGCCCCGCCCACAACCATAACAGGCGCTGATAGCGCGCGTTCATTGCCCGCTCCCCAGTTGCAAAGCCGCTACCAGACCATCCAGCCAGTAGTTCAACCCCAGCCACAGCGCGGCCACCGCCGCCAGCGACAATCCAATGCAGATAGGCCAACGGCGCAGCCAGTCAGCCATGCCGTTGCGCCCGGAGAGCGCCGCCAGTATCGGCTGATGCGGGTCGCTCGCAAACGGCGGTACACGCTCGCCGAGCGCGCTGACAAGCGCTGCGCGCGCCGGGTCATCAAGGCTATACCGGCCCTTAAACCCCAGCGCCAGCACCCGATGAAAACAGGTCAGTACGGCTAGATCCGGCGCCGGTTCGCGCAGCACCTGGCGGATGCGCTCATAGAGCGCATCCCCGGCTTCCATACCGCCAAAATATTTGACCTCCAGCGGTCGATCGTACCAGGTGATACTGGCGTCATCTTCCTCTTTGCGGCCTTTGGCGGTTTCATCCAGCAGCGCGCACCAGCTATAAAGGATATGCTGGCGGTTCGCCTCACTGACATCCGCGGCCACAAGCTGCGCCATCACCTGTTCAATGTTGTTTACACAACGCTGCCAGAGGAGCTTCCCCTCCCCCTCGGCCAGTTTGGCGCCGAGACGCAGTTCCGTCACCGTAAGCCAGCTATCCGCCAGCAGAGCATCAATATTGAGATCCTGAGTCATGAGCGCAGCACCGCATACAGTTCGAGTTCAGGGTCGCCCAGCAGGCCGGGCACATAAAAGACGCAACTCCCTTCCGCCAGCATCGCCTGCGCCGCCGGATGAGTCATATCAAGGGTGAAATACTGATTTTCCAGGCGCAGCGGGATGGCGGCGGGAACATGGCTCATGGCCTTTAGCGGAATACCCGGCTGCGAACCGTTGACCACCCGGTCAACCTCATCGGGGCTACCGGCTTTACACTGTTGCGGAAATTGCTCCAGCAGCTGCGCCGCAGGTAGCGCGGAACGCACCGAGAGATAAAAATCGGCCTCTTCGCGCAACCTTGGATCGTGCAGACGGGCATGCCAGCGCTTACGCCGGTCATCGTGCGTCATTTCAATCGCCACGACCCTGGATGGCAGGCTGGCTTCGAGCAGTACGCCGAGTAATTTGAACAACGGTGGAAAGACTTCTGTCAGCGCCTGATGGCGATAAGGCGGAATATCCGCCGTAGTATGGTCAAGGGAGAAGGTCAGCAGACTGCCCGCCAGGCCGGCCAGCGCTTCATACAGCCGTTCCGGATGTACCTGTGGATGGCGTAGAAAATGGCTCAACACCGGCTCCGCGCTGTTGAGCGCGTTCAGTAGCCAGAACAGTGATACATCCGCTACCGCAAAATCCGCCATCCTGGCGTTGCTCTCCCGGCGCATCGCCATCAGGCGCTGCAGGCGCGCGCGCAGCTGATTCGTCAGCTGTTCTGTTTGTTCGTAAAGCCAGTGGCTGGCCAACACTTTCAGCAGCGGCGGGATAAAGTGCTCATCCAGCGACCAACAGTTCTGACTGTCGCGACGTAGTCTGGCGAGGGCGACGGTTTGATAATCGCCGTTATCGTCATCCGCAGCGCGCAGCGTCAGTTGCGCAAGCAGCACCGCAATTTGTCGACTGTCTTCGCCATATCTGTTGCGCACTTCTCGCCAGGCCAGACGCCAACGTACCGGCCGCTCTGCGCGCTCTTCCATCTGCAGGCAGTTGCCGCCGTTTTCATTCTCATGAGGCAGCGCCAGCACCACGGTTAATTCACGGCAGTCCTCCTGCGGCAATACCATTACCGCAGGAAGCGCATCAGCGTTATCGCTGTCGATAAGCGTGCCGTCAGGAAAGCGCACGTACAGGTGACTGGCTTTCAGTGTCCCTTGCTTTAGCAGGGCGGCGTCAAATTCGACGCGGATGACGCCCCAGGGATTCATTACTCCCAGACGGGCAATACATTCGCTTTGCCAGGCCGCCTGGTTCACCTGTTGTTGAAAATGTTGTGGGGAGATCATCTGACCCCTGCCCCACAGTGGTCGTAATGTTTTCATCGCACCTCCTGTGCGTTACTTTTGCTTCTTCAATAAGACGTTCTTAAACCCCAGATTTCATTTCACCTTGCTAACTCACGGGCGAACGGCGCTCCGAAAGAGAAAAAATTGAATTATTGTTATTGGTATTTATTTTTTCTTGAACGAATATTGGGTGGGCTTTAATATTATCGAAACGACTAACGGCAAGAAGTTTAAGCGTCAGCTCGACGGCCCTCGGTTCAATTTCGATATGCAGTGACAATTGTGAATGAATACGGGTATTGAGTCGCTCACCTGGGAAGGCGTTGTTCATTACATCCCTTATATATCCGAACCACATCAGAATGAATCACTAGTTACCGTTAGCCACCCAGATTAATGAACCATATTTAGATTGATATCAAGAATATTCACTATAGAAATAACAAACAAAATAACCAGCAATCGCAATATTGCAATATATCGCGTGGGCTCATGTGCTTTTAGTAGGGAATTAAACCAAAAACTCACTGACTAACGGGGCATGCGCCAATGATGCCTATTCCATTGATATAAATCATCACTTACCGCTATGCCGCAACAATATTGACCTGAAAGAATTTTCGGCTCAATTATATTTCTGGCGAATTATTTACAAACATTCTATCTCCCCCAAATGCGCACCAGCCAGAAAAGTCACCTCTTCAACGGCGGAGAATATTTTTATATTCGGCGAATAACATTCATTCAAATAATAAAACCCATTAATTGCGCGCAATTAATGGGTTTTATTAGCCTTGACCCGGCTTATCGTGTTGCCCGCATCAGCAGACTAACAATAAACGCGCCGCCAAGCCCGGCAGTAATAATACCAATCGGTAATTCTTGATTCGCTATCAGGCTTCGGCTAAGTATATCGCCGCCAATGAGCAATATCGCGCCCAGCAGAGCGCACATTGGCACGGCCATTCGGTGCCTGACGCCCACGACCCGACGCGCCAGATAAGGCACCATCAGGCCGACAAAACCAATGACCCCGGTTAAAGAGACCAGCAAAGCGGTAGCCAACGCGCAGCAGAGAAAGGTTTCGCTTCTCAGCCGCTCCACGTCGACGCCCAGCGAGCAGGCCGTCTGCTCCCCCGCCAGCAGCGCATCCAACGCCCGCCAGCGAATCAGGGTAAATCCGCTCAACAACGCCAGGCTCAATAACGGAATGAACAGGTTGTCCCATCGCGCCAGTCCCAGACCGCCCAATGACCAGAATAGCAACGAACCGGCCGCTCGCTGATCGCCGGAAAAGACCAGATAGCTGGTCAGCGCGCTGAAAAGAAACGACACCGCCAGGCCGCAGATAATTAACTGTTCCGCTCGCCTTAGCTGGTTGACGCGAAACAACATCATCACCGCCAGCGCGGATAATATCCCGCCGATGAAGGCCGAGACCGGCAGCGTAAACGCCCCCAGTATCTCGCCGAAACGGGTGATCACCAGCACCGCGCCGGCGGAAGCGCCTGAAGAGAGACCGAACAAGAATGGATCGGCCAGTTCGTTACGTGTCGTAGTCTGTAACAGCAAGCCGGCGATCGCCAGTCCTGCGCCGGTCAACGCCGCCAGCAGGCTCCGTGGTAGGCGTAAGTCAATGATGATAGTTTTCAAAATTTCGGGAATGGGAGCCGATGATAGCCCTAACGCTGATATCACCTGTCGCCATGAGAGTTCCACACTCCCCAACCGCAGGCTCGAAATCATCAAGGCGCATAAAACGACGGATGCCAGCGCCGTCCATAGAACAAAACGTTGCACTGACGGCTTCATTTCACGTCCGTGGCATATAAGAGATGCGCCAGCTTCTCAACTGCCGCAATATTCGCCGGCCCCGGAGTCAATTCAGCATACTGCAACTTTAGATAACGCTGCTGCCGGACAGCGGGGGTCTGTTTCATCAGGGGATGGGATTCCAGTATGCGCTGCAGCGCCTCGGTTCCCGTGCCGGTTTGGTAATCGAGCAGAATAATCACCTGTGGTTCTCTGGCCGCCACCGCCTCCCAGCTCGTCGTTGTCCAGTTCGCGTCCAGAGTATCCATCACGTTGCGTCCCCCGGCCGCCTCGATAATGGCCGTCGGCATCCCGTACTTGCCGCTGGTAAAAGGTTTATCTTCGCCGGAGTCATAGACAAAGACCCGCAGCGGCTGCGTATTCGCTGCCCTGGCAGGCAGATGCGCCAGGCGACGCTTCCATCCTTCCACCAGCGCTTCTGCCTGTTGTTGCTTGCCAAAAATCTTGCCCAACTTGAGTTCATCGTTGTACAGCAAACTCATATCAGCTTTCTTCCCGCGCCCGCCGGCCTGGACGCAGCTTTCACTGAGTACCAGGGTGTTAATCCCATATGGCGCCAGCGTCTGCGGCGTCACATCGCCGCCGATTTTCATGCCGTAGTTCCAGCCGGCGAAGAAAAAGTCCGGCCGAACCGCCAGCAGCGTTTCCAGCGCCGGATATTTAGGCGCCAGCTCGGGAATGGCCCCCATCGCCGCTTTGAACTCCGGCGTAAGTTTGTACCAGCCGGTGATGCCGGTTAGCCCCACAATCCGCTGCTGGAGATCGAGCGCGAAGGCCATTTCCGCCATATTAAGATCGTTAATCACCGCGCGCTGCGGGGGTTGATTAAAGGTGATGGGCTTACCGCAGCTATCCACGGTGACGGGAAATTGATTAGCCAGCGCCAACGGGCTACTTAACAGCAGCAATAAAGTAGTTAAAAGTTTGTTCATATTTACTCGAGTTCATTAAGCGCGATGAGGAACTTCAAAAATGCGCAGCGCTTTACCGCTAACGGGATGCGCCACGCGAAAACTGGTCATGCCAAAAACCGGATAGCTCACGCTGGGGTGCAGCGCAGCTTCGGGTACGTCGCAAATCACCTGCTTGCCATGGTGGAGAACCAGCATCCGGTCGGCAAAGGCTTCAGCCGCGGCAAGGTCGTGTAACACCGCAATCACCGCAACCTCTGCGCGTTTTACCAGGGCAAGTAACTCGGTTCTCGCCAGCGGATCGAGGTGATTAGTCGGCTCATCCAGCAGTAATAATGTGGGCGATTGCGCCAGCGCGCGGGCGAGCGCGGCGCGCTGGCGCTGACCGCCGGAGAGGTCGCCCAACTGGCGATGGCGTAAAGGTTTCAGATCCGTATCACTAATAACGCTCTCCACGATGCGACGTCCCTGCGCCGAGGACGGTGATTCGCGATACGGTAAACGCCCCAATTGAACATACTCTTCCACCGTCAGACGCAAATCGGGGATATCGTTTTGCGACAGGAAGGCAATATTCCGCGCACGCTCTTGTGGCGACAGTTGCCGTAGTGGACGCCCCTGCCAGTACAGCGTCCCTTTATCCGGACAGAGTTCGCCAATAATGGCTCTTAATAGGCTCGACTTACCGCTGCCGTTAGGTCCAATAACCGCCAGCTTTTCCCCGGCTCGGAGCGAGAAATGAATACCGTCGAGTATCACGGCCCCCCTTTTGGCTGTCAGATGCAGCGTATTGATGCGAAGTATTTCAGTATCGACCTTGGACATATTACTTTATTTTATATGTTATAACATAACAATTATGTATCACACCCCACTCGTCTCTGCAAAGGGGTTGCATACTTTGTTATCGTTATTCGCTAAAAAGTCTTCCGTTCCGGAGCGTAGATTCCGGGTCGCCTTCCAGACAGAGATTCGCTATCATCCGCCCTCACCCTTAAGCAGCGCCTGCCCATGTCTACCGTAATTGATACCTTCATCGCCCCACCTTGTTCCGCGCAGATTAAGATCCTCTACGAGGACGAACATTTGTTATTGATCGACAAACCCAGCGGTCTGCTCAGCCTGTCGGGTAAGAACCCGCAGAACCTGGATTCGGTCCATCACCGCCTGGTGCAGAATTTTCCTGGGTGCTCGCTGGTTCATCGGCTCGATTTCGGGACTTCCGGCCTTATGGTGGTGGCGCGTAACAAAGCGATAAACGCCGCGCTGTGTCAGCAGTTCAGCCAGCGGGCGGTAAGCAAGGTTTATCACGCCCTGTTGTGTGGGCATCCAGAGGAAGATGAAGGGGTGATAGACGCGCCGATTGCTAAAGATCCGGCGCTGTTTCCACGAATGGCGATTAGCGTGCGTAACGGTAAACCGGCGCGCTCGTGCTTTCAGGTGCTATCACGGGAATGGTTGTCAACAGCCGATGGTTCGCTGGCGGTAACTCGCGTACGATTGCTACCGGAAACCGGACGCACCCATCAGCTACGCATCCACTGCCAGCATCTCGGCTATCCGATTCTCGGCTGCGATCTCTACGGAGGGCTGGCGTCACATCAGGCCTCACGCCTGATGCTCCACGCCAGCGAACTGCATTTTCACCATCCGGTCAGCGGTGAAGCGATAGCGGCGCGCCAGCCCAGCCCTTTCTGATTCGTCAGTCGCAAATCACTTTTATCGCCAGCCCGCCGCGTGAGGTTTCGCGATATTTATCGTTCATGTCTTTACCGGTTTCATACATTGTCTCAATGACCTTGTCGAGACAAACCCGCGGCTCGCTGGTTCGGCGGAGCGCCATCCGCGCGGCGTTAACCGCCTTCACCGCATTGATGGCATTGCGTTCGATGCAGGGGATTTGCACCTGCCCGGCCACCGGATCGCAGGTCAGACCGAGGTTATGTTCCATGGCGATTTCCGCGGCGTTGCATACCTGCGCCGGGCTGCCGCCAAGGAGCTCCGTCAGCCCAGCCGCCGCCATAGAGCAGGCCACGCCAATTTCGCCCTGACAGCCAACTTCTGCGCCAGATATAGAGGCATTCATCTTATACAGTGAACCGATAGCCGCCGCAGCCAGCAGATAGCGGGCAATCGAGTTGGCATTGACCGGGCGGCGAAACTTGTCGTAATAGGCCAGAACCGCGGGAATAATCCCGCATGCGCCATTGGTAGGCGCGGTGACAACCCGGCCACCGGCGGCATTTTCTTCGCTCACCGCCAGCGCAAACATATTGATCCAGTCGATGACGTTCATCGGATCGCGGGACAGACTATCGCTGGCCACCAGCTGTCGGCGCAGCGCCGCCGCCCGCCGCGGCACGTTGAGCGGCCCCGGCAGCACGCCCTCGGTATTCATTCCCCGCTCAATACCGTTACGCATCACCGCGTAAATGGCGGCGAAGCCAGCATCGATTTGCCCCTTATCGCGCAGCGCCCGCTCGTTTTGCATCATCAGGCCAGAGATGGAAAGGCCATTGTGTTCGCACAGCTGAAGCAGTTGATGGGCGGAACGGAAATCAAAGGGGACGGGCGTTGCGATATCGTGAGTCTGGCCAAAACGCGATTCCTCAACGATAAATCCGCCGCCAATTGAGTAATAGGTTTTGCTGAGTAGCGGCTGCTGATGATCCCAGGCGCTGATGCGCATACCGTTCTCATGGCGGGCCAGCGCGCTATCATGAAATACGATGCTCTCCGGCAGCGGGAAATCAACCTGACGACTCCCCTTCGCCACCGGTAGACGGCCGCTCGCGGTCACCTGCTGAATGAAAGCCGGGATGGCGTCAATATCGACATCCTGCGGACTATTTCCCGCCAGCCCCATGATAATGGCGACATCGGTCGCATGCCCTTTGCCGGTCAGCGATAGCGAACCGTACAGATCGACGACAATGCGCGTAGTCTGCGTCAGGTCGCCGCGGGTCGCCAGCTCGGTGATAAAACTTTTTCCTGCATTCATCGGCCCCACCGTATGAGAGCTCGAAGGACCAATACCAATTTTGAAAATATCGAAAGCGCTAATCATATCTACACCTCGGTTTACCGTGCAGTGAAGACCAGGTTTCACACCCATGATAAAAATGGGGCGACCATTATCGTCGCCCCGTTGCGTTACAGCGCCTGGATGAAGGTTCGCGAAATGACATCCTGCTGCTGTTCGTGGGTTAGCGCATTAAAGCGCACCGCATAGCCAGAGACGCGGATGGTCAGGTTCGGATAATTTTCCGGATGAGCTATGGCGTCCAGCAGCATCTCGCGGTTCATCACGTTGACGTTCAGATGCTGGCCGCCCTCGATCCGTTCTTCGTGGTGGAAGTAGCCATCGAGCAGACCGACGAGGTTGGTTTGCCGGACGCTCGCCTCTTTACCTAACGCCGCCGGGACGATCGAGAAGGTATAAGAGATTCCATCCTTCGCGTAGGTGAACGGCAACTTAGCCACGGAAGTCAACGAAGCGACCGCCCCTTTGCGATCGCGGCCATGCATCGGGTTGGCCCCCGGCGCAAACGGCGTACCGGCGCGGCGGCCATCCGGGGTATTACCGGTTTTCTGGCCGTACACCACGTTTGAGGTAATCGTCAGGATCGACTGCGTGGGCACCGCGTTACGGTACGTCGGCAACACCTTAATTTTCTTCATAAAGCGTTCAACGAGATCGCAGGCAATACTATCGACGCGCTGATCGTTATTGCCGTACTGCGGATAATCGCCTTCAATCTCAAAATCGATCGCCAGGCCGCTGTCGTCGCGGATGGGTTTCACCTTCGCGTGCTTAATAGCCGAAAGCGAATCCGCCGCCACCGACAGCCCGGCAATCCCGCAGGCCATAGTGCGGTATACGTCGCGGTCGTGCAGCGCCATCAGCGAGGCTTCATAACTATATTTATCGTGCATGTAATGAATGATGTTCAGCGCGCTGATGTACTGCACCGCCAGCCAATCCATAAAATGATCGAGGCTGGCCATCACTTTGTCGTAATCCAGTACCTCATCCATCAGCGGCGCGGTTTTCGGCCCGACCTGGATTTTGAGTTTCTCATCCACCCCGCCATTGATTGCGTACAGCAGCGTTTTGGCGAGGTTGGCGCGCGCGCCGAAGAACTGCATCTGTTTGCCGATGACCATCGGGCTGACGCAGCAGGCAATAGCGTAATCATCACTGTTGAAATCGGCGCGCATCAGGTCATCGTTTTCATACTGCAGCGAGGAAGTGACGATCGAGACCTGGGCGGCATATTTCTTAAAGGCAATCGGCAGCGCTTCCGACCACAATACGGTAAGGTTGGGTTCCGGCGCCGGGCCCATGGTGTGCAGCGTATGCAGATAGCGGAAGGAGTTTTTAGTCACCAGCGTGCGGCCATCCAGCCCCATCCCGCCAATCACTTCGGTTGCCCAGATAGGATCGCCGGAGAATAGCGTGTCGAATTCCGGCGTACGCAGGAAACGCACCATGCGGATCTTCATAATGAAGTGGTCGATCAGTTCCTGGGCCTGTTGTTCATTGAGGATCCCGGCGTGGAAGTCGCGCTCGATATAGATATCGAGGAAAGAGGCGGTACGCCCCAGCGACATCGCGCCGCCGTTTTGCGATTTCACCGCCGCCAGATAGGCGAAGTACAACCACTGTACCGCTTCCTGAGCGTTGCGCGCCGGGCGGGAGATATCGCAGCCGTATTTCGCCGCCATCTCCTGCATTTGCAGCAACGCGCGGCGGTGTTCCGCCAGCTCTTCACGCAGACGAATAGTGGCTTCCAGATCCTGCCCGCGCTCCAGCGTTGCCTGCAGATCGGCAAACTGCAGTTCACGTTCACGCACCAGATAGCGGATGCCGTATAGCGCCACGCGGCGGTAGTCGCCAATGATACGCCCGCGGCCATAGCCATCCGGCAGACCGGTCAGCACGCCGGATTTACGGCAGCGCAGCATATCCGGCGAATAAGCGTCAAATACCCCCTGATTGTGGGTTTTACGCAGCTCGGTGAACAGATATTCAAACTGGCTATCCATTTCCCGGCCATAGGCATCAAACGAGCTTTTAATCATGTTAATGCCGCCAAACGGATGCAGCGCGCGCTTGAGCGGTTTATCCGTTTGCAAGCCGACTATTTTTTCCAGCGATTGCTCAATATAGCCGGCATCGTGAGCGGTAATGGTGGTGGCGATATTAGTATCAAAATCAACCGGCGCGTGGGTGGCGTTCTCCACGCGAATGCCGGCCATGACTTTTTCCCACAGCGCGGTCGTCGCCGGCGTCGCCTCAGCAAGGAATGATTCATCTCCGGTATATGGCGTATAGTTGTGCTGAATAAAATCACGGACATTAATTTCTTCTTTCCAGTCCGTACCTTTAAATCCGTGCCATGCTTCGGCGTACAGCATATCGCTGGTATCGATATTTACCTTCATGAAAATAATCTCTCTACAGGACCACAACGTAATTAAGCAAATTCCAGGGATGCATTAATTTTGCCTAAATGAATAGCATCGAGCGCAATCATCTTCTCTTCATTGGTGGGTATGACTGCAGATATCACTCGTGCCTCGCGGGAAGAAATAATGCGTTCGCCGGCGGAGTTGGGTTGTTTATTTAGCGCATCATTCAGGCTGACGCCGAATACCGCTAAATGCTCAATCACCAGTTGGCGGATTAATACCGAATTTTCGCCGATACCGCCGGTAAAAATAATCGCGTCAAGGCGGCGTAGTGAGGCGGCATGGCCGGCAATGTGGCGGGCAATACGATGCACAAAGGTTTTAATCGCCAACCGCGCGCGTTCATGCCCCTCATGCCAGGCTTTTTCCAGCACCCGCAGGTCGGATGACAATCCGGATATCCCCAGCAGGCCGGACTCCTTATTCACCACGCGCTCCAGATCGCTGAGCGTCTGGTTAGTATCGCCGGCGATCCACGCCATCGCGCCAAAATCGACATCCCCGCTGCGGGTGCCCATCATCAGGCCTTCCAACGGCGTCATGCCCATCGAGGTATCCACGCTGCGGCCGTTGCGTACCGCGCAAATCGACGCCCCGTTGCCAAGATGAGCAATCACCAGCCCGCTATCCTGCTCGGGTAAATCAAGCAACGCCAGCGCGCGCTGAGTCACATAACGGTGCGAGGTGCCGTGGAAACCATAGCGGCGCACGCCCAATCGCTGGTAATAGTCCCACGGCAGGCCGTAAAGAAATGCTTCTGGCGCCAGCGTCTGATGAAAGCTGGTATCAAAGACCGCTACCTGCTGTACGCCCGGGAATAACTGCTGAGCTGATTCAATACCGCTGAGATTGGCGTAATTATGCAGCGGCGCCAGCGGCGATACCTGGCGAATATTGTCGATAACTTCATCGGTAATTATCGCCGATTCGGTAAATATGCTGCCGCCGTGCGCGATACGGTGGCCAATTAACGCCACGCTATCCATTAAATCACGCTTTTCTAATTCAAATGCGATCGCCTTCAATGCGCCTTCATAGCTGTGGTGAGCCAGCTTAGCCGGCTCTCCCCCATTTATTGACAGGAACGCATCTTCAGAATTAATGCCATCTGCAATACCAGCCATTAATACTTCACAGCTGGCGGCATCAAGTACTGAAAATTTAATTGAAGACGAGCCGCAGTTAATGACCAGTACTACCGGATATTCATTCATGTCATCACTCCGCTCGTCCTGAGCTTAATTAAAACAGTTTGTAAACGATGTTCAGAATGGTCAGCAGACCGATTACCGTGACGAAGACGTTGTCCAGGCGGCCGCGATATTTCGCCAACGATGGCGCTTTACGGATGGCGTACATCGGCAGCAGGCACAGCAGCGAGGCAATAATCGGCGCGCCCATCGCTTCAATCAGGTCGAGAATGTTCGGGTTGGCGTAGGCGACAATCCACGTTGAGCCCATGATAAAAATCATGCTGATGGTGTTGAGCTTGCCGCTGGAAACGCGGGTTTTATCGCCTTTGTAACCAAACTTCAGCACCAGACCGTTCAGGCCTTCCAGCGTGCCGAGGTAGTGTCCGAAGAAGGATTTGAAAATCGCCACCAGCGCGATGATTGACGCGCCATATTCAAGCACCGTGGCAAAGGTGGATTTGGTGCCGGACAGCGAGGCGAAGTGGTTCGCCAGGTACGAGAGCACCGGGATATTCTGCGCTTTGGCATCCGCCATATTCTGCGGCGACAGGGTAAACAGGCAGCTGAAGGCGAAGAACATTACCACGGCCACCATCAGCATGCTGGCGCGAGAGATAATCTGTGAACATTTGCGCTCGGTGAACTCGCGACCAAAGTCTTTCTCATACTCTTCGCGCTTGGAAACCACGAATGAAGAGACAATTGGCGAGAAGTTAAACGAGAACACCATAATCGAAATACCCAGCCAGACGGTCACCAGAATACCATCGTGACCGGTCAGCGAGATCTCGCTTAAATTCACCTGATCGATAACCGCGGAGTTCCAGTAAGGGATCAGCGACAGAGAAATCAGCACCAGGCTGGCGATAAACGGCCATACCAGATAGCTCATTACCTTCACCATCAGATCTTTACCGAACCAGATGACAAACGCCATCAGCAGCAGCAGGAACAGCGCGACAAAACCGCGGTTCAGCGCCGGCAGCTGCAGCTGATTTTCCCAGAAGGTCATAAAGGTATTGGTGATCGTCACGCCGTAAATCCACAGCAGCGGGCAAATCGCGAAGAAATAAAGGAAAGTAATCACCACCCCGCCGGTTTTACCAAAGTGCTCCTCTACCGTTTCAGTGATGTTGCCGGAAGGATTTGAGCCGGAAAGGCACAGCCGGGCCAGCGCCCGATGGCAATAGAAGGCGATCGGGTAGGCCAGCACTAACATCAGTAAGATGGGGATCAGGCCGCCGAAACCGGCGCGGATCGGGAAGAATAATACCCCGGCGCCAATGGCGGTGCCGAATAAGCCCAGGGTCCAGGTGGTGTCCGATTTGCGCCAGGACGACTCTTTTGTCTGGCTGGATACAATGCTATCTGTAGTACTCATATCCTATCCTCATCAAAAAGATTAAGCGTCAACTAAACCAGTAATTTGCGATACGCGAGACAGGTCGATATTGCCGCCGGAAATAATGCTGACGGTTTTTCGGTTCTGAATATAGCTGTCCAGCTTACCGCTTAATAATGCGGCACAGGCTAACGCCCCGGCCCCTTCGGTAATCACTTTATTGCGTTGAATAAGTGCGACCATGCTGTTGCG
This sequence comes from Klebsiella sp. 141162, assembly GCF_050600755.1. Lineage (NCBI taxonomy): Bacteria > Pseudomonadati > Pseudomonadota > Gammaproteobacteria > Enterobacterales > Enterobacteriaceae > Klebsiella > Klebsiella sp. 141162. The sequence continues at coordinate 682,339 of NZ_JAQIRI010000001.1, read as the reverse complement.
AATTTCGTCTTCGCTGACCAGCACAATATCGTCAACTAATTCACGAACGATCTGATAAGTAATATTTCCCGGGCGAGAAACGTCGCAACCGTCAGCCAGGGTGGCATTATTGCGATGATTGGTGATTTCTCCGGCGTAATACGAGGCCGCCATGCCGTGAACGTTTTCAGACTGTACGCCAATAATACGAATGGTCGGGTTGATCGATTTAATCGCCACCGCGATACCGGCAATTAAACCGCCGCCGCCAATCGGTACAATAACGTTATCGACATCATATAAATCCTCCATGATTTCCAGACCAATAGTCCCCTGGCCGGCTATCACTTCCGGATCGTCGTATGGTGGAATAAATATCCGCCCTTCCATTTCAACAATTTCGCTGACTTTGGCGATGGTGTCGTTAAAATTATCGCCATGTAGCACCACTTCCGCCGAATAGTCGCAGGTGGCGGCCACTTTTGATTTTGGCGCGCCTTTCGGCATCACCACTTTACCATCGATGCCGAGCATAGCGCAGGAGAGCGAAACGCCCTGCGCATGGTTACCGGCGGAACACGCCACCACGCCTTTGCGCTTTTCCGCATCAGTCAGCGAACTGAGTTTATTAAACGCGCCGCGAATTTTAAAAGAACCGGTGCGCTGCATATTTTCAAACTTAAGGAAGATTTCGCCTTTGCATCGTTCGCTGAAATAATTCGAACGCGGCATCCCCGTTTTATATATTTTACCTGCCAATCTTTTTTTCGCTTCGAGGATATCTTCAATAGCAACTGGAAGATCGTATGTAATATGCATGAGAACCTCTTAACCTGGAATTAAACAAATAGCGTTAATGGGCAGCGACTGATAAATAAATCGCAGCTTAAGTTTCAATCAATATAAAAAGACAGTTAATCTACGGTGATTAATTGTCGTCGTCGGCAACCGCTATGGGCTGAATATTCTTTCGCTAATTCAACTAACGCCGAGGCCGCACTTTTAATGCGATAATTCTTCGACCATACCGCAGCATAATGCGCTACCGGTAACGCGTCCTCGACAGGAATAGTAATAAATTGATTAGAGCCAAATGGTGCGGTCATATCACACGGAATAACCGTCAGGAAATCAGCATTGAGAACAAGATTATAAATAGTAACGACAGAGTCTGTTTTAACGATGTTTTCATTGTTGATGCCGCTGCGTTGAAGCGTGGCGAGGAGTTCACTGTAGTAACCCATATTGGTTTGCGGCAATACCCACTGTTCGTGCTGTAACGATGCCAGCGTGGCACTGCCGCTCCGCGTTCGCGATTTGCTGGCCACCAGCACGAATTCCGATTCAAATAGCGGTTCGACATGTAGATCGTGCAGCTTCATTTCATCGCTCAGCGTGCCGATGGCGAAATCGAGACGACCATCACGGATCGCCGGCAGGAACGAAGAAAGCTGCGCTTCATACATCGAGACCTGTGCTTTTGGATATAATTTTTTGAATTTATGGATCATATCCGACATAAACGTGAAGCCGATTAGCGACGGGAAACCGAAAGAGACGTCAACGACGGTGCTGCAGGTCATACTGTGCATTTCGTTAACCATATTTTTCATTTCACGGGTAATCGACTCCGACCAGGTCAACAGCACCTGCCCGGCTTCAGTCAAAGTTACACCGGTATTTTTACGGACGATGAGCTCGGTACCGAAATAGTCTTCAATATCATTAATTGTTTTACTGACTGCAGGTTGAGTTAATCCTAATTCTTTCGCTGCTGAACCAATCGAACCACTTCTGATCACCTCCTGGAATACAACCAGGTGCTGAGTTTTAGGGAGCGGAATAGTATTCATATTGGTTATCCACGTTAATGACTTTGTTGACGGCGGGAAGTGTATCAAATGATGATCTGGTGGTTGTGTGAGACCACTCACAAAGCCCTTTTACCTATAATCAATCTTATCCAAAAAACAAATTAAAACATTTAGAATCAATAAGTTAAAATCAAAAACATGAAATTAATCATGATTTTAGTCAAAGAAATATGAGGGGATAAAAAATATTTATGGGGATAAAAAAGGTTAATTTTTAAGCTAAAAATGAGCGAGCAAAGAGTAATTTTCAAGCAATAAAAGGAGGTATTTCACATTAATTTCTGTTTAAACCTCAGGTGTAAACAATCAAATAAAATGAGAAAACTGTATTTATTTCGATTTATTACGGGATGAGGTCACAATTTTTCACGTTATTTGTATGTAAAGATATATTTCATTAATTTAGCTGAAAACAAAAACAAACAATTAATTATCATTATCAACATTATTTTAACCTCATTTTTTGGCTATTTTATAGCAGGTAATTCCTTGATTAAAATCAATATCGATTTTTCATCCAGTCACAAACCTGCCAAGCAGTGATTTGTGCTAATCATCACAAATCAGGAAAACTCATCATCCATGTGCCGCAGATAACGCCAACCGGTGAGCGCACTCACCGCCGCACTGATTGCCAGCGTGATACCCAAGGATTCCCCCCAACCCACAATTGCCAGCCCCAAGCCGATAATCAAATAATAGGCCAGGCCAAGCAGCGCCCCGGCACTACCGCGACAATCGCCGTAATCGCTAAGCGCCGTACCCAGCACCACGGGGATCGCCATGGCATAGGCTGTCGCTACCCCCATCATCGGCAGCAAAAAGAGCCATGAATGTGTTAACAGGCCAACGCCTGCGCTGGCGAGCAATAACAGAAGACCGGCACAAATAAATATCTGCTGCTGTCCCGCTCCACGTCGTAGCAACAGACGATTCCCCTGCGCGCCGGCTAACGCTCCCGCGGCCAGCGCCATACCGCTGTAGCCAAAAGCCCGCGCATCCAGCCCCAGGCGGGCAAAAAGGAAAGGCCCCTGGCTGTAGTAGCTGAACAAACCGATATTCAATGCCGCCACCAGCGCCACCGCTAAACGAATTTTTGTATCCGCCATCATGCGCAGTAATAGCGGCCAGAGCGCCTGATTTGCCGTTCGCGACGGCCGGGTTTCCGGCATTACCGCCGCGCACAGCAGCAATAGCGTCGCCGCCAGCAACGCCAGGGCGCTAAACACGCCATACATCCCCCACCACCCCGCCAACACGCCGCCAGAATAGACGCCAATTGCTGGACTGATAGCCAGCGCCATGCCCACGAAGGAAAAAATCGCCGCCAACTGCCGACCTTCAAACGCATCGCGCAACACCGTTTGCCCAACCACCGACCCGATAGCCGCGCCGAAAGCCGCCACGATGCGAGCCGCCAGCAATACGCCAAAATTTGGCGCCGCCAGCGCCAGCATGCAGCCTGCGGTATACACCGCCAGACCGAGCAATAACGCCGGCCGCCGTCCACGCCGGTCGCTGAACCAGCCCCAGAACAGCACGCCGATGGCAAAGCCAATGAAATAGACCGCCAGCGTCTGCGCCGCATCGGCGGCGCTAACGGAAAAATGGGCGCTGATATCAGTCAGCGCCGGGCTATAGATAGTTTCCGCGATTTGCGGAAACATGAGTAATGCGGTAACCAGCGCCATCGCCGAACGACTTAACATATCAATCTCCCTCATCAGAGGCGCCATTGTAGGGAGCGGCAAAATCGGCGATTATAAATATAATGACACTTAACATCGAGAATCAGACATTATGGCCTGGCTCAGCGCGGATGCATCCTTTGACCCTGATATATTCAATGCGCCGCTGATTGGCGTGCAAGCGACCCTTAACGGCGATCATGACGATGGTCTACATCAACATCAAATGGGACAGATGCTATTTACCCGTCAGGGCTGCATCCGGCTGACGCTGAACGACGGCGCGCTATTGTGTATGTTGCCGCCGACCCGCGCGGCGTGGATCCCCGCAGGCGTCACCCACCGCGCCGAAATGCAGCACATCGTTGATTACCGTTCGGTATGGTTCGCCAATGACTCATACCCGCAGTTGCCCCGTCAGCCTGCGATCCTCAACGTTACGCCGCTGCTGCGCGAGCTACTGGAACGCATCAGCGCCAGCCCCTGGGATACCGACTGGCGACAGGGCCCGGCCCTGCACCTGGCGGCGCTTTGCGTGGCGGAAATCGGCGCGGCAAAACATGAACCGATGATGCTAACGCTGCCGCAGGATAAACGTCTACGTCATCTCAATGGCCATGAGCAACCGCCGCTACTTCAACAACTGGCGGCGCAATGCGGCGCCGGAGAAAAGACCATCAGCCGCCTGTTTCAGCGCGAAACCGGCATGTCATATCAGCAGTGGCGCCAGCAGTGGCGGCTGATGAAAGCCGTAGAATTGCTGTCCTGCGGCCAGCGCATCACGGATGTCGCCCAGGCGCTGGAGTTTGCCAGCGATAGCGCCTTCATCTACTTCTTCCGTACTCAGACCGGCAAAACGCCGGGACAATATGTCGCCAGGTAAATACTCTGTTTTCGGCCAAAATGTTAACTCCAGCACGCGAGGCGGCCGATATTCGGCTAAGGTTTTCTGATGGCCGTTCGCAGTGGCGCGAAGTCAGCAAAACGTAAAATGGAGAATTATCGATGACGAGATCGGTTCTACGTCGCCCGGAAACCCTGACCCACCTTATTCAACTGGCGCTGGGAGGCGCAATGTTAAGCCTGGCGACATTCGCCGCGCAGGCAGATGACAACACCTCCCCGGTGCCGCAATCGCCTGATGAACTTTTAGGCCCGCTATTTAACGACGTGCAAAGCGCGAAACTCTTCCCTGACCAAAAAACCTTCGCTGATGCGGTCCCGAATAGCGATCCGCTAATGATCCTTGCCGACTATCGGATGCAAAAAGGTCAGGCCAGCTTCGATCTGCGCCATTTCGTCGAGATCAACTTCACCCTGCCGCGTGATAACGATCAATACGTGCCGCCGAAAGGGCAAACCCTGCGTCAACACATTGATGGGCTATGGCCGGTGCTAACCCGCAGCACCGTCGAGGTCGAGAAGTGGGATTCGCTGCTGCCGCTACCGAAACCTTATGTGGTGCCCGGTGGACGCTTCCGCGAAGTCTATTATTGGGATAGCTATTTCACCATGCTGGGCCTCGCCGAAAGCGGGCACTGGGATAAAGTGGAAGACATGGTGGCCAATTTTGCCGCCGAGATTGACCGCTGGGGGCATATTCCAAACGGCAACCGCAGTTACTATCTGAGCCGTTCGCAACCGCCGTTCTTTTCCTTTATGGTTGAGCTGCTGGCCAGCCACGATGGCGATCGGGCGCTAAAGACCTGGCTGCCGCAGATGGAAAAAGAGTATCGCTACTGGATGGAAGGCGCCGATGCGCTGACGCCCGGCAACGCGAATAAACGCGTGGTACGTCTGGAAGATGGCGCGCTGCTTAACCGCTACTGGGATGATAACGATACGCCTCGCCCGGAGTCCTGGCTTGACGACGTGACTACCGCCAAAAACAATCCTAACCGCCCGGCCACCGAAATCTATCGTGACCTACGTTCCGCCGCGGCCTCCGGATGGGACTTCAGTTCTCGCTGGATGGATAATCCGCAGCAGCTGGGGACTATCCGCACCACCAGCATCATTCCGGTCGATCTCAATGCGCTGATGTTCCACATGGAGAAAACCATTGCCCGCGCCAGTAAAGCCGCAGGCGACAGCGCTAAAGCCGGACAGTACGACGCGCTGGCGAATGCCCGCCAGAAGGCGCTGGAAAAATATCTGTGGAACGATAAAGAGGGCTGGTATGCCGATTACGATCTGAAGAGCCATAAAGTTCGCAATCAGCTGACCGCCGCGGCGCTGTTCCCGCTGTACGTCAAAGCGGCCTCCAGCGAACGTGCCGCGAAGGTAGCCGCCGCCGCCGAAAGCCGCCTGCTGAAGCCCGGCGGGCTTACCACCACCACGGTCAATAGCGGCCAACAGTGGGATGCGCCAAACGGCTGGGCGCCGCTGCAGTGGGTGGCGGTGGAAGGTCTGCAGAACTATGGTCAGAAAAAGGTGGCCATGGACGTCACCTGGCGCTTCCTCAGCAACGTCCAGCACACCTATGACAGCAAGCAGAAGCTGGTTGAGAAATATGACGTGAGTTCGACGGGTACCGGCGGCGGCGGCGGAGAGTATCCTCTGCAGGACGGCTTTGGCTGGACCAACGGCGTGACGTTAAAGATGCTCGACCTGGTTTGCCCGCAAGATAAACCGTGCGATGCGCTGCCGGCAACCCGCCCGGCGCAGGCAGAAATCACCGCTGGCAAGCAGCCCGCCGCGAACGATGCCGTGGCGGCTACGGAGAAAAAAGCCCAGTAATCCCCTGCGCGCGGCGATATCTTCGCCGCGCTTTTTCCATCGACGTTACCCCATCATCCGCCGACAGCCAGCAAAATATCTTCTTGCTCTGAGGAGGACTATTTTGCTTGATCATGCAAAAGCAAACGATAATAATTCGCATTATTTTTAACGAAAAAGCATTTCGTTTATTTCCGCGGCGGCGCACAGGAGTGCCAGACCGCGCTATTCAGGATTATGGCATGATCTCCTCTGTTAATTTTAAGCGCTCCGCGCTGGTGTGCGCCCTCGCGGCCGCCTTCCCTCTCGCCGCTCAGGCGCAAGATACCCTGATCGTGACCGCGCAACCTGACGACTCCGCCAGCGCGCAAACTCAAGGCTATAGCGCCAAAACGTCAACCGGCGCCACGAAAACCGACCAGCCGTTGATTACTACCGCCCAGTCGGTATCGGTGATCACCCGCCAGCAGATCGCCGATCAGGGCGCCAATACCGTAAGCCAGGCCCTACAATATACGCCGGGGGTTTATTCCAGTTTTGGCGGCGGCGCGACGCGCTTTGATACCATCTCGCTGCGCGGCTACCACGGCGGCGACGTTGATAACCTGTTCCTTGACGGCATGCGCCTGATGAGCGACGGCGGCAGCCATAACGTACTGCAGATCGACCCATGGTTTATTGAACGCGTCGACGTCATCCGCGGCCCCTCTTCCGCCCTTTATGGCCAAAGCGTGCCGGGCGGGGTGGTCAATTTGACCTCCAAACGGCCGCAGTTCAGCCAGCAGGGGCACTTTCGCCTGACCGGCGGCACGCAAAATACTAAGGGCGCGGCCTTCGACTATACCGATGCCATTAATGACCAATGGGCCTGGCGGCTCATCGGCATGACCCGCAGCAGCGATACGCAGTATGATCATACCCGCGAAGAGCGCTATGCGATTTCGCCTTCCTTGCTGTGGCAGCCGGATAGCGATACTTCGCTGCTGTTGCGCGCCTACCTGCAAAAAGATCCCTCCGGCGGCTACCACGGCTCTCTGCCGCTGGATGGTACCCGTTATGCGCACAACGGCCGTAAGCTCTCACCCAGCACCAATGAAGGCGATCCGGGCGATGGCTACCAGCGCCGCGAGCAAATCTACAGCTATGAATTCAACCACCAGTTCAGCGATGTCTGGTCGGCTTACTCCGCGGGCAGCTATACCCATACGAATGTCTCGCTGGATCAGGTTTATCAGGTTGGCTGGGTGGGTGACAGCGACCTGCTTTCCCGCGGCTACAGCGGTTCCCGCGGGTCGCTGGACGGCTGGTCAACCGATAACCGCCTGCGCGCCGATTTCGCGACCGGTGAAGTGGCGCATACGTTAATCCTCGGCGCTGAGTATCATCGCTTCCGCAACGATTTATGGACCGGAGCCGGCGGCGCGGCGCCGCTTAACCCCTTTACCGGCTATACGCCGCAAACCGGGCATACCATCACCTACAGCGATAAAAATAATCGCCGTTATTACCAGACCGGGCTTTATCTGCAGGATGAAATGGTGTGGAATCGTTGGCACTTTGACGTTTCCGGACGCTACGACCGCATCGTTTCACAACAGGTTAGCGACACTTCAGGCACGTCAAACCGCCGCTCCGACGATCACATCAGCGGCCGCGCCTCGCTGCTGTACGCGCTCGATAATGGCCTTTCGCCCTACTTAAGCTACAGCCAGGCGATTACCCCGGCGATGCTGCCGGGCGCCGATGGTACGTTATTAAAACCCACCACCGCCGAACAGGTGGAGGCCGGCTTGAAATTCCAGCCGCCGGGCAGCAGCGATTTGTATAGCATCGCGATTTACGATTTGATGCAAAAAGATGTCGCCACCCGCGATCCGAACATCGCCACCGCCACCTATATTCCCGCCGGGAAAGTGCATTCACAGGGCGTAGAGCTGGAAGCGCATAACCAGATTACGCCGCAATTGAGCACGATTGCCTCTTATACCTGGAATCGCCTGCGCTTTCAGGACACGAAAGACGGCACCGATAATAATACCCCTCAGCTGACGCCGGATCAGATGGCCTCATTCTGGGCGCGCTATCAATTGCCGGCGGGCATCACCCTTGGCGCGGGTGTGCGCTATATCGGTAAGCAGTGGGCCGATGACGCCAATACCGAGCGTTTACCGTCAGTCACCCTGATAGATGCGATGGCGCGCGCCGACCTCGGGGCATGGTCAACGGCGATGAAAGGCGCCTATATTCAGGTTAATGCGAATAATATCGGCGATCGCGAGTATATTTCCGGCTGCTACGGTACCGGCAACTGTTACTGGGGAGCTGAGCGTAGCGTCACGGCAACCGTGGGCTACGATTTTTAATTTACCTCGTAAACATAAGCCTCCTGAAATAAGTCGGAGGCTTAATTTCATAAACCACATAAATATCTGATGAGTGCTTTTTAATGAAAGCCGCCAGGCAAACTAAATTTATTGTTTAACCAGAACCACCCTATTAAACTAGCTACTATTCTGGTAAAAATTCACGCGCAAGGTTGCGCTTATCACAAGGAGTGTGAAGTGAACAATTTAATCAGTTTCATCTCTGATTTATCCCCATTGTCCTTTATGGGTTACCATATATTATCAACCACGGTGATATATATTCTGGTGATGATTATTATCTCAAAGACTCGTCCTTCTGAGAAAAACACGCCGATACCACCACCTTACTCCATATCTCCGTCGTTTCTTGCCTGGCTTCGGGGCAGAGCCACCGTCGTTATTCAATTAGCCATGTTCAGGCTATTAAGAAAAAACTACGTAAATATTATTCATTGCGCTGAGAATATCGAACTTTGCGCCAACCAGCAGTATGCAGAGTGCAAGATGACTCGTGTAGAAAAAATACTCTTTGACCATTTTTCTACACCAAAACCCAGCGCCCAGAATTTACCCCTTTCTCTTTACGTCGCCGATAAAAACCATTGGTCAGACGATCCCCAGTGTAGGAGCCTGATGCTCAGTCCGGCGCAACATACGTGGAATATGATCCTGATCGTCGTTCCTTCATTAATTTTAATCGGTACATATCTGTGGAAAACGTTTTTCGATAGTAGCACGCTTATCCACTCCGGCGTATTAAGCTGGCTCATGATGCTTATCGTTACCGGGCTTTGGTTGTTACTTTGGCTCATTATTACCTTAAATGCCACCCTGATGGACCGTGAGGGGATCTCAATTAACATTGTTCATAATTATGTAAATAGATTAAAGGATACTCTCATGGCTGAGGCCGAAACAACAACGGATGAAACAGCTGATTATTACGTCGCCATCGGTAAAACTTCCCTGCTACCCGAGAAATATCGTGAATTTATAACGATCATCAAGCCAATAAATTATGCATTTTCTGTTGAACGGCTTGAGTAGTCTGAGGGCGACATCATGTGGACTCTTATTATGCATATGCATCCTTTACTGTTTCTCGGCTGTATTATCGTTGTCGTCCCGGCTATTTATCTTTCTATCGGAATCATTATCGCCCTGACGCGGCCTGCGGCTAAAGCCCAACAGTTAACGACCGGGATCGACCCATGGCTTCTTGCCTGGATTGACGGCGGCGGCACGCGGGTCATTCAGTTAGCAATGTTCAGTTTGTTACATAAAGGATATCTGTGGGTCCCCGAGCCCGGGCAGATGTTGGCTAACGGACGTTATGCAAGCAATGAAATGAACGTCATTGAAAGAATTTTATTTGACCATTTTGAGGTACGAAAACCATGTCATGAAGATCTGCCTACTAGCCTGCATATCACCAACCTTAACATCTGGCAGGATCAGCAAAAAAGCCCAGAGCTGGCCTTAAGTATGCTACGCCGCCGATGCAATTTTCTGTTGTTCAGTATCCCCTCACTCATCTTAGCCGTAATATTAGCTTGTCGAATATTTATCTACGTCGATGTCGCTGAAAACACTTTTTGTTGGATATTGATGGTTACAGGGAGCCTGTTGTGGTTCACAGCATGGGGTTGCAACGTCTGGGATCATAATCGTCTGGAATTGAATGGGGTCTCACATAATAATTCTCAGGCGCTTATCGGATTATTACGCGAAAAATTAGCCCAGACTGGCGATGAAATGGATGAGGCCACGGCTATGCTGGTGGTGGCGGTTAGTGGAATCGAGTCCCTTCCTGAAAGTTACCGGGATTACAAAGAGTTGATTGGTCCCGTCAGCTACATCAGTTCAATTAGCCACGAAAGTTAGGATTTTCTGAAAGGCACCCCGCAAGGCGAATCCTGCCTGACGGGGTGAGAGATGATGCTACATCGCGTCCAGCGCTTTCTGCAGTTTCCAGATATAGCGCGGGGCCTGCGGGGCAGGATGCTTTTTCGCCACGTGTTCAAAGAACTCATCGGCATCAAGATCGTTAATCTCGTCGATGGCGTCCTGGCGATTCGACGAGAAGGTGCGCAGCAGCGCGCCTGCGCCGTTGGCATAAGAGACCACCACCGCATAGCGCATCACCTGCGGGTCCTTAATCCCCGCCAGCGGGCCGTTTTCCAGAATGCTCAGATAAGCGGCGCCCATCGAAATATTGCGTTCCGGGTTTTTCAGCTCGCTGACCGAAGGCTGGCCACGCCAGCCCATCCGTTGATAGACATCGCGCCCGGAGGTCGACGGCTTCAACTGCATCAGTCCTACCGCACCGGATTTACTGACCACCGAGGGATTACCGCCGGATTCAATCGCGATGATCGCGGTTATCAGCTGCGGGTCAACCCCCCACGCGGCACCGGCTTTTTCACTGATCGGCATCCACTGCATCGACCGCTTCACCGGGACTTCCGGGTTCCACGGCGGATTGGTGTAATCGTGCTTCGAGCTACAACCGGCCAACAATACAAATAAAAAAACAAACCATCTCAATTTCACACATCTATCCTTATTGGCTGAAGTTTGCCGCACGGAGATGACAATAAACGTTCCAGGCGGCATGATAACCCTTTCATTCTTTGCAAGGAATTGCCATGTCTCAGTTTTATCTGGTCGCCCCTTCCGGTTACTGTATCAATCAACAGGCTGCGGCCCTTGGCGTGGCCCGTCTTCAGGAGGCCGGTCATCAGGTACTGAACCAACAGGCGATCCCCCGTCGACAGCAGCGTTTCGCCGGCAGCGACAGCGAACGTCTGGCCGATATTAACCAACTTGCATCCCTTGAGGGAAAAAACCACATCGTGCTGGCGGTGCGCGGCGGCTATGGCGCCACCCGGTTACTACCGCATATCGACTGGCAGGCATTATCGAAACGCCAACAGCGGGAACCGCTGCTTATCTGCGGCCACAGCGATTTCACCGCCATCCAGATGGGACTGCTGGCTAAAGCCAACGCTATCAGCTTCAGCGGGCCGATGTTAGCGGGCAATTTCGGCGCCGAAACCCTGAATGCGTTTACTGAACATCACTTCTGGCAGGCGCTACGCGAACCCGAATTTACTCTCGAATGGCAAAGCGACGGCCCAACCTGCCGCGTCGAAGGTACCCTGTGGGGCGGTAATCTGGCGATGGTCACGTCGCTCATCGGCACGCCGTGGCTCCCGCAGATTGACGACGGTATTCTGGTGCTTGAGGATATCAACGAGCATCCGTTCCGCGTTGAACGAATGCTGCTGCAGTTACTCAACAGCGGGATCCTTGCCCGCCAGCGGGCTATCGTGCTCGGCAGTTTTACCGGCGCGCAACCCAACGACTACGACGACGGTTATGATCTTCCCACCGTCTACGCCTGGCTACGTCAGCAACTCGCCATCCCGCTGCTGACCGGCCTCGAGTTCGGTCATGAACAGCGCACCGTTACCCTGCCTCTCGGCGCGCGGGCGCGGCTGGTCAACAACGCCTCAGCCGCAACCTTAACGATAAGCGGCCATCCGGTGCTGGCGGAATAAAAATTCCTCTGCGCGAGTATCCTGCAAACGCGCGGATTGTTAAAATGGTGTAATTTTCACCCCTTCACGCTGACAAGGAGTACGTGAACATTGGACGCCGCTGCGGTCATTAGTCTGTTTATCCTGGGTTCTGTTTTAGTAACCTGCAGTATTTTATTGAGTTCTTTCTCCTCACGCCTCGGCATCCCGATTCTGGTTATCTTCCTCGCCATCGGTATGCTGGCAGGCGTAGACGGTATCGGCGGCATTCCTTTCGATAACTATCCTTTCGCCTATATGGTGAGTAACCTCGCGCTGGCGGTGATCCTGCTGGACGGCGGAATGCGCACCCAAGCCAGTTCGTTTCGCGTGGCGCTCTGGCCAGCGCTGTCGCTGGCGACGGTCGGCGTGCTGATAACCTCCGCCCTCACCGGGATGATGGCGGCATGGCTGTTCAAGCTCGATTTAATCGAAGGGCTACTAATTGGCGCCATCGTCGGCTCCACCGATGCGGCGGCGGTGTTCTCGCTGCTCGGCGGTAAAGGGCTTAACGAGCGCGTCGGCTCGACCCTCGAAATTGAATCCGGCAGCAACGACCCGATGGCGGTGTTCCTCACCATTACCCTGATTGAAATGATCCAGCAGCATGAAGCCGGACTGAGCTGGATGTTTGTGGTGCATATCATTCAACAGTTTGGCCTGGGCATCGCTATTGGACTCGGCGGCGGTTATCTGCTTCTGCAGATGATTAACCGCATCGTCCTGCCTACCGGGCTCTATCCGCTGCTGGCGCTAAGCGGCGGGATCATGATTTTCGCCGTCACCACCTCACTGAACGGGAGCGGTATCCTCGCGGTCTATCTCTGCGGTTTCCTGCTCGGTAATAAACCCATTCGCAACCGCCACGGCATCCTGCAAAACTTTGACGGCCTGGCGTGGCTGGCGCAAATCGCCATGTTCCTCGTCCTCGGCCTGCTGGTCACACCGTCTGACCTGTGGCCGATCGCGATTCCGGCGCTACTGCTGTCAATGTGGATGATCTTCATCGCGCGTCCGCTGTCGGTATTCGCTGGCCTGCTGCCGTTCCGCGGTTTTAATCTGCGCGAGCGGGTGTTTATCAGCTGGGTCGGTTTGCGCGGCGCGGTGCCGATTATCCTCGCCGTTTTCCCGATGATGGCCGGGCTTGAGAACGCGCGGCTGTTCTTTAACGTCGCCTTTTTCGTGGTGCTGATTTCACTGCTGCTTCAGGGCACCTCACTTTCCTGGGCGGCGAAAAAAGCGAAGGTCGTGGTACCGCCGGTCGGCTGGCCTATCTCACGCGTCGGGCTGGATATCCATCCGGAAAATCCGTGGGAACAGTTTGTCTACCAACTGGGTGATGATAAATGGTGCGTTGGCGCAGCGTTGCGCGACCTCCACATGCCGCCGGAAACGCGTATCGCCGCACTCTTCCGCGACAACGTACTGCTGCATCCTACCGGCAGCACGCGGCTGATGGATGGTGATATTCTTTGCGTTATCGGCCGCGAGCGCGACCTACCGGCGCTGGGTAAAATGTTCAGCCAGTCGCCGCCGGTCTCACTCGATCAGCGGTTCTTTGGCGACTTTATCCTCGATGCGGAAGCTAAATTCGCCGATGTGGCGCAGATTTATGGCCTCGACGGCGGTGAAGAATTTCGCGAACATCAGCAGTCGCTGGGCGATGTGATTCAGCAACTGTTGGGCGCCGCGCCGGTCGTCGGCGATCAGGTGGAGTTTGCCGGTATGGTGTGGACGGTCGCCGAAAAAGAGGACGACCACGTACTGAAGGTGGGTGTGCGGGTTGCGGAAGATGAGGCGGAGTGATCCGCCTCACACAAAGTTACACTGTCACCACCGGTACGCGCGGCGCCAGAGCGCACATTAATTCATAACCGACGGTGCCGCTGGCCGCAGCGACATCGTCAATCTTAATCTCCTGCCCCCACAACTCAACCGGCGCGCCAATACCCGCATGCGGACAAGGTGTCAGATCTACCGCCAACATATCCATCGAAATACGCCCGACGGTGGTGGTGCGTACGCCGTCGACCAGCACCGGCGTGCCGCTCGGGGCGACGCGTGGATAGCCGTCGGCATAACCGCAGGCGACAATGCCGATGCGCTGCTCGCCGGATGCCTGATACAGCCCACCATAGCCCACCCGTTCGCCGCTTTTCAGCGTCTGTACGGCAATCACTTCACTGCTGAGGGTCATCGCCGGTTTCAAGCCGCTATTGGCAATATCCCGCCACTGACCCGACGGCGATGCGCCGTACAGCACAATTCCCGGGCGCACCCAATCAAAGTGCGCTTCCGGATGCCACAATGTGGCCGCTGAGTTCGACAACGAACGCGGGCAGTCCAGCCCCTCCGCCGCCTGCTCGATACGGCGCAAGGGCTCCACGATGCCATCCGGGTTTTCCGCATCAGCGAAATGCGACATCAGCGTCATTTCACCGACGTTGGCGAGCGATCGCAGCTGTTGCCAGACGGTATGCACTCGTTCTGGCATAAAGCCCAGCCGGTTCATACCGCTATTTACTTTGAGATAGATATCCAGCGGCGCATGCAGTTTAGCCTGCTGCAGCGCTTTAATTTGCCAGTTGCTGTGTACGCTGGTGGTCAGGCGATACTTATCCAGCAGCGCCAGTTCATCGGCGTGAAAGAATCCTTCCAGCAGCAGAATCGGCCCTTTCCAGCCCTTTTCCCGCAGTAGGATCGCCTCTTCGAGATTCAGCAATGCGTAGCCATCTGCGGCGTTCAGCGCCTGCCACATCCGCGCCAGGCCATGGCCATAGGCATTAGCCTTCACCACCGCCCAAACGCGCGCCCCAGGGGCGGCGCGGCGAACAATCTGTAAATTCTGACGTAAAGCCGACAGGTCAATGCTGGCTTTTACCGGACGAGACATGGAGGCTCCTTAGTTATGCACGCCGTGCAGATGCTGAGCGCGAGCCGGCGTAAAGCCCGGGCTGTAACGCGCCACGGCCAGATCATCATAAGGGATCGCCGGCGTACGCCCGGAGATCAGATCGCTCAGAAGCTGCCCGGACCCGCAGGCCATGGTCCAGCCCAGCGTACCGTGCCCGGTGTTCAGCCACAGATTTTTGTACGGCGTGCGGCCAACCACCGGCGTACCGTCCGGCGTCATCGGTCGCAGGCCTGTCCAGAAGGTCGCCTGCTCAACGTAGCCGCCGCGCGGGAACAGATCGCGAACCACCATCTCCAGCGTCTCACGGCGCGGCTTCAGCAGCTCTTTATTAAAGCCGACAATTTCCGCCATCCCGCCAACGCGAATACGCTGATCGAAACGGGTAATCGCGATTTTGTAAGTCTCATCAAGGATAGTCGATACCGGCGCGCCGCTCTCTTCGGCAATCGGAATAGTTAACGAGTAGCCTTTCAGAGGATAGACCGGGATGTCCACCAGCCCTTTAAGCATCGCGGTGGAGTAAGAACCAAACGCCATCACGTAGGCGTCGCCCTTAATAATTTCGTCGCCGCATTTCACACCGGCGATTTGATCGCCTTCGTAAAGCAGCGCATCGACGGAGGTATTAAAGCGGAAAGTCACCCCTGCCGCCTCGGCCATCGCCGCCAGACGGGTAGTGAAGAGCTGGCAATCGCCGGTTTCATCATTTGGCAGGCGCAGGCCGCCGGTCAGTTTATGGCTGACTTCCGCCAGCGCCGGTTCGACTTCGAGCAGGCGGTTAGCTTCCAGCAGTTGATACGGTACGCCAGCCTCTTCCAGCACGGCGATATCACGAGTGGCGTTCTCATACTGTTTTTCGGTGCGGAAGAGCTGCAGGGTGCCGCCCTGGCGGCCTTCATACTGGATACCGGTGGTTTCACGCAGCGCTTTCAGGCAATCACGGCTATATTCCGCCAGGCGCACCATACGCCCTTTGTTTTCCATATAGTGGCGGGTATCGCAGTTACGTAGCATCTGCCACATCCACTTGAGCTGGAACTGCGTGCCGTCAAGGCCAATCGCCAATGGCGCATGGCGCTGGAACATCCATTTAATCGCCTTCAGCGGCACGCCCGGCGCCGCCCACGGCGCCGCGTAGCCGGGAGAGATCTGCCCGGCGTTGGCGGCGCTGGTTTCTTCAGCGGGCCCTGGCTGACGGTCGATAACCGTCACCTCATGTCCCGCCTGGCTTAAATACCAGGCGCTCGCTACCCCAACCACCCCACTTCCCAGTATGACGACTCGCATAGCCACTCCGTAATAGTTAAAGAACAATCATCTAATTACAAATTGATAACCCAGATGAAAATATTATTCAACATACGCTTTATTTATGGTGACTTATCTCACACCAAACCGCACCAGCACTGACACCAGAGATTTACGATCTCGTGCTGCGCTTTATTTTTCCTCAGCATAAAATGCTAAGTAAATGTTAAATTAAGGCCTTTGGGATTGTGATATCGCGAAGAAAAGAAATTACCCGCAGACGCAGTTTGTTATGGCGTGTTCTATGCTTGATAAGAGGTTCTCCACAAAGAGAGAACCACCAACAACGAGGGCGCGCTAATGGCTACGATTGATTCCATGAACAGGGACACCACCCGGTTAAGCGATGGACCCGACTGGACTTTTGAACTGCTGGAAACCTATCTCGCCGAGGTCGACCGGGTGGCGAAGCTATATCGTCTCGATACCTATCCGCATCAAATCGAGGTGATCACCTCCGAACAGATGATGGACGCCTACTCCAGCGTCGGGATGCCGATCAACTATCCGCACTGGTCGTTCGGCAAAAAATTTATCGAAACCGAACAGGCGTATAAACACGGCCAGCAAGGCCTGGCCTATGAGATAGTCATTAACTCCAACCCGTGTATCGCTTATTTAATGGAGGAGAACACGATTACCATGCAGGCGCTGGTAATGGCGCACGCCTGCTATGGGCATAACTCCTTCTTTAAAAATAACTATCTGTTCCGCAGTTGGACCGATGCCAGCTCAATCATCGACTATCTGATCTTTGCGCGTAAATACATTACCGAATGTGAAGAGCGTTACGGCGTCGATGAAGTTGAAAAATTGCTCGACTCCTGCCATGCGCTGATGAACTACGGCGTCGACCGCTACAAACGCCCGCAGAAAATATCGCTGCAGGAGGAGAAGGCGCGGCAGAAAAGCCGTGAAGAGTATCTGCAAAGCCAGGTGAACATGCTATGGCGTACTCTGCCAAAACGGGAAGAGGAAAAAGCCATCGAGGCAAGCCGCCGCTATCCTTCCGAACCGCAGGAGAATCTGCTGTACTTTATGGAGAAGAACGCGCCGCTGCTTGAATCCTGGCAGCGCGAGATCCTGCGTATCGTTCGTAAGGTCAGCCAGTATTTTTATCCGCAGAAACAGACTCAGGTTATGAACGAGGGCTGGGCGACATTCTGGCACTACACCATCCTCAATCATCTGTATGACGAAGGAAAAGTGACCGAGCGCTTTATGCTGGAGTTTCTGCACAGCCACACCAACGTGGTGTTCCAGCCGCCCTACAACAGCCCGTGGTACAGCGGAATCAACCCCTACGCGCTGGGTTTCGCTATGTTCCAGGATATTAAACGTATCTGCCAGTCGCCAACGGAAGAAGACCGCTACTGGTTCCCGGATATCGCCGGCTCCGATTGGCTGGAGACGCTGCATTTCGCCATGCGCGATTTTAAAGATGAGAGCTTTATCAGCCAGTTCCTGTCGCCGAAGGTGATGCGTGACTTCCGCTTATTCACGGTACTCGATGACGACCATAATAATTACCTGGAGATTTCCGCCATTCATAATGAGGAAGGCTATCGGGAAATTCGTTCTAAGCTGTCGGCGCAGTATAACCTCAGCAATCTTGAGCCGAATATTCAGGTCTGGAACGTTGACCTGCGCGGCGACCGTTCGCTGACGCTGCGCTATGTGCCGCACAACCGCGTGCCGCTGGATAAGAGCCGTCGCGAAGTGCTTAAACACGTTCACCGCCTGTGGGGCTTTGATGTGATCCTTGAGCAGCAGAATGCCGACGGCAGCGTTGAGCTGTTGGATCGCACCCCGCCGCGGCAGAACGCGTTGTAAATCGGATCAAGTGCCAAAAAGCGAAATGCCCGGATTATCCGGGCATTTTTTATAGGGTGGTCCGTACTTAGCGCATATTGATGGCTAAATCGCCGGGCAGCGTTTTTTGCATCCGATGCCAGATCTCGCCGCTGTTGTGGCCATAGGCGCGGACGATTTCGTACACTTTATCGTGCTGACTCTCTTCGCACACTTTCGCCAACTGGTGGTAGAAACCCAGCGCCAGGCTACGCGCTTCCGGATTAGCAAAATAGTGACGACCAATGCGGGTATACAGCCCCTTCATGCCGTTGAGGATCAGACCGTAGATCGGGTTGCCGGAGGCAAACGCCAGACCGCGGAAGATGTTGTAGTCCAGTTCGGCGAAAGCATCGGCATGATCTTCAACTTCACGCGCGGTAGCCAGGACCTCCAGCGCTTTGTCCGGGTGCTGGCGGAAAGCGGTACGAATAAAAATCGTTGAGATATTGGTTCGCACCGACAGCAAGTTATCAATCAGCTGCGGCACGCTATCGTGGTCGAGACGCGCCAGCGTTTCAAGGATATTCAGTCCGGAGGTTTCCCAGAAGTTGTTCACTTTCGTCGGTTTACCGTGCTGGATAGTCAACCAGCCATCACGGGCCAGACGTTGCAACACTTCGCGCAGAGTGGTTCGGGTCACACCAATCAGTTCAGAAAGTTCACGTTCAGCAGGGAGAATGGATCCAGGCGGGAAACGATTATTCCAGATACTTTCAATGATGTACTCTTCCGCGAAACCCGCAGGGCTTTGCGCCTTAATGACCATAATAAGATTTCCATTACACAGCGTTGCAAATTGCACTCATCATACCAGAGCAGCCATACGCCAGATAGCATCTGAAAGTAATTAAAAGGGGATCGCCGTTTCATTTTCAGCTTTTGCTTAACGCCTTCCATTACCTGTAATGCGCCGCGAAGAAAGTTGCTTACCTTTTTACTCAACTGGTAATCTTGCAATAGTTACGCATAAAATCATGTTGTTTGACGGAAGGACCTCTGTCGTGGAAATGTCTTATGGCCGCGCCCTGTGGCGCAATTTTCTTGGCCAGTCGCCAGACTGGTACAAGCTTCTCCTGATTATCTTCCTGGTGGTTAACCCGCTGGCGTTTTATCTTCAACCGTTTGTCGCCGGTTGGCTGTTAGTGGTGGAGTTTATCTTCACCCTGGCGATGGCGCTCAAATGCTACCCGCTGCTGCCTGGCGGCCTGCTGGCGATAGAAGCGGTGCTGATCGGTATGACCAGCCCCGAACATATTCGCGAAGAAATAGCCAATAATCTCGAAGTCCTGCTGCTGCTGATGTTCATGGTGGCCGGGATCTACTTCATGAAGCAGCTATTGCTGTTTATTTTTACTCGGCTGCTCCTCGGGATCCGCAGCAAGATGCTGCTGTCGCTGGCCTTCTGCCTGGCAGCGGCTTTTCTCTCCGCCTTCCTTGACGCGCTAACTGTTGTTGCGGTGGTCATTAGCGTAGCGGTCGGCTTTTACGGTATTTATCATCGCGTCGCCTCCGCGCGGCCTGATGATAACGACATGCTTGATGACAGCCATATCGATCAACACTACCGCGACGTGCTCGAACAGTTCCGCAGCTTTTTACGCAGCCTGATGATGCACGCCGGCGTCGGTACCGCGCTCGGCGGCGTGATGACCATGGTCGGCGAACCGCAGAACCTGATTATCGCCAAAGCCGCCGGCTGGCACTTCGGCGAATTCTTCATCCGTATGTCGCCGGTAACCCTGCCGGTAATCGTATGCGGCCTGATAACCTGCCTGCTGCTGGAAAAACTCCGCCTGTTTGGCTATGGCGAGCCGCTGCCAGTCCCAGTGCGCAAAGTCCTGCAGGATTTCGACGACCGTAGCCGCCAGAGCCGCAGCCGCCAGGATCGGATGCGCCTTATCGCTCAAGGGATCATCGGCGTGTGGCTGATTGCCGCCCTCGCCCTGCATCTGGCGGAAGTTGGCCTGATTGGCCTCTCCGTCATCGTGCTGGCGACCACCTTTTCCGGCGTGACCGACGAACACGCCATCGGTAAAGCCTTTACCGAAGCGCTGCCGTTTACCGCCCTGCTGACGGTCTTTTTCGCCATCGTGGCGGTGATTATCGATCAGCATCTGTTTGCCCCGGTGATTGAGTTCGTCCTGCAGGCTTCACCGCACGCTCAGCTATCGCTGTTCTATTTGTTTAATGGCCTGCTGTCGTCCATCTCCGATAACGTCTTTGTCGGTACGGTGTATATCAACGAAGCAAAAGCGGCGCTGGAACACGGCGTTATCAGCCTGCAGCAGTTTGAAATGCTGGCGGTCGCCATTAATACCGGCACTAACCTGCCTTCCGTCGCGACCCCCAACGGCCAGGCCGCGTTCCTGTTCCTGTTGACCTCGGCGCTGGCGCCGCTGATCCGCCTCTCTTATGGCAGAATGGTGTGGATGGCGCTTCCCTATACCATCGTGCTCACGCTGGTCGGCCTGCTGTGCGTCGAAACCCTGTTGATGCCGGCCACCCAGTGGATGCTCAGCCATGGCTGGTTGACCACCCCAGTACTGCCCTAATTGCGCAGCCCGTTACCCGGGTTCCCCCCGGGTAACGAATATTCATTTACGTAATATTTTCCGACTAGCGGATGGCGTCGCGGTAGTTTTCGTTTACACTGCCATGATTTAGCATGTTCCAGGGAAATGATTATGTTGCAATACTTAAACCAGTGCTCAAGGGGACGCGGCGCCTGGCTCTTGATGGCGTTAACCGCTTTTATACTTGAATTAGTGGCGCTGTGGTTCCAGCACGTGATGCTGCTGCAGCCCTGCGTGTTGTGTATTTACGAACGCTGCGCTCTGTTTGGCATTATGGGCGCCGGTCTGGTGGGCGCTATCGCGCCGAAAACCCCGCTGCGCTATGTCGCGTTGCTCATCTGGCTATACAGCGCACTGCGCGGTCTGCAGTTAGCCTGGGAGCACACCATGATTCAGCTACACCCTTCTCCGTTCCAGACCTGCGATTTCGCCGCTCGTTTCCCGACGTGGCTGCCGCTGGATAAATGGCTACCGCAGGTATTCGTTGCCACCGGCGACTGTTCCGTGCGCCAGTGGGAATTCCTGACTCTGGAAATGCCGCAGTGGCTGGTAGGCATCTTTGCCGCTTATCTGGTCATCGGCCTGCTGGTACTGATCGCTCAGCCATTTAAAGCCAAAAAGCGCGATCTGTTCGGCCGTTAAGCTATCCTGCCAGATGGTAAACGCTCCTTCGGGGGCGTTTTTTGTGCCTGTAAGTTGACGACGCCCCTTTTAAAGTTGCATATTAAATACATCTTATTTGCATCCACTAAGGAGCTCACTATGTCTCACCTGCGTATCCCGGCTAACTGGAAAGTCAAACGCTCCACTCCGTTCTTCACTAAAGAAAATGTTCCGCCAGCGCTGCTCACCCATCACAATACTGCCGCTAACGTTTTCGGTCAGCTGTGCGTAATGGAAGGCACAGTAACTTATTACGGTTTTCATGATGAGCAGGCTAGCGAACCGGAGATGAAAGTCGTCATTAATGCCGGGCAGTTCGCCACCAGCCCACCGCAATACTGGCACCGTATCGAGCTCAGCGATGATGCCCAATTCAATATTAACTTCTGGGTTGAAGATGAAAGCCACGGCGAAGACGGCCTGTTCCACGCCAGGAAAAGCTAAGCCCCTCACGTGCTTGCGGTTGAAAATCGACATCCGGATGTTTAAAGTCGTTACCCGATAGGCTCGTCTTTCTTGAGTCTGAAATGGGATAAGTCACCATGAGCATAGTCTGGTATATGACGCTAATCTGCATTGTCGTCGCGTATTTGATGATGAGTTTCCTGCCCATCTGATCGCCGCAAGCAGTCATCGCGCCGGGGAGACCTGGCAGCTCGTCAACTCCCTCTCAGCCCGGCCACCGCGCCGGGTCTATTTTTATCTACATCTGCTTTACAAATATTCCTAAAGTTCCCCGCCCCCGCGCCGATGATGAAATGCCAAACGCACCTGGTGATGATGACTTAAATGTGGGGTTTCCGATGAGTAGAAACGGCTGGCGTTCTCTTAGTGTTGTTATTTTTCCATGCGCTTTATTGTGGGCGGGAATTATCTGGCTGGCATTAAGAATGATGGGATATTGATGCGTACAAAGAACCGGGCCGCGCAGGCAGGGAATGCCCGGTTCTGATATTTCAACGAGCTTACTGCGCCCAGTCTGGTTTGTTTAAGATATGGTCCTGCCAGTCGACGACGGTGGACTCTTTCACCGCTATATGGCGCACGGAAATACGTTCGCCGTGCATCGCCACTTTTGAGCCGGTCAGCAGCGGATGCCAGTGCGGCAGCGGTTTACCTTCCGCCAGCAGGCGATAGGCGCAGGTGTGCGGCAGCCATTCGAAGGTCGGCAGATTCTCACGCGTGAGTTTGATGCAGTCCGGTTCGTACTCGAAGCGACGCTCGTAGTTGCGGCACTGGCAGGTTTTAATGTTGAGCTGACGGCAGGCGACGTTGGTAAAGTAAATCTCGTCGGTATCTTCATCCATTAGCTTATGCAGGCAGCACTGTCCGCAGCCGTCGCACAGTGATTCCCACTCCGCGTCGGTCATTTCATCCAGTGTTTTTTGTTGCCAGAAAGGTTGTTCGCTCATTGGGATGTCCGTCATTGCAATTCAGGGTGCACCTTATAACCAGTCTGGCACGCCGATGCAAGTTTTGCCGCCCCAAAAGGCGGCAAGCGGACGTTACAGCACGCGGGTAGACAACGTCAAACCATTGAAGCCGACTTCCAGCTCGTCGCCGCTGGCCAGCGGCCCGACACCGTCCGGCGTCCCGGTCAGGATGATATCGCCCGCTTTCAGCGTAAAGAAGCGCGACATATAGGCAATTAGCGGTACGATCTTATGAATCATATCCGCGGTCGTCCCCTGCTGGCGGACTTCACCATTAATCTTCAGGCTTAGCGGCGTATTTTGCGGATCGCCGTTGAACTCGGCGGCAGGAATAAAACCGGAGATCGGACAGGCGTTATCAAACCCCTTAGCTTTCTCCCACGGTTGCCCGGCCTTTTTCATCTTGCCCTGAATATCACGCAGGGTGAGATCGAGCGCCACGCCATAACCGGCAATCGCCTTGCGTACGTGGTCTTCGCTGGCCTGGCGCAGGGTACTGCCTATCAGCACCGCCAGTTCAACCTCATGATGCACCGAGCCCAATCCTTCAGGCAGTACCAACGGCTGGCGGATATCGCATAGCGCCGTTTCAGGTTTAATAAACAGCACCGGTTCTTCCGGCATCGCGCTGCCCATCTCCTTAATATGTTTTGCGTAATTACTGCCAACGCAAACCACTTTGCTCACTGGATAATCCAGTAACTCACCCTGCCAGTTATGATGTTGGTACATTATTTTCCCTCAATGGGTTAATCGGATTTATTCCCCTGTTCCGCGAGGTGTTTCTTAAGTAGATTCTCAGGAGGGGGAGGAAGTTGAAGGTAATAGCCCTGATCGACGAGCGCTTGTTTTACTTTTTCGAGGTCAGCGTTAGCCAGCGTCTTGCGCCCGTCGAGCGGCAGCAGCATGGTCATCTGCGGGGTGCCGAAGCTTGCCATCAGTTCCGGCGGAACGCGCGAGAAATCGTCCTTTTTTTCGACATATAAATAGGTTTGTTCACGTTTAGTACTTCGATAGATCACACAAAACATAGTTTTACTCGGAATTAGACCCGTGGTCACTTGCCTCAATATATGAGTGACTATAACATGCCTTTTAGTCTTCGGAATATCACCGCACTTCGGCGGATGATAAACAGCAAATTGAGTAAGGCCAGGATGTCAAATACGCCAATCGAACTTAAGGGCAGTAGCTTCACTTTATCTGTCGTTCATTTGCACGATGCAAATCCCGAGGTTATTCGTCAGGCGTTAGAAGACAAAATCGCCCAGGCTCCCGCTTTTTTACGTCATGCACCGGTCGTGGTCAACATCAGCAGTATTGAAGAGAGCGTCGACTGGCGCCCGATGCATGAAGCTATCGTCGCCACCGGATTGCGCATCATGGGGGTGAGCGGTTGTAAAATTTCCCGCCTGAAAACGGAAATCGACCGCGCCGGGATCCCGCTACTGACGGAAGGAAAAGAGAAAATCGTTCGTCAGGCGCCGCCGCCGGAACCCGTTGAACCACCACCAGTTGCTACGCCGATCACAAAAACGCGTTTGATTGATCTGCCGGTACGTTCCGGTCAGCGCATTTATGCGCCACACTGTGATCTAATTGTTACAAACCATGTGAGTGCCGGAGCGGAACTTATCGCTGATGGTAACATCCATGTGTATGGCATGATGCGGGGACGTGCGCTGGCTGGCGCAAGCGGCGACAGAGATGCCCAAATATTTTGTACTAACCTCGCGGCGGAACTGGTGTCCATCGCAGGGGAATATTGGCTGAGCGATAACATCCCAGCTGAATTTTATGGCAAAGCGGCGCGCCTGCGTTTAGGCGACGGCGCTTTGACAATTCAACCGTTCAATTAATCCCTTTTTAACAAGGAATTTCTATGGCACGCATTATTGTTGTGACTTCGGGTAAAGGGGGCGTTGGTAAGACCACCTCCAGCGCGGCCATCGCTACTGGTTTGGCCCAGAAGGGAAAGAAAACTGTCGTTATCGACTTCGATATCGGCCTGCGTAACCTCGACCTGATTATGGGATGCGAGCGTCGGGTGGTTTATGACTTCGTCAACGTTATCCAGGGCGATGCCACTCTCAATCAGGCGCTAATCAAAGATAAGCGTACTGAAAATCTCTATATCCTTCCGGCTTCTCAGACCCGTGATAAAGACGCGCTGACCCGCGAAGGCGTAGATAAGGTTCTTGAAGAACTGAAAAAGATGGACTTCGATTTTATTGTCTGCGACTCCCCGGCAGGCATCGAAACCGGCGCGCTGATGGCGCTGTACTTCGCTGACGAAGCCATCATCACCACTAACCCGGAAGTCTCCTCCGTGCGCGACTCCGACCGTATCCTTGGCATTCTGGCCTCCAAATCCCGCCGCGCGGAAAATGGCGACGAGCCGATCAAAGAGCACCTGCTGCTGACGCGCTACAACCCGGGCCGCGTGAACAAAGGCGACATGCTGAGCATGGAAGACGTGCTGGAAATTCTGCGCATCAATCTGGTCGGCGTGATTCCGGAAGATCAGTCCGTGCTGCGCGCATCGAACCAGGGCGAGCCGGTCATTCTGGATACCGTTTCAGATGCGGGTAAAGCCTATGCGGATACTGTGGATCGTCTGCTCGGAGAAGAACGTCCTTTCCGCTTCATCGAAGAAGAGAAGAAAGGTTTCCTCAAACGCCTGTTCGGAGGATAAATTATGGCATTACTCGACTTTTTTCTCTCGCGAAAAAAGAACACGGCTAACATTGCGAAAGAACGCCTGCAAATCATCGTCGCGGAGCGCCGCCGCGGCGACGCGGAGCCGCATTACCTGCCGCAGCTGCGCAAAGATATTCTTGAGGTCATCTGTAAATACGTGCAGATAGACCCAGAGATGGTCAGCGTACAGCTGGAACAGCGCGATGGTGATATTTCGATTCTCGAGCTGAACGTGACCCTGCCAGAAGCTGAAGAGTCGAAACCCTGACCCTGTTGTCTTGTTAACGGCATTTCGCCGTAGCCTTAAAAAAAACCGGCCACGCAACGCGCGGCCGGTTTTTTATGGCCTGAATAGCGCCAGGCGCTAGCGAGGATAGTCGTTGAGCAGCGCTTTAAGACGATCGGCCATCAATTCGCCACGCCAGCCGGAAACCAGTTCTGGCTCACCATTTTTATTTTTAAGCTGCCAGTGCCAGTTCAGCAGTTGGTTTATCTGACGGCGCGACGCCAACAGCTCGGCGCTCACGCCCTTCTCCGCGCTCACTTCCTGCACCAGCGCTTTAATATCTTTAAAGGCTTTACGGTATCCCGGCATATCGATCAGGTTTTGCAGCGGCTCCGGCAGCGCCGATTCCGGCAAGGCCTGCGCTTTTTCAACCAGGCTAATCAGCGTTTTGCCGTGGAAGCGAATTTCGCTGCCGGATAAACCGAGGCTATCGAGCTCGCCGAGGCTGGTCGGCATATAGCGCGCCACGCTCCACAGATGCTCTTCGCGTACGACAAAGTTCACCGCCAGGTTACGCTCGCGCGCTTTGCGCAGACGCCACTCCGCCAGCAACTGCAGGCAGCCCAGCTGGCGCGTTCGCAGTTGCCAGGCATTGCCGATTTCCCGCCACGCATCCGCCGGGTCAAGGATTTCCTGACGGCGCTGCTGCATCAGGTGGCACTCGTTCAACGCTGCCGGCAGCCAGCCCGCATGGTCGGTTTCCGCCATTAATTTGCTGGCTATCGGCAACAGGTACCAGACGTCGGCGGCCGCATATTCGCACTGACGCTCGGTCAGCGGGCGGGCCAGCCAGTCGGTGCGTGATTCGCTTTTGTCCAGCGCGACGCCGGAATACTCTTCCACCATTGAAGCAAAGCCCCACGACATCGGGCGCCCGCAGAAGGCGGCCAGAATCTGGGTGTCGATCAGCGGCTGCGGCATCAGGTTGAACGCGTTGAGGAAGACTTCTAAATCTTCGCTACCCGCATGCAGGTATTTGGTGACATCCTGGTTGAGCAGCAGCTCGCGCATCGGCGCCCAGTCGTTGATGGTCAACGGATCGATCAGAGAGACCTGTTTGCCGTCGAACAGCTGCAGCAAACCAAGCTGCGGATAGTAGGTACGGGTGCGAACAAACTCGGTATCCAGCGCAACTGCGGGTGCCGAAGTTGCCGCTTCACAGATAGCGCGCAGGCCATCGTCGGTGGTGATCATCTGATAGTTCAAATCATACTCTCTTAACTTGCGCCCATAAAAAACGCCGGCTTAGCCGGCGCGAGATTAATCACAAACCTCATGCAATCGTTGGGCTTGCAGATTGCACCAGACAAATAACAAGGAAAATCAATTGATTGATTTTCGGCCGATCGCCACAAAGAAGGAAAAACCACGCTTTTTCCTTCTTTGTCAGTAATCTGGACGCCGGCTAGCCGGCGCCTGACGACTCACTCGTTGCTTAGCCTTTATTGTCTACTTTAGCACGGGCTTCGTCACGCAGTTCTCGACGTAAAATTTTGCCGACGTTGGATTTCGGCAGTTCATCACGAAACTCAACCAGCTTCGGCACCTTGTAGCCGGTCAAATGGCGACGGCAGAAAGTAATCAGCGCTTCTTCGGTTAACGCAGCATCTTTCTTCACCACGAAGATCTTCACCGCTTCACCGCTGCTGCCGGACGGTACGCCGACGGCGGCCACTTCCTGCACGCCGGAATGCTGCATGACCACATCCTCAATTTCATTCGGATAGACGTTAAAACCGGAGACCAGAATCATATCTTTTTTGCGATCGACGATGCGCAGGAAGCCTTCATCATCCATCACCGCAATATCGCCGGTATGCAGCCAGCCATCTTTAATGATTTCATCGGTGGCATCCGGACGCTGCCAGTAGCCCAGCATCACCTGCGGCCCTTTGATGCAGAGCTCACCCGGCTCGCCCGGCGCGACTTCATTATCATCGTCATCGACCAGCTTGGCTTCGGTCGACGGCACCGGCAGGCCGATGCTGCCGCTGTGGTAGTCGATATCATGCGGGTTGACGCTCACCAGCGGCGAGCACTCAGTCAGGCCATAGCCCTCCAGCAGATACTGGCCGGTCAGTTTCACCCAGCGCTCCGCAACCACCTGCTGCACCGGCATGCCGCCGCCGGCGGAAAGATGCAACGAAGAGAAATCAAGCTGCTGGAACTCTTTATTGTTCAATAGCGCGTTAAACAAGGTATTCACCCCGGTCATCGCGGTGAACGGATATTTTGCCAGCTCTTTTACCAGGCCCGGAATATCGCGCGGATTGGTAATCAACAGGTTCTGCCCGCCGAGTTCAATAAACAGCAGGCAGTTCATGGTCAAGGCGAAGATGTGGTACAGCGGCAGCGCGGTCACCACCAACTCTTTACCACGGTGCAGTAGCGGACCGTAGGTCGCATTCACCTGTTCGAGGTTAGCCAGCATATTGCGGTGAGTCAGCATCGCCCCTTTCGCCACGCCGGTGGTACCGCCGGTGTACTGCAGGAAGGCCAGATCGTCCGCGACGATTTCCGGCTTCACGTACTGCATACGGTAGCCATGCTGCAGGGCGCTACGAAATGAGATGGCGTCCGGCAGATGATATTTTGGCACCAGCCGCTTAATGTACTTCACCACGAAGTTGACCAACGTTCCTTTAGCGGTGGAAAGCTGATCGCCCATCCGCGTCAGGATGACGTGTTTTACCTGGGTTTTATCGACTACTTTCTCCAGGGTATGTGCGAAGTTGGAAACGATCACAATCGCCGCCGCGCCGCTGTCATTGAGCTGGTGCTCCAGTTCGCGCGGGGTATACAGCGGGTTAACGTTGACGGCAATCATTCCGGCACGCAGGATCCCAAACAGCGCCACCGGGTATTGCAGCAGGTTAGGCATCATCAGCGCGACGCGATCGCCCTTCTGTAGCCCTAATCCTTGCTGGAGATAAGCGGCGAAAGCACGGCTGCGCTCTTCCAGCTTACGGTAGGTCATCACCTCGCCCATGTTGATAAATGCCGGCTGATCGGCATAACGGGTGGTGGCGTGTTCAAACAATTCAACCAGGGATTGATAGCGGTCAGGATTTATCTCCGCCGGGACATCGGCGGGATAACGGTTTAGCCAAACCTTTTTCACTGCTTCACCTCTGAAATAGTTATTCGTCGTCATCACAGCCCCTGATCAACAAACATTTTGTTAACATTATATTAACTCAGCGTACCAGTTTATTAATTAGGCGTTTTTCAGGTTGCGAAGCGCGTCACTATTTATTTTTCTTATGAGACTAAAAAACACGAAACAGCGGGCTAGCCGCTGTTTCTATTCCATTATAAAAACAACAAAATCATTCCGTTACGACATTTCTGACCTCGGCCGGTCCCGGGTTATACCAACCCCAACCGCCGTATCCGTAGCCCCAGGGGCGTGGGCCGAGCATCCACGGGTCGATGGGCTGCGGCGGCATCACCACCTGCTGCACCACGTTCCAGCGCTTATAGCCGGTGGCGTTCATCAACATGAATTTATAGGGGGTGGCGCCAACTTTTCCGTCGACGACGCCGCTAATCGGCCCAACCACTGTCACCAGCTGGCCGCGGAAATCGACCGGGTCGAGGAAACCGCTCACGTCGGCGAGGATACGGCCGCGTGAAGGTTCCCCCAGTTCCGGCCGCGCGCCACTATCCAGCGGTACGGTGGCAATCTCTAAGCGGGTTTTCCCCTGCTGATTCTGCACGTTGACGACCTTACCGCCAAAACGCGCTTCCTGGCCGATATACAGCTGCGGCGCGTTCATCACCCGCACTAAATCCTGCTGCGGCGTAGGGCTGGTGCCTTTAATAACATCCGGCACCGACACGCAACCGCTTAGCGCAACGGCGACCGCCGCGGCTAACAGCCAACGAACACCCTGTTTTTGACCCGCCATGATGCGACTCCTTCTCTCAGTCTTCTCTCTACTGAGATTCACTCGCGGCCAGGAAGTTTCTTCCACGCCACTTCGTTTCGCAAATAAACTGGTTCCGCATGCTCAACGGCCACGGTTTTTCCCGCCGCAAGCAGTTGGATGGCCAGCGGTAGCATATCTTCTGCCGCCGGCAGTTCAATCTCGCCGCTGCTTAAAATCAGCCCGCTCTCTTTCGCCAGATCCGGCCACGCCTGCCAGCCGGTGCCGACGGTAGCCCATTCGCCGGAAAGCCGCGCCAGGCGTTCGGCAACCGCAGCCGGTTTGAGGACCGCTTCAGTTTCTTCGCCGTGCCAGACGCCATCTTCGTCGCGCTGATACTCGGCCCAGTAGACTTCGCCCATACGCGCGTCAATGGCCGCCAGCACGCGAGTAGCGCCGGTTTTGCGCCACGCGCCCTGCGCCATCGTCGCCAACGTAGAGACGCCAATCATTGGCAGCTCCGCGCCCAGCGCCAGTCCTTGGGCAATGCCGATACCAATACGTACGCCGGTAAAACTGCCCGGCCCGCGGCCAAAGGCCAACGCGTCAAGTTCATTCAGCGTAGTGCCGCTTTCAGTGAGGACCTCCTGCACCAGCGGCAGGATACGTTGGGTGTGTTCGCGAGGACAAATTTCAAAATGGGCGCTCAGGGCGCCATCATTCCACAGCGCCGCGGAGCACGCCTCCGTGGCGGTATCGATAGCCAAAATTCGCATGGGTGGTCACGCTCTCGTTACATATTCCAGGTTTTAGGGCGGTACATTCATCGGCGGGCGGACTCACCGCCGCCGTACCGTCCTAAATCCATTGGGGATAGCTGATTAACAAAATGGCGCGCAGCTTATCACATTTTACTGCGGATTACCTTGCCGGCGGCACGGCGAGGAAGCGCACCGCCCGGCGGATATCGCGGGTCCGCGGCGCGGGTGGCAGGCTGGCCAGGAACACGGCGCCGTAGGGCCGCATCACCAGCCGGTTGTCGCAGATAACCAGAACGCCGCGATCGTCAATATCGCGGATCAGGCGCCCCACACCCTGTTTGAGGGTAATGACGGCATCCGGCAGTTGAACTTCATCAAACGGATCGCCGCCGCGCAGTCGGCAGTCTTCCATTCGCGCTTTGAGCAGCGGATCGTCCGGTGAGGTAAAGGGCAGCTTATCGATAATCACCAGCGACAGCGCGTCGCCGCGCACGTCAACCCCTTCCCAGAAGCTACTGGTCGCCACTAATAGCGCATTGCCGGCGCTAACAAACTGCTGCAGCAGCTGGCCTTTGCTGGTCTCTCCTTGTAGCAGTACCGGCAGCGTCATGGTGGCGCGAAACTGCTCCGCCAGATCGCGCATCATGGCATGCGAGGTGCAGAGCATGAAGCAGCGTCCATCATTGGCCTCAATCAAGGGTTTCAACATGGCCGCCAGATGACGGGCAGCACCGGGCTGGTTCGGCAGAGGTAGGTTACGCGGTACGCAGAGCAGCGCCTGATGCTGATAATCAAATGGGCTGGGCAACAGCAGCGTCTGCGCGTCATCAATGCCGAGACGAGCGGTAAAGTGGTGGAGATCGTCGTTCACCGACAGCGTCGCCGAGGTAAAGATCCAGCTCCCCGATTTTTGCGCCATCACCTCTTTAAACTTCTCGGCCACCGTTAACGGCGTCAAGGCGAGGGTAAAATGACGCGACGTGCATTCATACCAGTAGCTATAGCCAGGCTGATTGATCTCTTTGAGCCGCTTCAGGCGCCCGCGATAGAGCGTCGCGCGCTCAAAGGCGGCGTCGAGCAGCGCCGAGCGGCCAAGGGAGAGTTTAGCGACGTCGTAACACAGTTCAAGCGCGTCATCGAGCAGCAGCAGCGCGCGCTGAATGTGGCTATCCGCCAGCAGTTCGCGCAGGTTGCCGCGATAGCCCGGATCGCCCAACTGCAAACGGAAATCCTGCGCGCTTTGCGCCAGACGATCGGCGCATTTTTGCAGCTGTTGGGTATCTTTTAGTTCGGTACGGTAGGCAATGGTGATGTCTTTGGCCAAATCCAGTAGCTGGCGGCTGGAGAGCGACTGGCCAAAATACTGGCTGGCGATATCCGGCAACTGATGGGCTTCATCGAATATCATTACTTCCGCTTCGGGGATCAGTTCGGCAAAGCCGCTCTCCTTCACCACCATATCGGCAAGGAACAGGTGATGGTTGACCACCACTACATCCGCATCCATCGCCTTCTTACGCGCTTTCACCACAAAACAATCTTTGTATAACGGGCAGTCGCTGCCGAGACAGTTATCATTAGTGCTGGTCACCAGCGGCCAGGCCTGAGAATCTTCGGCGACGCTGGCGCAGGTGCTGATATCGCCATCCTGCGTCTGATTAGACCAGGAGCGCAGAAGAATAACGTCACTTAACGTTTGTACCGGCAGATCGCCGCCCGCCAGCGCCTGCTGCTCAAGGCGTTCAAGGCACAGGTAGTTTGAGCGCCCCTTTAATAGCGCCAGCTTACCGGTGAATTTCAGCGCTTTGGCGACGGTCGGCAGATCGCGGCTATAGAGCTGATCCTGCAGCGCTTTCGAACCCGTGGAGATGATCACCTTTTTCTTCGCGCGCAGCGCGGGCGCCAGATAGGCGTAGGTTTTACCGGTGCCAGTCCCTGCTTCCACCACCAGCGGCCGGGAGGCTTCAATAGCTTCACTCACCGCTATCGCCATCTGGCGCTGCGGTTCGCGCGGCTTAAATCCCGGTATCGCCATGGCCAGCTGGCCGTCTGCTGCAAAATCGTCGATCACGTTGCCCCCTGGTTATTTGGACAGTGATTATGTCAGGGAGGATGGCGTTTCGCCAGCCCGGGTAGTGACGCGGGCGGAACATTGTGGCAGTCTTGCCGCAGCCAAATGGATAGAACAAAGAGGAAAGATAAATGACAATTACGCGTATTGATGCCGAAGCCCGCTGGTCTGATGTGGTGATTCACAACCAGACTATCTACTACACCGGGGTGCC
The DNA here is from genome assembly GCF_050600755.1 of Klebsiella sp. 141162. Taxonomy (NCBI): domain Bacteria; kingdom Pseudomonadati; phylum Pseudomonadota; class Gammaproteobacteria; order Enterobacterales; family Enterobacteriaceae; genus Klebsiella; species Klebsiella sp. 141162. Next base: position 649,487 of record NZ_JAQIRI010000001.1, on the reverse strand, counting down.
GGAAAACCTCGACGCCGACGCGTTTGAGCAGACCGCCAATACCCTGGCGCAAATTGACGCGGTGCTGGAAAAACAGGGCAGCAATAAGTCACGTATTCTTGATGCCACCATTTTCCTGGCCAACAAAGATGATTTTGCGGCGATGAATAAAGCCTGGGACGCCTGGGTGGTTGCCGGTCACGCGCCGGTGCGCTGCACCGTACAGGCAACCCTGATGAAGCCGCAGTATAAAGTTGAGATCAAAATCATCGCCGCGGCGTAATTACTCGTCTTCGTCGTCATCTTCGAAGCGCGCTACGATCCGGTCGCCGGTATGCGTGGCGCGCAGTTCATCGGCCACCAGGGCGATTGCCTGGCCGCTGCTCATCCCCTGCGCCATCAATTCCTGAATACGTTCGACCGCTTTTTGCTGTTGCTCATGGCTCAGCGAAGGTAAACCTGCAAACATCACTCACTCCTGCTACATTGTGGGGCGTAATTATTTCACGCCGTCCGCCATTTCGCCAGTGGGCGGCACATTAGGATCGAGGTTAATGTTGTCCCCCGCTATTATTACCCTGCCCTGGCGCCCGGATGCCGCCGAACGCTATTTCGCGCCGTTAAGCACCACGCCGTGGGCGATGCTGCTGCACTCCGGCTTCGCCGACCATCCGTATAGCCGTTTCGATATTATCGTCGCCGAACCGCGCGCGACGCTGGTTACCCGCGGCGAGCAAACCTGTGTCTGCGACGGTGAAGGCGAATTTGTCTCGCAGGACGATCCGCTGCAGCTGCTGCAACAGCAGTTGGATCGCTGTCAGTTAACGCCGCAGGCCGATGAAAACCTGCCGTTTCTCGGCGGCGCGCTGGGGTTATTCGGCTACGATCTTGGCCGTCGCTTTGAACGTCTGCCGACGCAAGCGCAGGCTGATATCGCCCTGCCGGAGATGGCGGTCGGCATTTATGACTGGGCGCTGATCGTCGATCATCAACGCCAGCAGGTATCGCTGCTCAGTTACGACGATCCGCAACAGCGCCTGCAGTGGCTGGAGTCGCAAACATGTGAGCCGGGTGAAGCATTCGCCCTGACCTCCTGCTGGCAATCGAATATGAGCCGCCAGCAGTACGGCGAAAAATTCCGCCAGGTGCAGGCGTATCTGCGCAGCGGCGACTGTTATCAGGTCAACCTGGCGCAGCGTTTCCAGGCCCGCTACCGCGGCGACGAATGGCAGGCATTCTGTAAGCTTAATGCCGCTAACCGTGCGCCGTTCAGCGCTTTTATTCGCCTGCCGGAAGGGGCGATTTTAAGCCTGTCTCCGGAACGTTTTATTCAATTGCATCAGGGTGACATCCAGACGCGCCCCATTAAAGGCACGCTGCCGCGACTCGATTCCCCGCAGGAGGACGCACGCCAGGCGGCGACGCTCGCCAACTCGCCGAAAGACCGCGCCGAGAATTTAATGATTGTCGATCTGATGCGCAATGATATCGGCCGCGTCGCCGTGCCGGGCAGCGTTCGCGTACCGGAACTGTTTGTGGTCGAACCGTTCCCGGCGGTGCATCACCTGGTGAGCACCATCACCGCACGATTGCCTGCTACGCTTGATGCCAGCGATCTGCTGCGCGCGGCCTTCCCTGGCGGCTCCATTACCGGTGCCCCGAAAGTTCGCGCCATGGAGATTATCGATGAACTTGAACCGCAGCGACGCAACGCATGGTGCGGCAGCATTGGATATCTCAGCTTGTGCGGCAATATGGATACCAGCATTACTATCCGTACGATCACCGCCTGGCAGGGCCAACTGTACTGCTCAGCGGGCGGCGGTATCGTGGCGGACAGCGAAGAAGCCGCGGAATATCAGGAAACTTTTGATAAAGTTAACCGTATCCTGCATCAACTGGAGAGCTAGAACATGGCGGCTAACGCCCTCGATCTGGACGACTTTCTTTCCCGTTTTCAACTGCTGCGCCCGCAGCCCTCGCCGCAGTCGCTGAACCAGCGCCAGGCGGCGGTACTGGTGCCGATTGTCCGGCGCCCGCAGCCGGGGCTGCTATTGACCCAGCGTTCGCCGCTGCTGCGCAAGCACGCGGGCCAGGTCGCCTTCCCCGGCGGCGCAGTTGATAACACCGACGCTACATTGATTGCCGCCGCGCTGCGCGAGGCGCAGGAAGAAGTGGCGATCCCGCCGGAAGCCGTGGAAGTGATCGGCGTGCTGCCGCCGGTCGACAGCGTCACCGGCTTTCAGGTGACGCCGGTGGTCGGCATAATCCCCCCGGACCTGCACTATCATGCCAGTCAGGACGAGGTGTCTGCGGTGTTTGAAATGCCGCTGGAAGAGGCGCTGCGCCTGGGTCGCTACCACCCGCTGGACATCCATCGGCGCGGTAATTCTCATCGCGTCTGGCTATCGTGGTACCAACATTATTTTGTCTGGGGAATGACCGCCGGCATTATTCGCGAGCTGGCGCTGCAAATCGGCACTCGCCCTTAGCTATAATAAGTAATGCGAAGCCGCTCGCACTATTAGTAAAACCAAGGTTATCCATTAGTTTAATTCATGTGAATAGTTAAGCTGACAACCCGGTTCCCTCTTACACTATGCGCAGTTATTACATCGTTACCGCAACCGCGGTAACCCTGTCAGGAGTGTTATCGTGATTAGTATATTCGACATGTTCAAGGTGGGGATTGGTCCCTCATCTTCCCATACTGTAGGGCCGATGAAGGCCGGTAAACAGTTCGTCGATGACCTGGTCGAAAAGGGATTGCTTAATGAAGTGACGCGCGTCGCCGTTGACGTTTATGGGTCGCTTTCATTAACCGGCAAAGGCCACCACACGGACATCGCCATTATCATGGGGCTGGCGGGCAATCTGCCTGCAACGGTCGATATTGACGCGATCCCGGCATTTATCCGCGACGTTGAAACTCGCGGCCGTCTGCTGCTGGCAAACGGGCAACACGAAGTCGACTTCCCGGCGGATGACGGCATGCGTTTTCGTAGCGACAACCTGCCGCTGCACGAAAACGGCATGACTATCCATGCCTGGGCCGGCGAGAAAGAAATCTACAGCAAAACTTACTATTCAATCGGCGGCGGTTTTATCGTCGACGAAGAGCATTTCGGCAAAGAAGACGCGAGCGAACTGCAGGTTCCGTATCCGTTTAAGTCGGCGCAGGAAATGCTGGGCTATTGCAAAGAAACCGGTCTGTCGCTCTCCGGCATGGTGATGCAAAACGAACTGGCGCTGCACAGCAAGCAAGAGATCGAAGCCTATTTCGAAAACGTCTGGCAAACCATGCGCGCCTGTATCGATCGCGGCATGAACACCGAAGGCGTGCTGCCGGGGCCGCTGCGCGTGCCGCGTCGTGCTTCGGCGCTGCGTCGCCTGCTGGTCGCCAGCGATAAACTGTCTAACGATCCGATGAACGTTGTCGACTGGGTGAACATGTTCGCGCTGGCGGTCAACGAAGAGAACGCCGCCGGCGGCCGCGTCGTTACCGCGCCGACCAACGGCGCCTGTGGTATCGTTCCGGCGGTGCTCGCCTATTACGATCACTTTATCGAGTCCGTCAGCCCGGATATCTATATTCGCTACTTTATGGCGTCCGGCGCGATTGGCGCGCTGTATAAGATGAACGCGTCCATTTCAGGCGCTGAAGTCGGCTGTCAGGGCGAAGTCGGCGTCGCCTGTTCAATGGCGGCGGCGGGCCTGGCTGAACTGCTCGGCGCCAGCCCGGAGCAGGTTTGCGTGGCGGCGGAGATCGGCATGGAACATAACCTCGGCCTGACCTGCGACCCGGTCGCCGGACAGGTTCAGGTGCCGTGCATCGAGCGTAACGCTATCGCCTCCGTGAAGGCGATTAACGCCGCGCGTATGGCGATGCGCCGCACCAGCGAACCGCGCGTCTCTCTCGATAAAGTTATCGAGACCATGTACGAAACGGGTAAAGACATGAACGCCAAATATCGCGAAACCTCTCGCGGCGGCCTGGCGATCAAAGTGCAGTGTGACTAAAACTCATCTGTGAAATGCGCCCTTTCCGGGCGCATTTTTCTTTTTCTCCCACCAACTTATCTTACCCACTACACTTGCTTTAAGCCGGCTGTTACTCTTATTCCTCTATTTAGCCGACAGGGCGCCGCGCATGCAAAATGCACAGAAGGTCATTTCGACATATCGCCGCAAGCGCATTCTGGTGTGCCTGGCCGTTGCATTTCTGACGCTTGCCGTCACCCTGACAATCCGATTTATTTCACAGCGTAGCCAAAATCAGCAGCGTATCCAGACGGTGACCCGCAATATGGTGATCGCGATGGACAATATCCTGCAACCGCTGGCGGCAAAACACGCTACCCTGCTAAGTATGGTCGGCAAACCCTGTCAGGATGTACATCTTGAACTGCGTAAAACCGCAGCCACGCTACAGACCGTGCGCTCAATCATCCTTGTTCAGTCCGGGATGGCCTACTGCTCCAGCATTTTTGGCCCGCGCCATGTGGCCATTCATCAGCTACAGCCCACACTGCCGACGGTAAAGCCGCTGCTGGCCTTTTCAACCGACAACTCACTGCTCAAAGGCACGCCGGTACTGATCCAGTGGTATCCCTCCTCCGTGAGCGGCGCCGACGGCGCGTTGTTAATTATTAATATCGAGCTGCTTGGCGAATTGATTCTCAAAGAAAAATCATCGCTCATAAGCGACATCAGCCTCACGGTAGGCAACAAGAACTTTCTCAGCGATGTCGGCGTCGTCGAAAGTCATCAGTTGCCGGGTCTGCCGATAATTTACCGGCAAAGTTCCAGCCAGTTCCCCTTTACCATCAACATCAGCGGCCCGGGAGCCTCCGCGGTGGCCTTAGAAGAGCTGCCCGCTGAATTACCGCTGGCGCTGATGTTCAGCCTGTTGATGACCGGTATCGCCTGGCTGACGACCGCAGGACGAATGACTTTCTCGCGCGAAATAACCCTGGGTATCGCCGCCCACGAGTTCGAGGTATGGTGCCAGCCGCTGCAGGATTTACGCACCCAGCAGTGCTGCGGCGTGGAAATTTTGCTGCGCTGGAACAATCCGCGCCGCGGCAATATCTCACCGGATGTTTTTATTCCTATTGCTGAAGGCTACAACCTGATAGTCCCCCTGACCCGCTACGTCATCGCCGAAACCGCCCGCCGGCTACATTATTTCCCGCAGGATGCCAATTTTCATATTGGTATTAACGTGGCGGCGCGTCATTTCAGTAATGGCGAACTGCTGCGCGATCTGCACACCTATTGGTTCAGCGCTAATCCGGTACAGCAGTTGGTGGTCGAGCTGACTGAACGCGATGTCCTGCGTGAGGGCGATCACCACATGGCGGAGCACCTGCATTTTAAAGGCGTCCAGTTGGCCATTGATGACTTCGGCACCGGCAACAGTTCTTTGTCCTGGCTGGAAAAACTTCGCCCGGATGTACTCAAGATTGATAAGTCTTATACCGGCGCCATTGGCATTGATGGCGTCAACGCGACGGTGACCGATATGATTATCGCCCTGGCGCACCGGCTCAAAATCGTCACCATTGCCGAAGGGGTCGAAACTCAGGAACAGAAGATTTACATGCGCAGCCACGGCGTGGATTTACTACAGGGATATTATTATGCCCGCCCGTTACCGGTAGAGGATTTTCCGCGCTGGCTGGCGGAGGAGAAACACCGTCTGGCGGCGACTGGGGGTAAAAAACAACCCGCCGGGCAAGTTTAGCCCGGCGGGTTCGACATTACTCTTCTTCGTCGTTATCGTGTACGGTTTTAATAACCCGTACCAGATCGACGCGGTAATCGTTCGCTTCAACAATGGTAAACTGCAGCGGCGGCAGTTCCACAACATCGCCTACCCGCGGGATATGGCCGTTCGCGGAGATAACCAGCCCGGCAACGGTAGCGATATCATCGTCTTCGTTGACCAGGTCGTCCAGCCCCAGCGCCTGCTGCAGCGCGTGGAGGTCGGTTGAGCCTTTGATTAACCACCCCTCGCCATCCAGCACAATTTCCGGCGTTTCATCCGCATCCGGGAACTCACCGGCAATCGCTTCCAGGACGTCCAGCGGCGTCACCAGCCCCTGCACCACACCAAATTCGTTGGTGACGATGACAAAGCTACCGCGCGCCCGGCGCAGCACGCCCAGCAGGTTGATCGGGTCCAGCGTTTCCGGCACCACAATCGCCGGAGAAGCGGAAGCCATTGCGGCAACGTTCTCCCCCGCTTCCAGCGCCACCAGCATCTCTTTGGCGCGTACAATACCGATGATTTCATCAAGCTCGCCGCGGCAAACCGGGAACATGCTGTGCGGAGACGAAAGCAGCTGGCGACGAATTTCTTCTTCGCTCTGCTCAGCATCCACCCAGCTAATTTCGCCTCGCGGGGTCATGATGCTGCGCAATGAACGCTGCGCCAGGGTCAGCACGCCGTTAATCATATAGCGTTCTTCTTCAGCAAACGCGCCTTCCGGCACCGGCACTGCCGCCGGGCTATCGCTATCGTGCGCGACGGCCGCCTGTTTGCGACCGCCCATCAGGCGCAGAATCGCATCAGCGGTACGCGCGCGCAGCGGCAACGTCGACTGGTGGCGGATAAAGTTACGCCGCGCCACCTGGTTAAAGAACTCAATGGTTATCGAGAAGCCAATCGCCGCGTACAAATAGCCCTTAGGAATATGGAAGCCAAAGCCTTCTGCCACCAGACTCAGACCAATCATCAGCAGGAAGCTCAGACACAGCACGACAACCGTCGGGTGCTGGTTCACGAAGCGGGTTAACGGCTTCGAAGCCAACAGCATCAGGATCATCGCAATAACGACCGCAGCCATCATCACCGGCAAATGGTTCACCATGCCGACGGCGGTAATCACCGCATCAAGCGAGAAGACGGCATCCAGCACCACAATTTGTAGCACTACCACCCAGAAGCTGGCATAGCCTTTGCCGTGGCCAGCATCATGCTGGCGGTTCTCCAGTCGTTCATGCAACTCTGTCGTCGCCTTGAATAGCAGGAAGATACCACCGACCAGCATGATCAGATCGCGCCCGGAGAACGAAAAATCGCCTATGCTTATCAAAGGCTTGGTCAAGGTGACCATCCACGAGATAACCGAGAGCAACCCCAGACGCATAATCAGCGCCAGCGACAGGCCGATGATACGTGCCTTATCACGCTGTTTTGGCGGTAGTTTATCGGCAAGGATGGCGATAAAGACCAGGTTATCGATACCCAGAACAATTTCGAGGACCACCAGCGTCAGCAGGCCAGCCCAAATGGTGGGATCCATTAAGAATTCCATGAGCGGCTCCCGTTAACGACAGCGGTAGTCATCGCGATGTCATGCACCGGCGAAACAATAGTTGCTGGTAAAAAAGCGTGTGAGGTAGAGGCGGCAGACGAGTGCCTGAGGGTGAAAAGACGTCGATGACGGTCCATACGGCGGGCTATGCCCTATACTCCTGAGTAATTAAACGGAAGCTAAACATAGCAAAATATAGCGCAGAATTGGCAAAAATTTACCTGTCTTTGCAATAGCTAAGGCTATTTTTTGCGCTGCGAAATTATTGATTATCGAAGCGTAATTTACGGAGCTCCATCACATTAATTATTTTTTCACTATCTAAAATAATTCGCGGTAGTAATTAAATTAGATCTTACACCCTTACTGAATCGATTTTTCCACAAGAGTGATTCAGGATGTATCAGACCAGATGATGCATTCACCATAATAACGGAGGTAGCAAGTGACGATTGCTATTGTAATAGGCACACATGGTTGGGCTGCAGAACAACTGCTGAAAACCGCAGAAATGCTGTTGGGCGAGCAGGAAAACGTTGGCTGGATCGATTTCGTTCCCGGTGAAAACGCCGAAACGCTGATCGAAAAGTACAATGCACAGCTGGCAAAACTGGATACCACAAAAGGCGTGCTGTTCCTCGTCGATACGTGGGGCGGTAGTCCATTCAACGCGGCAAGCCGCATTGTTGTTGATAAAGAAAACTATGAAGTGATCGCTGGCGTCAACGTCCCGATGCTGGTCGAAACCTTCATGGCCCGCGACGACGATCCGTCGTTTGATGAGCTGGTGGCGCTGGCGGTGGAAACCGGTAGCGAAGGCGTGAAAGCGCTGAAAGCCAAACCGGTTGAAAAAGCGGCACCGGTGCAGGCGGCCGCGCCAAAAGCGGCGACACCCGCTAAACCGATGGGTCCAAATGATTACATGGTGATTGGCCTGGCGCGTATCGATGACCGTCTTATCCACGGCCAGGTTGCGACCCGCTGGACCAAAGAGACCAACGTCACCCGCATTATCGTGGTCAGCGATGAAGTCGCCGCCGATACGGTGCGTAAAACGCTGCTGACCCAGGTGGCTCCTCCGGGCGTGACCGCTCACGTTGTTGATGTCGCGAAGATGATTCGCGTTTACAACAACCCGAAATACGCCGGCGAACGCGTCATGCTGCTATTTACCAACCCAACGGACGTTGAACGTATTGTTGAAGGCGGCGTGAAAATTACCAGCGTCAACATCGGCGGTATGGCTTTCCGTCAGGGTAAAACGCAGGTGAATAACGCGATTTCGGTCGATGAAACCGATATCGAAGCATTCAAAAAACTGAATGCCCGCGGTATTGAACTGGAAGCGCGCAAAGTTTCCACCGACCAGAAACTGAAAATGATGGATTTGATCGCCAAGGTGGATAAATAACCCGGCGCTCGCGAGCCAATTTTCACTTTAAGACTTAATCAACAGGAGAAGTACAATGGAGATTACCCTTCTTCAGATTGTGCTGGTGTTCATCGTCGCGTGTATTGCGGGTATGGAGTCGGTACTTGATGAATTTCAGTTCCACCGTCCTCTGGTCGCCTGTACCTTAATCGGCGCCGTTCTCGGCGACATGAAAACCGGTATCATCATCGGCGGTACGCTGGAAATGATCGCCCTGGGCTGGATGAACATCGGTGCGGCGGTTGCGCCTGATGCCGCGCTGGCGTCCATTATTTCTACCGTACTGGTTATCGCCGGCCACCAAAGCATCGGCGCCGGTATCGCGCTGGCTATCCCGCTGGCGGCGGCAGGCCAGGTTCTGACCATTATCGTGCGTACCATCACCGTTGCCTTCCAGCACGCGGCGGATAAAGCCGCTGAAAACGGTAACCTGACGGCCATCTCCTGGCTGCACGTTTCCTCGCTGTTCCTGCAGGCGATGCGTATCGCCATCCCGGCGGTTATCGTAGCCATCTCTGTCGGCACCAGCGAAGTTCAGGGTCTGCTGAACGCTATTCCGGAAGTGGTAACTGGCGGTCTGAACATCGCGGGCGGTATGATCGTCGTCGTCGGTTACGCGATGGTCATCAACATGATGCGCGCGGGCTACCTGATGCCGTTCTTCTACCTCGGTTTCGTCACCGCGGCCTTCACCAATTTCAACCTGGTTGCGCTGGGGGTGATTGGTGCCGTCATGGCCATTCTCTACATTCAGCTGAGCCCGAAATATAACCGCGTAGCGGGTGCCCCGGCTCAGGCGGCTGGTAACAACGATCTCGATAACGAACTGGACTAACAGGTGAGCGAAATGGTTGATATGACTAAAAATACCACCGAGAAAAAACTCACTCAGAGTGATATTCGTGGCGTGTTCATTCGTTCTAACCTGTTCCAGGGTTCATGGAACTTCGAACGTATGCAGGCGCTGGGCTTCTGCTTCTCTATGGTTCCGGCAATCCGTCGCCTGTACCCTGAGAACAACGATGCGCGTAAGCAGGCTATTAAGCGTCACCTTGAGTTCTTCAACACCCATCCGTACGTCGCGGCGCCGGTACTCGGCGTAACCCTGGCGATGGAAGAGCAGCGTGCTAACGGCGCGGAAATCGACGATGGCGCAATCAACGGTATCAAAGTTGGCCTGATGGGGCCGCTGGCAGGCGTCGGCGACCCGATCTTCTGGGGTACCGTACGCCCTGTATTCGCCGCGCTCGGCGCCGGTATCGCGATGAGCGGTAGCCTGCTCGGTCCGCTGTTATTCTTTATCCTGTTCAATGCCGTGCGTCTGCTGACCCGCTACTACGGCGTAGCATATGGCTATCGTAAAGGCGTGGACATCGTTAAGGATATGGGCGGCGGCTTCCTGCAGAAACTGACTGAGGGGGCGTCAATCCTCGGCCTGTTTGTCATGGGAGCTCTGGTCAACAAATGGACGCACGTTAATATCCCGCTGGTGGTTTCCACTATCACCGGTCAGGATGGTCAGACTCGTGTGACCACCGTGCAGACCATCCTTGACCAGCTGATGCCGGGACTGGTGCCACTGCTGCTGACCTTCGCCTGTATGTGGCTGTTGCGTAAGAAAGTCAACCCGCTGTGGATCATCGTTGGCTTCTTCGTCATCGGTATCGCCGGCTACGCGGTCGGCCTGCTGGGTCAATAATCGTCACGTTGTAGGCCGGGGACAGCTTTGTCCCCGGTTTTTTTTTAGCGTTAAAACGTGCGCCTGTGCGAAGGCCCACGCAGCCTGGAGGATCAATGGCAATCACGGAGCTGGTGCTCATTCTGTTTATCGTCGCCCTGGTGGCTTTCGCTATCTACGACCAATTCATCATGCCGCGCCGCCATGGCCCCACCCTGCTATCAATCCCCCTGCTGCGTCGTGGACGGGTCGACGGGATGATTTTCGTCGGCCTGACGGCAATTCTCATCTACAACAATATCGCCAGCCACGGTGAAATAATCACCACCTGGTTATTATCTGCGCTGGCATTAATGGGGCTATATCTGTTCTGGATCCGTACGCCGCGAATTTTGTTCAAAAAGAACGGCTTTTTCTTTGCCAACGTGTGGATTGAATATCCGCGCATTAAAGCAATGAATTTGTCGGAAGACGGCGTATTGGTGATGCAATTAGAGCAGCGGCGCCTGCTTATTCGCGTACGAAATATCGACGACCTGGAAAAAATATACAAATTACTTGTTACTAGTCAATAAGTTACAAAGATAGCCTGCGCTATATTTCCGTCATTTATTGCTGTCGGAATATATAGCCATGGCTATATTTACTCACCTATCCTCGTTATATTATTTAACCAATCCTTCACTGAATATTTTAAATGAAAATCGTTATCATTTATTGTTGCTAATATTATTTTTCTGTGATTGTTTTATCTTCTAAAAATATGTTAAGGTTGCGCCCGTCGTTGGGGAGTAGCCGATTTTCCGCAGGTGGAAAATGTACGTGTCAACATACTCGTTGCAAAACGTGGCACGTACGGGTTGAGCGGTCGTTCAATCAGGCGAGACCATAGATACATCACTGCTGTACGTTATGCTCAAGCTCCGCGTATGTTTACTGGGGGCAGCGATGTGTCATATGGATATTCCCCGGTCAGGACACGCTCATGAACATATCTGCCACTATTCTTCTTGCCTTCGGCATGTCGATGGACGCGTTTGCCGCTTCTATCGGTAAAGGCGCCACCCTGCATAAACCTAAGTTCTCCGAAGCGCTGCGTACCGGTCTTATATTCGGCGCGATCGAAACCCTGACGCCGCTGGTCGGCTGGGGCCTGGGCATGTTGGCGAGCCAGTTTGTGCTGGAGTGGAATCACTGGATCGCGTTCGTACTGCTGGTGTTTCTCGGCGGGCGAATGGTCATTGAAGGTTTTCGCGGCGGTGATGACGAGGAGTGTGAAGCGCCGCGCCGCCACGGCTTCTGGCTGCTGGTGACCACCGCATTCGCTACCAGTCTTGATGCAATGGCGGTCGGCGTGGGTCTTGCTTTCCTGCAGGTCAATATTATCGCCACCGCGCTGGCTATCGGCTGCGCCACCTTTACCATGTCGACGCTGGGGATTATGGTTGGCCGCTTTATCGGCCCGCTGCTCGGCAAACGGGCCGAAATTCTCGGCGGTATTGTGCTAATCGGTATCGGCGCACAGATTCTGTGGAGCCATTTCGCCCCTTAGCGCTTACGCTTCGCGCTGCCAGCAGTGGATCATGAAATCGGTCTGGCAGCCAAAAGTTTCCTGCTCGCGCAGTGACTCACGAACTTCCGGTTTCGCTCGCCAGGCAAACGGCGTCATCTGCAGTAATGCTTCCGCCTGCGCGCCGCTCAACTGCATCGGATACGCTAACTGCTGCTCATGACGCAACGTAAAGCCCGGCATTGCCTCCCGGTTCTGTTCATGCAGACGAACTTCATCGTAGATCAGCCCTTTCAGCTCCATCAAATGGCGCGGCCCCGGCGTGGCGGTTATCACCCAACCGCCAGCTTTCACTACACGCGCTAATTCGTCCGCGTTACAGGGCGCATAAATACGCACGACGGCATCCAGAGAGCGATCGGCAAACGGCAACCGTTGGCTGGAAGCCACGCAGAATTCGACCTGCGGGTAACGTTTAGCGGCGGCGCGGATCGCCGACTTTGAGACGTCGAGGCCGAAACTGCGTGCGGCAATGGCGGCGAAAGCATGCGTGTAGTATCCCTCGCCGCAGCCGATATCCAGCAGCTCGCCCGGCGCGAAAGTCCGCAGATAGCCGCAAATCGCCTCACGCAACGGTTGATAATAGCCGCCATCAAGGAAGGCGCGACGCGCCTGCATCATCTCAGCGCTATCGCCCGGGTCACGCGAACGTTTGAACTGCACCGGCAGTAAATTGACATACCCTTCCTTTGCCAGATCGAACTGGTGCCGCTGCGGGCAAATATAGCTATTTGCGCTGCGGCTAAGCGGCGCGTGGCATAGTGGGCAGGTATAAGACATGATAACTCCGGTGGCGCTGAAAGGGCGAAAGTGTAGCGCTATTCGCCCTCGCAGACCACTGTTACAACGCGGGAGCCAGATCCTCGCGGTTATGCATGACGATAAGATTCTCAGAGCCTTGCGGCATACCGTCTGGCATCACGTTTTCCAGACGTAACACATCGCCCATGATCTGGCTGAACACCGGCGCGGATACCGCCCCACCGTAGTATTTACCGTTGCTGGGGTCGTTTATCACCACCACCAGCGCAAACTTCGGCTGACTGGCCGGCGCCACGCCGGCGGTGTAGGCGACATATTTATCGATATATTTTCCGTCAGGGCCAATTTTCTTCGCCGTGCCGGTTTTCACCGCTATCCGATAATCACGTACCGCCGCTTTTGTCCCGCCGCCGCCCGGCAGCGCCACGCTCTCCATCATATGTTCAACTTCATGCACGATCTCTTGCGGCATGACTCGCGTACCGATGACAGGCGGGTCGATACGGGTTATCGACAGCGGGCGCTCAATACCGTAACCGCCGATCGTCGCATAGACATGCGCCAGCTGCAGCGGGGTTACCATCAGTCCATAGCCAAAGGCGAAGGTGGCGCGATCCAGCTCACCCCAATAACGGCGATGCGGCATTAACCCGGAGCTTTCGCCGGTCAAACCAAGCCCGGTCGGGTCGCCAAAGCCAAAGGCCTTATAAGTGTCGATCAAGTGTTGCACCGGCATTGCCAGTGAGAGGTGCGAAACTCCTGTATCGCTCGATTTTTGCAGGATACCGGTGAGCGTCAGCTCGGGATAATAACCCACGTCGCGGATGCGATGACCATCAAGCGTAAAGGGATGGGTATCGACGACGCTATCCGGCTGCACGATACCCTGCTGTAACGCGGTCATAATCACCAGCGGTTTGACCGTTGAACCCGGCTCAAAGGTATCGCTGATAGCGCGATTTCGAAAATCATCGAGCTGGGCGCTGTCGCGGTTATTAGGGTTAAAATCCGGGTAGCTGGCCATCGACAGGATTTCGCCGGTATCAATCTTGATCAACACCGCCGCGCCTGATTCCGCCTTATTCCAACGCACGGCATTATCCAGCGCATCCTCCGTGACCGTTTGCAGCCGCTCGTCGATACTAAGTTGCAGGTTATGTGCCGGAACGGGGGCCTGCTCGGTAATATTTTCTATCACATGACCGTGGCGGTCTTTGCGCACCAGCCGACGCCCAGGCGTGCCCATGAGCTGTTTGTTAAAACTTTTCTCAACTCCCTCAATCCCCTGATTATCTACGTTGGTAAAGCCCAGCAGGTTGGCGGCGACGTGTCCGGCCGGATAAAAACGGCGGGACTCATCGCGCAAATAAACGCCCGGGAGATGCAATTTATCGATCCAGTCGGCCTGTTCCGGATTAACCTGGCGCGCCAGATAGAGGAATCGGGCATGGGGATGCGACTGCACCCGATGAGAGAGCTCAATAAGATCGAGATGCAATGCTTCCGCCATAGCCTGCCAGCGCGGGCCATAGCCGACGCCGCCCTTCTCCAGCATGGTCTGTGGATCTATCCAGATTGCGCTTACCGGCACGCTCACCGCCAGCGGGCGTCCTTCACGATCGCTGATAGTTCCGCGCATTACGGCAATGGGTTCTTCGCGCAGCGAACGCATATCCTCTTGTTTAACCAGATTATCCGGAGAGACGATTTGCAGCCAACCAACCCTCGCCAGCAGAAATCCAAGACATCCCAAAATCGCCACACACAGCAACCCAAAACGGATAGGGAGAAAATTTGTGGCGGACTTACTTTTATTCTTTTGCACCGTAGCTCCAGCATTATTTTGCAACCACCTGATTTAACAGAAAATTGGCAAAACAGACTGCTAAACAGTGCTAATAAGGGTGATGTTTTGCAACAAAGCGCGTCGGAGGGGAAATATTGGAAATACTTTGCAACAGATGCTAAAAAGCCCCGCAGTAGCGAGGCTTTCTTACAAGATGAGTGGTCTTGAATCAGATAGCAGTTACGTTAACTGCAGCCGGACCTTTCTGGCCGTCCTGAATTTCGAACTCAACGTTCTGGCCTTCAGCCAGAGTTTTGAAGCCGTTACCCTGGATTGCAGAGAAGTGTACGAACACGTCTTTGCTGCCATCAGCCGGAGTAATGAAGCCAAAACCTTTAGACTCGTTGAACCACTTAACTTGACCTTTAATCTTTGCCATTTGCAAAATTCCTTAAACTGTTTTCTTCACCCGCAGGTGCTTACATAGATAAAACTGACACATAACTGCATGAGGCACTAATATAAGGTTCGGCAGAGAAGCGGTATTCAACGACAACGTGTTTACTCAGGACTTCTTTACTGAAAATGCCACACATAAACAGAACTGTACCTCGTTTAACCCGAAACGTGTTATCACACACAACGTAAATAATGGCAAGCCATTTTTAAACGTGTCACGATCGTTCGCACAAATTATCAGGAAATCATTTGATCGCCTGCACATTTATGCGTCTTTGCCGCGCCTGGCTTATCTTTGCATTGTTACCAAACAAACAATAACGTATGCCTGATAAATGCAACTTTTTTACCATAGCTCAACAACTTCTGTTCGTCCAGGTACGTACGTATACGAACTGCCATATTTAAGGGGGCGCAGCGGCGTATTGTGCATAATGATGCGAAAATGGCGCTGAAGAACAAGAGGAAATCGCCTGAACTATGCCAGTAGTAGAGTTAATTAAACCGCTAACTCGTTACGACACAAATATTCGCTAAAATAGACGTTAATAATGAAACATTAATGACAACGTATTGCCAGCAAGCAATAGAAACGTTTCGTTATTACTTTTTTTGATTAGCTCAAAAGATTATTCAATATGTGAAATAGAGCATGGATGTTTAATCCATTAAACGGAAACAGTTTGAGGCGGAATAAGGGATTATATAAGAATAAGTTATAGCTAAATTTTATGACACTCACAGGCGCGCACATGATGTGCACACCTGTTCATCAACTTAACGTTCGGCAACGAGACGAATGAAATCGTCGTCGTTTTTCTCCTTCTCAGCCGCTGAAGGTTCAGCAACCTCTGCTTTCTCCGGCTCATTGGCTTCACAGAGACGGCGCAGCAGCGCATTCTGCCGCTTTTGTTGATCCAACAGCGACTGCAGCAGTTCGATTTGCTCATTGCTACGTGAACTGGCGCGATTCACAAAGAACCACAGCAGCAACCCCACCAGCAGCAGTACAACGGAAAGCGCCAGAGACGCCAGACTTACAATCCCAGGATTCAATAACTCACTCATTTCACCACCTCAAAGAGAAGGCGTTCATTCTACCACCCGCGCGGCAGAAGAAAATCCGTCGGCACAAAAATGCCTTACCAGGGGATGAACTTGTTAATAGCGCAAATACCGCTGAAAAATTGCACATCCTGATCGCACATTACGTTAAGCATCTGAGTCCACAGCAGTAAACAGCCCGCTATGACAACAATCAGCAAAACCCAGCGTAATTTTTTCACTCCACTCTCCGTACCATAATCAGATGTTGCCAGGATAACACGGCCTTCTTAAACCGCGGCTAACTGTAATACGAAAGGCGAGTTTAGGAATCATAGACTTGTATCAAATAATGTTCGTGCCAGAATAAACGTCAGGATCATACAAATAACGAGGCAACAATGCGATTGATCATTCGCTCTATTGTCATACTGGCGATCGTCTGGATTGGCGTATTATTAAGCGGTTATGGCGTATTAATTGGCAGCAATCAGAATGCTGGCGGGCTGGGACTACAGTGCAAATACCTGACGGCGCAAGGCATCACCACCGCACAATATGTTCACTCTGATAGCGGTATTATCGGCATTACCAACTGCCCGATTCTGCGCAAAAGCGTGAAGGTTATCGATCAGGGTTAATACCAGTGGAGCTACAGCATCGCGCTGTAGCTCCCGCTGACTATCAGAACGGATAATTGTTATAACCCATCTGCTCGGAAATCTTACGCGCGGCGGCATGCAGCATCGCCACATACTCGTGCAAACGTTCTTCAGAGAAGCGCAGCGTCGGGAAGGAAATACTCAAGCCGGCAATCACCACGCCAAAGCGATCGAAGACCGGCACCGCAATACAGCGTAATCCTTCTTCCTGCTCCTCATTGTCTTCGCCATAGCCCTGCTCGCGCACCTGGTCCAGCACTTTCAACAGCTCGCTGGTATCGGTAATGGTTCGCTCGGTGCTACGTTTGTACTCCACGCCCTCCATGATTTGCTCGACTTCCGCCCGCTCGCGCCACGCCAGCAGCACTTTACCAATGGCGGTGCTATACAGCGGATTACGACGACCGATACGCGAATACATCCGCAGGTTATACATGGAATCAATTTTGTGGATATAAACGATGCTGTCTTCATCTAGCGCGCCGAGGTGAATCGTCTCTTTAGTCAGACGCGAAATTTCGCGCATATGGATATCAGCGCTGCGGATCAGATCAACGTTCTGCAATGCCCGCGCGCCAAGCTCGAACAACTTCAACGTTAAAGAATATTTCTCAGACTCGCCTTCCTGTGCGACATAGCCCAGCGACTTCATAGTCTGTAAAAAACGATACACCGTGCTTTTAGACATCATCACACGCTGTGACAATTCGGTGATACCAATCTCACGCTCTTCGCCCAAAGCCTGCAGGATGCCAAAAACTTTTAATACTGAAGAGACAGAATCTGGCTGTTTATCCATATCAGCAGCTGCCATTGTTCACCTCATCGTAACTGTTTTATAAAATTCAGAACTGTTTTTTATTATAAATTCACATTATGACCGTCGCAATCGTTGTTCTGCGAGTTGGTTACAAATCTGCGACTTATGGTTGAATAATCAATGCTAAAATCATTAATCAGAAAATAGTTTCCTCTAAGACTTAAACTTCACATGGATAAAAAATTTTTGGATGGCCTGTCGGCGCCGCAGCGCTACGGCGCCATTCTGACGATTGTTTTAGGCTTGACGATGGCCGTACTTGATGGCGCTATCGCCAACGTCGCCCTGCCGACGATTGCCACCGACCTCAATGCTTCGCCGGCATCGTCAATCTGGATAGTCAACGCTTATCAAATCGCTATTGTCATCGCCCTCCTACCGCTATCGTTTCTTGGCGATATGGTTGGCTATCGGCGCATCTATAAAATCGGTCTGGTGGTATTTACTATCACCTCGTTGATTTGCGCACTTTCCCGAAGCCTTGAGATGTTGACGCTGGCGCGAGTGGCTCAAGGTTTAGGCGGCGCGGCGCTGATGAGCGTCAACACGGCGCTGATTCGCCTTATCTATCCTAAAAGGCAGCTAGGACGCGGAATGGGCATCAACTCTTTCGTTGTCGCCGTATCCTCCGCCGCGGGGCCAACCATTGCCGCCGCTATTCTTTCGCTCGCCTCCTGGCAATGGCTGTTTTTAATCAACGTACCGCTGGGGATTATTTCTATTTTCCTCGCTATGCGTTTTTTGCCGCCCAACAGCGCCGCCAGCAAAATTACCCGTTTCGATCTGCCGAGCGCGATCATGAACGCTCTCACCTTCGGGCTGCTCATCACGGCGCTCGGCGGCTTTGCCCAGGGGCAATCCGGTTATCTGGTGCTCGCGGAAGTCATCGCCATGCTGATTATCGGCTTCTTCTTTGTGCGACGGCAGTTGCGCATGCCGGTACCACTGCTACCCGTTGATTTACTGCGAATTCCGATCTTTTCGCTCTCTATCTGCACCTCGATCTGTTCATTTTGCGCCCAGATGCTGGCGATGGTATCCCTGCCCTTTTTCCTGCAAACCGTTATAGGACGCAGTGAAGTAGAGACCGGGCTGCTGTTAACGCCGTGGCCATTGGCGACCATGGTGATGGCCCCTCTGGCGGGTTACCTGATAGAGAAAGTTCATGCCGGGCTACTGGGGGCAATGGGGTTGCTGATCATGGCCTGCGGCCTGTTTGGCCTTGCGCTATTACCCTCTTCCCCTTCCGACCTCGATATTATCTGGCGGATGGCGCTGTGCGGCGCGGGCTTCGGGCTGTTTCAGTCGCCAAACAACCATACTATTGTCTCCTCCGCGCCAGGCCATCGCAGCGGAGGCGCCAGCGGCATGTTAGGTACCGCACGCTTACTGGGACAAAGTAGCGGCGCCGCGCTGGTCGCCCTGCTGTTTAACCTGGCGGGCGATAGCGGCACCCATACCGCGCTTCTGCTGGCAGGCGCCCTGGCGGTGGTTGCCGCCGCCATCAGCGGGCTACGCGTAACTCAACCGCGCGCCGCCTGATAACGCACAGCCAAAAAAAATCCGCAGCCCGAAAGCTGCGGATTTTTATTTTCAACGTCTGCACGCCAGATTATTTCAGGTATTCCCCGCTGCGCAGCGCTTCAATGCGTTTATCCAACGGCGGGTGGGTCATGAACAGTTCGCTCATCGACTTCGCTTTACCGTTGATACAGAACGCCATCATGCTGCTCGCTTCCTGCGGTTCATAGCTGGTTTTCAAGCGCTGCAACGCAGCAATCATCTTCTCACGGCCGACCAGTTTGGCGGAACCAGCATCGGCGTGGAATTCACGGTAGCGCGAGAACCACATGGTAATGATGCTGGCGAGAATACCAAACACCAGCTCCAGTACGGTAGCGACCGCAAAGTAGATAAGCGGGTTACCGTTGCTGCTTTCGCCTTCATCTTCACGATTACCGCCGAGAAAACCAGCCGCAATCTGCGCGATAACGCGGGAGATAAAGATAACGAAGGTGTTCACTACCCCCTGAATCAGCGTCATGGTGACCATGTCGCCATTGGCAATATGGCTGATTTCGTGAGCGATAACGGCTTCCGCTTCATCACGGCTCATATTCTGCAGCAAGCCGGTGCTCACGGCGACCAGAGAAGCGTCGCGGCGCGCGCCGGTGGCGAAGGCGTTAATGTCCGGGGCGTGATAAATCGCCACCTGCGGCATGCCGATGCCCGCCTGCTGCGCCTGCTGCGCGACGGTGTTCATCAGCCAACGCTCAGTTTCGTTACGCGGCTGCTCGATAACTTCCCCACCAACCGACTTCAGCGCCATCCATTTCGACATCAGCAGCGAAACGATCGAGCCGCCAAAACCAAACAGCAGCGCCATGATCAGCAGGCCGGTCATGCTGCTCGACTGGATCCCCGTCAGGCTAAGCACCAGGCCAAATACCACCATGACTGCCAGGTTAGTCAGCAGGAAAAGCGCGATTCGCATCATAATATTCTTTTTACCTCGATTTAACAAAACGCACTATGCGATACCCATATCGTATGGGTCAGATGCTAATTTTCAACTATCAGGCCCTGCTAAGTCACGAGAAAGACACAACTTTACATTTTGTAGCATATCGCTGACACCCTGAGAGAGTGTTGACATTTTTGTTGAATAAAGTCGACGGGCAGATGAAGAGAGAAAAAGAAACGGGCACAATCACTTGTGCCCGTTGAGGAGTTATTTGCTAACCGGCGGCTCTACCGGAGGCTGAGCTTTTTCCTGTTGCGCCAGGTCAATGGCGATATGCACGGTCTCATCAAGATACGGATCCGGTTCCTGATAATCCTTCGGCAGATCGTCAATCTTTTTGAGCAGCGGCTTGCCTTCGCGTTTCAGGCGATCGTTCACTCGCGCCAGACGAATTGCATCATCTTCTTCATTCTCTTTCTCACGCTGCGCGTAGTTCAGAGAAACAATATTGCGCTTGTCTTTCATAGCGTTAAAGCGCGCAATATCCTTCATGATGTACTGGAATTCCGGATCTTTCGCGATACGGTCTTCATGGCGCTTAAGCAGTTCAGGTTCGAACGGTTTCATATCGCCCGACTTCACATAGGTCGCCGGATCGATACTATCCCACGGCAGCGCGTTATCTTCATACTGCTCGCCGGTATCGCGATCTTCTTTACCGGTTGGCATCATGATGTCCGGAGTAACCCCTTTACGCTGAGTGCTGCCGCCGTTAATGCGGTAGAACTTCTGGATGGTGTACTGTACGGAACCTAACGCCGGCCATTCCGGGCGCAGCATCTGATCGTAGATACGGTTTAGCGAACGATACTGCTGAACGGTTCCTTTACCAAAGGTCTGCTCGCCGACGATAAGCGCACGGCCATAGTCCTGCATCGCGGCGGCAAAAATTTCCGATGCCGAGGCGCTGAAGCGATCGACCAGGACCACCAGCGGACCTTTGTAGTAGACGACACCGTCGGTATCGCTATCTTCGCGAACCTTACCGTTGTTATCACGCACCTGTACCACCGGGCCGGATGGGATAAACAGACCAGAGAGCGAAACCGCCTCCGTCAGCGCGCCACCGCCGTTACTGCGCAGATCGATGACGATGCTGCTGACATTCTGTTTTTCCAGCTTCTGCAGTTGCACTTTGACGTCATCGGTCAGGCCAACGTAGAAGCCCGGGATATCCAGCACGCCGACTTTTTCTTTACCGACGGTTTTGACCGACATCTTAACCGCACGGTCTTCAAGACGAATACGTTCGCGGGTCAGAGTAACAATTCGGGTTTTCGCCCCTTTGCCAGCCGGCAGAACTTCCAGGCGAACTTTGCTGCCCTTCGGCCCTTTGATCAGCGCGACAACATCGTCCAACCGCCAGCCGATGACATCGACCATGCTCTTACCCGGCTGACCGACGCCGACGATACGGTCGCCAACGCTAATCGCTTTGCTCTTCGCCGCAGGACCACCGGCAACCAGTGAATTGATCACGGTATAGTCGTCGTCCATTTGCAGCACCGCGCCAATACCTTCCAGAGACAAGCTCATTTCAGTATTGAACTGTTCGGTGTTACGCGGGGAGAGATAGTTGGTATGCGGGTCGATTTCGCGCGCGAAAGCGGTCATCGCCAGCGAGAAGACGTCTTCGCTGTTGGTTTGGGCCAGGCGACGAATCGCAAACTTGTAGCGACGAGTCAGGGTTTCACGAATTTCTTTCTCGTCTTTACCCGCCAGCTTCAGGCTTAGTTCATCGAACTTCACCTTGGCGTCCCACAACGCGTTAAGCTCGGCTTCATCCTTCGGCCACGGTGCCTTGCTGCGATCGAGATTGAAGTTGTCGTTGCCGGTAAAATTCATCGGACGATCCAGTACCTTTAAGGCGTACTGGTAACGCTCAAAGCGACGCTTCTGCGCGAGGTTATACAGGTCGTAGAAAACGTCCAGTTTACCGCTGCGCAGTTCGTCGCCGATTTTATTTTTTTGCGCCGCAAACTGAGAAACGTCGCTGGCCAGCAGCACGTTATGGCTGTAATCCAGCAGATTCAGATAGCGGTCGAAAATTTTTGCCGAAAAGGCGTTGTCGAGATCAAACTGCCGATAATGGGAGCGAGTAAAGCGCGAGGTAACGCGCTCACTCACCGTCGCGTGCTGCGGCTCTTCTTTCAGCACGGGAATTTGATCGACTCGGGTGATATCGTCCACGGCGAAGGCATGGCCTGCTATTGCTAGCAGGCCCGCAAGCGCGGTGAGCTTAAAAAGTTTGTTCATGCCTGGCCCGGCCTCCGTTTCAGAACACCAGGTGTTCTGCGCGTACAATCATTGACATACCAGAAGTCAGCTGTACACGAACGCCATCTTTGGTGATTTCCACAACGGTGGCGTCCATTGCGTTGTTGCCTGCTTTCACCTTCAGAGCCTGACCGACGCTCAATACAGAGACGTCAGACACCGGGGTAAGGCGTTGCTCTTCACGCGGTGCTTTGGCAGCTGCAGGACGCGGCTTACGCTGTTCACTACCTTCTTTACGGCGAGCCTGCGGCTGAGGACGCGGTTTACGCTCGCGGCGTGCCCCTTCTTCCTGCTGGCCTGCCGCGGCAGCGGCTTCGCGCTTCTTCGCCTGCTGGCTGGCGCGCTGCGCCTGAACGCGGGCTTTGGCTTCTTCGAGCTGCTGACGGGCGTGAGCAACGTGTTGCTCTTCCAGTTCGCCGCACGGGTTACCGTCGAGATCGACGCGAATCGCTCCCGCTTTCACGCCGTACAGATAACGCCAGCTCGAAGTATAAAGACGTAAGGCAGCGCGCAGTTGGGTTTTGCTGAGATTCATCTCGCCGCCAACTCGCTCTACAAGATCCTGAAAAATACCGATTTTCAGGGGGCGCGCTTCGCCTTCAGCGCTGAAACACTGAGGAAAACGTTCGGCCAGAAACGCGATTACTTCTTTACTGCTATTCAACTTAGGTTGATTTTCCATGAAATTTCCTGATTACAACGGACGTAGCCAACAAGCCGCAGGCATGAACAGGCGTCATTATAATGACGTCATCGCTAAATGCTACGTTATCCGTTGATTATCCTGCGACGTGGGCAAAGATTTTTTGATAATCGGTCGCCGCAATCAGCGTTTCAAGGCGCGAGACCAGCTCTGCAAGCCCCTGTTCGTCTTCTGCGGTGAAGCGGGAATACGCCGTGCTATCGATATCCAGTACGCCGATAATCTGATTATTCACCTGCAACGGAAAGACGATTTCCGAATTGCTGGCGGCGTCACAGGCGATATGGCCATCAAAAGCATGGACATCTTCCACGCGCTGGACGCGGTTCTGCGCCACGGCGGAACCGCACACGCCGCGGCCGACAGGAATACGTACACAGGCCAGCTTACCCTGGAACGGCCCCAGCACCAGCGTGTCGCCTTCCAGCAGGTAAAAACCGGCCCAGTTGACCTCTTCCAGGCGTTCAAACAACAACGCGCTGGTATTGGAGATCATTGCCAAAAAACTGGTTTCGCCTGCCATAAGCGCCTGGAAATCGCGGTTCAGATCCGCGTAGAATTCTGTTTTGTTCATTTTTTAATCACTTAGTTGTCTTACTATCTCATCTGCAGATGCCTACTAAAATAAGCATTAAATGCCTTCGGGCTCAAGATGAATTCATTCCTGGGTTAATATAGTGGGATACATTCATTCCCGAACGTAATAAATGCTGATAAAAACACCCTCAATCACGCCGACGAAGAAGATTACCGTTCATTCGGTCAGTTCGCCAACGCCGCATGCGCACTATCAGCGCTGTACGCAGTGCGACATGCTGTTCCGCATACCGGTTGTGAAAAGAAATCAATGCGCCTGGTGTCCGCGGTGCAACGCGAAAGTACGCGACGGCCGCGATTGGTCCCTCTCCCGGCTCGCCAGTATGGCGTTTACGATGATGTTGCTGATGCCGTTCGCCTGGAGCGAGCCGCTGCTGCGTTTGCATCTGCTCGGCGTGCGCATTGACGCTAACGTCCTGCAGGGGATCTGGCAGATGACCAACCAGGGCGACCCCATTACCGCCGCGATGGTGCTCTTCTGCGCCGTGGTTGCGCCCGTCCTGCTGGTGGTATCAATCGCCTACCTTTGGCTTGGCAACGTGCTGGGGATGAACCTGCGTCCGGTGCTGCTGATGCTCGGGAAACTGAAAGAGTGGGTGATGCTGGACATTTATCTGGTCGGTATAGGCGTCGCCTCCATTAAGGTCCAGGACTATGCCTTCCTGCAGCCCGGCATCGGCCTAATCGCGTTTATCGCGCTGACCCTACTCAGCATCCTGACGCTCATCCACATGAACGTTGAAGAGTTGTGGGAGCGTTTTTATCCCGAACGACCGGCAATGCGCTACGACACCAATCTTCAGGTTTGCACCGGCTGTCACTATACCGGTTATCGCGACTCCCGCGGCCGCTGCCGCCGGTGCCATACTTCGCTGCATCATCGCCGGCCGCAAAGCCTGCAGCGTAGCTGGGCGGCCCTGATTGCGTCGCTGGTTTTCCTGCTGCCGGCCAACCTGCTGCCGATATCGATAATCTACGTCAATGGCTCGCGCCAGGAAGATACGATTCTTTCGGGCATTATTTCACTTGCCAACAGCAACATCGCTATCGCCGGCGTAGTGTTCATCGCCAGTATTTTGGTACCATTCACCAAAGTTATAGTGTTATTTACCCTGCTGGTCAGCATACAATTCAAATGCGAACAGGGGCTACGTACGCGTATCCTGCTGCTGCGGCTGATTACCTGGATCGGCCGCTGGTCGATGTTGGATCTGTTTGTTATCTCATTAACCATGTCGTTGATAAACCGCGATCAGCTCCTGGCTTTTACCATGGGGCCGGCGGCGGTGTACTTCGGCGGCGCGGTGATTTTAACTATCCTTGCAGTTGAATGGCTGGACAGCCGCTTACTTTGGGACGCTCATGAGTCAGGAAACGCCCGCTTCGCCGACTGAAGCCAAAATAAAAACCAAACGTCGTATCTCGCCATTCTGGTTGTTGCCGGTCATC
Organism: Klebsiella sp. 141162; assembly: GCF_050600755.1. Taxonomy (NCBI): domain Bacteria; kingdom Pseudomonadati; phylum Pseudomonadota; class Gammaproteobacteria; order Enterobacterales; family Enterobacteriaceae; genus Klebsiella; species Klebsiella sp. 141162. Next base: position 624,423 of record NZ_JAQIRI010000001.1, on the reverse strand, counting down.
GCGCTGATGATTGCCGGATGGCTCATCTGGACCAGCTTTGAAGGCCGGGGAACGACGATTACCATCGATTTCCAGTCCGCAAACGGGATTGTTCCGGGGCGTACGCCTATCCGCTATCAAGGGGTAGAAGTTGGTACGGTACAGGATATCTCTTTGAGTAAGGACCTCAGCAAGATCGAAGTTTCCGCCAGCGTGAAGAGCGATATGAAAGACGCGCTGCGCAAAGACACCCAGTTCTGGCTGGTGACGCCAAAAGCTTCACTGGCCGGCGTTTCCGGGCTGGATGCGCTGGTCGGCGGTAACTATATCGGCATGATGCCGGGCAAAGGCGAACCGGAAGATCACTTCGTCGCCCTGGATACTCAGCCAAAATACCGCATCAACAACGGCGAACTAATGATTCATCTGCAGGCGCCGGATCTCGGCTCGCTGAACAGCGGCTCGCTGGTCTATTTCCGTAAAATTCCGGTTGGCCGGGTGTATGACTACACGCTCAACGCCAACAATCAGGGGGTGACGATTGATGTATTAATCGAGCGTCGCTTCACCAATCTTGTTAAAAAAGGCAGTCGGTTCTGGAACGTCTCCGGGATTAAAGCCGACGTCAGCCTGAGTGGCGCCAAAGTCCAGCTGGAAAATCTCTCCGCGTTAGTTAACGGCGCCATCGCCTTTGACTCGCCAGACGACTCCAAAGCGGCGGCGCAAAACGACGAGTACAACCTGTATGAGGATCTGGCGCACAGCCAGCGCGGCGTGCTGGTGACGCTGGAGCTGCCCGACGGCGATGGGTTGAAGGCGGGCTCTACGCCGCTGATGTACCAGGGGCTGGAAGTGGGTCAGTTAACCAAACTCAATCTCAATCCCGGCGGTAAAGTTAGCGGTGAGATGACCGTCGACCCGAGCGTGGTCACCCTGCTTCGGGATAAAACGCTGATTCAAATGAAGAAGCCGAAAATCTCGCTGGATAACCCAAGCGTCAGCGCCCTACTCACCGGCAACACCTTCGAACTGGTACCCGGTGACGGCGAACCGCGCAATCACTTTATGGTTATGCCAGCCGATAAAGCGCTGCTGGATGAGCCTAACGTCGCCACCGTGACGTTATCGGCGCCGGAAAGCTATGGCGTTTCCGCCGGCCAGCCGCTGATGCTGCACGGCGTGAAAGTGGGCCAGGTACTGGAACGCAAGCTAACCGCAGAGGGTGTCACTTTCCAGGTCGCCATTGCGCCGGAGTATCGCAATCTGGTACGCGGCGATAGCAAATTTGTCGTCAACAGCCGCCTTGATGTGAAAGTTGGGCTGGATGGCGTGCAGGTACTCGGCGCCAGCGCCAGCGAATGGGTTGATGGCGGGATCCGCATCATCCCCGGCGAAAAAGGGGAAATGCAGAGCCGCTATCCGCTGTATGCCAACCTGGAAAAAGCGCAGGAAAATAGCCTTAGTGAAATCCCAACCACCACGCTAAGCCTTTCTGCGGAAACGCTGCCCGATGTGCAGGCAGGCTCGGTAGTGTTGTATCGCAAATTCGCCGTCGGCGAGATCATCTCGGTGAAGCCGCGCAGCAACGCATTCGATATCGATCTGCATATCAAACCGGAATATCGCCATTTGTTGACCAATAACAGCGTCTTCTGGGCCGAAGGCGGCGCAAAGGTAAAACTCGACGGTAATGGGCTAACCGTGCAGGCGTCACCGCTGGCGCGCGCGCTGAAAGGCGCCATCAGCTTCGATAACCTCAGCGGCAGCAGCGCCAACGCGCGCTTGAACAATAAGCGTATCCTCTACGCCTCCGAAACCGCTGCCCGCGCGGTGGGCGGCCAGATCACGCTGCACGCTTTCGATGCCGGTAAAATGGCGGCGGGTATGCCGATTCGCTACCTCGGTATCGACATCGGCCAGATCCAGTCGCTGGAACTGATCACGGCAAAGAATGAAGTTCAGGCCAAAGCGGTACTTTATCCGGAGTATGTTGGCACCTTTGCCCGTGCCGGGACGCGTTTCTCGGTGATTACGCCGCAGATCTCTGCCGCCGGCGTTGAACATCTGGACACGATTTTCCAGTCTTATATCAACGTTGAACCTGGCCGTGGTTCGCCGCGCCGCGACTTTGAGATTCAGGACACCACCATCACCGACTCACGTTACATCGATGGCCTGAGTATTATCGTCGAAGTGCCGGAAGCCGGTTCGCTCGATATTGGTACGCCGGTGCTGTTCCGCGGCCTGGAAGTGGGCACCGTGACCGGGCTGACCCTGGGTTCAATGTCCGACCGCGTAATGGTTAAGCTGCGTATCAGTAAGCGTTATCAGTACTTAGTGCGCAACAACTCGGTGTTCTGGTTGGCTTCCGGCTATAGCCTCGACTTCGGCCTGATTGGCGGCGTGGTGAAAACAGGAACCTTCAACCAGTTTATTCGCGGCGGTATCGCCTTTGCCACGCCGCCGGGAACGCCGCTGGCGCCGAAAGCGCAGGATGGCAAGCACTTCCTGCTGCTGGAAAGCGAGCCGAAAGAGTGGCGCGACTGGGGAACGGCGCTACCTAATTAATTCCCAATGTCCCATAAGCGCCCCGGTGTCCCGCTCCGGGGCGTTTATGGTAAACTGCGCACCCTTTTTTCTTGTGGTGCGCTGCTCGTGGCTCAAAACGCTGTCTATCTTCCGGAACCCTTCCTCGCTCAAATGCGTGCGGCTATGCCAACGCATCTCTCTTTCGATGACTTTATCGCCGCCTGCCAGCGTCCGCTGCGTCGCAGTATCCGCGTCAATACGTTGAAGATTACGGTCGCTGATTTTCTGCAACTGGTCGCCCCTTACGGCTGGCAGTTAACGCCGGTTCCGTGGTGCGCCGAGGGTTTCTGGATCGAGCGCGATGACGACGATGTATTACCGCTGGGCAGCACCGCCGAGCATCTGAGCGGGCTATTTTATATTCAGGAAGCGAGCTCGATGCTGCCGGTAGCGGCGCTGTTCGCCGATGGGAACATGCCTGAGCGAGTGATGGACGTCGCCGCCGCGCCGGGTTCCAAAACGACGCAAATCGCCGCTCGCATGGGCAATCGCGGCGGGATTCTGGCTAACGAATTCTCCGCCAGTCGGGTGAAAGTGCTGCACGCCAATATCAGCCGCTGTGGCATCACGAACGTTGCCCTCACCCACTTCGACGGGCGCGTCTTCGGCGCCGCTCTGCCTGAGTGTTTCGATGCGATTTTGCTCGACGCCCCCTGCTCGGGCGAAGGGGTAGTGCGTAAAGATCCTGATGCGCTAAAAAACTGGTCGCCAGAAAGTAATCAGGAGATTGCCGCCACCCAACGTGAGCTCATTGACAGCGCCTTTCACGCTCTGCGTCCTGGCGGCACCCTCGTTTACTCCACCTGTACACTGAACCGTGAAGAAAACGAGGAAGTGATAAACTGGCTCCTGCAGACCTACCCGCAGGCGGTAGAAGTCCTGACGCTGGATTCACTGTTCCCACAGGCCCGCGAGGCGCTCACCGACGAAGGCTTCCTGCACGTGTTCCCGCAGATTTTTGATTGTGAGGGTTTTTTCGTTGCCCGCCTGCGTAAAACCGCCTCTATCGATCCGCTGCCTGCGCCCGGCTATAAAGTGGGTAAGTTCCCTTTCGCGCCGATGAAAGGACGTGAGGCAGCGGCTGTCACCGCAGCCGCCAACGCCGTTGGCCTGCATTGGGGAGAGCATCTTCATCTGTGGCAGCGTGATAAAGAAATCTGGCTGTTCCCACAGGCGCTGGAAGCGCTAATCGGCAACGTCCGTTTTTCGCGCATCGGGATCCGCCTCGCTGAAACGCATAACAAAGGCTACCGCTGGCAGCATGAAGCAGCGATCGCGCTTGCCGCGCCAGAGGAGCCGTTTGAGCTCACCTTAGCGGAAGCGGAAGAGTGGTATCGTGGACGCGATGTCTATCCCGAGGCGCCGCCGCGGCAGGATGAAGTGATTGTCACGTTCCAGGGAACGCCATTAGGACTTGCCAAGCGTGTGGGATCGCGGTTGAAAAACAGTTACCCCCGCGAACTGGTGCGCGACGGCAAACTCTTCGCTGGAAAGTCGTGACCGCGCGCCAAAAAGCGCACTTTTTGACTGGCGATTTACTCCCCGTTGTCTACGCTGAAAAATGACGGCCTAACTGGTCGTACCACAACTCAGCAGACAAACGGGGTGAATGATGAGTAAAACTAACGTACGAATCGGCGCGTTTGAGATCGACGACGCCGAGCTGCATGGCGAGTCACAGGGTGAGCGAACGTTAAGCATTCCTTGCAAATCCGATCCTGACTTATGCATGCAATTAGACGCCTGGGATGCCGAAACCAGCGTTCCCGCCATTCTTAATGGCGAACATTCTGTGCTTTACCGCAAACATTACGATCGCCAATCCGATGCCTGGGTCATGCGCCTTGCCTGACTCAAATGAACCCGTCGCCTGAGACGGGTTATTTATATCCCTCCCCCGCTGCGCTAACTTCCCCTACACTTACCTTATGTTCATTCGCTAATGAGGGCAGGATGTTTGCCTTAGTATTATTCATTTGCTATCTGGACGGCGGGTGCGAAGACATCGTAGTGGATGTCTATGATAACGAACGACAATGCCTCGTCGCTATGGACGACCAACGAATTCGCCAGGGAGGCTGTTTCCCGGTAGAAGATTTTATCGACGGCTTCTGGCGACCGGCGACGGAATACAGCGATTTTTAAGCGGCTCACTGCAGCTGCACCAGCGTTAGCTCTCCGCCAAACACCGCGCCGGTGTCAATGTAGTGTTGGTTATTGCTATCGTAACGGCGTTTAAGCGGCGTATGGCCAAACCAAAAGTGATCCGCCCCGACAATCTCACCGTGCCGCCCCGCCAGATGATCGGTTAAACGCTGGCGGCCCCAGAGCACCTGATGTTCGTCCACGGGCAACTGCCAATAATAAACGCTGGCGGGATAGTCGGCATGGGCAATCACGTGGGTGGTATCCTGACAGCGGAGTTCAATGATTAACGGCACATCCCGGCAGCGGTTAAACAGCAAATCAGCCAACCGTTTCTGTTCTTGTGAGGCGGTTGGATACCACTCGCCACCGTTCATCGTCCACAGTGCCATTTCCCCGCTCGCCAGCGCATCCAGCGCCATTTGCTCATGGTTACCGCGCACCGCTCTGAACCACCGGCAACGCAGCAACCCCAGACATTCCACGCTTTGCGGCCCACGGTCAATCAGATCGCCAACAGAAATAAGAAGATCCTGCCAGGGATCAAATTTAAGCTGGCGCAGCTGGGACATTAATAAAGCAAAACAACCATGTAGATCGCCCACCAGCCAAATATTACGCCAGGTGCTACCTGCCAATCGCTGATACATATTTCACCCCCTCTGTTAATTATACAAAATATGTCTGAAAACGAGGTTGAAAATTCATACGTCAATCAACGTTAAACAAGGCGTAAATATAGTCTGGCGAACCATTAAGCTTTTCCCGCGAGATCCGTAAAATAAAAATAAAATAATGACGAGGTATGACATCGTGACGGACAATAGCCTGCATTCATCATGCACACTGCAGCAACGCTCAAATTTGATTGCCGATCTCGTAATGGGGCGTATCACGCCTGCGCCAATCTGGCAAAAACGCAACTTTCGGCTCAAATTCTTGTTGCGTACGGCATTATTTTATCAGCCGACCCGAGAAATGCTGGACACCCTTTCGGCACGTAGTGATTTCCGCCAACTGTTGGCTGCGCAGGCTACGCTTCCAGGTAAAGTACATCGTCAGTATTTAGTGCGCGATCTAAACGCGCGTCAGCGTTCCCAGGCCATCATCAGCCACTATCAGTATGTCGACTCGTTGGGCGAAAACCGGCTGGCGATGGCCATGATATCGCCGTCAGAACTACCGTTACTGACCCTGTCCGCTAAAGATGATGCGGCCTTTACGCTCTTTGCCTCGTCAGCCGGGAAAGCAGAGCGGGAAGGTGAAACCACCCTTTGGCTTCGCGATAGCCATCACCAGTTGTTGGCCAGCGCCACGTTTAGCGTAATCCGCCACCAAGGGCAGTGGCAACTGGTCATCGGCGGCCTGCAGGGGCCCCGCCGCCATGTTTCCCATGAGGTGATTAAACACGCGACCCGCGCCTGCTACGGCCTGTTTCCCAAACGTCTGCTGCTGGAATTCATCTGGCTGTTGGCCGGCCAAAGCAATATTCAGGCTATTTACGCCGTTAGCGATAATGGCCACGTATTCCGCGCGCTGCGCTATCGTTTAAGCAAAGGCCGGCACTTCCATGCCAGCTATGATGAGTTCTGGCAATCAATTGAAGGTGTGCGCGATGATAGTTACCGCTGGCGCTTGCCGCTGAAACTGGAAAGAAAATCGCTGGAAAGTATCGCGAGCAAGAAGCGCGCCGAATATCGCCGCCGTTTCCAGCTAATGGATGAGATGGCCGTACAGGTGGCTAATCTGCTAAGTGTAAAATAAATATTCACGTCTTATTACGAAAAAAATTCGCCGTTTTAAATAACGGCGTTTTCATTTGTACATTCTTTGGTTAATATCGTGGCCTGTTGATAATCGGTTTAAGTTGGCCATTGACCCATGAGTAAAACTGAGATTTTCCTGCTGCTGGTTATCCTGCTTATTTTAGGTAGTGCCCTATGGTTTATTTTCAGTGACGAGATATGGGTATTGGTCAGCTATCTGGAAACGTCACTTTATCCGGCACTGATCGCGCCAGAATAATTCTCCATATTGCTCGTGGCCGAAAACTTAGTTCAATTATTAACAACTTGCAGAATTACGACGTCGATTAGCCGAAGAACCGCATTAATTGTAAAACATTCCATCATTGCCTTATTTCATTTGTCATACAAATATGTATACTGACGACTTCCGATGTAGACCCAATTTTCACCTGCACCATGGGTCTGGTTGCGTGCAGGTGTCTTCTTTTCTGCTGTTTTTATATGCTCATCCCTACCAACTTTTTCCCTGGCATTTCGCTAAAAATATGCGCTAACACGACAATTGCAAAAATTGTACACAGTCCCCCCTTCCCCACCTCGCCATACGAAGAATTTACAACGCCAAAAACACCTAAAAACCAATAATAAAAACAAACATTCACAAAATATAAAGCATAAAACACCATAAAAACACTAACTATAAGTTCATTGTAAAAAAATAAGCATTTTTCCAGAGAGCGATTATATGTTGATTAATGGGATTAATCTCATGCTCACAAAAACAGGGTTTTACTTAGCGGCTTTCAATCCAGAGGTTCATCATGAACGTCAACACTATTTCGCGCATTTTGCTTGGCGGCTTTATCACAACAGCGCTTCTCGTTCAGGCGCCATGGGTCACTGCAGCTGGGCTAACCACAGGTACATTGACGGGTCAGGTCGGGGTGCAATTGACTATCGGCTCGGGCTGTACCGTCACCAATGGTTCCAGCGCAAGCGGCGTAAACAACTGGGGTACCATTGATTTCGGCACCTATAGCGATTTGGTTAACGCCATAGATAGCAATCTGATTGGCAGCGGCGGCGCCAGCGCTGTCTCTATCGTCTGTAGCAATAACCTTCCCGCAACGCTGACTTTGAATAACGGCCAGCATGTAGGAACAACCGGACTGCGCCAAATGCAAAGCGCCGACGGCGATCAAATTGCCTACCGGCTTTACTCAAATAGCACCCGGCAGGCCGAATTTACCAGTGCCGGTATCGGCATCACGGGGACAGGTAGCGCACAGGAAATCCCAATTTATGCCCGAGTGCTGCCGGCGGACCAAGGAGGCGTAACCGCCCCTGCTGCGGGCTTCTACCAGGACATGGTCACCGCGACATTAACCTGGTAACACTGTGGAGAAATGGATGTCATGTCGCGCACAATTTGGCTACTCATATTCTTTTTTTGGACCACAGCCGTCTGGGCTGACACCGCGCAGAAAACCTTCAAGGTTACCGCCCAGATCACGACCGGCTGCCTGCTTGGCAACGGAACAGGAACACCTGGCGCTGATTTTGGCACCTTAAATTTTGGCTCCATGTCGTCGCTTTATAGCAATGTTGATGTCGCTAGCTCCGCTGGCGCTGGCTCAATCGTCGTCGCGTGTACGCCGGGGATGGCGATCTCGCTGGCGCTTGACTACGGTGTCAACGGCGGCTCCGCGGCCCAACGCTATATGTCCAACAGCACCGGCAATACGCTGGCTTACCAGCTTTTTCAGGATGCTAACCGCTCTACCGTTTGGGGGACCGGCGCTCAAGCTTACAGCGTCGCCTCATTCCCCAACACGACACAAACTTATACGGTTTATGGCCGCCTTTTTGCCACGAATGGCTTTCCGGCGCAGGGTTCATACAGTGATACCGTTACGGTCACGCTGACCTATTAAAATAAGACAGGTTGAATATGATTCGTCGTTGTATTGTTGTTTTGCTGGGTTCAGCAATAAGTACTAACGCCTGCGCCGCCAGCTCGGTGCTGGTCTGGCCTATTTTTCAAACCATCAGCGCCAGCGAAAAAGGCTCTGAACTGTGGCTGGAAAACCGCGGCGAGACGGCGGTCAATTTACAGCTACGCATCTTCGGCTGGGATCAAAAAGAATCGAAAGATGTTTACGCCGATCAGAATGACGTCGTCTCCAGCCCGCCCTTTGCCAATGTGCAACCCGGCCAGCGTCAACTTATCCGCCTGATGCGCGTTTCGCCAGTCGCCAGCGGCCAGGAAAAATCATACCGTATCGTGATTGACGAAATCCCCGCGGCGCAACCGATAAAACAGACAGACAAAAGCTCCGCCGGCCTGAATATGCGCATGCGTTACGTATTGCCTCTGTTCACCTATGGGCAGGGTGCGGATCCGTTGAAGCTGGAAAACGGCATAGAGCTGCTACGAACCACGTTAAACTGGTCACTTAGCGGTCAGAGTCTGTGCATTAACAATGGCGGAAATCAGCACGCCAGGCTGAGTAACGTCTACTGGGCAACCGCTGCGGGAAAATCGCAGATAGAACAAACGCAGGGTTTATTGGGTTATGTACTGGCTAAACGCCGCGTCTGTTTCCCGATCTCAGGTCACCCGGAAAACAGAGCCGGTATACGTCTGTATGCGAAGTTAACGGATAATAGCCAGGCGGTGGAAATTCCGGCAGCGCGTTAATTATGAGGCTCCTCATTGGAACCTGCGGTCTGCTGGTCATCGCTTCGGCAACGACATGGTCGGCGACTTATGATTCTTTACCTGCACCTGCGGCTATACTCAGCCAACAGCAGGAGTACGTGCTGTATTTGGGTATTTCCGTTAACGGTAATACTCCCGTGGGAACCGTACCGGTTAAAGTAGTAAATAATCGTTATTGGGTCTCTGCGGCTGTACTCAAGCAGCTGTGGATCCCGGTGCCCGATGGCAAAACGCTGGTCGATGTCGGGCAGTTAGCAGACGTCAACGTCGTCTACGATCAGGCCGGGCAGATGCTGAAATTAACCGTTCCTGATAGCTGGCTGCCGGAACAGCATATTGGCAATAGTCGCGAACAGGAGTATCTGCAGGCCATCAGTACCCCAGGACTGTTGTTTAACTATGACTCCTACAGTCTGGCATCTTCCGCCGGCGACCGAACCACCAGTACCTCTACGGAATTTCGCTTTTTCGGCCCGGCGGGCGTTTTTTCTAATAATGCCGTTATCAGACAAAACTGGTCATCCCGCCGCGATGATAGCCAACAGGGATATATCCGCTACGATTCGCTGTGGAAGTATAGCGATCCTGAAAATATGCTCAGCTACCAGGCAGGCGACGTGGTGAGCAATGCGTTAACCTGGAGTAGTTCGGTGCGCCTCGGCGGTATTCGCCTCAGCCGTAACTTTTCGGTTCGTCCGGACCTGGTCACTTACCCGTTATTGAATCTATCCGGTAGCGCAGCAGTCCCTTCAAGCGTCGATCTGTTTATCAACGGTTATAAAGCCAGCTCAACGCAAATTAACGGCGGTCCGTATACCCTGACTAACGTGCCGTACATTAGTGGCGCTGGTGAAGCAACCATCGTCACAACCGATGCTCTTGGCCGTCAAGTCTCTACCAGCGTCCCTTTTTACGTCTCAAACACCCTGCTGCGCCAGGGACTCAGCGATTTCGATTTTACCCTCGGCGCGTTGCGTAATAACTACGGCATTAAAAATGCCGACTATGGCGCTGGTGCCATCAGCGCAATTTATCGCTACGGTTTAACCAACTGGCTCACGCTGTCAATGCATACAGAAGATCGGCAAGGATTAACTAATGGCGGGGTCGGCAGCGACATCGCTATTGGCGCGCTGGGTACGCTGAGTCTGTCCGCCAGCACGAGTAAGGGCGATGGGCAGGGTGACCAGTATTCCGCTGGTTATTCGTATTACGGCAATATCTGGGGGATTAACTATCAACATATTCAACGCAGCGAGAATTTCGCTAATCTCTCCAGCTATCGATCGACGGTAACGCTCAGCCGTCAGTCAGACCAGGCAACATTAAGCCTCAGCCCATGGGGAAAAATACTGGGTTCATTTAGCCTTGGTTATTTCGATATCCAGGCGCAGGATGACAGCCGCACCCGCCTGATGAACTTATCCTGGAGCCGTAGCCTGTGGCGAAATAGCAGCTTCAACATCAGCATTAACCGGGATCTGCAGGCAAATACTTATTCCAGTATGATGCAGATAACCATTCCTTTCGACAGTTTCGGCTCATTGCAGTTAAGCAGTCAGCGCGCCAGCTCCGGCGAATGGGGGCAAAACGTCGCCTACAACCGCTCCGCTCCCGCAGACGGTGGATTAGGTTGGAATTTGGCCCACTCCGTTACCGGAGATCGCTATAGTCAGGCGGATTTAACCTGGGTAAATGATGTTTCAACGTTAAGTGGCGGTTATTACGGTTCCCAGCATGATAATCAGGGCTGGTTTGAAGCAGCTGGTTCGGTGGTGTTGATGGATAGCAGCCTGTTCTTCGCGCGCAGGATCAGCGATGCGTTTATCGTCGTCTCGACCGCTGGCTATCCGGATGTCGCAGTTAATTACGAAAACCGTAAAGTCGGAACGACCGACAAGAGTGGCCATCTGCTAATCCCGTGGGCCACCGCCTGGTATCCTGGCAAAGTGACCCTCGACACCTTACCGCTGCCCACGGACGTTGAGGCTAAAGTCGTAGAAAAACGAATTGCGATACGGGAATCCAGCGGCGCGCTGGTGGATTTCCCGGTCACCCGCGTCCGTTCCGCTTCGATTACCCTGGTCGATGAAGCGGGCAACCCTCTGCCGCCAGGCACGTCGGTTGAAGAAGTCAGCAGCCAGCAATCGGGGCTGGTTGGTTACGACGGACTGGTGTGGTTCAGTCATCTCACTCAACACAACAAATTGGTTATTCACGCTGCCAGCGGCGTGTGTACGGCGCAATTCGAGTTGCCGGAATCAACGCCGGTACCGCAACGTATCGGCCCGATTAGCTGCCATTGAAGAATAAGGATAGAAAATTGAAACATCTGTTTTTACTGTGCGCGCTATTCTTTCTGCTTTGTGCAACGGCGCGCGCGGATATTAGTTGTTCATTTCAGCTCTCAAACGATGCAAGTTTTGGTTCTGTTGACTCCTTTACGCTGGCAAACACTCAGCAAACGGTCAAATCGGGGTCTGGTTTTTCCTGTTCCGGCAGTGCCCTATCGCTACTCAGTACAAATACGATAAACGCCAGGATTCTTTCCTCCGATCATCCCTCGGGCACCACACCCCAAATGATGAGCACCACCGGTACCGACGTGGTTCCTTACAACATCTGCTCAGATACCAATTGTTCGGAAATTTACAATATTGGCTATACCAAAACATGGAGTATCACTTCACTCATCGGCCTGCTTGGGTTATTTAATGCCAGCGACGGTTCGCTGCCTTTGTATTTGAAGATCCCGGCCGGACTCAACGTACCTGCGGGTACTTATACTGACACCATTAGTATTCATTGGGATTACCGGATTTGCGTTTCCGGCATTATTACCTGCAACTATGCCACCGGCCAGCAAACCGTCACGCTGAATGTGAAGCTAATTGTTACCAATTTCTGTTACATCGATAATGCTCCTGATGTCGCCTTTACTCCGGCGTCAATTCCTTCAAGCTTTACCACGCTTAGCAACAAACTTTCCGTTCGCTGTACTAAAAACGCAACCTATACCGTCAACCTCACCAGCGCCAATGCCCTCGCTGGCGGATGGCGGCAGCTTATTGCGAGCATTAACCAGGTGAATTACGGGTTGCAATATCAGTTTTATCAGCCTTCAGGCAGTGCATGGACGCCAACCAATAATCTGAGCTTCAGCGGCACCGGCGCATCACAGGATGTAAACTACACAGTACAGATAAATCCCAGCCAGACCAGTAAACCCGCAGGAGTATATTCGGATATCGTCACCGTCACCGTGACCTATTAAGAACGGTACAGGATTCCGGCCAGCATGTCTGAACTCGGCCATTAACGGGACAAATTTTATGTAAAAATAATGTTAAGAGTGTTTTTGTTGTGATATAAGGGGAAAAGCTGAGCGTTCGGCCGTTTGGGCAGTCAAAAATGGATATTATTAACTCGCTGAACTTCAGATAAAAAGAGACCGAACACGATTCCTGTATTCGGTCCAGGGAAATGGCTCTTGGGAGAGAGCCGTGCGCTAAAAGTTGGCATTAATGCAGGCTAAGTCGCCTTGCCTTATAAGAATAGTTGACTGTGTCAGCTTTTCCAGTCCGCGACAAAAGCGGTTGAAAAATTGCTGACAAAATCCGTTGCGCCAACAAAAAACCGCCGCGTTTTTCCACAAGACGCAGGCGGTTTTTTATCTTTAAAACAACGTGATATAGGTAATTATCAGCAGAGCTTTTGCGCTCGTTCGATAAACGGCGCCAGACTCATTTTTTGCCCCGGATGCTGCGGATCGTCAGCCAGGATGATTGAAATCGGCTGCGCGGTAGTCTTACCGGCCTTCACTTCCTGCTCGGCGACATCATTCAGCGGATACTGCACCAGGGTGCTCGGGTTAATCACATAAAGCGCATTACCCGGGCGGCAGGTTAACATCACCTCTTCGCGGGTGAAGGCCCAGTTGTCCTTGCCCACTTCAAAACGGCTCACGGTAATCACCTGTGGCGCCGCCAGCGCGGCGCCTGAGCTTGCCAGTAACAACATTGTCAGAACGATTTTTTTCATCATTTAGCCAGTTAACTCAATTAGGTTGCCAGGTCGCGAACAGGCTGACGGCGAGGATCGCCAGCGCGGCAAGCGCCATTTCCAGCTGTGTAGTGCGTAAAATAGTCCGTTCCGCCCATGCGCCTTCGCCTGACATTCGCGGTACCAGAACATACCTGTTCACCAGCGCAATTGCTACCATCGCGGCGACCAGCGCACATTTGAGCAACAACATCGCTCCCCACGGTGAATCGCCAATCAGCCGCCCCTGTATTAATAGCGTATTGCCAATTCCGCTGGCAATCGCGCCAGCCACGGCCAGATGCCCATAACGTGAAAAACGCATCATGGTGGTTATCGCTACCTGACGCCAGCGCCCGCGCGCCAGCCGCAGGCAATAGACAAATGGCAACAGCCCGCCGGCCCAGGCAGCGACGCAGAACAGATGTAGCGCGTGATTGGTGCGCTGTAGCGCGCCGAGCCAACCGTCGTTCATCGCCGCATGCCCCACGCCGGCCATTAACAACAACTGCGCGCAAAATAGCAGTAACAGAAGACGCGCCGGGCGGCGTGGTTTGAGCCACGCCGCCGCCAGCGCAATCCACGCCAGCACCATTTGCCAAAGCCAGACGCCGCCGAACTGCGTCCCGATAACAGCCCTCCAGATTGCAGGTCGCCAGACATCCCCCCAGCCATCGGCCATCAACCCGCCTTGTGCCATCAGCATCAAGGTGGCTGAAATAGCGCTAATCATTAGCAGGTAGCGCAGCAAAGGATAAAAACGCTGCATCAGCAGACGACGCAGCGAGGCTGGCGCCCACCATGCGCCGTACAGCGCGCAACCGAAAGCCGTCATCAATGAGATGAAGTGGACAAACCGCAGGCCGACATACACTCCCGTCAGCATGGTTTACTTCACGCTGAAGTGGTATTGCCCTTTGGTCTTATGGCCGTCAACGGAGACCACATGCCACGCTACGGTATACTCGCCCGCCGCCAGCGGTTCAGTCAGCGGCAGCGTTAATTGCGCCTTATTACCGTCGCTGCGGGCCAGCTTGCCGGTAGCGACAGGTTTATTCTGCGGGCCGCTGAGGGTCACACCGCTGAAGGAGAGCTCGACGCCTTCACTAAACGTTAACGTGAGCGACTGCGGCGACGCGGAGACCGTCGAATCGGCCGCCGGGATTTGTTGTTGCAGATGAGCATGAGCAAAAGCGCTGGCGGTGGTTAACATAGCGCTGAAAAACACGGCGGCGTATAGCGCGCGTCCGGCGATGTTTCGCATAAACGTCATTCCTTTTTGTTATGTATGTTGGACAGAGAATAACCCTGTATAATGGCATAGTCGAGCTAAGCATCCGGGACTTGCCTTTCAGCGTCACGCTTAGTAACTTTTGCGCCGTAATGAAGGAGGTACTGATGGCAAATAATCTGGCAAAAATTTCGCAAGATGAAATGGACAAGGTCAACGTTGATCTCGCGGCGGCCGGCGTCGCCTTTAAAGAACGCTACAATATGCCCGTCGTTGCCGACCTCGTCGAGCGAGAGCAACCGGCTCACCTGCGCGACTGGTTCCGTGAACGTCTGATCGCGCACCGTCTGGCATCCGTGTCACTTTCCCGCCTGCCGTATGAACCGAAAGCAAAATGATTGATCATTCCTTGAGGATCCCCCCATTGGCATCCGCCGCGCATTCCTTTACGCTGGTGTTTTTGGCGAGGAGTAAGCCATGCTGCGCGTAATCGATACCGAAACCTGCGGTTTGCAGGGCGGCATTGTCGAAATTGCCTCCGTCGATATCATCGACGGCCAGATAACGAATCCCATGAGTCATCTGGTGAGACCTGACCGCCCTATCAGCCCGCAGGCGATGGCTATCCACCGCATCACTGAAGAAATGGTGGCCGATAAGCCCTGGATTGAAGAAATCGTACCGCAATACCAGGGCAGCCCATGGTATGTCGCCCATAACGCCAGCTTTGATCGCCGGGTATTACCGGAAATGAACGGCGAGTGGATTTGTACTATGAAGCTGGCGCGCCGCCTGTGGCCGGGAATTAAGTACAGCAATATGGGGTTGTATAAGTCGCGCAAGCTAAGCGTAGCCACCCCGCCGGGTTTGCATCACCACCGCGCGCTGTACGACTGTTATATCACCGCCGCCCTACTGCTGGATATCATGCAGGTTTCCGGCTGGTCACCGGATGAAATGGCCGACATTACCGGCCGACCGGCGCTGATGACTACCTTTACCTTCGGCAAATATCGCGGCAAAGCGGTGTCGGAAGTGGCGGAAAACGATCCAGGCTATTTACGTTGGCTGTTCAATAACCTGGACCGAATGAGCCCGGAACTGCGGCTGACCCTCAAACACTACCTCGGCGAGTAACGCTACACTTCTACCTTGCCGGGCAAGGTGCCTTGCGCGAGGGCGATTAAAAAGGCGTACTCCAACGCCACGCCCTCGTAGCTTTTAAACCGTCCCGACTTACCGCCATGCCCGGAATCCATGTCGGTACATAACAGCAGCAGATTGTCGTCGGTTTTCAGCTCGCGTAGCTTCGCCACCCATTTTGCGGGTTCCCAGTATTGCACCTGCGAATCATGCAGCCCGGTGGTCACTAACATATGCGGATAAGCCTGGGCTGAGACGCCATCATAGGGGCTATAGCTCTTCATATAGTGATAATAGGTTTCGTCCTGCGGGTTTCCCCACTCCTCAAACTCACCGGTCGTGAGCGGAATAGATTCGTCGAGCATGGTGGTCAGTACGTCAACAAACGGCACCTGCGCCACTACGCCATGGAACAACTCCGGTCGTTGGTTTATCGCCACGCCCATCAGCATGCCGCCGGCGCTGCCGCCCATGCCATAGCATAATTTAGGGTCGCCATATCCCTGCGCCAGCAGCGCATCGCAGACGTCCAGATAATCGTTAAAGGTATTCTTCTTGTTGAGGAATTTGCCGTCTTCATACCACTGCTGGCCAAGTTCGCCGCCGCCGCGAATATGGGCTATTGCAAAGACAAAACCGCGATCCAGCAGGCTCAGACGGCTGGCGCTAAAATCGGCGTCCATGCTGGCGCCGTAAGAGCCATAGCCGTACACCAGTAACGGGTTGACCCCTTTGCGAAAGTGTTCACGGTGATAGACCAGCGATACCGGCACCTCCACGCCGTCACGCGCTGTCACCCACAGATGTTCGCTGCGATAACAGGCAGCGTCAAAGCCCTGCACTTCCTGTTGTTTGATAACCCGCCGCTCGCCGGTATCCATATCCAGCTCAAATAGCGTATCCGGGGTCGTCATCGATGAATAACCATAGCGCAGCCTTGACGTTTCCGGTTCCGGATTATAGGCAAGCCACGTGACGTAGGCGGGATCGTCAAAAGCGATGCCAACCACTTCTCGCGTTTTACGGTTGATCTGCCGCAGGCTGGTTAAGCCCCGCTGGCGTTCCTCGACCACCAGCCAATCGGTAAACAGGGTAAAACCTTCGAGCATCACGTCAGGACGCGCAGGGATCAACGTCTGCCACTGCCCTTCGTCGCGAAGCACGGTGCGGTAGAGGCCAAAGTTCTTACCTTCGCGATTAGAGCGCAGATAAAACGCGTGCTGATAATGGTCGAGGCTATATTCATGATCCTTGCGTCGCGGCAAAAAGCACACCGGTGCCGCATCGGGAAGTTCCGGATTAAGGAGTAACACTTCACTGGTGGTGGCGCTGGCAAGATAAATAACCACAAACTGCTGGGAGGTGGTTTTATGCACGCTGACGTAAAACGTGTCGTCTTTCTCTTCGTAGACCAACACATCGTTATCCGCGCTAGTGCCAATGGCATGCCGCCAGACCTGATACGGCAGCAGCGTGGTCGGGTGCTTACGCACATACCACAAAAAACGAGAGTCATTACTCCAGGCAAATCCTGGCGTGACGTTTTCCAGGATCTCAGCCGACCATTCGCCGCTGCTCAGATCCTTAAAACGTAAGCCGTACTGACGGCGGGAAAGATAATCTTCCGCCACCGCCATCAGTTGGTTGTTCGGCGCGACGCCTAATCCGCCGAGAGTATAGAATTCGCTCTTCGCCGCCCGTTGGTTGGCGTCGAGCAAAATCTCCCATTCATCCCACTCTTCTTTGAGCACCGATTGACGTTGGTAAATCGCGTATTCACAGCCTGGTTCATAGACCTGGCGATAGCGGTAGCCATTTTTGCTATAAGGAGCGGAGACCTCCCGCTGCGGAATGCGATCGATGATTTCCTTCAGCACCCGCTCCTGCAGGCTGCTTTGCGTATCCATCACCTTTTTGCCGTAGTCATTTTCCTGATGGAGATACTCCAGCACTTCCGGGCGCGCGCGTTCGTCATCGCGTAGCCAGTAGTAGTTATCGATGCGAGTGTCGCCATGTAGCGTCATGGCGTGGGGGATCCGTTTGGCTTTCGGTAGCATGCGTTATTCTTCTGCGTCTTATTATGGAATCACAAAATCACTCAGGGCGCCGAGCGCCCTGAACGATGTCGTGTCTATAAGGGTGGCAAAAGTGGCCAGCGATGCAAGCGAAATGCTCTCTTTTAAGAATCAAGCGCCTGCTTTTGCGCCTGAACATCGCGTTCTATCTCCTGACGAACGTCCTCAGGCAGCTTGAGCGCATCGCCGAGCGCATCCAGATAGCTGCGCTCCATAAAATGGTCGATATCAATTACCGCGCAGCTGAGGTAGTAGATTTCCAGCGCTTCTTGCCCATCGCGCACGCTTTGCGCCAGCCGCTGCGGGTCGAGCGGCTGGGTTAAAACCCTGTCGATCAACACTCGGCCCTGCACGTCGATGTTCGCCGCGCGCAACTGCTCTTCTATATGCTGACGTTCACGTTCGTCAATATGACCGTCGCTTTTGGCGGCAAAGACTAGCGCGGTAATCAGCCGCTCGCTGCGCGCATCAAGCACAACCGGTTCCTGGGCAACCGCGGTGGATGTCTGCATTGCGATATCCGCCTGCTGACCGCGCATTTTTTGCTGATATTTATTCCACAGCACGCTGCCTGCCACCGCGCCGCCGCCAACCAGCAGCGCGCCAGTGCCATATTTCGCCAGCAGCTTGCGCGATGATTTGCTGGCGACCAACAAACCCGCAAGGCCGCCCAATGCGCCGGGCAGCAGGTTTTTAGCGGATGAAGACTTTTCAGCGGAAACGGAATCGCCCTGCTGACCCAGCAGGGACTGAAGTTGATTAAGCCAGTTAGCCATAACATTCCTCATAGCGCGAGATGCGATGCCATCAGCCTAAACGACGAGACGTCAGGAAATGTTATGGCTGGCTAAAGATGCGAAAATTTCCGTTGCGCCCGGTTATCAGGCGGCCTTTGCTTTGCGCGGCTTTTTCGCGGCGCCTTCTTCGGCGGCACCAGGCTGAGCCTCGTCCTCTGTAGGCGCAGACTCCGGCATTTCTGCCGCCGCCTCAGCATGATCTTCTGCTTCCGGCAATTTCCCTGACTTCAGAATGTGGTGTAAGGCGTCTTTGCGCTCGGCCAGCCACATCGACATATTGTCACGCTGAGCTTCATCTAATTCCAGCGGGCACGCGACCAGCCAGTCATTGAGCACCTCAGCCAAATCGAGCATTTTGTCGTAAGCATCGGCCTCTTTTTTGCTGGCAAAAGACATTTTTTCCTCACCTTCACGGATCACGACGTATTTGATTTCAACCGCCATTGTGCAGCCTCTTTATACTGTATTTATATACAGCATATCAAATTTCGCCGCCGTTCTCAACTTACGCGTATAAAGACAGACGCAAACGTTTTCGTTTATAATGCGCGGCATGTTCTGTTTACGCTGAGAGTAGGTTATGACTTTATTAGGTACCGCGCTGCGCCCCGCGGCCACGAAGGTAATGTTGTTAGGTTCCGGCGAGCTCGGAAAAGAAGTCGCCATTGAATGCCAGCGGCTGGGTATTGAAACCATCGCCGTCGACCGCTATCCCGATGCGCCGGCGATGCAGGTGGCCCATCGTTCGCACGTCATCAACATGCTGCACGGCGACGCGCTGCGTGAACTGATCGCCTTAGAAAGGCCAGATTATATCGTGCCGGAGATCGAAGCCATTGCCACCGACACTCTGGTTGAACTTGAACAAGCCGGGCAAAAAGTGGTGCCAACCGCGCGGGCCGCGAAACTCACCATGAATCGCGAAGGCATTCGCCGGCTGGCGGCAGAAGAACTGCAGATCCCCACCTCTGCCTATCGTTTTGCCGACAGTGAAGAAGGGTTCCGCGCCGCCGTCGCCGAAATTGGTCTGCCTTGTATCGTTAAGCCGGTAATGAGTTCCTCGGGTAAAGGCCAAAGCTTTATCCGCTCGGCTGACCAGCTCAGCGCCGCCTGGCAATACGCCCAACAGGGCGGGCGCGCAGGCGCCGGACGCGTCATCGTCGAAGGGGTGGTAAATTTTGATTTTGAAATTACGCTGCTCACCGTCAGCGCCGTCGACGGCGTCCACTTTTGCGCCCCGGTAGGCCATCGTCAGGAAGATGGCGACTACCGTGAATCCTGGCAGCCGCAGCTGATGAGCGATCTCGCGCTGCAACGCGCGCAGGAGATCGCCTGCAAAGTGGTGCTGGCGCTGGGTGGATATGGGCTCTTCGGCGTTGAATTGTTCGTTTGCGGCGATGAGGTTATCTTCAGCGAAGTCTCCCCTCGCCCACACGATACCGGCATGGTCACTCTGATCT
This sequence comes from Klebsiella sp. 141162, assembly GCF_050600755.1. NCBI lineage: Bacteria > Pseudomonadati > Pseudomonadota > Gammaproteobacteria > Enterobacterales > Enterobacteriaceae > Klebsiella > Klebsiella sp. 141162. The sequence continues at coordinate 604,493 of NZ_JAQIRI010000001.1, read as the reverse complement.
CGCAGGATCTATCGGAATTCGCCCTGCACGTTCGCGCCTTCCTTGGCCTGCCGATCGGTGCCATCCGCCAGTATGGCCCAGCGGCATCGGCGGTGATTTTACCGCAGCTAACCAGTGAGAATGTGACCTTTGGCAATCTGCATGCCGCCGTTGGCGCGGGTCTGCAGTTGCGTCTGTTCGGTAAACCGGAAATCGCCGGCGCGCGTCGCCTGGGCGTTACGCTGGCGGTTGCTGACAACGTCGATGAAGCCATCAGCCGCGCCAAAAACGCTGCCGCCGCGGTTGTCGTGAAGGGATAAAAAAAAGCCCGGTCGCTCACGCGGGCCGGGCTTCTGTCATTTAAGGCGCAGAAATTATTTCGCGCCTTCTACCGCTTCGCGGGCCAGTTTGGTGATGCGATCGTAGTCGCCGTTTTCCAGCGCGTCGGCCGGAACCAGCCAGGAGCCGCCGATGCACAGCACGCTGTTAAGCGCCAGATAGTCGCGGTAATTCGCCGGAGAGATGCCGCCGGTCGGGCAAAAACGAATGTGGCCGAATGGACCCGCAATCGCCTGCAGCGCTTTCACGCCGCCGTTCGCTTCCGCCGGGAAGAATTTGAACTCTTTCAGGCCATACTGCATGCCCAGCATCAGCTCGGATACGGTGCTAATACCCGGGATCAGCGGGATAGTACCTTCGCCGGTCGCCGCTTTCAGCAGGGATTCGGTCAGGCCCGGGCTAATAGCGAACTGCGCGCCTGCTTCAGTTACGGCTTTCAGTTGCTCAACGTTGGTCACGGTGCCGGCGCCGACAATCGCCTCCGGCACTTCTTTGGCGATAGCGCGGATAGCTTCCAGCGCGCACTCGGTGCGCAACGTGACTTCCAGAACGCGTACACCGCCTGCAACCAGCGCTTTCGCCATCGGCACCGCGTGTTCCAGCTTTTTCACCACGATAACCGGTACGACCGGGCCGTTAGTCAGGATTGCTTCTGCAGTTGTTTTCCAGTTTTTCATCAGAGTTTTCTCTCGCCAGATCTACAAATCGAATCGTCTTAAAAAGTGATGCAGGTTGCGCCCTGCTCGGCTCCGGAGAGCTTCTCGCGCAGCGCGCCGAACATCTCGCGGCCGGTACCGACCCGCGAACTGCTCAGGTCAGGAATATGCGGCTGGCGGGCGGCCAGTTCGGCTTCATCGACCAGCAGGGTCAACTCGCCGGTCTGCCCGTTAACGCGAATCATGTCGCCATCGCGCACTTTCGCCAGCAAGCCGCCATCATAGGCTTCAGGAGTAACATGGATGGCTGACGGTACCTTGCCTGATGCGCCGGAAAGTCGACCATCGGTGACCAGCGCAATTTTGAAACGGCGGTCCAATAATACACCAAGTGGCGGCATAAGTTTATGTAATTCTGGCATGCCGTTCGCTTTCGGCCCCTGATGGCGTACAACGACTACGCAATCTTTATCCAGCAGTCCCGCCTCAAACGCCGGCAGTACGTCGTGCTGGCTCTCAAAGACGACCGCTGGCGCTTCGATAATCTGGTTCTCAACCGGCACCGCGGAGGTCTTCATTACCGCACGACCGAGGTTACCGCTCAGCACTTTGGTACCGCCATGGCGGGAGAACGGTTTCTCGAAGGTAGCAATGACCTGATCGTCAAGCGGCGCGGTCGCCCCTTCACGCCAGTCCAGTTCGCCGTTATTCAGCCATGGTTCCATGGTGTAACGGGACAGGCCGAAGCCGGCAACCGTGTTGACATCTTCATGCAGCAATCCGCCTTTTAGCAGCTCGCGCACCAGTACCGGCACGCCGCCTGCCGCCTGGAAGTGGTTAATGTCCGCCGGACCGTTTGGATACAGACGCGCCAGCAGCGGCACCACATCAGAAAGATCGGAGAAATCATCCCAGTTAATGATAATGCCCGCCGCGCGCGCCATCGCTACCAGGTGCATCGTATGGTTGGTGGAGCCGCCGGTCGCCAGCAGCGCAACGATACCGTTGACCACCACTTTTTCGTCAATCATTTTACCCAGCGGCATCCACTCATTGCCGTTGCCGGTCATGCGCGTCACCTGACGCGCGGCGGCGCTGGTCAGCGCTTCACGCAGCGGAGCGTCCGGGTGAACAAATGACGAACCTGGCAGCTGCATACCCATGAACTCAACCACCATCTGGTTGGTGTTGGCGGTACCGTAGAAGGTACAAGTGCCCGGCGCATGATAAGAGGCAGCTTCGGATTCAAGCAGCGCCATACGGTCAACCTTACCTTCGGCATACAGCTGACGAATACGCACTTTCTCTTTATTCGGCAGACCGCTGGCCATCGGGCCGGAGGGAATAAACACCGATGGCAGATGACCGAAGGAGAGCGCCGCCATGGTCAGACCGGGAACAATTTTATCGCATACGCCAAGATACAATGCGCCGTCGAACATGTTATGCGACAGGCCGATGGCGGCGGACATGGCAATCACTTCGCGGCTCAGCAGCGACAGCTCCATGCCATCCTGACCCTGCGTCACGCCGTCGCACATTGCCGGTACGCCGCCGGCCACTTGCCCTACCGCATTGGCGGAGTGCAAGGCTTTGCGAATGATATCCGGATAATGTTCATAAGGCTGGTGGGCGGACAACATATCGTTGTAGGAGGTGATAATGGCGATGTTGTTGCGCAACATGCTCTTCAGCGACGCTTTATCTTCTGACTGACAGGCGGCAAAACCGTGCGCCAGGTTACCGCAGGCCAACTGCGAGCGATGGACGGTATCGCTTTTGGCTTGATTAATCCGTGCGAGGTAGGCTGAGCGGGTTTCGCGCGACCGTTCGATAATGCGATTTGTTACCCGTAACATTGTCGAATTCATAGAGGCTCCTCAAAATTTATCTGTCCGGCCACCGCGCGATGACGTCGAAGAATGGTGTAAATGGCACCACCACTGGGGCTCAGGGGCAAAATGTCTACAGGCAGTGTAATAAAAAAAGCCCCGGGGGTGAATCCTCCCGGGGCTTAAAAGATTAAAAATTATGCGCCAGACTGCGCCAGATCATGTTACCGGTAAAATAACTCTCCCGGATTAACGATACACTTACTCGAATTCGTTCCAGGAACGGCCATCGCGGGTGATCATCGCCACCGACGCCACCGGGCCCCAGGTACCGGCCTGGTAAGGCTTCGGCGCGTCGCCGTCGGCCGCCCATGCGCCGGTAATGGAGTCAACCCACTTCCACGCTTCTTCCACTTCATCGCGACGCACGAACAGCGCCTGGATACCGCGCATGGTTTCCAACAGCAGGCGTTCGTAGGCATCCGCCAGGTGAGTTTGATTGAAGGTCTCGGAGTAGCTCAGATCCAGTTTGGTGATCTGCAGATTATGCTTGTGATCGAGGCCTGGAACTTTGTTAAGCACCTGAATATCAACACCTTCATCCGGCTGCAGACGAATGGTTAGTTTGTTCTGCGGCAGCTCCTGCCAGGTCTCTTTGAACAGGTTCAGTTCCGGAGTTTTGAAGTAAACCACCACTTCGGAACATTTGGTCGGCAGACGTTTACCGGTACGCAGGTAGAACGGAACCCCAGCCCAGCGCCAGTTATCGATATCCACGCGGATGGCCACAAAGGTCTCCGTATTACTGGATTTGTTAGCGCCCTCTTCTTCCAGATAGCCCGGTACTTTTTTGCCTTGCGCAAACCCGGCGGTGTATTGACCACGGACGGTTTTCTCACGCACGTTCGAGCGATCGATTCGGCGTAGCGATTTCAGCACTTTTACTTTTTCATCGCGGATGCTGTCGGCAGTTAGATCCGACGGCGGCGACATGGCGATCATGCACAGGATCTGCAGCAGATGGTTCTGGATCATGTCGCGCATCTGCCCGGCTTGATCGAAATAACCCCAGCGGCCTTCGATACCCACTTCTTCCGCCACGGTGATTTCAACGTGGTCAATGGTGCGGCAGTCCCAGTTATTGACGAACAGGGAGTTAGCAAAGCGCAGCGCCAACAGGTTCAGTACCGTCTCTTTACCCAGGTAATGGTCGATACGGTAAACCTGGCACTCTTCGAAATACTCACCCACCTGGTCATTGATTTCCCGGGAGGTTTCCAGCGAGGTACCGAGCGGTTTTTCCATCACCACCCGCGCGGGTTTGGCATTCAGCTTCGCTTCGCCCAGGCCTTTGCAGATGGCGCCGAAAGTGCTTGGCGGCATCGCGAAGTAGTTAATGGTGACCCGGTTTTCCTGATCCAGCATTTCGCCCAGACGGGTGAAGCCGCTGGTATCGTTGACATCAAGATTACAGAAGTCCAGACGACCGCTCAGGGTATCCCATAAACCTTCGTCGATTTTCTCTTTCATGAAGGTTTCTAACGCTTCACGCACTACTTTGGTGTAAGCGTCTTTATCCCAATCGGCGCGACCAACGCCGATGATGCGGGTTTCAGGGTTAATCTGGCCAGCCTTTTCAAGCTGATACAGGGAAGGCAACAGTTTACGGCGCGCGAGGTCACCTTTCGCGCCGAAAATGACCAGATCGCATGCCTGGGCCGTTTGCGTTACCGCCATGTCATTCTCCTCAGTTGATAGTCTGGTGCTTATGCCAGGCTAAATTTGTAATTTTCTTACGCTGCACTGTACTGTGTTTACGAATTTCCTGAAACCCTTAGCGGTGCTTTCCCGACGTTACCGCACATAGAGGAAAAGCGTTCGCCGACAAATTGGGCATCAGGCTAAGAATGTTCGTTGTTTCGTCTGGTTTTCAGTTAGTAAAATACGACTCTGATCATGTAATGAAAAAAAACGACATTTTTTCTCGTTATTCCTCACCGCTTCTGATTGCGGAGGGGTATATTCTTGCTAAAACGCCTGATGATTTCACCCATTAATGAAATCGTTTCCATTGATGAGCGCCTGTTAACAATGAACATGCTGGAAAAAATCCAGTCCCGACTGGAAAACCTTAGCAAATCTGAACGCAAAGTGGCGGAAGTCATTCTTGCCACCCCGGCGCAGGCCATTCACTCAAGCATAGCGGCCCTGGCGCTGGAAGCCGGCGTCAGCGAGCCGACCGTAAACCGATTTTGTCGCAGTCTTGAAACCCGGGGTTTCCCCGATTTTAAACTGCATCTGGCACAAAGTCTGGCACACGGTACCCTCTATGTTAACCGTAATGTCGATGAAGACGACAGCGTCGAATCCTATACGGCGAAAATTTTCGAATCGGCGATGGCCAGCCTCGATCAGGTACATCATGCGCTGGATATGTCGGCGGTCAACCGGGCAGTCGATCTGCTTACCCAGGCGAAGAAAATCTCCTTCTTCGGTCTGGGGTCCTCAGCCGCCGTCGCGCATGACGCAATGAATAAATTTTTCCGTTTTAACGTCCCGGTCATCTACTCCGACGATATTGTCCTGCAGCGCATGAGCTGTATGAATTGTAACGATGATGACGTGGTGGTCATCATTTCACACACCGGGCGCACCAAAAGCCTGGTTGAACTGGCGCAACTGGCGCGTGAAAACGATGCCATGGTCATTGCCATTACTTCAGCCGGCACCCCGCTGGCGCGGGAGTCGACGCTGGCCATTACTCTGGACGTCCCGGAAGACACCGATATTTATATGCCAATGGTGTCGCGTCTGGCCCAGCTCACGGTAATTGATGTGCTGGCGACCGGCTTCACCCTGCGCCGCGGAGCAAAATTCAGAGATAACTTGAAGAGGGTCAAGGAAGCGCTCAAGGAATCGCGCTTTGATAAAGAACTACTCATTAGTAGTGATAAACAATAATAGTCATTATAAGTCAGAGACCAATTATGTCCCGGCAGCGTAGCAGTTCCGCCGATTAGCGGATTCGGCGCTACCGAATCCATGTTCACGCAACACCAAAGTTGTTTCAGTCAACGGAGTATTACATGTCCAGAAGGCTTCGCAGAACCAAAATCGTAACGACCTTAGGCCCGGCAACTGACCGCGATAACAACCTCGAAAAGGTTATCGCCGCGGGTGCTAACGTCGTACGCATGAACTTCTCTCACGGTACCCCGGAAGATCACCAGCTCCGCGCAGACAAAGTCCGTGAAATTGCAGCAAAACTGGGCCGTCACGTAGCAATTCTCGGCGACCTGCAGGGGCCGAAAATCCGCGTCTCTACCTTCAAAGAAGGCAAAATTTTCCTTAACATCGGCGACAAATTCCTGCTCGACGCCAACCTCGGCAAAGGCGAAGGCGATAAAGAAAAAGTCGGCATCGACTATAAAGGCCTGCCGGCGGACGTCGTTCCAGGCGATATCCTGCTGCTCGACGATGGTCGCGTGCAGCTGAAGGTCCTGGAAGTACAAGGGATGAAAGTGTTCACCGAAGTTACCGTTGGCGGCCCGCTATCTAACAATAAAGGTATCAACAAACTCGGCGGCGGGCTGTCTGCTGAAGCGCTAACCGATAAAGACAAAGCCGATATCATTACCGCCGCAAAAATTGGCGTTGATTACCTGGCGGTCTCCTTCCCGCGCTGCGGCGAAGACCTGAACTATGCTCGCCGTCTGGCCCGCGACGCTGGCTGCGATGCGAAAATCGTCGCTAAAGTCGAGCGTGCGGAAGCGGTCTGCGACCAGGATGCCATGGACGACGTTATTCTCGCCTCCGATGTGGTGATGGTTGCTCGCGGCGATCTCGGTGTGGAAATCGGCGATCCGGAACTGGTGGGTATCCAGAAAGCGCTGATCCGCCGCGCTCGCCAGCTTAACCGCTCGGTCATCACCGCCACGCAGATGATGGAATCGATGATCACCAATCCGATGCCGACCCGCGCGGAAGTTATGGACGTAGCGAACGCCGTGCTGGACGGTACCGATGCCGTAATGCTGTCCGCAGAAACCGCTGCCGGCCAGTATCCGTCAGAAACCGTTGCCGCGATGGCGCGCGTGTGCCTGGGCGCGGAGAAGATCCCAAGCCTCAACGTTTCTAAACACCGTCTTGACGTCCAGTTCGACAACGTCGAAGAAGCGATTGCCATGTCGGCGATGTATGCGGCCAACCACCTGAAAGGCATTACCGCGATTATCACCATGACCGAGTCCGGCCGCACCGCACTGATGACTTCGCGTATCAGTTCCGGCCTGCCGATTTTCGCCCTCTCCCGTCACGAGCGTACTCTGAACCTGACAGCGCTCTATCGTGGCGTGACGCCGGTACATTTCGACAGCCATAACGACGGCGTTGCCGCCGCGCACGACGCGGTTAACCTGCTGCGTGATAAAGGCTATCTGGTCTCCGGCGACCTGGTGGTCGTCACCCAGGGCGACGTGATGAGCACCATCGGCAGCACCAACACCACCCGTATCCTGACCGTTGAGTAATCATCTTCAGAGACAGGAAAGCCTCCTTACGGAGGCTTTTTTATGCTTGTTATCCTGGTAAATGCAGGCATCACAGCATGCCGGCGATGGTAGCATACGGAAATGCTTTGTAGGCCCGCGCAAGCGCAGCGCCGCCGGGCAATATCCGCGGATAAGGAGCCGCTTTTGCGCCGGATGGCGGCTGCGCCTTATCCGGCCTACGGTCTGGTAAATGCAGGCGCCGTAGCCCTGCTCAGCGCAGCATACAGCTTACTTCTTCGGAAACAGTTCTTTGCGCTTATAAGGCTCAGTTTCACCCGGCTTACGCGTCTTCAGCAGTTTCAGGATCCAGGTATACTGTTCGGTGTGCGGCCTGACGAAAATCTCAACCTCTTCGTTCATACGGCGCGCAATCGTCGTGTCATCGGCTTCCAGCAGATCGTCCATCGGCGGGCGCACCAGTACCGTCAGGCGATGCGTTTTACCGTCATACACCGGAAATAGCGGCACTACGCGCGCGCGGCAGACTTTCATCAGACGGCCAATCGCCGGAAGAGTCGCTTTATAAGTCGCGAAGAAATCAACAAATTCGCTGTGCTCGGCGCCGTGATCCTGGTCGGGCAGATAATAGCCCCAGTAGCCCTGTCGCACCGATTGAATAAACGGCTTGATACCATCGTTACGCGCGTGCATCCGCCCGCCAAAACGACGGCGCACGGTGTTCCAGACGTAGTCAAATACTGGATTACCCTGGTTATGGAACATCGCGGCCATTTTTTGCCCGCCTGAAGCCATCAGCATCGCCGGAATATCCACGCCCCAGGCGTGCGGCACTAAAAAGATGACCTTTTCATTATTACGGTGCATCTCGTCAATGATCTCTTTCCCTTGCCAGTCAACGCGGGACATCACACGCTGCGGATCGCGCATGCCGAGTTCGGCCATCATCACCATTGCCTGCGGAGCAGACATATACATCGCATCAATGATAGCTTCACGCTCTTGCTCACTTTTTTCCGGGAAGCAGTACAGCAGGTTAATCTGCGCCCGACGGCGGGAGCTTTTTGCCAGACGGCCAACAAAACGCCCCAGTTTTCCGAGAATAGGGTCGCGGAAAGAGGGAGGCGTCAGCGCGATTCCGGCGAAGGCGAAAACGCCCAGCCACGCGCCCCAGTAGCGCGGCAGTAAAAAAGATTTCTCAAATTTGGGGATAAATTCAATGTTATTTTTTTTCGTTTCCATGCCCGGTCCGCAGAAGTTCTGCTTAATCAATAAAGATAATGGCTTAGTTTAGCGACACGTCACTCATCGCACAAAAGAAAAAGCCGGCGCATATCAGGCGCCGGCTTTCAGTGAAGATAATTCAGACTAATCAAAGCGCAGCTGTGGGATAACCTCTTTGGCCTGCGCCAGATAATCGGTACGGTCGGAACCGGTTAAACCTTCGGTACGCGGCAATTTCGCCGTCAGCGGGTTAACCGCCTGCTGGTTGATCCAGACTTCATAGTGCAGGTGCGGGCCAGTAGAACGCCCGGTGTTGCCCGACAGCGCGATACGATCACCGCGTTTCACTTTCTGCCCCGGTTTCACCAGCAGCTTACGCAGGTGCATATAGCGGGTGGTATAGGTGCGGCCATGACGCACGGCGACATAGTAACCTGCCGCGCCGCTGCGTTTCGCCACCACCACTTCACCATCGCCGACGGAAAGCACCGGCGTGCCCTGCGGCATAGCGAAGTCAACGCCGCGATGCGGCGCAACGCGCCCGGTCACCGGATTCAGGCGACGCGGGTTGAAGTTAGACGACACGCGGAACTGACGCGAGGTCGGGAAGCGCAGGAAGCCTTTCGCCAGACCCGTACCGTTGCGATCGTAGAATTTGCCATCTTCGGCACGGATCGCGTAATAATCTTTGCCATCGGAACGTAAACGCACGCCCAACAGCTGGCTCTGCTCGCGCTTGCCATCAAGCATTTCACGCGACATCAGCACCGAGAATTCATCACCTTTTTTCAGCTTACGGAAGTCCATCTGCCACTGCATCGCTTTGATGACCGCGCTGATTTCCGTACTGGTGAGGCCAGCATCACGGGCGCTGGAGACGAAGCTAGCGCCAACGGTACCTTTCAGGACATTGTTGACCCAATCCCCTTTCTGCAGCTCGCTGCTCATTTTAAAGCCATTGGCGACGCGGTTATAGGTACGCGTCTCGCGGCGCGACATCTCCCACGTCAGGCTTTGCAGGTCGCCATCGGCGGTCAGCGTCCAGGAGAGCTGTTGACCAATTTTAAGGTTGCGCAGTTCTTTATCAGCAGAGGAGAGTTGAGCGATATCGCCCATATCAATACCGTACTGATTAAGAATACTGCTCAGCGTATCGCCGGTGGAAACCACATATTCATGGCCGCCGGAGTCGCTATCGGATTTATCGTCGAGCTCATCCTGCGGGATAGCTTCTTCTTCCTGCGGCGCCTGATCGATGGGTTCAGAGGCTTCCGGCAGCAGAGAGCGGATTTCGCTTTTTTCCAGCTCAATCGTTCTGACGATCGGGGCTGATTCCGGGTGGTAGATGTAGGGCCGCCAGACGGCGACCGCTAAAGTCAGGACGCTCAACGACCCCAGCATAACGCGATGGGGTCGCGGCAAGTTGTTGAATGCCTGAGTGACAGCGCGGGCTATCTGTTGCACGTATTCACTTCCTCGTTAATCTCCTTTCAGGCAGCTTGAATACTGATGCCCCAACTGGCTCAGGAACTGCGGGTAACTGTCTTTACCCAGCTTAATTCCGATTCCAAGTGGATCCAGGGTTCCCATGCGCACGGAGGTCCCCCTGGCAACAGCTTCGATAACCGCTGGCCTGAATTGTGGCTCAGCAAAAACGCAAGTCGCTTTCTGCTCAACCAACTGTGTTCTTATTTCGTGTAAACGCTGCGCACCAGGCTGGATTTCAGGGTTGACGGTAAAATGCCCCAACGAGGTCAAACCGTAATGTTTTTCGTAGTAGCCATAGGCATCATGAAAAACGAAATACCCCTTACCTTTCACCGGCGCCAGCTCGTTACTCACCTGTTTGTCGGTTGCGGCTAATTTTGCCTCAAATTCCTTCAGGTTGGCGTCAAGTTTGGCTCGACTCTGCGGCATAAGTTCCAATAATTTATCGTGGATTGCAACCGCTGAGAGCCGCGCTATCTCTGGGGAGAGCCACAGATGCATATTGTAAATGCCGTGATGGTGATCGCCGTCACTTTTTTCGCCATTAGCATGTTCGTGACCATGTTCGTCATCGTCATCATCCGTCCCTTTCATGAGCAACGGTTTCACCCCATCCAACTGGGCGATGGTGACCTTTTTCTGCTCCGCAATGCTTTGCGTTGACTTGTCCATAAAGGCTTCCATTTCTGGACCAATCCATACGACTAAGTCTGCGTTCTGTAAGCGTTTTACATCCGATGGACGCAGGGAATAATCATGCTCGGAAGCACCATCAGGCAGTAAAACCTGGGTATCCGTCACGCCATCGGCGATGGCGGAAGCGATAAAGCCAAGGGGTTTCATGGAAGCGACAACGGCTGCATGAGCAACCGGGGCATGAGCGAACAAAAAAGCGGCGCTAAGTCCAGCGCAAAGAAGCGTATTTTTATGTAACATAATGCGACTAATCATCGTAATGAGCGAAAGTGATGTGATATTATAACATTCAATCGCTAGTGCAACCCCTAATTTGACATGACGAATCTTGTAACGCTGGAAAAAGTCGCGGTCGTCTACGGCCAGCGGCGCGTGTTGTCTGACATTTCGCTAACGCTAAAACCAGGCAAAATTTTAACGCTTCTTGGCCCAAACGGCGCCGGGAAATCGACGCTGGTGCGCGTGGTGCTCGGCCTGGTGACGCCGACCGAAGGTGCTATCCAGCGCGAGAAAAATCTGCGTATCGGCTATGTGCCGCAAAAACTGCATCTTGATGCTACCATGCCGCTGACGGTCAGCCGCTTTATGCGCCTGCGTCCCGGTACCCGCAAGCAGGATATTATGCCGGCGCTGCAGCGTGTGCAGGCCGGGCATCTAATCGATGCGCCAATGCAAAAGCTCTCCGGTGGCGAAACCCAGCGCGTTTTGCTGGCGCGCGCCCTGCTGAATCAACCACAACTTCTGGTGCTGGATGAACCGACCCAGGGCGTCGACGTCAATGGTCAGGTGGCATTGTATGATTTAATTAATCAACTGCGTCAGGAGCTGAACTGCGCGGTCTTAATGGTTTCCCACGATCTCCACCTGGTGATGGCCAAAACCGATGAAGTGCTGTGCCTGAATCAGCATATTTGCTGCTCCGGAACTCCGGAAGTGGTCTCGATGCATCCGGAATTTATCTCCATGTTCGGCCCGCGCGGCGCGGAACAGCTGGGCATTTATCGTCACCAACATAATCACCGCCACGACCTGCAGGGGCGGATTGTACTGCGTCGAGGAAATGGCCGCTGATGATTGAATTACTGTTACCCGGCTGGTTAGCCGGCATGATGCTCGCCTGCGCGGCAGGCCCCCTGGGTTCGTTCGTGGTCTGGCGGAGAATGTCCTACTTTGGCGATACGCTGGCGCATGCTTCGCTGCTTGGCGTGGCGTTTGGTCTGCTGCTCAACGTTAATCCGTTTTATGCGGTTATTGTGGTCACGCTGCTGCTGGCAGGCGGGCTGGTATGGCTGGAAAAACGCCCTCACCTGGCGGTCGATACCCTGCTGGGTATTATGGCGCACAGCGCGCTGTCGCTCGGTCTGGTGGTGGTGAGCCTGATGTCGAACGTGCGCGTCGACCTGATGGCCTATCTGTTTGGCGATCTGTTAGCCGTTACCCCGCAGGATTTAATCTCCATTGCGTTAGGCGTGGTGGTAGTGGTCGCGATATTGCTCTGGCAGTGGCGCAACCTGCTGGCGATGACCATCAGCCCTGATTTAGCGTTTGTTGATGGGGTGAAGTTGCAGCGGGTTAAGCTGCTGCTGATGCTGGTGACGGCATTGACTATCGGCGTGGCAATGAAGTTCGTCGGCGCGCTGATCATCACTTCGTTGTTGATAATCCCGGCCGCTACCGCCCGCCGTTTTGCCCGCACGCCGGAACAGATGGCCGCGGTAGCCGTTGGTGTAGGTATGCTGGCGGTGACCGGCGGTTTAACCTTCTCGGCGTTCTACGATACCCCTGCAGGCCCTTCGGTTGTGCTCTGCGCAGCGGCGCTGTTTGTTCTGAGTATGACGAAGAAAGCGGCGAGTTGATTGAGAGGCTACCCGGTAGCGGAAAGCTACCGGGTTTTATCAGGGCATTTCCGGCGGGGTAATACCGAAGTGATTCCAGGCGCGCACCGTCGCCATTCGGCCACGCGGCGTGCGCTGCAGGAACCCCTGCTGAATTAAGTACGGCTCCAGCACGTCTTCAATGGTTTCCCGCTCCTCGCCGATAGCCGCCGCGAGGTTATCGAGGCCGACCGGACCACCGAAGAATTTATCGATCACCGCCAATAGCAGCTTGCGATCCATATAGTCAAACCCTTCGGCATCCACGTTGAGCATATCCAGCGCCTGAGCGGCGATCTCAGCGGAAATAGTGCCATCGTGACGCACTTCGGCGAAGTCGCGTACCCGGCGCAGCAGACGGTTGGCGATACGCGGTGTACCGCGCGCACGACGGGCCACTTCCAGCGCCCCTTCCTCGCTCATCTCCAAACCCATATGACGGGCGCTGCGGCCTACGATATGCTGCAGGTCCGGCACCTGATAAAACTCGAGGCGCTGCACGATACCAAAGCGGTCGCGCAGCGGCGAAGTCAATGAACCGGCGCGGGTAGTCGCGCCAATCAGGGTGAACGGCGGCAGGTCGATTTTAATCGAGCGTGCGGCCGGGCCTTCGCCAATCATGATATCCAGCTGATAATCTTCCATTGCCGGATACAGTACCTCTTCCACTACCGGCGAAAGGCGATGGATCTCATCAATAAACAGGACATCATGCGGCTCAAGGTTGGTCAGCATTGCCGCCAGGTCGCCGGCCTTTTCCAGCACCGGGCCGGAGGTGGTACGCAGATTCACGCCCATTTCGTTGGCGACGATATTAGCAAGCGTGGTTTTCCCCAATCCCGGCGGGCCAAAAATCAACAGGTGATCGAGCGCATCGCCGCGCAGTTTCGCCGCCTGGATAAAGATTTCCATCTGCGAACGCACCTGCGGCTGGCCGACATATTCTGCCAGTAATTTGGGGCGGATAGCGCGGTCAGCGGCCTCTTCAAAGCCAATGCTGTCGCCTGATACCAGCCGATCTGCTTCAATCATCCCTTACCTCACAACGCCGCGCGCAGCGCTTCGCGGATTAGCGTTTCACTGTTGGCGTCCGGGCGAGCGATTTTGCTCACCATTCGGCTGGCCTCTTGTGGTTTATAGCCCAGCGCCACCAGCGCGGCAACCGCTTCTTGCTCCGCATCGTCGGCAGTTGGGCCGGCAGGCGTGGTCAGCACCAGATCGGCGGCCGGAGTAAACAGGTCGCCATGCAGGCCTTTAAAGCGATCTTTCATCTCGACAATTAAACGTTCGGCGGTTTTCTTGCCGATACCAGGCAGTTTCACCAGCGAGGCAACTTCTTCACGCTCAACGGCGTTCACAAACTGCTGCGCCGACATGCCGGAAAGGATAGCCAGCGCCAGCTTCGGCCCGACGCCGTTGGTTTTGATAAGCTCTTTAAACAGCGTGCGTTCCTGCTTGTTGTTAAAGCCGTACAGCAGCTGCGCGTCTTCACGCACTACAAAATGGGTGAAGACGATGGCTTCCTGCCCGGCTTCCGGTAGCTCGTAGAAGCAGGTCATCGGCATATGGACTTCATAACCTACGCCCCCGGTTTCCAGTAATACCAGCGGGGGTTGCTTTTCGAGAATGATGCCTCTGAGTCTGCCTATCACGTAGCGCTCCTGAATAAAGGGCCGAAAGTCTAATGCGTTATCATAAAAAAAGGCTGGATGAATATCCAGCCTGATTTGTGATTATCGTAACCGCCCTCGCGCCAGATTGAGCCGGGTCTCGCTAATCTGAGCCAGGTTCTGACTGAGGTGGCAATGGGTGATGGCGATGGCCAGCGCATCCGCCGCATCCGCCTGCGGATTTGCAGGAAGTTTCAGCAAGGTACGCACCATATGCTGTACCTGGCTCTTTTCCGCGCTACCGATGCCGACGACGGTTTGCTTAACCTGGCGGGCGGCGTACTCAAAGACCGGCAGGTCCTGGTTCGTCGCCGCGACAATCGCCACTCCGCGCGCCTGCCCAAGCTTCAACGCCGAATCGGCATTTTTCGCCATAAAGACCTGCTCGATAGCGAAATAGTCGGGCTGGAACTGGGTAATAATTTCGGTGACGCCGGCGTATATCAGCTTCAGCCGCGACGGCAGATCGTCTACTTTGGTGCGGATACATCCGCTGCCAAGGTAGCTCAACTGCCGCCCGACCTGGCGAATCACGCCATAACCGGTCACGCGTGACCCCGGGTCAATGCCGAGAATAATGGCCATCACGCGCCTCCAGTAATAACTCACCCGCAATACCGGCTACCGGCATCACAGCGTTGCGGCAACCTCATCAGAGATTTCGCCGTTATGATACACTTCCTGCACGTCGTCGCAGTCTTCCAGCATATCAATAAGACGCAGCAGCTTCGGCGCGGTTTCCGCATCCATATCCGCTTTAGTCGACGGGATCATTGAGACTTCAGCAGCATCGGCTTTCAGGCCAGCGGCTTCCAGCGCATCACGCACCGCGCCCATCTCTTCCCAGGCGGTGTAAACGTCAATGGCGCCGTCGTCATAGGTAACAACGTCTTCAGCACCCGCTTCCAGCGCGGCTTCCATGATGGTGTCTTCGTCGCCTTTCTCGAAGGAGATCACGCCTTTTTTGCTGAACAGATAGGCCACGGAGCCGTCGGTTCCGAGGTTACCACCGGTTTTGGTAAAGGCGTGGCGTACTTCGGCGACGGTACGGTTACGGTTGTCGCTCAGACATTCAACCATTACCGCAGTGCCGCCCGGGCCGTAACCTTCATAAATGATGGTTTCCATGTTCGCGTCTTCATCACCGCCGACGCCGCGCGCGATGGCGCGGTTCAAGGTGTCGCGAGTCATGTTATTGGACAACGCTTTATCTACCGCCGCGCGCAGACGCGGGTTGGATGCCGGATCGCCGCCGCCCAGACGCGCAGCGGTGACCAGCTCGCGGATGATTTTAGTAAAGATCTTACCGCGCTTGGCATCTTGCGCCGCTTTGCGGTGTTTGGTGTTGGCCCATTTACTATGACCTGCCATAAAAAACTCTCCAAAAAAGCCGTCTTCCCGCGACAAACGCCGCGGGAAGTTATCCGGCGTTAATTACAAATTCTTCAATCGCCTGCCGGTTGCTCCACGATTTGGTTAGCGCGGCGGCATCCGACGCGCTAACCCAGCGGTAATCCAGATGTTCAGTGAAAACAATCTGGCGCTCATGGGGCAGCGCAAGACGGAACCAGAATTCCGTATTGCGCTCGACGCCCGGCGCATAGCGATGACGTAAGTGAGAAAATATCTCGAACTCCACCGTACGCTGACAGTCAATTAAGGCCAGTTGCTCGCGAGCAACGTCAATGGCGACCTCTTCCTTTACTTCGCGCGCGGCGGCCTGCAACGCGGTTTCCCCCTCTTCCAGGCTGCCGGTAACCGACTGCCAGAAAGCGGGATCGTCGCGTCGCTGCAACATCAGCACCCGCTTCGTATCTTCGGCGTAAATCACCACCAGAACGGAGACGGGCAGCTTGAATGACATCTTAGTTGTTCTCCGGAGACTCTTTTGCCTCTTTCGCCACAACCTGAATCCCCAGTTCGCCTAACGCGGCAGGATTCGCGAAGCTCGGCGCTTCGGTCATCAGGCACGCGGCAGCCGTCGTTTTCGGGAAGGCGATAACGTCACGGATGTTATCGGTACCGGTCAGCAGCATGGTCAGGCGATCGAGGCCAAACGCCAGGCCGGCATGCGGCGGCGTGCCGTACTTCAGCGCATCCAGCAGGAAGCCGAATTTTTCACGCTGTTCTTGTTCGTTAATGCCCAGAATGCCAAACACGGTTTGCTGCATTTCACCACTGTGGATACGCACCGAACCACCGCCGACTTCGTAGCCGTTGATGACCATATCGTAGGCGTTAGCCACAGCGTCTTCCGGAGCGGCTTTCAGCTCGGCGGCAGTCATATCTTTCGGCGAGGTGAACGGATGGTGCATCGCGGTCAGGCCGCCTTCACCGTCGTCTTCGAACATCGGGAAGTCGATAACCCACAGCGGCGCCCATTTGTTCTCGTCGGTGAGATTCAGGTCTTTGCCCAGCTTCAGACGCAGCGCGCCGAGGGCATCGGCAACCACTTTCTTGTTGTCAGCGCCGAAGAAGATCATGTCGCCGTCCTGCGCGCCCGTGCGCTCAAGAATAGCTTCGACGATTTCGGCGTTGAGGAATTTCGCCACCGGGCTATTGATGCCTTCAAGGCCCTTCGCACGCTCGGTCACTTTAATATAGGCCAACCCTTTCGCACCGTAGATCTGTACGAATTTGCCGTATTCATCAATCTGTTTACGGGTCAGCGCCGCACCGCCCGGCACGCGTAAGGCAGCAACGCGGCCTTTGGCGTCGTTAGCCGGGCCGGAGAAGACGGCGAATTCGACCGCTTTCACCAGATCGGCTACGTCTACCAGTTCCATCGGGTTACGCAGGTCCGGTTTATCGGAACCGTAACGACGCTCCGCTTCGGCAAAGGTCATCACCGGGAATTGACCGAAGTCTACGCCCTTCACGTCCTGCCACAGCTTACGAACCAGATCTTCCATCACTTCACGCACCTGCGGCGCGGTCATGAACGAGGTTTCAACATCAATCTGAGTAAATTCAGGCTGACGGTCGGCACGCAGGTCTTCGTCGCGGAAGCATTTGACTATCTGATAGTAACGATCGAAACCGGACATCATTAGTAGCTGTTTGAACAGCTGCGGAGATTGCGGCAGCGCGTAGAATTTACCTTTATGGACGCGCGACGGCACGAGGTAGTCACGCGCGCCTTCCGGTGTGGCTTTAGTCAGCATCGGGGTTTCGATATCGAGGAACCCGTGATCGTCCATGAAGCGGCGCACGAAGCTGGTGATTTTGGCGCGGGTTTTCAGGCGCTGAGCCATTTCCGGACGACGCAGGTCCAGATAGCGGTATTTCAGGCGCGCTTCTTCGGTGTTGACGTGGTTGGAGTCCAGCGGCAGCGCTTCCGCGCGGTTGATGATGGTCAGGTCAGACGCCAGCACTTCGATTTCGCCGGTGGCCATCTCGCGGTTGACGTTACGCTCTTCACGCGCGCGCACGGTACCGGTGATTTGGATGCAGAACTCATTACGCAGTTCGGAAGCCAGTTTTAATGCATCCGCACGATCCGGATCGAAAAACACCTGCACGATGCCTTCACGGTCGCGCATATCGATGAAGATAAGGCTACCGAGATCACGACGACGGTTGACCCAACCACACAGGGTCACTTGCTGCCCCACGTGGGACTGACGTAGCTGTCCGCAATATTCTGTACGCATGAGATATCCCTTAACTTAGCCGCAGGCGGATGTTGCCTGCCATGCAGGCGACGAGGTCGCAGCTTTGCTGAATGTCACTACTGAATGAAAAAAGGCGGCTATTATACTGGAAATTCTGTCTGACGATAAGCCCGACGCAGTTTGTACGCTGCTTTGCTGCGCGCTTATTGCTTGTGCTCACATAAATTAACAAAATTTGTTACCCTTGAGCCGAATTAGCAACGGTATTGTAGCGGCCTGATAAGAGAACAAGATACGGGGATACCATGTTAGAACTCAATGCGAAAAAAACCGCGCTGGTCGTTATTGACCTGCAAGAAGGCATTTTACCCTTTGCCGGCGGCCCGCATCGCGCCGACGAGGTGGTGACGCGCGCGGCAAAGCTGGCTGAAAAATGTCGTCAACAGGGTTCGCCCGTCATCATGGTTCGCGTCGGCTGGTCCGCCGATTTCGCTGAAGCGTTAAAACAGCCGGTAGATGCCCAGGCTGGCGCCGCGAAGCTGCCTGAAAACTGGTGGGTCTATCCGCCGGCGCTTGGCAAGCAGGATAGCGATCTTGAAGTGACGAAACGTCAGTGGGGCGCGTTCTACGGTACCGATCTTGAACTGCAACTTCGCCGCCGCGGTATCGACACCATTATCCTTTGCGGTATCTCCACGAATATCGGCGTGGAATCCACCGCTCGCAATGCCTGGGAACTCGGTTTCAATCTGATCATCGCCGAGGATGCGTGCAGCGCCGCCTCCGCCGATCAGCATCAGGGCAGTATGACGCATATCTTCCCGCGCATCGCCCGCGTGCGCAGTACTGAGGACATTCTCGCCGCCTTATGATTTATATCGGGCTCCCGCAATGGTCGCACCCTAAATGGGTGTGCCTTGGCATCACCGGCCTTGAAGAGTATGCCCGCCATTTTAACTGCGTGGAGGGTAATACCACCCTGTATGCCTTACCAAAGGCCGAGATAGTCGATCGCTGGTATCAACAAACTCACGATGATTTTCGGTTCTGTTTCAAATTCCCGGCCACGATTTCGCATCAGGCGGCACTGCGCGACTGCGACGATTTAAGCCACGAATTTTTTACTCGTCTGGCGCCGCTGGAATCGCGCATCGGCCAGTACTGGTTGCAGTTGCCCGCCACCTTCGGGCCACGAGACCTCCCTGCCCTGTGGCATTTTCTCGATACGCTACCGAAAAACTTCACTTACGGCGTTGAAGTTCGCCATCCCGAGTTTTTCGCCAAAGGCGATGCCGAACAGCAGCTTAATCGCGGGCTACACCAGCGCAACGCCAATCGAGTTATCCTCGATAGCCGCCCGGTGCATAGCGCCGTCGCGCGTAATCCGGCGATGATCGACGCGCAGAAAAAGAAACCCAAAGTCCCGGTTCACGCGGTCATGACCGCGGAGCAGCCGATGGTGCGCTTTATCGGCAGCGATGATATGGCGCAGAATCGCGAATTGTTTCGCGTCTGGCTACAGACGCTGCCAAAATGGCATCAGTCGGCCACGCCGTGGCTGTTTTTGCATACCCCGGATATCGCCCAGGCGCCTGAACTGGTAGATACCTTATGGGAAGACCTACGCGCGGTGCTGCCGCAAGTCGGCGCTGCACCGTCAATTCCGCAGCAATCCTCGCTTTTCTGATATCCTGCTATGATAGTCGGAGCCACCTGACATAATTAAAGGGAGTTTTGGGTATGGTCAGCGCGCTGTATGCGGTTTTGGGTGCGTTATTGTTAATCAAGTTTTCCTTCGACGTGGTACGTCTGCGCATGCAGTATCGCGTCGGCTATGGCGACGGCGGTTTTAGCGAACTACAGGTCGCCATTCGCGTTCATGGCAATGCCGTGGAATACGTCCCCATTGGGCTTATCTTGCTGCTGTTTATGGAAATGAACGGCGCGCTAACCTGGATGGTGCACGTTTGCGGTATTTTGCTGATTGCCGGGCGCCTGATGCACTCGTACGGTTTCCATCATCGCCTGTTCCGCTGGCGGCGTTCCGGAATGAGCGCCACCTGGTGCTCGCTGTTGCTGATGGTGCTGGCTAACCTGTGGTATATGCCCTGGGAGTTGGTTTTCTCCCTGCGTTAGCGCACAATACGCCGTTTTCGTTTTTTCGGGTTTAACGTTATGTCTCACCGCGATACGCTTTTTTCCGCGCCGATTGCCAGTCTCGGCGACTGGACCTTTGATGAACGGGTAGCCGAAGTCTTCCCGGATATGATCCAGCGCTCTGTTCCTGGTTACTCCAATATTATTTCGATGATCGGCATGCTGGCTGAGCGTTTTGTTCAGCCAAACACTCAGGTTTACGATCTTGGCTGTTCGCTCGGCGCCGCGACGCTTTCCGTGCGCCGCAATATTGCGCACCCGGGGTGCAAAATTATCGCCATTGATAACTCCCCGGCGATGGTAGAACGTTGCCGTCGTCATATTGATGCCTATAAAGCGCCAACGCCGGTTGAGGTTATCGAGGGCGATATTCGCCATATCGCCATTGAAAATGCCTCGATGGTCGTGCTGAACTTCACTATTCAGTTCCTCGAACCGAGCGAACGTCAGGCTATCCTTGATAAAGTCTATCAAGGGCTCAATCCGGGCGGCGCACTGGTGCTTTCCGAAAAATTCAGCTTTGAAGATGCCAACGTCGGCGAACTGCTGTTCAACATGCACCATGACTTCAAGCGCGCCAATGGCTATAGCGAACTGGAAATCAGCCAGAAACGCAGCATGCTGGAAAACGTCATGCTGACCGATTCGGTTGAAACCCATAAAGCGCGCCTTCGTCAGGCCGGATTTGAACATGCCGAACTGTGGTTCCAGTGCTTTAATTTTGGTTCGTTGGTGGCGGTTAAATCCGAGGAACGGGCATGATCGACTTCAGTAATTTTTATCAGTTGATCGCGAAAGGGCCGCTCTCCCACTGGCTGGAAACCCTGCCCGCTCAGGTCGCTGCCTGGCAACGCGAAGCGCTGCACGGTAAGTTTCGCGAATGGGAACGCGCCGTTGAGTTTCTGCCCGAGCTGGCGCCCTGGCGTCTCGATCTATTGCATAGCGTCACGGCGGAAAGCGAAACGCCACTCAGCGAAGGCCACCAGCTGCGAATTGAAAATCTGCTGCGAAACCTGATGCCGTGGCGTAAAGGCCCTTATTCGCTGTATGGCATTAATATCGATACCGAATGGCGTTCCGACCTGAAATGGGAACGCGTGCTGCCGCATCTTTCCGACCTCACCGGTCGTACTATTCTTGATGTCGGCTGCGGCAGTGGTTATCACATGTGGCGAATGATCGGCGCCGGCGCGCATCTGGCGGTCGGTATCGATCCAACCCAGCTGTTCTTATGCCAGTTTGAAGCGGTACGCAAACTCATCGGCAACGATCAGCGCGCGCACCTACTGCCGCTAGGCATCGAACAACTGCCGGCGCTGGAAGCTTTTGATACCGTCTTTTCGATGGGAGTGCTGTATCACCGCCGTTCCCCGCTGGATCATCTGTGGCAGCTCAAAGATCAGTTAGCCCCCGGCGGCGAACTGGTACTGGAGACGCTGGTCGTTGAAGGTGATGAGAACACCGTGCTGGTGCCAGGCGACCGCTACGCGCAAATGCGTAACGTTTATTTCATTCCTTCCGCCGCCGCGCTAAAACAGTGGCTGGAGAAGTGCGGATTCATCGATGTGCGCATTGTTGATACCTGCGTCACCACCAGCGAAGAGCAGCGCCGCACCGAATGGATGACGACGGAATCACTCGCCGACTTCCTCGACCCGCATGACAGCAGCAAAACGCTGGAAGGTTACCCCGCGCCGCTGCGCGCGGTGATCGTCGCCACTAAACCAGAGACGCAACAGTCGCTGGCCAAAAAAGCGGCCGCGGCCAGGGCGTAATTCACCTCAGCCGACCACTGGCGCTCGTGGGATAAAAAAAGGCCCCTGTTGAAATTGCAGGGGCCTGGTACGGGCAATCATCATATTGGGCGACATGATGTGCAGCAAAAAACGGTTAGCTTCGCGGGCTAATCCCGCGCGGCAGAAATAATCTGTTTCATTTCCGCTACCGCTTCGCCGTTAACGGCATAGCGGCAATATTCATCGGCATCTGCGTCGGTGGACATCGATAACCCCGGATTACGAAAGCGCATCGGCGATGGCAACCACTGCCCCGCTGAGCTATGCACCTCTTTGAGGCCTGCCTGCAGAAACTTTTGCAGATTGGCAGCCCGCACTCCCGCTCCGGCCATAATGATTGGAGTATCGCCCAGCGCAATTAGTTCCATAATTTTTGCAAGACCTTGTTCCGCCGTTGGCCGTTGACCGGAAGTGAGGATGCGAGCAACGCCAAGTTCAGCAAGCGCATGCCAGGCCTGACGCGGGTCGGCGCACATATCAAAGGCGCGATGGAAGGTCACCGCCAGCGGACCCGCCGCCGCCATAATTTTTCGCATACGGGGGATATCCACCTGGCCGTCAGCATCGAGCACGCCAATCACCAGACCAGCAAAACCCAGATCTCTGACCGTCGCCACATCATCCAGCATGGCGGCAAATTCACCCTCGGTGTAACAAAAATCGCCGCCGCGCGGACGGATAATCGGATGAACCGGAATCGAGATATTGTCTCGCACCGAACGCAGCACGCCCAACGACGGCGTTAACCCGCCCTCCTGCGGCGCGGCGCAAAGTTCAATGCGATCGGCGCCGCAGCGCTGCGCCTCAAGCGCGCATTCCATGCTATAGCAGCAAACTTCCAGCAACATCGATTCCTTCTCCATTTTCATCACGGGCAGCACAGCATGTCACGATTTTTCCCCGCAGACGCCGCGCGGCTTCACACTGTTAAGTATCGGTTCGCTCGCTGGCGACGATTTGCTCGATCGACCAGGGATGGAATTTGATGGTCACTTTGCCGTCCGTGACCGCAAGCGTCGGGTTCGGCAAGCGTTCACGCTCCCCTTTCGGCGAGCTGGTTTTTACGAAAATTCCCGGCTGGCTGAGCCCGTCATCGGAAAGCAAGGCCAGCGCGCGAGCGTTGAGGGTTTCCGGCTCGCCCGGCAGAACGATTTCGATATGTTCCCAGCCTTCGTGCGGATAGCGTTTTTCCCCCGGCCATGGCAACTCCACAACCGTAAAGCGCCAGTGGGCGACACAAATAGGTTCGGCAAGCTTAAATAAGCAAATGGGGCGGCCATTAATGATATTTTCCGATAACAGCGCGCCGCAACGCTCCAGCCCCTGCCGCCAGCGTTCCGCCGTAGTATTTTGATGACAGCGCAGCGAGATATGGTCGGCGTCCAGCGGCGCAAGCTCCAACCCCAACCGTTCGGCCAGCGCTTGCAGCGCATCGCTAAAACGCGGTAAATCCGCCGAAATATCTTTCAGTTCATCAATTTGCTGCCAGTTCGCCATCTTGCGCCTCGGTCATTGCTAAAAAGGCTAATTTATCCTGTTTCGCCGCCCCGACCAACCGCCAATCCGCGCGCCTGAACAACGAATGGTTATTCATTAAGCGTGCCGCTTTACAACTTGCGCGCGGTGCTGACGGCTGGGCGCAAATGCAGTATACTCCCGCCTTAATTTGTCCATGTTCCGGCGCCGCCCCACAGGGGTTCTCGCGCCTTAAAAGTAAGGTATTCCGGTGAATATTCAGGCTCTTCTCTCAGAAAAAGTCAGCCAGGCCCTGATCGCGGCAGGCGCGCCTGCCGATTGCGAACCTCAGGTCCGCCAGTCAGCAAAAGTTCAGTTCGGCGACTATCAAGCCAATGGCGTGATGGCAGTGGCCAAAAAACTGGGCATGGCGCCGCGACAACTTGCAGAGCAGGTACTGTCTCATCTCGATCTGAACGGCATTGCCAATAAAGTCGAAATCGCCGGGCCGGGCTTTATCAATATTTTCCTCGATCCGGCCTTCCTGGCGGAAAACGTCAATCTCGCGCTGCAGTCCGAGCGCCTGGGCGTGGCGAAACCACAGCCGCAGACCATCGTTGTTGACTACTCCGCGCCGAACGTGGCGAAAGAGATGCATGTCGGCCATCTGCGTTCAACCATCATCGGCGATGCCTCGGTACGTACTCTGGAATTCCTCGGCCATCGCGTTATCCGCGCCAACCACGTCGGTGACTGGGGTACCCAGTTCGGGATGCTGATCGCTTATCTGGAAAAGCAGCAGCAGGAAAACGCCGGCGAAATGGCGCTGGCCGACCTCGAAGGTTTCTACCGCGAAGCGAAAAAGCACTATGACGAAGACGAAGCGTTCGCCGAGCGCGCGCGTAGCTACGTGGTTAAGCTGCAGGGCGGCGACGAGTACTTCCTGCAGATGTGGCGTAAACTGGTCGACATCACCATGTCGCAAAACCAGATCACCTACGATCGCCTGAATGTCACCCTGACTCGCGATGATGTGATGGGTGAAAGCCTGTACAATCCGATGCTGCCGGGGATCGTTGCCGATCTGAAAGCAAAAGGTATGGCCGTCGAGAGCGAAGGCGCGACCGTGGTCTTCCTTGATGAATACAAAAACAAAGAAGGCGAACCGATGGGCGTCATCATCCAGAAAAAGGATGGCGGCTACCTCTACACCACTACCGATATCGCCTGCGCAAAATACCGTTATGAAACGCTGCATGCCGACCGCGTGCTCTACTACATCGACTCTCGTCAGCATCAGCACCTGATGCAGGCATGGACCATTGTCCGTAAAGCCGGCTATGTGCCTGAATCCGTACCGCTGGAACACCACATGTTCGGCATGATGCTCGGGAAAGATGGTAAACCGTTTAAAACCCGCGCCGGCGGTACCGTCAAACTGGCCGATCTGCTGGACGAAGCGCTGGAGCGCGCACGCCGCCTGGTGGCCGAGAAGAACCCGGATATGCCTGCCGATGAGCTGGAAAAACTGGCCAATGCGGTGGGTATCGGCGCGGTGAAATATGCTGACCTGTCGAAAAACCGTACTACTGATTACATTTTCGACTGGGATAACATGCTGGCGTTCGAAGGTAATACCGCGCCTTACATGCAGTATGCCTATACCCGCGTGCTGTCGGTGTTCCGTAAAGCCGGTATCGACGAAAGCGCGCTGGCTGCCGCGCCGGTGGTTATTAGCGAAGATCGCGAAGCGCAGTTGGCTGCCCGCCTGCTGCAGTTCGAAGAAACGCTGGCCGTCGTCGCCCGTGAAGGTACTCCGCACGTGATGTGCGCCTATCTGTACGATCTGGCCGGGCTGTTCTCAGGTTTCTACGAACACTGCCCAATCCTCAGCGCCGAAAGCGAAGAGGCCCGTAATAGCCGCCTGAAACTGGCGCAGCTGACGGCGAAGACGCTGAAGCTGGGTCTTGATACTCTGGGTATTGAGACCGTAGAGCGGATGTAAAAACAAACCCGGTGAAAGCCGGGTTTGTTTTATCAGGAGCCCCGGTACGCACAGCGCGGCCGGGGAATCTATGCCGCTATCAGAAATACTTGCGCAGATATTCCGTCAGACAAAGAATCGCCATCGCCTGGCCGTACGGCATCGACGTCAGCGGAATTTGCCGATAAAAATCAAGATCGGAGCCCATCCCGGTACCAAACGAGGTTTGCAGCAGTTCCCCCTCTGGTGAAATATTTCGCACAATCCCGCGTATCGCCTTTTCGGCAACCTCGGTGTACTCCGCCCCGACATAACGCTTGCGTATCGCTTTCAGGATGCCGTAAGCAAAGCCCGCCGTCGCTGACGCTTCAAGGTAGGAATGCGGATCGTCGAGCAGGGTATGCCAGAGGCCGCTCTCATCCTGACAGTCAGCTAACGCGGCAATTTGCGCATTCAGTACCTGTAGCAGATAGCGGCGCACCGCACTCCCCTCTGGCAAATCCACCAGCTCAAGGAAGTCCGGGATAACGATGGTGAGCCAGCTGTTACCCCGCGCCCAGCGCGCACGCGCAAAGTTGTGCCGACCGTCGTAATTCCAGCCGTGGAACCACAGGCCAGTCTCTTTGTCCATCAGGTTCTGTACATGCAGCAAGAACTGATAGGTTGCTTCTTCAATGTAGTGCGGACGATTTAGTAATTTACCGATTTTGGCTAGCGGCAGCACCGTCATCATCAGCGTGTCATCCCACATCTGCTGATGGTTCTCTTCCGCCAGGGTAATGTGCTGCATGCCTCCCTGCTCGGTGCGCGGCATCTCATGCATCGCCCACTCGGCCCAGCTATCGAGCCACGGGAGATACTCCTGACGCCCGGTCTCTTCATAGCGATAAGCCAGCGTCAAAAACGGCGCCATGGTATTAACGTTTTTGGTGGTTGCCCCTTCGGCGAAGCGGTCGGCGAACCAGCCGTCAATGATATCGCGCATGGCGGTATCGCCGGTTTGTTGATAATACTGGTAGATGCCGTACAGCCCAACGCCGTGGGTCCATTCCCAACCGGCCCAGCCTTTGGTATCGATGACTCGCCCGTCGTCCAGCCGCAGTAAAAATTGCCCGCTTTCATCCTTAATATTCACCAGGTTTTGCGTCACATTACGGATCAATGCCTGAAGCTCGCTGCGAGCGATAAAGCGCTCAGGCTGACGCAATAATGGGCTATGTTTGACCGGCCAAACTTTCATGTTCTTAACCTCTGGTATATGTCGAATTCAAAGCACCGCCCTGATTCAGCGCCGGGGCGGCAGGTTTATTGCGATTCAGGTAACCAATATTGTTATTGCCCCACAGGCATTCGTAAGGCATCCCCGCCAGCTGCTCAACCACCGCGCGGTTTTCCGCTGTCGCCCGCTCGGGCTGTGCGTAACCGACATCGCGCATCATTAGCGTCTCGGCGCGCAGCACGCTATGCGTATGCAGATTGAGTTTAAAGCGCAGGGAGACCAGGAAGCCGCAAGCCAGCACCACCAACGTACCGACGCTAAGGATCAACAGAATGGTATGACTCACGCCTTCCGGCTGAATTTTTTGCCCGGAGACAAAGCCCGATAGTTGCATGATGATGCCAACCAGCATCACCGCCCCCGCCTGCGACGCTTTGCGGGTCAGCGTCATGATACCGGCGAAAATACCCTCCCGACGCTGGCCGGTAATGACTTCGTCGACGTCGGCAATATAGGTGTAGGTATTCCACGGCACGTAATTAATGCCGCCGCGCCCCAGGCCCGCGATAGCAGAAATGAGCAGCAATAATGAATAGACATCGCTCAGCCCCGCGTAATAAAGCACGGCATAAGAGAGTGAACTCAAACCGAACAGCACCACTACCATGCGGTATGAAGGCGCCGGGCCAAAGCGGATGCAGAGCGGGATCATGGCGATGACCGCGATAAACTGGAAGATAGCCATCGTGCCGAGTAAGTTAGAGGCGACGGAGGCATCCTGCATCAGCACAAAGACCACATAATAGGTAAACACCGCATTGAAAACGTCCTGCGCGATGTAACCGCCCAGATACATACCAAGATGCTGGCGGAAGATTTTAATGCGCAGCGTAGAGCTAAGCTCAATAAACAGCCGGTTAAGACTCTGCGCGAGGGTTAAATTGCGTTTTTCTTCTTCTGCGCGCAGCGCCGCTTCAGACCACGCTTCCCGAGGGCGCTCCCAGGTAAAAAACCAGACGAAGGTCAGCATCAGGGCGCACAGCACCGAAAAGACCAGGCTTGCATAAAAAAATGAGCTGGCGTTGTCTTTACCCAGTTGGGTGAGCAGAATCCCCGGTAAAAACGAGGCTAATATCGCCGACATCTGCGCCATGGAAATACGCGCGCCTGAAAATTTGGTCTTCTGTTTGAAATCATCGGTCATCTCCGGCACAAGCGTCTCGTAGGGCACCAGAATCATGGTATAGACAATATCAAACAGCAGATAAGTCGCGAGGTAATACCAGAACCCCATATCGCCTACCCACATCATTGAGTAGCTAAAGACACAGGGAATACCGAGCAAAATAAAAAATTTGCGTCTGCCGAATCGCTTACCCAGCCAGGTAGAGCCAAAGTTATCGGTTAAGAAGCCCATCAGGGGGCTAACGACCGCGTCGAGTACGCGCGCGGTGGCGAAAATGAGCGTCGCCTCAATGGGTGATAGCCCGCAGAAAGTGGTGTAAAAATAGAGTAGCCATGCTGCGGTAAGCGCGGTAGTTCCCGCGCCGAGAAAATCGCCGGAACCATAGGCGAGATAATTAGCCAAACCGATTTTTCGTGTTTTCATCGCCGTAAATCCTGTCTCTTTTTTATTAGATAACTTCGGCCTTACCAGGCTATACCGAAGTTTTGCGGATACATGGCTACAGTAAGATCATGAAAACCGGCTTACCTTTGCATTTTTGCCAGTACTAATCATTCAGTGGCAAAAAAACAAAGGGCCGGGCAACATGCGTCACCGATTTATAAAACAGCGTTTCTTTTAAAGCAAAAGAGAGAATCATTTTTGCGAGTCGGCTGCCAGAATCTGATATCACACGGCCGGAGAAAGGCGTTTTTAACCGCGCGAATACCCCTTGTGGAAAGATGGAATTAGGAGTAAAGAAAGTAGAAAGATCCCGTTGCGTATCTCAAGGAGGCTAGATGCCCTACTCTCATCTGTTAGTCGCCGTCGCCCCAACGCCGGAAAGCCGCATGTTGGTCAATAAAGCGGTGTCTATCGCACGTCCGCTTAATGCGCAGGTCAGCCTGATCACGCTGGCGACAGATCCGGAAATGTATAATCAGTTCGCCGCGCCGATGATGGAGAATTTACGTGAGATTATGCAGGAGGAGACACGTAGCTTTCTTAATGAACTCGCCGCCCAGGCGGACTATCCCATCAGTAAAATGACCATCGCCAGCGGCGAACTTTGTCATCACGTGAAGGATTTTTGCCGTCAGCATCACGTCGACCTGGTAATCTGCGGCAACCATAACCAGAGCCTGTTTTCCCGCGCAACCTGTTCAGCGAAGAATATCGTCGGCAGCAGCGGAGTCGATGTGCTGTTGGTTTCCCTGGAATAAGCTGATGCCGAAGCATCAGCCATTTTGACTACGCGGAGGGAGTAACTACGGTTGGCTGCTGGCAGCTATCTTCATGCGACTTTACACGCTTTAGATCGGCAACGAACTGCGCCTGCCAGTTATCAATATCATTATTCTCGATCGCCTTGAGCATTTTGCCATGGCGAATAATTCGCTCCGCAAGCGGCATAGTCAGAGCGCGGTCCAGCGCCGCCGCCACTTCATCGCGATCGTAAGGGTTGACGATGAGCGCGGAAGTCAGTTCATTCGCCGCGCCAGCGAACTGCGATAGCACCAACACCCCAGGGTTTTCAGGGTCCTGCGCGGCGACAAACTCCTTGGCCACGAGGTTCATGCCATCGCGTAGCGGCGTGACCAGCCCCACATCCGAATAACGAAATACCTTCATGAGTAGTTTGCGATCGAAGTGCTGATTCAAATAATACAGCGGCGTCCACCCCAGTTGACCATAGTGGCCGTTGATTCGCCCGGCGGCCGTTTCCAGTTGATGGCGGATATCCTGATAAGCCTGAACATCGCCCCGCGAAGTGGGCGCTATCTGGGTATAGCGAATTTTTCCACGATGCTGCGGGTAGTTTTCCAGCAGCGCCTCGTAAGCCTGAAAACGCTCCGGCAGCCCCTTGGAGTAATCCAGGCGCTCAACGGAAAAAATATTCTTAACTCCTTTTAGTTCAGCTTTCAATTGAGCCAACTTCGGCGGCAGCGGCCCGCTGGCGCTGCGCGCGACTTCCTGAGGTTCGATGCTTATCGGATAGACGGCAGTACGGAACGTCTTACCCCAGGCGCGGTATTGCTGGTG
The DNA here is from genome assembly GCF_050600755.1 of Klebsiella sp. 141162. NCBI lineage: Bacteria > Pseudomonadati > Pseudomonadota > Gammaproteobacteria > Enterobacterales > Enterobacteriaceae > Klebsiella > Klebsiella sp. 141162. The sequence goes on along the minus strand of NZ_JAQIRI010000001.1, from coordinate 574,794 downwards.
ACCCACTTCGCACAAGGTCGTTTGTTGGGCGACGCAATCAACAAATGCCTGCCGGTCGTTTTCGGTCTGAAAGCCGAGTAAATCATAATCACAAAGCTGTTCAAGAAGCTCCGCATGTGGAGGTAAAGCGTTGAATATTTCAGGCGTCGGAAACGGAATATGCAGGAAGAAACCGATGCGGTTTTTGACGCCGTTTTTGCGTAATTCACTGGCAAATGGCAATAGGTGATAATCATGAACCCAAATCATATCGTCGTCGGCTAGCAGCGGCAGCAGTTTTTGCGCCACGGCGGCGTTAACGCGCAGATACCCCTCCCACGCCGGACGCTGAAAATTGACTAAGTCGAGACGATAGTGAAACGCGGGCCATAGCACCGCATTGGAAAACTGATTGTAGTAGAGCTCGTGATCTTCTTCGCTAAGGTTGAATGAGGCCCAGGAAATATCCCCTTTACTCACCTTCTTCAACGGCTGGCTATCATCGCCGATCTCCCCACTCCAGCCAAACCACGTGCCGCCGCTCGCCTTCAGCGCACCTAAAATACCCACCGCCAGGCCGCCAGCGCTGGCCTTTTTATCATTCGGCGTTGCAATACGGTTAGATACTACGACTAAACGACCCATGGTCATCCCTCCCGTTAGTGAATACATCCAGGCATTGCGTATTGTCGACGACGTGACGTAACCACTGATGTACGGCGGCAACATTTGCCAGCCGCCAGCGCGCCTGTGTGTCGCCTTGTCCAACTTTTATCGATACTCCGCCTAATTGATTAACCATAGTAAAACCCGCCTCATCAGTCAGGTCATCGCCGATAAATACCGGCTTTCGTCCCGCAAAAGGCGCTTCCCGCATAAACGCGGCAATCGCTTCACCTTTGTTAATCCCGCGCGGTTTGATCTCAACGACACACTTCCCTTGCTGAATGGCCAGAATCGGATAACGCTGCACGATATCCTGCGCCAATGCCAGGATGGCGCTCTGGTGTTGTGGCGCCTGGCGATAGTGCAGCGCAAAAGCGATGCCTTTATCTTCCAGTTCACTGCCAGGCAGCGCCAGTAGCGCCGAAGTTAATGCTTCGCCGACCTCACGGCTCAGCGCCGGCGGTAGTGATACATCATGTCTTTTTCCATTGATATCGCGGCGTTCAGCCCCGTGGACGCCGGCAAGCGGCAATCGCCAGTGACGGGTAAGTGCGTCGAGCTCTGCGAGTGAGCGCCCTGAAATCAATGCCACAGCGTCATGTTGCTGCTGTGCCAGTAATCGCAACATCTGAAGGACGTCTTCGGGGATAACAACCTGATCGGGATGAGGTTTGATATCGGCAAGCGTGCCGTCAAGATCCAGAAAAAATGCGTGGTTTCCGGTTAGCTCAGGCGGTACAGATATCTGGTCAGCCACCCTGTATTCCTCCTTATCATGGCCAGCATTACGCTGGTTGTTAACTAATTGTTAGCCATGTAAGTATAGACAGTGTGACCAGCCTCGCCATTTTTGATAGTCACCGCCAGCGCAGCGGGCGCTGGCGGGACATTATGAGTAGACTTAAAAGTTGCGCTCAATTAATGCGAACGTTTCGCTTTTTGCTTGTAACGGTCGAAGATAACCGCCGCCAACAATATCACCCCGCGGACCACATATTGCGAGAATGGCGAGATGTTCAGCAGGTTCATCGCATTCTCTACGGTACCCAGAATCAGGATCCCGGCCACCACATAAGAGATCTTACCGATCCCGCCTTTTAGCGATACGCCACCCAGTACGCATGCCGAGATCACAATCAGTTCATAACCAATTGAGGTCATAGGCTGACCACTGGTCATGCGCGAAGCCAAAATGATCCCCGCCGCCGCCGATACCAAACCTGAAAGAACGAAGATGATAATCTTGGTACGAACCACCGGTACCCCTGCCAGACGCGCAGCCTCCTCATTGCCTCCTATTGCCAGAGTATTGCGGCCAAAGGTGGTTTTATTCAGCAGCAGTCCAAAGACAATCAGGCAGGCAACCGTCAGCCAGATAGGCGCCGGCAAACCTAACCAGTTGGCATAGCCCAGGGTGAAGAAACGTTCATCCTCAATGCCAACCGCTTTACCATCGGAAATAATATAGGCTAGCCCGCGGACAATTTGCATGGTGGCCAGGGTCGTGATTAGCGCGTTGATCTTCAAACGCGCAATAACAAAACCATTCACCAGCCCGCTGACCGCCCCTAATAGTAATCCTGCGGCAATACCAATCCACAGGCTTTCGGTGAGATTAATCACCACCGCTGTTGTCACACCGGCGCAGGCAATCACAGAAGCAACTGACAAATCAAAATCGCCTGAAGCCAGGCAGAACAGCATTCCGCAGGCGACCATTCCCGACATGGAAATCGCCAGCCCTAATCCTTTCATGTTGACGAAAGAAGCAAAATTGGGAACAAAGATCACGCAGCCGATGAATAACACGGCGAAGACCACCAGCATTCCAAACTGATCCCAGACTCGGCCGAAACTGAAAGAGGATCGGGCAGCGCTGGGTGTAGTTACAGATGACATCATTCACTCCTTACTCAGGCTACGGCCTGGCTGACTTTAGGCATTGCAAGGCTCAGCGCCTGCTGTTCATTCGCGTCTTCATGCAGCAATTCACCGGCCACTTCACCTTCGCGCATGACGACGATGCGGTCGGCGACGCCGAGCACTTCTGGCAGGTCGCTGGAGGCAAAAACGACCGCCACGCCAGAAGCCGCCAGCGCATAGATAACGTTGTAGATTTCATGCTTTGCGCCAACATCAATGCCGCGGGTCGGTTCATCAAGCAGGATGACCTTCATCTCTTCCGACAACCAGCGACCAAGAATAGCCTTCTGCTGATTACCACCGGAAAGATTCATAATTAACTGCCCAGCTCCTGGGGTTTTAATATTGAGCGATTTGATATGTTGTTCGGCATTACTCGCTTCCCAGGCATTGTTAATCAGGCAGCCGGCATGAATATGCTTACGCCGGGCGCTGATATTGATGTTGTCGCGCACCGAATGTACCGGAATGATGCCCTCGGCTTTGCGATCCTCCGGACACAGCATCATTCCCGCCTGAATCGCCTGCGCGGGTTTGCGAATATTTATCGCCTGACCATCGATATAGACCTGACCGCCGGTAATTCTGCTGCCGCCAAACAGCCCCTTCATTAATTCGCTGCGCCCGGCGCCGACCAGACCAAACAGGCCGACAATTTCACCGCTGCGTACCGATAAACTGATTGGCATTCTGACGCCCGGCGCTTTAACCTCTTCGAGCCGCAGCCGCTCACTGCCATATTCACGCGCTTTCCAGCCGTAGATATCGCCAAGATTACGACCCACCATCGCTTGCACGAGCGCGTCGTGGTCCACCAGCCGCATGTCATCGAAGGTACGCACATAGCGGCCATCTTTAAACACGGTAATGGCATCGCTGAGAGCGAAAATTTCCTCCATACGGTGTGAGACATAAATAATCACTCGCCCTTCTTCACGTAGCTCGCGAATGACGCGAAAAAGGTTGTCGATTTCCCGTGCGGAGAGTGAACTGGTAGGCTCATCAAACGCGATGATCTTCGCGTTACGCGCCAGCGCCTTGGCAATTTCCACCATCTGCCACTGGCCGATCGACAAATACTTCAGCGGCGTTTCCGGGTCGATATCCAACCCCAGATGTTCTAACTGCAGCCGCGCTTCATAATTCAATAAAGACCGGTTCACAATGCCGCCTTTATGCGGCAACTGACCAAGATAGATATTTTCGGCAACGGTCATTTCCGGGATAAGATGCAGTTCCTGATAAATAATCGCCACACCGGCATTTAGCGCCGCGGTGGTATTACTAAATGCCATCTGCTGACCATCAATTTGCAGATACCCGGCAGTCGGAATGTAGTTACCGCTGAGAATTTTTAAGAGGGTGGACTTCCCGGCGCCGTTTTCACCCATCAGCGCGTGGATCTGCCCGCGATAGCAGTCAAAGCTGATATCAGACAGCGCTTTAACGCCCGGGAACGTCATGGTGATGCCGCGAAATGAGAGATAAGGGGTAGATTGTTGCATAACGACTCCGCTCTACTACGCATAACCTCCCGCCAGGGCGGGAGGCGGAATGAACCCGGCCTTACAGCCCTTTCTTCGCCAATTCTTGCTTAAAGTTATCGCGGGTAATCAGCACCACGTCGGTCACGGCGGTAAATTTCGGCGGCTCGGTCCCTTTGGTCACCCAGTTGTAGAGCATCTCACTGGTTTTATAGCCATGAATGTCCGGGCTTGGCAGCAAAGAGCCATAGAACCCCGTCGGCTGGGCTTTCGAAAGTTCGTTCACCGCGTCAACGCCGTTAATGCCGATACCGATAACATCCGGCGCTTTAAAGCCCTGGCCTTCAGTCGCACGTACGCCACCCAACACGGTGTTATCGTTCATGCCAACAATTAACCAGTGTTTGACCTGAGGGTGCTGAACCAACATGGAGTTGCCAGCATCGAAAGCCCCTGGGATATCATTAGATTTGGTTGGCACGCGATAGATCTGTTTTTCCGGGAAACCCGCCGCTTTCAGCGCGTCGATCGAACCGGTAGTACGGCGGCGGGCGGTATCCAGTTCATCGGCGGTAATCGCCATCACGCCGGTATCTTTCACGTCCCAGCCGCGTTTTTGCATCTCTTTATACAATTCCTGCCCCTGACGAGCGCCGATTTCGCTGGCGGCCATCATGACCAGCGGCACGCTCTCCATCGGCTTACCTTTGGCATTAACAAACTGATCGTCGACGGTGATAACTTTCATGTCATAGCCGCGCGCCTTGGCAACAATCGCCGACCCCAGTTTTGGGTCCGGCGTGCAGATGACAAATCCCTTCGCGCCGCTGGCGGCGAGGCTGTCGATCGCATTAAGCGTTTTTTCGCCATCCGGTACCGCGATTTTAATGACATCAAAGCCCAGGTCCTTGCCGGCTTTATCAGCAAATTTCCACTCGGTCTGGAACCAGGGTTCCTCTGGTTGCTTCACCAGAAAACCGAGCTTGAGGTTTTCAGCCATAGCTGATTGTGACATAACCGCCGCGAGGCCAATGGCCGCCAGCGCTTTAGTAAATTTGTGCATGGTAAACTCCAGCTTTATTTCGCTTTTCTGTAGGGAAAAATCGGACTTAAATTTTTTATCGGTCTTAAAACAAGGCATTAGAAAAAACGCAATCAACATTGCCGTTGTTAAAATAGTTTTAACTGGAAATTATTTATCCATACGAGAGCGTCATCACACCGCAGAATTACAGTAATTGCGTACATAAATTCAGCAAAAAATGACATAAAAAAAACGCTAATTGTCAGACAATTAGCGTCATGCGTGACATAATAATCCATATCATCAGCAGACTTATCCTTGTGGCTGCGTCGACGCTATCCCAGGCGACTCTGGCCTTCTATTCTCAGCCAGCATAGACGTTATTCTTCTACCCCTTACAAAAATGATCTATCACAAATTCATTCTCATCTCGCTATTTTCGAATAATGAATAAGCTATGATCGATATATGAAATTATCGTTAAATCAACTTTATTAATACAAATTAACTAGCTCTACGAATAATTAAACATAAGCATTTAAATTCAGATGGTTACAATACAATAATTACAAAAAACCAATTTAAACAATCGCTAAGCTGATGTTGTAACAAATCGTAAATTACTCGCGTTGAGAGTTTCCTTATTCAATATACAAGGGTATTCTTAATGTGTCGGCAGAAACAAATAAATGGTTAAGTGCAAATGGAAAGCACCGTATTTATTTCCTGCCCATTGCATTGCGCCTGCTGTATTCGCCTGTGCAAGGCGATGGTAGCGCGTCATACTTCCCTTGCGGATAAATAAGGATATTGTTATGGCAGTTCCAGGAATGGTTCAGAAATTAAATACCCAGATTAATCTTGAGTTTCACGCCTCAAATGTTTATCTACATTTAGGCGAATGGTGCGCGCAGCAGCGCCTGAACGGTACCGCAACCTTCTTACGTACCCGTGCGCAATCCAGCGTGACGTTAATGATGCAGGTTTTTGACTATATGAAAAAGGCCGGGGCCTGGCCAATAGTGAAAGCCGATGAAAGCTATCCCCCACAATGCTCAACGCTTGAAGAAGTGTTTGCCAAAACCCTTGAAGAGTATCAGCAACGTAGCAACATGCTGTCCGGTCTGGCGCAGGAAGCAAAAGCGCAGCACGATGACACAACGTGGCGTTTTTTGACGCTGCTGGAGAAAGAACAGCAGCAAGATGGACTTTTATTGCAAACCGTCCTTGATGAAATACGGACTGCAGATAAAGCCGGGCTCGGTATGGAGCAAACGGACCGTCGACTTCTCAATCTCATCTCGCCTCAACACCACTAATTGAATCCGGCCGTTCCTGACTGGAACGGCCGGGCAATCAACTGCGCAGTGATAAATCTAGTGCGCTTCACCCTGCGGGGTAAACTTCAGCTCAATCAATGCAATTGCTTTTTGTACTGCGCGCAGCGTAACCGGATCCGCCGAAGCAGGGTTGCTCGCAAAATCAATCGCTTTTAACTGGGCCGCCATTTTTTCGCGCACTTCGACCGGGGCGATAACGTCAATCACATCGAGGATCTGTTTGATGACCAGCTGGCATGCAACGACATCAGATACCAGCTCATCTTGTTCAGTGAAAGGTTGAGACATTTTTTACTCCTATTTTCAGGAGCGTAATAGTAACCTAAATCGCACCAGATAAAAAAACATGTGCGGGAGCGGCGAAAAGAAAACGTACCGCAAAGATACTTATTCACTTTGCTATGGCAACGACTCAATGGGTACAACAACAATTACGCCGAAAGCAGGCGCTTTTTCCGCCCCGGCATTATTGGTGGCTGGCGCTTTCTTTATGGAGTTTCTCGATGGCACGGTCATCGCTACCGCCCTGCCTGATATGGCGAAGGATTTTGGCGTAGCGGCGGTCGCGCTTAATATCGGCATCAGCGCCTACCTGATCACCCTCGCGGTGCTGATCCCCGCCAGCGGCTGGATTGCCGACCGCTTCGGCGCGCGAAAAGTGTTTACGCTGGCACTAGCCATTTTTACCCTCGCCTCCGTTTTCTGCGGTTTATCGCGCAACATCGAAAGCTTTGTGACAATGCGCATTCTACAGGGTATCGGCGGCGCGCTAATGGTCCCCGTCGGGCGACTGGCGGTGTTGCGCGCCACGCCCAAAGATCAGCTCATCAAGGCAATAGCCACGCTGACCTGGCCGGCATTGGTCGCACCGATAATCGGCCCGCCGCTCGGGGGCTTTATTACCAGTTACGCCAGCTGGCACTGGATCTTTTTTATAAACGTGCCGCTTGGGCTACTGGCGATGGCGCTCTCGCTACGCATCATTCCCAGCATCCGTGAAGAAGAACGCCGCCCCTTCGACCTCCCCGGTTTTGTGGCGACGTCATTGGCAATGATAAGTCTGGTGGCAGCTATGGAACGGCTCGGCGACCAGCAGCCACAAAGTTGGCAAACGCCGGCGCTCCTGGCGACGGGTATGGGATGTATGGCTTTTGCGCTACGTCATTTCCGCCGCGCCGCCTGGCCAATGGTACGGTTGGACGCTCTGCAGGTTCCGACTTTCCGGGTAACCATGTACGGCGGTTCACTGTTTCGCGCCTCGATAAGCGCCGTCCCGTTTCTGCTTCCGCTATTATTCCAGGTAGGGTTCGGTATGGATGCTTTTCATTCCGGGCTACTGGTGCTGGCCGTTTTCGTCGGCAATCTCACTATCAAGCCCGCAACCACGCCGCTCATCCGCTGGTTGGGTTTTCGCCGCTTATTGCTGATTAACGGTGCGCTGAATGTCGCCTCGCTACTTGCCTGCGCGCTGTTAACGCCGCAAACGCCGGTATGGCTGATAATGTTGATCCTCTATCTTGGCGGGGTGTTCCGTTCCATCCAATTTACCGGCGTCAGTACGCTCGCTTTTGCCGACGTTCCTTCCGCTCAGATGAGTTATGCCAATACGCTGTTCAGCACCGCTTCACAGCTGGCGGTTGGGCTAGGTATCACTCTCGGCGCCATCGGCATCCGCATCGGTGAACAGTTGAGCGAGTGGTTTAACCTGACGACTCTACCGGGAATTGATTTCCGTATGGCGTTTGTCTTTATTGCGCTGATTTGTTTGGTAGGGATGGTTGATACGTTGCACCTTACGCGAGATGCTGGCAGCACGGTATCCAGCAAAGAAAAACCATAGCAAACAGACCTGCACATGGATGCAGGCCTGTTTGAAAAGCCCTATCAACCAATAATCTGGCGGACAAAAGCTTCGATTTCTTTATCCTGGCAGTTTTCGAAGAAGCATTGCTGGAACCGCGGCCCGGAAACGGCGGTTTTTACCAGTTCCGGATCGATCGCCCGCAGGGTATCAAGATAATTTTCTTTCACCACCGCCGCTTTCACTGTGTTGAGGATGCCCGCGTTGCGTACCTGCGGTTCTTTGCGCTCAGGCGGATAACCTTCGCCATTGCGGCCCGTAAAGGCCTTCTCGAAGATAAAGCGCACGTTCAACTCCGCCCCCCAGCCAAAGCCTTTAGCAAAAGGCAGCGACAACGCGTTACCGTTGTTGATTTGGGCAAACAGGAAGGCATCCGCAGGGTCAATACAATAACCACAGACCACCCCTGGATGAATATTCAATGACATCAACGCGCCCTGACCTGTGCCGCAACCGGTCACCACGAAATCGACCGCTTTAGCGTTCAGCAGGATGCTGGCCATGATCCCCAGATGAATGTAGGTCAGATGATGGTCCTGTTCATCACTCATTCCCACGTTGTAAACCGGAAAGCCTTTCTCATCAGCAACGGTTTTCAACTCGTTGAGAATGATGGCGTTTTTGCTGGCCTGGCTGTTTTCCATCATCAGTGCGATTTTCATGCTTCACTCTCCTGAAAGCTGTGCGGGAGCGGCCCGCGAGTTCATTAGCGTTATCAGGACTCTACTACTTCATAAATGCATTTTCAAACTTTATGAAAAGCTGTTTTATAAATTACGTAGCGCTTCACACTTTAAGATCCGAGGCCCACGTACCGCCACCTTTGCCTCTGCGCCTAACGATGAGTATGTTGTCGTTGGGCTATCACTGACGGAATAATTATTAAATTAAAAGCATTCTCATCCTTTAATATATTGCCAATGCGTTTTATTCCCATTTGCATTTTTAATAATTAAATTTTTTAATTTACTTTTTGCAAATAAATAACTAACAAATTATAGTGGCGCCACACTATGTTTTATTCTTTATTTCCGGAGTGGACGCCATGCTGAAAGCAGAAATGATCGAAAAACTTAATGAGCAAATGAATCTTGAGCTTTATTCTTCTTTGCTTTATCAGCAGATGAGCGCATGGTGCAGCTACCATAGCTTTGAAGGCGCCGCCGCGTTTCTCCGCCGCCACGCGCAGGAAGAAATGACGCACATGCAGCGCCTGTTTGACTATTTGACCGATACCGGTAGCCTGCCGCGCATTAATGCCATTAGCTCGCCGTTTGCCGAATATACTTCACTGGATGAACTCTTCCGCCAGACCTATGAACATGAACAGTTAATTACGCAAAAAATTAATGAACTGGCGCATGCGGCGATGACCAATCAGGATTACCCGACCTTTAATTTCCTGCAATGGTATGTTGCTGAGCAGCATGAAGAAGAGAAATTATTCAAATCTGTTATTGATAAACTGACTCTTGTCGGTAAGAGCGGTGAAGGCTTGTACTTTATCGATAAAGAACTGGCAACCCTCGATACACAAAACTAATTCCCGCTGCGGCGGCTGCTGGCCGCCGCGTGTTCAATGACGGCAGATTTTACTTTCGCTGGTATTGAAGCCCTCTTCCACCGCAATGAATTTACCTTTCCGCTGCAAAAAAGCCACCAGTTGCGCCGCATCCAGCCCCTGCGCCGAACAGGTGTGAAAGCGCGCATCAATACCAAATTGCGTCTTAATTGCCGCTTCGAGACTGGCAACGCTGTACGATTCGCCCGATGCGATCATCATCTGTAATACTTCATGACCGTGAATAGATGACATAGCTCCTCCTGTAAAAACGTGCAGCATATATGAGTCTGCGCCTGGCGGCTTTGCGCCAGCGCAGTGTTTTCTGCCCGCCAGAAGTGTAAAGTTTTAATTACACACAATGTAACCTTCATTTGACGAAATCACTCATTTCACATACTCTGCGCGGCATAATTATTTGTCCATTCATTCACAGATAGAGAAAAGCGTGAAGAACCGCACTCTGGGTAGTATTTTAATCGTTGCCGGCACCACAATTGGCGCCGGTATGTTGGCGATGCCGCTCGCTTCGGCGGGAGTGGGTTTTGGCGTCACCCTGATATTACTGATCGCGCTGTGGGCACTGATGTGCTATACCGCCCTGCTGCTGCTGGAAGTCTATCAACATGTCCCTGCGGATATGGGGTTAGGCTCACTGGCGGCGCGCTATCTCGGCCGCTACGGCCAATGGGTCACCGGTTTCTGTATGCTATTTCTGATGTATGCGCTAACAGCGGCCTACATCAGCGGCGCCGGGGAACTACTGGCCTCTAGTCTGAATCAGTGGCTAAACTGGAGCCTGCCGCCTTCTGCTGGCGTATTGCTCTTTACCGGCATTGGCGGCGCGGTGGTGTGCATCGGGACCTCGCTGGTCGATCTGTTTAACCGCTTTTTATTTAGCGCAAAAATTATCTTCCTTGCGGTGATGCTGGTGCTGCTGCTGCCGCATATTCACCAGATAAATCTCCTGACCCTGCCGTTACAGCAAGGCCTGGCGCTGTCCGCTATACCGGTGATTTTCACCTCGTTTGGTTTTCATGGCAGTATTCCAAGCATCGTTAGCTATCTGAATGGCGATATTCGTAAGCTGCGCCGCGTCTTTATCATCGGTAGCTTTATTCCGCTGGTCGCCTATATTTTCTGGCAACTCGCCACGCTTGGCAGCATCGACTCTCCGGCTTTTACCGCCGTGCTGGCGAAGAATTCCGGCCTGAACGGCCTGCTGGCAGCAATCCGCGATGTTGTCGCCTCGCCGCATGTAGAAGTGGCGGTACATCTGTTTGCCGACTTCGCTTTGGCCACGTCTTTCCTCGGCGTCGCATTGGGTTTGTTTGATTACCTGGCAGATTTGTTCCAGCGTAAAAACACGCCTGCAGGACGTATTCAGAGCGGCATCATCACTTTTCTGCCGCCGCTGGCGTTCGCCCTGTTTTATCCGCAAGGTTTCGTGATGGCGCTGGGATACGCCGGCGTGGCGCTCGCCGTACTGGCGCTGATGCTGCCATCATTGCTGGTGATGAAGAGCCGTAGACTGCACCCGAAGGCGACATGGCGTGTACCCGGCGGCTCGATAGCGCTGTGGCTGGTGTTGAGCTGTGGAGTGGCGATTGTGGTCATTCAATTCTGTATTGTGGCGGGATTATTACCCGCAGTCGGATAAACAACAGGGGCCATTTGGCCCCTGTTGTTATTTAGCTAAGCAACACTGCTTATACTTTTTGCCGCTACCGCAGGGACAAGGATCATTACGCCCCACCTTGGTCTCATTTCTTACCGGTTGCTGCACGGCCGTCGGCTGAGCGTTTTCCATCCAGTAATTATATAAAGCCAGCGCCGCGGGCTTAATACTATCAATGCTTTCGACAAATTCGTCAGCCGTCAGCGTATCGAGCGCTTCGAAGCGTTCTTCCGTTCCGTGTAGCGCAATGGCATCAAGCTGCGGCTGCAGTTCAGCGGGTAACGTCGACCAATCACTGAGAGCAACGCCACGCATGTAGCCGAAGCACCACTCTTCAACAATAGTCAGCTCCTGCCCTTCAAACTCACGGGTGCCGAACAGGGGATCAAACTGCTCCGGATAGTCAGCCAGGCGTTCGGCGATGTCGCTCATATGCTGCAGGGTCAGGTTGACGAAACGGTCGCGCTCGCGATCGTTAGCCCAGCGCGGTACGTTATCCGCTCCGCCCCAGATAGCCAGCAGCCACTGCGCTGGTTCAATTTCGCTCGGTCCGGATAAGATAGCCGTCAGCAGACCATCAAGTTCAGAGACATCAAGGATGGCGCCTTCGGTGGCATATTTCGACAGGATCTCATCCAGCCACTCGAGTTCGCTTTCGTTCAGGGGTCCGGTTTTCATTAACAGGCTCATGATGGTAGAAAAATGGCGCTTACAGTAGCGAAAACGGGAGGAGAAAACCACCCGCTCTCACTATCACAGGTGAATTTATTAACGCCGGGCAGGCCCGGCGGAGAATCAGTTACATATCTTTAATGATATTAGCACGCATCACTTCGTATTCACTTGCGCTAATGACGCCGTCATCAAGCATTTTCTTAGCTTGCGCCAGCCGATCTCTAACATCATCCGCGGCAGAACTCTTACCCATCGTGTTACCACCGACATTGTCGTCGTTCTGTTCATCGCCAAAGCGGTTGCTGCCAATGGTGCCACGGGTGAAAATCATCCAAATCGACATCACCAATGCGGCCAGGCCGCCCAGCGCAATCACCCATACCCATACTGCGGCTCTACCCTCTTCGACGGTGGCGGCAATACCAATCAGGCCGATTAGCATAATGCCGTACGGCGCCAGCAACCACCAACCGGACTTATTGAGATCGTGCAGACGGCGCACCGCAACCGCGATCCCCGGAATGATAATGATTAACCCGAAGATACCGCCAACGACAGGAATCAATCCCAGGATCGCGGACAAAATAAAGTTAGCAATGGTAAAAACCACATATTCCTGGCGCGCGGAGCGGCCGCGGAACGTAGCGTATTTTCGAAAACAGTTCCCGTAGCTTTCAAGCAACGTGGCCATAAGATCCCTCATATATAATTATCATTGCCATTAAGGCTTCACATACCAAAAAGATATCAATACAGCGTTAACATTAACACCAGTGATATATTACCTTAAATAGTTTGTGAATTTCCTGATAAAAATAGGTAAGGGAAACGCGGTTAACTTCAGCGTAGACCCAGCTTATCCATAACCGATTTAACTTCGTTAATGGCCTCCGCGGAGAGTGGGACCAAAGGTCGTGGTAAACACTCTACTTCGGTCAGTTCGAGAATAGAGGCGGCGGCGGCAATCACTTTCAGACTGCCGTGCAGTCTAAACAATGCCCATAATGGCTCCAGACGCTCGCTTAATACCGATGCCAGCTGCCGATCGCCGCTCAGCGCTGCCGCGGTAATATTTTGGGCAATTTCCGGGAACAGGCCACCGCAAACTGAATACCACAAGTTACAGCCGGCGTTTAACCCTGCAGCGGCAAAAGCGTCGCCGCTGACGCCAATACTGACTCGTTGCGGCACGAGCTGACGAAGCGTAGCGACTCTGACACCAACCTGATCATCCGGCAAACCGGGGATCTTTATTGATGCAATATTAGCTAACGAGGCAATACGCTCAACAAGCGCATCAGAAAAGATCCTGTGGGTGGTACGCGGGTTATCATAAATGCAAATGGGTACCGACACATGGCGATCAACCGTCTGGAACAGGGTGAACACCTCGTCATCCGCCAGAGGCTGGTAATTCAACACCGGTAGCAGCAACGCGTCCGCCCCCGCCTGCTGAGCATCCTCTGCAAGACGTAAAATAGTATCCGTCGCCATCGCACCTATCCCGACCATCATCGGGATCCCTTGCGTATGCTGCTTTGCCGCCAACACAACCGTTTTGCGCTGCTCGCGGTTCAAATAGGCATAGCTGCCGGTCGAGCCCAGGATGCCCAGAGAATCAACTCGCGCCGAAACCAGACGATCGATAATTTTTATCAGCGCGCGGCTATCTACTTCATTGTCGCGCAGCGGCGTCAGTGGAAAAGCACACAATCCGGTAAACATATTTCCCCTACTCCTGTTGCCTGGTTCGAAAATCCCATTAAGCGTAGCAAGCACCGCAGGTTTTGTCATAGGACAAATAACGCTATAGCGCTGTGAGTCTATCTCAGCGGGTGGGGGAGGATGTCAGAAATGATGTCAGGAAATGACGCTTCAGAAATGGAAAAACCACCCGGAGGTGGTTTCACGACACTGCTTATTGCTTTGATTATTCTACTTTATCCCAATGGTACCCGGAGTGGGACTTGAACCCACACAGCGCGAACGCCGAGGGATTTTAAATCCCTTGTGTCTACCGATTCCACCATCCGGGCTCGGGATATAAAGTGGAGGCGCGTTCCGGAGTCGAACCGGACTAGACGGATTTGCAATCCGCTACATAACCGCTTTGCTAACGCGCCTTTAATACTTAAACACCCGCTACTGCCGATGCTTTTAATTTGGAGCGGGAAACGAGACTCGAACTCGCGACCCCGACCTTGGCAAGGTCGTGCTCTACCAACTGAGCTATTCCCGCATCATCAAGTAGATTAGCTAATCACTTGATTTTGTTATCGTCTGGAAGACTGTGCCGCCGTTCGATGCGTTGCATTCTACTTATCTCACGCGGTGAGTCAACGGTATTTTTCGCAACTTCGTCTCGTTTGCTGAAATTTGCGTCGAAACGATCACTGTTCAAGCAAATCGCCGCGCGCAGCGTTCAAATATTGTAGCATTGACCACAGCGTCAACACCGCTGCAACCATGAACAGAACGATACCAGCCCATTCCACCCACATATTCGGCCGCCACAGCATCCAGACCAGCGCCGCCATCTGGGCTGTCGTTTTCACTTTACCAATCCATGATACGGCTACGCTGCTGCGTTTACCCAGCTCTGCCATCCACTCACGAAGTGCAGAAATAATAATTTCACGTGCGATCATCGTCGCTGCCGGCAATGTCACCCACCAGGTATGATAGTGCTCGGCGACCAGCACCATGGCAATCGCCACCATCACTTTATCCGCGACTGGATCAAGGAAGGCGCCAAAACGCGTGCTTTGGTTCCAGCGACGCGCCAGATAACCATCGAACCAGTCGGTAACGGCAGCAACAAAGAAAATTAACGCGCAGACGAAAGGCGCCCAGCTAAAAGGCAGATAGAACGCCAGCACGAAAAACGGTATCAAAATAACGCGAAACAGAGTGAGCAACGTAGGAATATTAAATTGCATGGTAACAGGTAACTATATGTTGTAAGTGTAAATTAGCCCTATGGTGCTACAGAGCCCCTAATGTTTCAACGAGTAGAAGATCTTTTCTGCCAGTCCGTGAGATATCCCCGGTACTTGCGCAATTTCTTCTACACTGGCTTTCTGCAAACCCTGCAGACCACCCATATATTTCAACAACATCTGTCGGCGTTTCGGACCAACGCCGTCAATCGTTTCAAGAGTACTGGTACTTTTCACTTTTGCCCGTTTTTTGCGGTGCCCAGAGATAGCATGATCGTGCGACTCATCGCGAATGTGCTGGATAACATGTAAAGCAGGAGAATCCGGCGGCAGACTAAACCCCTCGCCTTCAGGTTCAAAGAATAATGTCTCCAGTCCGGCTTTACGATCGCTCCCCTTCGCTACTCCCAGCAGCAGCGGATGATTTTTGTCCCACGGTACATCCAGTTCGGCAAATACGGTTTTGGCCTGGCCAAGCTGGCCTTTACCGCCGTCGATCAGGATGACGTCCGGGATTTTGCTCTCTTCAATGGCTTTACCATAGCGGCGACGCAATACCTGATTCATTGCCGCGTAATCATCGCCAGGCGTAATACCGGTAATATTGTAGCGGCGGTATTCCGCCCGCAGCGGACCATTGCTATCAAACACCACACAGGAAGCTACGGTTTGCTCCCCCATGGTATGGCTGATATCAAAACACTCCATCCGCTTCACCGCAGGCAGTTTCAGTAACGTCGCCAGGGCCTGCAGACGCTGGCTGACCGTTGATTGCTGCGACAGTCTGGTGGTAAGCGCGACAGCGGCGTTGGTACGCGCCAGCTTCAAATAGCGCGCGCGATCGCCGCGGGGTTTGGTCTGCACATTCACCCGACGACCGGCAAGCTCGGAAAGCGAATCGGCAAGCAGGGTTTTATCGCCAAGGTTGAAATCGAGCAATATTTCCCCCGGCAGCGTTCGCATCTGGCTACCCTGCAGGTAGAACTGGCCTACGAAGGTTTCCACTACCTCCCCCAACTCAGTGCCACCCGGAACTTTCGGGAAATAACTGCGGCTACCGAGTACCTTACCCTGACGAATAAACAGCACATGCACACAGGCCATTCCGGCATCAAACGCCACGCCAATCACATCCAGGTCGTCGCCAGTATTGGAAACAAACTGTTTCTCCGTCACCCGACGTACCGCCTGAATCTGATCGCGGATACGGGCGGCTTCTTCAAATTCAAGCGCCTGACTGGCCTTTTCCATACGGGCAATTAGCTGGGTCAATACCTGATCGTCCTTGCCAGCAAGGAACAGGCGCACATATTCCACCTGCTGTTCGTACTCTTCTTCACTCACCAACCCGGCGACGCATGGCCCTAAACAACGACCAATTTGATATTGCAGACAGGGACGCGAACGGTTGCGATAGACGCTGTTTTCACACTGGCGAATGGGGAAGATTTTTTGCAGCAGCGCGAGCGTCTCGCGGACGGCATAACCGTTAGGGAACGGGCCAAAATATTCGCCTTTGGCGTGTTTAGCGCCGCGGTGCATCGCCAGTCGTGGATGGGTGTCGCCGCTGAGAAAAATAAAAGGATAGGATTTATCGTCGCGCAACAGCACGTTGTAACGTGGCTGGTACAGCTTAATATAGTTATGCTCAAGCAGTAGCGCTTCCGTTTCGGTATGAGTAACGGTTACGTCAATTTGCGCGATCAACGCCACCAGAGCCTCGGTTTTACGCGAAGCCAGGTTGCTGCGAAAATAGCTGCTAAGCCGCTTTTTCAGATCTTTGGCTTTACCAACATAAATGACGGTACCGCCGGCATCATACATACGATAAACGCCCGGTTGGCTGGTAACCGTCTTGAGGAAAGCTTTTGCGTCAAAAACATCACTCACTGACTTGCTAACGACTCCGCATTGCACAGGCCATGGCGAATTGCCAGGTGAGTAAGCTCCACGTCGCCATGAATGTTTAGTTTACTGAACATTCGGTAACGATAGCTATTCACCGTCTTGGGACTCAGGTTTAACTGTTCTGAGATCTCATTGACCTTTTGGCCCTTGGTGATCATCAGCATAATCTGCAATTCGCGTTCAGACAAACTGGCAAACGGCGATTCCGTTTTTTCCGGTTCAATCTGACTGAGCGCCATCTGTTGGGCAATATCGGAAGCGATATAACGCTGACCCGAAGCAACGCAACGAATCGCATTTACCACTTCCTGCGGGGCTGCGCCTTTGCTTAAGTAACCGGCGGCGCCAGCTTGCATAACCTTCGCAGGCAGCGGATTCTCAGTATGCACGGTCAACATGATCACTTTGGTATCGACAATAGAGCGCGCAATTTTACGCGTCGCTTCAAGCCCCCCGATACCCGGCATGTTCATATCCATCAGGACGACGTCCACAGGATTCGCACGGCACCACTTCACGGCATCCTCGCCGCAGCAGGCCTCACCGACAACTTTAATCCCTTTTATATCTTCCAGAATGCGTCGTATCCCTGCGCGCACTAGTTCGTGGTCATCAACAAGAAGTACGTTGATCAAAGGAATAATCTCCAGAATTAGGGATAACGCTACTGATAGTTTATCTCACATATATTACCGGGTTTTATCGTAACTTTAAAAGCCCAAAAAGTGTCCTGGAGAAGATTTCTATCCCATTCATGGCAATTTGTCTCCACACCAGGTGGAAACCTATACAGAACATATAGTTGGATTATGTTTCTTTTTTAACATTCCCCCTACAGAAGGAGCAAAAAAAGCAACAGAACAGCTCGCGGATAAATACGGTTCGAAGGATGTAACAATAATTAACTTCTCCCAAAAACAGCGGCAAAAATTAACGACGACCGTTAAGATGAACAGATATTATTCAGTAAATTTAACCGCTCAGCGCCCGAAACCTGGAACACAAATCACGCGCTCCTTTTTTTTCTACTGCTTGTGGTATACTGCGCCGCCTTAACATTTAGTATTGCGCAACAGCGCCGATAGCAAACGAGGATATCGATGAGCACACCAGATTTTTCCACTGCAGAAAATAATCAACAACTGGCGCAGGAAGTCTCCTGCCTGAAAGCGCTACTGACGCTAATGCTTCAGGCTATGGGCCAGGCGGACGCAGGCCGCGTGATTATTAAAATGGAAAAACAAATCGCGCAGATGGAAGATGAGGCTCAGGCTGCCGTATTCTCCAGCACCGTTAAGCAAATTAAACAAGCTTACCGTCAGTAAGAAAGGACCGGCTGAAAGTTATCACTGACAGCCGGTTTCACGTCTGACACGCAGAACGAACGATTCGCTCAAATTAATCCTGTTGCGACGGCATAACAGGCGATTTGCGTTTTGTTGGGCGCGTTAAATTTGCGCTGCATATTCTTCTGATGAAAATTGACCGTATTTTCTGAAATAGACAATATCATCGCCACCTCGGCGGAAGTTTTCCCTTCTGCGGTCCATTTGAGAATCTCCAGTTCGCGTCGGCTAAACTTCATCTCCGGCGGCATTACCATCTCATCCTCCAGCCGCAACAGCGCCAGCAGGCTGAGTTCGGTGAGCGTTCTCAGGCGCAATTCTAATTCGTCCTCCTGATAAGAACCCGGTTGCGCATTTTTCGCGGAAACCGATAAGAAGCCCAACGCATGATTTGGCAAGGTAAGACACTGCGTCACACCTTTATTTAAACCATGATCGCGCGCGCCATTCCATAATTCCGGCGTATCGCAAAAGAGCTGGTCATTCCACGGCAAATGCCCACGGAGAAAATTTTCTCTGCGCAATACCGGGTCAACAGCAAAATAATTCTCTGCCTGATAATGAGACATCCAGGCCTGAGGATAAGTTGATTGCAGCGTGAGTTTCGGACGCGTAAAAGGCACCGGATGGCGCACACAAAGTGCGTAGTAGTCGTATTCCAGCGCCTCTGTTTGTTGCTGGAGCAGGTTATAAACCGAATCCCCATCATGAGTTGACTGGAATTGTTGCAGCATTTCCCGCCGCCAGCTGAAAAAATCAATGTCCCTCATAACCTACCAAATAACCCCTGATTGATAATCATTATTATAAATACATAAAACTAACACATAAATCTTATTTATATGTATAAAATAACGTAGCCATCGCATTATTCGATTTTCGCTGACGATTATTTATCGAACTCTGGAGGAAAATATGCTCTCGCCGTCCTCGTCTATGCAGCTCTTTTCCCGGATGTGGCAAGACTTTAGCGCAAGCCCTGTCCCGCCAATCGAGTTCCGCCACCCAGGGGCTTTATCTTCTTGTTTTGCTGTCAGTGATTTTGCTGCCGCCTCAATGGGGATCGCCGCCGCTTACCTTACCCGCTTGTGCTCATCATCCGCCACGCCAATAGTGGATCGCCGGCTCGCGTCATATTGGTTTTCAGCCAGCGCCAAGCCGCACAATCGGCCAATACAGCAGCTTTGGGATCCATTAGCGGGAGATTATCAAACGGAAGATGGATGGATCCGACTGCATACGAATGCCGCCCATCACAGAATCGCCGTGGCGCAGATTCTGGGGCAACATGCGACGCGGAAAATGCTGGCTCAACAAGTTCGTCAATGGCGCTCGCATGCGTTGGAACAAGCGGTGGTGGAAAATGGCGGTTGCGCGGCGGCGATGCGCAGCGCGGAAGAGTGGCGAGCCCATCCGCAAGGCATCGCCGTCAGCCGGCAGCCGCTGCTGATAGAAGCAGATTTACCGCCGGGACCGTCGGTTGTTTGGCCTCTCTCCTCCTCCCGTCCTTTGTCAGGAATCAGGATACTGGATTTAACCCGGATTATTGCTGGCCCAGTCGCAACACGTTTTCTCGCGGGATTAGGCGCTGATGTATTACGTATCGATCCGGTCGACTGGCATGAACCCACGCTCGAAGAAGAGATTACGCTGGGTAAGCGCTGCGCCCGATTGAATATAAAAAAACAAATCGATAAGCAACATTTAATCACGTTACTCTCGCAAGCCGACGTCATTGTTCACGGTTACCGCGCTGACGCGTTGGATGCGCTAGGCCTTGATTGTCATACCAGAGCCGCTTTATCGCCGGGAATTGTTGATGTTTCATTGAATGCCTGGGGATGGGGGGGGCCATGGAGAAACCGACGTGGTTTCGACAGTCTGGTGCAAATGGCCTGTGGTATCGCTCATGCCGGTCAACGCTGGCGCGACGCGGATAAACCAATCCCGCTTCCGGTACAAGCCTTAGACCACGCGACGGGGTATCTGATGGCTGCTGCGGTATTAAAAGGGATAGGACAACGCATAGAGAGCGGCAAAGGTTATCGTGCGCGGCTGTCATTGGCGCGCGTCGCCGCCACCCTGATGGAGTGGCCAGGCGCACGGCATGAGATGCCTTTCGCGCCGCTGCAACGTCGTGATTTTCAACCTGCGATGGAATGGTCGACATTTGGTCTGGCTGAACGGCTCACATTTCCCATCCGCCTGTCGGGTACGCCCATTATCTGGTCACGACCGCCCTGCCGTTTAGGGTCGGCCGCGCCAGAATGGTAACATTTACTGCATTAAAAATTTCTCAAGGAACTGACGCGTCCGCGGCTGCTGAGGATTAGCAAATAGCTCTCTGGCCTTACCTTGTTCGACGATACGTCCCTGATCCATGAAAATGGCGCGATCGGCGACATCACGAGCGAAGCTCATCTCATGGGTCACAATAACCATGGTACGTTTCTCCTGCGCCAGCTGGCGTATGGTGTTGAGCACCTCGCCCACCAACTCAGGATCCAATGCAGAAGTCGGCTCATCAAAAAGGATAACGTCCGGGCGCATTGCTAACGCGCGGGCAATTGCCACACGCTGCTGCTGCCCGCCGGATAAACGACGCGGATAGCTATTTTCTTTTCCCGACAACCCCACCTTTGCCAGCAGCTCACGCGCCAGAGAAATGGCCTCGTTCTTATCTTCGCCTTTTACGATAACCGGCCCTTCAATAATATTTTCCAGCACCGTACGATGCGGAAACAGATTGAAGTTCTGAAACACAAAGCCAACATGCTGACGCAGGCGGCGGATCAACCCTTTTTGCTGGCTAATACTACGCGACGTATCGATAGTCACATCACCCACGCGAATGGTACCGCTTTCGGGGTGCTCAAGCAGGTTAATGCTGCGCAACAGCGTGGTTTTACCGGAGCCGCTAGGACCGATAATTGCCACCACTTCCCCTTCCTGAACCTCGAGATCGATACCGTGCAGCACGGTCTGCCCGTGGAATTTCTTCACCAGTTTTTTGACTTCAATCGCACTCATTTTGGATCACGCTCCTGGCGATTCAGCTGATTTTCAAAATAATTCTGCAAGGTTGAGAGTACGGTCGCCATCACCCAATAGATCAGCGAGGCGGCCAGATACATCGTAAAGACCTCCAGCGTACGCGAGGTAATTAACTGCGCCTGACGGAACAGTTCCGGTACCTGAATCGTCGCCGCCAGCGAAGTATCTTTGACGAGGCTGATAAAGCTGTTAGAGAGCGGCGGCAGCGCCACGCGGGCAGCCTGGGGTAAAATAGCCCGTCGCAAGGTCTGCCACGGCGTCATACCGATACTCGCTGCCGCTTCCCACTGCCCTTTATCTATAGAGGCAATTGCCGCTCGCAACGTTTCCGCCGCATAGGCCGCGGTATTCAATGACAGGCCAATCATCGCCGCCGGAATAGGATCCAACTCAATGCCGAACTGCGGCAGACCGTAATAGATCATAAACAGTTGAGCAATCAACGGAGTTCCGCGGAAAATGGAGATATACATCCGCGCCAGCCATCTGATCGGCCAGATGGACGACATGCGCATCAGTGCGAGGATAAAGCCCAGCAGCAGACCAAAGAACATGCCGCCGATGCTCAGTTGTAACGTAAAAACCGCGCCCTTTAACAGGTATGGTGCGGAATCAATGACCAGTTGGATACTTTCGTGCATTCTATTAATTCTGCATTAGACGTGCGGATGATAAGCAAACAGCGCTGGTGCGCCGCCAGTATGGATAAACAGAATCGGCCCCTCATCCTTAAAGCGATTCTGATTAATGCCGTCAATCAGACCGGCCATAGCCTTGCCGGTGTAGACGGGATCCAGCAGGATACCTTCCAGCTGCGCCAGTAGTTTCACCGCTTCCAGGCCTTCTTCATTGGGCGTACCGTATCCGGGAGCGAAATAATCATCCCACAAGGTAATTTCCGCTTTGGCCTGTAATTCAAGGCTATTCGCGACGGCTTGCTGCAGCGCAACCACTTTCGGCAACTGCTCGGCAACGCTACGTGACACGGTCACCCCAATTAATTCTGCGTTCGGCATTAGCTGTTCCAGGCCAACGGCTAGCCCTGCGTGAGTACCCGCGCTACCGGAGGCGACCACTACCGAGGAGATCTCCACCGCCCCTTCACACTGCTGGGCGATTTCCAGCGCGCTTTCGACATACCCCAACGCGCCAAGGGCGTTAGAACCGCCAACCGGAATGACATAAGGGCGATACCCCTGCGCTTCAATACGAGTCGCCAGCTCCTCAAGCTGCGCGTTAGAATCGGTCAATGCATCGCACATCTCGACCTGAGTATTGAACAGATCCAGCAGCAGGCGGTTACCGTTGGTCAGATAATTTTCAGCACGAGTGCCTATCGGATTTTCCAACAGCGCGACGCAGTGCAGACCCAGTTTCGCGGCGACGGCCGCCGTCTGACGCACATGGTTGGACTGAATGGCTCCAGCGGTAATCAGCGTATCAGCGCCCTCGCGCAGCGCATCAGCGGCAAGAAATTCCAGCTTGCGCAGTTTATTTCCGCCCATCGCCATGGGGGTAACATCATCACGTTTAATAAATATATCCCGCCCGAGATGATCGGACAGGCGCGGTAGATATTCGAGCGGCGTCGGCGCGCCAATAAATTCCAGGCGCGGAAAACGCGTTAAATTTTGTAGTGACATGGCACCTCCAGACTCAGTTATCCTTATTATGCACGCAGTTGCGTGCGAAATAAAAAAAGGCGCCATTATCAGCGCCTTTTTTCATCTGCAGACGTTACTTAGTGACGTCAGCACCAAACCATTTTTCTGAAAGCGCCTTCAGGCTACCATCTTTCTGCATATCGGCAATGGCGGTGTCCACCGCTTTCAGCAGATCTTCATTACCTTTACGCAACGCCACGCCGGATTCCTGACGGGAGAATGCTTCACCGGTTACGGCCAGGGTATTGTTGGTTTTCTTCACTAAATCCAACGCTGCCAGGCGATCGACCAGAATAGCGTCAATACGGCCTACGCGCAGGTCCTGATATTTTGTCGGGTCATCATCGTAGGTACGAATATCAACGCCCTGTACATTCTGGCGCAGCCACTCTTCATAATTGGTGCCCAGGCCAACGCCGACTTTTTTGCCTTTCAGGTCCGCTGCGGTTTTAATCACGCCTTCGTTACCCTTTTTCACCAGCGCCTGAATACCAGAAATAGTATACGGGGTGGAGAAGTCGTATTTTTTCTTACGCTGGTCGGAAATAGTGACCTGGTTAATCACCACATCAATTCGTTTGGAATCAAGTGAAGCCAGCATACCGTCCCATTTAGTAGGTTTGAGGTCCGCTTTCACACCGATGTGTTTCGCCAGCTCATTGGCAAACTCAACTTCAAAACCGGTCAGTTTGCCATCATCACCTTGATAACTAAATGGCGGGTATGTGCCCTCCAGGCCAACGCGCAGCGTGCCGCGCTCTTTGACCTGATTAAGCAGATTTTCAGCGGCGAAAGTTTTCACGCTCACACCAGCCATCAATGCTACGGCCATTGCGCCCATCAGCGCCTGACGACCCAGAAGTGCTAGTTTCATAGATACCCCGAATATGATGAGATTTTCGTGTAGTGTAAGGCGTTTAGCAGTAGCCTACCAACATCTATCCGCTACATCTTATGCCAATTTATTATATATGCAGCCATTTAGGGTATAGCGAAAAAGCAACGAAATTATTCATATTTGCCAGTTATCTCCCATACTGCAAAGGTCAGCTTGATGACGCCAGGAGCATGGAAGATGAAAAATCCCACGTTGTTGCAATGTTTTCATTGGTATTACCCGGAAGGTGGCGAGCTATGGCGGGAAGTAGAAGCCCTTGCGCCAAATCTTAACGAAATTGGCATTAATATGATTTGGTTGCCGCCCGCCTATAAGGGTGCCTCCGGCGGTTATTCGGTTGGCTATGATAGCTACGATCTTTTCGACCTCGGGGAATTCGATCAGAAAGGATCGGTTGCCACCAAATATGGCGATAAGGCCCAGTTATTGGCGGCAATTAAGGCGCTAAAAGAGCATCAAATTGCCGTCCTACTTGATGTCGTCGTTAATCATAAGATGGGCGCCGATGAGAAAGAACGCATTCGCGTACAACGCGTTGATGAACAGGACCGCACGCAAATTTCGGAAGAAATCATCGAATGTGAAGCCTGGACTCGCTATACCTTCCCTGCCCGTGGTGGACAATATTCACAATTCATCTGGGACTATAAATGTTTTAGCGGTATCGACCATATCGAAAATCCCGATGAAGATGGCGTATTCAAGGTGGTTAATGACTACACCGGCGAAGGCTGGAACGATCAGGTCGACGATGAAATGGGCAACTTCGATTATCTCATGGGCGAAAATATCGATTTCCGCAACCATGCCGTCACCGAGGAGATAAAATACTGGGCCCGCTGGGTCATTGAACAGACTGGCTGCGATGGTTTTCGCCTTGATGCCGTCAAACATATTCCGGCATGGTTTTATAAAGAGTGGATTGAGCACGTACAGAGTTCCAGCGAAAAACCACTCTTTATTGTTGCCGAATACTGGTCGCATGAGGTGGATAAACTACAGCAGTATATCGATCTTGTAGACGGTAATACCATGCTGTTTGATGCACCACTGCAGATGAAATTCCATGAAGCCTCACGTCAGGGGCGCGATTACGACATGAGTCAAATCTTTACCGGCACGCTGGTTGAAGCCGATCCCTTCCATGCGGTTACGTTGGTGACGAATCATGACACTCAACCGCTTCAGGCGTTGGAAGCGCCGGTCGAAGCCTGGTTTAAGCCGCTAGCCTATGCGCTGATTTTACTGCGTGAAAACGGTGTTCCCTCGGTATTTTACGCCGACCTGTTCGGCGCAAGCTATGAAGATACCGGTGGAGATGGCCAGACTTACGCCATCGAGATGCCGGTTATCGAGCAACTTCATGAGCTCATCGACGCCCGTCAGCGTTTCGCCCACGGCGTACAAACGCTGTGGTTCGATCACCCTAACTGTATTGCCTTTAGCCGCAGCGGTACCGATGAGCACCCGGGCTGCGTGGTGGTACTTTCTAACGGCGATGATGGCGAGAAAACGCTGCCGCTTGGCGAGAATTACGCCAATAAACGCTGGAAGGATTTTCTTAATAATCGCCAGGAGATGATTGAAACCGACGACGAGGGCAATGCCGTATTTACCTGTAACGCTGGTAGCGTCAGCGTCTGGGTCATTGAAGAGGTGCTTTAAAGCACACGGGCCGGCTTAAGCCGGCCCGCCAAAAATCGATTATGGCGCGGTTTTACTCGCCGCCTGGTTCTTTTTCCAGGCCTCTTCGCACTCCGGCGTTAAGCGCTCGACGCGGGTTAACGTCATTCGGTCATATTCCAGCGTATTTCCATTACGTTCAATAGGATAAATATCAAGGCTGCTGGTCACATTGTAGACCTGGTCATCGCGGTTCATTAATTTACCCGGCTCAGCAATCACCCGCTGCCACTGACGGCAATCGAGGGTATCCCCGTCTTTAGTGACGATAAACGTCGCAATCGCCTCAGGGCTTACCATCACGCTTTGCGGTCCCTTCGATTGCCAGAACCCTTCCAACCCTGCAGGCGCTGGCGCTTTAACCACTGCCTGATAGGTATCAACCTGTACGCATCCGGCCAAAGCAAGCAGCGCGCCAGCCATAACAATCTTTTTCATCATCCATCCCACAAACCGATAAAAAAGTATTGTGGCATTAAAGCGTTAAGGCCGCCACCCCTGCACGATGTGCCCGTTGCTTAACCTCACCGCCAATCCCGGCATTTACTCTTACCGATTATTATTAGTTGTATGAAACATGAATGAAAAATGCATTTTTTGAATACAACACCGATAACATCCATTTAATTGACTGCCGCCTCATAAGGATAATCCGAAAATAAATTGAAATAGTCGCGACGCCATGCCCCAGCGCCGGGCATTATTACTGTCAGGAACTGATTATTCTTTTTCTATGGCTTTACTTTAAGAATATTCCTGGCAAATTATGAGTATTATTAGCAAATAGTTTAGTCTGGCTAATGCTTTCCGCATAAAGTCAGGCGTTATAAAAATGGACTTCATCACACGGCCAGGCGCCAGATGAATTATCGTTACGTGTTGATTGAGGATGGGTCATGTCAACGATTATCATGGATTTGTGCAGCTATACCCGGCTAGGTTTAACCGGATATCTGGCAAGCCGGGGAATAAAGAAGCGCGATATCATTGAGGTGCGTAGTGCACTAAGTTTGAAGGAGCGCTGCGAATCACTGCGTCCGGCGGTTGTGTTTCTCAACGAGGACTGTTTTATACATCACGAAGAGAGCAACCAACTTATCCGCGACATCATTACCACCAACCCCGATACCTTATTTGTTATTTTTATGTCCCTGGCAAACATCCATTTTGACCACTATTTACTTGTGCGTAAGAATCTACTTATCAGTTCAAAATCGCTAACGCCGAAAGACCTTGATAACATTCTGGGTAATTATCTACAAACCGATACCGCCAATAATCTAAACCAATTACGCACCCGCATTCCTACTTTATCGCTCAGTCAGGCAGAATCGAATATGCTGCAGATGTGGATGGCCGGGCACGCGACTTCACATATTTCAAGACAGATGAATATCAAAGCAAAAACCGTCTCGTCACATAAAGGTAATATTAAGAAAAAGATCCAGACGCATAATAAACAGGTGATTTATCATATTGTTCGATTGGCTGAAAACATTACTTCCGGCATTTACGTCAATATGCGCTGATGGCAAACTGGCGGGTATCGCCGCCAGTTTCTGAATCGGGCCTACTCAGCTTTCTCAACAAAAATGCCGTCCGGGTGCCCCACTTCATTGAAAAACCAGATCCCCAGCGGGTAGTCTTCCAACGCCACAAGATACATGGTTCCTTCACTAAACGACTCAATTGCCAGTACTACCCCCGAACGACGTGGGCCACCGTCGGTCTTTACCGTGACACGATCGTTTACCTGCATAACTCGCCTCCTCTCGTTTTGAGCCAGTGTAGAACAAAACCTGCCTTCACGCAGCGTTCAGCCAGCGCAACTGGCGTTTTTATAGACCGTCTATACTTAAAGAGGCCCTGTCAGAGCCGAGCGAGGTAGTGATGATGAAATCCGCTAAAGACCGCGGTGTGACGAATACAGACGGGATTGACGTTAATGTCGATGCCCTGCTGGCGGCGATCAATGAGATAAGCGAAAGCGAAGTGCATCGTAGCGAAAATGATCCGCACCATGTCAGTATCGATGGTCGTAACGAACACACCTGGCGCGAGCTGGCTGAAGCTTTTGAGCTTGATATTCATGACTTTAGCGTTACTGAAGCCAATCGCTAAGCATAGGTGAAAAAAATCCCGACTCGCAGGAGTCGGGATCAAACTTGCTAATGCAAGAAGCACTTGAAAATTCGTTACACCGGGAAATCCGATGCATGGAAGACATTATCCTCAATTATTTTGCATGACAAGAAGTATTGATGATGAGAATTATTGAGAAATGCGGCTTATACGTACATCCAATTTAATAACCCAGGCGTGACAAGGCTTGCCCCTTATCGTTCTGTTACGGACGGTGCGGCGAAGCGGTGAGTTTTTTAGGAATTTTCCTATGCCGAACAATATCAACGCTGCAGAAAAGGTGAGCAATTTCACATTATCGAGTCCTATCCAGCCGAACAAACCCGGTTACGTCCATTCTGCTTAGCCAAATAGAGGCGATGATCGGCAATCGACTGCAGCTCCTCAAAGTTAAACTCCTCTGATATCTCGCTACTACTAACCCCCAGCGAGGCGCTGATCCGCAGACTAACGCTGTTGTGCAATAATATCTCCCGGCTATGGATACGCAGACGAATACGCTCAGCAATCGCGCGTGCTTGCGACAGTTGCGTGTTGGGTAGAACGATACAGAACTCTTCGCCGCCAACGCGGCCGGCAATATCCTCCTCGCGGATCTGCCCCATAATGGTGCTTCCCACCAGCGTTAAAACGCGGTCTCCGGCCTGGTGTCCGTGTTTATCATTAATACCTTTAAAATAATCCAGATCCAGCTGAATGACGGATATGGGCTGATTATTCCGCCGGCAGTTTCGGGCCGCCGCAATCGCCCTCTCAAACAGGGCGCCGCGATTTAACAGCCGTGTTAAAGCATCATGCCAGGCCTGCCATTCAAGCGACGCCTGTAACACGCTCATATTGATGACCATACGGCGGATAACCAACCAGGACACGATCAGCATGAGGGTAAACATTAACCACATCAGGGTCAGGGCGATGGAAATCGTCCCGAAATCACCACGCACGCCCTCCTTCAGGGTATGAATATGCAATAGTAGGCCGTCAAAGTTACGGATCTTTTCCCAACTGATATAGCGGGTTAACTGGCGTATGCCACCATGGTTATCATTGGCCAACGCATAGCGCAGTTTTTCTTGTTCCTCGGGCGAGAGCGGCGTCAGCACATCATCCGGCGCCGAAGAGGCCAGCAAGTTGAGCTGCTTGTCATACAGCTGATACTCGCCCATCTGCCCTCCTTTTACCGCACTGACGAGAAAATTCTGCAGGTCGCGGATGGAAAAATCCATCGCCAGCACGCCCAGCCAGTAGTGCTCATAATCCAGAGGAATCGAGGCCGTAACCACCTGCGGTTGCGTATACCCATCTTCCTGCTGGGTGGTTTGCCAGAGGATCCCTCGCCCCGGATTATCACGCTGGGTTTGCCGCATAAACCATGCTGACCCCGTATCTCGCGAAAACTGCGCCAGCACCTGGCTTGAACTGCGCGGAGCATCGGTGGTGGTGTAAAAGCCGCTGCGAGAAACGTAGGACATACGCTCGCTGAAGATTCGGTTATTGTTGGTCAAACGCAGAAGATAGCCAAGCTCAAGGGTAGCCATCAATTCATTGCTGGCCTGAGGATTGTTACGCGACAACAGGTCATCAGCGTCGACAAAAGAATCGGAGACTCCGTATACCGTCAGGGTACGCCGGTTGTTTAGCTCGACTGACCAGATAGGATCGTGACGTTTACTGATGTACTCCTGCTCGGCCCGGCGCAGAATGGCGAAATCCAGCGGGTTCTCCAGCGCCGATTGCATGCTGTTGCGGAAAAAGAGCAGCCGATTAAGATTAAATTGCAACAGCCCATCCATTTCATGGGCCACGTTCTCAAGATTATTACGTTGATTGGCGACGTAGGCCTCTTCCAGTACCCGGATTTCTCGCCAGATGAGTAACGTAGAAAAGAACAGCACCACGATGAAACAGATATTAACCACACGCCCCGGATTGAAGAGGCGACGGAACTTTTTTGGCCACAGCGGCTTATCCATTATTTACTCGCAGTACGGTCAAAGAAACCAACGACATCAACGCTCCTTGTCCGAACGTAATCAATATAAAAAGCGCCCGCACCAGCGGGCGCTGCACATCTAATTATGCTGCGAACGTTGCGCTTCGCCGCGGACCAGCTCATCTTCACGGAAGGCTTCACGCTGTACGACGTGACCGTCATACCACCGGCACTCCACCATGTCGCCGGCGATGCCGGTGACGACCATTCGCGGCCCGCCGCTTTTCCGTCTGACTTCATCACTGACCAACAAGACCATTTTTGCCTCCGGTATCAGGGAGAAACAGTTTCACCTTAGACGACGCCGGCCCATCTTGCGTAACCGGCGCTGGGATTTATTTCGCGTTACCGCGCAATGCGGTTATCGCTTTTACGACGCCAAAGACGATAGCGCCAATGATAAATCCTAGCACCAGATTAGCGACCACAGGCATTATGGATGCCAGCATTCCGCTCAGCCCATAGGCAAGATTTTCGATGAAATGATGCAGCGGCGCTACGCCGTGAACCACGATACCGCCGCCAACCAGAAACATCGCCAGGGTACCGACGAAAGTCAGAATTTTCATCAACCGCGGCGCGATGGCCAGGAGAGCTTTTCCTATCCATTGTGCCAGTACGCTTTTTTTCTCTACCAGCCAATAGCCCATGTCATCCAGCTTGACGATGACGCCCACCAGACCATAAACCCCGACGGTCACGAGAATGGCGATACCGGATAAAATCAGGATCTGATTAAGCAATGGCGCATCAGCCACAATACCCAGGGTTATCGCGACGATTTCGGCTGATAAGATAAAATCGGTACGGATCGCTCCTTTTACTTTATCGCGTTCAAAGGCCTGCGGATCCTGGGCTGCGAGCGTTTCCAGACGCTGCTGACGCAGTTTCGGGTCTTCCTTATTCTTACGCGCATGCAGGTTATGCAGCACTTTTTCAAAGCCTTCAAAGCAGAGAAAAGCGCCGCCGAGCATCAAAAGCGGCGTAATAGCCCAGGGAATAAATGCGCTGATGAGTAACGCCAGCGGCACCAGAATCACTTTATTCAGAAGCGAGCCTTTTGCTACCCCCCATACTACCGGGAGCTCGCGGTTGGCCCTTACGCCAGTGACCTGCTGCGCATTGAGAGAAAGATCATCACCCAGTACGCCAGCCGTTTTCTTGGCCGCCAGTTTTCCCATGACGGAGATATCGTCCAGCAGCGTGGCAATATCGTCCAATAAGGTTAAAAGACTACTTCCTGCCAAAATGTACTTCCTTCAATTTCTGTTTATGAAACATAGAGTATGAGGCAAAAGCGCCCTCTCGCCCAGAGATGTCACTAGTCAACAAAAAAATAACAAAAAAATCACATTGAAAGCGCTCGCCAGCACGTTAGTTTTCACGTTAACTATATGTCCCCTTTCTATCTTTTTTCGTCGTGAGGAAGTATGTCTACCCGTCAACTGTTACCCCTAATCGGCGCGCTGTTTGCGCTGTATATCATTTGGGGTTCAACCTATTTTGCTATCGCGATTGGCGTCGCCAGTTGGCCGCCGTTGATGATGGCCGGGATCCGCTTTCTCTCTGCCGGGGGCGTGTTGCTCATCTATTTGTTGGCCACCGGCCATAAACTCCCGGCCCGCCGGCCGCTACTTAATGCTGCACTGATAGGCATCCTGTTGCTCGCCGTCGGTAATGGCTTCGTCACCCTTGCAGAACATCAGCATGTACCATCAGGTATCGCTGCGGTAATGGTCGCCACCGTACCGCTGTTTACGCTCTGTTTCAGCCGTTTTTTTGGCATTGCCACACGCAAGCTGGAATGGTTCGGTATCGCGATCGGCCTGGCGGGAATTGTGATGCTCAATAGCGGCGGCAACCTCAGCGGCAACCCCTGGGGCGCATTGCTGATTCTGATTGGTTCCCTGAGCTGGGCGTTTGGCTCGGTTTACGGTTCGCGTATTGAATTACCAACCGGGATGATGGCTGGAGCGATTGAAATGCTGGCGGCAGGGATTGTGCTGTCTGCGGCATCGGGGCTCTCGGGGGAGAAACTCACTCAAATGCCGTCCTGGTCCGGTATTTTTGCTGTTGCTTATCTGGCCATTTTTGGCTCGCTTATCGCCATTAACGCCTATATGTATTTGATACGTAATGTAACGCCGGCAGTTGCTACCAGCTATGCCTATGTAAACCCGGTTGTCGCCGTGCTACTGGGAACCGGGTTTGGCGGCGAAAGTCTCTCCTTGATCGAATGGCTGGCGCTGGCGGTGATTATTTTCGCGGTCGTGTTGGTGACGCTGGGTAAATATCTCTTCCCTGCCCGTTCAACCGTTACGCCTTGTCAATCGGATCGATAATACCGATGCCGTGAGTGTCGATCTGCGCGCAATCCCCGCCGCCGCAGATCCACTCCTCCAGACGCTCGTTTAGGGCTTCATCGCTTAATTTCAGCCTCCCGCGGAGCGCGCACTCCCAGACAATAAGCACCCGCCAACCTTGTTCTACCAACAGCGCCAGGTCGCGGCGATCGCGCTGCACGTTAGCACCAATCTTTTTTAGCCAAAAATCGGTGCGCGTCGCCGGTACTTTAAACAGATAGCAGTGGTGATGATGCCAAAAGCAGCCGTGGGTGAAGATAACACAGCGGTAGTCAGGCAGCAGAAAATCAGGCCGCCCAGGAAGCGATGCCGCCTGAACGCTAAAAGTGAACCCGGCCTGCGTCAGTAGCGCCGCCAGCCGCTTCTCAATAGCCGTATCGCGGGTAGCGATAGCGCGCATATTTTTACTACGCGTGGCCTTATCGTGAACGTCCGCCATCGCTCTCTCCGGCAACACGTTGCTTTACCGCGACGGCAATTCGCGGCGCCAGCAGCTTCGCCACCGCGGCAAACACCGGAACAATCACCGAGTTGCCAAACTGGCGATAGGCCTGAGTATCGGAAACCGGAATACGAAAACGGTGCTCTCCCGGCGCTTCGAATCCCATCAACCTTGCGCATTCACGCGGCGTTAAGCGCCGCGGGCGACGCAGTTGATTCTGAGGATCGTCAAAATGCTTTTCGCCTAATGCCTTATCCCAACCGCGATCCACCAGGATCTCAGCGCCATCTTTGTAGTAGCGAGCAGAGAGCGTTCGCGCGACGCTGCCTGGATGAGTCGGGTCGACCAGACCGTAGCCAAAACCGTTGCCACGCGCCTGATGTTTACGCGCGTACCGGTAAAGATACTTCCACAGAACCGGCGTCAGGATGAATTTAGCATCGACGGTCGGATCTAATAACTCACCGAAGGTTGGCCGCTGCGGCGGATACAAACTGGCGATATCGCGCAGCGTAAATCCTTCATGCAACTGTAAGTCACGACGGAAACCCACCAGCACAATACGCTCGCGGTGCTGCGGCAGGAAATGACGCCCATCGATAACTTTGGGATCCTCGGCGCCCGCATGATCGGCATCCGCCACCTCATAGCCAAGCTCATCCAGCGTTTGCATGATAATGCGGAAGGTTCTTCCTTGATCGTGACTCTTCAGATTCTTGACGTTTTCCAGCACGAAGATCGGCGGACGGCGGGCGGCAATAATTCTGACGACATCAAAAAACAGTGTTCCCTGAGTTTCACAGGCAAAACCATGGGCGCGTCCCATGGCATTTTTCTTTGATACCCCGGCGAGGGAAAAGGGCTGGCAAGGGAAGCCCGCCAGCAGCACATCATGTTGCGGGATCGCCTCGCGGATAGACTTCGCCGCCTCTTCATCACTGATATCGCTGCGCTGGCTGAGAGTGATTTCGCGGATATCGGCGTTAAAGCTGTGCTCCTGTGGATCGCAATACCAGTTAGCTTTATAGGTACGTACAGCGTGTTTATTCCACTCGCTGGTAAATACGCACTGCCCGCCAATAGCTTCAAAGCCGTGGCGAATGCCGCCGATGCCGGCGAAGAGATCGATAAAACGAAACGCATAGTCGGGATGATGGCGCGGCGGAATCGGTAAAAGGCTCGCCAGATGCGCACACTCCGCGTTCGTCAACCGGCTTGCCGCACGGCTCACCGTCGCCACCCGTTTGAGTATCGCCGGGCTCCAGTGCTGATCGCCAACAGCAACCAGCTGTGCAACCAGGGTTTTGACATCATATATCGTCATCAGCTGGCGCAATAACGCCTGCGCGTGTTCCCCTGCCGGCTCAGACAGGAGCTTTTCTTTTGGTAAATTTTGCGGCATAACCTCAACCAGCACGGACAATTTTTGCAGAGAGTACCACAAATAGTCGCAACGGATTTAAACCGCAGGCGCAAAGCGGCGCAAAACCGCCTCATCCAACGACAGAGGGTTGCCGCGCAGTTCGGCGCTCAGCTTCGCCATAAATTGCACCAGAAATTGGGCATTATGCACCGCCAGCGCTCTCCCCTGCTCCGTTTGCATGGTCTCAGGCAGGCGTAGCAATTTACTCTGAAAATGGTCGAGGGCATATTTCTTGTCATCAAGATCGCGCTGGTCAGCAAAGGGGTCGTCAGCATCAAACAAAATAGTGTTCAACGCGCCGGAAACGGCAAAGACACGAGCCAGGCCAATCGCGCCCAGAGCCTCCAGACGATCTGCATCTTGCACAATTTTCGCCTCTACGCTTTGCGGTAATATAGCCGCACTAAAGCTATGCGCTTCAATAGCATGCATAACCGCAGGATAACGGTCGGCGGGAAAGTCGGGGAAAGCGCTTTGCAGGATAGACCGCGTTTTTTCTGCCGCCATCCGTGAGGACTGATGACGTTGAGGGTGATTTTTAGCCAGGCTGACAATATCGTGAAAGTAGCAGGCCGTCAGGATAACCAACTGGTCAGCGTCGCTATCGCCGACCAGTTGCTGCGCGGTACTCCAGACACGGCGAAAGTGAGATATATCATGAGCCGCATCTTCCTGCGCATGATGCGCATTTAACCAGTTTTCAAATCGTTGTTGCCATTCAGCTAATAACATGAGCTTTTCCTGATGCCTGGACCCGCTGTGAGCATAGCAACTTTAATCGTGCTGTTCATGTCCCTGAATTTGGGGACGCGTGTACCAGGCTATCGCCCCAAGGATGGACCCCACACCTCCCAGCACCAAGAAACCCAGTAGCGCGCCAATCCATTTGCCTGCCGTTGAACCCAATTCACCATCAATGCTGGCGCCGGGAATGCTTTGAATACGCCCCACTATCCACCAGTACCGCACCATCGCCCATACAAAGTAACCGCAAAAGGCGTAAAAAGCCCATAACGCCAGCTTTCCACCGGGGCTCCGTTTCGCTTTAGTGTCCATTAAATCCTTCTCCATACTTCAACTACTGCGCATGATCTCCAATCACACAATTGTGATGCGCGTCACATTATACAATTATCGTGCTTATCTGGAAGCATGAGTATGGTGCTGAGCGCTTTCGGCCACCCGCGAACGCAGGATTGGGTCGCTCCCTATATACTACGGATGTAGTCATGTTTTTAAATAAGACGATTTGATGAAATGTAGCGCCATTAATTATAAAATAATATTATTCCAAATGTAATTTATCAATATATAACCTGTCATGTTTTATATTATTTACAGTGCAAATGTCATTTCAATGGGTAATTTAAAAAACATTAATATCAACAAGAAAAATAAAACACCAATAAACCACAGAAATATTAATCAACTAAAGAATAAAAAATACATATATTGAATATAAAATAAATATTTTGAAATATTTTAATATACTTTTATTACATTTTTTATTTAATTAAAAATGAACTTAAGCGGCTAGTATCAATTCGTCATTCCACAGGGAATTAGACAATTCATATTAATTATGATTAAAGGGAATACATAATGAAAAGAAAAGTATTGGCTATTATGCTGCCGGCGTTATTAGCAGCAGGCGCGGCGCACTCTGCGGAAATTTATAACAAAAACGGCAACAAGCTTGACCTCTACGGAAAAATTGACGGTCTGCACTATTTCTCTGACGATGCTTCTGAAGATGGCGACCAAACCTACGCGCGTTTAGGCGTGAAAGGCGAAACACAGATCAACGATCAGCTGACCGGCTACGGCCAGTGGGAATACAATATTCAGGCGAACACCACTGAAGATGAAGGCGCTAACTCCTGGACCCGTCTGGGCTTCGCGGGTCTGAAATTTGCTGACTACGGTTCTCTGGACTACGGCCGTAACTACGGCGTTATCTATGATGTCGAAGCGTGGACCGACGTACTGCCGGAATTCGGCGGCGACAGCTACACCCAAACTGACGTCTTCATGCTTGGCCGTACCAACGGCGTGGCGACCTATCGTAACAGCGATTTCTTCGGCCTGGTTGATGGTTTAAGCTTTGCCCTGCAGTATCAGGGTAATAACGAAAACGCTGGCTCCGGCGAAGGCACCAATAACGGCGATGATCGTAAACTGGCCCGTGAAAATGGAGACGGTTTCGGTATCTCCTCTTCCTACGATCTCGGCATGGGCATCAGCTTCGGCGCGGCGTATGCTTCTTCTGACCGTACCAACAATCAGGTGGCCGCAGCGGCCAACAGCGCTTACGCCGGCGGCGATAAAGCCGATGCCTGGACCGTGGGCGCGAAATACGATGCTAACAACATCTACCTGGCCGCAATGTACGCGGAAACCCGCAACATGACTTCCTTCGGTAAATCCACCAGCAATCTTGGCGGCGGTATTGCCAACAAGACGCAGAACTTCGAAGTTGTTGCCCAGTATCAGTTCGACGATTTCGGTTTACCGCTGCGTCCATCCGTCGCTTATCTGCAATCTAAAGGTAAAGACCTGTACAACAGCGGCGACAAAGACCTGGTTAAATACGTTGATGTGGGTATGACTTACTACTTCAACAAAAACATGTCCACCTACGTTGATTACAAAATCAACCTGCTGGACGAAGACGACTACTTCTATCGCGCTAACGGCATCGCGACTGATGACGTAGTCGCGCTGGGCCTGGTCTACCAGTTCTAAGAGCCCCGCATGACCAAAGCCTGCCACGGGCAGGCTTTTTTCGTTTTTAGCAGTCAGCCGATCGCGGCATCGGCATACATCCAGCCATTGAAGTCATTTAAACTTTCGTCCTGGAAATGGCTCCAGCCCCCACGGTTCAGGAAAGCGGGAGATTTGCTCCCCCAATAAAGTTGCCCCTAATCCGCTGTTCAGAACCTATTCTAACGACATAAAAATCAGCTAATTAATAATTTTACTATATTACATTGATTTTACATCCAGCAATATTGGGTTGGCATACGGCTCTTATGAACTATCTGGCAAAATGATTGGCACGATCGGACAGTATTTTCTCGCCCCTGCACTGATGATTATCCGGCAACTCTTCTATTCGATTGCTGGCTGGCTCTCTCCTCTCGCCCCCTACATCTCCCACGATTTCTGCACCGGGATGGAATACCCCTACAAAAATGATCGTTTTGACCGATCGATTTAACAAAATCGATCTGTCATAACAATTATCCACACGAAAAATACGCCTTTAAAATATCCCCTTCACAGGGAAGAACATTTTGTGACTCTTAAACAGGTAATAACCGGGCTGGTTTACGGCGTGGAAGTTATGTCGTGTCGCATCACAACACGTTAAACCTGTTATGAAGAGCATGACTACAGCAGGCTTAGCTGTCTGATATGCATTGATTGAAAAAACGACAAATTGGTATAATTGCAAAGTGAAATTATTTAAATGTAAACACTGCATGCGCTGCGGTAAAAAGCTAGGGTTCTTCGAAAGATTAATGGCTGAGAAAGATTATCTCTGCGATGAGTGTTGTTCTAAAGTAAGCAAATACATGTATGACAAGAGACAATAAGTTTCCAACCGCAAGGCAGGAAAACGACTCAAATTCGCATGGATAAGTCTTATGATATGTAAAATCTCATGACCCGTGAACAAAGTAATGGGGTTCGTTTTCTCTTACAATTGCGACATCAATAGCGACCAATACGGATGGTCAATAATATTGATCAGGTTTGCCATTTGGTTGCGATAGCCAGGTACTAGTATTGTAAACAATCATCTCGGTTAGTTGTTAACCGTCCATTTCAATTTTTTATCGCGCTTTAAATAATCAAAAAGAGGAATAATGGAAACAGCAAAATGCTTACAGCGGTTGGTTATGCCAAACGCCAGGTTTGGGGCTTCTGAAAGCATGTACATCAGAGGGAGCCTTTTTTCATTTTCGGGAAATATCATTACCATATTTCCCGGAGGGAAAATTTCTTTTGATACCTATTACAATGGTTTTTCCACTATTCTCTGGAAAGAAAAATGCGGAATACACGATCTCGCGTTCAATGCATCAGGCACTGGGTTAGCCAAAATCAGCGCGATGCTCATTACAGAAGAAAATTCAAAATATGAGCTAGCATCGGCGACCGTGGCACTGGATAACCTCACTCGAGAAATATTCACCCTGGATTTGGGCAACACTCTCAATCGAGGCATTATATATATTGAAATAATTCCGATAGATGGAATTGTCTCCCTTAATAGCTGGGAATGGTTTACCACACAGTCTCCCCGCAGAGAGGTTAAGCTTGGGATATCAATTACACATTTTGATAGAAAAAAATACGTTATCCCATCAATGATGAGAATAAAGCGAGAAATATTAGAAGATGATAACTATCGTGGACTAATTGATTTTACTGTTATTGATAACTCCAATAATATAACAGCTAATGAGGCTAATGGAATTAAGGTCATTCCAAATAAAAATACCGGAGGTGCGGGTGGATTTATGAGAGGCCTACTTCATTACATTGATGAAGGTGATTTCACCCATACATTATTCATGGATGATGATGCAAGTTGTGAAGCTGAATGCATTAAAAAGACATACTCGATATTGAGTTATGCGTTAAACGACAATGCTGCAGTTTCTGGTTCGTTATTCGCAGGTGCGCGCCCCGACTCTTTAGTTGAGAAGGGAGCATTTTTTGATAGGGTATGTCATCCTATTTACTCAGGGTGGCGATTAAATGATGTGGAATCCCTGGTAAAAACAGAAACTCTAATACAATTCCCTAATTATGGCGCGTGGTGGTTCTTTGCATTCCCGATAAATCACGTCAAGAGTTTTGCATTTCCTTTTTTTGTTCGCGGTGATGATATCTTATTCGGCATGATGAACGATTTTGATATATTAACAACAAATGGCATTGCTTGTTACGCGGAGGAAGATTTCTCCTCTAAGACCTCACCGTTGACCGCCTACCTTGATACGCGAAATCATCTCGTGAATATGTTATATTTTGGCCGACCAGTTAAAGACATAATTGGTACATATATTTCATTTCATCTAAAAAGCCTGCTTGCTCATCAATATGGTAGTGCAGCCGCCATCAACCTGGCTTTCAAACATGTTTATGGCGCTCCCGATTTTTGGGGAAATAATGCAGACATGAAGGATGTTCGAGAAGAATTAAACTCTATTACTTTTAATGAAAAAATGAAACCGATATCTCCTCCAGATAACAGTATAGAGTTTAAGTGTAATTTCGAAAAAAAATCACGGCGATTTTTCAGAATTATTACGTTAAATGGATTTCTGGCGCCTTCAAAAAACAAAATTATTTATCAGGAAAAAACATCAGGCGTGTCGCTGAGACAGATTTTTAGGTACAAGAAGATCTTTTATTACGATCGAAGCACTAAAAATGGTTATATTGCTGAAGCATCAAAAAAACAGCAGGCCTTAGGGTTTATCAAGATACTCTTTAATACCTTAAAGATAATTATTACATCAAAAGCACAGCGAAAAAAATATTCAGAAGTGACTTGCAAGCTCACAACAGAAGGGTTCTGGAGAAAGATACTTCTTCGCCAATAAATACTCTTTCTCTCTTATTCGAGTGAATCCTATCCCGTAAGAAAAGAGTTTTTATTCTTACTGGCTATCAACGCATCAGATCTTTTTATAGTTGCAGGAGTTGAAGTATCAACAAACTGCAACTTTTTAATGTAATCCATTCACCCCGTCAAGCTGACTATACACGCTAGCATGTTTACGATGGTAAATTCAGTGAATCGATTTTATGCAGAATAATCATCACCGCACTACACATGAAGAGGCTCTGTTACGTAAATTATCGCTCAAGTCGTGTAGTGACAAGATGAGTTCATGACCACGTTTTTACCGGTGGGTGGCTGACAACTTACCGGCCCTGACATTTTATGAGCCTGCGGGCAAACCAGTTCCCTATTCTGAAGCCTTTTAGGGTTGCCTGGTCGCGATACTTCTTACAACTGCTATTTGTGTGAAATTCACGCGAAGTTAAACAACTTTCTGCGGTGATAAAACAGAGCGTCAGGTACGGGTTTATGACCGCAAATTGACCGTTTCGCCGACACTGGAGCAACCGATTTTCGAGGATTCAGAAGATGATGATTGATAAAAATATAGCGACGGAATATACCAACAGTATACCAAGTGTGATGGATGTCGTTGAAGGGATTTGGCGTAAGTGATTGAATAGTGGCGGAGAGAGGGGGATTTGAACCCCCGGTAGAGTTGCCCCTACTCCGGTTTTCGAGACCGGTCCGTTCAGCCGCTCCGGCATCTCTCCGCTGTTGAGGTTGCTATAATGCCAGGTTCTTTGGCATTTTAATAGCTCCAGTCCCTTAAATTGAGTTCAAGTGACGACTTTGCGAGCGATATGATGTTTAAATGGCCGTGGAAAGCAGAAGAACAGACAGGCAATGGCGAAATCCCATGGGAACAAGCGGTTGCCATTCCGGTTTTAGCGAACCTCACTCAACAGGAACAGCAGCAGCTGTGCCAAATGGCGGCACGTTTTTTACAGCAAAAACGTCTGGTGCCGTTACAGGGATTTGAGTTAACCCCCCTGCACAGCGCGCGTATCGCACTCCTCTTTTGCCTGCCTGTACTGGAACTTGGCCTTGAATGGTTAGATGGCTTCCATGAAGTCTTGATCTACCCTGCCCCCTTTGTCGTCGATGACGAATGGGAAGATGACATCGGCCTGGTACATAATCAACGCGTTGTCCAATCCGGCCAAAGCTGGCAACAGGGCCCCATTATCCTTAACTGGTTAGATATTCAGGACTCTTTCGACGCCTCCGGCTTTAATCTGGTGGTACATGAGGTCGCGCACAAACTGGATTCGCGCAACGGCGACCGCGCCAGCGGCGTTCCTTTTATCCCTCTGCGAGAAGTGGCTGGCTGGGAACACGATCTGCATGCGGCGATGAACAACATTCAGGATGAGATCGATTTGGTCGGCGAAAGCGCCGCCAGCATTGATGCTTATGCGGCAACCGATCCGGCTGAGTGCTTTGCAGTGCTATCTGAATATTTCTTTAGCGCCCCAGAGCTTTTCGCCCCCCGTTTCCCGGCGCTATGGCAGCGGTTCTGTCAGTTCTATCGTCAGGATCCGCTACAGCGTTTACGGGAAAACGATCTGCTGGATGAAGACGACGTGCGGATTGTTCATTAAAAGCTCGCTTTGAACTAAACTTAGCCATTCGAATCAGTTGCTTAAATTTAGCGTTGACACAAAAATGCGAGGCCAGTAGTATGCGCCTCGTTCACACGATTCCTCTGTAGTTCAGTCGGTAGAACGGCGGACTGTTAATCCGTATGTCACTGGTTCGAGTCCAGTCAGAGGAGCCAAATTTAAAAAGCCTGCTTTCGAGCAGGCTTTTTGCTTTTTAACGTTCATGGCTTAAAAACTGGCTTCCCCCGCTGAACTGCTAATATTCACCGGCATCCCGGATCGCCGCTGTAGTGCATAATCCGCACGACCGACGTTTACACCCGCTCCCTGCACAAACTCGCGTATTGCCGGGGTATACGGCAGCGGCACTTTGCGGTCTGACTCAAATTCCGAACGATTACGCGACAATGGTTCATGAACTTCCAGCCAGCGGCTGCCGTCCGGCTCGGTAGTGTACTTCACCGGCTGATCGATTATCTGTACTCGCGTGCCGACCGGCACATTATCGAACAGGTATTTAATGTCATCGTTGCGCAGGCGAA
Source organism: Klebsiella sp. 141162 (assembly GCF_050600755.1). Classification (NCBI taxonomy): domain Bacteria; kingdom Pseudomonadati; phylum Pseudomonadota; class Gammaproteobacteria; order Enterobacterales; family Enterobacteriaceae; genus Klebsiella; species Klebsiella sp. 141162. The sequence goes on along the minus strand of NZ_JAQIRI010000001.1, from coordinate 532,958 downwards.
TACAACCCTGGCTCACCCGCAGGCCAATGCCAAAATTGGCGTTGGTACCATGAATGGCATACAGCCTGCCGATATAGATAGCATATAGCCCCATCGGATTATCTGGCCCGGGGGGCACCATCGCCGGCAGGGTTTTACCTTCTTTGGCGTACTCACGACGGGTATTCGCCGTCGGTACCCAGGTAGGTCCTTCCTGTTTACGTTCCACCGTCGTCACCCAGTTGCGCGGCGTTTCACGCCCCGCCTGGCCAATACCGATCGGCAGCACCTCGACGGTAGTGCCCTCGGGCGGATAATAATAAAGCCGCATCTCGGCGACGTTGATTACGATACCGCTCCGTACGGTGGCAGGCAGGATCAATTGCTGCGGGATAATCAACGAACTACCGGATTTAGGCAAATAGACATCGACGCCGGGGTTAGCCTCCAGCATGTTGCTGAGCCCCTGCCCGTACTGCGCGGCAAAGGTTTCCAGCGGCTGGGTGTTACGCTCGGGCACGCTAATTTTAATCGGGCTGCCAACCAGACGACTCCCTTCCGGCGGTAACGGATAACTTACCGCCAACGCGCTGTAGCTGGCCAACATCATCACCAGAGAGCAAAGCAACTTCATACGCCGCACCATCATTTTCCCTTCCTCAGTCGCGACTCACGTGAATGAATTATAGCTGCTTTGGCACCTCCCGCTGACCTGCTGTCCGCACTCAGATTTGATAATCGATAGCCACTTCCTCCGGTTCCATCGCCTGGCGTTTAATCTCATCCAATGATAACCCGGCATTGCACAGTTCAATGAAACGCCAGACATAGTTACGCTGTAACTGACCGCGTTTTAACCCCAACCAAACGGTATTAGCATCAAAGAGATGGCGTGTTTCCAGACGGGTAAAGGTATCCGCTTCGCGAGCATCGCCGGATTGCTCCGCCACCAGCCCCACGCCCAAGCCCAGCTCCACGTATGTTTTAATGACATCGGAATCCTGAGCGCTGAGAACGATATCCGGCATCAGCCCTTTACGGGTGAAGGCTTCATCAATACGCGAACGTCCGGTGATCCCCTGCCGATAGGTAATTAACGGCCAGCGTGCAATAGCCTCAAGCGTCAGCGGCGTAACCTCAATCAGCGGATGATCTTTTGGCACTAACAAACTGTGGTGCCAGCGGAACCAGGGGAATGCCACCAGCGTCGGATCGTTACTTAAGCGCTCGCTGGCGATACCAATATTCGCCCCGCCGTTGTGCAGCAGCGCTTCGATTTCCTGCGGCGTCCCTTGCACTAACTCCAGCCGCACGTCGGGGAACAGTTCGCGAAAAGCTTTAATCACCGGAGGCAGGCTATAGCGTGCCTGAGTATGCGTGGTGGCAATGGTTAATACGCCTGAAGCGTCGTTGGTAAAAAGGTCGGCCAGCCGGCGGACATTGCTGGCTTCGTTGAGGATCCTTTCGGCAATTGAGAGCAGCGCTTTGCCAGGTTCAGTCATCCCCAGCAGACGCTTACCACGACGAATAAAGATTTCTATCCCCAACTCTTCTTCCAGCTCACGAATATGGCGGCTGACGCCAGATTGCGAGGTGTACAGCATGTTAGCAACCTCCGTCAGGTTGTAATCCCGACGGGCCGCCTCACGAATAATTTTAAGTTGCTGGAAATTCACCTTTTCCCCCAGGTCTTCAGACATAACATGATGTCTATTGTTAAAGTCTGTTTACCCGGCAAACAAATAATAAAAACCAGCAACTTATTCCTTAAAAGAATATAACCTAACTGACCAGCTGTAATTCACGATTCTCCAGGGACGGACGACTAACCAGCGACAGCAGGATATCTTTGACGGCCTGTGCTTGAGGAGATAAGCCGCCACGTGCCGAGGTATTCAGTGATAACGACAGACTCATCGACGGCGTGCTGATGCGCGCCATCCAGCCATTAGCCGTAGCACACAGCGCGCGCGCCGCCGATTCCGGCAATACGGTAACGCCCATTCCACTGGCGATTGCCGCAGTTAATGTGGTGATGGATTCGATCTCGCCAATTACTTTTGCCGACAGGCGGCGTAAAGTGAAAGCTTCGGTGACCCGGGCGCAAACGGCGCTATAGTCGCGCGGTAAAAACAGGCTCATTTCCGCGACGGCTGAAAGGTCAACGCTTTGCCCCGGACAGTTTTGCGTACCGACCAGATACAAATCCTCTTTCAGCAGCGGCTGGCTGACCACTCCCGCCACTGGCGAACGCTCATACAGCACCGCCATGTCCAGCTGACCGCCAAGCAGCTTGTCATTCAATACGCTGCCGCTGCACTCCTGCAGATATACGTTAACCTCGGGAAGTTCATTACGCACCGTTTGCAACAGCGGCATGGTGATCGCCGAAGCCGCAGTTCCCGGCGCAAGGCCAATTGCCACCTGCCCGCTCAGCGTCTGGCCAACGTTATGTACCGCCAGATGCGCCTGTTCACACTGACGTAAAATGGTCCGCGCGTGGGTATAGAGAATCTTCCCCGCTTCCGTTGGCGTGACGCCTCGCTTGGTGCGGATCAACAGTTTCTGCTCCAGTTCACCTTCCAGGGTCGCTACCTGCTGGCTCAGCGCCGGTTGTGCGATGTGCAAGACTTCAGCGGCCTGGGTCAGACTGCCGATATCGACGATTTTCACAAAATACTTCAGTCGTCTTAAGTTCATTTTGCCTCCTGTAAGGGAATGCCACTACTGGCCATTAAGTTACAGGTATTTTGCAAGATGCTTGCCAGGTTTTACGTCGCGACATCATCACCCTGCTGGTGCGGCAAAATAAGGGTTTGTGATAATACTGGTGGCTTCCATGAGCGCATGATATGCCCCATTAGGGGTATAAATGCACCATCACGGTGCATTGCGGCATGATTTATCATAAAAGGCTTTTGATTGTTGAAATTGTCAGCAGTCGCACGCTTTATGGCGATTCAGCCTTTGACAACACCGTCAGTCATCGATAATATGCGCCCCGTTCACACGATTCCTCTGTAGTTCAGTCGGTAGAACGGCGGACTGTTAATCCGTATGTCACTGGTTCGAGTCCAGTCAGAGGAGCCAAATTTAGAAAAGCCTGCCTTCGAGCAGGCTTTTTGTTTTATATTTCACACAACTCTTCTGCTTCGTTCATCACCTGCGCTATGGTAGCGCCATACTGGTTTTTCCTGATGAGTCTGCATGTTTATCGTTACCAACAGCTTTCACGATCTCCCCTTTATTCAGCACGCCGAATGCGGCTATCTTCGTGCTGACCCGGCGTTGACATTTTGTCGGGTACGTTTCGCCAGATCGCAACTACAGGACGCTCTTTTTAGCCAGTACGCCATCCCGCTCCCTCCTTCTCTTACTGGCGCCGTCGCAAAACGGAAAGCCGAATATTTGGCCGGGCGCTACTGCGCGCGCTATTTGCTGCAACAATCAGGTTGTTTCGAACCGGTGTTAACCGCTACGGATCGTGCGCCAATTTGGCCGGCAGGCTGGCGAGGAAGCGTCTCGCACAGCGAAGATATTGCCATCGCGGTGGTTAGCGCCGAGGACGACGGTTTGTATCCCGGGGTCGATATCGAGCATCTGCAACCGGGGATCATGCTGGAAAGCGCCGATATGTTTGTCTCGAGACCGGAACAGACGCTGCTTTCCTGTTGTGGTCTGGATAAGGAGTGGGCGCTGCTGCTGGCTTTCTCGGCCAAAGAAAGCCTGTTCAAAGCGCTTTATCCGCGCGTACAGCAGATGTTTGATTTCGATGCCGCCGCTATGGTCGCACTCGACCCGGCAAATCAGCGTTTCACGTTACGCCTTAATAAAACCCTCAGCGACGAGTTGCCCACAGGTAGCCAGTTCAGCGGCGAATACCACTTCCGTGAAGGCGCTGTTCTTACCTGTCTACGCTAACACACGAAAGCATGTTCATTTTGCCCCTTCAGGATTATGATGGCGCTAACTATTTGACCTGCATACAGTGATAGATAAATGGATGTCATCGGCATCATTATGTCAGCGGGAAAATCCTCCGTCGACGTAGCGCTTTATACCTTGTTACCCATTATGGTCGTCATGCTGATCATAATGAAATATCTCGAAGTCCGCGGAATTCTCGACATCATCGTGCGCTGGCTGGCGCCGCTGCTTAAGCCCTTTGGACTGACCGGCATGAGCGCCTTCGCGCTGATTCAGATAAATTTTGTGAGTTTTGCCGCCCCGCTCGCCACGCTGGCGATTATGGATAAACGTGGTGTTTCCGACCGACAAATAGCCGCCACCCTGGCGATGGTGTTCGCCATGGGCCAGGGCAACGTTTTCTACCCCTTAACGCCGTTCGGCCTGCACTGGCTGGCCGCAATCACCATTTCGATTGTCGGTGGACTCTGCGCCGCAGCGGTCTGCTGGTACGCCACCGGGCGTAAGTTATCCATTGTCGAGAGCAGCCGGGCAGAAGTGCTCCCGGAAAGCGAACAAAATAATCACGGGCTGATTGCGGTCATCAATAGCGCCGGCGCCGACGCTATCCGCCTGGCGCTTGGCGCCGTGCCGATGCTGATTTTATCTTTGACCATCGTCGGCCTGATGCAGGCGGCTGGCGTCATCGAGATGCTGCAGCGCGTACTGATGCCGCTGCTGCTATGGCTACATATCCCCGAAAACTTCGTCCTACCCGCGCTGGTGAAATGCGTGGCGGGCGGTACCGCCTATTTTGGGGTTATCTCCGAGCTGGCGCAGCAGGGTAAAGTGACGCTCAGCCAGATTAACGCCTCCGCAGGGCTCCTCATCCAGACCTTCGACCTACCCGGCATCGGCATTTTCCTTGGCGTCAGCTCAAGATTTGTGCGTCTTTTCCGCTTCGTCGCCCCTGCCGCCCTCATCGGTATTGCGTTGCGCACGGTATTGCACATCCTGTGGTTCTGAGAACGACGGCAGACGCTGATTGATCCGCTGCAGCAGATAGGGGAAAAACGGGTTAGAAGTAGCGCGCATTAACGCATCAAGGCCGACGCTCAGCGTCGCGGTCTCGCCGCGTAGCGAAATGGTGCCAAGGCTAATACCGCTAAGGTTTTTCTCCGTCGGCTCGCGGCCATACAGCGAATCGGTGATGGGGAATGGCACCGCAATATGCGAAAGCGAGTACATATCCTGCGGCCAGGCCAGATGCAGCGCCTGCGTTCTCTCTGCGGTTTGACCCGCCAGCGTCAGGCGCGCGACGGTATCAAGGGTGTGCTCAGTCGCGTTCGTCACGATAGTCGTAGAGTACGGACGCGGCGCCGGAGGTAACAAGGTATTCACCGCTGAGTAGGTCGCCGGGCGAAACAGCGCCCGCAGGTTCGCCGCCTGATTAATATCGAAAATCACCAGTTCGCTGCCGTTGTCCGGCAAATAGCGGTACAACGAATCAACCACCGCCCGGGTGCTGACTGTAGAATCAATCACCGATTGAAAGGTTAACACCGGGGCGAGAGAGGTTAAGCGTTGGCTCTGCGCCGCCGCAAGAATCTGTTTTTGCAAGGACTGGGTCAGCAACCACGACTGGCGCGCCGCCTTAACCGGAAAGGAATTGTACTTATAGGGGTTAAACTCCGGAACGACGTTTAGCCACGCCGCACGCGCAAAGGCGGGAAACACCGAAGGCAGGCCGGCAAGTCCTGCGAAACGGGCAAAAGCGGTTACGCCAATCATCGGCGATAACAGTATTATCTGCTGCGGCCTGACCAGCGATTTATCGGTCAGTTCATCGAGCGCATACTTCAGCGCCAACGCGCCGCCGTTAGAATATCCCACCAGATGCAGCGGCACATCCCCACCGGCAAGTCGCGTCGCTTCCCGAACCGCCAGGCGCGTTGTCGCCAGCCACTGTTGCCAATCAACGTGGGTTAATGCGCCCGGGGCGGTACCGTGGCCGGGTAAGCGCGGCGCCACTGCAATAAACCCCTGCCGTTGATACTCTTCCGCCAGATAGCGCACGCTGTAGGGGGAGTCGGTTAAACCATGCAGTAGCACCACCGCACCACGCGGTTTGCCGGATGGCAATAGTATAAAGGAGCGATTCCAGTCAGGCGTAAAGCGTGGTGGATAGACCAGGCTGTCGCGATAAAAGCGGTTTATCGGCGTTTTGTCAGCGGCAGGCAGTTGGTCACTGACCTCACGCCGCAAATCGGCGAAAATCTCATCTTCCCGTTTGAGATAGCTGGCAAAACTGGCGCGGTCGATTTCATCAGCGGTCATCTCATCGCCAGACCAGGTATGCCAGCGCTGCAATGCAGGTCCACGTTCCGATTCATATATTCGTCCGATGAAAAATACCACCACCACAATAACCGCCGCTGCCAGCGTTTTTTTCGCTAGCGAGACTATTCTTAATTCAGAATGATTCAGAAACTTGTTAAGCCGCATCAAAGCCATAAGCGTTATTTGCCTGTCCCGCTGCATCGCAGAGTTAAGATTTAACAACGTGAGCTAAACGTAAATTAAACCAATGGGTAGTTTCAGTTGTCTTTAAAGCGATAACACGTCAATTATCATGCCGAGTGTATCAAGCCAGGGTGAAAAAATGGAATGGTGGGTAAAAAAAGTACGGAAAAATTCATCTCCAGCAAGAACTTGCGTGGTTCTACAGAGCGGTCAGATCGTGGTGATTGCTGAAATCGAAAGCCGATGCAAACTGCAGGAAGGTGATAAGTTAACGCCTGGTCCTAATGCGCTTTATTACATCAACAATAACAGCGCGGCGACATTAAGAGTGATAAGCGCAAGTAATTTTAGCGCCGAACGCTGGGCACAGACTGCCTGACCCTGAGCGGCTAAGCTTTTATTATCAACGCGTTTGAATATTTACCCGGGACAGTAATTTTCCTTCGCCATTTTCACGCTGTAGCATACTATCGACAGTATCAGCAGACCTGAAACAAGGAGCGAATGATGAACCAGAAGGCCGTCAGTCTGACCCCGGAGCAGGCGCTTTCCCAGCTGGAAGCGCAGTATGAAAGAGCGGTTAACGCGTTGCGTAAGGCCATTGGCGAGTACATTCACCACAATATCCTTCCTGATGAAATAGCCCGTGCTGAAGGCTTATTCGTCTATCCTCAACTGTCTGTTTCATGGGATGGCGCCGAGCACAAAGCCTTAAAAACCCGTGCCTGGGGGCGATTCACCCATTCGGGCTGCTACACCACCACCATTACTAACCCAAAACTCTTTCGCGCTTACCTGCTGGAACAATTAACTCTGCTGTATCAGGATTACGGCGCGCATATTAGCGTTGGCCATTCGCAGCACGAAATTCCCTTTCCTTACGTGATTGATGGCTCAGCCCTGACGCTGGATCGCTCAATGAGCGCTGGATTAACACGTTATTTTCCAACCACCGAACTGTCGCAGATTGGCGATGAAACCGCCGATGGTCTGTTCCACGCTACCGAGTATTATCCGCTGTCGCATTTTGACGCCCGCCGCGTCGATTTTTCGCTGGCACGTCTGAAGCATTATACCGGCACGCCGGTTGAGCACTTCCAGCCGTATGTATTGTTTACCAACTACACTCGTTACGTCGATGAGTTCGTCAGCTGGGGCTGTAGCCAGATCCTCGATCCGGATAGCCCGTACATTGCCCTCTCCTGCGCAGGCGGGATTTGGATCACCGCCGACACGGAGGCCCCGGAAGAGGCGATTTCCGATCTGGCGTGGAAAAAGCACCAGATGCCGGCCTGGCACCTGATCACTAACGACGGTCAGGGCATTACGTTGATCAACATCGGCGTCGGCCCGGCGAATGCTAAAAATATTTGCGATCACCTCGCGGTGCTGCGTCCTGACGTCTGGCTGATGATTGGCCACTGTGGCGGCCTGCGTGAGAGCCAGTCGATAGGCGACTACGTGCTGGCGCACGCCTATTTACGTGATGACCACGTGCTGGATGCGGTGCTGCCGCCGGATATTCCCATCCCGAGCATCGCCGAAGTGCAGCGCGCGCTGTATGACGCCACTAAACAGGTTAGCGGCATGCCGGGCGAAGAGGTCAAACAGCGTCTGCGTACCGGTACGGTGGTGACGACCGATGACCGCAACTGGGAGTTACGTTATTCCGCCTCGGCGCTGCGCTTTAATCTCAGTCGGGCGGTGGCGATTGATATGGAAAGCGCCACTATTGCCGCACAGGGCTACCGTTTCCGCGTTCCTTACGGCACGCTGCTGTGCGTCTCCGATAAACCGCTGCACGGTGAAATCAAACTGCCCGGACAAGCGAACCGCTTTTACGAAGGGGCGATTTCCGAGCATCTGCAGATAGGGATCCGCGCCATCGATCTGCTGCGCGCCGAGGGCGACCACATGCACTCCCGCAAGCTGCGTACCTTCAACGAACCGCCGTTCCGTTAATCCCAGGAGAGCCCTGCGCGCTATGTGCGCAGGGAAAAATTGTATGGATGCAGAAAAGCAAAAAGCCTGCTCGAAAGCAGGCTTTTTAAATTTGGCTCCTCTGACTGGACTCGAACCAGTGACATACGGATTAACAGTCCGCCGTTCTACCGACTGAACTACAGAGGAATCGTGTGAACGGGGCGAATATTAGCGAGCACGCTCAGCCATGTCAAAGATGTTTTTTATAATGGCGATCGTTTGCCTATTTATTCCTCACTTCGTCTAAAAAGTAACGCTTTTTCAGTATATTCATGACTTTTCTTCCAGCCGAGCCTTTAATCGCGGGTACTTCCACAACCAACGCCCGGTGATCATCCGACGATAGAACAACAGGCCGCGCACCGCCCAGTCAAGCACCATACCCAGCCAGACGCCGATAACGCCCATACCCAGCATGATCCCCAGCGTATAGCCAGCAACCACCCGGCAGCCCCACATACCCAGCATCGACACCCACATGGTGTAACGCACGTCGCGTGCGCCTTTAAAGGCACAGGGCAAGGTCCACGAAAGCGACCAAATTGGCATAAACAGGGCATTGAGCCACAATAATTCTTTAACCACTACTTTTACATCTTCTTCGCTGGTATAGAACGAAGCGATCAGGCCGGCGAAAGGTGCGGTGCCCCAGGCGATAAGCGTCAGGATAATGGTCGACAGCCAGAACACGAACCAGGCCTGACGTTCCGCCTGGCCGACTTGCCCTTTCCCCAGACGTTTACCGGTAATAATGGTGGAGGCCGATCCCAGCGCGTTACCCGGCAAGTTAATTAACGAAGCCACCGAGAAGGCAATAAAGTTTCCGGCGATGACGTTGGTCCCCATACCGGCAACAAACATTTGCGTCAGCAGCTTGCCGCCGTTAAACAGTACCGATTCGATGCTCGCCGGGATACCAATACCCATCACTTCCCAGATAATGGCAAAGTTAAACGGTTTAAAGTAACTCTTCAGCGAAATGCGCAGCGCCGGGTTAAAACCGGTCATCAGTACCCAGATTGTTGCCAACGCACCAATATAGCGGGCAATAGTCAGCCCCAGTCCAGCGCCGACAAAGCCGAGCCCCGGCCAGGAAAAGAGGCCGTAAATCAGGATACTGCTGATAATAATATTGAGAATATTCATCCCACCGTTAATTAGCAGCGGTATTTTGGTGGTTCCCGCGCCGCGAAGCGCGCCGCTACCAATTAAAGCAATGGCCGCCGCCGGATAGCTCAGCACGGTCAGTTCGAGATAGGTTAGGGCCAGCGCTTTAACCTGAACCGTGGCGTCTCCGGCAACGATATCGATAATCTGCTGACCAAAAGCGTGAATAACCGCCGCCAGCACAATCGAGAACAAGGTCATGATCGCCAGCGACTGCCGCGCAGCCGCCCTCGCCCGCTTTCTATCGCGCTTGCCGAGGCTGAAGGCCACCACCACGGTGGTGCCAAGGTCAATCGCGGCAAAGAACGACATAATCACCATATTAAAGCTATCGGCTAAGCCCACCCCGGCCATCGCTTCTTTGCCGAGCCAGCTAACAAGGAAAGTACTCAGCACACCCATCAATAACACGCAGGCATTTTCCAACAGGATCGGTACGGCAAGGGGACTGATTTCACGCCAGTAGAGCACCCGATAGCTCTTGCGTTTTTTAAACCAGGACGTGCGCGCTACGGCCTGGCGTACTGCTGAAGTGACGTTCAAGGGAGACCTTAGTGAGAAGAGTTGAAACAACATTTCAAATGATGATTGAGAACTGCTAATCCTGCAAAGTATTTTTCCTGATAATTTGTTGGCAATTACGACAATTTGTTGAGAGATGCAGCAAGCGAAGCCCCACCACTGAATTGATATTTGACAAATTTTTTTTCGCCGCTAAGATACCACTCCACACGATTCCTCTGTAGTTCAGTCGGTAGAACGGCGGACTGTTAATCCGTATGTCACTGGTTCGAGTCCAGTCAGAGGAGCCAATTTTAAGAAAAGCAGACGTTCAGCGACGTCTGCTTTTTTGCTTTCCACTCTCTTCTGTTCGTTCGCTTCATCCACAGACATCAAACATAACGACTAAACCTGCTGAGCACCGTCGAAATGACTATTCCTTCCAGCGTTTACGCGCCAACAGGAATAGCAAGGTTTACTGTCTTCGTGGTAGCATAGAATCAAGTTAGTCTGAAATATTTAGATACTTTGAGAAAATATTTTTAACACACATATACCAGGATTAAATACATGGATAGATCATTATTATTTTTTTATTGCCTGTGTGGGTTTTTCCTGACTTACTTTTTATTTAAATTTGCAAAAGAAAAATATAAATTACAAAGCTTAACATTTATCTTTTCGTTAATAATAAGTTTAGTTATCGCATCTTCTTTTTCGGTTTTATCAACAGGAGAATGGTTTTTAGTAGTAATAGCATCAACGGTTACCCTTTTATTTTTATTAGGATTCTTCACGGCTCTACTAAAACAATTTGTAATGTACCGATACATTCTTCGTTGTGTTGATAATTTGAAACGTCTATCCCCTGCCGAAATGGTTGAATCTTTAATTAACAACCATAATAAAAAACAGTGGTACGTTTTATATTTTCCTGTAGAAGGCGTCATTGAGATTGGCGTTAATTTATTCGCTGAAAACCCTATTGTTGGCAGAAGATTATACATTAGAACTATGACAAACCGCCAAATGTACATTATTCCTGAGAACATCTCCAGCACTATAGATTTACAATCTAATATAGCTTGTACGTTACATGAATTTTACACCCTCGCCCCGCAAACTAAGAGTTTAATTGAAGATTATTTAACCAGAATTAAAAATGGTCATTTGCAGCCATGGCGGCTAAATGCAGAACCCGATGAAAAATAATCCATTCACGTCTCAAGTTACACCTGTATTGTAGGCTGGTGTATCCGAATGACGATTGTACTCTCATCGTCTAAATGACTCTTTAATGCAACTGCGGAATAGAGTGTTTTCCGGATCCACTTGTGAGTCTTCCCGCTTTTTTACTGCTTAAATCTTCGCTTAAGTGCTGAAAAAATCGCTGCCATTGATGATTTTACCAGCGAACAATCGCAAATGACGCAATCTCCTTTGACAACCCGTCACTCACTCGTTAACATGCGCCTCGTTCACACAATTCCTCTGTAGTTCAGTCGGTAGAACGGCGGACTGTTAATCCGTATGTCACTGGTTCGAGTCCAGTCAGAGGAGCCAAATTCAGAAAAGCCTGCTTTCGAGCAGGCTTTTTGCTTTTCTATTATGACAAGCCGGGTACCGGCGTTGCTCTAAACGCATTGACCGCTTTATCAAGCACAACCTGATCGTCGCTTCCGGAATCAAGTATGGTATTACGTTGAGATGCTGCATCGACCTGTACGGTCGTCACGTCGAGAACTTCCAACCCCTTTAATGCCAGCAGCGCTCTAACTTGTGTAGAGAAACAAGATTCTGCATGACCTTTTAACGATGATGTATCGGTGGTAGCAACAATATGATTGTCAGAAATATAGTTACTATCTCCTGATGCCAACCGTATTATCACAGGTGTAGCGCCAACGGGAACGATATACTGTTTATCAATCGATTCAGAAATATGGTTAGCAATGATCGAATTATTCTCACCCTCTATATATAGCAACCCATACAAGTCATCTAAACCATTACTATACGCCTGCATAGGTTCCCAAGGTTCATGTTCACGGAAAAAGTGGTTTGCCGTCACCAGGTTTTCTGAACAGCTTTTCTCAAAAACCAGCATCCCTGGATAGAATGAATGAAACCTGTTGCTGCTAACTGCAGAACGGACGACACCAGAAAAATGAATACTGCTTTTACCGCGGGGAAAAATGTTGTTTGCTGTAACCAGAAGGCCACCAAAGTTCTCTGCATAAATAGAATATCCTCTATAACCGGCACCTATCAAATTATCAGTTACTTTTGAAGCCTGTCCCGACCCGCGGAGTTCTATACAATTACCGCACTCGGCAATAAAGTTATTATGTATCGCCAATGCATCGGCATTATATATAGTGATGCCGTGTTCAAGATATACGAATCCCATTCCACTAATACGGAATGAGTCCTGCGCACTGGCAATATAAATACCCGTTTTACCATTGAGGTAGGTGTTTTCAGGGTCGTTATTTCCCGAACCATCATCTACAAAATGTAACCCATCAATGCAAAAATCAGCAAACTCAACTGAGCTTATTCTTGGGTCACCGCTACGCTCAATATAAAAAGCCGCCCCTTCCGCTTCCGGAGTCGTAGCTGATGGTGTTATATCAACAAGTATACGGCTACCGCCTGGCCACAATTCATGCCAACTTGCCCACTCATTTTCCGGGGTATTAAAACGGATACTTGAAGAGGTAAACCCATGTCCGTCCCCTTTAATTTTCAAATAACTGACGTCTATTACTACCTGAGTGAGCAAATGATAGTCTCCAGGTGGAATAAAGATCACGGCCCCCGGCTTCCCGCCATCATTAACATCTGTGTCAGTCTGCCGTTTTTTAATATCAGCAATAATACTATTAATCACAAAACCGATATCTTCAAAAGGGTTACCTTCACTCCACTCTGTTACATCATAATAATTATTACTCGACATGCGTTATTTCCCTCTACATTATTAGGATAGATAGATATTATGGTTCTAGTGACCTTCTGAACATTATAATAAGTAACACCTCCCCTGATTTCTTTCAGAAGAATTTTCACTAATGATTAACCACTGTGGTCGTATCTCGCCCGATGTCATGATGCGGTGAAGAACCGTTATTAAGTTCACGCTTAGCGAGTTCCACTTTAATTTGCTCAAGAAAGTGGTTATTCAATTTAAAGTATCTAACTACAAATGCACTAAGAAAATAGGTAATCATTGGCAGTAAAGAAAACATAATAATGATACCTTCGATAGTCTCTGTGTTTTGTTGAGGTTTATTAGCGATGTAACCCGTTAATGATAATATCCACGCAACAATCGCACCAGCAACTGCCAGGCCCATTTTTAACATAAACAAATTACCGGCAAATGAAATACCGGTAAGGCGTTTACCGTATTTCCAGTCACCGTAGTCATCAACGTCGGACATCATAGCCCATAATATTGGGCCTGATTGAATTAAATGCAGGATGTTAATGATGATAAAGAGTGTAAGTAGTGGCAGCAAAGACCTGGGATCGACAAACCATAGAGCTAAAGAAAGGAAGCCAAGAACGATATTAATCGAACGGAACAGCTTAATTTTATCAAAACGATCGGTGAGTGGTTTCGCTATAACACTACCTAGCATGTTACATGCAACACCAAGAGCCAAAAAAAACGTAGTAAATCCGACGGAGGCTTGCATAACATAGGTAGCATAATAAATAGTCACTGCACCACGAATAAATGCCGGAAAAACATTAAGGAAAGTAATACATATCATCAATAACCATTGATCGTTTTTGATGATATCTTTTAGATCATTTATTAAAGAGTCATTAACTTTAATTGCAGTAACACGTTCTTTGATACTGGCAAAACAAAAGAAGAACATTAGTGTCGCAGCGCCTCCCATGATTACCATAGTCAACTGAAAACCAGCCGCTCTGTTACCGTTACCTAACCAGTCTGTTAAGGGTAAAATTGAAGAAGAGACAATTAGCGTCGCCAATCCATTGAGGAAAAATCGCCATGACAAACAGCCTAAACGCTCTTTCTGGTTTAGCGTGATCACACCAGCTACTGAGCAATATGGAATATTGATAGCAGTATAAATCAATGACATCACAAGATATGTCACCCAGGCATAAACAATTTTTCCATTCATACTTAAATCGGGCGTTGTGAACATCAGTACTGCTCCCAAACCAAATGGCAATGCCATCCATAATAACCATGGTCGGAATTTACCCCATCGGCTACGAGTACGATCGCAAATCGCCCCCATAACCGGATCGCTAAAGGCATCAAAAATACGAATGACCAGAAACAAGGTACCGACAACACCGGGAGCTAAGCCATAAACATCTGTGTAGAACCATGTTAGATATAACGCCAGTACACTCCAAATCATACAAGAACCAGCATCTCCCATTCCATAACCAATTTTTTCTTTTAAATGCAGTTTGCCGTAAACACCTTGCCTTTCGATTGAGTTTGCAGACATAGAAAACCTCTAGAGTATACAGTCATAAGTGTTCAACAGAGGTTAGTAAACCAATGTTAGTTTATATTTATAAGTTAATAATGGCGTATATAGATTAAAACAAAGTAATATTAATACTCACGCTACTCTCCCGAATAATTAACCGAGAGACAATTTCGTGCATTTCAATACTGCCTTGCTTCGTTTCGTTGTTAATCATTTGAAATGCCAGATGGGCGATTTCACTTATCGGTTGCGCCACACTGGTAATTTTTTTAGTTTGTGCCAGTAAAGTATTATCAAAACTAGCGATGGCAATATCTTTAGGCACAGATATTCCTTTTTCTTTTAACCCATCAATAATATAACTAGCAGCCACATCGTTATAAACCCAGAGAGATGAGCAATGATTTATTCTCGCGGCTAGCCTGACAATAATATCATCGAGTATACTAATATGCCCTGACGTTTTCTCACCCTCACCTTTCGCTATCCAAAACTGATTTTCTTTATCTATAGACAATCCCTGGCCGGTAATTCGTTTTGCCCATGAAAAAACCTTTCGGTTATCCGCGCCTTCCTGCGCTACAAATCCAAACGTGGTATGACCGGTCTGAATAAAATGCTCAGCTATAACTTCCGCCCCTTTACTTTGATCGATAGAAACAGAATTGAAAAATCGCGATACCAGCGTAACCACGGCAACGGGGATATTAGTTGCGATGAGCCATTCTGCAAGTTCGCTTTCGGCTTCTGTTGGTACCCATAGCAAACTGTCAATACCCATACTAATAAGCGTATATATAATTTGCTTATCTAGCTGCGGTTGATTCTGATGAGTTTTGACGATAACCGTTTTACCGATGTATCTTGCCTCTTCTTCAAATGTCGCCAGCAGTTCACAAAAATGTGGGTTGACAAGGTTTGGCAGAACAACAGCAATCAGCCCAGAACATTTCCCACTCAATTGAAACGCACTCTTGCTGGGCACATAGCATAAGAAATCCATTGCCTCACGAACTGCTTTGCGAGTTTCTGGAGCCACGCTGGGATGATTATTCAGCACGCGTGAGACCGTAGCGGTGGATACTCCAGCTTTTATTGCTACGTCTTTAATGGATGCCATAGTAAATAACTGCGTCGACCAAGAATGACGTAACTATAAAGTGTGATGAAAGTCAAAAATGTAAGCCACTTCACATGTTGTCACGTTACATAAAACAGCGATTTTTCTCTCAATTCTGCTGTCACCAAAATGACTAAGTGTTCACGACTTATATTTAATGGATTCACTGACAAATAGAGGAGTATGGGCACCACGCCAAAACCAAAGTCGTCGTGGTGTTACGCTTGCGTAGATGATAGGTAGGATTTGCCATGGTAAATAACAGGCCGATTTACGACATTTCCTGCTGCCTAATTTTCACCAGCACCGCTCCCAGCAAGGCCAGATCCACCAGGACCGCCAGTGCGTAGACAAAACCTCCCTTTCCCGAATCCGCATAGTGATTGGTTAGCAGAGTCGCCAGGATAATAATAACGATACCCGCTATCATCGGGATGTTCGCCATCATGCCCGACGAATATCTTGCTGTAGCATTGTTTTGCCAGACGATGCCCGGACCTAATCCACCAAAGGCGATCCCCGGAATTTGAGATAGCCAACCGTGTCCGCTATTCCACAGCACCAGTAACATTAACCAGCCCATAGCGGACAGCACAAAGGCGTAGCACGATACCCTAACGCTAAAACGTGCTGACCACGGCTGCCAACGCGCGATTGCATAGCCAACGGCAAAAGCTCCCACCAGCGTCAGCAGAGACGCCAGAGTACCGATAGCGCCAATCATGGAGGAAACGCTCAATAGCAGCGCCCCCGCCGCGAATACGCCACTTAGCGCGATAGCTTGCGTGAACGGGACTACGCAAATTGTTGCCCCACCGGCGTGCTGATTAGAATAGATACTCATTATTCACTCCTGATAATGGCAAACGCTGATGAATTAAACTCAGCGTCTATTTCACATATCAGTAGGCTACCGCCTGTATAATGAGTACAGCAAACGCATAGATTTCAGCCATAGATGAGAAAAATTCAGCCATGAGAAAAACCCGCCTTCCTCCGCTGGGCGCGCTGCGCGCCTTTCATGCCGTGGCCCGCTGCCGCAGTTTTAAACGCGCCGCCGATATGCTCGGAGTGAGCGCTACTGCGGTGAGTCATCAGATAAAACTTCTGGAATCTGTGCTGGAGTGCCGGGTCTGTGAACGCAACGCCATGGGCGTCAGCCTGACCGACAGCGGCGAAATCCTCTACGCAGGCACGCAACGCGCCTTTAGCGCGCTGGAAGAAGCGACTACGCAAATTGTTCGCTCACACCAGCCGCCGTCGCTCACCGTCACCACCACCTCCAACTTTTTGACCCACTGGCTGGTACCGCGGCTGGCAGCATTTAAAGCGGAATTTCCCGCCATTGACCTGCGGCTCCATACCAGCGTCGAGCGTGTGGATCTCAACTTGCGCAGCGTCGACGTCGCGATTCGCTATCGTGAAACGCCGGAGCGCGAACTGCACTGCACCTTGCTACATGAAGACCGCTTTATCGTCGTCGCCAGCCCAGCGCTGGGTATTACACGGCTGGAGGATTTGCGTCACGCTACCCTGTTCCACGTTGAACATCGTCACGTTCCGGCAGATTCGCCAGACTGGGAGAACTGGCTGCGCCACTACGGGCCATCACAACTGAATACCGGCGCAGGGTTAACCTTCAGCGACGAGACGCATGCGCTCCAGGCGGCTGTGGCGGGACAAGGCGTGGTTATTGCCAGCGAACTGCTGGCGCGCGATCTGCTGCAACGCCGGGTTCTGGTAGCGCCATTTGAGATGTCCTTACCCGGTGCGAACTATTATCTGGTGGCGACACCAGATATAGCCCAGCGCGGCGATATCAGCGCGTTGCGGAACTGGCTACTGCGGCAGATCGCGCTTAGTTGAAGCCTGTGAAAAGGCAGATATCGGGCGATATCTGCCAGACGGCGTATTACCAGCCGCAGACGTTAGTCTCTTCGTCAGACTCATAGCCGCGCACAATATTGATGAGCTCTTTCACCGCGTCAGCGGCGATCTGCGGGTCCTGTAAGGAGTCAAGCGAGTCAAAGTCTTTATCCACCGACACGCCATTATTATTATTCGTTACCGTCAGACTAACCCCTTTACCCTGTAAATTATCGCTCGAAATCCCAGAGAGTAATTCTGCTACGGCCTGAGCCGCGATATCAGGAACATAGAGCGCCATCGGCTTTAAATAAACTTTCTCATATTTTTCGTGATTGTTGCCATTGACTATCGCTAATGAATAACCTTTATTTTCACTGTTCATAGACATAGCTTATCCCTCAATCAGAATTTTAGGGTCGACGTAAAAATCGACATTAAATACGGTATCGTCAGATAATGCCTCAATGCAGTGCCACTTTTCCGCAGGGAAGACACCAAACTGCCCCGCTTCGATAGTCATCGTTTCAACAGGGTCTGGGCTCGTTTCATCGGCATAACCATAATAGCGTATTGCACCCTGCATCACCGACAGACGCGGATAGACGCCCTGTCGCGTGCCGGCATCAAGATGGCGTTTCCAGATAGACGCGGGTGCGGTCTCTTTGGTCCACATAGGGGTGGAACGGGTCTGAACATAATGGGTAGGTATAATGATTCGCTGCATGATTTGCCTCTCTTTCCGCGCCGTGAAATAACGCCGCGAATGGAACGATATATTGCATATCATATACCCCTTTTAATTGCTAAGGGTATTATTTTTTCGAATCTATTACTTCTACCCCTATTTATACCCATTCCGGATTAGCTTTATTTAAAATATAAAAAAGCGCCTGCGATAGTTCACAGGCGCCAGTTTAAAGACCGAAGATGATCTTTTTTCAGTTGTTATTTAACAGCCCCGGCTTCCCGATCAAATATCCCTGGACGAGATCGCAACCTAATTGTTGCAGCGAAGTTAACTGCTCCTCGGTTTCAACGCCTTCGGCGACGATGCGCATATGCAAGCTTTTCCCCATACTGATAATCAGGCGCACAATATCAAGGTCATCTTTTTGCATAGGTATATTGACCACAAACGAGCGATCAATTTTGATCTTATCGAAAGGGAAATAACTCAGACGCGACAATGACGAATAGCCGGTACCAAAATCGTCAATAGAGATCTGAATCCCCTGCTCGCGCAACTGGCTGAGGATCTCCAGCGAGCGTGTATTTTCGTTAAACACATCAGACTCCGTAATCTCAAGATCAAGGCGTCGCGGGTCGAGTCCGGTCTTCTTTAGCACCGCTGCCACCGTCTCGGTAAGCGAAGTATTAATAAGTTGAATCGGTGAGACGTTAACCGAAACCTTCAGCGGCTGTTCCCAGCGGGCAGCCTCCTCACAGGCAGTTTTCAGCACCCACTCGCCAAGTTGGTTTATCAGGCCGGTTTTCTCCGCCACCGGAATAAACTCAACGGGCGGTACCATACCGCGTAGCGGATGGAACCAGCGTACCAGCGCCTCGTAGCCGTAGATTTCACGCGACACCGTGTCGGCGATTGGCTGGTAGTAAACCTTGAACTGGTCATTTTCCAGCGCATGCAGCAGATCGTCCTCAAAGGATTTGTTTTCCTGTAAACGTTGCAACATGCCAGGACGGAAAATCTCCACGTGGCCCGCGCCAGACTTTTTCGCTTCATACAGCGCCAGATCGGCACATTTGTATAAGTAATCGGTACGACTTTCACCATCGGAGATAACGATGCCGATGCAAGCGCCGATGTTAATCAATGAATCGTAGATATAGTAGGGCTGGCTGATTTTCTCGCGGATCACATCCGCCCGCTCCAGCGCCATTTCTTCGCTCAGATCCTGCGATACCAGGGCAAATTCGTCGCCGCCAAGCCGGTACAGCGTTTCTGATGTTTTACGGAAGAACGACAGGCGGCTGGCGAGCTCCTGCAGCAGTTTGTCACCCGCATCATGTCCCAGGGTATCGTTAACATCTTTAAAATTATCCAGGTCGAACAACATAACCACAGCGCAACCATTATAAGGTTTTACGTGATTAACCACTTCCTGCAGCCTCTGCCAGAAAGAGAGGCGGTTAGGCATGCCTGTTAACGAATCGTGATAAGCGTCATATTGCAAACGGCGGTTTTGTACCTGCAGTTTCTCTTTCGACAGCTGCAAATCGTTAGCTAACAACTTCATGCGCACATGCGCTCGACGCAAGTTATTATTTTGCCGAAGCATCAATAAACCCAGAGAAATACACATCGTAATCAGCAAGATTGAAATCACCGAATAGATGTAATAAAGATGCTGAATCTTATCGTGCGTAAGATTAACGACATCAAAGTCCTGCGCCAGGGTCATGGAGGCCAGTGAGGTCATCGGGCCATCCAACTTACTCATGGTATGCAACAGAGTCACCATCTGCTCAGGCGTCATGGTGTCCAGTTGCCGATCGAGTTGATCGAGGATCTGAATCAGACTGGTAACCGTGGCCTGCCGCTGCTCGCTTTTTCTGATGAACTGGCCCAGATCGCCCTGCTGTAGCAGCTCGATCTGGCTCATCATTATTTCCAGGCGCAGGCGTACCTCATCGCGGTCGGTCCCCTTCACGTTCAGCGCCAGGGCGCTTAAACGAGCCTCAAGACGCATATATTCAGAGACCATCTGGGATACGGACCACGAGTCGGTGTAACGTGTTAATTTTTGCAGCTCACTCTGCCGCTCATGCACCAGATAGGTAATGTATCCGGTGACAATAAAAAGCGACAAAATAATGGCAGTGAGTATTCGATTCAAGATCAGAGCCTTACTCAATTATAATCTTTGAAACCTGCCATGCCGAGCGGGAATAATAGATTTGGTTCTGTAACTCCGCGCTACTATCGTAGGGATAAACAATAAAAAGCGGCCCTTTGTCACGAATGCGCATATATTCGCCATTCATCTTCAGCGCGAGGATCACCGGGAATTTATGAAAATCCTCCACCGGCACCTCGGTTGTATAATCATTCAGAGCCATCACTTTCGCCGTCTTACCTTGCGCACCCACTAAGTCCATAAGTTTGCTAAGTGAAATACCGTCAAAGCGCACTTTTCCTGAATACCAGGGTGTGGTTGTGATCACTGTCTCATTGCCCAATTTTTCTAACGCGGCAACATCAAATACGGCGGTATCGCCTTCGTTTGTATTGGTAATCTTTCCTGAAATGGTTAAAACGGGTTTGCCCGTTGGCGCAGGCAGTTTTTCTGCGAAAGCATTAGGTAAAACTAAAACATAAAATAAAACTGCAAAAATTAGACGCATATCACCCACCATATCCAGCGTTGGAGATAGTAATTGTAAACCATTTACGTGAATTCTTAAAAGCTGTCCCAGTGGGGCGACAAAAATAAAATAGCAGTCATGGTCAACAGTTAACCCGCGCCAGCGGTGGAAATTAAATGTTCGATTTAGACATTTTTTACTTTATTGTCTTTCCTGCAGGTAAAAAACTTTTCAGTTGCGCTTGTGCGCGGTAATCTCCCTAACGGCGCGAAGATAAGAAAACGTCTCATTCAAATAATAACAAATTAGCAACAAACAGGACAGACATGGACTCAACACTTATTTCACCCGACTCCGGCAAGGGGGTTGGTTCTCTTAATCGCGCTCGTCGCGCGGCATGGGGCAGCTTTGCCGGCGCCGTCGTCGACTGGTACGATTTTCTGTTGTACGGCATCACCGCCGCACTGGTGTTCAACCGCGAATTTTTCCCACAAATTGGCCCGGCGATGGGCACGCTGGCAGCCTTCGCGACTTTCGGCGTCGGCTTCCTCTTCCGCCCGCTCGGCGGCATTATCTTCGGCCATTTTGGCGACCGTTTAGGCCGTAAGCGCATGCTAATGATGACCGTGTGGATGATGGGGATCGCCACCGCTTGTATCGGCCTACTGCCTTCCTTTAACCAGATTGGCTGGTGGGCGCCGGTTTTGCTGGTGATTTTGCGCGCGGTGCAGGGCTTCGCCGTCGGGGGCGAATGGGGCGGCGCGGCGTTGCTGTCGGTTGAAAGCGCGCCGAAAAACAAAAAAGCGTTCTATAGCAGCGGCGTGCAGGTGGGTTACGGCGTCGGTCTGCTGCTCTCTACTGGGCTGGTATCGCTTGTCAGCAGTTTCACCACCGATGAGCAGTTCCTGAGCTGGGGCTGGCGCCTGCCGTTCCTGTTTAGCGTAGTGCTGGTACTGGCGGCACTGTGGATCCGCAACGGCATGGCCGAGTCGGCGGAGTTTGAACAGCAGTTGCAAAAAACGCCCGCCGCGGTGAAAAAACGCCTGCCGGTACTGGAAGCGTTGGTACGCCATCCGGGTGCCTTCTTATTAATCATCGCCCTGCGCCTGTGTGAACTGTTAACGATGTATATCGTGACCGCATTCGCCCTCAACTACTCGACGCAAAACCTCGGCCTGCCGCGTGAACTGTTCCTCAATATTGGGTTGCTGGTGGGCGGTATTAGCTGTTTTACCATTCCCTGCTTTGCGTGGCTGGCGGATAGGTTTGGCCGCCGTCGGATCTATATTACCGGGGCGCTGATCGGGACATTAAGCGGCTTCCCCTTCTTTATGGCGCTGGAGCAGCACTCATTGTTCTGGATCCTGTTTTTTGCCCTGATGCTGGCCAACATCGCCCATGATATGGTGGTCTGCGTGCAGCAACCGATGTTTACCGAAATGTTTGGCGCCAGCTATCGCTATAGCGGCGCAGGCGTCGGATACCAGGTGGCCAGCGTGGTCGGCGGCGGTTTCACGCCCTTTATCGCCGCCGCGCTGGTCACTTTCTCTGGCGGCTCGTGGCACAGCGTGGCGATTTATCTGACGGTCGGCTGCCTGATCTCTGCCGTCACGGCGATGTTGATGAAAAATCGCCATCCGGCATAAAAAGGGGGCTTCGTGATAACACCACAGAATACGGACTGCTGGCCTGACGGGTTCAACGCCGACGAATTGCCCATTGTCCGCTGCAATGATCCAACGCTCGCCGAACAGCCTTTGTTCGAGCGCGCACGCCGCGGTGAAGCCGTCGCTCAGCTCTGGCAGGCGCCGCAGGGGTTCGTGGTACCCGGCAGTTACCGGAAATTCGCCAATCTGCCCGCGGTCAGCGAAGCCTTTGCCGCCCGCGGCTGGCCGGTATGGATCCGTCGCTCCGGCGGCGGGCTGGTGCCGCAGGGGCCGGGGATCCTCAACCTGAGTCTTGCCTGGCCGGTAACCCAGCCGTTAGGCGAAGCCGCCGAGCCTATTTATCTGTTGTTGTGTGGAATATTGCAACGCACGCTGGCGACCTTTGGCGTCGAAAGCCAATTTCAGGCCGTCAACGGTTCCTTCTGCGACGGGCGCTATAACCTTGCCTGCGGCGAGGGAGAGAACGCGCGCAAGATTGCCGGTACCGCTCAGTACTGGCGGCCCGTAGCCGAAAGCCAGGGGCACATCGTTCTGGCCCATGCGGTGATATTACTGGATACCGACCTGCAGGCAGCGCATCAGGCGGCCAACAGTATTGAGGCGCAGCTCGGTAGCGGCAAGGTCTATGGCGCGGACAAAACGATTACGCTTGCCGAATTATTGCCGGGTGAAACCGACCTCATCGAGCGATTCAGGCTGGCGCTCGCTAAGACGCTGCAACGAGTGGGTTAACAGCGTCACTAGCGCGCTTTTTGATCGGCGGCAAGACGCAACCGAGCCTGCTGTTCGATATTCTCCAGTAGCTCCTGAACATCGTCCTCATCGATATCGAGGAATTGCCCCTCCAGCAGCGCGGCATGAATATCTGCACGAGTGACTGTAATCCCCATCGGTACCGCATTCGGCTTCACTTCTTCCGCAGCCAGCGGATGCGGGTAGCGGCGACCGACCAGATTGTTGAAGACGATCGCCAGCAGCGCCAGCATCATGGAGTTCAGTAATACCGGGGTCAGCACAAACTGATAGCCTTCACTGTGTACGCCGGCGCCGCCAAGTATGGCCGTGAGCGCCACCGCGCCGCCAGGCGGATGCAGACAACGCAAAAAGTACATCCCGGCGATCGCCAGCGCCGCCGCCAGGCCGCAGGCGATTGCCGTATCCGGCACCAGTAGTCCGACGGTGACGCCGATCAGCGCCGAAAGCACGTTGCCGCCAACGATAGACCAGGGCTGAGCAAGCGGGCTGCTGGGTACGCCAAATAGCAATACCGCCGAGGCCCCCATCGGTGCAATAAACCACAGATTCACCTCGCCCAACAGCCAGTGGCTGAACATACTGGTCACAGCCAGTCCGGTTCCCGCACCGATCGATCCCAGCACAATATGCTTTTTAGCAACGGGTAAGGCATGAGGTTTTAAACGGCCGAGAAAAATACGCGCACGAGAAAATAGCGGGCGCTGTAAAACGCGTAACATCGAACGAATCGCTCACATCATAGGAATAAATGATGTTTCATTGTCTTAATTTAACTCTTCATTAACAACCATGTATTTATGATGCCTATTATTTGCAACTTTATCGGGCAGTGCGGGTTATGTGATTTTTGCACGCTGCGTTAGAATCATCTTCCCCACCGGGGTTAAACCCACTCTACGGATTAAAGGTCACAATACGGTGAATAATAAGACAAATTTAACGAAAGAAGTGGCATGGGCCAGCCAGAATATGCCGCGTACCCTGCGCCAGGTGGCGGCCCTTCCCGACCTCAGCCATGTACGCCTGGCCTGCTGTATGCATCTGGATATGAAAATGATCCCGCTGGTGCAGGGGCTCCTGGAGAAAGGGGCGAAAGTCTTTTTGACCACCTGTAACCCAACCACCGTGCAGGATGAGGTCGTCGCCTGGCTAGTAGAACGCGGCGCGGAAGCTTGCGCCTGGCGCAATATGAGCGATGCCGACTGGCAGCAATCATGGGAAAAAGCCATCGCCTGGGGGCCAACTCACCTTTGTGAGATGGGCGCAGATATCACCACCCTGCTCCACCAGCGCGGCGAATTCGGCAATGTCGTCGCCGGCCTTGAAGCCACCGGCTCCGGCGTCAATCGTCTCGGTGATATCCGCCCCGGCTATCCAATTTTTAACTGGGATGATCTGCCGGTCAAAGAAGGGCTACATAACCGCCATATGGTTGGCCTGACGGCCTGGCACACCTTCTTCCAGACCACTCACCTTACCCTACATGAGAAAAAAGTGCTGGTGATCGGCTACGGCCTGGTCGGGCAAGGCGTCGCGGCGGCGGCAAAAGCCTTCGGCGGCCAGGTCATGGTGGCGGAAATCGATCCGGCGCGCCGTTTACAGGCCGCTTATGACGGCTGGCATGTCGTGGATTTACAGGATGCAATCGCATCAGCCGACGTCGTAGCCACCGCCACCGGCGGCAAGAAAGTGGTCAACAGCCTGGCGCTGGACAGCGCTAAAGATGGCGTGTTTATTCTCAACGTCGGCCACGTGGCGGAAGAGATTGACTGCGAACACCTGCGCCAGTTCCCGCATGAAGAGGTTATGCCCTATATCAACGCTTATCGGCTGCCGGAGAAAACAATTTATCTGATGGCCGATGGCTCAATGCTCAACCTTACCGCCGGTTTTGGCGATAGCCTGAATGCGTTTGACGTCACCCTTGCGGTGATGGCCAGCGGCATTCGTCACATCGTCACCGACGGCATGCAAGCAGAAGCGGATGTTTATCTGCTGCCGCAAAGCGTGTGGCAGCAGGCGCTGTAAGCACTATTTCGGGGGGCCGGTCGGCGCCCCGAAGCCGGTTAACGGGTTTCCGGCAGCACGATATTGCTCTCCGCCAGCGTCCCCATATCGTTGAACATTGCCCCTGCCGCCTCGACCAGATGCATCGCTAACGCCGCGCCGCTGCCTTCGCCTAAGCGCATCCCCATATCCAGATAAGGCTTCAACTGCAGATGCTCCAGCGCAATATGTGCCCCCTTCTCCGCCGACAGATGCGACGGAATCAGATACGGATGCAACTGTGGGGCAATCCGGCAGGCCGCCAGTGCCGACGCGTATGATAAGAAACCATCAAGTATCACCGGCAATCCGCAGGAAGCGGCGCCCAGCATGACCCCGGCCATCCCGAGCAAGTCAAAACCGCCCACTTTTGCCAGCACGTCGAGACCATCGCCCGCTGAAGGCTGGTTGACCGCTATCGCCCGGCGTACGACTTCCGCCTTGTGCGCCAGCTGCGATACCGGAAGGTTCGCGCCGATGCCCACAACATCGCCGGCATCATGATCGGTCAGCACGCTGACTACTGCCGCAGCGGGGGTCGTGTTAGCCATTCCTAATTCGCCCACGCCGAACAGACGCACGCCCTGCTCCGCAAGCTGACGGGTGTAGCGCATGCTCGCCAGCAGCAGCGTTTCGGCCTGCTCCCGGCTCATCGCCGCGGTGCAGGCAATATTGCCGCTACCGCGCGCCACTTTCATATTCACCAACCCCGGGATCGGTTCGGCGTCAATCCCGACGTCAATCACCTGAACATCAGCCCCCGCCTGCGCTGCCAGCACGCAAACGCCGGTATTCTTACGGGTCATATTGACCGCCTGAATCGCGGTCACCGCCTGTGGCGAGACGGTAACGCCTTCATGCCAGACGCCGTGGTCGGCGCACATAACCACAATAGTTTTACGTGGAAAACGTAACGCGCCCTGTAGACCCGGCATGCCTGCCAACTGAATCGCCAGCGATTCCAGACGCCCCAGGCTGCCAGGCGGTTTCAACAAGCCGTCAATATGCTCACCTGCGCGCGACATCGCGCTTTCGTCCAGTCGCGGGATGGCTGCTAACCATTCAGTTAATGTATTCATATGCTTCCTGTCAGCGCGGTATATGCTCTATAGCAACGCCAGTAAAAAGATAACTTCGCCCAGTTCAATGGCCGCCCCAAGCGTATCGCCGGTTTGCCCGCCCAGCGTGCGCTTCAGCGCCTGACCAAGCGCCGATATCACCAGCAGCGTTATCACCGCAGCCAGCAGGCCATGCAGGCCCAGCAGCAGCGTTGCCAGCGCCAATGATAGCGTCAGGGTAATGACGGTCTGTCGGAAAGTCACCTTGCCAATAAATACGTTACCAAGCCCCTGCTCCCGGGCATAGCGCTGGCGGTACATCAACAGCACCGACATTCCTCGCGCCACGGCACAAGATGCGGCCAACGCGGCCAGCATCGAGGTGCCGCGTAGCGCCAGTTCGCTAATGACGAGAACCTTCGCCACCAGCACAAAGATCAGCGCCAGTCCGCCGTGCGTCCCCAACCGGCTATCGCGCATGATCTCCAGCATCCGTTCGCGGCGGCGGGCGGAAAAGATCCCATCGCAGGTATCCGCCAGGCCATCAAGATGAAAACCGCCGGTCAGCAGCGCCAGCGCCAATACGGCAAACAGCGCGGCCAACGGCAGGCCGCACCAGGCATGAAGCGCCAGCATCACCAGCCCGGCAATCGCGCCAAGTAGTAACCCCACCAGTGGGAAAGTGACGATCCCGCGCTCATATTGATCGATTTCCAGCCCCTGTGACCAGCGCGCCGGAACCGGCAAGCGGCTCATAAAAGAAAGCGTGGCGAAGAACGATTTAATCATTTGATTTTGACTCCTATCCCTGAAACAACCAGCCACACCTCATCGGCGGCCGCGGCCAGCATCTGATTCACGCGCCCGGCAATATCGCGAAAATGCCGCGCCAGCCGGTTATCCGGCACTATTCCCAACCCCACTTCATTGGTGACCAGCAGCACCGGCGACGGGCAGGCGCGGCAGGCAGCAATCAGCTGTGTGATTTCTTGCATGACTATCCTTTCCAGCGCTGCATAATCCCATTCATCAGGATCCGTTTCCCCACCTTCAGCGAATAGAATATTGGTGACCAGTGTAGTGACGCACTCCAGCAAAATGGCTTCATCGGGTACATTATCGGGGGTAATGAGTGGTGCCAGGTCACGGCTGCGCTCTGCAGTGCGCCAGTGCGCCGGACGGCTATTACGGTGATGTTGAATGCGTGCGGCCATTTCATCGTCAATAACGGCTGAAGTGGCGATATAGAGCACCGACGCGCAGGATTGGAGTAATGATTCGGCGTGACGGCTTTTGCCGCTACGCGCGCCGCCGGTAATTAGTATCATCGCGGCGGTACCTGAAGCTGGGACTGCATGTGATAAACCCTTCCGGTATCAATAAGTTCACGGCGGCAGTATAACAAACTGTCGGCTTAAAGGGCGATGCTTATACGGAGGTTTAAGGCGGGAAGATGGAGGAATCCGGCGGCCTGCTATGCCGCCGGAAGAAGTAGGTATTTTATTCGCCGACTTTGGCTTCACCCATCACTTTGAGTTTTTTGGAGATATCGCGACGCTCTTTCGACAGCTCGGCGTTTTTGATGATGTAATCGTCAACGCGGTCTTCGTAGTCGGTTTTCATGCTGGCGATGATACCCTGAATGGCTTCAACGCTCATACCCGGCTTGATATAATCGCTGAGGTTGTCCAGCAGCAGGACACGCTTCTGGTTATCACGGATCTTTTTCTCAACGTCCTGAATTTCACGCTGCAGTTTGTTCTTACGACGGAACAGACGAACAAACTCCAGAACGTCCTGGAAAGAAGGCTTAGTTGTTTCCATTTTTACACCCCTAATATTTGAGATTCGGATTCGCTAAAGCGACTGCCCTATAGGGCTAACATAACTGCTAGCAGTCGCTGATGACAATGTTTTTTCCTTTGCGTTTATCATAACCCTAAATGCTGCTGAATCGAAGCAACCTGTTCACTTCGCGCACGTATCTGCCTTTTATTTGCGCAGCGCGCGGCAAATAAGGTGCGACAGCAGCTCAAGCTGGCGCGCCAGCTCAATGGTCAGCCAAACATAGCCGTGAATCGGCGTTTCCGACAGATTATCGTCCTGATGCTCTTTGATAAGCTGTCGCAACTCGACCACGATCTCGTTGAGCTTTTCGGTGTTGGCGCGAACAGGCTGCGGGTTTCCCTCATACAGGGCATGGGCGATAGTCAGCAACGTTTGCTGGGTCATCCGTTGGGTTTCGCGCAAAGTCTGGGCGTTAAGCATCACAAAATGGCCCTGACGAGAGGCCCAATAAGCGTTGATTTGCAGTTCCAGCATGCATACCAGATTACGGCTGACGGTCTGGATGGCTTCGAAGATTGCTTTCTGAATATGCGTTTCTTTGCTAGCCGGGGTTATCAACCCGCGCATTTTCACCACGTCATTGAGCGCTTTCTGAAGATGTTTTTCCAGCCGCGGGCGCTCAACCAGATTTGGCGAAAAACCGGCCTGATACAGCCGATTAAACGTTGTGACATAATTCGCCATCTGGATGCGCCAGTGCAAAAACGCCCGCTGCGGCCAGATACCGGTAAACAGCATCGCCAACAGTGAACCAAAGATAACATCGCCGCTTCGCCACAACGCGGTGTTCATATCGCCCGGCGGCGCGCCCACCACCACCGCCAGCGTAATGCCGATCAGCAACGCCTGATAGGGCCGCTTGCCGAGCGCCAACCAGCCGCAAAGGAACATCGCCACCGCGCACCACAGCACCATGATTGGCAGTGAAATAAGCTCAAGTTTGAGCGCTACCAGCCCCAATACCGAACCAAGGATAGTGCCGCCAATACGTTCGAAGGCCCGCGGCACCACATTGCCCCAGAAAGAGATAGGCCCCATCACCACCACCAGGGTGATCAAAGGCCAGGTGCCCTCCGGCACGTTCAGCAGACGCACCAGCAAGAAGGTCAGAACAAAAGCCAGCGCGATGCGGATACCGTGCACAATTCGGTAATGACGATACAGTCGGATCTCAAATGGCTTAAGTGATTTATCAGCGCGCACGGCCTGCTCCGGCAAACAGAAAAAGCCAATTGTAGCCGCTTTTTTCGCAAGCGCACTGCGCTAGTGTAAGAAACCTTGTCAAAATCAGGGATAAAGGTTTATTAGCCGACGCGATTCACCGCTACGTACATCTCAATATCCCAGTGACCGTCCTGGTTGCCGTCGTTAAGGTAGATTTCAAAACAGGGTTTATCGGCAATTTGAAGATCGCTGCTCTCCAGCAGGCTGTCAAAGAACTGCAGCCACGGCGTGGAGAAATCATGGTTAATGACCCGCGCGCTGGCGCAGGCGTAGTCGCCGCCGGCGATCGCGGTGAGGATGACTCCTTCGCTATTCGGCGGGATGACGTAATCATCCGCCACGGTAACAACGGTGTCACAACGCAGTTTTTCCGCCGGTACCTGCTGCGGATTATCGTAATAAACCGCCACCCACTCCTGCGCCGGCACCTGATGGTGACTGACCCACGCCGCCAGTTGTTCAAACCCCTGCTTTACGGTCTGCTCCCACGGGCCAACCATATGAAACCCGGCAATCTTGCGGGCGTCGAGAGATTGAATGCTGTAGTTCATAGCGCCTCCAGTGTTGATAGAATACTGTATAAATATACATCAAATTTAGCAGCCGGATGAACAACAGTATGTGCGCGGATTCACAGAGTCGCCACAAGCGCGAAATGAATGAAGCCCGCCGCAGAGCGCGGCGGGCCCATGGGTACAGAGATTAAATGCCGTGATGCAGATAATCGCTCAGACGGGAAAACACCCCGCCCTTGCCAACGCTTTCAAGCGTCACCAGTGGCCAATGACCGACCACTTTGTCGCCATCGTAAAGCGAGATTTCGCCCACGCGTTGGTTAGCGGCGATAGGCGCTTCCAGATCCTTAGTATCCAGTACATATTTTGCTTTGATCCGCGGAACTTCAGATTTCGGGATCGCGAGCCAGAAGTCCTGATCTGTGCCGAGCTTGATCTGCTCTTTGTCGCCATACCAGATATGTTCGACGCCAACCTGCTTACCTTTTTGTAGCACCTGGACGGTGTCAAAATTCTGTTGGCCCCAGTGCAACAGCTTAGCCGCTTGCTCTTCTCGCCCTTTTGGACTATCGGCCCCCATCACCACGGCAATCAAACGACGCTGGCCATCGACCGCCGAGGCAATAAGATTGAAGCCCGCTCCTGAGGTATGGCCGGTTTTCAGGCCATCGACATTCATGGTTTTGTCCCACAGCAAACCGTTACGGTTCTGCTGGGTGATACCGTTCCACGTCAGGCTTTTTTCGCTATACATGTGATAGACATCCGGCTCGCCGTGAATAATCGCCCGCGACAACACCGCTAAATCATAGGCGGAGCTATGCTGGCCAGGCGCGTCGAGTCCGTGGACGGTTTCAAAATGGGTGTCTTTCAGATGCAATTTTTCAACGTAGCTATTCATCAACGCGACAAATTGCGGTTGGCCACCGGCGACATAGTCAGCGAGCGCGACGCAGGCATCGTTACCGGAATCGACGATCAGTCCGCGGCTAAGATCGCGGACGCTAACGCGATCGCCCGCTTTAAGGAACATCAGCGAAGAACCGTTAAACACGGGATTGCCCTTGGCCCAGGCGTCTTTGCCGACGGTGACCATATCATCAAAGGTAATACGATGGCTGTCGATGGCGCGGTCGACGACGTAGCCGGTCATCAGTTTGGTCAGGCTGGCGGGGTTACGCTGTTGGTGTTCATTACCGGCGGTCAGGATTTGACCGGTAGTGTAATCCATCAGCACCCAGGAACCGGCCTGGATCGAAGGCGGCGTCACGGTGACGGGCAAATCAGCAGCGGCAAATGCGCAGGAAACGCTCGAAGCGAGCAAAGTTACAGCAAATAAAAAACGGCCTTTCAACGGCATATCCTCAAGATTTACAGATTCGCCGTCCTTTTTACGGAAGTTCGCCTGAGAGATCAGGGTTAAATTGCAAGAAAATATGACATGGTAGATTTATCGATGCTCATAATGAATAAAAAGCATAACAACTAACCTATCTAATATAACGCCATTTATTTTAACGAGGCTATTAACACCCATAATTAGCATGGGATTTAAAAACACTCAAACACAAAAAGTAATTAAGAAAAAACCTAAAAATGCATGTCATAAAAAATTAATATGAAAAACCTTCATGAGGTTATTCTTAAATACTTTCCATAAACAATTCCTATGTAGACATTTCAACTGATCATATATTATCTATTAACATCTAATTCACAAACATATTCATTGGTGTAACGATGAGCCAGAATAAAAACTGGTCTCCTGAGCTTGATGGCTTACGAGGCTACGCTTCCTTGTGGGTCCTGCTCGGTCACATTTGTATTTTGACACGATGCAACATCCCTATCCTGAGCAACCCGGATTTTGGCGTCGATCTTTTCATTTTGCTGTCCGGTTATCTGATGGCTAAAAATTACATTGAAAGGCAGCATGTCGAACCCTGGATGTCCGTTAAAACGGTAACTTCATTTTGGACAAGGCGCTTTTTCCGAATCGCTCCGCTTTATTATGTCCTTCTAATTGTGGCATTTATTTTCGGTGAAACCTTTGGTCACTACCGGGATGCTATCGCGCTGGCATGGCCTGAAACGCAAACTGAGACCGCGAGATATACCGACTCATCAATGGCGAACGTGTTAACGCACATCTCATTCACCTTTGGTTTCCTTCCTTATTATTCATTCAGGACAGTCCTTCCTGACTGGAGTATTGGGCTTGAAATGCAATACTATGCCCTTTTCCCGTTTATCATGATGCTGGTCATGGGGATTGGTTTCATTAGGACTTGCCTGGCATTGATTGTAATGTGCCTAATGGCTGCATTTATTTTCCCTGGATATTTCTCAGCATTCCCGATGCCCTCGATGATTTTATTCAAACTACCTTTATTTATATCAGGAATGTTGCTCTATAAAGCCGTAGCAGAGAACCGTAAGATCTACGTTATGGTTGCATTACTTTCTCCACTCGCTGCATTTTTGATGGGTTACTTTACTTCACCTATCCGTATGATCATTGAGGTTATGATAATCCTTGGGATGTCGATTCTTCTGATGCCTCATAGTGATAAATCGCCACTAAAAGGTATTGTCTTCTTTAGCAGAAAGTTACTTTCCGCCCGCTTCAGTCAGTTCCTCGGTGACGTATCATATTCGGTATATCTGTTGCATTTGATGATTGTTATTCCGATGATTGGATGGCTTGTTCAACATCAGTCCTACGTGCAACTTCCTGCATTGCTCCGTTTTGTTATTGCTGCTGTGATAATTTTACCAATAACTTATAGCATTGCCATCAATCTATACAAATACATTGAGAAGAGAGGAATTGCACTGGGTCGTAAAATTATTAAGCCTAACAGCATAAAAGTGAATGAAGCGGCTTAAACAACGGCTATAAACAATGTGAGGACGTGGCGATATTATTTAAAAATAATATCGCCACGACATTAAAAACCGCGACAAACTTTAGTTGCGCCTTCAATGTTAATAAGGGAAAATCAGGCTATCAAATAGATTATCAGAGCGATTACATTTCAATTATGGCTGACCGCGAACAACAATCCTTCCTCTTCCACGACTACGAAACCTTCGGAACCAGCCCTTCGCTCGACCGACCGGCGCAGTTCGCCGCCATCCGCACCGATAGCGATCTGAATGTCATTGGCGAACCGGAAGTCTTCTACTGCAAGCCTGCGGACGACTATCTGCCGCAGCCGCGGGCGGTAATGATTACCGGTATTACGCCACAGGAAGCGCTGGCCAAAGGTGACAACGAGGCCGCTTTCGCCCGCCGCATCAACGATCTGTTCACGGTGCCGAAAACCTGTATCGTCGGCTATAACAATGTCCGCTTTGATGACGAAGTCAGTCGCAATATTTTTTATCGCAACTTTTACGATCCCTATGCCTGGAGCTGGCAGCATGATAATTCGCGCTGGGATCTGCTGGATGTCATGCGCGCCTGCTATGCCCTGCGTCCGGAAGGTATCAACTGGCCGGAAAACGAAGAAGGATTGCCAAGCTTCCGCCTTGAGCATCTGACCGTCGCAAACGGTATTGAGCATAGTAATGCCCACGATGCGATGGCCGATGTGTACGCCACCATCGCGATGGCGAAACTGGTGAAGACCCATCAGCCGCGTCTGTTTGAATATCTGTACAGTCATCGTAATAAACGCAAGCTGGCGACGTTGATCGACGTGCCGCAGTTAAAACCGCTAGTCCACGTTTCCGGTATGTTCGGAGCCGCCCGCGGCAACACCAGCCTGGTCGCGCCGCTAGCCTGGCATCCGGATAACCGCAATGCGGTGATTATGGTTGATCTGGCGGGGGATATGTCGCCGTTGTTGGAGCTCGATGCCGATACACTGCGCGAACGCCTGTATACTCCACGAGATGAAATCGGTGATTTACCGGCAGCGCCAATTAAGCTGGTACATTTAAATAAATGCCCGGTGCTGGCGCAGGCCAATACGTTGCGCCCGCAGGATGCCGACCGTTTAGGTATTAATATTCAGCGCTGCCTGGAGAACGCCCAACTGCTGCGCGCAAATCCGCAGGTACGCGAAAAGGTAGTCGCGCTATATGCCGAAGACGAACCGTTCACGCCATCGGATAATGTTGACGCCCAACTTTACAACGGATTCTTTAGCGATGCCGATCGCGCGGCGATGAAAATTGTGCTGGAAACCGAACCCCGAAATCTGCCGGCGCTGGATATTACCTTTGCTGATAAACGCATTGAACGCCTGCTGTTTAACTACCGCGCGCGTAACTTCCCCGGTACGCTTGATGAAAACGAACAGCAGCGTTGGTTAGAGCACCGCCGCAACGTCTTTACGCCGGAATTTTTGCAGGCCTATGCCGATGAACTGCAGTTGCTGTATCAACAGTACGCTGACGATAGTGAAAAACAGGCCCTGTTGAAAGCGCTGTGGCAATATGCGCAGGAAATCGTTTAACCCGGGCCAGGCCGTAACCGTAGCCCGGGAATACTGACTTAACTTTTCGCGCGGCTGGCGATGATATCGTCGGCCACGTTACGCGGCGCTTCCGCGTAATGATGGAACTCCATGCTATAGGTCGCGCGGCCCTGCGACATCGAGCGCAGCGTAGTAGAATAACCGAACATTTCGGCCAGCGGCACATCGGCACGAATAATCTGGCTACCGAAACGCTCCTCCATCCCCTGCACCATCCCGCGACGGGAAGAGAGATCGCCCATAATATTCCCCGCGTACTCTTCCGGCGTCTCCACCTCGACGTGCATCACCGGCTCCAGGATCACCGGGTCCGCTTTTCGCGCCCCTTCCTTGAAGCCGAAAATTGCCGCCATACGGAAAGCCATCTCGGACGAATCGACGTCATGATACGAACCAAACGTCAGAGTCGCTTTAACGTCGACGACCGGATAGCCCGCCAGCACGCCGGCGCCCATCGCTTCACGCAGCCCTTTCTCCACAGAAGGGATGTATTCACGCGGTACCACCCCACCTTTGGTGGCATCTTCAAATACAAAGCCGCTCCCCGCCGCCAATGGCTCCAGTGTCAGCACGACGTGCCCATACTGCCCCTTACCGCCGGACTGACGCACAAATTTACCTTCCACATCCTTCACCGTTTTACGGATGGTTTCCCGATAGGTAACCTGCGGACGGCCAATATTCGCCTCAACGCCAAACTCGCGTTTCATACGGTCGACGATAATCTCCAGATGCAACTCCCCCATCCCGGAGATAATCGTCTGTCCGGACTCTTCATCGGTGTGCAGGCGGAACGACGGATCCTCGGAAGCCAACCGCTGCAGCGCAATGCCCATTTTCTCCTGGTCGGCCTTAGTCTTCGGTTCAATCGCCAGCGAAATGACCGGTTCCGGGAACTCCATGCGCTCGAGAGTGATGACCGCATCCGGATCGCATAGCGTATCGCCCGTCGTGACATCTTTTAGACCAACACAGGCGGCAATATCGCCGGCATGCAGCTCGTCGACTTCGTGGCGATCGTTGGCATGCATCAGCACGATACGCCCGATACGCTCTTTCTTGCCCTTCACCGGGTTAAAAACCGCATCGCCCTTTTTCAACGTCCCGGAATAGACGCGAATGAAGGTCAACTGGCCGACGTAGGGATCGGTCATGAGTTTAAACGCCAGCGCCGACAGCGGCTCATCGTCGCTCGGGTGACGTTCCGCCGGTTGCCCCTTGTCATCAATACCCTGAATAGCCGGAATATCCAGCGGCGACGGCATGAATTCAACGACCGCGTCGAGCATCCTCTGTACGCCTTTATTTTTGAAAGCGCTACCGCAGAGCACCGGCTGGATCTCGCCGCCGACCGTGCGTTTACGTAGTCCGGCCACAATTTCCGCTTCGCTCAGTTCACCGCTCTCAAGATATTTATCCATCAGCTCATCACTGGCTTCCGCCGCGGCCGAGACCATTTTTTCCCGCCACTGCCGGGCCGTCGCCAGCAGGTCATCAGGTACAGGCGCGTAACTGAACGTCATCCCCTGCGTTGCATCATCCCACTGAATGGCCCGCATCTTTATCAGGTCAACGACGCCGGTGAAATGCTCTTCGGCGCCAATGGGGATCACAATCGGCACCGGATTGGCCTTCAGGCGGTCGATCATCATTTGCACCACGCGGAAGAAATCGGCGCCCGGGCGGTCCATTTTGTTGACGAAAGCCAGTCGCGGTACATGATACTTGTTGGCCTGCCGCCAGACGGTCTCCGACTGCGGCTGCACGCCGCCGACCGAGTCATAGACCATCACCGCGCCATCCAGCACGCGCATCGAGCGTTCTACTTCGATAGTGAAGTCCACATGCCCCGGAGTATCAATGATATTAATACGATGGGGCTCAAAGCTGCGGTCCATCCCGGGCCAGAAACAGCTAACCGCTGCGGAAGTAATGGTAATCCCACGTTCCTGCTCCTGCGCCATCCAGTCGGTAGTCGCCGCGCCATCGTGTACTTCACCCAGCTTATGGCTCATTCCGGTGTAAAACAGAATGCGCTCAGTGGTGGTGGTTTTACCGGCATCGATATGCGCGGAGATACCGATGTTGCGATAACGTTCGAGGGGGATGGGTCGGGGCATGATGCGTCCTTAGTCATTTTGACTGTCAATGAGCGGCTAAATCTGCCGCGGTTAGGTTTACGGCATCCATAATAGTACAATTGTACGAGTATATTCGAACTGTTTTCTCTATCACTGTTATCGGTCAGGTTGCGACGGCGCGCGTGGCGCAAGAAAAGGAGTTTGGGTATATTAGCCGCCAGCCGCCGATACGGACTGCTGTTCGCGTAAACAGCACAACCGCCGACACAGGAATATTATGATCGCCAATCACCCCGAACGTGAACAAATTCGCCTGGAAAATGTCCTTTTTGCCCTCGGCAACCCCTTGCGGCTGGAAATCATTCGCACGCTCGCCGACGGCAGCGAGCAGAGTTGTAACGCATTGCGCAAAGAAGATATCGCTAAATCCACCATGACTCACCACTGGCGGGTGCTGCGCGACAGCGGCGTGATCTGGCAACGTCCTCAGGGGCGTGAAAATCTCATTTCGCTACGCCGCGACGATCTGGATGCCCGCTTTCCAGGGCTGTTAGATACGCTGCTTAACGTGATGCGACAGGAGAAGTAAGCGCTCCATCCCCTGTCCCTCCGGTAAGGCGACAGCCGCCACCGGGGATATTCAGCGGACGCCAGAAACAAAAAAGCCGGAGGTTTCCCTCCGGCTTTTGTTAGCATAAAGCGTGATTACGCAACGTCTTCGTATTGCGGTACCGGGTTGCGGAAGCTTTTGGTTACGCACGCCAGGTAAATCAGACCGATACCGGCCCAGATCAGACCCAGGATCATCGAGCTCTCTTCCAGGTTAACCCACAGCGCGCCGACAGTCAGAGCGCCGCACATCGGCAGGAACAGATACTGGAAGTGGTCTTTCAGCGTCTTGTTGCGTTTCTCGCGGATCCAGAACTGCGAGATAACCGACAGGTTAACGAAGGTGAACGCCACCAGCGCGCCGAAGTTAATCAGCGCGGTCGCCATTACCAGGTCAAAGTTAATCGCCAGCAGCGCGATCGCGCCAACCAGGATGATGTTCATCGCCGGAGTGCGCCAGGTCGGATGCACGTAGCCGAAGAAGCTTTTCGGGAATACGCCATCGCGGCCCATTACGTACATCAGGCGCGCAACGCCAGCGTGCGCCGCCATACCGGAAGCCAGCACGGTGATAGTGGAGAAGATCAGCGCGCCCACCTGGAAGGCTTTACCTGCCACATACAGCATGATTTCAGGCTGTGAGGCATCCGGATCCTTAAAGCGCGAGATATCCGGGAAGTACAGCTGCAGGAAGTAGGTAGCAAAAATGAAGATCAGGCCGCCAATCAGCGCAGTCAGGAAGATAGCGCGCGGAATAACGCGTTCTGCATCTTTGGTCTCTTCAGACAGATTGCTGATGCCATCAAAGCCGGTAAATGAGAAGCAGAGTATCGTCGCCCCGGTAATCATCGGGATAACGTGCGCATCGCCGGACCAGAACGGACGGCTGCTGGCCAGCGTACCGGCGCCTTCGCCTTCAAATACGCCATACACCACCATGCCGAGGATCACGGCAATCAGTACCACCTGCAACACCACGATAACGGTATTGAAGTTGGCAACGGACTTGATGCTGCGCAGGTTAAAGGCGGTCATAAACGCGACCAGCGCGATAACAAACACCCACGATGGAATCGAAGGCACCAGCGCTTCAAAGTAGATTTTCGCCAGCAGGATATTGATCATCGGCGCGAACAGGTAGTCGAGCAGAGAGGACCAACCCACCATGAAGCCAACGGTCGGGCTAATGGATTTCTGGGCGTAGGTATACGCTGAACCCGCGGAAGGATAGCGGCGTACCAGCTTCCCATAGCTCAGCGCAGTAAAAAGAATAGCGATTAACGCAAAGGCGTAGGCCGTCGGCACGTGGCCGTCGGTCATACCAGAGACGATACCGAACGTATCGAACAGCGTCATCGGCTGCATATAGGCCAGGCCCATCATTACAACCGGAACTAACGTAAGGGTTTTACGTAATTCCACGCGAGAGGTATTTGGAGTAGCGTTATGCGACATAGTTATCCCCTTTTACGGCGAAGGCCAGCGCGTAAGCAAAAAATTGCCCCATTTCTTTCTATTCCTCAGCGACAACGACTGTCGGTTTTTAGTAAATATCTATCCGGTACGAAGCCCGGCCTCTTGGTATTGAATGATGTGTCTTTCGACCAAAAAAATAACCGACACTTTAAAAAAAGCGTCGGCTAGTCTCTGGTTTTCAGGCTGCGTATTTTGCAACAACTTCTGGCTTAATGACAAGATGTTGTAAGGTTTATTAATAGGCTAAGAATTCTAACCGCCTAATATTCATACTATTTTAGTATTGTAGATCTGACGAATAGCACTATTTGCTAATATCGCTTGTAACCACCATTGCGCGGCAAGGCCAAAAACGTCTTCATTCCAGCCAATCCATGCCCGATGCAGCCGCGCGGGTGTGGTAATGCGTTTCTCGACCAATTTGCCCTTCTCCAGCCAGGCCTTAGCCAGATAACGCGGCAAGTAGGCCCAGCCCAGCCCGGCGCATACCAGCTCCAACAGGCCGTTCATATCAAAAACCGTCACACTCTCCTGCTTTTCGCTTTGCAGCAAACCGGCATCGCAGATAATCGCCCGATATCGCTGTAACACCCGCAAATTCAGCGGTTCCTTAGCCTGCGCCAGCGGATGATTAATCGCGACCACAAAACACAGATCCAGCTCGCCAAGCAGACTAAAACCATAACCCACCAGCGTTGGCGGCTCGTTAAGCGCGCCCAGCACCATGTCGACCTCGCCTGCCGCCAGAGCATCCCAACCGCCAGCACTGGTGAATTGCAAACGGGTCACGTTGTGCTGTTGATAAAACTGTTCCATGAGTGAAGTTAAAAGAGAGAAAGGAAAAGTCATATCGACGCTGATGGTCAGGGTATTTTCCCAGCCCTGATGTAACCTGATAGCCTGCAGCTCAAGTTCACGAGCGGTATGAAGTAGCTCACGCCCCTTTTCCAACAGCATCTGCCCGGTGCAAGTAAAGCGCGCCCGATGGCCGCTACGATCCAGCAGTTGGATATTTAGATCGCTTTCTAGTTTATGGATGGTGTAGCTCAGCGCCGAGGGGGTTTTATAGAGCTTTGCCGAGGCCGCGGCAAAGCTCCCCTCTTTTTCTAAGGCATCAAGAATAACGAGGACATCCAGCAGTGGTTTCATCGCCCCCCCCTTACGGTACGCGAATGCCTGCTGGTGGTTACTCCATCGGCATCACCAGCGGATCGGGGTACTGGTATTCAAAGCCAAGCTCATAGCAGATCCGGTTGCCATCAATGATTTTGCCTTTACCGCCTTCCGGGTTATCGGTAAATACCGGTAACGGCAGCCCAAGTTCACGGGCCATCTGCGGATAAAAGACGCCGCGCGCCGGATGCATTGGCGCACATATATTATAGATGTGTCCGCCTTTCGGAGCCTGAAGCAATAACTCAATCGCGGCAATAACATCCTGCAGATGCACCAGATTGACCCCGTGCTGGCCATCCGGAGCCGATTTACCGGCAAAGAAACGCCCCGGGTGGCGAGAAGGCCCCACCAGCCCGGCGAGACGCAGAATATCCACTGAGGTACCCGGCAACGCATGCAGCCAGTCCTCCAGCTCTTTCAGAACCCTGCCGCTGGCGGTTTGCGGATCGCGCGGCGAATTTTCCTTCATCGTCCCTTCAGTATTGCCATAAACCGAGGTCGAACTGGTAAAAATAATGCGTGGAATATGCCGCGAGAGCGCGGTATCGACAATCTCCTGCACCGCCTGTAGATAAAAATCTTCCCCGGGGCCCGTGCGCCGCGCTGGTAACGTGATGACCAGCGCATCGACGTTCATCATCGCGTCCAGATCCTCAGCATCACAGATCAGCTGGGGGTCAAGACGCAGCGGATATCCTTCAATACCGCACATCCGCGCCGCCTCTACGCCATCCTGCGTCGTTTTACTGCCGGTGACATGCCAACCACGCGCGCGCAATGACAACGCAAGCGGCATGCCCAGCCACCCTAATCCGACAATCGCGACCTTTTTCATACCCTGGCTCCTGACTCATTCGCTGTGCTGATACTAGGCTACGCCAGCCTGCGAGACCTGACAATTTGTTCGACGAATATGAAATGAATTAATGATGGAAAAAAGGGCTTGCTTTATGCGCCGGAACTGGTTTAGGTTAAAAGACATCAAATGCATAGTCATTCAAAGAGAATTTTATGAACAGCGTTCAATTTAAAAACCACCATCATCACCATCATCCTGACTAGTCTTTCAGGCGATGTGTGCTGGAAGACGTTTGGATCTTCCAGTGGTGCATGAACGCAAAGAGAGCCCCCGGAAGATTCACTTCCGGGGGCTTTTTTTTGGACCGAATTCGGACAGATTCAGACAGGTATTCAGAGGAAAACAACAATGTTAGACAACACCCGTTTACGCATAGCTATTCAGAAATCAGGCCGTTTGAGTGAAGATTCACGCGAACTGCTCGGCCGTTGCGGCATTAAAGTCAACCTGCACACCCAGCGTCTGATCGCCCTTGCGGAAAACATGCCGATCGACATTCTGCGCGTTCGCGATGACGATATTCCGGGGCTAGTGATGGACGGCGTTGTCGACCTTGGCATTATCGGCGAGAACGTGCTGGAAGAAGAGCTGCTGAGCCGCCGCGCGCAGGGCGAAGACCCGCGCTATTTCACCCTGCGCCGTCTCGATTTTGGCGGATGCCGCCTGTCGCTGGCGACACCGGTGGATGAAAACTGGAATGGCCCGGCGGCGCTGGACGGTAAACGCATCGCCACCTCTTACCCGCACCTGTTAAAGCGCTATCTCGAT
Organism: Klebsiella sp. 141162; assembly: GCF_050600755.1. Taxonomy (NCBI): domain Bacteria; kingdom Pseudomonadati; phylum Pseudomonadota; class Gammaproteobacteria; order Enterobacterales; family Enterobacteriaceae; genus Klebsiella; species Klebsiella sp. 141162. The sequence goes on along the minus strand of NZ_JAQIRI010000001.1, from coordinate 491,526 downwards.
CAGAAAGGTATCTCCTTTAAATCCTGTCTGCTGAACGGCTCCGTCGAAGTCGCCCCACGCGCTGGCCTTGCCGATGCCATCTGCGATCTCGTTTCTACCGGCGCAACCCTCGAAGCCAACGGCCTGCGCGAAGTTGAAGTGATTTATCGTTCCAAAGCCTGCCTGATCCAGCGCGACGGTGAGATGGACGATGCGAAACAGCAGCTGATCGACCGTCTGCTGACCCGTATTCAGGGGGTTATCCAGGCCCGCGAATCGAAATACATCATGATGCACGCGCCGACCGAACGGCTGGAAGAAGTGGTGGCGCTGCTGCCGGGCGCAGAGCGGCCAACTATTCTGCCGCTGGCAGGCGACAAACAGCGGGTAGCGATGCACATGGTCAGCAGCGAAACCCTGTTCTGGGAAACCATGGAAAAACTGAAAGCGCTGGGCGCCAGTTCTATTCTGGTGCTACCGATAGAGAAAATGATGGAGTAATCCAGCAATTCGTTTACGGGACAAACAGGGGAAATGACCATGAGCTTCAATACCATTATCGACTGGAATAGCTGCAGCGCCGCACAACAGCAACAACTATTAACGCGCCCGGCGATTTCAGCTTCCGAGAGCATCAGCAAAACGGTAGCCGGGATCCTCGCTAACGTAAAAGAGAATGGCGATGCCGCCTTACGCGAATATAGCGCCAAATTCGATAAAACCACCGTCACAGCGCTCAAAGTGTCTGACGAAGAGATTGCTGCCGCCGGCGCGCGCCTCAGCGACGAGCTCAAACAAGCGATGGCGGTGGCGGTCAACAATATCGAGATCTTTCACAACGCGCAGCAGTTGCAGGTTGTCGATGTTGAAACCCAACCCGGCGTTCGCTGCCAGCAGCTTACCCGCCCTATCGCCTCCGTCGGCTTATATATTCCGGGCGGTTCGGCGCCGCTGTTTTCAACGGTGCTGATGCTCGCCACACCGGCGCGCATTGCCGGCTGTCAGGAAGTGGTACTGTGCTCGCCGCCGCCGATTGCCGATGAAATCCTTTATGCGGCGCAGCTTTGCGGCGTGCGTAATATCTTTAACGTCGGCGGCGCGCAGGCTATCGCGGCAATGGCCTTCGGCACGGAATCGGTGGCGAAAGTCGCTAAAATCTTTGGCCCTGGCAACGCCTTCGTCACCGAGGCCAAACGCCAGGTCAGCCAGCGCCTTGACGGCGCGGCTATCGATATGCCCGCTGGCCCGTCGGAAGTTCTGGTGATTGCCGACAGCGGCGCGACGCCGGATTTCGTCGCCTCCGATTTACTCTCCCAGGCGGAACATGGCCCGGATTCCCAGGTTATCTTGCTTACCCCGGACGCCGACATGGGCTCCCGGGTCGCCGCAGCGGTTGAACGTCAGCTAGCGGCCCTGCCGCGTGCCGAAACCGCGCGTGAAGCGCTTTCCGCCAGCCGTATTATTGTCGCCCGCGATCTCGCCCAATGTGTAGAGATCTCAAATCAGTACGGACCGGAGCACCTGATTATCCAGATCCGTAACGCCCGTGAACTAGTTGACGGTATCACCAGCGCCGGTTCGGTATTCCTCGGTGACTGGTCGCCAGAATCGGCAGGTGATTACGCCTCCGGCACCAACCACGTGCTGCCGACCTACGGCTACACCGCGACCTGTTCCAGCCTCGGTCTGGCGGATTTTCAAAAGCGCATGACCGTACAGGAACTGACGCGTGAAGGCTTCGCCGCCCTCGCCCCGACTATCGAGATCCTGGCCGCAGCCGAACTGCTGACCGCCCACAAAAACGCCGTAACGCTGCGCGTAGCCGCCCTTAAGGAGCAAGCATGAGCATTGAAGACTTAGCCCGCGCCAATATCCGCGCGCTGACGCCGTATCAATCCGCCCGCCGTCTTGGGGGGAAAGGCGACGTGTGGCTGAACGCCAACGAATTCCCCACCGCCGTGGAATTCCAGTTGACCGAACAGACATTAAACCGCTATCCAGAACCACAGCCGAAGGCGGTTATCGAAAACTACGCGCAATATGCCGGCGTAAAACCAGAACAGGTACTGGTGAGCCGCGGTGCTGACGAAGGCATCGAGTTGCTGATCCGCGCCTTTTGCGAACCGGGCGAGGACGCTGTCCTTTATTGCCCGCCAACCTACGGCATGTACAGCGTCAGCGCCGAAACTATCGGCGTTGAGTGCCGTACGGTGCCGACGCTCGCCGACTGGCAGCTCGATTTGCCGGGTATCGAAGCGAATCTCACCGGCGTGAAAGTGGTGTTTGTCTGCAGCCCCAATAATCCGACCGGGCAGATAATCAATCCGCAAGATTTCCGCGCCCTGCTGGAAATGACGCGCGGTAAAGCAATCGTGGTAGCGGATGAAGCCTATATTGAGTTCTGCCCCCAGGCATCTCTGGCGAACTGGCTAAACGAGTACCCGCACCTGGTTATCCTGCGCACTTTATCGAAAGCCTTTGCGCTGGCCGGGCTGCGCTGCGGTTTTACGCTGGCTAACGCAGAGGTGATTAATGTACTGCTGAAAGTCATCGCGCCTTATCCGCTCTCGACGCCGGTCGCCGATATCGCCGCCCAGGCATTAAGCCCGGCAGGCATTGCCGCTATGCGCGCGCGTGTGGCGCAGATCCTGGATGAACGCGCATACCTGGTCAATGCGCTGCGCGGCATCGCCTGCGTCGAGCAGGTTTTCGATTCCGAGACCAACTACCTGCTGGCGCGGATAACCGCCTCCAGCGCGGTGTTTAAATCTTTGTGGGATCAGGGCATTATCTTACGTGACCAAAATAAACAACCCTCATTAAGCGGCTGTTTGCGTATCACTATCGGTACCCGTGCAGAGAGCCAGCGCGTGATTGACGCTTTGACTGCGGAGAATGTATGACCCAGAAGTTTCTCTTTATTGACCGTGACGGTACGCTTATCTCTGAACCGCCGGTTGATTTTCAGGTAGACCGGTTTGAAAAACTGGCCTTCGAACCGCAGGTGATCCCGGCGCTGCTTAAGCTACAGCAGGAAGGCTATAAGCTGGTGATGATCACCAACCAGGATGGCCTTGGTACCGATAGCCTGCCGCAGGAGGAGTTCGACGGCCCGCACAACCTGATGATGCAGGTCTTCTCCTCGCAGGGCGTTAACTTTGAATCCGTGCTGATTTGCCCGCACATGCCTGGTGATAACTGCGACTGTCGTAAGCCGAAGACCCAACTGGTATTGCCGTGGCTGGAAGAGGGCGTAATGGATAAAGCCCACAGTTACGTCATCGGCGACCGCGCCACCGATATAGAGTTAGCGGATAACATGGGCATCATCGGCCTGCGCTATAACAGTGAAACGCTGAACTGGCCGACCATCTGCGAACAGCTGACCCGTCGCGACCGCTACGCTCACGTTGAGCGCATCACCAAAGAGACCCAGGTTGACGTTAAAGTCTGGCTGGATCGTGAAGGCGGCAGCAAGATCCACACCGGCGTGGGTTTCTTCGACCACATGCTCGATCAGATTGCCACCCACGGCGGCTTTCGTCTGGAGATTAACGTCGGCGGCGATCTTTACATCGACGATCACCACACCGTAGAAGATACCGGCCTGGCGTTAGGCGAAGCGCTGAAGCTGGCGCTGGGCGATAAGCGCGGCATTAACCGCTTTGGCTTCGTGTTGCCGATGGATGAATGCCTGGCGCGCTGTGCGCTGGATATCTCAGGTCGCCCACACCTCGAATATAAAGCTGACTTCACCTATCAGCGCGTCGGCGACCTGAGCACCGAGATGGTCGAACACTTCTTCCGCTCGCTCTCCTATACCATGGCGGTGACGCTGCACCTGAAAACCAAAGGTAAGAACGATCACCACCGCGTCGAGAGCCTGTTCAAGGCCTTTGGCCGTACGCTGCGCCAGGCCATTCGGGTCCAGGGCGACACGTTGCCATCTTCAAAAGGGGTATTGTGATGAACGTGGTGATCCTCGATACCGGGTGCGCCAACCTCAACTCGGTGAAATCTGCAGTGAGCCGCCATGGCTATGAGCCAGTGGTCAGCCGCGAGCCGGATGTTGTTCTGCGTGCCGATAAACTTTTTCTGCCCGGCGTCGGCACCGCGCAGGCTGCGATGGATCAGCTGCGCGAACGCGAGCTCATTGACTTGATTAAAGCCTGTACCCAGCCGGTGCTGGGGATTTGTCTCGGCATGCAGTTACTCGGTGCGCGCAGCGAAGAGAATAACGGTGTTGAGCTACTGGGCATTATTGATGAAGAAGTGCCGAAAATGACCGACCACGGACTGCCGCTGCCGCATATGGGATGGAACCGGGTCTATGCCAAAGCCGGCGATCGCCTGTTCCGCGGCATTGAAGAAGGCGCTTATTTCTATTTCGTCCATAGCTACGCCATGCAGGTCAATCCGTACACTATCGCCCAATGCAACTACGGCGAGGCCTTCACCGCGGCGGTACAGAAAGATAACTTCTTTGGCGTACAGTTCCACCCTGAGCGCTCAGGTAGCGCCGGTGCGCAGCTGCTGAAAAATTTCCTGGAGATGTAATGATCATTCCAGCTTTAGATTTAATTGACGGTACCGTGGTGCGCCTGCATCAGGGCGACTATGGCCAGCAGCGCGACTATGGCAACGATCCGTTACCGCGCCTGCAATCCTATGCGGATCAGGGCGCGGAAGTATTGCATCTGGTTGATCTGACCGGGGCGAAAGATCCGGCAAAACGCCAGATTCCGCTGCTTAAGACCCTGGTTGCCGGCGTTACGGTACCTGTGCAGGTCGGCGGCGGCGTACGTACGCAAGAAGACGTTGCCGCACTGCTTGATGCCGGCGTGGCGCGCGTGGTGGTCGGTTCAACGGCAGTGAAATCGCCGGAGGAGGTCAAAGGCTGGTTTAAACGCTTTGGCCCCGAGCATCTGGTGCTGGCGCTGGATGTACGCATTGATGCCGAGGGTCATAAACAGGTGGCGGTGAGCGGCTGGCAGGAAAACTCTGGCGTCACTCTGGAAGAGCTGGTGGAAAGCTATCTGCCGGTCGGCTTGCAACATGTGCTGTGTACCGATATCTCCCGTGACGGTACTCTGGCGGGTTCCAACGTCTCTCTATATGAAGAGGTCTGCGCGCGTTATCCGCAGGTGGCGTTCCAGTCTTCCGGCGGGATCGGCGGTCTCAGCGATATCGCCGCGCTGCGCGGAACCGGCGTTCGCGGGGTGATCGTCGGCCGCGCGCTACTGGAAGGTAAATTTAACGTAACGGAGGCCATTCAATGCTGGCAAAACGGATAATCCCCTGCCTGGACGTCCGCGACGGTCAGGTAGTAAAAGGCGTGCAGTTTCGCAACCACGAAATTATCGGTGATATCGTTCCGCTGGCAAAACGCTATGCCGATGAAGGCGCGGATGAACTGGTGTTCTACGATATTACCGCCTCCAGCGATGGCCGGGTAGTCGATAAAAGTTGGGTATCGCGCGTAGCGGAAGTGATTGATATTCCGTTCTGCGTAGCCGGTGGAATTAAGTCGCTGGAAGACGCGGCGCAGATCCTCTCCTTTGGCGCCGACAAAATTTCAATTAACTCGCCTGCGCTTGCGGATCCAACGTTAATCACCCGTCTCGCCGATCGCTTTGGCGTGCAGTGCATCGTGGTAGGGATTGATACCTGGTTTGATGAACAGACCGGAAAATATCACGTTAATCAGTACACCGGCGATGAGAGCCGAACTCGCGTCACCCAATGGGAGACGCTGGATTGGGTACAGGAAGTACAAAAGCGCGGAGCGGGAGAAATTGTTCTCAACATGATGAACCAGGACGGCGTGCGCAACGGTTACGATCTGGATCAGCTCAGAAAGGTCCGTGAAGTGTGTAACGTTCCGCTGATTGCCTCCGGCGGCGCCGGTACCATGGAGCACTTCCTTGAGGCATTCCGCGACGCCAACGTCGATGGCGCCCTCGCCGCTTCCGTGTTCCATAAACAAATTATTAATATTGGCGAATTAAAAACGTTCCTGTCAGCCCAGGGCGTGGAGATCAGGGTATGTTGAGTGAACAGCTGGATTGGCAAAAAACCGACGGCATGATGCCGGCCATCATACAGCACGCTGAATCTGGCGAAGTGTTAATGCTGGGATATATGAATGAGGACGCGCTGGCGAAAACGCAAGAAAGCGGCAAAGTAACCTTCTACTCGCGCACCAAACAGCGCCTGTGGACAAAGGGTGAAACCTCCGGCAACTTTCTTAATGTGGTCAGCATCACCCCGGATTGCGATAACGATACCTTGTTAGTGTTGGTCAACCCGATAGGCCCGACCTGCCACAAAGGGACTTCAAGCTGCTTTGGAGAAACCGGACACCAGTGGCTGTTCCTCTATCAACTGGAACAACTGCTGGCCGGGCGCAAACATGCAGACCCGGAGAGCTCATACACTGCGAAACTGTATGCCAGCGGCACCAAACGTATTGCGCAAAAAGTTGGGGAAGAAGGCGTAGAGACCGCCCTGGCCGCGACGGTAAATGACAAGTTTGAACTGAAGAATGAAGCGTCAGACCTGATGTATCACCTGCTGGTACTACTTCAGGACCAGGGGCTGGATTTAGGGGATGTTATCGATAATCTTAAGTCCAGACATAAGTAAATCGAAACATGCATTGAAGGGACTCTGGTTTAATATGATCATCCTTTAAACCAGAGTCTATGTATTAACCGCCGATTAAGGATGTTGCGGTAAGGGCACATCCCTTAATTCAGAGAAACGAATAGCGTCTTCTTTTTCATTCAGCACGAAATCAGAATTTTTTACCGCGTCTTTCATATGCTCATCAGAAACAGCATAACCCATCATTTCTAACACCAGGAATTTGGTTAAATCAGATGAGAAGTAGTGGTTGTTGTTGCGCAATTGTTCAGCCTTCGCACACCAGGACGCATCATTCATCAGCAATGGAATTTTATACATTTCATTATCACTGGATGGAAAACCATGTCCCTGCCCCACAACTTCCCCATGGTCTGATACATAAACCAACTTGTAATCTTTAAGATAGGTATCAGCAAGGGTAAAAATACTCTTTAAGGTATCATCGACGTTATAAATAGACGCATCATAATCATCAACCATCGGGTTGTCCGCTTCCCCTCTACGGTCAGAATAAGGCAAATGGTTACCCATCAGATGAATGACGTAAAAATTTCTCTCTTGCGATTGCTTAAAATAATGCTTGATTGCCGGTAATAACTTTTCGTCCTGCCCCTCGTTAACTGGGAAACGGGTATTATTATCTTCCGGAGTTTGCAGTACTTCAGCATATTTTGCCAGATAACCGAAAGGCTTGTTCCACATGTTGTTTTGCATCTGAGAGTCGAACCAGTACGTATGGTAGCCCTGCAATTGTGCCATCTCGATAAGATTCTTAAATTTAAACAAGTTGCCACGCTGCAAGGGCGTTTCAAAAGAAACCAGCATCGGTACAGCAAGTCGTGTTTGCGCAGCCGGAGAGTGAACGTTATTAACGACACATATTTGTCCATCTCTATCCATCTGCGATAAGTTTGGCGTAGTATCTTTTCCATAGCCGTAAATACCATAGCGGCCAGGGTTAGATGATTCGCCAATCACATATATAATGTTCTGGCTACCTTCAGTCTCTTTTTTAATATAATCAGGATATTCTTTATGCTCTATCTTTTTGTATTTAACATCATCAACTATATTTTCAGCGATAATCGACACTGAGGAAACAAGAGGTCCAAAAAAAATCTTGTACTGATCGATGTATGGCTGCGAAATAAAAGTTGGTGAATATTCGATATTATTGATAAAGAATTTAGTCCCCCAAAAACTAACACCATCTATCACAGGCTTTGAAAGAATAAGGATAAGACTAATAGTCAAAATAACACGTTCTTTAACAGAATAGCGTGCTTTTGGTATTTTAATAGATAACAACGAAAGCGCAAAAAGTATGAAAAGAAAACCTACCAGAAATTTTAGACCAAAGGTTTGTACGGTACCTAATGAAACGGAAAGGCCAACCCCGAAGGTTGACATAACCATACTAGTTGAGAGTCCACCATATTTCTGATAGATAAAGTAAGTCAAAAACGTGATCAATGAAACAAAAACCACCAGACTATTTCTGATTATTTTATTACGAATACAAAAAATCAAACGCAAGAAAATAAAAACAGAGAAAAAAGTGGTAAAAAATATATTTGTAGGTTCAAACCAACACAACACAAGGGACAGAAAAAACAGTATAAAATATAAAAAACGTCTGGTTTTTAAATACTCTAAACATCTAAAAAAAACGCTCATGCAAACTCCGAAATAAAGCAACTTATTATTGTGCATTGTAATGTTGCTATTTTAACACACTGAACCTCACTGACAAATATCACTCCATTGATCCTGGATAATGAAAGCGTTTAAAAATAATTTATTCGGCATGATGGGTGCTGCACTCCGGGCTTAATTTCACATACTTAAGCAAATTTAATGTTAAATCAACTATCGTGAGACCGATCACAACAACAAAAAAATAACTACCAGTTAACATCAGTGTGGTAATATAAACAAATACCGTCAGGTTCTGCTTCTTGACGCGTTGGTTATGGAACACAACAAAAATAAAGCCAAACAGGCTACGGGGTCTCACTTGCAACATTATAAACATCTCGACGGACTCCGCGGAGTCGCGTCGCTTGTCGTCGTGCTTTACCATATGGATGTATTTATGGGGGTGCTGGTATCGCCAAATGGATTATATTCGCAAAACTCAGTATGGTGGCAGATATATCGAAGAATTTTGGATGGGAACTTCTCAGTTTGTCTATTTTTCGTAATGAGTGGTTATGTGTTGCTCATTGGCTTTTATAAGCGACAAAACGACCTTTCTTATCTTAAAGAAAGCTTTATAAAAAGATACTTTAGACTTACCCCACTGGTACTCGCTTCAGTCATTCTGGCTGTTGTTTTACAAAATACGATAGGCTTCCATAATGCCGAAATGGCGGCGATCGTCGGTGGACACGAGTGGTTAAAATCTAACTATCAATCAGAACTCACACTAACTGGAGCCATATACAATGGTCTGTATTCTGCTTACATAGGCGATACCTCCTATAATGGCCCACTCTGGACGATTAAAATAGAGTTAATGGGGTCACTTTTTCTGTATCTCTATGCCGCATTATTTTTTGTCAAAAAAAACAGTGCCCACATTATTATATCAGCAATACTTATCTATCTGATTGAACCGACACTTGGCTGCTATTTGATACTATTTATCATTGGCGGTACTATTTTGGTATATAACATAAAACTTGAACCTAAGTTTATTCTTCCAGCCAGTATATTAACAGTTGTTCTTGCAACAGAAAATCCGTGGACAATTGAAATTAACTTCTTAAATGAACTCACAGGTTTTAGTAAAGAAGGTTTGGCCACGTTCTGTCACTCAATCGCAGCAGTAGTTTTATTATTAATAGCTAATACATCATCAAAACTTTCAAATTATCTGTCCAGACCTGTATTTACTTTTCTGGGTAAGATCTCATTTTCCTTATATGTATTTCATATCCCTATCATCATGAGTATTGGAACGGCATTATTTGTTTATTTACATGATGCAGGTATTACTAACCAATTTGCTAGTATAATAAGCACATTAGTCAGTTTATTATTTTGTGTTCTTATCTCATGGTTTGGCTATACATTCATTGATAAACCATCTACAAAAATTGCATCTTTAGTAGGCGACAAGCTGAATATGAGAGCCAGCCAATTATAAAAAAAAAGCCGCGAAAGAAATCTTTCGCGGCTTTTAATAAGGTAGAAGAGTTAGAATGTTTTGGCTTTTAGTAGCTTTAAATAAAACATAAATCTTTCTCTTCCTTTATTTTTGGCTATTACCAGCATATCAAATTTAGACAAAATCTTCTTAGATGCAAAAATTTGCGCCAGGACCTGCTTAAAATATTCATCCTTGAATTTCGCTTCAATGACACTCCAGGCCCAGAAGTGGACATCGAGTTCTAACTCAAATAATTTACGCTCTTCATCATAGTTGAACGTATCCGAGTTACGACTGTAGATCCAATCAAAAATAGGGAAATGAACATAAAGTCGGTCATCTCGCACAGAAATATCCTGACCTAAGCGCCCTTGACGATAATAGTAATAATCAAAAGGTATATTAGCAATAATCTTGGCGTTTAAAAAAGTCTCGAACTGGAAAGGTAAATCATCAAACCGACGAATATGCTCAGGGAAAGAAATTCCTTTGTTTTTCAGCATGTCAGCAGAGTAAATACGACGCCACATTGTTGGGCGCTCGCGTAGTAAATCCAGACGGCTGAGATTAATGTCCAGGGGGAATTTAACTATTTCACCAGTCTCATAAGCTTCTTTATAGCCACACTGGGAAATGTCAGCATTTTTCATCACCGCGGCACGGAACAAATCTTCATACATCTGAAGATCGCACCAATCATCGCCGTCAACAAAACCAATATATTGCCCTTTGGCCTGGCTAACGCCGGCATTTCGTGCCGTCGCGCACCCACCATTGGCTTTATGGATAACTTTCACTCTGCCTGGGTATCTCGCAGCCCAGGCGTCAGCTTTCTCACCGGAATCATCCGGTGTACCATCATCGACGACTAAAATCTCTATACTTTCAATAGACTGATTCGCCAGGGACTCAATGCACTGATCGATATAGGCGCTGATATTGTATGCGGGTACGACCACTGAAACTTCATACTCATACTTCTGGCGACTACCCGTGAGAGGTTGGTGTTGATCCTGAATGCGCCAGTAAAAAGTATCCGCCGCGCGCGCGCATTGACGATAAACAATTAATGGATCAACATCGTACTGATTGAATTCACCACAAATATGGTCAAGTTTCCACTGTGCAGTAACATACTCCAGAGCTGCCCGGGTAAATGCAGGAAGAGAAATACGAACGCTAACGTGACGCTCACCAATCAACTCATTAATTTCAGGATTGGAGAAATTATCAAACAGATAGACGCGTTCTTTCAATTCAGGGTTTTTATTTAATAGTTCCTGAATACGTTTAAACTTGCTTGCATTAGATTCAACAACAATTATCGCGCGCGGCTTACTGTTATAAAATGCAACCAGAAGCTCCAGACCGGTATAAGTACCGACAAAAGCCAAAACATCACTTTCGCAAGAAAACAAATCTACGCCAAAAAAGCTTCGCTCGATGATATGCTTGTGTTGTGCTAACTCATCATGGCTAATTGCTGAAGGTAGTTTATTTAGATATGCATTCAATTGTGTTCTATTGATCATTTTATTAACCTACTACCCGTTTTCCGAACTTATTTTTTGCAAAACGCAAAGCTTTTTTGAAGATCAATTTATTGACATCAATGTTTGCAGTAGAAATAGCCTTCAACAGTTTAAATTTAGTTGATAGCGTTTGCTTACCAGTACTGTACTCTGTAAGAAAATCCGTTGCGCCATTGAAAAATGCCAACATGAGAATAAACTCTCTGTTACGCTCCGCAAAACCTAAGGATTTTTTTAAGCGCGAACGCACGCCCGGATTTGATACAGAAAACAGTTCCACACCTTGCTGGAAGTAACGACGTCGATCACTCAGAGTTGTATATCTACCACACCAGAAAATCATTTTAAATATTAGCGACATTACGCAATATTGTTGATATGCATTGAGACCTTTAACTTCAGGTTTCTGCAGTAACTCTTTCGCGGTCTTAATTATATCAAATCGCTTTTCGCTTTTTTGATCCGTAATCTTTCCTTCACGATTAACTCGATAAAAATAGCCGACAGTATCTATCATGCCAATTTTTGTTGCGTTAACCAGACTTACAATATGAGGAGTAACGTCTTCAAAATGAATCCCTACCGGGAAGATAGTTATATACTTGTCAAAAAACTCTTTCTTAAGGATTCGGTTGTTGGTATTAGGTTCAAGACTGAGGATTTGCGGATATGCTGCAATGTTTACTGTCTTCTTCAGCTCACCACCTAAAATATAATCCCAAGTCGCTGCATCATAGAACGGATACGAATCTTTTGTTTGGTTGTCGTAAACGTATGAACGATATAAGACAATATCAAGATCGTCAGACTCGGCAAATTCCAGGGAATCAAGAACAGCTTTTTCGTTCAACCAGTCATCACTATCACAGAAAGAAATATATTGGCCATTCGCGTAGCGTAAGGCCGTGTTTCTGGCCTCTGATAGCCCTTTATTTTCCTGTGATACGAAAATTGCGTTACCTTTATAGGTATCAAGCCATTGCTGAACAACTTCGACACTATTATCAGTACTGCCATCATTTACAATGATAAGTTCTATTTGATCATTACCATTTTTATCAAATGAAGATAAAGTCTTCTCCACAAAACCAGAAGTATTATAGACTGGTACTATAATAGACAATTTTGGTATAACCTTTGATTGTCGAGTATCACAAACTATCATGTCGCTCATTACTGTCTCTTGTATAAATATATTTAACTTCAGACTAGATTGTAGAAACTAGTCAAATCAAAATGTGTATCTTCCGTATAAATAAATATCCTAAACCCTATCCGCAAGAGAAATATTTAACTATGACAATATTATCATTACGAATAAAGAACAAGCCATCAATATTTAAATAAAATATTTCTTCCAAAAATTCTCAGACGTTAAATACGAGATCTTCTTTCCATACTCTTCTGCAACAGCATTATAGGTAAAGAACCCTTTGCTAATGGCCCACAATGTTTTGATGATCAACTTAGCACAGCGTAATTTATCCTGCTTCAGTACGATAAAACTACCCTCAGTAGTTTCATAGTAAACTTCAGCATTCAAAAAAACCTGTTTTGTCGGATGAATTTCTGTGTTAGGGATTCGTACCCTATTTCCAGCCGTAATAAACCCAGGAACCAGATGACCATTGAGAAGAAACAGCCTGATTATCTTCGCCCATTTGGACTCAGGGCTATCACGGTCAGTTTTTTTCACGTCGTTACCCTGCTCGACTTCACCTGGCAATTCATCTTTCGACAGCACACTAATCCGTCTACGCGCTTTTTGCGCATCCGCATCGTCAATCCAGAAATCAGGGCCTTGCATAACATCTGAATAAGCTTCAATGATAGCCTCAGCCGAAGAATAACGGTATGAAAAGCATAGCAAAAGTACTTTTGCTAATATCCAAAAAGCTATCTGTCTTCTTTTCTGTGATGACGGGTATACAAATGCAGGAACCAACAGACCTCTAACGCTCAAATATTCAACTAATGCGCTATATTTTTGATTAAAATTCATCTGCCACGACGCAATGCCATTGAGAGTAACGATCGGGTAAGCATGCATTATCCCGAATAAAATGTCATCGCCGCGGACGAAGAAAGGAAAAGCATAGTATTTTATCGCTGATACTTTGAAAGCGCAGAACCACCATGCTGCGTAATTGGCTTGTTCGTCTTCTTTATTAAACACATCCAGGCCACTTGGTGTTGAGACATCAACACCATTTTTTAAAGGCCGCATTCGTATCTGTTTATAAGGATAAATAGCACCTGCCTCGTAAACCGTTTGAGGTTTATCCTCATATAGCATACTGCCTGCTATCATCTGTTCATCGTTTTTTGAAAAACACATGAACCAATATGCTCTTTTAATACTTTCGATTTCACAGGATGCATCATCATCCATAAAGATACAATAAGTTTCTTTATTGTTCTTTTTGACCTCAAATAAACCACGAGTGAAACCACCAGCCCCCCCCATGTTTTTATTTTTTATATAAGTAACATTAGGTCTTGGCTCTAAATCTAAATTGCATCCATTATCAATAACATATACATGAAATTTTGATTGACCAACACTGTCGGAAAATAAGTTTTTCTCAAATCTCGACAATGTCGATAATAATGCTGCCTGTCGATTATAAGTAGTGATGACAATCGCTAGCTTACCAAAATCCTCTACTGCCCCATATGTAGTAAAAGAAAAACTCCTGATTTCACTATCATCAATCGACGACCAGTAAAAATAAAGCCTACCGTCACGACATTCAGTTAATTCTAAATTATCTAGTGTGAATGCCCCTTCAATTTCGCGTTGAAATACTTTCTTTAATATATCTTTCGTTTTTAAGAAAATTGTGGCAATACCTCTGCCAACAACATCAACTTTGAAGCCAATCTGTTTAACTGTTGTGTGTTTCGACCACTTCTGGAGATCAAATGAATTATAAAAAGTATCAAAGCAAATGTCATGATTCCTCGATACTCTGACGTACCCTGCATCACTATAGCATGTAGATACATTATCAGATAAAAAATACAGAGCGCTAATTTCACGGTGGTGTATATCAGGGAATACTGATGACTGTAATGCAATATTATTATTCATAACCTAACCGCATGAGTATTTTTCAGCGCTGAAACAGCTCTTCATATACTTGTAATGTTTTATCAATAACAATTTCTGACGTATAATGATTGACAATATTTTCCCTGGCATTGATACCCATTTTTTGTCTGTCATCATCTTCATTTATCAATGCTTTAATTCTCGCGGCCAGTTCTTTGACATTTTTGCGTTCAACTATATAACCATTATAGCCGTCTTTAATTAGTGAATTGCACCCACCATTATCATAGACAACACAAGCTCTACCCACAGCACCAGCCTCAAGCAGAATTCGCGGTACACCTTCGGGATATACAGAAGGAAGAGCAACAATATTTGCCCCAGCAATCAATTCTCTAATATCATCTCGAGTACCTAACCAGACGATATCACCTGCTGCGTGCCATTTTTCTATTTGCCCCAAGGTAATTCCATCGTCATCATTCTCAACAATGATACCTGCTACCTGAATAGTACAATCTATCCCTTCTAACTTCAGGATCCTTTTTGCCTTAATGAGATCAAGTAATCCTTTACTATGTAGCATACGACTGGCAAAAAGTATTATTCCATGAGTCAATTTCGGTTCTTGCTGGTATGAAAAATAACTGATATTAACCCCGGCGCCATCAATGACCTTTGCTTTCTCTTCTTTGACTCCCAGCAGAGAAAGTATTTTTCTTTTATCTTCTCGATGTTCAAATATTATTTTACAATCAACATTTGAGAACAAATATCGATACAACCTGAGGACAAGCCAACGTAATATTTTAAAAATGAGTTGCTCACTCTCAAACACTCGCCCTAGCCCTACAAAACTATAAACAAGTTTAGTTTTGTGATATTTGGCCCACAGACAACTTATGATCCCAGGTTTAATCGTAATGCAATGAAGGATATCAGGATTAATGCCTTTCAATATCCTCGAGGCATTAATAAAGCCTTTGATAAAAGCAAAAGGATTGATGCTTTTCTCATTAATTTGACTATTAACGCAGTGAAATCCTAATGCGGTGAGTCTGTTTGAAATTGCATCATCTACAAAATTTGCAATAACATAGACATCATATCCATTATTTAATGCAGCAATTCCTCTTTCGAGCCAATGAAGTTCAAAATACCAGGCAGAGTTAACAAAATAGCATAATTTCTTTTTCATAGCGGATTATGCACCTCTACCTTTTGGCTTCCAGAAACCATCCTTGATTCCATTATAGACATTAATCATACATTCTTTCCGCTTTTCATGCTTCAGTGCTGTAAATATATACTTCAACAACCTTAATGAAACATCAAATAAGGTGAAAGGCGAATTATCCTGGAATATTTTACGGGACAAGATAAGGTTTCTACTTAAATAATATAGTTTCCATGGGGCTATTAATTGATTAGTAGTATCAATATCATGGACAATACATAATTCAGGAAGGTAAATAATAGGCGTACGCTGCAGGACCAGATGATGACCAAAATAAACATCGTCAAAATAGATAAAAAGCTCATCATATATAAACGATATAGATTTCTTTAGTGTCTCCTGACTTATCAACATTCCTACAAATGAAACGCTCACCACGGTCTCTTGCTGGCTTCCGTCAGGAATAAAACGTGCAGGATTAACTCTGTAAGCGATATTTCCCCAAAAACCATTAGGAATTTTCTTCCAGGGTATATTCATCTTGCAGCATTTGTCTGATGTATCCACCACCGTGCAGACATAGACATTTTCACTCGATAAATCAAGTGACTGAAAAGCTACGCCAAAATCTTTCTTCGGATACGCATCATCATCGTAAAATAGAACCCAATTAGTGTTCAAATTTTGCGTTATCCATTGCGCTCCATATTTAAAACCGCCAGCCCCGCCATCATTCATCTCCCGATGTAAAACTATAACTCGTTCATCGCAAACAGAATTAAGATAGGCTTGAGTGTCGTCGGTTGATGCATTGTTAACCACAACTATATATTGAAAAGGCAACGCCAGCGTTGCCTCTATTGTTGTTTTTAACTTTTCTAACCGATTATAAGTGACGATTAGAGCAGCTACATTCATCTGACTTTGACCGTGAACACAGGCATCACAGAATTCTGTTCTAATGACTTAAGATAAGTTCGCCCAGTTTCCAGAGCTTCAGCAATAGTTACATCCATATCAAGATAGCGGTATGTACCCAGACGACCAACAAAGGTAATATTTGCTTCTTTTTCGGCGCGATCGAGATAGTTTTGCAGCATAGCCATCTCCCCTACCTGACGAATTGGGTAATACGGAATATCCTCAGGCTCACATGAGCGACTAAACTCGCGATAGCAGATTGATTTTTCATGACTTTCCCATGGCGCAAAGTACTTATGCTCAGTAATACGAGTATAAGGCACTTTTTGCTCACCATAATTCATTACCGCACATCCCTGATAATCACCGTCGGTTCGGAAAGCATCGAAATCCAGGGTGCGATAGCCCAGACGTCCCATATCATATTTATAAAAACCATCCAGCGCGCCACTATAAAATACATGGTCATATTCGCCACGAGTGGTTTCATCAAACAGGGTGTTTAAAGCCACTGAAATATTTTTATGATCTAATATCTTATCTACGATTACCGTGTAGCCGTCTTTTGGCATTCCCTGATATTTATGATTAAAGTAGTTATCATCATAATTAAATCGTACAGGCAGACGCTTAAGAATTGAAGCCGGGAGCTCCGACGGAGACATCCCCCACTGTTTGATTGTGTAACCTTTAAAAAAGGCTTCATAAAGTTCTTTGCCGACAAAACGCAGTGCCTGCTCTTCAAATGTTGCAGGTTCTTCTATCGTTTTATCACTCTTTTCATCAATTAATTTACGTGCTTCGGTTGGGGAGCACGTGGTATGGAAGAACTGATTAATTGTGTGTAAGTTGATTGGTAAGGAAAATACTTGCCCATTGACCGTCGTCTTCACCCGGTTCACATAAGGCATCATTTCCGTGTATTGGTTGATGTACTCCCAAACCTCAGCATTGTCAGTATGGAAAATATGAGGGCCATAGGTATGAACCATAACGTTGGTTTCACTATCCCGCTCACTGTAGCAGTTACCAGCAACATGCGGCCGGCTGTCAATAATCGTCACCTGATGACCTGCTTCAGCCAATAAGCGACCAATAACCGCGCCTGAAAATCCTGCGCCGACAATAAGTACATTCTTCTGCATTAGTTTTTCCATCAAGCCATTGAGGCTACATATTCATCAACAATAGAGCTTGCCTCACCGATAGCTTTCAACCGGTGATTTTCAACCCACACAACTTTATCGCAAATCTGCATAACATCTTTCATGCTGTGGCTAACAAACAGGATTGTTACCCCACGTTTTCTGAACTCATTGATTGTTTCAATACATTTCCGTTGAAATGCGATATCCCCAACCGCGAGAACTTCGTCGATAATCAATACATCTGGATCAACCTGGCTAATAACGGAAAAGCCCAGCTTCGCCAGCATGCCACTGGAGTATACGCGAATAGGCTCATCAATGAACTCACCTAGCTCTGAGAACTCGATAATTTTATCAAGCCGTTTATTAACTTCTGCTCTGCGTAACCCCAGTAAGGTGGCATTAAGTTTGATGTTTTCACGCCCGGTAAGTTCCGGATGAAAACCGCCTCCCAGCTCCAACATCGAAGCCACGCGGCCGACAACTTTTACCTCGCCCTTACTTGGCTTTAGCACACCAGCAACGAGACCAAGGGTCGTACTTTTGCCAGCGCCATTGCGGCCAATCAATGCAACTGATTCACCCTTATTGACGGTGAATGACACATTCTCGATAGCCAGATACTTACGGCCTTTTAGCAAATTAAAGGCCCGACGCGGATGAAAAAACAAGTCTTTAATGCCAGAGCCAATATGATGATATAGAGGATACTCTTTTGTTACATTGCAAAATTCAATAACAGCGGTCATCACAAAATCTCTGCAAATCGATATTTTAATTTATTAAAGACCCACACTCCTAGCAGCAACACAACCATGCCTGATGAGTATAGATAAGTGATATGCACATAATCCAGGTTGCCATTCATAAGCAGATCTCGCCAGGCCATAATCATGCTAGCCAGTGGGTTATAATCAATGATCCAGGTAAATTGTTGCGGGATCATATCTGAATTATAGAGTATCGGGGTACAGTAGAACATCAACATAATGCCCAAGGCGACAAATCGCTCCAGGTCACGGAAAAACAAATTCAGCGTTGAGAAAATTAGAGCAAATCCAAATGTAAAAATAATCTGTCCGATCGCCAGTAGAGGAATGCCCCAGAACCAACTCAGCGACGGTGACATACCATAAACATATAGAAACACAGCGATTACAGGAATTGTACACAAGAAGTGCAGCCCTTCCATCATCACATTACTCAAAGGAATAACCGAGCGCGGAAATACTGTTTTTTTAATGATCTGCGCATTAGAAATAAATGAGTACAATGAATTGGTTGCCGAACTTGCGAACCATTGCCACGGGAACAACCCAGTAATCAGGAAAACGGTATAATTTGGAATTTGTACTCTCATTACCATTTTAAAAATAAAATAGTAAATCATCGCAAATAATAAAGGGTTTGCGATAGACCATAAATATCCAAAGATGCTACTTTTATAGCGAACTTTTAAATCTTTATTAGTTATCACAACAAGTAGATCAAATAAATATCCTAATTTAAACTTCATTATTTGCACTCATTTTTTTGAAATCGACCACGCAATCATTCTTTCCTCTGGCACCTTGAGGAAATTGTGCACAGCTATAATATCAACATAATTATAATAAATTAGCCAAAAGCAGTCGTTGCCTCTATATCCACGGTATAGAGAAACCCTTCTTAGCAACCATAAGTAGTTCCATATAATAGCGTACTCTATACCATCATTTGGAGTATGTTACGGGGGTGACTATACGACTACAAACGATTAGCTTTGTCTAGCTGACTCGCAACAGCCAACGATCACATCAATCAGAGACACGCTACCGCCATTGGCTATCGCAACCAAAGCGCGCAAAACAAGCTTAGCATTTGATAAATCGTCATAAACCTCAAAGCATTACTACCGCAAGAGTCCATGATTTTGCTCTGTCTCAAGCCTCAAGTTGAGCTCAATCTGAGAGCGGTCACTCTCGCCGCTTTAGAGGCAACTTGCCATCAGGTTAGTCTCATTTCAGGCAACGGACCTGGCAACTGAGTTACTTAACTTTATACAAGTTGCCCTATTCAGCAGCGTCATTAATGTCAGTGGCATACCTGCCTATTATGGTAATAAAATCAGAAAGTTGCAATGTGGGCATCTTAAGTTAATACCATATGAATGAAACAGCAGCATAGTATACTCCCGGACTATAAGATTAAAAGCGAAAAAGCAGTATTGGCTGGCAAAGAAGAGATATATACCAGGTAAGTACAATGCCGTTTAAACATTTGTCTACAACTAAAAACACTTGCTAACCAATGAGAGTGATTTTCACTCTCATATTGGAGATGGCGTCCTTGCTACGGTAGGTTTAGCTTTAAATGTTATTCTCTCCAACCTTTCCGAACCAATCAGTAAACAAGATGATCGATACCTCCCCCCTGTGTAAAATAGGCCCTTATAGGCAGTGGGACATAATGATCCTGGAGGATATAAATGAAATTTTTAGTCACTGGTGCTGCTGGCTTCATCGGCTTTCATGTATGTAAACGCCTGCTGGAAGCTGGTCATGAGGTTGTCGGAATCGACAATATGAATGACTACTACGATGTGAGCCTCAAACAAGCCCGCCTGGATCTTCTGAAAGCACCTTTGTTCAGTTTTCACAAAATTGATCTCGCCGATCGGGTCAGCATGGAGCAGCTTTTTGCTACGGAGAAATTTAACCGCGTAATCAACCTTGCCGCTCAGGCCGGCGTGCGTTACTCGCTGGAAAACCCACACGCTTACGCTGACGCTAACCTGATGGGCTTCCTGAATATCCTTGAGGGTTGTCGCCATACTAAAGTTGAGCACCTGGTCTACGCGTCATCCAGTTCCGTCTATGGCTTAAACCGTAAGATGCCCTTTTCAACCGATGATTCGGTAGATCATCCTGTATCGCTATACGCGGCAACCAAAAAAGCCAACGAATTGATGGCACATACTTATGCGCATCTGTATGGAATTCCAACAACCGGGCTGCGGTTTTTTACCGTCTACGGACCCTGGGGACGCCCGGATATGGCACTATTCAAGTTCACGAAAGCCATGCTCGAAGGGCAATGTATAGACGTCTACAACTACGGAAAAATGAAGCGGGACTTCACCTATATTGACGATATAGTTGAAGCAGTTGTTCGTGTTCAGGATGTTGTTCCGCAACCGAATCCAGACTGGACGGTTGAAGGCGGGTCTCCGGCGACCAGTTCCGCCCCCTATCGGGTATATAACATTGGTAATAGTTCGCCTGTAGAACTGATGGACTACATCACTGCGCTTGAAGAGGCGCTGGGAATGGAAGCTAAGAAAAACATGATGCCGATGCAACCAGGCGATGTTCTGGAGACAAGCGCTGAAACTCAACCGCTATATGATCTTGTTGGTTTCCGGCCACAAACCACAGTTAAGCAAGGCGTGAAGAACTTCGTGGATTGGTATAAAGACTACTACGCAATTTGATAGTTTCTTATCTTCTATTTTACCGCAATCAAAAGATTGCGGTATATTAACCGCCAATAGTGTAATCAGCCTAGTATTATCCCTACGCTATATATTTCTAATTCGACAGACGTTTCTTTCGATGTAGAAGACAGAGATAGTCTCGCAAATGCCACGGTAGCATTAGTATTTTATTTCAGCACATAATGATGCTGCGTTTTTTCTTTATAAAAAATTAAGACAGGTAATTTTGCAAACTACCTGTCATTATGGAAAGTTAATCGTTACCAAAGAGGTCACGAGTATATACTTTATCTTTCACATCCGCCAATTCTTCTGCCATGCGGTTAGAGATAATAACATCTGATTCCTGCTTGAAAGCATCAAGGTCGCGAATAACGCGTGAGTTAAAAAACTCATCTTCCTTCATCACTGGCTCGTAAATAATTACAGGTATACCTTTCGCTTTTATCCTTTTCATTATACCTTGAATAGAGGAAGCACGGAAATTATCAGAACCGCTCTTCATAATTAACCGATACACACCAACAACTTTCGGGTTTTTCGCCAGAATGGAGTCTGCAATAAAATCTTTTCGGGTGCGATTAGCATCAACAATTGCCGAAATAATATTATTGGGCACCGACTCATAATTCGCCAGCAACTGTTTGGTATCTTTCGGTAAGCAGTACCCACCATAGCCAAAAGAGGGATTGTTGTAATGATTACCAATTCGCGGATCCAGACATACACCCTCAATAATTTGTTTACTGTTTAGTCCCTGGCTTTCGGCGTAGCTGTCTAACTCATTAAAATAGGCAACACGTAGTGCTAAATAAGTATTAGCAAAGAGCTTAATAGCTTCAGCTTCAGTTGAATCAGTAAAAAGGGTCGGAATGTCTTTTTTTATCGCACCTTCTTTCAATAGGTCTGCGAATCGCTCAGCACGAGCAGAACGCTCACCAATGACAATCCGTGATGGATATAAATTATCGTACAAAGCACGCCCCTCGCGGAGAAACTCCGGCGAGAAAATGATATTTTCAATGCCAAGGCGTTCTTTTATGCCACGAGTGAAACCAACTGGGACCGTTGATTTTATAACCATAACAGCTTTCGGATTGATAGCAGTCACATCACGGATGACAGCCTCAACAGAAGACGTATTGAAGTAATTTGTCTTGGGATCATAATCTGTCGGCGTAGCTATAATAACGTAATCAGCGTCATGATACGCATCGAGTTTGTCTGTTGTTGCACGAAAATTAAGCTTTTTTTCCGTTAAATATTGTTGGATCTCATTATCTGCTATAGGTGAAATTTTCTGGTTAAGCAAATCTACTTTGGCCTGAATGATATCCAAAGCAACCACTTCATGGTTCTGGGCAATCAGAACACCATTCGATAAACCAACATAGCCTGTACCGGAAATAGTAATTTTCATAGAGCAACACTTCTACAGTTAACGGGTGATGGCAAATCGCCACAGTAATCATGGATACTGCTGGCGTTTTACTCTTTGCGAATAGTGAAGTCAAGACGGGGACGGGTCTTAAGGGTCCCCTTCATGTGAGCATACAGATTGAAGCGTAGTATCGATACGGGTTTCAGAGATGCAAAAAACAAACTATTTTACACTCTTTCTGTTTCCGACTTCATAGCTTAACTCAAGAACGATGGAAATACCCCGCGACTTGCATAATATCTTTTTCGCTCAGCGTACCTGAATCTCCAAGCAACGTAATCCAGGCCTTAATATACGTGTATTTGGCCTCTGCTAAATCTCGCTGTGCAGCGTAAAGCTGCTGCTCCGCATTAAGCACATCAACGTTAACCCTCTGCCCTGCAAGCACACTTTGCCGCGTGGCCTCAACCTGCGTCGTCGCAGACTTTACAGCCAGTTCGTAAGCCCTAAGCTTCGCCTGACTACTAATACATTGATTAAACTGTTTACGCAGATCGTTCATTATCGAACCGACCTGGGCATCCAGTTCATACTTGGCCTGACCATAACGTGCCGCGGCCTGCCTTGTCGAGGCAGCAACCCCCCCGCCAGAATAAATTGGCATTGATACCTGAACCCCAACGCTATCTGTTCGATATTTTTGATTTACGGTGTTGTCGCTGCTGGAATCATTTTCCGAATGTGATGCGTATAGCTGTACCTGAGGCATAAATCCAGCCCGGTTGCGTTCTACATCATAACGCGCTGCATCCACGCCATGACGTGATGAAGCTAGTTGGGGATTTCGTTCCATGGCTAATTTTTGCCAATCATCGAATGCTGTATAACGTAGCGGCGAGACCTGGAATTTGCCTTGCCGTAACGTCTGCAATGCATCTAACTGATCAAGTGGAATTCCGATGATGACTTCAAGTTCACGCTGAGCTGAGTCTAAGACATCCCGAGCCTCGATAACCTGAGCTTCGGCCAAACTGTACCTTGCTTGAGTCTCAGCAACGTCCGTTACAGTACCCTCGCCAGCTGACATCAGGCGATCATTTAAAGCAAGTTGTTCTTTATAAGCAGCTTTCTGCGCCTCAGCGAGTGCAATTTGATCTTTTGCATATGCAACACTGACATAAGCCGAAATGACCCGGACTGCAAGATCGAGGTATTTACTGCGATATTTTTCGTCGGCCATCAAACTTTGTGCGACTCCCGTTTTATATTTCGCATAAGCCTCATAATCAAATAGAGGTTGCGTTAAGGTCACGGAACCAGCATAACTGCGGTACTGCTGTCGTTTAGTCACATCGCTGACATTGCCAAAAATATCACTCGTCTGATATTTTTGAGTCTGCCAATTTCGTGGTGCATTCTGATAATTGAGAGAGACTTTTGGTAGCAACCCTGCTCGTCCGATATTCCTTGCCTCATCACCAGCTTCTTTTTCTTTAATCGCCGCCTGAAATGTTGGGTCTTTTTCCAATGCAAGCGAATACGCATCCAGAATACCCAATGCATGCACCGGTGAGCATATCACCCACACTATCGAACTAAGGGCTAGATTAATCATCTTCCTTTTCATGAAAATCACGATTATTCCTCGGTCAATGAAGTACGCGCACGATCCAAAATAGGTTTAAAGAGATAACTTAACAACGAACGTGACCCCGTCCTTACGAACACCTCGACAGGCATCCCAGGTTTTATTTCCTCGCCCTGGAGCATTTTAATGCCTTCCGGAGTGACGGTTACCTGCATCTGATAATAAGCTTCCCCATTTGCTTTGTCGATTAAACGGTCTGCAGAAACAAGCGTTACAGTACCAGGTATTTTAGGGGTCCTGTTCTGGTTAAAAGCAGTAAACATAAGCTCAACGGGAAGTCCGGTATATACTTTATCGATTAGTTGTACTTTTAATTGAGCATCCACAACCAGCGCAGCTTCACTGGGAACCACATCCATAAGATGATCGCCTGCCCCCACTACTCCCCCTTGGGTAAATATATTCAGCCCAACAACTGTTCCATCAACTGGCGAAATAATTTCCGTATTCCCTAGTTCAAAATTAGCCATATCAAGTTTGTTTTTATAATCATTTACATCCATTTGCGTTTGAGCTAACTGTGTTCTCACTTCACGCTGATAATCCGCATAACGCTGGTCTATTCGTTGTTGCGACTCTAGCAGTTGTTTTTGTAACTGTCCGATCCTGCCAATCGTCTCATCAATGCTGCTACTGATCTCTGCAAACTGACGTTGAGCCTCCAGATAACGATTCCTCGGCAAATACCCTTCAGCAGAGAGCTGTTTCATACTGGTCATCTGCTCACGAATACTGTTTAGCTGAATCTGTTTATTCGCCCGGGAATCCTGTAATCCCTTAAGCTGGAAACGGATGCCATCAATAGATTGTTTAAAACCATCAACTTCACTACGTAATGCCTGTCGGCGCGAAATAAAAAGTTGTTGCTGCAAGGCAATGATTTCCGCTGCACGAGGCTTGTCTTTGATAGCATTGAAAACGTCAGAGAATTTTATGGTATCCAGGTTATCTCTTTCGGCCAACAGACGCCCTTCTGTTGCCAGAGTGGTATAATATTGAATCTTCAGAGAATCCACCTGCGCCTGCGCCTGAACCTGGCTCATTTGAACCAGTACCTGCCCGGCTTTGACCTTATCCCCTTCTTTAACCGCAATATTGCTAATAATACCGCTAGTTGGAGACTGGATTGTTTTACGGTTTCCTGAAACTGTTACCGACCCTTGAGAAGCAACGCCTTTATCCAATGGGGCAAAAGCTGCCCATAAAAGGAAACCGCATAAACCAATAGCGATCACCAACCAACCGAAACGCGTATACTTCCGCTCATCAGTAGAATCTGATGAGGTATCGCCACGAAGAGACTGATTAATGTGAGAAGACATATTCCCCCCTTTAACAACAGATAGTTGCAGCTATTATTTGAGAAGCCGTTTTTTAGTTTATTTGTGTTTTAGGGGGTGCCCCGTTGCCGTCATGCGATTCATTATTAACTGCATGCATTGCCTGTTGCTGTGCTGACTGAGTTCTCTGAGCATTATTCAAAGCATGAAGTACCTGCTGGGTGGTACCAAATGCGTTAACCTTACCAGTGACTAACAATAACAACTTACTGGTCATTGAAAGCAAGTTAGTTCGATGCGTAATCAGTACCACCGTTTTTTTCCGCTCTCTAAGAAAGGCAATAGCCTTATTAAGAGCTAATTCGCCAGCGTCATCCAGATTAGAATTAGGTTCATCAAGAACAATCAACGAGGGATCGCCATATAAGGCCCTTGCAAGACCAATTCGTTGCTTTTGACCTCCGGAAAGTCCGTTTCCTCCGTTGCCAATAACTGAGTCATAGCCATGTGGAAAACGTAAAATCAGTTCGTGTACCCCTGCCAGTTTCGCGGCAGCAATCACTTTCTCAGCATCGACATCATTAAATCTCGCAATATTCTCCGCTATGGTTCCGGCGAACAATTCAATGTCTTGTGGTAAATAGCCAATATGGGGGCCCAGTTCATCTTTATTCCACTGATAAATATCTGCGCCATCCAAACGAACAATTCCTTCACTTACCGGCCAAATCCCAACTAATAATCGTGCCAGGGTCGATTTTCCGGATGCACTAGGGCCAATAATGCCAAGCACATCACCCGCCTGTAAATTAAATGACACAGCGTGTAGTACCGGTTCACCCTGCGCGCCCGGCGGTTTCGCAGATACATTTTCTACGCTCAGTACTCCTTCAGGCTTCGGTAGAGACATCCCGGTGCCACGGGGTGGATTACTATCGAGTAACTTCACCAACCGGCCATAAGATAGTTTTGCCGAACTCCAGCTTTTCCAGACGTTAATCACTTGTTCTATCGGAGCAAGCGTTCTTCCCATCAAAATAGAACCTGCGATCATCATCCCCGGAGTAATATGGCCATCAATGGCCAACCAGCCCCCCAGCCCGAGCACCAAAGATTGCAAGGAAAGACGCACAAACTTTGTAATAGAATTGATACGGGAAGCTCGTTCGCTCGCGACTCGCTGACTGTTCAGAAATCGTTGATGTAAACTAAACCATCGTCCCTTGATATTTGGCAACATTCCTAATGCTTCTATAACTTCCGCATTACGCAAGTTGGTGCTGGCAAGACTTCCTGATTGCAACGCAAGCTTACTCGCTTCAGCCAATGGTTCTTTTGAAACTATTTCATTCACCACGGCCAACGCTATCAGTATTAATGAGCCAATTAATGCAAACAACCCCAACCAGGGATTAAACAGAAAAATGACCAACAAATAAATCGGGAACCAGGGCGCATCAAAAAAAGCAAAAAGCGCGCTGCCGGTCAAAAACTGACGCATGTTAGTAAGATCGTTAAGCATTTGCCCGGCATCAGCAGATTTGTTTTTGAGATTATCTTCGTATGCTGCGGTATAAATACGTGTATTTAAACGCATATCTAGCTGTGCGCCAATCCGTATTACCACCATGCTACGGACGTACTCCAGCAATGCCATCATACCAAACATGGCAAGCATGATAAGGGTTAGCATCAGCAGAGTAATTTCATTACCAGAGGGTAGCACCCGGTCATAAACCTGGAGCATATAAATCGAAGGTACTAACATTAAGATATTAATGAATGCGGTGAAAACACCAACTGTCCAGAATATTTTACTGCGAGTGCGTATTACGTCCGCAATTTCATTGCGCGGTAAATAGTGCTCCACTGCTTTTTCCCTTAATTTTGTGTACCTTCAGCCACACCTCTACCGACAGTAGAGCAATCAGATCCCAACAACTCAGGCTGGAGATATTTATAATATATAGATAGGAAAGTACTAAAATATCAAGCTACCAAAAAAATATTTTTTAATCCATACGAAAATTAATGTTAATAAAAGCACGACAGAGATCACAATAAAAAGGGGAAGAGCGACCTCCCCCTTTCTTTATAAAACATCCATCACATCACGCTACTTAAGCGTAGTGCAAAGTATCAACCAACTGCTGATGGGTTTGCCCGTTGAGATACACTACTGTATCGTTCGCATCCAGGGTATGGTCGTTGTTGTTATCAATGATCAAATAGTTACTGGCTTCATGAGAGTTATCAGTCCAGATGACTGACGCCACACCAACTTTCGCAGTGAGGTCCCCACTACCACCGATACCAAGGATTTGACCTAACAGACCGACAACGCCGCCAACCACACCACCAACCAATGTACCTAATAACGAGTCAACGACATCAGTCGTACGTGTACCATAATCAGCTACCTGGGTATGCGTGACATCATTGTTAATAGTCAGACCTGAGGCGGTGTCAAAAATGCTATCTTTACCACTATTAAAATCTGAAATAGTCACACCAGAGTTGACGGTGCTCGCTTTCAACTGGTAAAGGTTCGCGCCGTCACCACCTGAAACAATGGTGTTACCGAGAACCTTAAAGGTGTCCGTAACGCTAGTTCCTTGAACCGATAAGTTATGCCCGCCACCTAACCCCAACAGATTAATAATCGTTGTTGTCACGCCTGCTGCGGGAAGAATGGTAAGGAGTTGATAAAGGATCCCTTTACCAGTTCCCCCCACATTAGCATCCAAATTCAATCCTGCAGAATTTGCTGAAGCATTGATAGTCTCCAGGTTGCCGTAACCTGTGCCTACCGTCAGATTAAGCAAATGGTCTCCAGTAACATTAATTGTCTGTACTTGACTATTGGTTCCCGCCAGCGCAATGCTGTTTGCAAAACTGCCTGTACCACCAGAACCAATATTCAATGTTGTCAATGCGGTACCAAGTAGCGAATTACTGCTATTAAGGGCCAGTGCTCCCGCATTAATATCGCTATTACTGGTTGCTGTAAAATTAACATTAAAGTGATCCGTGATATCCTGTCGGAATGTAATATCGACACTACTTGCCGCAGTCGCGTTACCTGTGACTTCAAGTTGCGCGGAATTGCCACCTGCAGCATTAATCACATGGACGTTACTTGCCAGACCCGATAGCACAAATCCTTGTGAGCCGACTGTTGAAGTTCCAGCCTGGGTGATATTTGTCCCAAGAGTACCAGTCAAACTCGATTCGGTGGTTGCATTACCCGTTAATACGCCAAAGTCAAATGTATGGGCCTGCGCAGTAGATCCAGAAC
Organism: Klebsiella sp. 141162; assembly: GCF_050600755.1. NCBI lineage: Bacteria > Pseudomonadati > Pseudomonadota > Gammaproteobacteria > Enterobacterales > Enterobacteriaceae > Klebsiella > Klebsiella sp. 141162. The sequence goes on along the minus strand of NZ_JAQIRI010000001.1, from coordinate 462,830 downwards.
TAACAGTTGCCTGCCCTACATAGCCAGCAAGATCCAGCTTTTCGAAGTTACTAAATTGCGCGGAGTTAGAAGTGATGACCGCAGTTCTGTTTAGAATAGTCCCACCCATAACGACATTTTTCGTAATAAAGTTAGCCGAAATGGTATCAATCCCAGCTCCACCATCAGCGGTGACAGATGTGCTCACCGTATTTGCCCCGCCAGTAGAGTTACCGGCCCATTTCAGCGTATCGTTACCCGTTCCGAGGTTAAACTTAGCCGTGGCGGTGGTCATATTAACAAGGTTACTCACAAGAACATCATCAGCGCCGGAACTGGCATTGAGGATCACGCTGCCGTTGTTAACAACGATGTCCACTCCAGGGTTTACCCCATTATCGGACAGGTTAACAGTGGCTGCGCTTGAACCATTAATGGTGAGATTAGCCAAATGATCCGCGAATTTGAGGTTAACGGTGCTCGCCACGTTAGCATTGAGTTGCGCGTTAGTCAGAACCGCAGTTTCAGCATTGGTGAGCTGATGGCTGGCATTAGTGTTAACAGTACCTGTCGCGTTGCCGCCTGCGGCGCTGGCGCTGAGGACTGCGCTGGTTTTATAAAGTAGCCCGGTGCCAATCTGGTATTCAAAAGCATGCTGATTGGTTACAGTTGCCGCATCTGTAGCCGTAGAACCGCGTAAATCGTTAATGATTGCCTGAGTAATGGTTGCCTTATTGGTACCAAGAGCGCTGTATTGCGCTAAAACCGCTGCGCTAGGCGCGACGCCGTAAATTCCTTGATAAACATGTGTGATAAAGGCATCACCAGTTAAGTTAGATCCCTTGCTTTGAAACTCGGAAGATGCGATTAATTTTGTCAGTAATGAACTATATGTATTCCCACCGGTGGCGAGATAATTAGTCCAGTCGCCAAGCCCACCCATATCAACTGAACGGCCAACTAAAGAAATGTACGCAGCTTCGACTTGCTCCTTGCTACTTAAAGCGACGCTCCATGTATTCCAGTTCGCTGAGCCATAGTCTTTGTACATGACTTTATTCAGTGCATTATCAAAGCTATTTTGTGCAGTTAGCGTCGCAGAATCGAATCCTGTATAATTAAGAACGCCATTAATTACATTATTAAGTGCAGCATTTAAATTTGAGCCTGTTAAAAAGGTTTGGGCGACACTATCTGCTGGGGTACTTCCCCAAATGGACGCATAGACAAGTTTAACTATCTCAAGGTCAGTTTTGCCAGAATACAAAGTCTGACCCGCTGTGGATGCTAACAGGTTAGAAATATATTGTTCTTGGCTAATCGCCCCCGTACGAAACTGGCCTGCTACGGCATCATAGGTGGAAGCCGTCGTATAGGTGTTTTTCCCAAGAATTGCAAATTGTATAGCTGCAACTGCTTTTTGTGTGAGTAGCACTTGAGTAACCATTTAAGAATCCTCAAAATTTCGTATCAGGAGCAATCCAGGCCCAGAGTTATTGGGAGTACATTGGAAGCGTTTGCATCAGCATAGATGCACCTTCCCCTTAATAAGAAAAGTCTAAAAAAATCACACCGTCAACACGCCCGAATAAAAAAATAAATCACGAATAGTTTCCATAAGTTATACAGCTATAAATTAAAACCAGAGCTTCCCTCCCCCCACTAAATTCAGTAGGGGAAAACGCAAGAAGGATAAATTCAAATTAGAAACGACAAATACCACCACTTATAACAAGGGTATTTTACATGTTAACAGAATTGCGGAATTTTTTGAGGATAGGGCCAGAGGATGGTGTAGTAAATGCAGGCTTAGCAGATGTAGCCTAATTGAGGTCAGAGCAAGTCAAGGCGGGTAAAATGTTAATTAACTGAAATAATTAACACCATTATTAATAAAGCAACTTTGTTGACAATGAATAACGTGTAACACACTCGAGAGTGTATAGTGAATAAGCTATTCAACTTTAGTAATAAGCATATTCAGTGTTTCAGCGGAACGTTCCCAGGAGTATCTCTGCACATTTTCTTTACCTTTTCTAATCAACAAGTTACGGTCTTCAACGCTGTTGTTTAATTTTATGATAGCTTTGATAAGCTCATATTTTGAGTCTGGATCAAAGTACAATGCACTATCACCTAAGGTCTCTTTAAGGGAAGCTCTATTTGAAGAAATAACTGGGCAAGAGCATGATTGAGCTTCCAGTGGGGGTATACCAAATCCTTCATAAAAGGATGGAAATATAAAAGCTTTTGCACCTTTATATAATGAAATAAGTTCATCATCAGATACACGCCCTAAAAAATCAATTCTTGGATCATTAGTTTTTATATTTACACAATTAAACACTGTGTTCCTGTCACCTATTATCTTCAAATTTATATTTAAATCTGCAGATAGTATAGTTTCAATAAGACCATGAATATTTTTATGATGATTAACCGAAGATACAGTCAGAAAGTAGTCGCATCCACGAATCTCATTAGTCTTAACCATACTGTCATGTGGTTTAAAAAAATTATTACTCACAGCATTCGGAATGATATGAATCTTACTGGCATCACAATTATAATAATTTACTAGCTCACTTTTAGAAAAATCACTAACCGTCACTATTAATTTAGAGTTCTTTAGTAAAATAGGGGTTAATAATGAATATAACCATCTGAAGCCAAATGAAAAGCTTTCTGGGTAACGAATATAAGTAATATCGTGTTGCGTAATAATCTGCCTTTTGAAAAGCAAAGGACCAGTGTTGCATAAGTTGATTAGCATGCAATCTTTCTGTTTTTTTAAAAAAAGAGGTAATGTGAATTGTTCCCAGAAATGGCCTCTACCCCCTGAGATTTCTTTAATATTAAAACCTGAAATGTTATAGCTTTTATCAATGGCGGAGATATTGGGTACCAAGACCACAACATTATGTCTCAATTTCGATAACCGAAGAGTCATTTCATAAGCAAATCGCTGCACACCGGTAAGTTTTTGAGTAAGAAAACGACCATTAACATAAATCATTAGCGACCTACTTGAGGTTTATTATTATAAGACACTCATTATGACAGGATTATAAATTGAAAAAAACCATTTTCGAACAAAATATAATATCTAAACAGATATAGATAAAAAAAAGCCCTGTAAAAACAGGGCTTAGAAAGCAAATCTTTACTAACTTAGTTAATCCATTCAGTATGGAACACACCGTCTTTGTCAGTGCGCTTATAAGTATGTGCGCCGAAGTAATCGCGCTGAGCTTGAATTAGGTTCGCTGGCAAAACAGCAGAGCGATAGCTGTCATAATAAGCAATAGCAGCTGAGAATGTCGGAACAGGGATCCCATTTTGCACCGCATAAGCTACGACATCACGTAATGCCTGCTGGTAATCATCAGCGATCTGTTTAAAGTATGGGGCTAATAACAGATTGGCTATTTTATCATCCTGATTATAAGCATCGGTGATCTTCTGAAGGAACTGAGCACGAATGATGCACCCTGCACGGAAAATTTTAGCAATTTCACCGTAGTTGAGATCCCAATGATACTCATTCGAGGCAGCTCGCAACTGAGAAAAACCTTGGGCGTAAGAAACAATCTTACCTAAATATAATGCTCTACGGACTTTCTCGATAAATGCAGTTTTATCACCGGCAAGTTTAGCCTGTGGGCCCGTCAAGACTTTAGACGCTGCAACACGCTGCTCTTTTAGGGACGAGATATAACGAGCGAAAACTGATTCCGTAATAAGGGACAAAGGTTCGCCTAAATCGAGAGAACTTTGGCTTGTCCACTTACCGGTGCCTTTATTCGCGGCTTCATCAAGAATAACATCTACCAGATAGTTACCTTCTTCATCTTTCCTGGTGAAGATATCTTTTGTAATATCAATAAGATAACTGCTTAGCTCACCTTCATTCCATTTGGTGAAAGTTTCCGCCAATTCGTCGTTAGAAAGATTTAAACCACCTTTCAACAATGCATAGGCTTCAGCGATAAGTTGCATATCACCGTATTCGATACCATTATGAACCATCTTAACATAATGGCCAGCCCCATCAGCTCCGATGTAAGTTACGCAAGGTTCACCGTCTTCCGCAACAGCAGCAATTTGTTTAAGAATTGGCGCAACAAGTTCATAAGCTTCTTTTTGACCACCCGGCATAATTGAAGGGCCTTTCAACGCACCTTCTTCTCCGCCGGATACCCCTGTCCCGATAAAATTGAACCCTTCAGCAGAGAGTTCACGATTACGACGGATAGTATCCTGGAAGAAAGTATTCCCCCCATCAATAATGATGTCGCCTTTTTCCAGGTATGGCTTAAGAGATTCAATAGCACTATCAGTGCCGGCACCGGCTTTAACCATCAACAGGATGCGTCGAGGGGTTTCCAGAGATTCAACAAACTCTTTCACTGTGAAATAAGGGACTAATTTTTTGCCTGGATTCTCAGCAATAACTTCTTCAGTCTTTTCACGGGAGCGATTGAAAACAGAGACGGTATAGCCACGACTTTCGATGTTGAGCGCAAGGTTTCGGCCCATCACCGCCATACCAACAACCCCAATCTGTTGCTTGGACATTACTTACTCCTGTCTGGTGTGGTCACTGCGACAAGTTCGCAGTTCAAATGTGATGTTTATATTAGCTCAAAGCCTGTATGACGTATAGTGTAAAAATGTTCACAAATTAAGAATGGCAGTCATAACCCATTGAAAATTATTGGTTTTAATTCTGCCTTTTAATACCATTACCGCAACAAAAGCCAAGTGGCACAAAATTGCTTAGTTTTTATTCATTTATTAATAGATAATTTTTTTGTTTTCCACAAATTCACAATATTTAGAATTGACGTATTCAGAAATTTCCTGATTAAACCGCTCGGTTGAAAATTTTAGCGCATGAGCACGACAATCATTAGGAAGAATTTGATCCTGCATAGTTTCAAACTTTTGGACAGCATCAATGACAGAACCTATATCCTGTTTGTCAAAAAGGATACCTGTTGGATTATCTACACCAAATGGTCTTACTGTTTCAAGTGAACCACCTTTGCCAAACGCAATAACAGGCGTCCCACAAGACTGCGCTTCAACAGGAGTAATTCCAAAATCTTCTTCTGCCGCAAAAACAAATGCTTTAGCATTTCTCATATGTTCTTGCATGACTTCATTTGATTGATAACCCAGGATTTCAATGTTAGACGTGGCTTTAGACTTTATCTTTTGCATTTCCGGCCCATCACCAACAACAACAAGTTTACGGTTTGGCATGTGACTGAAAGCCTCAACTATCAAATCAATACGCTTATATGGAACAAGGCGTGATGCGGTAAAGTAATAATCTTCTTTAGCTTCATTCAGAAGAAAGCGATTGACATCAACAGGCGGATAAATGACATCAGCCTCTCGCCCATAAACTTTTTTAATCCGCCGCGCGATAAATTGCGAGTTAGCAATAAAATGATCAACGCCATTTGCAGTACGGTAGTCCCACATGCGCATTTTATGCAAAATCAATTTTGCAATCATTCCTTTGACTCCATGATCTAAACCTGCTTCCCGTAGATATTGATGCTGGAGATCCCATGCATATCTTATAGGGGAATGAACATAACTAATATGCAGTTGATCGGGCCCCGTCAAAACCCCTTTAGCAACAGCATGGCTGCTAGAAAGAATGACATCATGGCTGGATACATCAAGTTGCTCAATCGCTAATGGCATTAAAGGAAGATATGTTTGATATTTTTTCTTCGCTTTTGGGAGGCGTTGAATGAATGTTGTGGTTATTTCTTTATTCTGAAAGTGTTTTTTATTTTCAGAGGAAAGAAAATCCACAACAGAATACAAGTGTGATTCTGGATATGATTTAATAAGTTCCGCTACTACTTTTTCAGAACCAGCATAAGTAATAAACCAATCAGCAACAATACCAACATTTAAATCGCGCATAAAAATCCATCGTACATTTATAATTTAACATGCAAAATATAAAGGTGCTCCAGATTTGAAAAGCACCTTTAGTAATTTAAATTTAAGCCCTTAACAAGGCTAAAATCTCTGCAGTTTTTTCTTTCATTAAAGTAACATCACTTCTGGATTCCACATTTAAGCGAACGACAGGCTCAGTGTTAGAACTACGTAGATTGAAGCGCCAGTCCGCAAATTCAAGGCTTATACCATCCGTGTAATTAATATCAAGAGCTTCATTCTGATATCGCTCAAGAACCCGTTTGATCGAGGATTGCGGATCGCTAAGGGAGCTGTTGATTTCTCCAGAGGCAGGATAAGCTTGCATCCGTGCACTAACTAATTGGTTTAGCGTTTTATCCTTGATACAGAGTAATTCAGCGACAAGGAGCCATGGGATCATTCCGCTATCGCAATAGGCAAAATCGCGGAAATAATGGTGGGCACTCATTTCGCCGCCGTATATTGCATCTTCTGCACGCATACGTTCTTTAATGAAAGCATGACCTGTTTTAGACATCACAGGAATACCGCCAGCATTTTTTACAATATCAATTGTATTCCAGCTTAAACGCGGGTCATGAATAATACGAGAACCTGGATTCTTTTCAAGAAATGCGTCAGCCAAAAGACCAACAATATAGTAGCCTTCGATAAAGTTACCCATATTATCGAACAGGAAGCATCGATCGAAATCACCATCGAATGCAATACCCATATCAGCATTATTTTTTATGACAGCGTCAGTGGTATCTTTTCTACACTCTGGTAATAATGGATTTGGTATACCATTTGGGAAGGTCCCATCGGGTTCATGGTGCACCTTTATAAATTCAACAGGAACATTATGTTTTATAAAGCGCTTCTCAAGGGCATCAATAACATGACCAGCGGCGCCATTACCAGAGTTAACAACTAATTTTAGCGTTCTATTGATATTATGAAGATTGATATAGCTCAATAACTTATCAATATATGCATCTAATATAGAAATGGATTGATAACTACCTTTAGGCTGCGATGAATTTATAGCAAAATTATTCTCTTCGGCAAGACGCTGGATCTCCCTTAGCCCAGTATCACCACTGATTGGCTTTGAGTTCTCGCGGACGAGTTTCATTCCATTATAATCAATTGGGTTATGACTTGCTGTTACTTCCACTCCGCCATCAACACCGAGGTAAGATGTAGCAAAATAAATCTCCTCAGTACCCGATAAACCAATGTCTAAAACATCAGTACCAGCATCCTGCAATCCTTTGGCAAGGGCAAGTTTAAGGGATTCACTAGTTAGTCTAACATCGCCTCCGACAACCATTTTTTTAGGCTTAAGATACTCACCATATGCACGACCAATACGGTATGCGATGTCCTCTGTAAGTTCCGAGCCTAGCTTGCCGCGAATGTCATACGCTTTAAAGCAGGTTAATAATTCCATCATTTTCCCCGTTTAATCAAATTCCATAATGATCTTTTAGACGAACAATATCATCTTCACCTAAATATGAACCAGATTGAATCTCAAGGATTTCAAGATCTATTTTCCCTGGATTTTCCAGCATATGAGTCGAACCAGCAGGAATAAATGTTGATTGGTTTTCAGTAAGCAAAAACTCACGTTCGTTTAAGGTAATCTTCGCTGTTCCTGATAATATAATCCAGTGCTCGGCCCGGTGGTGGTGCATTTGCAAAGAAAACTTACCGCCCGGTTTAACTGTAACTTTGTTAATGTGATATTTAGTTGTATTAACCACTTTATCACTATGCCCCCAAGGGCTATAGGATTCACGGTGGATCCTATACTCTCTACGCGAAGTCATTTTAAGATGTTCAACTACACGTTTAACGTCTTGCACCTGTGATTTATCTATAACGAGCACAGCATCTTTGGTGCTGACTACTACCAGATTGTTAACCCCAACGGCAGCTACTAGTTGTTCTTCGCTATTTATATAACAGTTAGAAGAATCATGAACAAAAACATCCCCGGATAGTGAATTACCTTGAACATCCTTATCGTTGACTTCCCACAGTGCTGACCATGAACCTACATCATTCCAACCTGCATCCAGTGGTACTACAGATGCAGATTGCGTTTTTTCCATTACAGCATAATCAACTGACTCATCAGGGCAAGCAATAAAAGCATCTTTATCAACACGAATAAAATCACGTAAAGAATCGGTATGCACAGTCTGCATTGCCTTTTTACATGAGCTAAGAATATCTGGACGGAACTCATCCAACTCTTGAAGAAAGCGTCTTGCTCGAAACATGAACATACCGCTATTCCAGTAATATTCACCGCTGTCCAAATATTCTTGTGCTGTATGCAAGTTAGGTTTTTCAACGAAACGTTTTACATCATAAGCTATATGATTATCGAAATGTTCTTCGTTACCACGCTGGATATAACCATATCCCGTTTCAGGGCCAGTAGGCACAATACCAAACGTTACAAGCTTCCCTTGATTTGCATAAACTACAGCGCTGTTGATTGCAGCTTGAAAAGCATCGTTATTCTCAATAACGTGGTCCGCGGCCAAAACAAGTAGCAATGGATCATCATCATCATGTGCTACTGCGTGTAATGCAGCAAGTGCAATTGCTGGAGCCGTATTACGTCCAATTGGTTCAAGGATAATGTTATTAGATAGCTTTTCGATTTGACGTAGTTGTTCTGCGACTAAAAAACGATGTTGTTCGTTACATATCACAATAGGTTCTTTAGTCTCTAAACCATTAAGGCGAGTAATTGTCTCCTGAAGCATTGATTGCTCGCCGTGTAAACGTAAAAACTGTTTTGGATATAGCTCTCGCGACATCGGCCATAAACGACTACCAGTACCTCCAGCCATTATCACTGGGAGAATCATGACTTAACCTCATTTAATATATTTACAGTTCGATAAAGAGACATTTAGAATAAAATTACACAACAAAACTTCTGCATTTATCCGCTAATTCATTAGCATATTGTTCATGCAATGTTTTATTTTTAATAATAGTATTCATACCTATTTTCTTACCATCAAATTCGAAGTTAGCAGTCGCATTGGCATTCATATCGACGTCAATTCTATTAAAGAAGTCAAATAACCCATCGAAACGGCAGTTATCAACTTTATTTTTAAAACCACCATTTACAAAAATAACTGGAGTGCCCATAGCCAGGCATGGAAGAGCAGTATGAATCCTGGAGGTTACTACCAGTTTTGCATTAGCCAATTTCCTCAGAAAATCATCGGCTAATTTAAAACCTTCGTCAGCGGAAAGGTACGGAATGATCTGTTTTTCATGTTTAGCATGCTTGAGTAATTCACTATCAAAAAACTGGTTTAGTACTTTGCTTCTATGATTAAATTCAAATGCCCGACCATTTAGCAAGCGTTTTCCGAAACGTAATGGTTGGCTCATTAACTCTGGTAATGACATTGAGTCATACATCACATCGATAAAATAAATATCATCAGTAACATTATCCCGTTTATATTTATTCCCCAACGTAAGTGTCATACAGCCTGAGTAATATGCATCAATCCCTTTTGAGATCAGCAAATCACGAGTGTAAAAATCACGGCAACCTATCGGCGCATGTTTTTTAAAGTGCTCAATACTCGCAGGTGTGAAAATTTTATCTACAATAGTAGAGTTAATATGGATTGACACATATAAAGGAGTTATATCTTCAGATGGCGGAAAGTTTTCTGGTATATCCATATACCACGCATTCATGATCATTTTTACTTTATTACCACTATAAGTATTCATATGATCTCGTGGTATATACTCATTCACGCAAGGTAAAAACTGGCGTGCTGCTGTACTTTGTACATAATCACCCAGATTGATCCAGTTTCTTTTGACATAGATGTCACTTTCGTACGTCAGGACGCCATATTGAGTATTGTTTACTTGCATGTTATTTCCTACCTAATTTTTTCTTTATTAAAGATGTTAAATATTTTCTTTCTGAACTAATTAGCACCAAATAGAAAAAGAATATAGCCACTGAGATTGTGTTTAAGGCGATTAGAAGCAGTAACCCTAAAAAACCTACAGGAAGTACGGTGTTAATGTAAAATGAAATTGCAAATGATATTACAGAAACAGAAAATAAGCGCGGGAAAATATTAAGGAAAAATATTTTACTATTTAATCCAGTTACTTTTTCCACATACAAAACTCTGAACATAAGCATTGCAACTGCACAAAGTATACGACTAGACACCGCCACAACCAATGCAAAACCCAAAGAGTAAAGAGCATATGTTAATACCAAAGTTAAAAGCATTATTAATGATGCTATTAACTGATAGTTCCGCAACTTTCCCACTGCATATGCTACGGTAACAAAAGGTCCTGATAGAGAATCAATGATGACATACAGTATGACAATTCTTACCAACACCACCAAATGTTCTGGAACTTGTTTCAACCATAAGTTAATAACAAAAGGCGCATCTACAAAGGCGGGTACTGCTGCAATCAGTACGATAAAGCCAGTCAACTTGCAGGATAAAGATAGAAGAGACGAAACCTCTTCGTGATTTCCAGTTGAATGCTGCTTTATCAGTTGAGGATTGAATGCGGTTTGCAAAGTACCTATGACACGGTTAAATGCAATCAGCACCTGCTCCGCTAACCAAACAGAACCATTTGCCACAACTCCGACAAAGAAATATGTCAGGAGAGCAATACCTTGAGAAAGTCCGACTAAACTCAATGAGCCCATCATTGACCAACTCGAGAAGGATAGTATTTCCTTGAGCAGTTCTTTATTTTCTTTGAAACTTACCTTTACAGTACATATATCTATTTTCTTAATGCAACTAACAAAATAGACAAAAAAGACTGATATATATCCAAAAAGCAAGAATGCAGCATACCATATTAATTTCGAGTCGAATTCGAACAAGGTAAATAAATACACCATGCCCCAGCGCTGAATAGCATCAAATATCCCTATCTTAGCAAACAAATCCATCTTTTCAGTTGCAATTAACGCTGCAATAAATGGTGTTTGCATGATCTGAATAAGCAGAGATATGACAGACAACTGGTACACCCAAAATATTTCTGTCATACGCTCAACGGGAACTCTTAATTTATAGATTAAGAACCATAACCCAATTGTCTCAGCGAGGAATAAAACGGCACCACATATTATGAAATGGACCAATATACTTGTCGAAAAGACTCTTTTAGTCCAGGAAAAGTCCCTTCTACCTAAACCAACTGACAGGAACCTTTGAGTTGCCAAAGCTGATACGTTTTGAATGAACGAAAATAAAACGATAATACTGCCAATGACACTGTAAAGCCCAAAGTCATAAACCCCAAGCGCATTTAAAACTAAGCGTGAGGTATAAAAAGTTGCAAACATTATTAGTAACATCCTGCCATAAAGCATGAATGTGTTCTTTGCAACTATTTTTTTATTTGTAGCGTATTTTTCACTCATTTTTACCAACATTATCGTCAACACAGAAAAATTTCATTCTTGTTTTACGATTTCTATACTCTCAACTACTTGTTAGATACTTATTAACAAGTTCTGCGGTAGCACTCCAGGAATATTTACCGACCTGTTTTGAGCCTTTACTAATGAGTTGGGTTTTAAGTTCAATATCAGAATGTAATTTAGATATTGCAGTTGCTATTTGCTGTATATTCTCAGGGTCAACTACAAGTGCTGCGTCGCCAGCAACCTCACCGAGGGAGGTTGTTTTGGAGGTAATTACAGGTATACCACTTGCCATTGCCTCAATAACAGGGAGACCAAATCCTTCATAGAAGGAGACGAAAATCAATCCTTCTGCACCACGATAAAGCTCAGGTAATTCTTCGTTTTTGACAAAACCAGTAAATACAACCCTATCAGTAAGCTCATTGATTTCGATGAGAGTCGCTAACTCATCTGTTTTCTTGCCAGTAAAAACAAGTTTTACGTTTTTAGGGATATCTGCTCTGGCAAAAGCCTGAATTGTTCCAACCTCATTCTTATGACTTTTCCTGTTACTGACACATAAATAATAAGGATATCCAAAATCTTTCTTTTGTCCATTTGGTCGAAAATTGTTGGATACTCCATTCCCTACATTTACAACTTTTTCAGCAGGAACTCCGGACCATTGGATGATTTTTTGTCGAGAAAATTCGGAAACAGTAAAAATATACTTAGCTTTTCGACATCCTCTTTTTATAACAACCTTATAGAATATTTTTTTTAATAGACTCGAATTTTCAGGACGCTCCAAATGATTCAAATCATGGATTGTAAACACAAATGGTATTCTGGAAAATAATGGAGGAATATAGCCTGGAAAAAAAACTATACCATCACGCATCTTCAGCATCTTTAACGATGTTTTTATGCAATCAACAGGGCTGAATGGTTTGCCGGTGAAACCCGCACTCTTATAATTTGTTATTTTATTAATTTCTTCAGCAAATGTTCCGATTCCGCCTGAACCTGACCATCGGTCATCAATTAGAATGTTTTTCATAAATATCCATTGGTTAGTTGCCACTTATAATATCTTGCAGCTTTATCGATAAAGCGTCTATTTCTTCTTCTTCACTACCAGTTTTATATAAATAAATCTGAGGTATATAATCAAGCATGCCATCACGGGCAGGAGCTATAATCGAGACATTTGCCTTAATTGCTTCAAGCATGACGAGCGGTACTCCTTCATACAATGAAGGTAAAACTAATGCATCCACATCCTTGGTATAGTCCCATATATTATTCTTCCAGCCCATGTATTCAAACGTCACATTAGAACTCAGTGTGTCTGACATCTCCTTCATTTTTTTAAGGTCTGGGCCATCACCAATAACCTTAACTCTTATGTTTTTATTGACATTAATTTTTTTCAAAGCACCAATCAGTAGATGTTGCCCTTTTTGCCGAAAATAGATTCTTCCGGCCATTAGCAAAACAAATCCATTTTCACTTTGATGGTATGTGTAACCACTTCCTCTTACATTCTCAGGGTTAAAATTAACTATAACATTACGTAATACTTTTACACGAGCATTTGAATTTCTTTTCTTCAGCTCATTAGCAAATACATTGCTTATTGTGATGTATTTGTTGCATCTTTTATAAACGATGTTGGACAAAATATCCTTAACTAAGGCAAACTTGCTTCCCATTAAAGAAAAGCGATGTGTATAAGGGATATAACTAATTATTTTGTCTTTACAAATAACCGCCCCTTCATTTATTAATACAGAACCTAACTCAATATCACCTTGAATAATGACAATATAATCATAATCAGCACTTATTTTTTTTAAAAAATGTCTTGCCCGCATTCTATATTTTAGATTTAAAAAAGAGTGCAGAATTTCCAATCTTTTATGACATACTGCATGCGTATCATATACTACGCTTTGATTTGTAAGGATTTCTTTTAGTTGAGAATTATCCTCTGGTACAAAACATGATAAACTAAACCCTTTATTAAGAAATCGCTTTATATGAGCTATAGCCATTAATTCATGACCACCCACGATTGATGCAGTAAAAACAACCGCTGTTTTAATTTTATTAATCATTAGCACCTTCAGTTTTATTTTTACACTCTTGATTAAACCAAACTGTACATAACCCCATAATAATAAAAAGATTCGTAGCAGTCGGTGGCAACCAAAAAGCACCATCTGACAATGCGGCGCAAAAATATGCGACAAACGGCAAAATGTAAGGCGATCTCAACAACGGTTTTAACTTAATAAAAATAAAACTCAAGAAATATAAAACCATAGGCACACCAAAAATTTGTGCTATTGATGCCGGAAGAACTTCATAAATCTCATAAAATGTTCTATTGTAAGATAACATACCATTTAGCAAAATTAATGGATGTTCGGTAATAATATCAATATAGGATATAATCTTTTCAATTCTCCCGCTCCCTTGACTTAAGTCACGGTTAACCAATCTTTCATATATTATTTTTGAAAAAATATTATCGGTATTTAATAAAATCAAAAACATTACTGCCGAGACTACGATTACAAGTAGCATTACTATCAATGCCATTGGGGATTTTTTTTCTGCAGTAAAAAACATCCATAAAAGTGCCCCAATCATTCCAAGGTATATTGATGCTGAGGCTGTCAATAACACGACGACCCCAAGCAAAGATAATGGGACAAGTGTTCCTTTTAACTCATTTCTTAAATTTGCAATAACAGCGAAACCAATTAGTAATAGATTCGCGCCAAATACATTACCATTTTGGTATGTGGATGTAGCTTTAAGATAATGTATCCCCCAAATCATGTTATTTTTGTCTGCAAGAAAGTTTGGCGTTACTGCATCCTGAAAATTTGCTGTAATGCCGGGGATAACCACAGTATAGTCACCAATAATTTTTTGCATTAAAGCATAAATAACAAGGATGTAAAAAATTAATTTTAAATAACGTTTCCAATTATCAGCATTGTTGATACCAAGAGCACCATAATAACAAAAAAAAGCAAACATCGAACTAATATATGCTATTTGAGATGACAATGGTAAAAATGGTGAGCCCGAAAAAAACAATGCATTGTATGAAGATTGATTTATTAAAAATGAAAGCAATAACAATATTAATGGTATTAATGCGAGTAAGAGTTCTTTCGGTCTTGTCAGTGCATGCAAGGCTCCCATGAACATAAAATACATACTACTCAACAGCGAAATATATAGTGGGAACCCTCCGATTTTAGCACCTGCTTTGGGGATCGCAAATGTTATGAAAAGCAGTGCATCTTTTAACCTACTCATATTTCTTATCCATTTTTATATTCTTAATTTCAAAACATCAATTCTGATATGATATTTGGTCTTTGTTAATCAAAACATTATTTAATACATTGTTATTGGTTTTTACGCTCAATTTCTTATTTGATTCAATCTTAAAAAACTGTATAGCTTTAAAATTTTCAGATGGTATGTTTATGAATGTATTATTAGCGATTTTTATACTTGCACTTGCTTTCTTAACGTTTCCAACCCTAATTGTACTAGCCATTTTATCAATTATAGTATCGTATTTAAACTTATTATCAGAAATGTCAATATCACCATTGTTATTGCTAGTAAAATCAACAATTACATTGCCAAAATAATTATTTCTAACATTCAGGTAATCAGTCGCACCATTTTGTTTAAAATATGAAATCAAACCTTCACTAACAAACACATTACCGATAAAGTTAATATTTTTATTAAGTGGTTTTTGACTTGCATTAAATATAGCCGCGATTGATTTCCCATAAAGACCCGAGTTAAGTGCAAGATTATTTTTAAATATAATATTATTACATATAAAAAAAGTTGCTAGACATCCATGCTTAAAATTTTTGACGATGTTGTTTTTAGCAATACTATTATTACAGCCCTCAAAATCAATACCCACATCACCACCGTTTTCTACATAATTCGCAGTAATGCTTACACGTTCCCCCATTGACCCCCAAATCCCGCCTAATCTGACATCACGGATTATATTATTATTAATTACTAATGCTGTGCATTTTCTTTCATTATGCGGTTCCCCATCTTTAACGGGATTCGAATCACCGCCCCAGAACATAATTCCATGATAGAAAGCTGATATTATATTATTACCACACCGCCCTCCA
The DNA here is from genome assembly GCF_050600755.1 of Klebsiella sp. 141162. Taxonomy (NCBI): domain Bacteria; kingdom Pseudomonadati; phylum Pseudomonadota; class Gammaproteobacteria; order Enterobacterales; family Enterobacteriaceae; genus Klebsiella; species Klebsiella sp. 141162. The sequence continues at coordinate 447,236 of NZ_JAQIRI010000001.1, read as the reverse complement.
TTGATATAACTAAGTTCAATACAGGCATGATTAGTTTTTATTTGTTTTGCATTAGCACTACAAGATGACACATTGATATCCTGACTTATTCTTTCAATAAGAATATCAGAGTATCTTTGTGTCATTTTGGAAGAAAAAATCCGACACCCTATACACTTAATTTTTTTTACAGTAATATTTTCAACATAATCCACACACTGCACAACTACTATCAAATCATCTTCAGCAATGAAGTTCCCTCCTGAAATTTGTATATTTTTAGCACCTGCAATATTAAATATCGCAGCACTACGATTACTCTTATGTGCATCAATATAAATATTAGCCCCATCCGAAAAAATTATTTCTGACATCGAGTCAATGTTTATAGATGTACCGTCAAAGTAATAGTCACCAGGAGGGATTAAAATCTTCTTACTATTTTGGTTTTTAAAAAATTCTGATAAATTTTTTTTAGTATTATTTACTGTTACTGCGCGCGCAAACTGACTGCTTAATGCTACACTAGAAATCGTTGATAACAAGAAAGCTCTTCTATTCATGTTCACACCCACAGCAATAGTTAATAAGCACCATCTTTTTTCAAAACTACTGTAATTGTTTTGAATAATATGGCTATATCATTCCACATTGACCAATTTTTAACATACCAGGCATCAAGATATACACGGGTGTCATAGTCAACATCACTTCTACCACTTACCTGCCATAATCCAGTCATTCCTGGTTTGCTCAGAAGATAGTACTCCACTTCATCGTTATACCTTTCTAACTCAGCTGTGATAATTGGCCTCGGTCCAACCAGACTCATTTCGCCTTTTAACACATTAAACAACTGAGGTAACTCATCCAAACTTGTTTTCCTCAGGAATTGGCCAATTTTGGTAATCCTTGGATCATTTTTTAATTTAAATGTCGCATCCCATTCCGCTTTGGCATCAGCATTTGAAAGAAGTAACTCTTCCAAAACCTGCTTTGAATTAACAACCATTGAACGAAATTTCAAACACTTAAAAGATTTCCCGTCTTTCCCTACTCGTTCGTGACCATAAATTGCCGGGCCACCATCCTTTTTAACTTTATGGCTGATATATATAAGAAGCGGTGATAATATCACTATAATACTTATTGACCCTATAATATCAAAGGTTCGTTTAAGTATTCTTGACGACAGTTTCGCTAAATTTTGTTGAACACGGAATATCATTACCTCATGACTAAAAATAAATGACATATCCGTACTATCGAGTGGCACACCCCTCAATGTTGGTATAACCGATACGTATCGGTATCCTTTGATCATAAAATCTCGTAACCATGCATTTCGCACATCGCCTTGATTTGATTCTACTGCAACGATGAACTGTGTTCTTTTATCAATGCTATTCAGCCAGTTTTCTTCGGGCTTCAAAACATTTGCATTTTTTAATTTTTCTTTTATTAACCCCTGCTGCTCACTATCTGAAATAAACCCAACAATATTTAAACCGAGATTTTTTTCACTTTGTATCGCATTATATGCATCTAATGCATTTTTACCGCTGCCAATAATCCAGGTATCTCTGAGCCATAACCCGATCTTTTTGAGCACCCATTTTGCAGCGATTCTTGACAACGGGACTAATGCAAGGGCAAATAACCATGTCAGCAACCAGACATATCTTGAAAAATACCATTTTGCAAATGCAATGACAGCGATTTCTATAACAGCAAAAATTATTAATGTACGCAATATTTCTTTTAATTCAAACCAAAATGTTTTCCGATAAAAATAATGTCTGAGTCGTACTCCATACCAGCATATGCAACATACTCCTAGCAACCAATGTAAAGCAATCCAACCGGATATTTGTTCTTCTGGTACACGTTCTTCAAAGTGAGTTAGCGTAACTGAAAGTATTCCTAAGGAAAGATATAAAGAGAGAACAAAGCCAAAAAAATCGGCAAGCGCTAGGATTACGCTGCAAGTTATATTTTTAGAAAAGTGCGTCATAGCTCCCTCTGTGTACACATAGAGATTTAAATTGTATATGACAATATTTAAGGTGAGCTATAGTAGCTCACCTTTAATATCATAATAATTTATTATTCTTTGTTTGAGTATGAATAACCATAATGATTATATCCATAACCATAATAGCTACTTGCTTTCTTTAACACACCATTCAATATACAACCTTTAACATTTACACCACTTTGTTCAAAGCGCTTAACACTTACTGAGATTTCTTTCGTAGTATTAGCCTCGAAACGAGCAACAAGCAATGTTGTTCCTGCATAGCGCCCAATGATAGCAGCATCGGTAACCGCAAGGATTGGTGGTGTATCGACAATTACAAGGTCATAATTACTTGATGCCCATTCGATCATGTCAGAGAAGCGAGTATGCATTAGCAATTCAGCAGGGTTCGGAGGAATTTGTCCACGGCCAATATAATCAAATTCACCACCGGGAACTCGTTCGATGACTTTTTCAATTGATTCTTGACCAGATAATATCTCAGATAGTCCCTTGGCATGCTGTTTGCCCAACATTTTGTGTACATACCCCTTACGTAAATCGGCATCCACAAAAAGAACTTTTTTTCCTGTCAAAGCAATTATTGCAGCTAAGTTAGTACTAATGAAAGTTTTACCTGCATTAGGGCTAGCACCTGAAATCATAAGAACATTATTCTTTGCTTCCATCATTGCAAAGTGAAGGCTGGTGCGTAAACTTCGGATAGCTTCCACAGCCAAATCAGCTGGATTCTCTACAGCAAGTAAAGTACTAGATTGATTTTTATTGCGTTTGATTTTTCCGGTATTTTGTTTTGTTAACCATTCAGACACCGGTACACTTGCATAAACATTTACACCGAGTTCTTCTAATTGTTCAGGAGATTCGATTCCTCTACGCAGAACGACACGAACCAATACGAGTCCTACCGAAATAAATAATCCCAATATAATTCCGATTACGATAACAAGGATTTTTTTAGGTTTCACCGGACTTGGTTCTGTTATTGCCTGATCAATTATACGGACATTACCAATAGCACTCGACTTAGCAATGCTTAACTCTTGTTGCCGGTTGAGCAACTGCATATAAACGGCTCGACCTGACTCAACATCACGGCTTAATCGAAGTACTTCTTGCTGCGTTGATGGCATCGCGCTTACGCGCTTACTTAGTTTTCCTTTTTCTTGTTGCAGAGTTTTACGTTTTTCCATTAACGCTTTATATGTAGGATGTTCTTTCGTATATAACTGCGAAATTTCAGCCTCTTTGAATGTCAACGTATTCAATTGGTTATCGACATTTACAATTTGATCAAGTACTGATTTTGCCTCCATAGACAAATCAACTGAGTCTTTTTGTTTCCTATAAGCATTCAATTTATCTTCTGCAGCATCTAAGTCAGAGCGAACAGTCGGTAACTGATTACTCAAAAACTCTAAACTCTTTGCATCTTGTGCTGCTTGCCGATCGACATTCTGGGATAGATAATTTTGACTAATATTATCTAACATATGAGCAATAAGCTCAGGATCATCTCCGGTTAATGTCAAATTAAGCATCCCGGTATCTTTGCCTTGATCGACAACACTAAATGAGTCTTGAAGGTTACTTATTGCTAATAGCCTTGGCAAATATCTTATTTTAAATTGTGTTCCCGGTTCTGCATCGATTGATTGAACTAATAATGATATTCCTTTATCTTCAATCAATTTACCCACGACTCCATTAATGACCAAATCACCACTTTCAATTTGGTAATTATTTTTATCCTTAACTGTCAGTATGATTTCAGGTGTATCGCCCTTCAGGCTTTTTGGCAAATACAGCCTGGATACATTTATTTTGCCTCGTTTTTCACCTAGTATTCTGGATAAACCTTTCCCAAACACGGGAAAGTAAATCTGTTCTGTCTGAGCCTGAAGATTTAAATCATCAACTGATTTGCCAAGAATCATTCGTGATTGTAGTAATGCTATTTCAGGTGCAGACTGAGGTTGACTATCAGGCAACATCTGACTGAGACTATCTAAAAGTGCATTTCCTTGTTTTTGTTCAACTTGGATTAAAGCATTTGCTTGATATATTGGGGTAGCTAACAGTGAGTACAATACCGCCAGTACTGTAAAACCAGCAGTAACAGCAATGATGAGTTTTTTATGGTCAATCAACTCACCAATCAGCCGCCCGAAATCAATGTCGTTACTATCTTGCGAAGTATTGTTATTTAATGATGCCATGCAGAAAATTCCTGAATTATCTACCTAGTTTCTCTGCCCAGTGCTGGCAGCTTTGGTCTATTAATCGATACACCGACTCAAACGCCTCATCGCTTTTGCGATAAGGATCGGGGATTTCTTTTCCTTGCAACCAATGTCCAAGTAGCATTGTCTTGCCTCTAACCTCCGGCGCGATTCGACTAACTTGTTCTAAATGCTCAGTTTCCATTACAAGTAGCAGATCGTATTGTCGACCCAAAGCACTAGTAAATTGTATTGCTTTATGCCCTTCCAGGGATATGCCATGGTTACTAGCTACCCTTATCGCTGAATTATCTGCTGCATGACCTACCAATGCGCCAACACCAGCGGAATCAATTTTTTTATCTGGAAAAATACTACGTAGTATTCGCTCTCCTATTGGAGAGCGACAAATGTTACCTGTACAGATCACTAATATAGAATCAAACATTATTATGGCCACGTTTTGATATATCTAACAGTTTCAGTCATATCATGAACCCCACTAATTGTTGGTACCAATTGTGAAATAACGCGGTTCCATCTAACCAGCGGAGCTGTTGTAACATAAACAATGTCATATGGCTGTAATTGGAATTCAGTCCCTAATACCATTGCGGATGCATCTTGAGCATTAAGTTGGTAAATATTAGCAATTTTACCCTGCTTATCACCTTTAAGCTGGCGAACTACAAATACCCCTGTTGCATCGCTCATTGCTTGGGAAATTCCTTCTGCATTCCCTAGAGCTTCTGCGAGCGTCATTCCACTTCGATCCATTTTCATGGTGCTTTGTTTGCCCACTTCTCCCATCACAAATACCTTGAGATCATCGTTTCTTGGTACAAACAAAATGTCACCCGGATACAGTAAGTGGTTTTGAGTTAAATCTCCTTTTTGCATCAGAGCATATAATGAAATCTTAGTATCTTTGCCATTATGTGTCAGGACTACATTTCGCCAATCAGCATCAGGTGCTAAGCCGCCCGCGTTATTTATTGCGTCCATAACTGTCAGCGGTATATTGGTTATCGGTTGTTGGCCTGATTTAACCACTTCACCTGTAACATATGCTTTTTGAGAGCGGAAAGCTGCCACGCTGATGTCGACTTGTGGACTCTCGATGTATGTTGTCAATCTGCTCGCTATTTCTTGTCTAACTTGACTCAACGGTTTTCCTGCTACCTGAACTTTACCTATATAAGGATAAAAAATTGAGCCGTCAGAATTCACCCAGTTGCCGGTGTCACTTGCACTACGATACTGGCCAGCTGGAGTAGTTAACTCTGGATGATCCCAAACAGTGACCATCAGCACATCCCCCACCCCAATACGATACTCATAGTTTTTCAATAAGTTATCTAACTGAGGGTTTGGGCGAGCCAGCACAGTCTCAGGTCTAAGCTGCTCCACTAACCTCGGCGTCATTGGATAAACGTTCACCAACTTATCCAGGTCATAATCGCTATCCGGAAGTTCAACTACATTTTTGCGTAAGCTGTTCAGCCCCTGACCCGGAACAATAGTACACCCTGTCAAAAAGCTAATTGCCAATGCCACTGCTGAAACCCTAACAATTTTTTTCTTCATAATGTCACATCATCAATAAACCAAATTTTTCAATTACTGATTTGCCGTCTGAGTTTTTACCGATTAACAATTCACAATCAGTAATCCCTACCCTCTTCTCAGCATCCAGCCTATAAACTAAATGGAATCTCTATCCCTGCACTGGCACCAACATCGTCGCTATCGCTGTTATCGGCATTGGTGTACCAAAGATTAGTATTCAATCGAACAGATTTATAGACATCGCCACTCCAGCCCAACTGTATCCCTTTTAAGGTGTCTGAATTAGGAAACGCTTTATTGATAGTCTGATTTTCCGGGTTCACTTTCGCGTACACCAGACGGGTACTCCAGCGCTGATTATCTTCAGTCACCAACTCAACTTTGCCTGCAAACAACTGGCCATCTCCCCCCATCGCATCACCTAGTGGATAGCCTTGCTGATAATAACCATCTTTATAGATGTGATGGGTATAACTGTAATTAGTGCGACTCATATTGGTACGGGTATCATGCGCTTCCACATACCAGTTAATCGCATCTTTACCCCAGCCGTGGTGACCTTCAATACCACCAAGATACATATTCGCGGAAGGTAAGAATCCTGACTCATCTTCGCCAATCATTTGGCCATAGAAACTCACCGGCCAGCCCAGAGTAGGTTCGAGCTTAAACTTAAAATCAAAACCGGCAAGTTGGTTGCCCGGTTCATTTGGGTCGTTGGCTGAGGTGTTGTCTTTGCCGGTGAATCCATCCCAGAAGTTGCTAAACGATTGAGGACGTCCCTCCCCACCCCACTGCATTATGCGTGAAGCGCCAAGCTCAAGTGACTGGAACGGAGTAAAGGTAAAACGGCCACCGATAATTTTGGTATGAGGTACGGCCGTGTATTGGTTCATCTGGCTTGCGGAAATCTGATACTGCCACGGACCAATCCAGCGCAACCACCATGTCTCAGGAGCAGCTTGTTCAGCGCGTTGCATTAAAAAACCGGTCATCGGTCTTGCCGCATCGCCACGAATCAAGCTACCTTCATAACCAGGGCCCCACCACTGGGGCACCTGGCCGAATGATAACCATTGATTCCAGAATTTGACTGCGCCATATGCGCCGTTGGCATTAAAACGTGATCCATTGCTAATACGCTCGCCGCCTTCGACATTCCCCTGCAGATGCACATCCCACCATTCACCGCTGTTATTGAAGGCAAGAGAGAGAGAATTATCTGCTGGTTGGCTTTGGCCAAATCCCTGCGGTGTTCCAGGCTGGTCAGTTGACGTATAGCCGCTTACGCGAAAATCCGCCTTCAAATTAGAAAGGCGTTGATTGATGCGCGCCAGGACAACTTGTTCAGAGGAATATGAAGGTTTTGCTTTTTTCAGCGCTCGGGTAATTTCTTCCTGGCTGAGCGGCCAGGTGGAGAGACTTAGATGAATGACTCCGCGATCGGATAACCACGCCAGGTCGTTGCGAAGTTCATTATCATTTTGCACCAACCCTGCTGCATATACCTGCGAGCTAACTGATGCAACCAGACCCAAAGCAAGTGCGATACGAGCAATTTTTATCATTGTTCAAGTTCCATTTACGAGTCCCTTCCCACCAGGTGGGTACGGCAATGGGGATTTTTAAGAATCAGGAGCTTATGAGTTCGACAAGCCTATTTTTTACAACAGCGATCCATTGCCTCGATGGACAACATCCTCAGGTACGAGCGGTTTGCTGCAAACGGATGTGAACTTAATGCATTCATAATGTAAGCGATATTGGTTGCCAAGGCTACTTTCATGGGCTCAATAATGTGCACATGATCAGAAGTCTGACAACGTCGCTATGCGTATGGTGAGTATTCAAAACATTGGGTACCGTGAGTGTCAGGATACGCTACCGCCCTTGGCTTAACAGCTACCAACGCACTGTACCTCTTACCCAGGAATTTTCTTTACATCGACTGTTGGTGAATTAACCACAGCAATTATTTTTACCGCCTCGAGTTTACGAGATTCTTCTGTTAATTGGGAGTATAAATTCACCCCCACGAAGCGGATAAAACGATATTTTTCATTTTTACTGGCAAGGGTTCATCTGTTAATAAGATTATTTAATGGCATCCCTCACCAACTGACCACTTTATTACCACCCTAAGAATGAACCATGGTAACTATATGATTTTAAAGCAATTAAAATAAATGCTATGTTTAAGTGAAAAAACACCCATGCAGTAGTCAACTACAAAATATGATAGATATCATCACCCACTTCTTTTTTGGGTTCCAGAACGATAACTCTGATTTCCGTTATTCTCTTTTCATTTAAGAATCATCTTATCCGTAATAACATACCGAACCGCGCTTTCAAAGATCCTGTTAACATTATTATGTTTCACCATTATGAAAGCCACGATTCTAAAATCCCTTAGTTAACTATGGATACGCCATTTATCATACTAATCACGCCAACTGTTAACCCGTAAACTTATCGAAATAGTATGATTAATATATATGCTTATGTAGATCGGCTCTGGTAAACGGCTTCTCAAATGGTCCGATCATGGTTGCAACCTCGCCTAACAACGACTGCGTCGGTGCTTTAACCCCAGTGTTTAATAATATGAGTGGGATAATTACCACGCTCAACGCCCCCATCCATGAAATCTGCGCAGAACGAAAAGCCGACGTACGCCATTGCAACAGCAGAAAAGTCAAACTTCCACAAGCCCCCAGAATAAATCCACTCACCACTTCAGATACCGAATGTGCATGAATCATCAATCGGGAATAACCCACAATACCCGCCAGAATAAAGCCCAGAAGCACGGCCCCCCAGCGCAGGGATGATGAAGCACGAGAAGTTAACAGCCATAAGAGTATTGGCCAAAAGGCGGTTGAGAGTGCGGTATGTCCGCTGAAACCGGTAAAATCGATTTCCCGTATGCCAATTCCCCAGCCCATAAAGGCCAGTTTTGAAATGCACACGACAGTCCCCGTAATCCCAAAGAGCAGCGCCCATTGCCAGGCCAGAGTCCGGGATGTTTTACGCAGCACCAGCACCGCGAACAGCACCACTGCGCTAGGAAGCAACACGGTACTATCGCCAAAAAACGAGACAAATTGCCAGTTCATTTACGCTTCATCCTCTGACGATACATCCCTTTTCCCTGTATCTTATCCATGAATTCCTTATGGGCATATTCATCCATTAACGTTACGTTTATATGCATACATCACCGTTGTTTAATGGCTAAACATGATCTCAGTCAAGTTTTATTTCGCATCTCTAACTGTGCTACAGTGCGCTTGCTTAAGAAAGAGCGCACTAAGCAACTATCAGTTAAGCAATTTTCTGACTCATCTGACCAAATGACTGCTTCACGCACGACAATCATCAATCAGCCATCGCATCTATGTACTCAATAAGATTCAACTGAGATGAAAACTCTTCATTGCAATTAATGAACCGAATAAATAAGAATATCGGCTTCATTTCAGTTGGATCTTCTAACGCTGGCGTGCCACTCAACAATATGATGTTATCTGCACGCCAGCTTTCGTTCGTATTAAGCGCCTGGTTTCACGCCAGCAGCTTTTTGATGCTCTCGCGGAATTTAGTCCCTTCTTTATGGTTACGTAAGCCGTAGCTTACAAACGCCTGCATGTAGCCCATTTTTTTACCGCAGTCGTAGCTCTCACCGGTCATCAACATGGCATCAACAGACTGTTTCTTCGCCAGTGCGGCTATAGCGTCAGTCAGCTGGATACGACCCCATGCGCCAGGTTCGGTACGCTCAAGTTCTTCCCAGATATCAGCAGACAGCACATAACGGCCAACGGCCATCAAATCGGAATCGAGCGTTTGTGGTTCGTCTGGTTTTTCAATAAATTCAACAATACGGCCAATCTCCCCTTCCACTTTCAACCCATCTTTGGTTTGAATGACGGAATACTCGGAAAGGTCCCCTGGCATGCGTTTGGCCAGAACCTGACTGCGCCCGGTTTCATTAAACCGCGCTACCATTGCCGCAAGGTTATAACGCAGCGGATCCGCGCTCGCACCATCAAGAATGATATCCGGCAACACCACTACAAACGGATTATTGCCAACGGCCGGACGCGCACAAAGGATAGAGTGACCCAACCCCAGTTGCTGACCTTGTCGAACGTTCATTATCGTGACGCCTGGCGGACAAATCGCCTGCACTTCTGCTAACAGTTGGCGTTTAACTCGTTGCTCCAGCAGCGCTTCCAGCTCATAAGAGGTATCGAAATGGTTTTCTACAGCATTCTTAGATGAATGGGTGACCAGCACAATTTCTTTGATTCCGGCGGCGACAATTTCATCGACGATATACTGAACCATCGGCTTATCAACGATCGGCAGCATCTCTTTCGGTATCGCTTTGGTTGCAGGCAACATATGCATCCCTAACCCTGCTACCGGAATAATTGCTTTCAAACTCACCATTATTTCATCCACCTATATGGTTATAAACTTTCGAATTTTTGTCAGAACGTTGATGTCACTGGCATTTGTTTGTGATGGTACAGCATCGTACCGTGCACGACTTTAACCAAAATCCTAAATTACTCTCTTAGTCCAAGAATACACGCAAAAAATGCTAGCTGACAGGTAGCTTTAAGAAAATTCTCACACACTTGTCCTGGTCAATTGGCATTCATGGGAGCAGAGCAAAAGCAGCGCTTAATTCATTGTTATTTAACAATAATAATTGGAAAGCGTTCCTGGCGATAAGCAACTTCCTTTGCAGATTAAACACCTTTTTTCTTAAAAATCGCCATGGCAAGACACTTCAGAAAAAGTCAAATACCATGTGAAATAGCAATTTGGCGATAGTAATTAGTAAAATCGTCTAAATTTTGGACAAAAGGCTAACTTGACTAACCTTCTTACCCGCAGTTTAACCCATTGTCCATCGCTGATACTGCTGCTTTTATGCAACAATAAGCCATCTTAAGGGTCTTATTAAACGAGAGGCCTGACAAGCTACGGAATTCAGTAGGAATTTTCCCCTAAATAACAACTTGCTGAAAAATACGCCAATATTTTGGTGTTGGCCACGGTTAATAATCTTTTCTTATCCTTGCTATTACCGCACAGTAATTGTGTGGATTTCTAATTAATTCCAAATCAGCCCAAATAGATCTTAAAGGCCCGATATTTAACCATAGTTTATTACGTTATAACTTTCGTTTGTACGCTAACCCGCTACGCATCTCCACCATAAGTCGTTGCATTTTACCTGGCGCTTATCCATGATCGATAGATGATACGATTATGTTGTAAAGGTTCTTATTGATTATGGAATGGATTGCCGATCCCTCTATCTGGGCTGGTCTCATTACGCTCGTGGTTATCGAACTGGTTCTGGGGATAGATAACCTGGTATTCATTGCTATCCTTGCCGAAAAGCTTCCCCCTGCCCAGCGCGATCGCGCGCGTGTTACCGGTCTGTTGTTGGCAATGGTGATGCGTTTGGTTCTGCTGGCGTCAATTTCCTGGTTAGTCACCCTCACCACGCCGCTCTTCAACTGGCATGATTTAAGCTTCAGCGCCCGCGATTTGATCATGTTATTCGGCGGGCTGTTCCTGTTGTTTAAAGCCACCGTTGAGCTTAATGAGCGGCTGGAAGGGAAAGACAGTAATAATCCCACCCAGCGTAAAGGGGCGAAGTTCTGGGGCGTGGTGGCGCAAATAGTCGTGCTAGATGCTATCTTCTCGCTGGATTCAGTCATTACCGCGGTTGGTATGGTTGATCATCTGGCGGTAATGATGGCCGCAGTTATTATCGCCATTACGCTGATGTTAATGGCCAGCAAAGCCCTGACCCGCTTTGTCAACAGCCACCCCACGATTGTCATCCTATGCCTTAGTTTCCTGCTGATGATCGGTTTTAGCCTGATCGCCGAAGGGTTTGGCTTCCCAATCCCGAAAGGTTATCTGTATGCCGCTATTGGTTTCTCGGTGATGATCGAATCGTTCAATCAGTTAGCTATCTTTAATCGCCGGCGCTTCCTCTCGGCCAATCTCACTATGCGGCAGAGGACGACTGAGGCGGTGATGAATCTACTAAGCGGACGTAAGGAGAATGCTGAGCTTGATGCCGAGACGGCAACCATGGTCGCCGATCAAGGGGAAAACCCGCTGTTTAATCCGCAGGAACGCTTAATGATTGAGCGCGTACTGAATCTGAATCAACGCACCGTCAGCAGCATCATGACTTCACGTCATGATATCGAGCACATCGACTTAAGCGCGCCCGAAGAGGAAGTCCGCGCGCTGCTGGAGAAAAACCAGCATACCCGTATCGTCGTCACCGGCGGCAACGATAACGAGGATCTGTTAGGGGTTGTTCATGTTATCGACCTGCTACAGCAGTCGTTGCGCAATGAGCCGCTTGATTTACACGTTCTGCTACGACAACCGCTTATTTTTCCGGAAACCTTGCAGCTACTCCCGGCGCTGGAGCAGTTTCGCCAGGCGCGGACGCACTTTGCTTTTGTGGTCGACGAATTTGGCTCCGTTGAAGGGCTGGTGACTATCAGCGATGTTATGGAAACCATTGCGGGTAATCTGCCTAATGAAGTGGAAGAGATCGATGCTCGTCATGATATTCACAAAAACGCCGATGGCAGTTGGACCGCTAACGGCCATATGCCGCTGGAGGATCTGGTTCAGTACGTTCCGCTGCCGCTGGATGATAAACGCGAATACCACACGATAGCCGGCTTATTGATGGAATATTTGCAGCATATTCCAGCCGCAGGTGAAGAAGTGAAGATTGGCAGTTATACCCTGCGAACTCTGGAAGTTGAAAGCCACCGAGTGCAGAAAGTACAAATTATCCCGCCTGTTGAAGTAGAAGATGAATTAGATTATGAAGTGTGAATAAAGCGGTTCAGCCGCCGCAAGCTGCTCGCGGCGGCTGATGATGGTTACAGCTTATCGAGCAGCTTCTTCACATCTTTGCCGTTTTGACTATTACTATTGCGTTCAGCCCACTCGTTCAAACGCTGTCTGGCTTCGTCCTGCAACTGCTTACGCAGGATCTGATCTACCTGTAGGCTATAGCTTAACGACTGCCACTTACCATAGATACGCAGCGGGATTGCCGTCTGCTTGAGGCGGTCAATCAGCTTGCTTTCACCTTTCCAGCCGCCTAACACCCGCACGTTGAAATGCATGTCGCAATCCTCTGCTTGCAGATTCAGATTACCTTGCCCGTTCAACGCCATCATTGCGGACTGTCCCTGCAAGCCGTTAAGCGTTATCTGGCCATTATTCAGGGTTAAATCACTGCTTAACGCGTCAAGCTGAGTCGCATTATCGAAGTTTTCTTGCGCCTGTACGTTGGTGCTCCTCGCTACAGCCTGCTGTACGAGCTGCTGGAAGTTGAGTCCTTCGGTACGCGTATCCTTCATTCGTAGCTGTGCCTGTCCCTGCCAGTTACGACGGAAGTCATCTGCATCAATGCGCGGGCCGGAGAAATCGCCATTCAGGGATAATTTTCCCGTCAGGCTAATCGGGTAGTGGAAGGCCTGCAAAATGGTACCGATTTCCACATTATCTAACTGCGGTTGGAAAGCGGCATGGGACGTATTGCCCCGAACATCCAGCACTCCAGGTAACGAGATACGCCCCTCGCCCAGACTGCCCTGCAGTTGTTTCACCGTCAGCAGCCCCTGCTGGTTCGTGATATCACTCTTCACCTGGCTGAATCGCATACCACGCCACTGCACCTGATCCGCCGACAGCGCGAGCTGGCCGTTAAAGCCAAGCAAACTATGATAATCCTGCTGGATATCGCTATCGGCAATCACGGGGCGCAGCTGTCTCGGCTGGCTTTGCCCACGCTGATCAGCATTGCCTTCATTAGCCGCCGCGTTTTGCGCAAGCAAACTGTCCAGATTCAGGGTGGTCGCCTGCAGGTTTAGCACCCAGTCAGGTTTATCCCCCAACACAACGCTACCACTACCGGTAATTGCGCTGCCATTAGCCGTGAGATGGAGATTGTCGAAATTGAGTTTTTTCGCCTCTTCAATCCAGCTTGCTTGCAGACTTCCTTGCCCGTTGAGGCCATCCGGCGGCAGCTCCGCTCCGCGTACCTGCCAGTTGAGCTGCGAAAAATCCGCTTTCAGAGAATGAGGGTAATCACCGCCCTGAACCTGTGCAGTAAAGGACAACGCCAGGTCACGTTGATCGCGATTGACCCTGCCGGAGAAATCAACCGTCGCCAGATGGTTGTCATCCTGCTCCATTTGTAAGCGTATGTCGCGCACGGTGATCTGTTCGCCATTTTCATGCTGGAAGAACAGGACACTATCGGCTACCTGCAGCTTACGGACATCGTAGGACCAACCGCGATCTTGCGGCGCCTGAGGCAACGTATTGTCATGCGGCACCACCGGCGCGTTCTGGTCACGCACCGCTTCCGTTTTCGCGGTAAGCTGAATGACCGCGCCTTTCAGCATCACCTGCTTGACCTGCAGTTGATGAGAAAGTAGCGGCATCAGCGCAACATCCAGACGCATATTATCAGCACGCACGACCGGTTCGGAAGCACCTGGCGCCGTTAGCGCCATACGGCCGGAGAGAATACTCAACTGCGGCCAAACATGCCAACGCAGCGGACCATCAAGCTTCAGTTGATAGCCGCTACGCTCCGCCACTTCCTGCACCATATAGTTGCGGAAGTCATTAGGGTTGACCAGCAACACCAGCGCAGTGAGTCCCGCGACAATGACGGTCAACAAGATCATCAGCGTGGTCAGAATTCGTCTCATGACATCCTCTATTAGCCGCTTACTTTATCAATCCTTGTCGATTCGACTAGCCACCGCGCCCTGCTGGTCGCGATATTTGGCGTCTTCACGGCGGTTGTATGGCCGTGCCGCCGGGCCAGAAAGCGGCTCGAAGCTCAACGCGCCAATGGGCATTCCCGGGCGCAGCGCCAACGGCAGCTTGCCGGAATTATAGAATTCCAGCACGATGCAGCCAGACCAGCCCGGATCAATTCGGTGCGCAGTGACGTGAACCATAAGTCCGAGACGCGCCAGTGACGAGCGGCCATCAAGCCAGCCGACGAGGTCTGCCGGAAGCGTTACAGACTCATAAGTCACCGCCAGCGCCAACTCTCCAGGATGAAGATAGAAAGCCTCACCTTCCGGCAATACGATCTCTTCGCTCATGACCCGGTCCAGCGCCGCGCTCACTTCCGCCTTAGGGCCGCTCAGGTCAATAAATGGCGCCGTATGACCGCGGAAGGTACGGAATTTATTGCCTAAGCGAACGTCAACGGTCGCACCGTTAATTCGGTCCACCGGCGGACGTGGGCTGATTGCCAGGCGCCCTTCATCCAACCAGGCTTCTATATCTCGGTCACACAGACGCATGAGCTTTCTCCTTTAAGGCATCTAGCCCTTACGCTTTCCGGGAATAAGGGCAATTGGGATTCTCTTTGCACGTTACACAATTAGTACGTGTTATTCAAAGAACTGACTGATTTTGGCCTTCAGAATATCGATGGCAATACGGTTTTTACCGCCGCGCGGGACAATAATGTCGGCATATTGCTTGGAAGGTTCAATAAATTGCAGGAACATTGGCCGCACCGTCTTCTGATACTGCGCCATCACCGAGTCCATGGAACGACCACGTTCGTTAACATCACGCTTGATGCGGCGCATCAGGCAGATATCCAGCGGCGTATCGACGAAAATAGAGAAGTTTAATTCATTGCGGAGTCTGGCATCCGTCAACAGCAGGATCCCTTCCAGAATGATCACTTTCTTCGGTTGAATATGAATCGTTTCCGGCATACGCGTATGTTCAACGTAGCTATACACGGGTAATTCAATTGGCTGGCCGCTTTTCAGCGTCTGTAAATGCTGGAACAACAAGCTATGGTCCATCGAGCTCGGATGGTCATAGTTGGTTTTTACACGCTCTTCCATCGACAGATGGCTTTGATCTTTGTAATAGCTGTCTTCTGGAATAACGCCAATATGCTCATCGCCAACTTGTTCACGTAATTCACGATAAAGTGTGCTGGCGATAAGGCTTTTGCCCGAAGCCGATGCGCCGGCGATGCCTACAATGACGCACTGATGAGACGTATCAGTCATAAATTTTTGCGACCTGATTAACCTGGATGTAGATGGAGGGTGACGTTTGACCGTCAAACGCGGCAATTATAGGGATTTCAGGGCGGCGATACCAGTGATATGCGCCCTGTACGCCTATTCCTCGTCCGGCGTCCAGCCTTCGGTATACCAGATATGCAACAACGCATAGGAGCGCCAGGGTTGCCAGCGGCTGGCATAGCGCGCGATACGCGCGGGCGTCATTCCAGGAAAACGCTGTTTAATCAGATAGTCATCGGGCAGAAAAATATCTTTTGCCTGCCAACCACGCAGCGCATAGTAATTCGCCGTCCAGCGACCAATGCCCGGCAGACTCTGCAATCGCTTCATACCGGTTGCAATATCAGCAGGCGCCGTCAACGGCAATTCACCGCTCAATGCCGCTTTGCCAAGGTGAATCAAGGCTTCCGCGCGGCGAAGGGGCATACCTAGCGCTTTGAGCGCCAATGGATCGGCTTGCGCCAGTTTCTGTGGGTCAGGGAAGAGAACATAGCCTGGCGCTTCGCTTAACGGCTGCCCGTAGGCCGCAGCCACTTTGGCCGTCAGCTTCGCCGCCATCGCTACGCTCACCAGTTGCCCCAATACCGCGCGCACCGCCTGTTCAAACGCATCCAGCGCGCCCGGCAAGCGTAACCCAGGCCGCGGCTGCGCCAGTTTGCCTAAGGTTTGCGTGACCTCAAACGGATCGCATGCTAAATCAAACAGTTGCGCTACGCGCGCCAGGCACTGGTCTACTACCGGTAATAGTCCGCGAGAGAGCATCACCCGGAAACCCTGCCCGCATTCATCCGCTTTAACGGTAATCAATCCGCTGTGCCCATCGATACTAAAGCTGCGGGTATATTCATCTTCATGGAAGCTTTCAATTCCCGCTACCGCACGCGCGCTGAGAAACGCGAACATCCATCGCCAGTCATAAGGCGGTTGCCAGGGTAATAATGTCATGCACTCTCCTTATTGATCGCAACAAGCATAGATGCTCTGCGCCAGATACGCCTTGCTTTTAAATTCCAGTTGTCGGCATGGCGGCAATCCGCTAAAGTCGCCCCCCTTCTTCACTGGCATGGGGATTTTTCCGGTTATGTTTATTGGTTTTGACTATGGTACCGCTAACTGTTCGGTCGCCGTTATGCAGGGTGACAGCCCACGGCTTTTAACGCTGGAAAATGGTAGCCCGCTGTTGCCATCGATGCTTTGCGCTCCGACGCGCGAAGCGGTCAGCGAATGGCTATACCGCCACCACAATGTCCCGGCCGACGGTGCGGAAAACCAGGCGCTGCTGCGTCGCGCCATTAATTATAACCGTGATGAAGATATCGAAGTCCTGGGCAACAGCGTTCAGTTCGGACTCGCCTCTCTGCATCAATACGTTGACGATCCGGAAGAGGTCTACTTCGTTAAGTCGCCAAAATCGTTTCTTGGCGCCAATGGCCTTAAACCCCAGCAGGTTGCGTTATTTGAAGATCTGGTCTGCGCGATGATGCTGCATATTAAGCAGCAGGCGCAGTCTCAGCTAAGCGAACAGATTACCCAGGCGGTCATTGGTCGACCGATTAACTTCCAGGGGCTTGGCGGCGATGACGCCAACGCTCAGGCACAAGGAATTCTTGAGCGGGCGGCGAAACGCGCTGGATTTAACGATGTCGTATTTCAGTTTGAACCCGTCGCGGCGGGATTAGATTTTGAAGCCACCCTCGATGACGAAAAACGCGTGCTGGTCGTCGATATCGGCGGCGGCACCACCGACTGCTCGCTGCTGTTGATGGGGCCGCAGTGGCGGCAGAAAGCTGACCGTCAGGCTAGCCTGCTCGGCCACAGCGGCTGCCGTATCGGTGGTAACGATCTGGATATCGCCCTGGCCTTCAAATGCCTGATGCCGTTACTCGGTATGGGCGGTGAAACGGAAAAAGGCATTGCGTTGCCGGTACTGCCCTGGTGGAATGCAGTGGCGATTAATGACGTCCCGGCGCAAAGCGATTTTTATAGCGCCGCCAACGGCCGTATGCTCAATGACCTGCTGCGCGACGCCCGCGATGCCGACAAGGTCGCACTGCTGCTTAAAGTATGGCGTCAGCGTCTGAGCTATCGCCTGGTGCGCAGCGCGGAAGAGAGCAAAATAGCCCTTTCCGCCCAGCAGGATTTCAACGCCGAACTGCCGTTTATTAGCGATGAGCTGGCGACCGCTATCAGCCAGCAGGGGCTGGAAGAGGCGCTCAATCAACCGCTGGCCCGCATTATGGAGCAGGTAAAGTTAGCGCTGGAAAGCAGCCATGAAACCCCGGACGTTATCTATCTCACCGGCGGTAGCGCGCGATCGCCATTAATTAAGAAGGCGCTGGCCGCACAGCTGCCGGGGATACCGATCGCCGGCGGCGATGATTTTGGTTCCGTGACCGCCGGTCTTGCCCGCTGGGCGCAGGTGGTTTTCGCCTGAAACGCGAGCGCCATTCGGTAACCTGAGTTGACTTTGCCGCTTTTTCGTCCTAATTTGCAGGATGAAGGGTAAGGGAGGATTTCTCCTCCCCCTGGCGTCTTAGTAAGCCGGTAAGCTAATCACTAAGAGTATCACCAGTATGATGACCAGGTTCATCATAACCCTTTCCTTATTTAAGGCCCCTTCCTCAGGAGGGGCTTTCCTGTATTTAGCCTCCGCTAAATCAAGCTGACGTTACCATGCCGCGTCCGACACATTTCTTTTCAGCGTTCGGCTTTGCGAGCCTCCTCGTGAAAGCCCGCCAATTCAGACCTTTCCATACGCGCTTTTCATAATTCCTCCATTTTTGCGGGGCGTTCCGTTACTAAACTAGTATCATTCAGCGAAAGCTTCAGGATGAGATAGCAAAATAATGAAAAGTAGTCACACACTTCGTTGGGGAATAGTCCTGACGGTAATTTTGGCGGCGGGAGCCGCCTATTGGTTCTGGCACGATCGCTTTGAAGAAACAACCGCAGGCGCTGCTGGCGCAAGTCAACAAGGAGCAAAACCGCCTGCCGGGGCGCGTCATGGGCGTTTTGGGGCGACGCTGGCCCCGGTGCAGGCGGCAACCGCCACCAGCGAATCCGTCCCCCGCTATCTTACTGGCCTGGGGACTATCACCGCGGCGAACACCGTGACCGTGCGCAGTCGGGTTGACGGTCAGTTGCTGAGTATCCATTTCCAGGAAGGTCAGCAGGTAAAAGCCGGCGATCTGCTGGCGCAAATCGATCCCAGCCAGTTCAAGGTCGCGCTGGCCCAGGCGCAGGGCCAGCTTGCCAAAGATAACGCTACCCTCGCAAACGCGCGCCGAGATCTCGCCCGCTATCAACAACTGGTCAAAACCAACCTTATCTCCCGTCAGGAGCTGGATACGCAGCAGTCGCTGGTGGTTGAATCCGCCGGTACGGTTAAAGCCGATCAGGCCGCCGTCGCCAGTGCGCAACTGCAGCTGGACTGGACCCGCATCACCGCGCCGATTGACGGACGCGTGGGCCTGAAACAGGTCGACATCGGCAACCAAATCTCCAGTGGCGACACCACCGGCATTGTCGTACTCACGCAAACCCACCCTATCGATTTGGTCTTTACCCTGCCGGAAAGCGATATCGCCACCGTGGTACAGGCGCAAAAGGCCGGGAAAACGCTGACCGTTGAGGCCTGGGATCGTACCAATAAACAGAAGATCAGCACTGGCAACCTGCTGAGCCTCGATAACCAAATCGATGCCACCACCGGCACTATTAAGCTTAAGGCGCGCTTTAATAACCTCGATGATGCTCTGTTCCCGAATCAGTTCGTCAACGCCAGAATGCTAGTGGATACCGAGCAGGATGCGGTCGTGATCCCCACCGCCGCGCTACAAATGGGCAACGAGGGGCACTTCGTGTGGGTGCTGAACAGTGAGAATAAAGTCAGTAAACATACGGTCACGCCGGGTATTCAGGATAGCCAGAAAGTGGTGATTAACGCCGGGCTGTCAGCAGGCGACCGGGTGGTGACCGATGGTATCGACCGCCTGACCGAAGGGGCCAAGGTCGAAGTCGTCGAAGCTCACAGCGCCGCGGAGGAACAACCCGCCGCCCGCCAGAGTGGTAAAAACGGAGCGGGCGCCTGATGCAAGTCTTACCCCCAAGCAGTACGGGCGGTCCGTCCCGGCTGTTTATTATGCGTCCGGTAGCGACAACGCTCTTGATGGTCGCCATTCTGCTGGCCGGCATCATCGGCTATCGCTTCCTGCCGGTCTCCGCGCTGCCGGAAGTGGACTACCCCACTATTCAGGTGGTGACGCTTTACCCCGGCGCCAGCCCGGATGTGGTGACGTCGTCGATTACCGCGCCGCTGGAGCGCCAGTTTGGCCAGATGTCCGGCCTTAAACAGATGTCCTCACAAAGCTCGGGCGGCGCGTCGGTCATCACCCTCCAGTTCCAGCTGACCCTGGCGCTGGATGTTGCCGAACAGGAAGTGCAGGCGGCTATTAACGCCGCCACCAACCTGCTGCCGTCTGATTTACCCAACCCGCCGGTTTATAGCAAAGTGAACCCGGCGGATCCGCCGATCATGACCCTGGCCGTCACCTCCAGCGCAATGCCGATGACGCAGGTCGAAGATATGGTGGAAACTCGGGTGGCGCAGAAGATTTCTCAGGTTTCCGGCGTCGGTCTGGTGACGCTGGCCGGCGGCCAGCGCCCTGCTGTGCGCGTTAAGCTCAATGCCCAGGCGATCGCCGCGTTAGGTTTGACCAGCGAAACCGTGCGTACCGCCATTACCAGCGCCAACGTGAATTCAGCAAAAGGTAGCCTTGACGGTCCGGCCCGCGCGGTCACTCTTTCCGCCAACGATCAGATGCAGTCGGCGGAAGATTACCGTCGACTGATTATCGCCTATCAGAACGGCGCGCCGATCCGCCTTGGCGATGTTGCGACCATCGAACAGGGCGCCGAGAACGCCTGGCTCGGTGCGTGGGCCAATAAGCAGCGGGCGATCGTAATGAACGTCCAGCGCCAGCCGGGAGCGAATATCATCGCCACCGCCGACAGCATCCGCCAGATGTTGCCGCAGCTCACAGAGAGCCTGCCTAAATCCGTTAAGGTACAGGTGCTTTCTGACCGCACCACCAATATTCGCGCGTCGGTCAGCGATACGCAGTTCGAATTGCTGCTCGCCATCGCTCTGGTGGTGATGATCATTTATCTCTTCCTGCGCAATGTCCCGGCGACTATCATCCCCGGCGTCGCCGTGCCGCTGTCGCTGGTCGGCACCTTCGCGGTTATGGTGTTCCTTGATTTTTCAATTAATAACCTGACGCTAATGGCGCTGACCATCGCCACCGGCTTCGTGGTCGATGACGCCATCGTAGTCATCGAAAACATCTCCCGCTACATTGAAAAAGGTGAGAAACCGCTTGCCGCCGCGCTGAAAGGCGCGGGGGAAATCGGCTTCACGATTATTTCATTAACGTTCTCGCTGATTGCCGTACTGATTCCGCTGCTGTTTATGGGTGATATCGTTGGGCGATTGTTCCGCGAATTCGCCATTACCCTGGCGGTGGCGATTCTGATTTCGGCGGTGGTCTCGCTGACCCTGACGCCAATGATGTGCGCGCGGATGTTAAGTCACGAATCGCTGCGCAAACAAAACCGCTTTTCGCGGGCCAGCGAGCGATTCTTCGAGCGGGTGATTGCCGTGTATGGTCGCTGGCTGAGCCGCGTGCTGAACCACCCGTGGTTAACATTGAGCGTGGCGTTAAGCACCCTTGCGTTATCGATTCTGCTATGGGTCTTTATCCCGAAAGGCTTCTTCCCGATCCAGGATAACGGCATTATTCAGGGCACGTTACAAGCGCCGCAGTCGGTATCGTTCGCCAGTATGGCGCAACGCCAGCAGCAGGTATCCGAGCTGATTCTGAAAGATCCGGCGGTTAAAAGCCTCACGTCGTTTGTCGGCGTTGATGGCACCAATCCGGCGCTGAACAGCGCGCGTCTGCAGATTAACCTCAAGCCGCTGGATGAGCGTGACGATCGGGTACAAACGGTCATTAGTCGCCTGCAACACGCGGTGGCAAGCGTACCGGGCATTGAGCTCTACCTGCAGCCAACGCAGGATCTGACTATTGATACCACCGTCAGCCGAACGCAGTATCAATTTACCCTGCAGGCTAACTCGCTCGATGCGCTGAGCAACTGGGTGCCGCAATTGCTGTCGCGCCTGCAATCCTTACCCCAGCTTGCCGACGTCAGCAGCGACTGGCAGGATAAAGGGCTCGCGGCTTATATCAATGTCGATCGCGATAGCGCCAGCCGACTGGGTATTTCCATGGCGGATGTCGATAACGCGCTGTATAACGCCTTTGGCCAACGGCTGATCTCGACAATTTATACCCAGGCCAACCAATATCGCGTGGTGCTGGAGCACGACACCCAGGCGACGCCGGGGCTGGCGGCGCTGGATAATATTCGCCTCACCAGCAGCGATGGCGGCATTGTGCCGCTGAAGTCTATCGCCAGCGTCGAGCAGCGTTTTACGCCGCTGTCGATCAACCATCTCGATCAGTTCCCGGTTACCACCATTTCATTCAACGTGCCGGACAACTACTCTCTTGGCGAAGCGGTAGAGGCTATTTTGTCCGCCGAGCAGTCGCTGGATTTCCCAAGCGACATCCGCACTCAGTTCCAGGGCAGTTCGCTCGCGTTCCAGTCGGCGCTCGGTAGCACCGTCTGGCTGGTCGTTGCGGCGGTCGTCGCCATGTATATCGTGCTCGGCGTGCTGTACGAAAGCTTCATTCATCCCATCACCATTCTTTCTACGCTGCCGACCGCTGGCGTCGGGGCGCTACTGGCGCTATGGCTGGCCGGTAGCGAGCTGGATGTAATTGCGATCATCGGCATCATTCTGCTGATTGGTATCGTGAAGAAAAACGCCATCATGATGATTGACTTTGCCCTCGCCGCCGAGCGCGAACAGGGAATGCAGCCGCGCGAAGCCATTTATCAGGCCTGCCTGCTGCGCTTCCGTCCGATTCTGATGACCACCCTCGCCGCCCTGCTCGGTGCGCTGCCATTGATGCTCAGTACCGGCGTCGGCGCCGAGCTGCGTCGTCCGCTGGGCATTGGTATGGTTGGCGGCCTGATGCTCAGCCAGGTACTGACGTTATTCACCACGCCGGTGATTTATCTGCTGTTCGATCGGCTATCGCTGTATATGAAGAGCCGCTTCCCGCGCCGCGAAGAGGAGGCGTAAGTGAAGTTTTTCGCTCTCTTCATTTATCGTCCGGTGGCGACGATTCTTATCTCGCTGGCGATTACCCTGTGCGGGATCCTCGGATTCCGCCTGCTGCCGGTCGCGCCGCTGCCGCAGGTCGATTTCCCGGTGATCATGATTAGCGCCTCGCTGCCCGGCGCCTCGCCGGAAACCATGGCCTCGTCGGTAGCCACACCGCTGGAACGCTCGCTGGGGCGCATTGCCGGGGTCAATGAAATGACCTCGTCGAGCTCGCTTGGCAGTACCCGCATCATCATGGAGTTTAATTTCGATCGCGATATTAACGGCGCAGCCCGCGACGTGCAGGCGGCGATTAATGCCGCGCAAAGCCTGCTGCCGAGCGGGATGCCCAGCCGCCCCACGTATCGCAAAGCTAATCCATCCGATGCGCCGATCATGATCCTGACGCTCACCTCGGATACCTATTCGCAGGGCGAGCTGTACGATTTCGCTTCAACCCAGCTGGCGCAAACCATCGCGCAGATCGACGGCGTCGGCGATGTCGACGTCGGCGGCAGCTCACTGCCGGCGGTGCGCGTCGATCTCAACCCGCAGGCGCTGTTTAACCAGGGCGTCTCACTGGATGCCGTGCGCAGCGCCATCGACAACGCCAACGTGCGTCGCCCGCAGGGCGCGCTGGAAGATGGAACCCATCGCTGGCAGGTGCAGACCAACGATGAACTGAAAACCGCGGCGGAATATTTGCCGGTAATCGTCCACTACAACAACGGCGCAGCGGTACGTCTTGGCGACGTGGCAAAAGTGACAGATTCAGTGCAGGATGTGCGTAACGCCGGAATGACCAACGCCAAACCGGCGATCCTGCTGATGATACGCAAGCTGCCGGAAGCCAACATCATTCAAACGGTTGATAGCATTCGCGCCCGCCTGCCGGAGCTACAGCGTACCATCCCCGCCGCCATCGATTTACAGATTGCCCAGGATCGTTCGCCCACTATCCGCGCATCGCTTGAAGAGGTCGAGCAAACGCTGGTGATCTCGGTCGCGCTGGTGATTCTGGTGGTCTTTCTGTTTTTGCGCTCCGGGCGCGCAACGCTTATCCCGGCTGTCGCCGTACCGGTATCGTTAATCGGTACCTTCGCCGCCATGTATTTATGCGGCTTCAGCCTTAATAATCTGTCGCTAATGGCGCTGACCATCGCCACCGGTTTTGTTGTTGATGACGCCATCGTAGTGCTGGAAAACATTTCCCGCCATCTTGAGTCGGGAATGAAACCGCTGCAGGCCGCGTTACAGGGCAGCCGTGAAGTCGGCTTTACCGTGCTGTCGATGAGCCTGTCGCTGGTGGCGGTGTTCTTACCGCTGCTGCTGATGGGCGGCCTTCCGGGCCGTCTGCTGCGCGAGTTCGCCGTCACGCTATCGGTAGCGATCGGCATTTCGCTCGCCGTATCGCTCACGCTAACGCCGATGATGTGCGGCTGGCTGCTGAAAAGCGGCAAACCTCATGAACCAACGCGCAATCGCGGCTTTGGCCGCCTGTTGGTCGCTATTCAGGGCGGCTATGGCAAATCGTTAAAATGGGTGCTGAAGCATAGTCGTCTGACTGGCCTGGTCCTGCTCGGTACGATAGCGCTCAGCGTGTGGCTGTATATCGCCATTCCGAAAACCTTCTTCCCGGAGCAGGACACCGGGGTGCTGATGGGCGGCATTCAGGCGGATCAGAGCATTTCTTTCCAGGCGATGCGCGGCAAACTGCAGGACTTTATGAAGATCATCCGCGAGGATCCGGCGGTCGATAACGTGACCGGCTTTACCGGCGGCTCGCGGGTGAATAGCGGTATGATGTTTATCACCCTGAAACCGCGCGAGCAGCGCCATGAAACCGCGCAGCAAATCATCGACCGGCTGCGGAAAAAGCTGGCGAAAGAGCCCGGCGCTAATCTGTTCCTGATGGCGGTGCAGGATATCCGCGTCGGCGGGCGTCAGTCGAATGCCAGCTATCAATACACTCTGTTATCGGACGATTTGTCGGCGCTGCGTGAATGGGAGCCAAAAATCCGCAAGGCACTGGCGGCGCTGCCGGAACTGGCCGACGTTAACTCGGACCAACAGGATAACGGCGCGGAGATGGATCTGGTCTACGACCGCGACACCATGTCACGACTGGGTGTCAGCGTACAGGATGCCAACAGTCTGTTAAACAACGCTTTCGGCCAGCGGCAAATCTCGACCATCTACCAGCCGCTGAACCAGTACAAAGTGGTGATGGAAGTCGATCCGCTTTATACCCAGGACGTTAGCGCGCTGGAACAAATGTTTGTCATCAGTAAAGACGGCAAACCCATTCCGCTGTCGTATTTCGCCAAATGGCAACCGGCGAACGCGCCGCTTTCGGTCAATCATCAGGGGCTATCGGCCGCCTCGACCATCTCCTTCAACCTGCCAACCGGCAAATCGCTATCGGAAGCCAGCGACGCCATTGACCGGGCGATGACCCAGCTCGGCGTGCCGTCGAGCGTCCGCGGATCGTTTGCCGGCACCGCGCAGGTATTCCAGCAGACGATGAACTCACAGGTGATCCTGATTATCGCCGCCATCGCCACGGTGTATATCGTGCTGGGGATCCTCTACGAAAGCTACGTGCATCCGTTAACTATCCTCTCTACCCTGCCATCGGCTGGGGTGGGCGCGCTGTTGGCGCTGGAGTTGTTCGGTGCCCCATTCAGCCTAATCGCCCTGATAGGGATCATGCTATTAATTGGCATCGTAAAGAAAAACGCCATCATGATGGTCGATTTCGCCCTTGAAGCGCAGCGCAGCGGTAATCTGCCGCCGGAAGAGGCCATCTTCGAGGCCTGCCTGCTACGTTTTCGCCCGATCATGATGACCACCCTGGCGGCGCTGTTCGGCGCACTGCCGCTGGTGCTGTCGGGCGGGGATGGTTCAGAGCTGCGGCAGCCGTTGGGGATCACCATCGTCGGCGGTCTGGTCATGAGCCAGCTGCTGACGCTGTACACCACCCCGGTGGTCTATTTGTTCTTTGATCGTCTGCGGCTGCGTTTTACGCGCAAGTCTGCTCAACCGGTAAGCGAATAAAATGACAGATCTGCCCTCCAGCGTACGCTGGCAGTTATGGATTGTGGCCTTCGGCTTCTTTATGCAGTCGCTGGATACCACCATCGTTAACACCGCCCTCCCCTCGATGGCCAAAAGCCTTGGGGAGAGCCCGCTGCACATGCATATGGTGGTGGTCTCATATGTGCTTACGGTGGCGGTCATGCTGCCGGCCAGCGGCTGGCTGGCGGACCGGGTTGGCGTGCGCAATATCTTCTTCAGCGCCATTGTATTGTTTACCGTCGGCTCGCTATTCTGCGCCCAGGCCAGCACTCTCGATCAGTTAGTGATGTCCCGCGTGCTGCAAGGCGTCGGCGGCGCGATGATGGTACCGGTCGGGCGTCTGACGGTGATGAAAATCGTTCCACGCGATCAGTATATGGCGGCGATGACCTTCGTCACCCTGCCCGGCCAGGTTGGACCGCTGCTCGGCCCGGCGCTTGGCGGCGTGCTCGTCGAATATGCTTCCTGGCACTGGATTTTCTTAATTAACATCCCGGTAGGTATCATCGGCGCTATCGCCACGTTATGCCTGATGCCAAACTACACCCTGCAGACCCGGCGTTTTGATATTCTTGGTTTTATTCTGCTGGCGGTGGGAATGGCCGCCCTGACGCTGGCGCTTGACGGCAAAAAAGGGCTGGGTATCTCGCCGCTGCTGCTCGCCGTGCTGGTCGTCGGCGGCCTGATGGCGATGGGATTCTATTGGTGGCACGCCCGCGGTAACGTTAACGCATTGTTTAGCCTCAAACTGTTTCGCAATAAAACCTTCTCGCTCGGTCTTGGCGGCAGCTTCGCCGGGCGTATCGGCAGCGGGATGTTGCCGTTTATGACCCCGGTATTCCTGCAAATTGGCCTCGGCTTCTCGCCGTTCCACGCCGGGCTGATGATGATCCCGATGGTGCTGGGCAGCATGGGGATGAAACGCATCGTGGTGCAGGTAGTGAATCGCTTTGGCTATCGCCGCGTGCTGGTTTTCGCAACCCTCGGCCTGGCGCTGGTGAGTTTGCTGTTCATGGCCGTCGCACTGGCCGGCTGGTACTGGCTGCTGCCGCCAGTGCTGTTCCTGCAGGGCATGATTAACTCCAGCCGTTTCTCGTCGATGAATACTCTGACGCTAAAAGACCTGCCTGATGAGTTGGCCAGTAGCGGTAACAGCCTGCTCTCGATGGTTATGCAGCTCTCGATGAGTATCGGCGTGACCATCGCCGGGCTACTGCTCGGCATGTACGGCCAGCAGCATATCAGCGCCGATGCCCCAGCCGTTCATCAAGTTTTCCTCTACACCTATCTGAGCATGGCGGTGATTATCGCCCTCCCGGCGCTCATCTTTTCCCGCGTACCGAACGATGTCGGCAGCAACACCGTCATCCGCCGACGCAAAAGGAGTGAATCGTGAAACTTTGGCGCCCGGGTATCACCGGTAAGCTGTTCCTGGCTATTTTCGCTACCTGTATCGTGCTGCTGATTAGCATGCACTGGGCGGTACGTATCAGCTTTGAGCGCGGCTTTATCGACTATATAAAACGCGGTAATGAACAGCGATTAACGATGCTCGGCGACGCGCTGAGCGAACAGTACGAGCAGCACGGCGACTGGAAGTTTTTGCGCAATAACGATCGTTTTATCTTCCAGTTACTGCGCACCTTCGAGCGGGATAACGACGAACGCCCGCCGGGTGGTCCGGGCCCACACGGCGAGCCAGGGCCAATGCCCGGGCCTGGCCCGCGTCCCGATATGCCGCCGCACGGTTGGCGCACGCAATTTTGGGTTGTCGATCAACAAGGGCGCGTGCTGGTAGGCCCGCGAGCGCCGGTACCGCAAGATGGCACCCGGCGCAACATTGTCGTCAACGGCGTGACCGTCGGGGCGGTGATCGCCTCGCCGGTCGAGCGACTCACGCGCAACACGGATATCAATTTCGACCGCCAGCAAAAACGCACCAGTTGGCTTATCGTCGCCCTCGCCACCCTCCTCGCCGCTCTGGCCACCTTCCCGCTGGCCCGCGGGCTGCTGGCGCCGGTCAAACGGCTGGTGGAAGGTACCCATAAGCTGGCGGCGGGCGATTTCTCTACCCGCGTCACGGTCACCGGCGGGGATGAACTGGGTCGTCTGGCGCAGGATTTCAACCAGCTTGCCAGTACGCTTGAGCGCAACCAACAAATGCGCCGCGATTTGATGGCCGATATTTCGCATGAACTCCGCACGCCGCTAGCGGTGCTGCGCGGCGAGCTGGAAGCTATTCAGGACGGCGTGCGTAAATTCACCCCGGATTCAATTTCTTCGCTGCAGGCGGAAGTCGGCACGCTCACTAAGCTGGTAGACGATCTGCATCAGCTATCGATGTCCGATGAAGGCGCGTTAGCCTACCAGAAAGAATCGGTCGATTTAATTGCGCTACTGGAGGTCGCCGCAGGAGCGTTCCGCGAACGTTTCGCCAGCCGCGGGTTGACCATCGGCGTCTCGCTGCCGGATAACGCTATCGTGTTCGGCGATCGCGATCGGCTAATGCAGCTGTTCAATAATCTGCTGGAAAACAGCCTGCGCTATACCGACCGCGGCGGACGCCTGCTGATTAGCGCCAAACAAAACGGCCGCATGTTGACGCTCGATTTTGCCGATAGCGGCCCCGGCGTTAGCGACGAGCAGTTGGCGCGGCTGTGTGAACGTTTTTACCGCACCGAAGGTTCGCGTAACCGCGCCAGCGGCGGATCCGGCCTTGGGCTGGCAATCTGTATGAACATCGTAGCGGCCCACGGCGGCAGCCTGAACGCCAGCCATTCGCCTTTTGGCGGGGTTAGCATTAAAGTAGAATTACCTCTGGAACAGGATTTATCGAGGGACGTATGAGCGAATTACCCATTGATGAAAACACGCCGCGTATTTTAATCGTGGAAGACGAGCCCAAGCTCGGTCAGTTGTTGATCGACTATTTGCAGGCCGCGAGCTACGCGCCAACGCTAATTGCGCATGGCGATCGGGTACTGCCCTACGTTCGCCAGACGCCCCCGCATTTGATTCTGCTGGATTTAATGCTGCCCGGCACCGACGGCCTGACATTGTGCCGTGAAATCCGCCGTTTTTCCGATGTACCGATCGTGATGGTCACCGCCAAAATCGAGGAGATCGATCGCCTGCTGGGGCTGGAGATCGGCGCCGACGACTACATCTGCAAACCATATAGTCCGCGTGAAGTTGTGGCTCGCGTGAAGACGATCCTGCGTCGCTGCAAGCCACAGCGCGCTCTGCAGGCGCTGGATGCGCAAAGCCCGCTCATCGTTGATGAGAGCCGCTTCCAGGCCTCGTGGCGCGAAAAATTACTGGACCTGACTCCCGCCGAGTTTCGGCTATTAAAAACGCTGTCTCAGGAGCCGGGTAAAGTCTTCTCCCGCGAACAACTGCTCAATCATCTGTACGACGATTATCGCGTGGTCACCGACCGCACTATCGACAGCCATATTAAAAACCTGCGCCGTAAGCTTGAATCGCTGGATGCCGAGCAGTCGTTTATTCGCGCCGTCTACGGCGTCGGCTATCGCTGGGAGGCGGACGCCTGTCGAATAGCCTAACCTCTGCGCCTCTCAGAGCAGAGAGGCGCAAAGGTTTACTCCCTCTTTCCACGGCGCTACAATGCCCGCCCTTAATGTGGGGACACTCCCCCGAATCGCCGCACCTGGTGCGGCGAGTCTGACCTGTCATCAGAACGAGAAAATCATGTTTAAACCGGAACTCCTTTCCCCGGCGGGAACGCTGAAAAATATGCGTTACGCTTTCGCTTATGGCGCCGATGCGGTCTACGCCGGCCAGCCGCGTTACTCACTGCGCGTGCGCAACAATGAATTTAACCACGAAAACCTGCAGCTCGGCATCAATGAGGCCCACGAGCTAGGGAAAAAATTCTACGTGGTGGTTAACATCGCACCGCATAACGCCAAGCTGAAAACGTTTATTCGCGATCTCAAACCGGTAGTGGAAATGGGGCCGGACGCGCTGATTATGTCCGATCCTGGTTTAATCATGCTGGTGCGGGAAAACTTCCCTGATATGCCAATTCACCTGTCGGTACAGGCCAACGCCGTCAACTGGGCGACGGTGAAATTCTGGCAGCAAATGGGGCTAACCCGCGTGATCCTCTCCCGCGAGCTGTCGCTGGACGAGATCGCCGAAATTCGCAGCCAGGTGCCGGAGATGGAAATCGAGATTTTCGTCCATGGCGCGCTGTGCATGGCCTACTCCGGCCGCTGCCTGCTCTCCGGCTATATCAACAAACGTGACCCTAACCAGGGTACCTGCACCAACGCCTGCCGCTGGGAGTACAACGTCCAGGAAGGCAAAGAAGATGACGTAGGTAATATCGTCCACAAGCATGAGCCTATCCCGGTGCAGAACGTTGAACCCACTCTCGGTATCGGCGCGCCAACCGACCAGGTATTTATGATTGAGGAAGCCAAACGTCCGGGCGAGTATATGACCGCCTTCGAAGACGAGCACGGCACCTACATCATGAACTCCAAAGATCTGCGCGCAATCGCCCACGTGGAGCGCCTGACCCAGATGGGCGTGCACTCGCTGAAGATTGAAGGCCGCACCAAATCCTTCTACTACTGCGCGCGCACCGCCCAGGTGTACCGTAAAGCGATTGACGACGCCGCCGCCGGTAAACCGTTCGATACCAGTCTGCTGGAGACGCTGGAAGGTCTGGCTCACCGCGGCTATACCGAAGGCTTCCTGCGCCGCCACACCCACGACGACTATCAGAATTACGAGTACGGCTACTCGGTTTCCGAACGCCAGCAGTTTGTCGGCGAATTCACCGGCAAGCGTAATGGTAATCTGGCCGAAGTGGCGGTAAAAAATAAGTTCTCGGTCGGCGACAGCCTGGAGGTCATGACTCCGCAAGGCAACGTCAACTTTACGCTCGAACATATGGAGAACGCCAAAGGCGAAGCAATGCCGGTCGCGCCGGGAGACGGTTATATCGTCTGGCTGCCGCTGCCGGAGGATATGGCGCTGGAGTATGGTTTGCTGATGCGTAACTTCAACGGCGAGTCGACGCGCAATCCGCATAAAAATTAGTTTATTGGCGTTATTTTTTCACTATGTATGGATATTAGAATCGGATCACATACCGTTACGTTCGAAGCAGGTATCATCCATTTCGCTGAAAAACATAACCCATAAATGCTAGCTGTACCAGGAACCACCTCCTTAGCCTGCGTAATCTCCCTTACGCGGGCTTATTTTTTATGCATCCTATTTTCCCGACTTTCTTATTCCATGACGCCATTCATGCGATACACTGAGGATGACGACTAAGAATGAGGCGATAAAGGATGACCCAATTTCCAGCCAGCTTATTAATTCTCAACGGTAAAGGCGCGAATGAGCCCCAACTGCGCGAAGCCGTTAATCTCCTGCGCGAAGAAGGTATCGAGATACACGTCCGCGTGACCTGGGAAAAAGGCGATGCGATTCGTTTTGTCGAGGAAGCCGAAACGCTCAGGGTGGCGACGGTGATTGCCGGCGGCGGCGATGGCACGATTAATGAAGTCGCCACCGCGCTGGTCCAGCGCGGCAGCAATATGGCGCTGGGAATACTCCCCCTCGGCACAGCCAATGATTTCGCCACCAGCGTCGGCATCCCGCAGGACTTAGCCAGCGCGCTGAAGCTGGCGATAGCCGGGCGCGACGTCCCTATTGATGTGGTTCGCGTGAATAACGAGGCCGGATTTATCAATATGGCCACCGGCGGCTTTGGTACCCGTATCACCACCGAAACGCCGGAAAAACTAAAAGCCGCGCTCGGCGGCGTCTCCTATCTGATTCACGGCCTGACGCGCATGGATACCCTGAAGCCGGACCGCTGCGAAATTCGCGGCGAGAACTTTCACTGGCAGGGCGACGCGCTGGTTATCGGCATCGGCAATGGCCGCCAGGCCGGTGGTGGTCAGCAACTGTGTCCTGAAGCATTAATTAACGACGGGCTACTGCATCTGCGTATTTTTACCGGCGAAGAGTTGCTGCCTGCGCTGTTTAGCACCCTCGCTAATCCCGATAATTCACCAAATCTGATCGACGGCGTATCGCCGTGGTTTGAAGTCACCGCCGCCCATGAAATGACCTTCAACCTGGATGGAGAACCGCTGAGCGGCAAATCCTTCCGTATGGAAATCCTCGGCGAGGCGCTACGCTGCCGTCTGCCGCCGGACTGTATGTTACTGCGTTAAAACATCAGGGCGGGATATACCCGCCCTGATAACGTTATGAATATTCTACCCCTTCCCTGACGCCGCTTGCCTTACGGACAAAGCCCGGCTGATCGACACGAATAAACGGGCACAGACAAAACGCCAGCAGATAGAGCGCGGTATAGGCCACCACCACGCCGATGGTGCTGAAGTGCGGCAGCAGCACCACCGCAATCGCCGGCGCGAGGAAGTTCGACAGCCCGGCAGACAGGTTGTAGACCGAAATCGCCGCCCCTTTATGCTTTGGCTCCAGCGCCGGGAACACCGCCGCCATCGGCACGAACGCCGCGACAAAAATCCCCAGCGCAATCGCCGGCACCAGCGCCATGGCGAAGTTATGCCCGAAGTGCTGCGGCAGGTAGTAAAACGCCAGGCTCGACAGCGCCATGCCGATGCAGCCGAACCAGCGCACCACTTTCATCCAGCCCAGTTTCTCCGCCACGATACCCCAGAAGACGTTGGAGAAGATGGTGGTGAAGAAGAACGCCGCCCATACCTGCAGCCATTCGGAAGTGGTGAAGCCGAGCTCATCGACGAACATCATCGGCATGACCACCGCGAAGCCGAACAGCGACAGGGTGTTGATAATGCGCACAATGCTGGAGAGCATAATGCTGCGGTTGGTGTAGATAAGGGTCACCGCGCGCCCCAGCTCGGAGAACTTCTCGCGGGTGGTGAGGTTCTGCATATGGCGCGGGGTTTCGGTGTTGCGCAGCGCCGCCAGGGCAATCAGTCCGCCGGTGACGCAGAACGCCAGCGCCAGCCACAGAGTGCCCATCTCGCCGATGTGCGGGATGGTGAAGCTCGGGATATAGCTGCCGAACACGCCGATACCGACGGAGTAGACCGCCCAGAACCAGCCCAGCGCCGAGCTGGAGCTGTCGCTGCGGACGTTATGGATAATGGCGACGATGAACGAGTAGAGGAACAGCGGATAGGCCAGACCGCGGATACCGTAAAACAGCAGGATTAAGGCGTAGTTGGCGCGGCCGAGGCCGAAGACGAGGAACAGGACGTGGAACACGCACCACAGCACAAAACCGATAAACATGGTTTTACGCGGGGTGATGATTTCCGCGACCACGCCGGAGACCCAGGCCGAGAGGGCAGCGGCGAGGCCGTAGAGGGTGAAGGCGAAAGAGGCCTGTGCCGGGCTGAAGCCCAGCTCCTTGATGTAGTGCGAGAGGAAGGCGAGTTCAAAACCGTCGCCGGTCATAAACACGGCGATGGCGACGTATCCCCAGATAAGGTTCAGCGGCAGACCGAGCCACTGTTTGTGATTAACGGACATGGTGACCTCGTTGTTGTAGGGTGCAGGAGAATCACTCCGGCAGTTTCGCCGGAGCGTCATATGTCTTATTGCTGTCGAAAATGTCGGTCGTTGAGGTACAGAGACTGAAAATGGGCGTAACGCGGCATCAGCGTCTGATGACGCTGCGGATCCGTCTGCCAGGTTTGCCAGATTTCCGGCTTATGACAAACGCTGGCCAGCGGTTTGCCCGCCGCCAGGCAGGCCAGCCGCGCCGCTCCCAGCGCGCCGCCGGTTTCCCCACCTTTATGCGTCACCACCGGCATCGCCAGGATATCCGCCAGCAGTTGCGCCCAGAACGGACTGCGGGCGCCGCCGCCGACCAGGGAACACTGGTCGATACGGGTTCCGCTCTCCTGCAACGCGCGCAGGCCGTCAGCAATGCCGAAGCTCACCCCCTCCAGCACCGCATATCCCAGTTGAGCGCGCTGGCTGGCATGGGTCATTCCCCAGAACATACCGCGCGCCAGCGGATCGTTATGCGGCGTACGCTCGCCGGAAAGATAAGGCAGGAAGTATGGCGCATTGGCTTTTTCGTCTTCGCTTAACTGGGCTATCTCCTCCAGTAGCGCCACTTCGGTGGTGCCGGTCAGACGACAGAACCACTGCAGACAGCTGGCGGCGCTGAGCATCACGCTCATCTGGTGCCACAGGTTCGGCAGTACGTGACAGAAAGCATGCACCGCCGACTGCGGCGCCGGACGATAGCGGTCGGTGACGACAAACAGCACGCCGGAGGTCCCCAGCGAGATAAAAGCGTCTCCCGGCGACACCGCGCCAACGCCAATCGCGCTGACCGCATTATCGCCGCCGCCCCCCGCCACCAGCACCGAAGGATTAAGCCCCCAGCGTTCGGCAATGTCTGCCGCCAGCGTGGCGGAAACGTCGCATCCTTCAACCAGTTCCGGCATTTGTTGCCGCGTCAGGCCGCACTTTTGCAGCAGCGCGTCGGACCAGTCCCGTCGCGCAACATCCAGCCACAGGGTGCCGGCGGCATCCGACATATCGGAGACTTTTTTGCCGGTCATCTTGTAGCGCAGAAAATCCTTCGGCAGCAGTACGCAAGCGGTACGGGCAAAATGCTGCAGCTCGTGACGCCGCACCCACAGCAGTTTCGGCGCGGTAAATCCCGGCATCGCCAGATTACCGGCCACCTGATGCAGCTCCGGCGCCATCTCCTCAAGCTCGGCGCACTCCTGCGCGCAGCGGGTATCATTCCATAAAATCGCCGGGCGAATCACCTCGCCGCTGGCATCCAGTAGCACGGCGCCATGCATCTGTCCGGAAAGGCCGATGGCTTTAATCGCCGACCAATGGCTCGCGCACTTCTCGCGCAGAGTGGCAATCAGGTATTCCGTCGCTTCCCACCACGCCTGCGGCGATTGTTCAGACCACTGCGGATGCGGCCGTTGAATGGTCAACGGCGCGCTATGGCTGGCGACGACCGCATTGTTTTCATCCAGCACCAGCGCTTTAACTTCCGAAGTGCCGAGATCGATGCCTAAATACATAGCGCCTCCTGCTGGGTCAGCGCGTAGACGGCGGCGATTTGCTCACGCAGCAGCGCGTGGAAATCCGCCGATTCCGCCAGATCGCCAAACAGGGCTTTATCACCGGCGTACCGGGCGATCGGGTCAGGCGAATTAAACATGGCGTGTACCGCCGATTCATCAAGAATTCCGTCCTGGTACTGATACGGTAAAGCCCCTTTATGCCACTGCTGCATAAAGACAAAGAACAGCGCCGGCAACATAGCGGTAGCCTGCGGACGCACGCCGCGCTGGTAGCACTCCTGCAGGGTTGGGGCAATCATCGCCGGGATTTTTGAGAATCCGTCTGCCGCCACCCGCTGATTGGTGTCCTGGATATAGGGGTTGGTAAAACGCTTGAGTACCACGTCGCGATAGGTTGCCAGGTCGATACCGTTATCGCCCAGACACGGAATCACATCTTCACTGACGTAACGGTCAGCGATGGCGTAGATGGCATCGGTAAGCGTACTCTCGTGAATATATTGCTGGCCCAACAGGGTTCCCGCCCAGGCGATACAGCTATGTGACGCGTTAAGAATGCGAATCTTCGCCTCTTCATAGGGGATAACCGACGCCACCATCTCCACGCCTACCGTCTCAAGCGCCGGGCGCTCAGCGCGGAAATTATCTTCCACAACCCATTGAATAAAGGTTTCGCCCATCACCGGCGCTTTATCGTCGATGCCGGTTTGCGCTTTGATACGTGGCGCCAGATCGGCGGCCGGGCGCGGCGTGATACGATCGACCATGGTGTTTGGACAGGTCGCGTTCACCGCCAGCCAGTCAATAACCTGCTGTTTACCGGTCAGCTGCAGAAATTCCACCAGTCCATCATGGAAACGTTCGCCGTTGTGGCGCACGTTGTCGCAGTTAAGCAGCGTCAGCGGACCAGCATCGTCGGCGATGCGTTTTTCAAGGATCCGGGTGATGGTGCCATAAATGGTTTTGCAATCCCCCTGCAAATCGGCCTGCAGATCGGCGTTGCTGGTTTCCAGGCGATGTTGCGTATTGAGGTAATAGCCCCCTTCCGTCACCGTGAAAGCAATGACTTTGGTCTGCGGGTTCGCGCCTTCATCAATCAGCGGCTGCAGCCCCGCCTGCCACGGCAGTAATTTTTGAATTGAGGCGATCTCTTCGTATTCTCGCTCCCCTTCCGGGCTCACCGTCTCGAGGACATAGCGCCCTTCCTGCTCCGCCAGCGCATGCACCACATGCTCGGCGTCATTACGAATATTTCCCGCCGCGATATGCCAGCGCGAATCGCCGGAAACCCGCAGTCGATGCAGATACCACGCCTGATGGGCGCGATGAAAAGACCCGAGACCAATGTGAAGCCATGTGAATTGCGTATTCATGTTCTGCTCTCCTTGAGGTGATGCGGCTCACTGTAGATGATCATTTGAATCAAATAAGAGCTACAGATCACAAAAGAACAATTACCCAATAAAATTACAAATGACCAATTCAGAGCAAAAGCTTGCCTGTTTGGAAAACCGCAGCCAAAATGCGGGTATCTGCGCTACTGCGCCCGCGTATTTAAGGCAGGATAACGTGAGTAAAGAAGACGACATCAGGCTGGATCAGAAGGTCCGCGCCGCATGGATGTACTACATTGCCGGTCAGAATCAGAGCGAAATCGCCAGCCACCTCGGCACCTCAAGGCCGGTGGTCCAGCGCCTGATCGCCGCGGCGAAGGAAGAAGGTATTGTGTCGATTGGTTTACATCATCCGGTGGCGAACTGCCTCGATTATGCGCAGTTGTTGCAGGAAAAGTATCAACTCATCGAGTGCAATATCGTGCCGACCTACAACGAAGAGAGCACGCTGGATAGCGTTTCCTTCGGTTGTTATCAGCTGATGGCCCGCTACCTGCAGAGCGATAACGCCAAAATAATCGGCATTGGTTCTGGATTAACGCTGAAAAAAACCATCCAGCGCATTGATTTCGATAGCCCCAACAGCCGCTGCGTGGCGCTGATTAGCGCAATGAACGATGAAGGGAAATGCAACTACTACGACGACGTGCCGTTGCTGCTGGCGCGGAAAATTCAGGCCAACTACTACCAGTGGCCCGCGCCGCGCTATGCGCAAACCCGTCAGGAACATGAGATGTGGTGCGGCAGCCGCCTGTTCAGCAACGTATCTGCCGCCGCACAGCAGGCGGACGTTATTTTCGTCGGTATCGGCCCATTGGGGACCCAAAGCCCCATCTTCAAAGACGGATTTATTAATAAGGCCCAACTGGATGAACTGACGGCACGCGGCGGCATCGGCGAGATCCTCGGCCGCTTTATCGATGCCGACGGCGGCGTCGTCGACAGCGAAATTAATCGCCTGATCACCAGCTACGATATCCGCCAAAATCAGTGCCCGCGGATAGCCGTCGCCTGTGGCGAGAACAAGCGCCCGGCGATCCTCGCGGCGTTAAAAGGCGGCTGGATTAACGGCCTGGTGACCGATGAACATACCGCCCGCTGGCTGCTGACGCGCTAGCGCCAGCGGTTTTCACGCCAGATGCTCGCGGCTGCTAATCAGCAGCGGCGGGATCTCTACCCGCTGCTGGCTGGCCTCGCCAGCGTCGATGATATTGAATACCGCTTCCAGCATCGCCGGTACGTTCTGCTGCACCATGTCAATGTCGTGACCCAATAGATAAACAAACGGATCCCAGTCAAAACAGCCCATTGGTGGCTGTTCGGCGCCGGTCAGCCCTAGCTGGGCCAGCCATCGCACCACCCCTTCCAGCGAGATGGTCGAGTTAACGAAGAACCCCTGAAGATGTTCATCAGCGCTTTTGAAACGCGCCTGCATGCAGGCTTCTACTTTGCCTTTTGAATAGCCCGGAGAAAGAATATTTTCATCCGGCACGCTCATGCCGCGCGCCGCATGGGCATCGCGAAATCCGCGCAAACGCTCCAGGGTGTTGTGGTCGCTGCTGCGCCCGCCGACAAAAAACAGCGGCGCCAGTTTGCCGTGGCGATTGAGGCTGTTATCAAGAATTTTATCGGTCAACGCGCGGGCGCCCGCGTAGTTATCGGAGATCACCGACGGTGCGGTGGAGCCCGGCAGGTCAAGGTTGACCGTCGGCACCCCCGCCTGCTGACAAAGCTCGGTAATTTTATCCGGATTAGTCGCCCCGGTCGCCACCACCCAGTCCACCTGCCAGGAAAGCATCGCTTTCACCGCTTCGATTTCCAGCTCCGGTCGACGGCGAGTACAGGTAATAATCGGCAGCAGGCCGCGCTCACGCGCCATCTCTTCAAAGCCTTCCGCCACGGAACCAAAATAACGGTTGTCGTATTTGGGGACAATCATCCCGATGACATGCGATTTTTTACTGCGCAACATGCTGGCCTGGCGATTAATCGCGTAGCCCTGTTCTTGCGCAATCCGCGTCACTTTTTCCGCAAGTTTGGCGCTGATACGGCGTTTTTTCCAGTTGCCATTGAGGATCGCGCTCACCGCGCTTGCCGAAACGCCGGATAATTCCGCCAGATCGTAGATAGTGATTTTTTTCATTTTCCCAACTTGCGTCACAAATTCATTTCGCTGTTAATTTCCCCACTTGCTCAATCGATGAAGCTGGCGCAACATTAGCTTCATCGATTGAGCAACCATGACGCTCGCTAGCGTATACACTCAATAATCGTTCAGACATCAGCAAATTGAAATAAATGGTGCTGATATTCAATAGCTTAACTTAGTTACTCCTGCTCTGACAGGCCAGATTGTTGTAGCAGGTAACCGCTCCTCAAGCTCGTCGAGTCCCGCTTGATGAGCAAAACAGACAACATGAAGGATTATAAAATGAACCACTCTGTATCCTCTATGAATACTTCTCTTAGCGGCAAAGTCGCCGCGGTCACCGGCGCCGCTTCCGGCATTGGTCTTGAATGCGCGAAAACCCTGCTTGGCGCGGGCGCGAAGGTGGTTCTGATCGACCGTGAAGGCGAAAAGCTCAACAAGATTGTGGCAGAGCTTGGCGAAAACGCTTTTGCTTTACAGGTCGATCTGATGCAGGGCGATCAGGTGGATAAGATCATTGACGGCATCCTGCAACTTGCCGGCCGTCTCGATATCTTCCACGCCAACGCCGGCGCTTACATCGGCGGCCCGGTCGCTGAGGGCGACCCGGACGTCTGGGATCGCGTGCTGCACCTCAATACTAACGCCGCCTTCCGCTGCGTGCGTAGCGTGCTGCCGCATATGATCGCGCAAAAATCCGGCGATATTATTTTCACCAGCTCCATCGCCGGCGTGGTGCCGGTTATCTGGGAACCTATCTATACCGCCTCAAAATTCGCCGTACAGGCATTTGTTCATACTACCCGCCGCCAGGTTTCCCAGCACGGCGTCCGCGTCGGCGCGGTACTGCCGGGCCCGGTGGTCACCGCCCTGCTCGATGACTGGCCGAAAGAGAAAATGGAAGAAGCGCTGGCCAACGGCAGCCTGATGCAGCCTATCGAAGTTGCCGAATCGGTGCTGTTTATGGTCACCCGTTCGAAAAACGTCACCGTGCGCGACCTGGTTATTCTGCCTAACAGCGTTGATTTATAACCCCCGGTATCGGTGACTAAAAGGACGATTTTATGAATGGCGAGACTCAAACCCTTATCGGCGTCGATGTCGGCTCCGGCAGCGTGCGCGCCGGGGTATTTAACCTCAGCGGCGAACTGCTGGCCCACGCCACCCGGGAGATAACCCTCTTCCGTAGCGCCGGCAGCGTGGTGGAACAATCCAGCCGCGAAATCTGGCAGGCGGTTTGCGACTGCATTAAACGCGCGGTCGTAAAGGCCGCCGTCTCTCCGCACTCGGTAGCCGGTATCGGCTTCGACGCCACCTGCTCGCTGGTGGTAATCGGGGAGAATGACGCGCCGCTGGCCGTCGGCCCCAGCGAAGAGGCGGACCGCAATATCATCGTCTGGATGGATCACCGCGCCACCGAACAGGCGGAACGCATCAATGCCACCCGCCATCCGGTGCTGCAATACGTCGGCGGGACTATCTCTCCGGAGATGGAAACGCCGAAGCTGCTGTGGCTGAAAGAAAATCGCCCGCAGACTTATGCCCGTGCGCGTCACTTCTTCGACCTGGCCGACTACCTCACCTGGCGCGCGACTGGCGATCTGGCCCGCTCCGTCTGTACCGTCACCTGTAAATGGACCTATCTGGCCCATGAAAAGCGCTGGGATGCCGACTACTTCCGCCAGATTGGCCTCGCAGAGCTGGCGGAAGAAGACTTCGCCCGTATCGGCCAGCGTATCGTCGATCCGGGAACGCCATGTGGTGATGGGTTAACCGCGGCGGCGGCCGAAGAGATGGGTCTGCCTGTCGGTACGCCGGTGGCGGTCGGGATGATCGACGCCCATGCCGGCGGCATTGGCACCGTTGGCGTACTCAACGGCGCGGTGAATAATATGGCCTACGTCTTCGGCACCTCCTCCTGCACCATGACCACCACCGAGAAAGCGGTGTTCGTCCCTGGGGTCTGGGGGCCTTACTATTCGGCGATGGTGCCGGGTTACTGGCTGAACGAAGGTGGACAAAGCGCCGCCGGCGCGGCTATCGACCAGTTACTGAGCTTCCATCCGGCGGCGGCCGAAGCGCGCGAACAGGCCAAAGCCGCCGCCGTTCCACTGCCGGTCTGGCTGGCGGATCGCGTGCTGGCGCAGGTTGCCTCGCCGTCGGAGGCGGTGAAGCTGGCAGATGGACTGCACGTCGTGCCGGAGTTTCTCGGCAACCGCGCGCCGCTTGCCGACCCCCACGCGAAAGCGCTGATTGCCGGGCTGGGGATGGAGCGGGATCTTGATAACCTGACCGCGCTGTATGTCGCCGGATTATGCGGGATTGGCTACGGCCTGCGGCAGATCCTCGATGCCCAACGCGCCTGTGGTATTGAGAGCAAAAATATCGTTATCAGCGGCGGCGCAGGGCAGCACCCGCTGGTACGCCAGCTATTGGCCGATGCCTGTGGCGTAACCGTGGTCAGCACCGCCAGCAGCGAACCAGTATTACTGGGCTCCGCCATCCTCGGCGCCGTCGCGGGTAACGTCGCCGCCTCGCTGCCGGACGCCATGAAGCGGTTCACCAGAGTGGATAAAACCTATCGCAGCGAAACGGCGTTTAGCCCGCTGCATCAACGCAGGTATGAGGCCTACAAAGCGCTACAACAGGCCGGTCGGCTAATCCGCGAATAACGTACCTCTTTAATTTAATAACAATAATGCTCCGCTGTTGTGCAGCGGAGCCGCTCCTCTGCATCCTGAAATCGAGGTTAACATGTCCGTTAATAACAAACAGTGGTTCGGTCTGCCGCTGAACCTTATCTGGGGATACGTCGCCATCGCCGTGTTTATGACCGGCGACGGTTTTGAACTCGCCTTCCTCTCGCACTACATCAAGGAGCTGGGCTTCAGCCCGGCGCAGGCCTCTTTCGCCTTCACCCTCTACGGCCTCGCCGCTGCCCTCTCGGCCTGGGTCTCCGGCGTGGTCGCGGAAATCATCACCCCGCGTAAAACCATGTTTATCGGTTTTGTGCTGTGGTGCGTGTTCCACGTCCTGTTCCTCGTCTTCGGCCTCGGCCGCGCCAACTACGCCTTAATCCTGCTGTTTTACGGTATCCGCGGACTGGCCTATCCGCTGTTCCTCTATTCGTTTATCGTCGCCATTATCCATAACGTCCGCAGCGACAGCTCCAGCTCGGCGCTGGGCTGGTTCTGGGCGGTCTACTCCGTCGGCATCGGCGTGTTCGGCAGCTATATCCCGAGCTTCACCATCCCGCACATTGGCGAGATGGGCACTCTGTGGCTGGCGCTGGCGTTCTGCGTCACCGGCGGGCTGATTGCCCTGGCGGCGCTGCGCAACACCGAAACCCCGCGCCATATGCAGAACCTCACCACCCGCGAGAAGTTCTCCGAACTGGGGCGCGCGGTGACCCTTATCTACACCAACCGCAGCATTATGCTCTCCAGCATTGTGCGCATTATCAACACCCTGTCGCTGTTCGGCTTCGCGGTGGTCATGCCGATGATGTTCGTCGATGAGCTCGGTTTCACCACTTCCGAATGGCTGCAGGTGTGGGCGGCGTTCTTCTTCACCACCATTTTCTCCAACGTCTTCTGGGGTATCGTGGCGGAGAAACTGGGCTGGATGAAAGTGGTGCGCTGGTTCGGCTGCATCGGCATGGCGCTGTCGAGCCTGGCGTTTTACTACCTGCCGCAGCACTTCGGGCATAACTTCGCCATGGCGCTGGTGCCGGCGATTGCGCTGGGGATTTTTGTCGCGGCGTTCGTGCCGATGGCGGCGGTGTTCCCGGCGCTGGAGCCAAAGCATAAAGGGGCGGCGATTTCGGTCTACAACCTGTCTGCCGGGCTGTCGAACTTCCTCGCGCCGGCGATTGCGGTGGTGCTGCTGCCGCACTTCAGCACCATCGGCGTGGTGGTGGCCTATACCGCGCTCTATATTCTCGCCTTCTTCCTGTGCCCGTTTATTCGCGTTGAACAGCCAGGGTTTGCTACCAGCGAAGCGGCTAAACCGCTGACCGTCAGCACAGCAAAATCATAAAAAAACCCCGGAGACCGGGGTAAGTAAAAGAGTCAATCCGGGCCTCACGCCCGGATTTTTGCCTTATGCGATAGTGACTTTGCCGTCCAGATAGACATCCTGCACCGCATTGATCAGCTTCACGCCTTCGCTCATCGATTTCTTAAACGCTTTACGACCGAGGATCAGCCCCATGCCGCCGGCGCGTTTATTGATCACCGCCGTGCGCACCGCATCGGCGAGATCGGTTTCGCCGCCCGCCGCGCCGCCGGAGTTAATCAACCCGGCACGGCCCATATAGCAGTTTGCCAGCTGATAGCGCACCAGATCGATCGGGTTATCGCTGGTCAGCTTGCTGTAGACGCGATCGTCGGTATAACCGAAGTTCACCGCCTTATAGCCGCCGTTATTCTCGGCCATTTTCTGCTTCACGATATCAGCGCCGATGGTGGCGGCCAGATGGTTGGCCTGGCCGGTCAGGTCAGCGGAAACGTGGTAATCGACGCCATCTTTTTTGAATGCCGGGTTGCGCAGATAGGCCCACAGCACGGTGACCAGGCCGAGCTCGTGCGCGCGCTCGAAGGCGGCGGAGATCTCTTCAATCTGCCGACGCGACTGCTCGGAGCCAAAATAGATCGTCGCGCCAACCGCAACCGCGCCCATGTTGAACGCCTGCTCAACGCTGGCGTACAGGGTCTGGTCATACTCGGTCGGGTAGCTCAGGGTTTCGTTATGGTTGAGCTTAACGAGGAATGGAATGCGGTGCGCGTAGCGGCGCGATACCGAGGCCAGTACGCCATAGGTAGAAGCCACGCAGTTACAGCCGGCTTCGATGGCGAGTTCCACGATATTTTTCGGATCGAAGTAGA
This sequence comes from Klebsiella sp. 141162, assembly GCF_050600755.1. Lineage (NCBI taxonomy): Bacteria > Pseudomonadati > Pseudomonadota > Gammaproteobacteria > Enterobacterales > Enterobacteriaceae > Klebsiella > Klebsiella sp. 141162. The sequence continues at coordinate 403,462 of NZ_JAQIRI010000001.1, read as the reverse complement.
GCGGGTTGGCGGCGAACGACGCGCCCGCCGAGTGCTCTACGCCCTGGTCGACCGGCAGAATGGAAAGGTACCCTGTTCCCGCCAGACGCCCGGTATTGTAGAGGGTCTGCATATTACGCAGCACCGCAGGCGGGCGGTTGTTATCCACCATCACCCGGTCGACGTAATCCGCGCCCGGTAAATAGAGTTGGTCGGCTGGAATAGTCATACAACGGTGCTGTAAAAGGCTGTCGGCATCTTTGCCAAGCAACTGCGTAATATCAGTCATAGCTATCTCCCGTAAGTGCTGGCCGCAGCCAGCATGTTTTATCCCAACCCAAAAATTTTGGGCAGGTTAAGCCTGGTACCGAGTTAGCATATTTTCCAGCCGGGAGCGCATTTTTTCAGTAGATTCTGCTGTCTCGTTTCACTGCCATTTACCACCAGGCGTGGAAATGATGTACCGGGCCGATACCGTGCCCCACTTCCAGCGAATCGGCCTGCGCCAGCGCCGCCGATAGCCAACCCTTCGCTTCGGCGACGGTTTGTCCCCAATCGGCATAGCGAGGACGCAGCGCCGCCAGCGCGGCAGATAACGTACAGCCGGTACCGTGGGTATTTTTGGTCTGCACGCGCGGCGCGGTAAAGCGCTGTTCGCCTTCGCGGGTGAACAGCCAGTCCGGGCTTTCGGCGTCGTCCAGATGTCCGCCCTTCATTAATACCGCCCCGCAGCCTAATGCCAACAGCGCCCTGCCCTGTTCCAGCATCTCGCGCTCGCTTTGCGCATGCGGCGCATCGAGCAGCGCCGCGGCCTCCGGCAAATTCGGGGTGATCAGTGAAACGTGCGGCAGCAGGCGCTGGCGCAGCGTCGCAATTGCCGAGTGGGATAACAGCGGATCGCCGCTTTTCGCCAGCATCACGGTATCCAGCACCACGTTGGCAATCTGATAGCGGGCAAGACGCTCCGCCACCGCTTCAACGATATCGGTTTCCGCCAGCATGCCGATTTTCGTGGTATCGATTCGCACGTCGCTAAACACCGAATCCAACTGCGCCGCCACGAAGTCCGGCTCAATGCGGTATACCGACTGCACGCCGCGGGTATTCTGCGCCACCAGCGCGGTGATCACCGAGCAGCCGTAAGCGCCGAGTGCGGAGAATGTTTTGAGGTCGGCCTGGATCCCGGCGCCGCCGCTGGGATCGGTGCCGGCGATGGTTAAGGCGTTAATCCGCTTCATGCCGCCACCTCCGCGTATAACGCGTCGAGGAATGCCGGGATAAAACTGCCGGGACCGCCGTGTCGCGCCGCTTCACCTCCCGCCATTTTCATCAGGCCGCAGGCGGCTGCTACGTTTTGCAGCCGATCGCCGGGCATCGCGGCGCTTGCCGCCACCACCGCGGATAACGCGCAGCCGGTCCCGACCACCCGCGTCATCAGGACATCCCCGCCGCTCACGGCTAGTGTGCGCTCGCCGTCGCTGATGTAATCCACCTCGCCCGTCACCGCGACCACGGTATTGAGCTTGCGCGCCAACGACTGGGCGGCGGGTAACGCCGCGGCCGCGCTATCGGTCGTGTCCACGCCGCGCCCGCCGCCGCTGCTCCCCGCCAGCGCCATGATTTCCGAGGCGTTGCCGCGAATCGCCGCAGGCCGCAGTTCCAGTAACTCACGACAAAAATCAGTGCGTAGCGTCAGCGCGCCGACGGCAACCGGATCCAGCGTCCAGGGTTTTCCCGCCTGGCGGGCGCTCTGCGCCGCCGCTCGCATCGCGTTGGCGCGCTCAGTGGTTAAGGTCCCGACATTAATCAATAGCGCATCGGCAATGGCGGCAAACTGCGCGGCTTCCGTAGAATCAATCACCATCGCCGGCGAGGCGCCAATAGCCAGCAGGACGTTAGCGGTGAAAGTCTGGACCACATCGTTGGTCATACAGTGAACAAGCGGCGAAGAGGTGCGGAAAAGCTGCTGCAGGTGCGCGATATGCGCCGGATTTAGCGGTTCATGCATGGTTTGCTCCCGCCAGATGAGGAAGCAGCGCAGACCATGCGGTCTCTGACTTCCCTACGCTGGCATTATCCAGATCAGGTGGTACGGGTATTTCTCAGCCTTCACAAAGAAGGGCACCCCGAGTCATTTGGTACAAAATGGCGACTAACGTTCCGTTAATCTCTCTTCAGGATAGTAATGCCAGCGGTAAGTCTTGTAAACGGTAAAAGCGGTATGTCTCCCGGCGATATGTCCCTTAATCGTACAGCCATTCACCCGCTTTTGCGGACTCTACCAACATTTGTACTGTTAGCGGTTTAAGCGGCTTCTCTGGAGGCATGGAACCTAAAAACTCAGGTTCAAAGTAATAGATAATTTCGAAGCCATTCATTTTTACATTCCATTGTTTGAAATAGTAATCTAAAGTATCTTCTGCATCTTCCCAGATGATATTCAGCCCCCCCTTTGTTAATTCAGTATCTAACGTGACTTCTGGACGATCGCCAAAAAAACAGTATTTCTTATGGCTATGATGAGTATATATATAATCAATAATTTCTTGTTCAATGCTCATTAGAAGTATGTCCATAGTTTCATCATAATGGCTGATTGGCACACCGTCATTACTCGTCATTGTATCATCCCCGTACGCTTGCCACAGAGACGCTCTTTTCACCGCATTGTAAACGATTACACTATTTTTTAGTTATCCGTACGGCGGTTGATGTAGATCACAATTTGCTTAATCACCCTACGACATAGTTACCACGCGTTACGAATTAAGCACGCTAACGATCCGCGGACGATCGCCGCTGTCATGAATGTTCGTCGCATGTATAAAATAATATCTACGATAAGGTCGTTAATGATGAAAGTGAAATACGTCTCGATGATACTGCTGGCACTCAGCGCAGCCATCGCGGCTGGTTGCAGTTCGCCGGCGCAGCGTATGGCCGAGTGTGAAGCCCAGGGGCTCAGTAAAGACGCCTGTTATATTGCGGAACAAAACAAACAGGCTGCGGTGAACGCCGCAGCAGAGAAGCAGGCGCTGGAAAACGCGCAGGCTTTATATCCCGTGCAGAAAGCGCAATCCAGCAAAAAAGTGAAAATCTTCAATGGCATGAAGCTGGTCATAAACTCAACCGGGCTGATCGTTGATGGCAAACCCGCGGCTTTAGACGAAAGCAATGCTGACGCGAAAACCTATTCACAGGGTTTATACGTTTTTATAGTCTACCAATCAGGAAAAATCGCCGTCATGCAGGACGGTAAATTTTTAGGCTACGCCAAATAGCGCCGCTTCCTTGTTAATTTAAAAGCGGCCTAAGAGCCGCTTTTTTCTCCCCTTCCCCGCAGTAACCGACACGTCTGACACCGCGCTAAACAAGAGACATCAATCCCATTGGATAAATCTCATTTTACCTACGAGTGAGTAGTTTTTTAACTAATGTAGTTTTTTTGTAACCATAACTTGCTCAATGTAAACAACTGGTTATAGTTCAAATAAGCGTTACAAGTTGTAACACCACGTCAGATCGGAATTAACGAGTGAATTGCCATCATGGTAAGAGGATTCCAATGAAATTGACCCCCGTAGTGAAAGGTTTAGCCATCGCCGGCTTGCTGTCATCGTTAAGCCTGTCAGCATGGGCGGAAGTCGCCGCAAAAGAAGCGACCGCCGCCACCAAACAAGCCAACGACACCCTCTATAACCAACTTCCCTTCTCAGATAACACCGATTTCACCAACGCCCACAAAGGTTTTATTGCCGCCCTGCCCACAGAGATCATTAAAGGCGAACAAGGTAACGTAGTATGGGATCCGCAGCAGTACTCCTTCATCAAAGAAGGTGAAAAAGCCCCGGACACCGTCAACCCGAGCCTGTGGCGTCAGTCTCAATTGATCAATATTAGCGGCCTGTTTGAGGTCACCGATGGCGTCTACCAGATCCGCAATCTTGATCTCTCCAATATGAGCATCATCGAAGGTAAAGAAGGCATTACCGTCGTGGATCCGCTGGTGTCGGCAGAAACCGCCAAAGTGGGCATGGATCTGTATTACCAAAACCGCGGTAAGAAACCGGTCGTCGCCGTTATCTATACCCACAGCCACGTTGACCACTACGGTGGCGTGCGCGGCGTAGTTGATGAAGCGGATGTAAAATCCGGCAAAGTGAAAATTTACGCACCGTCCGGCTTTATGGAAGCGGCGGTCGCAGAAAACATCATGGCCGGTAACGTCATGAGCCGCCGCGCCAGCTACATGTACGGTAACCTGCTGAAACCATCGGCCACCGGACAGGTCGGCGCCGGCCTTGGCACCACCACCTCGGCGGGTACCGTGACCCTGATTGCGCCGACCAATATCATCGAAAAAGACGGGCAGAAAGAAGTCATTGACGGTCTGACCTATGACTTCATGCTGGCGCCGGGTTCGGAAGCGCCGTCGGAAATGCTGTGGTTCATCGAAGAGAAAAAACTGATTGAATCCGCGGAAGACGTGACACACACCCTGCACAACACCTATTCGCTGCGCGGCGCGAAAATCCGCGAACCGCTGCCGTGGTCGAAGTACATCAACGAAGCAATTGTGCGCTGGGGCGACAAGGCCGAAATTATTATGGCTCAACACCACTGGCCGACCTGGGGCAACGAAAACGTGGTTAACCTGCTGAAGAGCCAGCGTGACCTGTATCGTTACATTAACGATCAGACCCTGCGCATGGCCAACGAAGGGCTGACCCGCGATGAAATCGCCGCTAAATTCAAACTGCCGGAGAGCCTTGCCAACACCTGGGCTAACCGGGGTTATTACGGCTCTGTCAGCCACGACGTGAAGGCCACCTACGTGCTGTATCTCGGCTGGTTCGACGGCAACCCGGCGACCCTCGACGAACTGCCGCCGGAAGAAGCGGCGAAAAAATTCGTCGATTACATGGGCGGCGCCGATGCCATCATGAAGAAAGCGAAAGAGGATTTTGACCAGGGTAACTACCGCTGGGTTGCTCAGGTCGTCAGCAAAATCGTCTTCGCCGATCCGAAAAACCAGGACGCGCGTAATCTGGAAGCGGATGCGCTGGAGCAGTTAGGCTACCAGGCGGAATCCGGCCCGTGGCGTAACTTCTACCTGACAGGCGCGCAGGAACTGCGTAACGGCGTAGTGAAAGGGCCAACCCCGAACACCGCCAGCCCGGATACGGTGCGCGCGATGACCCCGGAAATGTTCTTCGACTATCTGGCGGTACATATCAATGGCGAGAAAGCGGGTAACGCGAAATCGGTGTTTAATATCGATCTCGGCAGCGACGGCGGCAAGTATAAGCTGGAGCTGGAAAACGGCGTACTGAACCATACCGCCAACGCGGAAGCGAAAGATGCCGATACCACTATCGCCCTCAACCGCGCCACACTGAATAAGATCATCCTCAAAGAGGAGACGCTTAAACAGGCCGTCGATAATGGCGACGCTAAAATCACCGGTAACGCCGATAAGCTCAATGAAATGCTGGGTTATATGGACAATTTCGAATTCTGGTTCGACATCGTCACGCCATAATGCCCTGCTCCCGCGGCGCCCGGTCGCGGGAGTTTTCCCTCTCTGCTAATAGTCTTCCGGCAACGGTCGATCGATAGAAATCAGTTTGCCGCGCTTCATTGTGATATAGCCCCCGGCTTTTAGGTCCGCCAGCACCCGAAAAACATGCGTGCGCGAGAGATTAGTGCGCTTGATAATAAACAGCGCCAGGCCTTCGTTTTCCCCCTGATGGGTATTCTGACGGTAAAGATAACGAAACAGCATTGGCCTGATGGTCTGGTAGCTGGTCATTTGCCGGCGTTCGTTGTGAAGATCGATAGTAAAAATCGACATATAGGTCAGAATGGTCGCCAACTCCTGCACGCGTTCAGGACCGCCGCGTAAAAAGATTTGGTCAAAAACATCATAAGTGACTTTGACCAGCTTCACCGCCGCGCTGCCGATGTATTCAAACTTCGCCAGCGGGCAGTATCTTTCCATAAGACCAATCGGCATATACTCAATGGAATTTCCAATATAAAGGCCATTCTCCGGCATTAATATGGAAAGCGAACCTTCAGTGCAAAAATAAATATATTCTGGCTGGATTGCTAATTTTTTATTTGCCGCAACCGTCAGGGGCTCCCCTTGTGCCATTATTTGCGGAAAAAAGGCATCAATGTTGAGTTGCTGATAATAGCTATGGATATCCTGAAAATTCACGCTATACACCTTGCTACGCCGTCTGTTGTGGTATCGAGTATAGCAGCGAAGTGATAGCGGATTCGAGATGATTATTTTTTCACGAATGACCAGTCCCATATGGGACTATCAACGCAAAGTATTCGCTTTAAAATGGCCAGTAATTAGTCCGCATTTGAATTATCCGCTGATATTAAACATTGATAGCGGAACAAATAATCTAAGAGGCCATGCAATGAAATTAAATCAGATCGCTAAACATCTGGCTCTGGCCGGTGTTTTAACTTCACTGTCGCTTTCCGCCTTCGCTGCCGCCCAGCAACAGGACGCCACTCCGGCAACTCAACAGGCAAATAACGCGCTGTACAACAAACTGCCGTTTGCCGATAAAACCGATTTCGATAACGCGCATAAAGGCTTTATCGCCGCGCTGCCGCAGACCATGATTAAAGGCGAGCAAGGCAACGTTATCTGGAACCCGGCAAAGTATGACTTCGTCAAAGAAGGTGAAAAAGCCCCTGATACCGTTAACCCAAGCCTGTGGCGCCAGTCGCAGCTGATTAATATCGGCGGCCTGTTTAAAGTCACCGACGGGGTTTATCAGATCCGTAATCTCGATCTCTCCAACATGACTATCATTGAAGGTGAGAAAGGGATAACCGTTATCGACCCGCTGCTGAGCGCCGAGCCGGCGAAAGAAGCGATGGATCTCTATTACGCCAACCGTGGTAAAAAGCCGGTTGTCGCCGTGCTGTTCACCCACAGCCACGTTGATCACTACGGCGGTATCCGCGGCGTGGTTGATGAAGCCGACGTGAAAGCGGGTAAGGTGAAAATCTACGCCCCTGCCGGATTTATGGAAGAAGCGGTTTCCGAGAACATCATGGCCGGTACCGCAATGAGCCGCCGCGCCAGCTACATGTACGGCAACCTGCTGAAGCCTGACGCCAAAGGGCAGGTCGGCGCCGGTCTTGGCACCACCACCTCCGCAGGTACCGTGACGCTTATCCAGCCGACCAACTACATCACCAAAACCGGCCAGCAGGAAGTGATAGATGGTCTGACCTACGACTTCATGATGGCGCCGGGTTCCGAAGCGCCGTCGGAAATGCTGTGGTATGTCAAAGAGAAGAAAATGATTGAAGCGGCAGAGGATGTTACCCATACCCTGCACAATACCTACTCGCTGCGCGGCGCGAAGATCCGCGACCCGCTGGCGTGGTCAAAATATATTAACGCCGCGATCGACCGCTGGGGCAACGATGCTGAAGTCATTATCGCTCAGCATCACTGGCCGACCTGGGGTAACGACAATATTATCAAGCTGATGAAAGGCCAGCGCGATATGTATCGCTACATCAACGACCAGACCCTACGCATGGCCAACGAAGGCCTGACCCGCGATGAAATCGCCGCTAACTTCAAGCTGCCGGAATCGCTGGAAAAACAGTGGTCGAGCCGCGGTTATTACGGCTCCGTCAGCCACGATGTAAAAGCAACTTACGTTTACTACCTCGGCTGGTTTGATGGCAACCCGGCGACCCTCGACGAGCTGCCGCCGCAACAGGCTGCGAAGAAGTTCGTTGAATACATGGGCGGCACCGATGCCATCATGCAGAAAGCCAAAGCCGACTATCAGCAGGGGAACTACCGCTGGGTGGCGCAGGTGACCAGTAAAATCGTCTTCGCCGACCCGCAGAATACCGATGCGCGTAATCTCGAAGCGGATGCCCTGGAGCAGTTAGGTTACCAGGCGGAAGCCGGTACCTGGCGCAACTTCTACCTGACCGGCGCGCAGGAACTGCGTAACGGCGTACAGAAACTCCCGACGCCAAATACCGCCAGCCCGGATACCGTGCGCGCGATGACCCCGGAGATGTTCTTCGACTATCTGGGCGTACATATCAACGGCCAGAAAGCCGGCGCGGCGAAAGCGGTCTTCAATATCGATCTGGGTACAGATGGCGGGAAGTATAAGCTGGAGCTGGAAAATGGCGTGCTTAACCACACCGCTAATGCGGTAGCAGACAACGCTGACGCCAGTATTACTCTGAACCGCGATACCCTGAACAAGATCATTTTGAAACAGGAAACGCTGAAGCAGGCTGAAGATAAGGGCGACGTCAAGATTAGCGGCAATGGCGCTAAGCTCGATGAAATGCTGAGCTACATGGACAAATTTGAATTCTGGTTCAACATTGTCACCCCGTAAGCGATAATCGCTGAATCTCCCTCGCGCCCTTTCTGGCCGCGGGGGATTTTTTTATCCATTCGCCTCGCATGTTCTGATTTGCGTTCCCCTCGCCGCAGGCCCAAAATGAGTTCAGGACTGTTTTATTGCGCGGAGGTATATATGACCGTTTATCACCATGCGCTGGTACTGATTAATAGCAGCCTTGATGGTGTTCCGTTGCTACAACACGCCGCCAGGATGGCGCAGGAAAACGGGATGCGGATTACCATCGCCCACATCAGCACCGACTACCGGGCGCTTAATTACGTGTCCGACAGCCTGCAGAATGATGAAGTATCGCAAGAGGTCATTCAGGCCAAAGCCCTGCTCAACGAGCTGGCGACGACCGTCGCCCTGCCGGTACAGACGCTATCGCTGGTGACGACCCGCCGTTTTGCTGATGTCGAAGAGTGCGTACAACAACGCCATATCGATTTAATTATCGCCGGACACCATAACCGGCTGCTGGGGGTGCTGTCCTCGCACTCGCTGGAGTACATCAACCATTTGACGGTGGACGTACTGATAAAACACCTGCCCTAGCGCAATGCGGACTGTAACAGAGAAAAACACTCTTCGATTAACGGTGCAAGCGCCTGCGGCCCGCGCATCAGGGCCACCGTCCGCGTCAGCGCCGGCTGCTGTAGTTGCGCCACCTTTAACGCCGGGTCCTGGAGATAGGTCGTATACAGCGCCGGGAGAATGGCCACCGCCAGTCGCGAACGCACCAGCCCATAAAGGGTTTCGATATAGTCTACCTGGTAACGCGTCGTTAAGGTCAAACGCTGGCTTTCCACCAGCGCCGCCACCAGCCGCTGGATATTCCCCTTGGAGAAAACGGCAATATCACGACCAACCAGTTGCTTCCACGGTAAATTTGGCTGCGCAGCCAGCGGATCATCGCTGTGCAGTACCGCCACGAACGGATCCTCGCGTAGCGGATAAACCAGTAGCTCAGCCGGCAGCGAACTGTCGATGGCGCCGATACCAAAATCAATCTCACCGCTTTGCAGCGCCCGCATTAACGCATCGTTGGTCTGGTCATGAAATTCGATGCGCAGACGCGGAAAGGCCTGCGCCAGGGTCTGCGGCAGCAGCGGAAACAGCAGTGAGCTCACCGACGGAACCAGGCCTATTCGCACCGTGCCATCGCCGCCCGCTTCCACGATCTGTTGCATATCAAAAAAAGATGCCTGGGCCACGCTCAGTATCCGCTGGGCATGAGGTAAAATCGCCGCCCCCAGTTCCGTCAGGGTGACCGCCGAGGCGGTACGATTGACCAACTTGCCCCCAAGCACCGCTTCTATCTGGCGCAGCGCGCTGCTGAGCGCCGGTTGGCTAATCGCCAGCCTATTGGCGGTATCGGTAAAATGGCGTAGCTGGGCCAGGGTCACAAAATACTGCAGTTGCTTTAGTGAGAGCGCGGGCAGACGTTGCCAGGGTTCGTTCATTGTCAGGTTCGCTACCGGTGGTCATACAGGATAACCCGAGCTTATCGGGCGATAAATTTATTCATCTGGGCAAACGTTTGCTGTGCCCCTAGAGTATCCGCATTATCCTTGTGGCGGAGTTGTTATGTCCAGCAATGCTGAAGTCCGTCGTCGCGCCGTACAGGCCGCGCGCGGCGAGTCCCCGTTTGATCTGTTGCTTATCGATGCGCAGATCGTCGATATGGCCACTGGCGAAGTCCGCGACGCTGACGTCGGCATTGTGGGTGAAATGATTGCCAGCGTGCATCCGCGCGGTAGCCGCGCCGACGCCCATGAAGTGCGCTCGCTGCAAGGCGGCTATCTGTCGCCCGGCTTGATGGACACCCACGTACACCTTGAAAGTTCGCATCTACCGCCCGAGCGCTATGCCGAAATCGTCCTGACGCAGGGTACCACCGCGGTATTCTGGGATCCGCATGAGCTGGCCAACGTGCTCGGCGTCGATGGCGTGCGCTACGCGGTTGACGCCAGTCGCCACCTGCCGCTACAGGTGATGGTGGCCGCGCCGTCCAGCGTCCCCTCTACGCCAGGTCTCGAAATGTCCGGCGCTGATTTCGCCGGCGCTGAAATGGAAACCATGCTCGGTTGGCCGGAAGTACGCGGCGTGGCGGAAGTGATGGATATGCACGGTGTGCTGAACGGTAGCGAACGGATGCAGGAGATTGTTCAGGCCGGGCTTAACAGCGGCAAACTGATTGAGGGACACGCCCGCGGGCTTAGCGGTGCTGACCTGCAAGCGTACCTCGCCGCCGGCGTCACCTCCGATCATGAGCTGACTTCAGCGGCCGATGCGCTTGAAAAACTGCGCGCCGGGCTGACTATCGAAATTCGCGGCTCACACCCCTATCTGCTGCCCGATATCGTTACGGCGTTAAAAACGCTGCCGCATCTCTCTTCGCAAATCACCGTCTGCACCGATGACGTCCCGCCGGATATGCTGCTGGAGAAAGGTGGCATTATCGCTCTGCTCAACCTGCTGATTGAACACGGTTTGCCAACGGTCGATGTGCTGCGTTTCGCCACCCTCAATGCGGCTATTCGCCTGCAGCGTAACGATCTTGGGCTGATTGCCGCAGGACGGCGCGCGGATCTGGTGGTGTTTGATTCGCTGGAGAAACTCGAGGCTCAGGAGGTCTACGTCGGCGGCAAACTTATCGCTCGCAGCGGTCACCTGCTAACCCCCCTTGCCGCCGCGCCCGGCGTGACGCCGCCGCGTGATACTCTGCAGTTAGCACCCCTCGCCGCGGAAGACTTTATCCTGCGAATTAAGGGCATTCGCCATGGCGTCGCCCGCCTGCGCCACATCAGCGGCGCGCGCTTCACGAAATGGGGTGAAGTAGAAGTACAGATCCGCGACGGCGAAGTACAACTGCCCGCGGGCTTTAGCCTAATTTGGGTTAAGCACCGCCACGGCCGCCATCAGGCAACGCCGCAAATCGCCCTGCTCGAAGGCTGGGGCGAGCTGCGCGGCGCCATCGCCACCAGCTACTCGCATGATTCACATAACCTGGTCGTGCTCGGGCGCGATGCTCAGGATATGGCCCTAGCGGCAAATCAGCTGATCGCTTCCGGCGGCGGAATGGCGCTGGCGCAACAGGGCGAGATCCTGGCCCATGTGGCAATGCCGATTGCCGGCATGCTCTCCGATCTTCCCGCCGCCGAGCTGGCGCGGCAGTTCCGCGAGCTGCGAGATTTAAGCAGTAAAGTCGCCGACTGGGAGCCGCCATACCGGGTATTTAAAGCGATTGAAGGCACCTGCCTCGCCTGTAATGCCGGGCCGCATCTAACCGATTTGGGTCTCACCGACGGCGGCAGTCGCCAGATATTTGACCCGTTGATAGCCTGCCGGGAGACACCGGCGCCAACTCATCACAACAATAATCCTCAGGGAGCCTGAGCATGGCCGATAACACACTTCATACTTCTGCCCGTAGCCACTGGCTGGAGCGCCGCTTTGCGCTGCACTCACGGGGCGGTTCGCTACGCACCGAATGCCTGGCCGGGATCACCGGCTTTCTCGCCGCCGCCTATTTACTGGTGGTCATTCCAGGGCTGCTGGCGATTGGCGGAATGGATAAAGGCGCCGCCACCACCGGCACTATCCTGGTTTTTGTCGCCGGTTCGCTATTGATGGCGTTTTATGCCAACCTGCCGTTTATCGTCGGCCCGGGCATTGGCGGCTCGGTACTGGTAGGGGTGACGCTGGCGGGCAGCGAAGGTATTGGCTGGCAGATTGGCCTCGGAATTGCCTGCTGGTCGGGGATCCTCTTCTTCCTGTTGACCCAATTTGGCCTGCGCGAAGTGGTCACTCGCTCGGTACCGCAGTCAATTAAGCTGGGGCTGACGGCCTCGATCGGGTTGTTCGTCGCGGTTCTCGGCTTTCGCAATGCCGGGCTGGTGTTGGCGAATGCCAAAACCAACGCCCTGATGCTCGGCGATTTTCTTGCCCCCGGCGCGCTGGTGGCGCTGTGCGGCCTGTTTCTGGCGATAGCGCTACAGGCGCGTAAAGTGCCCGGCGCGATACTGTGGGCCATTCTGTTCGCCACCCTGGTGGGTATTCCGTTCGGGGTAACAAAGCTGCCGGGCAGCTTTATTGATGTTCCGCACTCGCTGGCTCCGGTGTTCGGGCAAATCGATCTGTTGGGGGCATTAAATATCGCCTTTCTGCCGTTCCTGTTCGTCTTTTTCGCGTCCGAGTTTTTCTCGACCATGGGCACGACCCTGGCGGTCGGTGGCGAAGCGGGTTTACTGGATGAAGAAGGTAACATGCCGCAGATTAATCGCCCGTTTATGGTCGATTCGATTGCCGCCGCGCTGGGCCCGTGGGTCGGTATTCCGGCGGCTACGGCGCTGATTGAATCATCCGCGGCGGCGGAAGCCGGCGGCAAGACCGGCCTCACGGCGCTCTCGGCGGCGGTGATGTTCCTGTTGATGCTACTGTTTACGCCGGTGGCGCTCATGATCCCTAAAGAGGCCACCGCGCCGGCGTTAATTCTGATTGGCCTGAATATGTTCAGCGGCCTGCGCAAAGTCGATCTGGGTAACTTTACCGATGGACTGCCGGTCCTCATGATGGTGATGATTACGCTCATCGCCAACAGCTTCGGCACCGGTATTGCCGGCGGACTGCTGTTTTACATTGTCATCAAAGCGATCGCCGGCAAGTGGCGTGAAATTCCGATTGGCCTGTGGGTGCTGGCGATCCCGCTAATCTATTATTTCGCGACCTTAGTTAAGCACTAAGCGCTTCACAATGTGATTTCACCTCTTGATATAACAAACGCACCGCGGCAGAGAGCTGTTTGCGGTGCGGACAAATCATATTCAACGGCGTTAAATCGCCCTGATAGTCCGGCAGCAGCCGCACCAGTCTTCCTTCCCGCAGATCGTCGCTGACATCGAGAAACGATTTATATGCGATCCCCTCCCCGGCTACCGCCAGCCGACGGATCACCTCCGCATCATCGCTCATAATCGCGCCGTTCATCTCCACGGTATGTACTTCATTACCTGAAATCAGCGGCCAGCGGTCAAAAGGCCGGCCGCGTAATACATACAGTAGCGCACTGTGCCGGGATAACTCCTCCAGACTACTGATTTGACCGTGGCGGGCAATCCACTGCGGTGAAGCGACTAACACCCGGCGATTCTCCGGCGCGACCGGCAGCGAGATAAACGAAGCGTCTTCGTGGTAGCCGTAGCGAAAAGCGACATCCACCGGATCTTTAAACACGTCGGTCAGATGATCGGAAAAGTGCAGCCGCAGACTCAGCGCCGGATGACGTTCGCGAAAAGCGCAAAATACCTTGAGCAGCAGGTTGCGCCCAAGGTCGGATGGCACAGAGATTTGCAGCGTGCCGCGCACTTCATCCCCCGGCGCCTGAATTTTCTGTAACCCGGCCTGTAAGGTATCGAGCATCTGAGTGGCATAGGGCAACCAGGTTTCGCCCTCCGGAGTCAGACGCAGGCTACGGGTCGAACGAGCAAAGAGGCGAATATTAAGCGTCGTTTCCAGGCGTTTGATCGCCGCGCTTACCTGCGCTGGCTGCTGCCCCGCTTCTCGTGCCGCCTCGCTAAAACTGCCTAACGCCGCCGCGCGGACAAATAAGGTCAGATCTTCCAGCCTGAACATGCCAATTCTCCAAAGCTTCAGAATGCTCCCAAAATAGCGATTTACCGCGTAACAACGCAAGCGGCACAAGACTTCAGCCGTGTTTTGCTTACACTTTTTAAAAAACCAGTGCTTGCCATTTCAGCAGCGCTTCAGGAATGATACGAGGCTGCTATTTTGAGTCCAGGTAATATTGAGGAAAATATGCGTAAAACAAAAATGATGCTTCTGGGCGTACTTCTTGCCAGCGCCAGCGCAAGCTGGGCGGCGCCGGCCTCCGGGATTGAACAGTATGCGATGAAAGAATTCACCGCTGATTTTACCCAATTTCATATTGGCGATACCGTGCCGGCGATGTACCTCACTCCTGAGTACAACATCAAGCAGTGGCAATTGCGTAACCTGCCCGCGCCGGATGCCGGCAGCCACTGGACCTACATGGGCGGCAACTATGTTCTGATCACCGACACCGAAGGCAAGATCCTGAAAGTGTATGACGGCGAGATCTTCTATCATCGCTAAGCTCTCACTATCGCCGCAGTTGCGTATTCGTCCTGGCCGCGACAGCGACTACCCTCGCCTGCGTCAGCTGTTTCTTGACGCGCGTCTTGCCTCGTGGACATGGCTTAACGGCGATCAATGGCGGTTGGAAGATTTTGATGCCGTAGTGCAAGACGAACAGCTATGGGTCGCCGAATGCGGCGATGTGCTGGCAGGATTCGCCTCGGTGTGGGTTATCGACAACTTCCTGCATAACCTGTTCGTGGATCCGCAGTGGCAGGGAAAAGGCGTCGGTAGCCTGCTGCTGGAACAGGTTCAGCGCTCATTTAAGCGCAGCGGCACGCTGAAGTGCCTGTCGCGAAATGAAAACGCCCTGCGCTTCTACCAGCATCACGGCTGGAAAGTCGAAGCGCAGGGCGCGTCTCCTGACGGAGATTATTGGCTGATGCGTTACACCCAGCCTTAAACGGCGCGGAAGGCGATCTCGCTCGGGATAACTTCGCCCTGCCAGTACATCTGCGCCGCCACGCGTCCCGCCAGCTGGCGGTAGATATCGGTAAACTCGCTTTCCGGACGCGCAATGACCGTCGGCGTGCCTTTATCCAGGTCTTCACGCAGCGTGATATGCAATGGCAACTGGCCTAGCAACTGGGTGTGATACTTCGCCGCCAGCTTCTCGGCGCCGCCGGTGCCAAAGATAGGTTCGTGGTGGCCACAGTTGCTGCAGATATGCATGCTCATGTTTTCCACGATCCCCACGACCGGCACTTCCACCTTCTCAAACATCACGATGCCTTTTTTGGCGTCGATCAGCGCGATGTCCTGCGGCGTCGTCACCACTACCGCGCCGGTCACCGGAATGTTTTGCGCCAGGGTCAGCTGGATGTCGCCCGTTCCCGGCGGCATATCCAGTACCAGGTAATCCAGATCCGGCCACAGCGTCTCTTGAAGCATCTGCATCAGCGCCTTGCTGGCCATCGGGCCGCGCCACACCATGGCGTTGTCGTCGGTTACCAGATAACCAATGGAGTTAGTCGCCAGGCCATACTTCATGATCGGCGCCATATGGGTGCCGTCCGGCGACGTCGGGCGGCTGTCTTCGGCGCCGAGCATGGTCGGAATCGACGGACCATAGATATCGGCATCGAGAATACCCACTTTGGCCCCTTCCGCCGCCAGCGCCAGGGCGAGGTTCACGGCGGTAGAAGATTTGCCCACCCCGCCTTTACCGGAACTCACGGCGATGATGTTTTTCACGCCATTAATGCCCGGCTGGTTTTTCACTCGCTTCAGGGTGGCGATACTGTGAGAGAGCTTCCAGTCGATGGCCTTCGCGCCGGTAATGCGCAGCAGCTCGGCGCTGCATTGCTCCTTCAACGCCTCAAACGCGCGGGTCCAGACGAACGGCATTTGGATCTCGATATGCACGGTATCGTCAAGCCAGGCAACATGGTGCAGCGCCTTTAGCGTGGTGAGGTTATGCTTCAGGGTTGGGTGCTGGAAATTAGCCAGAGTCCCGGCGACCATCGCACGTAGACGTTCGGGGGATTTGGCCTGGGATTGCGAACTCATCCCGACTCCTTTGTTATTGTGAGTTGATTCTTGTCCGTTAAGTTTACCTGAAAGGGAATAATTCCCCCACAATAAGCTTTGGGCTTACCAAATTATTGCCTTTCAGGTAACATCAAAAGCCCTTTTTACAACAGAAGATGTAATGCCCACTATGACTCAAGTCGCGAAAAAAATTCTGGTAACGTGCGCGCTGCCGTACGCCAACGGCTCTATCCACCTCGGCCACATGCTGGAGCACATCCAGGCTGATGTCTGGGTCCGTTACCAGCGAATGCGCGGCCACGAAGTCAACTTCATCTGCGCCGACGACGCCCACGGCACCCCGATTATGCTGAAAGCGCAGCAGCTTGGCATCACCCCGGAGCAGATGATTGGCGAGATGAGTCAGGAGCATCAGACCGATTTTGCCGGTTTCGATATCAGTTACGACAACTACCACTCGACGCACAGCGACGAGAACCGCGAGCTGTCGGAGCTTATCTATACCCGTCTGAAAGAAAACGGTTTTATTAAAAACCGCACTATCTCCCAGCTCTACGACCCGGAAAAGGGCATGTTCCTGCCGGACCGTTTCGTCAAAGGTACCTGTCCGAAGTGTAAATCTCCGGACCAGTACGGCGATAACTGCGAAGTCTGCGGCGCGACCTACAGCCCGACTGAACTCATCGACCCGAAATCCGTGGTGTCCGGCGCGACGCCGGTGATGCGTGAATCTGAGCACTTCTTCTTCGACCTGCCGTCCTTTAGCGAAATGCTGCAGGCGTGGACCCGCAGCGGCGCGCTGCAGGAGCAGGTGGCGAACAAAATGCAGGAGTGGTTCGAATCCGGCCTGCAGCAGTGGGATATTTCCCGTGACGCGCCGTACTTTGGCTTTGAAATTCCGAATGCGCCGGGCAAATACTTCTACGTCTGGCTGGATGCGCCGATCGGTTACATGGGTTCCTTTAAGAATCTGTGCGATAAACGCGGCGACACAACCAGCTTCGATGAATACTGGAAGAAAGATTCCAGCGCCGAGCTATATCACTTCATCGGTAAAGACATCGTTTACTTCCACAGCCTGTTCTGGCCGGCCATGCTTGAAGGCAGCAATTTCCGTAAGCCGACCAACCTGTTCGTTCACGGCTATGTCACGGTAAACGGCGCCAAGATG
Source organism: Klebsiella sp. 141162 (assembly GCF_050600755.1). NCBI lineage: Bacteria > Pseudomonadati > Pseudomonadota > Gammaproteobacteria > Enterobacterales > Enterobacteriaceae > Klebsiella > Klebsiella sp. 141162. The sequence goes on along the minus strand of NZ_JAQIRI010000001.1, from coordinate 386,221 downwards.
TCCAAATCTCGCGGCACCTTTATCAAAGCCAGCACCTGGCTGAACCATTTTGATGCCGATAGCCTGCGCTACTACTACACCGCTAAGCTCTCTTCGCGCATCGATGATATCGACCTGAACCTGGAAGACTTTATCCAGCGCGTTAACGCCGATATCGTTAACAAAGTGGTCAACCTGGCCTCACGTAACGCCGGCTTTATCAATAAACGCTTTGACGGCATGCTCTCTGCTGAGCTGGCTGACCCGGCGCTGTATAAAACCTTCACCGATGCGGCTGCCGCTATCGGCGAAGCGTGGGAAAGCCGCGAGTTCGGTAAAGCAATCCGCGAAATTATGGCGCTGGCCGACGTCGCTAACCGCTATGTCGACGAGCAGGCGCCGTGGGTGGTGGCCAAACAGGAAGGCCGTGACGCCGACCTGCAGGCAATCTGCACCATGGGGCTGAACATGTTCCGCGTATTGATGACCTGGCTGAAGCCGGTTCTGCCGGGGCTGAGCGCGCGCGCTGAAGCGTTCCTCAACACCGAGCTGAGCTGGGACGCCATCCAGCAGCCGCTGCTGGCGCACAAGGTTAACGCTTTCAAAGCGCTGTACAATCGCATTGAGATGAAACAGGTCGAAGCGCTGGTGGAAGCCTCTAAAGAAGAAGTTAAAGCCGCCGCCGCGCCGGTGACTGGCCCGCTGGCCGATGATCCGATCCAGGAAACTATCTCCTTTGACGATTTCGCCAAGGTGGATATGCGCATCGCGCTGATTGAAAACGCCGAGTTCGTCGACGGTTCCGATAAGCTGCTGCGCCTGACCCTCGATCTCGGCGGCGAGAAGCGCAACGTCTTCTCCGGCATCCGATCCGCCTACCCGGATCCGCAGGCGCTGATTGGCCGTCTGACGGTGATGGTCGCCAACCTGGCGCCGCGTAAAATGCGCTTCGGTATCTCCGAAGGGATGGTGATGGCCGCCGGCCCTGGCGGGAAAGATATCTTCCTGTTAAGCCCTGACAGCGGCGCACAGCCGGGTCAGCAGGTTAAATAACCCTCCGCAAAAGCGCTGCTCCGGCAGCGCTTTTTTTATTCCCTTCACGCCTTCTGTTGCGACAACGTGTAATCGCCATAATAATCATTACTGTCTGCTCCTCTCTGGACGCGCAATACCACTCAACATAGGGAATCGTGATGAAATTTAACCGCAAGATGGCTGGCGTGCTGGCCGTATCCGTTCTGCTGGCGGCCCTCGCCGGCTGCGATAATAAAAAAGAAGAGACTAAAACCTTTGCGCTGAATACTAACGGCGTCGAACTTAGCTTTACCTACCACTATGACGGCGACAAAGTGCTGCGTCAGGATGCCGACAATACCATTCCCTATAAATCGATCGGCGCCGAAAATAAAGAACAGGCGCGGGCGATTATCGAGCCGATCAGCAGCGTCTATCGTAATCTGCAGGGCGTTGAGCAGACCATCGACTATAAAGATTCCTACGCGCTTGAACATCTGACCGTGGATTTCAGCAAAGCGAAAATCAGCGAGCTGTGCAAGCTGCCGGGCTCGATGTTCACCGACTGCTCACAGCAGTTTGTTTCGCTATCAGTATCGACTAAGCTGCTGGAATCGCAGGGTTTTAAAGAAGTGAAGAAGTAAAGAGATACAGGGCCCGGGCGCAGGCCCGGGTCAAGTCAGGCGCTTAGCCTTTGGCGTGCTCGCGCTCGGTAAGACCGCGCAGGAAATAGCGCAAAAACTGATCGCCGCATTCACGGTAGTTTTTATGGTCCGGCGCGCGCATCATGGCGGTAATTTCAGGCATCGACACGCGGAATTTTTGCTGAGTCAGGATCGCCAGAATGTCGTCGGTCTTCAGCGAGAAGGCGATACGCAATTTTTTCAGTACGATATTGTTATTCACCCGGCGCTCGACCGCCAGCGGCGGCGCCGACTCATCTTTACCACGCTTGTCGTAAATCAGACCGTTGAGGAAATTCGACAGTACGACATCCGGGCAGCGCGCAAACCCTTCTTCGTCTTCTTTTTTCAGCCAGGGTACCAGTTGTTCCGCACTCACCGGCGCATCCGCCAGCGCAAAGATACGTACCAGACCGTTATTATTCGTTTTCAGGGTGTAGCGCAGGCTACGTAAAATGTCGTTACTGATCATAATGCCTTCATGATGAAAAATGCTGGCGCTAAGTCTACCATGATTCCGCGTTTTTACAGACCAATCGCCTCTTTCAGGCTTTTCAGATAACGACGGCTGACCGGCACCGTTTGCCCGGCGCGCATCAGTAGCTCCGCCTGGCCGTTCTCCTCAAGGCGGATCTCTTTCAAATGCGCCATGTTAACCAAATACTGACGGTGGCAGCGCAGCAGCGGCGTTCGGCTTTCCAGAGTACGCAGAGTCAGCTCGGTAAAACCTTCTTTGCCTTCGCTATCGGTGACGTAAATACCGCTCATTCGGCTGCTCACAAAAGCCACATCCTCCATTTGCAGTAGCCAGATGCGGCTGTGACCGGTGCAGGGAATGTACTTCAGCGCCTGCTGGGCATCCTCCAACAGTGATACATCCTGCAGACTGCGCTCCTGGCGCAGGCGGCCCAGCGTTTTCTCCAGCCGGACGTTCTCAATAGGCTTGAGGAGATAATCGAAAGCGTGCTCTTCAAACGCCTTCACCGCATATTCATCGAAGGCGGTTAAAAAGACGATATAGGGGCGATGTTCAGGATCGAGCATGCCAACCATCTCCAGCCCACTGATACGCGGCATTTGAATGTCCAGAAACAGCACGTCGGGACGCAGCTTATGCACCGCGCCAATCGCTTCGACGGCATTGCCGCATTCGCCAACGATTTCTATATCGCTTTGCTCCTCCAGCAGGATGCGCAGGTTTTCCCGCGCCAGCGGCTCATCATCGACGATTAAAACTTTTAGCATGCATTTTCCTCCACAGGCAGTCGCAGCGTGATGCGGGTAAAATGTTCCGCTTCGCAAGCGACGCTAATTCCGCAGTCGGCGCCGAAGCGCGTGCGCAGTCGTCTGTCCACCAGACTCATCCCAAGCCCGCTGGCATTAGGGTTATCACGGTAAAGCCCGGCATTGTCTTCCACATCCAGCTGTAGCCAACGCTCATGCTGACTGGCGCGAATGGTAATTTCGCCCACGCCAAGATGCTGAGAGGTGCCGTGCTTGATCGCGTTTTCGACTATCGGCTGTAACGTAAATGCCGGTAGCTGGAGATGCTCAAGCGACGCTGGCACCTGCATGCGTATCTGCAAATTATCCTGGAATCGCGCCTTCTCAATTTGCAGATAGGCATTCACATGTTCAATTTCGTCCGCCAGGGTGACAATCTCCGTTGGTCGCTTCAGATTTTTGCGAAAGAAGGTCGATAAATACTGCACCAGTTGCCCAGCCTGATCGCTATCACGGCGGATCACTGCCTTCAGCGTGTTCAGGGCGTTGAACAGAAAGTGCGGGTTAACCTGCGCGTGTAGCAGTTTAATTTCCGACTGGGTCAGCAACGCTTTCTGTCGTTCATACTGGCCGGCAAGGATCTGCGCCGACAGCAGTTGCGCTATCCCCTCCCCCAACGTGCGGTTAATCGAGCTGAACAAGCGGTTTTTCGCTTCATATAGCTTAATAGTGCCAATAACCCGTTGATTCTCACCGCGCAGCGGAATGACCAGCGTCGAGCCCAGTTTACAGCCGGGGTGAATTGAACAACGGTATGGCACCTCGTTGCCGTCGGCATAAACCACTTCGCCGGTATCAATCGCCTTTTGTGTATAGGATGAGGAGATAGGTTTACCTGGCAGATGATGATCGTCGCCGATACCGGTAAACGCCAGCAGCCTTTCGCGGTCGGTAATCGCCACGGCGCCGATATCGAGTTCCTGAATCAGCACCTGAGCGACCTTCATACTGTTCTCTTCGTTGAACCCCTGGCGCAGGATCCCCTCGGTGGAGGCCGCCACCTTTAACGCGGTGGCTGAAAAAGCCGAGGTGTATTTCTCAAACATCGCTCGCTTATCCAGCAGAATGCGCATAAACAGCGCGGCGCCGACGGTATTCGTGACCATCATCGGCGCGGCGATACTCTGCACCAGGTGCAACGCATCCTGGAATGGCCGCGCAATGAGCAGAATTATCAGCATCTGTACCAGTTCAGCGAAAAAGGTAATCGCCCCGGCGGTAAGCGGGCTGAACACTTTATCCGGACGTCCGCGTTTAATCAGTATGCTGTGTACCAGGCCGCCGAGCAGCCCTTCGACAATGGTCGACACCATACAGCTTAACGCCGTCATGCCGCCCAGCGAATAGCGATGCAAGCCGCCGGTCAACCCCACCAGACCGCCGACCACCGGGCCGCCGAGCAGGCCACCCATCACTGCGCCAATAGCGCGAGTATTAGCAATAGAGTCTTCGATATGCAGACCGAAATAGGTCCCCATAATGCAAAAAATCGAGAAGGTGACATAGCACAGCAGCTTATGCGGTAAACGCACGGTGACCTGCATCAGGGGAATGAACAGCCGCGTTTTACTCATCAGCCAGGCGATAACCAGAAACACGCACATCTGCTGGAGCAGCAGCAAGACCAGATCGAACTCGTACATACCCGCCAACCACACAACCTTTGAAAGCGCGTAACATACACTGCCCGTCCATAACTTTCTTTGAAGCGATACAAGAAAATGATAAATCATGGTGACGATCACACTTCCCACCGTCTCGCCGGCGCCGTAAAGCGCAAAAAATGAACAATTGATAAACCCCTTCTACAGTTAAATGAGGAGCACACGGCGGGAGGGGAAAATGGCGCTGTATACGATAGGCGAAGTGGCTCAGCTTTGTGATATCAATCCCGTGACGCTGCGAGCCTGGCAGCGACGTTATGAACTCATCAAGCCGCAACGCACCGATGGCGGCCATCGTTTATTCAATGACAGTGAAATCGATCGCATCCGCGAAATTAAGCGCTGGATTGATGCCGGCGTTCAGGTCAGCAAAGTAAAAAACCTGCTGCCCGATCGCGAAGCGGATGTCGAAGACGGCTGGCGCGAACAGCAGGAAATCTTGCTCGGTTTTCTGCAGGAAGGTCATTACCAACGCGTGCGGCTATGGCTCAAAGAGCGTAGCCACAGCTATAGCGCACAGATGCTGGTGCATCATCTGCTCAATCCGCTTCGCCACCGCCTGCTAAGCCCTCAGCCGACTTTACTGGCGCTGCGTAGCCTGCTCGATGGTATCTTAATCAACCACATCGCCCAATGTCTCGCCCATGCCTGGAAGCGCCCCGGCCATCACGCGGTGGTGGTGGGCTGGAACACCGATGACACCACTCAATTATGGCTGGAAGGTTGGATCGCCTGCGAGCAGGGCTGGCGGGTGGATATCGTCGCGCACTCGCTTAATCAGATCCGCCCGCAGCTATTTCCTGACAGCACCCTGCTGGTGTGGTGCCCCGCGCCGCCGGGTAGCCCTCAGGCAGCGCAGCTCCGCGAATGGGAACAGCGGGAAAATCTGATCTGGCTAAATAGCAATTAATGTTTCATTAACACCTGCGCTTCACCGTATAATCCCTCCGTTAACAAAAGGAGCCTATCATGAAGCCTGCGAAAATCGCGGTCATTACCCTCTTCTTATGCATGGCCATCGGCGGGATCGGCGGCGTCATGCTGGCAGGTTACTCGTTTATTGTTCGCGGCGGTGTCGGCTGATCCACTGGTTCAGCCGTTCAAAAAAGCGGTCAATTATGATCGCGGCGAGCGCCACCAGCAGCGCCCCTTGCAGCACATAAGCGGTATTAAAGCCGCTGAGACCGATAATTATCGGCGTGCCGAGGGTGTTGGCGCCCACCGTTGAGGCAATGGTTGCTGTACCAATATTGACGATGGTCGAGGTGCGGATCCCGGCCAGCATCACCGGCGCCGCCAGCGGCAGCTCCACCTTGCACAACCGCTGCCAGCCGCTCATCCCCATCCCCTCGGCAATATTCAATACCCCAGGCGATATCGAACTTAATCCAGCCAGCGTCCCCTGCAGCACGGGCAATATTCCGTATAGCGCCAATGCGATAAGCGCCGGCTGCCAGCCGAAGCCCATCACCGGTACCGCGATCGCCAGTACCGCTACCGGCGGAAATGTCTGTCCCATGGCGGCAATAGTTTCCACCAGTGGACGAAACTCTCGCCCGGCGGGTCGGGTGACGATAATCCCTGCCCCCACGCCGATAACCGTCGCGGCAATGCTTGAGAGCGCCACCAGCCAAAAGTGGGCCAGCGTCAGCGCCAGAAAACTCTCCTGCTGATAAACCGGGCGCGGCAGCTCCGGAAACAGCCAGCTAAACAGCGGCGCGCTGTGGGGCAATACCAGCAGCAGCGCGATAAACAGCGCTACCAGCCACAGTAGCGGATCGCGAAGCGCCTTCACATCGTGCCCCTATCGTGTAGCAGGTCTGCAAAGTGCAACGTACCGCACGCTTCACCCTGTTCATCGACCACCGGCAAAACGTCGCGGCGGTGAGCGACAAACTGCGACAGCGCCTCGCGCAACGTCATCGAGACGTTCAGCGCATCGCCTGCCAGCCGTTCATCCCGCCGCAGGTAATCCCCAACGCCGCGTAGCGAGAGCAGCCGAACGCCCAGTTCGCTACGGCCAAAGAAGGTTTCAACAAAGGCGTTTTTCGGCTGCAGTAGCATCTGCATAGGTTCCCCCTGCTGCACCACTTCGCCGCTGTCCATCAGCACCAGGTGATCCGCCAGGCGTAGCGCTTCGTCGATATCATGGGTGACGAGCACGATCGTGCGCCCAAACAGACGATGAATGCGCAGCATCTCCTGCTGCAGCGCTTGGCGGGTGACCGGATCCAGCGCGCCAAATGGCTCATCCATTAACAGCACCTCCGGGTTGGCTGCCAGCGCCCGCGCCACACCAACGCGCTGCTGCTGGCCGCCGGAAAGCTGATGCGGGTAGCGATCGCGTAGCAGAGGTTCCAGGCCAAGTAACGCCATGAGTTCATCAACCCGCTCGGTAATTTTTCCGCGCGGCCACTTTTGCAGCTGCGGCACGGTGGCGATATTCTGCGCCACCGTCCAGTGTGGAAACAGGCCGATAGACTGAATGGCGTACCCCATACGGCGGCGCAGCGCCAGCAGCGGCTGTCGACGGATATCCTCGCCGGCGAAGCGTATCACTCCACTATCCTGTTCCACGAGTTGATTAATCATCTTCAGAGTGGTCGATTTTCCGGAGCCGGAAGTACCAATCAGCACGGAAAACGCGCCTTCGCGCAGATGCAGATTAAGATCCTTCACCGCCGGCTGTCCGGCGAAGGCCTTGTTCACCCCGGCGAATTCAATCATGCGCCTCTCCTTTTAATAACGCGCCCCACAGTGCAAACACGGCATCCACGACTACCGCCAACGCAATCGTCGGAATGACGCCCAGTAGCACCAAATCCAGCGCGCTGCTGAGGAGCCCCTGAAACACCAAAGCGCCGAAGCCGCCCGCGCCTATCAGCGCCGCCACCACCGCCATACCGACGGTCTGCACGCTGACGACCCGCAGGCTACGCAGCAGAATCGGTAGCGCCAACGGCATTTGGACCTGGCGAAAACGCTGTCCGCCGCTCATTCCCATCGCCATCGCGCTTTCCAGCGCCTCCCGCGGCACCTGCTGTAGTCCGCTCACCACCCCGCGCACCAGCGGCAATAACGCGTACAACACCAGCGCGATCAGCGCCGGCGCCATCCCGGTTCCAGAAATACCTATATTCCCCAACCACGGAAAATGGCGGGTCAAACCGGCGAGCGGCGCGATCAACAAACCGAATAGCGCCACCGAGGGAATAGTTTGAATCACATTAAGGAAGGTAAATACTGGCGCCTGCCAGTGCGGTCGCCGCCAGAGGGCGAAGCCTATCGATAAACCCAATAATAATCCGGGTAGCAACGTCCCGAACAACAACCATAGATGCTGACGCAGCGCGTCATTAAAGACATCCTCGCGGTTAGCATATTCTTTCAGCAAAGAGAGTTGATCGAGGGCCCCATGCCACAGCAGCAGGCACGGTAGCAACCAAAGCTGCGCATTCAGCAGCCAACGCCATAAAGCGTGCGGAGTCAGTCGGCGGATAGTATCGCTGGCAAGCAGCAGGCATAGCGCGAGAGCAAGCCATAATCCGCTGCCAGGAGAGGTACGCGCCAGCGGGGAACCCTGTTGCACTAGCTGTAGCGCGATGTCTCCGGCGCCCCACATTAGTAGTGGCAGGAGCAAATCGGCAATCAGCAGACTTCCTAACAGCGCCAGACGGCCAGGGATCCAGCACAATAACAACAGCAACAGCCCGCCCGCCAGCTGCGCCGCCGCCAGCCACGGCATTTGCGTCCAGAGCCAGCGCGCTTCACCGGAGAGCAGACGATTAGGGGCATAAGTAACAAACGGCAGCGCCGCCACGGCCAACAGCAGTAGCGTGAGCAGCAGCGCCACGCGGTTATAACAACGAATAGTCACCAGTCCTTACTTCAGCAGCCCTTTTTGTTGCAGGTAATCGGCGGCAACGCTCTTCGCGTCACGCCCTTCAACGGCAATACTGGCGTTTAGTTTCTGCAATGTTTTTTCATCGAGGCTAGCGAACACCGGCTCCAGCCACTGCGCCATCTGCGGATACGCCTTCAGCACCGCGTCGCGCACCACCGGCGCCGGCGCGTAAATGGGCTGTACGCCTTTTGGATCGCTCAGGGTTTGTAACCCCAGCGCCGCCACCGGCCCATCGGTACCATAGGCCATCGCCGCGTTAACACCGGAGGTTTGCTGTGCCGCCGCTTTGATCGTCACTGCGGTATCGCCGCCAGCCAGCGACAACAGCTGATTCTGATTAAGCTTAAATCCGTAAGCTTTTTCAAATGCCGGCAGGGCATCGGCGCGCTCGATAAACTCCGCGGAAGCCGCCAGTTTAAAGTCGCCGCCCTTCTGTAGATAGGCGCTAAGATCGGCCAATGAAGTAAGATGATTTTGCTCTGCCACTTCCTGTCGCACTGCGATAGTCCAGGTATTATTTGCGGGGGCCGGGGTCAGCCAGATCAGCTTGTTTTTTTCCGCGTCCAGCTTCTTAACTTTTTCATAGCCCTGTTTGGCGTTTTTCCACGCCGGGTCATTTTCATCTTTAAAGAAGAAAGCACCGTTGCCGGTATATTCCGGATAGATATCCAGTTCACCAGCGGTAATCGCTCCGCGAACCACCGGCGTGGTGCCAAGCTGGACTTTATTGACCGTTTTCACCCCATGGCTTTCCAGCACCTGCAAAATGATATTGCCGAGCAGCGCCCCTTCCGTATCGATTTTCGAGCCCACCTTCACCGGTTCCGCCGCCTGCAGCGGCAGGCTAAGCAGGGCTGCAAGCGCCATTACACCTAACCATTTCATTGCCATCATCATCCCGCTTCCCTCATTTTTATACGCTTCGCTTACAGAAGCTTAAGAGAAAAGCGTAGTCCATTTGGCCATTTAACGAAAAAGAAAAGGCCGATTAATCGGCCTTTCAGGTGTAACACCCGGTTTATCCCTTTTTACTGGGCTCGCGACTACAGCAGCTCAAATTCGCTCTGCTTAACGCGGGCGGAATCGACGCCGATAAAGACGTTAAATTTGCCCGGTTCGGCAACGTATTTCATCTGCTGGTTCCAGAACTTCAGCGCTTCAACATCAATCGGGAAGCTGACAGTTTGCGTCTCGCCCGGCTTGAGATTCACCTTCTTAAAGCCGCGTAGCATTTTCACCGGCCGGCTCATCGACGCGGTCACGTCCTGCAGATAAAGCTGGATCACCGTCGCCCCTTCACGTTTGCCGGTGTTGGTCACCTGCACGCTGGCGGTCACGCTGCCGTCGCGCGGCATCGTCGGCGCCGACATTTTGACATCGGAAACGCTAAAGGTGGTGTAGCTCAGGCCATAGCCAAATGGATACAGCGGGCCGTTCGCTTGATCGAAATAACGCGAAGTGTATTTATTCGGTTTTTCCGGATTATACGGACGGCCGGTATTCAGATGGCTGTAGTAGGTCGGGATCTGCCCCACCGAACGCGGGAAGGACATCGGCAGCTTACCGGACGGGTTGTAATCGCCAAACAACACATCGGCGATCGCATGGCCGCCTTCAGTACCGGCAAACCAAGTCTCCAGCAGCGCATCCGCCTGCTGATCCTCTTTCACCAGCGCCAGCGGACGCCCGTTCATCAGCACCAGCACCAGCGGTTTACCGGTCGCTTTCAGCGCGCTAATCAGATCGCGCTGACTTTGCGGCAGGGTGATATCGGTACGGCTGGAAGCCTCATGCGCCATACCCTGCGCTTCGCCCACCACCGCAACGACCACGTCGGACTGTTTCGCCGCCGCCACGGCCTCATCGATCATCTCCTGCGGCGAACGTGGGTCGACCTGCACCGCTTTCTCATACAGGTTAAGGAAATCGACAATGCCTTTATCGTCGGTAACGTTAGCGCCTTTGGCATAAATCACTTTGCCTTTATCGCCCAGCGCCTCTTTGATGCCGGTCAGCACGGTGACCGACTGATCGGCCACGCCCGCCGCCGACCAGCTGCCCATCATGTCGCGCTTGCTATCCGCCAGCGTGCCCACCACCGCGATGGTACCGGATTTTTTCAGCGGCAACGTATCGAGACGATTTTTCAGCAGCACCAGGCTTTCTCGCGCCACTTCGCGCGCCTCTTTACGATGCAGACGGCTTTCGGCGTTGGTGTCCTGCGGGTCGGACGCTTTCGGCCCCAGATGGCTGTACGGATCGTTGAACAGCCCCATGTCATACTTGACGTTGAGCACGTGGCGGGTAGCGTCATCCAGTTCAGCCATCGTCACCTTGCCGGATTTCACCAGCCCCGGCAGATATTTGCTGTAGTACTCATCGCTCATGCTCATGTTGATACCGGACTTCAGCGCGACGCGCACCGCGTCTTCCGGGTCGGAGGCGACACCGTGTTTAATCAACTCTTTGATGGCGCCATGGTCGGAAACGGTGATGCCTTTGAAGCCCCACTGGTCGCGCAGGACGTCTTTCAGCAGCCAGGAATCGGAAGTGGCCGGGGTACCGTTGAGCGAGTTTAGCGCCACCATCACCGCGCCGCTGCCGGCATCGAGACCGGCTTTATACGGTGGCATGTAGTCGTTGAACAGGCGCTGCGGGCTCATATCGACGGTGTTGTACTCTTTACCGCCTTCAACCGCGCCGTAGGCGGCGAAGTGTTTAACGCTGGTCATCACCGAATAGCGGTCTGCCGGGCTCTTGCCCTGCATCGATTCCACCATCGCTTTACCCATCACGGTGGTCAGGTAAGTGTCTTCGCCAAACCCTTCAGAGGCGCGGCCCCAGCGCGGGTCGCGAGAAACGTCGACCATCGGCGCCCAGGTCATATTAAGACCATCGTCAGCCGCTTCGTAGGCCGAGATACGCCCGACGGTATTCACCGCGTCGAGATTAAAAGAGGAGGCCAGGCCGAGGCTTATCGGGAAGACGGTACGCTGGCCGTGCAGCACATCGTAGGCGAAAAACAGCGGGATCTTCAGGCGGCTTAGCTGCATCACCTGATCCTGCATCACGCGGATATCAGGCCGGGTCACGGTATTAAAAATCGCCCCAACCTGACCGTTTTTGATCATTTCCCGGATCGCTTCTTTCGGGTTATCCGGGCCAACGCTGATTAAGCGCAGCTGACCGATTTTTTCATCGACCGTCATTTTTTTCAGCAGTTCGCTAACAAACGCATCTCGCGCCTCAGGCGTCAGCGGATGGTTACCAAACAGTTCATCGGCCAGCGCGGGTTGCAGCGCCAGGCTCACGGCGACGCCAACAGTACACAACCATTTCATTATTATGTATCCCTCTTTGATTCGGTGCTAATAACCCAGCGAAAACGCAGCAAAAACCGCAGTTTGCCATATATATAAACAACGCGCCCGTAGAATGCTAAGGTTCTTATCTGATTTATAGAAACATTCATACACCAAATTGTCATACAAAGCGGTATGCTAACAGCGATATAGCTTTCCTGTGCCCACAAGGAGTGAATCATGTCATCTGCAACAACAATAAATAACCCTCCCTTTTTGGCGGAACTGGCGCGGCTGGTTGGCTCCTCGCATCTGTTAACCGATCCGGCGAAAACCCAGCGTTACCGAAAAGGTTTCCGCTCCGGCCACGGCGATGCGCTGGCGGTGGTGTTCCCCGGTACCCTGCTTGAACTATGGCGGGTGCTCAGCGCCTGCGTACAAGCTGACAAAATTATCCTGATGCAGGCGGCGAATACCGGCTTGACCGAAGGCTCCACCCCGAGCGGCAATGATTACGATCGCGAAATCGTCATTATCAGCACGCTGCGTCTGGACAAGCTGCACCTGCTGGATAAGGGCGAGCAGGTGCTGGCCTACCCTGGTACCACCCTCTATTCACTGGAAAAAGCGCTCAAGCCGCTGGGCCGCGAACCGCACTCGGTGATCGGCTCTTCTTGCATCGGCGCATCGGTTATCGGCGGTATCTGTAACAACTCCGGCGGATCGCTGGTGCAGCGCGGACCGGCCTATACCGAAATGTCGCTGTTTGCGCAGATTGACGCCGACGGCAAACTGAAATTAGTCAACCATCTGGGAATCGATTTAGGCGCGACGCCGGAACAAATCCTGAGCCGCCTCGACGACGATCGTATCACCGATGCCGACGTGCAACACGATGGCCGCCACGCCCACGATCACGATTACGTCACCCGCGTGCGCGATGTCAACGCCGATACTCCGGCTCGCTATAACGCCGACCCGGACCGCCTGTTCGAATCCTCCGGCTGCGCCGGCAAGCTGGCGGTCTTCGCCGTCCGTCTCGATACTTTTCCAGCGGAAAAACGCCAGCAGGTGTTCTATATCGGCACTAACCAGCCGGAAGTGCTCACCGAGATCCGCCGCCACATCCTCGCTGAATTCAATAATCTGCCGGTGGCCGGCGAATATATGCACCGCGATATTTACGATATCGCCGAAAAATATGGCAAAGATACCTTCCTGATGATCGATAAGCTCGGCACCGACAAAATGCCGTTCTTCTTCACCATGAAGGGGCGTACCGACGCGATGCTGGAAAAGATCTCCCTGTTCAAGCCGCACTTCACCGACCGCTTTATGCAGAAGCTCGGTCATGCCTTCCCGGCGCACCTGCCGGAGCGTATGAAAACCTGGCGCGATAAGTACGAACATCACCTGCTGCTGAAGATGGCCGGCGACGGCATCGAAGAAGCGCAGAAGTGGCTTACGGAATATTTCCAGCAGGCCGAAGGCGATTTCTTTGTCTGTACCGCGGAAGAAGGCAGCAAGGCATTCCTGCACCGCTTCGCCGCCGCCGGCGCGGCGATCCGCTATCAGGCGGTACATGCCGACGAAGTGGAAGATATTCTGGCGCTGGACATCGCCCTGCGCCGCAATGACACCGACTGGTTCGAACATCTGCCGGCGGAAATCGACAGCCAGCTGGTCTACAAGCTCTACTATGGCCACTTTATGTGTCACGTCTTCCACCAGGATTACATCGTGAAGAAAGGGGTCGACGCGCACGAACTGAAGGAAAAAATGCTGGATCTGTTGAAAGCGCGCGGCGCGCAGTATCCGGCGGAGCACAACGTCGGCCATCTGTATGAAGCGGCGGAGAGTTTAAAGCGCTTCTATCGCCAGAACGATCCCACCAACAGCATGAATCCGGGTATCGGCAAAACCAGCAAACAAAAATACTGGGGCGAGGCGCAGAAGCCAACGGAAGCACAATAATCGTTAACCAGGACTGTTCAGCCGCGGGACTTCTGTATTACGCTGCATGCCGGAGAAAAAGACTCTCCGGCCAATTAGCTTGAGGAGCCCCCATGTCCGCCAAGGATAAGTTACAAGACGCCGACTTAGAGATCCGCGAAGCGCTGCCCGATGACGCGCATGCGATTGCCGCGCTGTACGTCTGGCACGTGCTTAACGGCCGCGCCTCGTTTGAAGAGATCCCGCCTACCGTCGACGAAATGCGCAAGCGAATTAAAACCGTGCGCGATAACGGGCTTCCGTGGCTGGTCGCGCTGTGGCGCGGCACCATTGTCGGCTACTGCTATGCCACCTTTTACCGCCCTCGCCCGGCCTATCGCTATACGCTGGAAGAGTCGATTTACGTCGAGTCCGGCATGGGCGGGCGCGGCATCGGCAGCGCGCTGCTGACGCGCCTCATCGCGCAGTGTGAACAGGGGCCGTGGCGGCAAATGCTGGCGATTATCGGCGACGGCCACAACAACGCCGGCTCGATTGCCATTCATAAGAAATTTGGCTTTACCGTTGCCGGACAGCTGCGCAGCGTCGGCTATAAGATGGGCGACTGGCGCGATACCCTCATTATGCAGCGCCAGCTTGGCGACGGCGACTGGACGTTACCGGAGTGATATTAGAATTCCCGGATTGCAGCGCAATCCGGGGAAGGACAAATTAATCGTTCTGCGCGGTCTGCGTGCCGCCTTTCAGCATCGCTTCCGCCATCTGCGCTTCGCGCTGCTTTTTATAGCTCAATGCGGAGGCCGGAACCGGCATCACCTTGCCGGTTTCAATCCAGGTCCGTAAACGACTGGCGTCGGCAAAATGGGTGTATTTGCCAAACGCGTCCATTACCACCAGCGCCACCGGGCGTTGATTAATCACCGTACGCATAATCAGGCAGTGGCCGGCGGCGTTAGTAAAGCCGGTTTTGGTCAGCTGAATATTCCAGTTATCGCGATACACCAGATGGTTGGTATTGCGGAACGGCAAGGTATAAGCCGGATGCGCAAAGGTGGCGGTATCTTCTTTGGTGGTGCTTAGCTGGCCGATCAGCGGATATTGTTCGCTGGCGATCAGCAGCTTAGTCAGATCGCGCGCCGTGGAGACGTTATGCACCGACAGGCCGGTCGGCTCAACATAGCGTGTATGGGTCATCCCCAGCGCCTGCGCTTTGGCGTTCATCGCGCGGATAAAAGCGTTATAACCGCCAGGATAGTGGTGCGCCAGGCTGGCGGCGGCGCGGTTTTCCGAGGACATCAGCGCCAGCAGCAGCATATTGCGGCGGCTGATTTGGCTGTTAAGACGCACGCGGGAATAGATACCTTTCATCTCCGGCGTCTGGCTGATATCAACGGTCAGCATCTCGTCCAGCGGTAAATGCGCATCCAGCACCACCATGGCGGTCATTACTTTGGTGATCGACGCCATCGGGCGCACCAAATCGGGCTGGCTGGCGTAGATGATTTTCTTGGTCGCCAGATCGACGATCATCGCGCTACCGGAAGCGATATCCGGCTGGGAAGCGGCGGTTACCGCGCTGGTTTTTGCTATCGCCTGGGGCGCAAAAGGCACAGCCAGCAGCAAAGTCAGGCTGAGCAAGGAAATTCGAAAATTCGGCATCATGGGCATTCTGAAAAGTATTTTTGCACGCTATTGAACGTACGCCGCGGCGTAAAGTGGGCTACGCCGCTGGCAAACGCCATCATACCGCGTCATAACGCCCTGAGGCCAATAAGAATCGTGAGTAAATGCTGCATTGCCGACATAATTATTCATTTCTGCCGGCAATGCATCTGATTAGAAGAGTCGGTACCCGTAGCCCCACAGCACGACGGTGATCGCCAGCAGCACTTCCAGCACCAGCACCCCGATAGCCAGGGTTGAGCTGGCGAAGCTGAGCCCCTCTTCCTTATTAATACTCAGAAAGGTCGGAATACCCAGATACAGCAGATAACCGGTGTAAAACAGCGCGATGGTGCCTATTAACGCGCACAGCCATACCAGCGGATAGAGCGCCACGATCCCGCTTAAAAACAGCGGCGTCGCGACGTAGCCGGCAAAGACCATACAGCGTTTCAGAGACGGCTGTTGCGGATAGCTCCTGGCCATCCACCAGATCACCCGCCCCATCACCGCCACCCCGGCCAGCATCACGGCATAAAACAGTACCGCTAATACCAACCCGGTCATCAGTGAAAGCTTAATCACCGTGCCGTCGCCGAAGTTCCAGCCGAGCTGCGTCGTACCGATAAAGGCACAGATAACCGGAACCGCCGCCATCACCAGCACATGGTGGGTATAATGGTGCGAAATGGTTTCATTTTCACTCTTGATCACGCTCATCTCTTGATTAGGATGAGAGAAGAGTCCCCAGACATGGTTCATAGCGTCCCCCTTGTCACGGCTTCGTACAGCACTGATACAAGTATAATTCACTCTGTAGATTATTTTGTGTACAGCGATAAAAATGCGCTTCAGACCGTTTTAATCATCAGGGTGTATGATTAAGGGACTGGTAATAGTAGGGGTTTATGTTTATATGGATATCAATCACCTGATTTCCCAATACGGCTACGCGGCGCTGGTTATCGGCAGCATCGCAGAAGGTGAAACCATCACCATCCTTGGCGGCGTGGCGGCGCATCAGGGTCTATTGAAGTTTCCTTTGGTGGTCGTTGCCGTAGCCTTAGGCGGCATGATCGGCGATCAGCTACTCTATTTTCTGGGGCGCCAGTTCGGCGGCAAGCTACTGCGTCGCTTCTCGCGGCAGAAGGCGCGGATCCGGAAAGCGCAGCGCCTGATTCAGCGGCATCCCTATCTGTTCGTTATCGGCACCCGCTTTATGTACGGCTTTCGGGTTATCGGCCCGGTCTTGATCGGCGCCAGTCGCTTGCCGCCGAAAATTTTTCTGCCGCTGAATATTTTCGGCGCCATCGTTTGGGCGCTGATTTTTACCACCCTCGGCTACCTTGGCGGCGAGGCGATAGGCCCATGGCTACATCATCTCGATCAGCACATCAAACACTGGGTCTGGCTGATCCTGGTGGTGGCGCTGGTAGTCGGAGCTCATCTGTGGCTGAAACGCCGGGAAGCGAAAAGAAAAGCGGAAGATACAGAGGATGATAATGAATAGCGGCGCCGCGCGCCGCTATTGACGCCGTTATTTCGTCGTCTGGTGATAACCGCCGCCCAGCGCGGAAGTCAGCTGAATGCTGGCGTCCAGCCACTGGCCGTGCAGGCGCAGGGCGGTGATTCGCTCCTGTAGCGCAGGTAGCTTCGCCATACTCACGCGGGAACCGGGTAAGATTCCCGCATTCATCCGCGCCTGGGCGAGATTGACCACCCGCTGCGCATCTTTCTCCACCTGCTGCTGCTGCTGGTTTTTCTCCATCAGCGTCTCTACCTGGCTTGCGGTTTTCGCCACCTGGTTCACCGCATCGACTACGGCTTTGTTGTATTTAGCGATCGACAGGCCGTTCTGCGCGCTGGCGATATCGAGATTGGCATTCAGCCTGCCGCTATCAAAGATAGGCAGCGTCAGCCCGGCGGTCACGCCCATCTGCTGCGCCGAATGACGGAACAGATCGCTTAAATGCAGCGCATCCTGCTGCAGGAACGCCATCAGGTTGATATCCGGATAAAACGCCGCTTTCGCCGCATCAATTTCGCTCAGCGAGGATTCGATATACCAGTGGGCTTCCTGCAGATCCGGACGGCGGGCCAGCAGTTCATAGCCCAGTTCGCTCGGCATCTGCGCGCTGACCGCGGGCAGCGGCGCCGCTCGCAGATTGAGCGACTGGCTCTGGCTGTTGGTTAACGCCATCAGCCGCGCTTCAATCTCTTTCATATTACCCGCCACGTCGGCCAGCTGCTGATCGGTTTTGCTGACGTTAATGTCGTTCTCCGCCCCTTCGGCGGAGTTGGTGATGCCACGCTGATAGAGCGCGGTATCGACGCTAACAATATTATTCTGTTCGCTTTTAACCTGCTGCAGCACCGTTTTTACCGCCGCTTCGGTCTGCCACTGCCAGTACAGGCGCGCCACGCTGCTGGCCAGCAGCTCGCGGGTCTGCGCCTGCTCGGCGAGCTGGGCTTTCACTTCGCCGATGCGCGCTTTCACCAGCGCGCGGTTTTTCCCCCACAGGTCCAGATCCCAACCGGCGGTCAGGCCAAAGGTACCGTTGGTATACCAGGGTCCGGTATTGCCGTCGGTGTCGGTGGCGAATGGCCCCATCAGGCCTTCCGCGGACATTTTCTGTCGTTCGATATCGGCGGAGAAATCCATCTCCGGACCGAGATTCGCCTGAGACATTCGCGCCTGCGCTTCGGCCAGCTTGATGCGCTGCGCGGCAATTTGCATATCCGGAGCATTGGCTAACGCGCGCTGAATCAGATTATCCAGTTGGGCATCGTGGTAATCTTTCCACCAGTCGGTATGCGGCCAGCCATTTTTTACGGAGGCGGGCAGATCCATCGAAACGTGAGATGCCGGGGTTTGCTGCTTTAAAGGGCCGCCAATGTCATGCGATGGCGCGCAGCCAGCCAGCGCGATGGCCAGTGGCAGTGCCGCCAGCACGCTTTTGCTCAGTGTAAGATTCATTCTTCGGGTCGGGTTACTTATAAAGGTTGGTCATCATAAATTAATTGAATGACGGTCGTTAAGTAAAGCGTGTGCATTGACAATGAGTCAGCTAAAAATAAACAAAGTTATTATTGGAGTTGCAATGAGTCAGAACATTTATGACGATCCCGGTTTCTTTGCCGGTTACGCCACCCTTGACCGCTCGGTGAAGGGTCTTGACGGCGCGCCGGAGTGGCCGGCAATTCAGCGCCTGCTGCCAGCGTTAGATGGCCTGCGGGTGGTCGATCTCGGCTGCGGATACGGCTGGTTTTGCCGCTGGGCGCAGCAACAGGGAGCAAAACAGATAATCGGTTTCGATCTCTCCAGCCGGATGCTGGAGCGGGCGCGGGAGATGACCGCCGGCGAGACTATCGAATATCGCTGCGCCGACCTGCAAACCCTGACGCTGCCTGCGAATAGCTGCGATCTGGTCTACAGTTCGCTGGCGCTGCATTATCTGCCGGACGTCGCGCCGCTGTTCGCCATGCTCTATCAGGCGCTGGTTCCCGGCGGTACGCTGGTCTTTTCCGCCGAACACCCCATCTATACCGCGCCGCTGCAGCAGGGTTGGCAGGTAGATGAACAGGGGCAAAAACGCTGGCCGGTGAGCCACTATCAGCAGGAAGGCGAACGTATCAGCAACTGGTTTGCCGAGGGGGTGATTAAACAGCATCGCAAACTCTCAAGCTGGATTAACGCGCTTATCGCCGCCGGTTTTGTGCTGGAGCAGCTTGATGAGTGGGGCCCGAGCGCCGAGCAAATCGCCGCCCAACCGGCGCTCGAGGAAGAGAAAGAGCGTCCGATGATCTTTTTACTGCGCGCCGGTAAACCGGCTTAAACGGCATGCGGCCCGGAAAAAACCGGGCCGCCGAACAGCTTATTCCTGCAGACTACCGCCGTTGCTGGCAATCACCGCCTGATACCAGGCGAAGCTTTTCTTCTTACGCCGTTCGAGCGTCCCCTGCCCGAGATCGTCACGATCGACATAGATAAAACCGTAGCGCTTGGACATCTCGGCCTTCGACGCGCTAACCAGATCGATTGGCCCCCAGCTGGTAAAGCCCATCAGTTCGACGCCGTCAGCAATGGCTTCGCGCGCCTGCACCAGATGATCGTTGAGATAGCTGATGCGATAGTCATCGTTGATGCTGCCGTCGGCTTCGATTTTATCCTTCGCCCCCAGACCATTTTCAACGATAAACAACGGCTTCTGATAGCGGTCCCACAGTACGTTCAACAGCGTACGCAGCCCCAGCGGGTCTATCTGCCAGCCCCACTCTGAGCTTGCCAGATGCGGGTTCGGCACCATGCTGAGAATGTTGCCGCGCGCCTGCTGGTTCAGCGCTTCATCGGCGGTGACGCAGCCGGTCATATAGTAGCTAAAGGAGATAAAATCGACGGTCTCTTTCAGCGCTTCCCGGTCGTCGTCGGTGATGGTCAGCGTAATATCGTTTTCGCGGAAATAGCGCTGCATGTAGCCCGGATAGGCGCCACGGCACTGCACATCGCCGAAGAACTGCCAGCTGCGGTTTTGCTGCAGCGTTTCAAAGACATCTTCCGGCTTGCAGCTCAGCGGATACATCAACCCGCCGAGCAGCATATTGCCAATTTTCCCTTGCGGTACCAGTTCATGACAGGCTTTGACCGCCAGCGCGCTGGCCACCAGCTGGTGGTGGATAGCCTGATAGACTTCGCCTTTACTGCTACCGGCCGGCAGGCCGACGCCGGTCATTGGCGCATGCAGCGACATATTAATTTCGTTAAAAGTGAGCCACAGCTTGACCTGA
The DNA here is from genome assembly GCF_050600755.1 of Klebsiella sp. 141162. Lineage (NCBI taxonomy): Bacteria > Pseudomonadati > Pseudomonadota > Gammaproteobacteria > Enterobacterales > Enterobacteriaceae > Klebsiella > Klebsiella sp. 141162. The sequence goes on along the minus strand of NZ_JAQIRI010000001.1, from coordinate 365,991 downwards.
TTTTTATAGCGGCTGAATACCGTCCGGGCGTAGCGCTCGAAAAAGCCAATCACCTCGCGGCTGCCCCAGCCGCCATAGTTTTTCACCAGCGCCCACGGCATCTCGTAGTGCGATAGCGTCACCAGCGGAGTGATGTTGTGCGCGGCCATCTCGGCAAACAGCTTGTCGTAGAAGGCCAGCCCGGCTTCGTTCGGCTCGGCGTCATCGCCGTTCGGGAAGATACGCGTCCAGGCGATCGAGACCCGCAGACAGTTGAAGCCCATCTCAGCAAACAGCGCGATATCCTGCGGGTAACGATGGTAAAAATCGATCGCCACATCTTTAATACCGCTGTCGCCGGCGACGCGCTCCACGACGTCGCCGAATACCCCCTGCGGCTGCACGTCGGAGGTGGATAAACCTTTGCCATCTTCCAGATATGCGCCTTCGACCTGATTTGCCGCGGTGGCGCCGCCCCATAAAAAGCCCTGCGGGAATGTTTTCATCGCTCTCTCCTGTGATTAATGGCTAACGGACAACAGCGGCTGGCCGGCATCCACGACGCTCGCGGACACAATCTCAACGCTACGGTAATCATCGCTGTTGCTGATAATAATCGGGGTCGCCAGGTCGTAACCGGCGTCCAGAATGGCCTGACGATCGAACTCCAGCAGCAGATCGCCGGCCTGAACTTTGTCCCCCTCTTTGACATGGGCGGTAAACGGTACGCCGTCGAGTTTGACGGTATCAATGCCGACGTGGATCAGTAGTTCAATGCCGCTGTCGCTCAGCAGGCCGATGGCGTGTTTAGTCTGAAACAGTGAGGCGACCTCGCCAGAAAACGGGGCAATGACCTTGCCCACCGCCGGAATAATGGCTACGCCTTTGCCCAGCAGGCCGCTGGCGAAGGTGCTATCCGGCACCTGATCGAGGGCCAGTACGCTGCCGGACATCGGCGCCAGAATATCGTTTTCCGCCGCAGGCGCGATGACGACCGCCTGTTCTGCCTGGCTGCGCGGCAAGCCGGCGAAGAAGGTCAATACGCAGGCGAGAATGAAAGCCACGCCGGTGCCAATGAGACCGCCCCACACGCTAAAATCAATGCCGCCGGGCGGGATCATCTGTGCCGGAAAGAAAATGTTCGGCACCCCAAAGGAGTAGGCGTAGCTATTACTGAAGGCGGTAATCGCGCCGCCAATCGCGCCGGCGATACATCCGAAGATAAACGGGCGACGTAACGGCAGCGTCAGGCCATAAATGGCAGGCTCAGTGATGCCAAACAGCCCGGCGGAAAACGCGGAACCGGCCAGCATCCGCTGACGCGAATCGCGCGTGGCCAGCAGTATCCCCAGCACGGCGCCCACCTGGGCTATCACCGCCGGCAGAATGATCGGCAGCATGGAATCATGCCCCAACACGGTCATGTTATTGATCATCAACGGTATCAGCCCCCAGTGCAGGCCGAAGATAACGCATACTTGCCATAGCGCGCCCAGCACTGCGCCTGCCAGCCATGGGGCAAAAACGTAGATAACCTGATAGCCATTGGCAATCATGTGGCTCAGCCAGGTCGCCAGCGGGCCTATCACCAGAAAGGTCAGCGGCACTACCACCGCCAGACAGATTGCCGGGGTAAAAAAGTTCTTCATCGCCGACGGCAGCACCGCGTTACTCTTCCGTTCGAGCCAGCAGCAGACCCAGGAGGCAAGAATAATCGGGATCACCGAGGAGCTATAATTGATATAGGTCACCGGTATACCGAGAAAATGCTCCACGGGCGCCCCCGTCTGACTGGCTTCAAAGGCCTGCATCATCAGCGGGTGGGTTAACGCGCCGCCGATCACCATTGAGATAAACGGGTTGCCGCCAAACTTTTTGCCGGCGGTGTAGCCAAGAAACAGCGGGAAGAAAAAGAACAGCGCGTCGCTGGCGGCAAACCAGATTTTATAGGTCCCCTGCTGCGGCGTGAGCCATCCGCAGGTTAGCGCCAGCGCCAGCAGTCCTTTCAGCAGACCCGTCGCCGCCATCACGCCAATAAAAGGGGTAAAGATGCCGGAGATGATGTCGATCAGCTGACTTAATACCGAGCTTTTCGCCGCTTTCTCCTGCGGCACCGGTTCGCTGTCGTCACTTAAACCCGCCTGCTGGCGCACTGCCAGCCAGACATCGTGGACATGGTTACCGATGACCACCTGAAACTGGCCGCCGCTTTCGACTACCATGATCACACCAGGGTTCGCCTTCAGCCCTTCGGCATCGGCCTTCGCGTTATCTTTCAATTTGAAACGCAGACGTGTCGCGCAGTGAACCAGACTCACAATATTCTCTTTGCCGCCGACGCGGTGAAGAATATCCTGCGCGAGTGCTTTATATTCCATGCTCTTTTCCTTACTGCCGCTGCCCACAGACAACCGGCGACTGAGTAGTAAAAATAAAAAAACCCGAGAACCACGCCGGTTGGCGTCGCGCTCAGGTTTTGCCTGCATCATGCAGTAACAATCCAGTTTTGTGGGGGGATTAACGCCCCTCTTTTCTTACCCGCTCGATATGAATGGCAAGAAACATAATCTCTTCGGTGGTCAGCGCCCGTTGATAATTCTTTTGCAGGTGCTTCGCCACCGTTTCCGCACACTTCCACGCTTTGGCGTAGTTATCTTTCACCGCACTGTGCAGCGTAACGTCGTCATCCTGCACTACCGTTCGCGTTAACATGCGCTGGGCGAAAAACTTCAGATGGGTCACAAAGCGCTGGTAGCTGAGCGACTCTTCATCGTAGTTAAGCTGCAGCTGGTACTTCACCAGTTGCAGAATCTCCTGCATCACCCGCGTTACGTGCATCACTTCCGGCATTTCGCTGTTGAGCTGCGCCGTCACCAGATGCAAAGCGATAAACCCGGCTTCATCCTCGGCAAGCTCGACGCCCAGCCGGCGGGCGATGATGGCCCTCGCCTCCTGACCCAGTTCGAACTCCTTCGGATACAGCCGTTTAATCTCCCACAACAGCACGTTGCGAATCGCGACGCCGTTTTTCTGCCGCTCAATGGCAAAGTGACAGTGGTCAGTTAAGGTGATGTACAAACTTTCCTGTAACTTTCCCAACCGCCCGCGGGCCAGCTCGATGATACGATCGCAGGTGGTCATTACTTCTAACGGTATCTGACTGAGTAATTCGCCTAAGCGGCCAACCAGTTCATCGCTTTGTAAGGCGAAGACTTTTTCAATTTTACTTTCGTCCAACGAGTCGCCCACGCGCTTTTGAAAGGCCAGCCCTCGCCCCATCACCACCTGTTCGCGCTGCTGCTCGTTGACCACTACCACCACGTTATTATTAAGTACTTTGGCGATTAGCATATGAACCCCAGAAACAAAAAAACCTGACCCCCGACAAATGCCAGGTAATCAGGTTTCGCCTGCCGAAGCAGTAGCAATCCAACTATTGCACTGTATCAACTTCTTGTGACGACTCAAGCGCGAGGGAATAAAAACGTGATACAGCTCGCGTCGTATCGTGCAGGAATAAGTGCTAATTAATAAAGTGCGTACGGAATAACACCGCCTTATCTAATAACGTGCAATCGCTTTCGCTATCTCTGCTGAGGTTTGCAAGGTGCGAATTTCATTAAAGAGGCCAAGCGCTTCCGTGTATTCTTTGCGTAAATAGCCCAGCCACTGCTTAATGCGCGCTACGTGATATAAACCGGTATCCCCCTGCTTTTCCAGTTGGGTATATTTTTTGAGTAACTCAACCACCTGTGGCCACGGCATACGCGGTTCATTGTATTTGATTACCCGGCTGAGATTCGGCACGTTGAGCGCGCCGCGGCCAATCATCACCGAATCACAGCCGGTAGCGGCCATGCACTCCTGCGCGCTTTGCCAGTCCCAGATTTCGCCGTTAGCAACCACCGGAATAGTCAGACGCTGGCGGATTTCGCCGATGGCCTGCCAGTTGATGCGTTCAGCTTTGTAACCATCCTCTTTGGTGCGGCCATGCACCACCAGCTCGCTGGCGCCCGCCTGCTGTACCGCGTCGGCGATTTCGAAGCGCCGTTCGCCGCTGTCCCAGCCGAGGCGAACTTTCACCGTCACCGGCAGGTGATCGGGAACCGCTTCGCGCATGGCTTTCGCCCCGCGATAGATAAGCTCGGGATCTTTCAGTAACGTCGCGCCGCCGCCGCTGCCGTTCACCAGCTTCGATGGACAACCGCAGTTTAAATCCACGCCCCAAGAGCCAAGCTCCACCGCGCGGGCGGCGTTTTCCGCCAGCCATTGCGGGTATTGCCCCAACAATTGCACGCGCACGCGGGTGCCGGACGGAGTGCGACTTTGATGGTGCAGTTCCGGGCACAGTCTGTAGAACGATTTTACCGGCAGCAGCTGATCCACCACGCGCAAAAATTCGGTGATGCACAGATCGTAATCATTAACCTCGGTCAGCAGCTCGCGCACCAGCGAATCGAGCACGCCTTCCATTGGCGCCAGTAATACACGCATATCGTTACCCGGAAAAAAAAGAGGCGCTATGGTAGCGCCTCTGTGCGTCGGTTTAAAGATCTCAATATCAGACCTTAGCGTGGTGCGAGGCAGTTATCCTCTTTCCAGCCGTAAAGCCACTCGATACCGCGGTAAAATTCATCCTGCGTTTTGCCCTTCCATAGAAGATTACGTACCTGCCGTTCGACCCCCGCCGCGTGATAAATCCGCCCCATTTCACGAGTTGACCAGACAATTCGCGCGGTACGCGGAATACGCACCGACTCGTACAGCGCGAAGGCGCGAGCGGCGTCGCCGTCGCACTGTTGCAGCGCTTTGCCTATCGTTACCGCATCCTCCAGCGCCATGCAGGCGCCTTGCGCCATATACTGCGCCACCGGGTGTGCGGCATCGCCGACCAGAGTAATGCGATCGTTGCCCCACTTTGCAACCGGCTCGCGGTCGGCGGTAGACCAGCGGCGCCAGGACGTTGGTTTGTCGAGCATTTGCCGCGGGCGGGGATGAATCCCTTTAAAGTAAGAAAGCACCTCTTCTTTGTTTCCGTCGCGCACGCCCCACTCTTCACTTTCGCGGCTATGGAAGGTGACCACCAGGTTGTACTGTTTGCCGCCGCGCAGCGGATAATGCACCAGATGACAATGCGGCCCGGCCCACAGCACCGGCGCGTTAATCCGCAGGTCTTCCGGCATGTCGGCCGCCTCGATCACCGCGCGGTACACCACGTGGCCGGTGACCCGCGGCGCATCGCCGAGCAGACTCTGGCGCACCACTGACTTCACGCCGTCGCAGCCCAGCAGAATATCGGCGGTCCAGCTGTTGCCTTTGTCATCAAAGACCGTCACGTCATCGGCGGTCTGGCGGATATCCACCACCTGAGTTGAAGTCCGGTATTCCACGCCGGGATGGGTCAGCGCGGCTTCCCAGACGGTGGCGTGAATGTCCACCCGATGGATCACCGCATACGGGCCGCCGAAATGGTCACGGAAGGCCTGGCCGGTCTCGATACGCACCACCTCTTCCCCATTCACCGCATCCATCATCGTGATATGGTCGGTAAACACCGCGCGCTGGCGCGCCACTTCGCCGACGCCGAGGCTATCCAGCGCTGAAAACGCATTCGGCCCCAGTTGAATACCGGCGCCGATTTCACCGATTTCATGCGCCTTTTCCAGCAGCATTACTTTGATTCCCTGGCGCGCCAGAGAGAGCGCCGTCGCCGCGCCGCCAATGCCGCCGCCGACGATAATTGCTCGCGTCACTTTCGCCATTTTCCTTCCTCCCTAGGCCGGAATTTTGTCTTGTTGATTTTCCGGCGCGGCGGCAATAAACGCCGGTAGCCGGGTACAGGCGTCGTAAACCGCCTGGCAGCGCGGATAATGGCTCAGATCGCACCCCATTCGCTGCGCGTTGGCCCACTGCGGCACCAGGCAACAGTCGGCGAGCGTTGGTCTATCGCCGATGCAGAAAGCGCCGGATTTCGATTGTCGCAGCAGTTGCTCCAGCGCACTCAGCCCTTGCTGGATCCAGTGGGCATACCAGCGTTTTTTGTCCGCTTCGCTGACCTTCAGCTCGTCGCTAAGGTAGCGTAAAACCCGCATGTTATTAATCGGATGAATATCGCAGGCGATGGCGTAGACCATCTCCAGCACCCGCATCCGCGCCGGATCCTCCTGCGGCAGCAGCGGCATCTGTGGGTAGTGGCGGTCAAGCCAGTCAACTATCGCCAGCGACTGGCTCAGCGATTCACCGTCATCGGTGATAAGCGTCGGCACCAGCCCCGCCGGATTGAGCCGCCGGTAGTCCAGCGCATTCTGCGCCCCGATGCGGATATTCACCCCCACGCTCTGATAATCGATGCCCTTGAGGGCCAGTGCGATGCGCACCCGGTATGAGGCAGAGCTATTAAAAAAACTGTACAGCTTCATTGTTCACCTCACACCACGCGAACGGCGATAGGCGTCAGTCCGTCTACGTTGCCGGTAATCACATCGCCCTTCACCACCGCGCCGACGCCTTCCGGCGTGCCGGTGAAAATCAGATCGCCGGGCTGCAGTTCAAAAAAGCCCGACAGATAGCTGATGGTTTCATTTACTGACCAGATGAGGTGGCGTATATCGCTACGCTGATGATCTTCACCATTCACCTGCAGCCAGATCCCGGCTTGATTCACCTCGCGCGCCTCAGCGGCTTTATGCAGCGGCGCGACAGGAGCGGAAAGATCGAATGCTTTACCTATTTCCCACGGGCGCCCCATCTGGCGCATCTCCATCTGGCGGTCGCGGCGGGTCATATCGAGTCCGGTGGCATAGCCCCAGATATATTCCTGCGCCTGCTCCAGCGGGATGTCGCGTCCCGCCTTGCCGATAGCGACCACCAGCTCAATCTCGTAGTGATAGTTGTCGGTCTGCGCCGGATACGGCAGATCCAGCGTTTCGCCAGCCGCCACCGGCACAACCGCATCCGCCGGTTTGCAAAAGAAGAACGGCGGTTCGCGATCCGGATCGAAGCCCATTTCACGGGCGTGGGCGGCATAGTTACGGCCTACGCAGTACACGCGGCGCACCGGGAACTGCTCATCGCTGCCAACAACGGGGAGACTAATCGGCGCCTGGGGAGCAAAAACGTATTGAGTCATGATGGTTTTCCTTCTTATTAATAACGCGCTTCGCGGAACAGGCCTAAGGCCTCCTGTACCGGACGGTCCGAGAAGCTAAATAACACGCACTCTTCGCAGGCGTTGAACGATACGCCGTGCCAGGTTGGCGCCACGAAGATGTCTTTCGGCTGGAATGCGAAGGTTTGTTCGCCAATCGTCACCTGGCCGCTACCTTCCACTACGTGGTAGATGGTGCTGTCGGTGGTTTTCGCCACCCGCGACCGGAACCCTTTCGGCAACAGTTGCAGGAAAGCGCCCATCGAGGGCATCGGATAGCCGCCGGTGACCGGGTTGACGTAGCGCATCTTGTAGCCGTCCCATTCGTCGGCCTCGCCAAGATGGGTCAGGTCATGCAGCGCCTCGCGGCTACGGTCGTAGCGGTAGTTAAAGATCGGCGAGGAATTTCCCACCTGATGGCGCAGCGGCAACATGTTGGCAGCGTAGCGCGGCAGGTAGTCGCCCTCTTTACGCGTCACCGGCTGCTGCTCCTGCGGATAATCTTCAGCAAAACCGCAGCCGAGATAGTTGACCAGCGGTAAATCGAGACCATCGAGCCAGACCACCGGTTCATCGCCAGGATTGCCGTGATCGTGCCAGCGCCACTGCGGAGTCAGAATAAAATCGCCGGGGCGCATTGGCGTGCGCTCGCCGTCGACGGCGGTAAACGCGCCGTGGCCTTCCACGATAAAGCGCAGCGCCGACTGATTGTGACGGTGGCTCGGCGCCACCTCGCCCGGCATGATGAGCTGCAGGCCGGCATACAGCGACGCGGTAATGGACGACTGGCCGCGCAGCTGCGGGTTCTCCAGCACCAGTACCCGACGTACCGCCTCTTTAGCGCCGATTAACTGCCCGCTTTCCAGCAGCAGCGGGCGAATTTCCTGATAGTTCCAGTACGCCGGGGCGCAGTTGGCATTCGGCGTTTGCGGCACCAGATGGTGCAACGATTCCCACAGCGGCGTCAGATTCTGTCCAGCGATATGCTGATAGAATTGCTGACGATTGCGGTTCGATTGCGGAGTAGATGGCGTCATTATTATTCTCCTCATTTATTCGCGATACCGGCAGAGGGCAGCGCGTCGGGTACAGTTCCAGGGCGGCGAACCGCCAGCATCAGCAGGATGAGCATCACCGCGCCGATCGCCGCCGGTACCGCTATAACGTAAAACAGCGTGTCGAAAGAGAGATTCATCGCCATCATCATGCCGCCGGAGAGCGAACCAACGATGGCGCCGCAGCGGCCGACGGCGTTGGACCAGCTGACACCGGTCGCGCGGCTCTGAGTAGGATAAAGCGTGGCAGTCAGCGCATTCAGGCCTACCTGCGAACCACTCACGCCGATTCCGGTGCCGAAAATCGCCAGCGCCATCAGCCACAAACCGTTTTCGCTTAAACCGATCATCACGATGCACAACGCGCCCAGGCAGTAACTCAGCGCCAGCACAAGGAAGGGATTGAAACGGTCCATCAGGATACCGAGCAACAGTGCGCCGAGCGTGCCGCCCACCTGAAACGCGGCGGTCACCCACGAAGCGTGCTGCAAATCGATACCACGATGGTTAAGCAGCGTCGGCATCCAGCTGGAGAGCAAATAGATAATCAGCAGGCTCATAAAGAACACCACCCAGAGCATCAAGGTGATTGTCAACTGGCGGCCGACAAACAGCTGGCTAATGCTGCCTTTCGGCCCGGCCGCCGGTTCATCCAGCCAGAAATGGGTTTCGGAATAGCGCTCGCCGGTGATGGCGCTGACGGTTTTGGCGATGGTCGCCTGCGGCAGTCCGCGGCGAACCTGCCAGCGCGGCGATTCCGGCAGCGCCCACAGCAGCGCGACGGCCAGCAGCAGCGGCAGGATGCCGCCTAAGGCCAGAATGCCGTGCCAGCCGATATGCGCCACCAGTTGGGCGCTCACCACGCCGCCCAGCGCCGAACCCAGCGTGAAGCCGCAGAACATCAAGGTTACTAACGCCCCGCGGCGGCGAGCCGGCAGATATTCCGAAGTCATGGTAATGGTGTTGGGCATCGCCCCGCCCAATCCCAGACCGGTGAGAAAACGCAGGATCACCAGCATTTCAAGATTCGTCGAGAACGCGGAGAGCAGGCTAAAAAAGCCAAACAACGCGACACAGAACTCAATCACCCGTTTTCGGCCAAAGCGGTCAGAAAGCGGGCCGCAGAGCAGCGCCCCGGCGGTCAATCCCAATAGTCCGGCGCCAAACAGCGGCGCGAGTTCGCTGGCGCTCAGTTGCCAGTGAACGCGGATATCGGGGGCGATAAAACCAATGGCGGCGGTGTCAAAACCATCAAGCATCACCACCAGAAAACAGCAAATAATCACACGCCACTGCAGGGCGCCAACCGGCGCTGCGTTGAGTAACGTCTGTAGTTCACGTCGTTGAGCCATAATGATGCCTCAGTGCAGGTCAGGGTAGATGTTGTATTTATTTCTTTTATGTTGCGATTTTGTAACCATGGCGATGAAATGTACAATGGCTTTTCGGGCATAGACATAACCTGGAGGTTATCGGCTGATGGCGAACTGGACGCAAAAGTTGAAGCTGCAGCATTTGAAAATGCTGGTGGCGCTGGGTGAGCAAGGCAATCTCACGCAGGTCGCGAAAATGATGAATATTACCCAGCCCGCACTCTCTAAGTGGCTGACGCAATTTGAAGAAGAAGTCGGCATGCCGCTCTTTGAGCGCCACAGTAAGGGCCTGCGCCCTTCGGAAGGTGGCAAACTGCTGCTTCAGCACGCCCAGCGGCTAATCAACGACATGTCGCGCTCGCAGTACGAGATCGAGCGCTTTAAACAAGGCGGGCTGGTCGGCAGCCTGATGATCGGCTGCTCGCCGGTGGCGACAGACTGCGTGGCGCAGGCGATCCTCGCCCTGCTTAAAGAGATGCCGACCCTGCATCTGAATATCGAAGAAAAAGTGATGACGCCACTGCTGCACGACCTGCTCTCCGGCGTGGTCGATGTGGTCGTCGGACGTGTTGGGGGGCGCGCGCTGGAACTGCCGCTCAACTACCGTGTGCTCTATACCGAACCGGTATGCTTCGTCGCCCGTCCCGATCATCCGCTGGCCAGCAGGTCCCATCTGAACTGGGCGGATCTTGCCGCCTGGCGCTGGATCGTCTGGCCTACAGGCACGCCCATTCGTCAGAGTATTGATAACGCGCTGGTCGATAACGGCGTCATGCTGCCGGAGAATACTATCGAGTCGGCCTCGATGAATGTCACCAGCAATTTGCTGCAAAGCAGCGATATGATCTCTATTCTTTCTTTGCGGCTGGCGCAGCATTACGCCGAACATGGGCAACTGGCGATTCTGAATTTGCCGCGTATTGAACAAAAAGGTAGCGTTGGGGTGTTCTGGCGCAAAAGCGAAGTGCCATCGCTGGCGCTCACTCGTTTTCTGCACTACCTCGCAGAATAAGGCCGCTGTTCCCATTTTCTATGCTGACGATGCGTAGAATTCATGATGTGATCGGTAGCACATTTCAGGGTTTAATTGTATGATGAATGGCAGTTCATCAAGGGTTATTACCATGAGTAAGTCGCTGAATATTATCTGGCAGTACGCGCGAGCTTTCGTCCTGATTTACGCCTGCTTGTATGCGGGCATTTTTATCGCCGGGCTACTGCCCATCACAATTCCCGGCAGCATTATCGGCATGCTGATTTTGTTCGTGCTGCTGGCGCTGCAAATTATGCCGCCGCAGTGGGTCAACCCCGGCTGTAACATCCTGATTCGCTACATGGCGCTGCTGTTCGTGCCTATCGGCGTCGGCGTAATGCAGTACTGGGATTTGCTGCGCGCGCAGCTGGGGCCGGTGGCGGTCTCCTGCGCCGTCAGTACCTTATTAGTCTTTTTGGTAGTGAGCTGGAGCTCGCATCTGGTCCACGGTGAACGCAAAATCATCGGGCAAAAAGGAAGTAAAAAATGATCCATGAAATGTGGTGGTCGCTCCCGTTAACGCTGATTGTCTTTTTCCTTGCCCGCAAGCTGGCGGCGCGGTTTAAATTTCCGCTGCTCAACCCGCTGCTGGTCGCCATGGTGGTCATTATTCCTTTCCTGCTGGTCACCGGCATTTCTTATGAACGCTATTTTGCCGGCAGCAAAATCCTTAACGATCTACTGCAGCCGGCGGTGGTCGCGCTGGCCTTTCCGCTGTATGAACAACTGCACCAGATCCGCGCGCGTTGGAAATCCATCATCACCATCTGCTTTATCGGTAGCTGCGTGGCGATGATCACCGGTACTACCGTCGCTCTGCTGATGGGCGCCACCCCGCAAATCGCCGCTTCCATCATGCCAAAATCCGTCACTACGCCGATTGCCATGGCGGTCAGCGGCAGTATTGGCGGTATTCCAGCGATTAGCGCCGTATGCGTCATTTTCGTTGGCATCCTCGGCGCGGTGTTCGGCCATACGCTGCTTAACGCCATGCGTATTCATACTAAAGCATCCCGCGGCCTATCGATGGGTACCGCCTCGCACGCCCTCGGCACCGCCCGTTGCGCCGAACTGGACTACCAGGAAGGGGCATTTAGCTCGCTGGCGCTGGTACTGTGCGGAATTATTACCTCGCTGGTCGCGCCTTTTCTGTTCCCGGTGATCGTCGCTGTTGTTGGATAAACGTGATATGCATCACACCTATAAATGCAACAAATTAGCGTTGCACAAACAATGAGACTTATGTCACATATAGGGCCCGTACGGGCCCGTACACTAGCTTCCCATTACATTGTTATGAGGCAACGCTATGCACTCTCGTTTTCAAGCTGCTTTGACTAATCTGGCGGCAGACCTGCAGGCGGCCATCGCCCCGATGCTCGCAGACCCGCACTTCCCGGCGCTGCTCGAAGCCGATCAGGTGGCGACGCTACAACAAGCAACAGGTTTGGATGAAGACGCGCTGGCCTTTGCGCTACTGCCGCTTGCCGCCGCCTGCGCCCGTGCCGATCTTTCTCACTTTAACGTTGGCGCTATCGCCCGCGGCGTGAGCGGTCGCTGGTATTTCGGCGGCAACATGGAATTCCTCGGCGCCACCATGCAGCAGACCGTCCACGCGGAACAGAGCGCCATCAGCCACGCCTGGCTGCGCGGCGAAAAATCCCTGCGCGCCATTACCGTCAACTACACGCCTTGCGGCCACTGTCGCCAGTTTATGAACGAACTGAACAGCGGCCTGGCGCTGCGCATTCATCTGCCGGGTCGCGAAGCGCATTCCCTGCAGCACTATCTGCCGGACGCCTTTGGCCCGAAAGATCTGGAAATCAAAACTCTGCTGATGGATGAGCAGGATCACGGCTTCGCCCTCAGCGGCGATGCCCTCACGCAGGCGGCTATTCAGGCGGCGAACCGCTGCCATGCGCCGTACAGCAACTCCCCTTCCGGCGTGGCGCTGGAGCTGAAAGACGGCACCATTTTCTGCGGCAGCTACGCGGAAAACGCGGCGTTCAATCCGACGCTACCGCCGCTGCAGGGCGCGCTGAACCTGCTGAGCCTTAACGGTTACGACTATCCGGATATCCAGCGCGCGCTGTTAGCCGAGAAAGCCGACGCCGCGCTTATCCAGTGGGATGCGACCGTTGCAACCCTGAAAGCGTTGGGCTGTCAGAATATCGACCGCGTGCTGTTAGGTTAACTAGCCAGATAGCCTGAGCAGATTGCCGGATGCGCCTTTGGCTTATCCGGCCTGGATTCGGTAATCTGCCATATTGCTGAAAATCCCCGCAATTAAACGATGGTTTCTTGCGCTTACCCGGCGGGTAAAGTAGCCTGAAGCTTCCCTCGTCCACCATTGAGTCAAGTTCATGTTAAAGCGTGTGTTATACAGCCTGTTAGTCCTGCTCGGCCTGCTGCTGTTGACCGTGCTGGGTCTTGACCGCTGGATGAGCTGGAAAACCGCGCCCTATATTTACGATGAGCTGCAGGATCTCCCCTACCGCCAGGTTGGCGTGGTGTTGGGTACTGCCAAATATTATCGCACCGGCGTGATCAATCAGTATTATCGTTACCGAATCCAGGGCGCGCTCAACGCTTACAATAGCGGTAAGGTCAATTATCTGCTGTTAAGCGGTGACAACGCCCTGCAAAGCTATAACGAACCGATGACCATGCGCCGGGATCTGATCAAAGCCGGCGTCGATCCGGCGGATATCGTGCTGGACTACGCCGGTTTCCGCACCCTCGATTCGATCGTGCGCACCCGCAAAGTGTTCGATACCAACGATTTTATTATTATCACCCAGCGCTTCCACTGCGAGCGCGCGCTGTTTATCGCCCTGCATATGGGGATTCAGGCGCAGTGCTATGCGGTGCCTTCGCCGAAGGATATGTGGACCGTGCGTCTTCGCGAGTTTGGCGCCCGGTTTGGCGCGCTGGCGGATCTCTATATCTTCAAACGCGAACCGCGTTTCCTCGGGCCGCTGATCCCCATCCCGGCGCAGCAGCATGAAGTTCCGGAGGATGCGCAATCCTACCCGGCGGTCACGCCTGAGCAGTTGCTGGAGCTACAGAAAGAAAAATAGCCGCCGTCGTTTCGTCGATTTGAGATATAAAAAAACCCGCGCCAGGCGCGGGTTTTGTATGCGTTCAATCTTATTTCTTACGCGCGTATTTCAGTGAATCCAGCGCCACGGCGAAGATGATAATCGCCCCTTTAATAATATACTGCCAGTATGGATTGACGCCGATGTAGGTCAGACCGTAGTTGATGACGGTAAAGATAATAACCCCGGTCACCACGCCGAAAACCGTACCCACGCCGCCGCTGAAGGAAACGCCCCCCACCACGCAGGCGGCAATCGCATCCAGTTCGTACATAAAGCCGAGGTTGTTGGTCGCCGAACCGATACGTCCGGCTTCCAGCAGCCCGCCGAAGGCGTAAAACACCCCGGATAGGGCATAAATCATCAGCAGGTTCAGCGCCACGTTAACGCCGGAGACACGCGCGGCTTCCGGGTTACCGCCGATAGCGAAGATGTTTTTACCGAAACGGGTTTTATTCCACAGGATCCACACGAAGAAGATAGCGATCAGCGCGTAGAAAGTTATGTACGACAGGCGGAATGAACCTAAAGCGACAAAGCCCTGGGCAAACTGCGAGAAGTGGCTGTCGAAACCGGAAATCGGCGACGCGCCGACGAAGTCGTAGTACAGGGAGTTGATACCGTAAACGATAATCATCGTCCCCAGGGTAGTGATAAACGGCGTCACGTTGAGATAGGCAATGACGATACCGTTAATCAAGCCAATCACCGCGCCAATTGCGCAAACCAGCAGAATAACCAACGGGATCGGCATGGTCGCCATCTCCGGGAACACCTTGTTGGCGTTATCCACCGCCTGCAGCATGGTAGCCGCCACCACCGCCGCCAGACCCACCTGACGTCCAGCGGAAAGGTCGGTCCCTTGAGTAACAATCAGCCCGGCGACGCCGAGCGCGATGATAATACGTACCGAGGATTGCGTCAGGATGTTACTTAAGTTCAGCAGACTTAAGAAGGTCGGGTCCTGGAAAATAATAATGGCCAGCAAGACCAAAAGTACAACGTAAATCCCACCCTCTTTCAGGTAAGTGAGGAAACTCTTTTTATTTAACGCACTCATGGAAAGCCCCTGATCTCAAAGGTGCAATGATGCAAGACGCAGAATTTCATTTTGCGTCGTGGTTTTGGTCTCAACAATTCCGGCAACCAGCCCGTTGCTCATAACCAGAATACGGTCGGTAATTCCCAGCAGCTCCGGCATTTCAGAAGAGATAATAATGATGCCCTTATCTTTTTTAGCCAGTTCGGCAATCAGCTGGTAAATTTCAAATTTCGCGCCGACGTCAATTCCGCGGGTCGGTTCATCAAGCATTAATATTTCCGGTTGGGTTAATAACCAACGGCCGATAATAACCTTCTGCTGATTCCCGCCGGAAAGCGAACCGATTTGCGTTTGATGACCTGGCGTTTTTACACGCATGGAATCGATAACCCATTGGGTATCGCTTTTCATCCGTGAATTGTCCAACAGGCCGACCTTGTTTTTATACTTCTTGATATTTGATATCAGCGAGTTAAAACCAATATCGAGATAAGCATAAATCCCCGTCGAACGACGCTCTTCGGTTACCAGCGCAAAGCCGTGGTTAATCGCTTCGTTAGCGCTATGGTTATTAATTTTTTTACCATGCAGGGTAATAGTGCCGCTGGCCTTTTCGCGGATGCCAAACAGCGTTTCAACGATATCGGTACGCTTCGCGCCTACCAGCCCGGCAATACCGAGAATTTCGCCCTTATGCAGATCGAACGAGACATCGCGAATCGACGGCTGGCGCAGCGAGGTCAGGTTACGAACTTCAAGGATTACTTCGCCCGGTTTGTTTTGTTTATCCGGAAAACGCTGGTTCAGCGAACGGCCAACCATCATCGCAATGATCTTATCCATATCCAGCCCTTCCAGCGGCTGGGTGGCAATCCACTGACCATCGCGCAGGATAGTAATCTCATCGCAGAGCTGGAATATCTCCTCCATTTTATGGGAGATATAAACAATGCCGCAGCCACGCTCTTTCAGCTTGCGGATTATTTTAAACAGGTGATTGACCTCTTTTTCGGTCAGCGATGAGGTAGGCTCATCCATAATGACTATTTTGGCGTCATAGGAGAACGCCTTCGCAATTTCAATCATCTGCATCTGCGATACCGATAACGTCCCCACGCGAGCGCGCGGGTCAATATCAATATCCAGTTCATCAAATATCGCTTTGGTATCGCGATACATTTTATCCTGATCGACAAACATACCTTTGGTGGGGTAACGCCCCAGCCACATGTTGTCCATGACCGAACGTTGTAGAACCAGGTTTAACTCCTGGTGCACCATTGAAATACCGTTCTCCAGGGCTTCTTTCGCCGAATGGAAATCGATCTCTTTTCCCTGAAAAAGAATACTGCCGGAATCTTTTTGATAGATCCCAAATAAGCATTTTAATAATGTCGATTTACCCGCGCCATTCTCCCCCATTAATGCATGGATTGAGTGCGGACGAACCTTCAGGTTGACATTATCAAGAGCTTTCACGCCGGGGAAAGATTTGTTGATGTCGCTCATTTCCAACAAATATTCGCCCGACTGTACGCTATTATTGCTGACCATAGTTATACCTGGCTGCGTTCGTGCCGATCCGCGACGATAAGTTATATCGCAGCAAAATCGGCTTCGGTATCAGGAATAATCGGGCGCGCTGAACGCGCCCGCAATGCATGTAAAACTTATTTACCGATAAACTGGCTGAGGTTGTCTTTATCGACGCCTACGTATGGTACGCGGACAATCTTATTCTCAATTTTCCAGTTGGTGCCAGCAGCAGGCTCTTTGCCGTCAGCCAGGTTCTTCGCCAGATCGAAAGTCGCTTTCGCCTGGTTGTTGGCGTCGTTCAGCACGGTACCGGCCATCGCGCCGGATTTCACCAGCGCCAGCGCTTCAGGCAGAGCATCGACGCCGAACACCGGAATGCTGCTCTTGTTATGCGCTTTCAGCGCTTCTACCGCGCCCATCGCCATCGCATCGTTGTTAGCGATCACCACTTCGATTTTGTTAGCGTTCGGGCCGGAGAGCCAGGCGTCCATTTTATCTTTCGCTTGCGCGGTATCCCACATGGCGGTATCTAACGCCAGCTGCTGAGTTTTAAGACCTTTTTCATTCAGCTCTTTGATAACGTAGGAAGTACGCGCTTCGGCATCCGGGTGGCCCGGCTCGCCTTTCAACAGAACAAACTGAATCTGACCATCTTTATTCAGATCCCAGTTAGGGTTCGCTTTCCAGTGTTTGGCGATAAGATCGCCCTGGATAATCCCGGATTCTTTAGAGTCGGTACCTACATAGTAGGCTTTATCGTAGCTATCCAGCGCCTTGCGCGATGGCTCTTTGTTAAAGAACACCACCGGCACATTTTGCCCGCGCGCTTTGTCGATAACCGTACCCGCCGCCGCCGGGTCAACCAGGTTGATCGCCAGCGCCTTCACCCCTTTCGCCAGCAGCACGTCGATCTGATCGTTCTGTTTGGACTGATCGTTCTGCGAGTCATTCATCAGCAGTTTCACGTCCGGCGCAGATTTGCCGTCTTTTTCGATAGCTTTACGCACGACGGACATAAAGTTGTCGTCATACTTGTAGATCGTAACGCCGATACGGGTATCCGCGGCATGCGCTGCGGCGCCGAAAAGCATACCAGCCATGACGGCGGACAGAGCTAAGACCTTCTTATTCATGGAATCTCCGGTTTTATTATTTTGCATCGTTTTTTTTGGCGTGAAGATAGCTGGCGGGAGTTGTTACATTAGGGTTACCGCACAACGATATTCACAACGTTAATTCTGTCTTCCGTGTAGGGTAACGCTCCAGAAAAACGGCTTCATCAAGTGCCTAACCTATTGTTTAAAATGATGTTTAAACGCATCATCAGCACAGTCTGGTTCGGACTGGTCAACGCTGCCATCATAAACAGCGGAATGTTAATATACTGTGAATTTACTCACAGATTGAAAGCGGTTACATCGATGGATAGATTCAGTTAGTGATCGGCCCCACACTTTGCTTCTGCGTCACAGAATGGCGGCGCACCAGCGTGGGCATAAAACAGTGGCTGGCCTCACTATCGAGTTTTCCTGCCGCCCCTTGTAGCGCCAGTTCGGTAGCCAATTTGGCCATCGACATAATGGGATAGCGCACCGTGGTCAGCTGCGGATCGGTGTAACGGGAAATGGGAATGTCATCAAAGCCAATCAGCGAGAGATGCTGCGGCACAGCAATGCCGTTATCCTTGAGGGTGGTGAGCGCGCCGGCGGCCATACTGTCGTTATAGGCAAACACCGCCGTCAGGCCTAAATTACGCCCAAGCAGTTCCACCATCGCCGCTTCGCCGCCCTGCATATCCGGCGATCCCGAGCCAATCCAACTTTCCGGGGCGATAATACCCTGCTCCTGCAGCGCCTTACCCCACCCTTCGCGGCGCAGTTCATCATCCTCAATGCCGTGGTTGGAAGAGAGATAGCCAATCCGCTGATGGCCGTGATTGAGCAGCATCCGCGTAGCCATGAGCGCGCCGCTGACGTTATCGAGACCCACACAGCGGTGCGCGAAGCCGGGTACAATGCGGTTAATCAGCACCATGCCCGGAATATGCTGCATAAAATCGCCGAGTTCGGCATCGCTTAACGCTTTCGAATGCACAATAAGCGCCGAACAGCGCTGGCGAATCAGCACCTCAATGGCGTTACGCTCTTTTTCAGCTTCATGATAACTGTTGCCGATCAGGACATATTTCTGGTGCTGCTGCGCGACGGTATCCACCGCTTTCACCAGCGCGCCGAAAAAGGCGTCCGACACATCCATCACCACCACGCCGATGGTATCGCTAACCTGGGTCGCCAGCGCCTGGGCATTGGCATTGGGTCGATAACCCAGCTGCGCGACCGCTTTCATCACCGCTTCCCGCGTATCCGGGCTCACCAGCGCGCTGTTGTTCAGCACCCGTGAGACCGTCGCTACGGAGACCCCCGCCTGACGGGCGACATCACGAATGGTGATCATGGAGACCCACCTTAATAGCATTACAATACGTCACACCCACCTCCTGTGTTCAGCAAGGTGGCTATTCTGGCAGTGACGCGCGCCGCGCTACGTGAGTGAGGTCACACCGCTGGAAACGGTTACATCCATTTTGTTAATGATTGTGATCGAGATCGTTATACGGATGTATCTCTTGTTGTTGTCCCTGAGGCTCTCAGGGTTAACTGACGCCATAGCCACTCAACGGGCCCCTGGCGGAAATGACGCAGCCAAAACTGCGAGAAGAGGAGATTAACGGCCCACACCGCCGGCACAAAGGCCAACAGCTGAAAACGGTCAAATTTCATAAACAGGCCGAGATGATAGAACAGCGTGGTGCAGATCAGGGTTTGCAGTAAATAGTTACTGAGCGCCATCCGCCCAACGCAGGCAATCGCGCCGACCAGACGGAAGCGGCATAATTGCGGCCAGAATCCCCACGCCAGCGCGGCATAGCCGATGGTTTGAAGCGGCGCGCCAAGTTCACGCGGCGCCTGCAGCAGAAAACCACACCAGCGGTAGTCCCATTGCAAGTACCACTGCGCGGCGATGGCCGGCACATTCACCGCCATCCCGGCAATAATCAGCACCAACCCGACGCGGCGGTAGTGACTAAGGCTAAACTGCCCTTTCAACCAGCCGCAGCGCATTAGCGCCGCGCCCATTAGCATCATCCCCGCCAGCTGCCAGCCGTACTGCACGCCCAGCGCCACCAGGTTATCGGACAGCATATCCGCGCGATTGCTCACCGCCTCCATACCGCCTTTGAGCTTCCAGAACTGCTCATACTGCACATTCGCGGCATCGGGCACCCATGACCGGCTGGCGCCGTTGGCGGAAATCAATCCCAGCAATACCAGTACCGCAATACCGATGAGATATAGCACTACGCCGGTATTAAATAGCGATTTAACGTGATGGGCATCGCGTACCATGCGCCAGGCAATCAGCCCCACCAGCGCATAGGCCAGCAGAATATCGCCATCCCAGAAAAAGAGGCCGTGAATAAAACCAAGTAGGGCAAGCAGCGTTAGCCGTGACTGGATCCAGCGTTTACCGCGTACCAGCAGCATTTGTAATCCGGCGCCGAACAGCAGAGCAAACAGGGTGAGGAATTTCACCTGCGCAAACAGGTCGAGGATTGCCCAGCTCCAGGCGTCGCTCAGCGAAATACTCCCGGCCCAGGCCGGATTAAGATAGGCCGCCTTCGGCAAGCCGAAGGCGGTGATATTCAGTAGCAGAATGCCGAGGATGGCGACGCCGCGAACGAAGTCCAGCGTGACGTTTCTCTCCATGCACCCTGCTCCGAATTAATTGTGGTGACGTACGGCGCGCAGGAACTCCTGGCGGGTATTCTGGCTGGATTTAAACAGACCGCCAAGCGAAGTGGTGGTCGTGGCGCTGGTCGCATCGCGGATGCCGCGCGCTTTCACGCAGTAATGCACCGCGTCAATGGATACCGCGACGTTACTGGTACCGAGCAGGGTCTGCAGCGCAGTGAGGATCTGCTGCGTCAGGCGCTCCTGCACCTGCGGACGCTGGGCAAAGAACTGCACGATGCGGTTAATTTTCGACAGGCCGATTACCGAATCTTTCGGGATATAAGCCACGGTCGCTTTGCCGTCAATCGTCACAAAGTGATGTTCACAGGTACTGGTCAGCGTGATATCGCGAACCGTCACCATCTCGTCAACTTTCATTTTGTTTTCAATAACGGTGATTTTCGGGAATCTGGCATAATCCAGACCGGAGAAAATCTCATCAACGTACATTTTTGCGATGCGATGCGGAGTCTCCATCAGGCTGTCGTCACTGAGATCAAGATTCAGCAGCTGCATAATCTCAGTCATGTGCCCGGCGATCAGACGCTTGCGCGTTTCATTATCAATTTCTTGTACTGGCGGACGCAGCGGCGTCTCCAGCCCACGAGCGACCAGCGCTTCATGAACGAGTATGGCTTCTTTACTCAATGATGACATTTAGGTTCTCCTGCAGGTGTGGCGCTCTTTGCTCTTCTGAGGGCAAAGTTTGCACTCATTGTGCGTGAGGTGGCGCACATAATCCAGTAGCCGTCACGATAATTATTGAAATTGGCGCAACCTTTCATTTTTACCGCTGCGGTTGGACGTTGTCGATGCGCCACGCCAGCGAGCCCCGCCGCTACCGCGCGCAATCATAAGTACTGTAGATGTTCTGAGATGTTCTTTATAACTCGTATTAATGATGCAATAGCTTTGCGCGACGGGAAAGTGAAAGTTGCTCACCGGTTAATGAAATATCTGTATTATTAAGCATTACACATAGATACCCGAGGAGCCCTGCATGGAACTGCTTGAAGAGCATCGCTGTTACGAGGGTCGACAGCAACGCTGGCGTCATCACTCCAGTACCCTGAACTGCGCCATGACGTTTAGCATCTTTTTACCGCCGGCGACGGAAACCGCCCCGCCGCCGGTGCTGTACTGGCTATCCGGTTTGACCTGCAATGACGAAAACTTTACCACTAAGGCCGGCGCTCAGCGGATAGCCGCCGAACTTGGCATTGCGCTGGTGATGCCCGACACCAGCCCGCGCGGCGATGACGTCGCCGATGATGCCGGTTACGATCTCGGTAAAGGCGCAGGTTTTTACCTCAACGCCACTCAGGCGCCGTGGGCGGCGCATTTTCGCATGTACGACTACCTGCGCGATGAGCTGCCGCAGTTAATTAACAACCAGTTTCAGGTCGCCGACCGTTGCGCCATCAGCGGCCACTCGATGGGCGGCCACGGCGCGCTCATCGTGGCGCTGAAAAACCCAGGGCGCTTTACCAGCGTCTCGGCCTTCGCGCCGATCGTCAACCCATGCAAAGTTCCGTGGGGACAAAAAGCGTTCAGCGCCTATCTCGGCGATGATGAGGCGACCTGGCAGGAGTGGGACAGCTGCGCGCTGATGCAGGCAAGCCAGGCCGGGGATGCCATTCCGACTTTAATTGATCAGGGTGACGCCGACCAGTTTCTCGGCGCCCAACTGCAGCCCGCGGTCCTTGCAGAGGTGGCGCGACAGAAACAATGGCCGCTGAGCCTGCGTATCCAGCCCGGCTACGACCACAGCTACTATTTCATTGCCACCTTTATAGAAGATCATCTGCGTTTCCACGCGAAGCATCTGTTTAAATAGTCCCCCTCCCCCGCCTCGCCGGGCATCCTCCGCTTGCCCGGCTTTTTATCATCGTCAGGAACTACCTTGTCGCTACGGGCGATAATTTGTTATTTAAAACAAAACACATATGATTTAGCATATATGTACTCCGATGATAATCTGGTCAATCATGATAAAACCTATCCAGCTGTTTAAAATTCTGGCGGATGAAACCCGTTTAGCCATCATCATGTTGCTGCGTGAGTCCGGCGAACTGTGCGTCTGCGATCTGTGTGCCGCCACCGGGCAATCCCAGCCGAAAATATCGCGTCATATGGCGATATTACGTGAGTCCGGACTGGTGCTCGACCGTCGGCAAGGGAAATGGGTCCACTATCGCCTCTCGCCCCATATGCCGGCTTGGGCGGCGGAGATCATTGCCGCATCCTGGCAGAGCATGAGAGAAGATTTTGACGAATGGCGCACGAAATCAGCGTGTAGCACCTGTTGATACATATATATAAACGCATATATTGGAGTAGTGAATGTTGTTGGCAGGTAGTCTCTTTTTATTCACGCTGGTGTTGGTAATCTGGCAGCCCCGGGGCCTCAGCATCGGCTGGAGCGCGAGTATTGGCGCAGTGCTGGCGCTGGTCAGCGGCGTTATTCATCCCAGTGATATTCCTGTGGTCTGGAATATCGTCTGGAACGCAACTGCGACTTTTATCGCGGTAATTATCATCAGCCTGCTGCTCGATGAATCGGGCTTTTTTGAATGGGCCGCGCTGCATGTCTCCCGCTGGGGCAACGGGCGCGGTCGTCTGCTGTTTAGCTGGATTATCCTGTTAGGCGCGACCGTTGCGGCGCTGTTTGCTAACGATGGCGCAGCGCTCATTCTGACTCCCATCGTCATTGCCATGCTGCTCGCTCTGGGGTTCAGCAAAAGGACAACATTGGCCTTTGTCATGGCAGCCGGGTTTATTGCCGATACCGCCAGCCTGCCGCTTATCGTTTCTAATCTGGTAAACATTGTCTCTGCTGACTTCTTCCGGCTTGGTTTTACGCAATACGCCTCTGTAATGGTTCCTGTTGATATTGCTGCCATCGCGGCCACGCTGGGCATGCTGCATCTGTTTTTCCGCCGGGATATTCCGGCAACCTACAACGTCACTTTGCTGAAAACGCCTGCCAGCGCGATTAAAGATCCCGCAACCTTCAAAGCTGGCTGGGTTGTTCTGCTTTTGTTGCTGGTTGGTTTCTTTGTTCTTGAACCGCTGGGGCTGCCCGTTAGCGCCATCGCCGCTGTCGGAGCCGCTGTTCTGTTTGCCGTTGCGAAAAAAGGTCACGCTATCAATACCGGTAAAGTATTGCGCGGCGCGCCCTGGCAGATCGTTATTTTCTCGCTGGGTATGTACCTGGTGGTCTACGGTCTGCGCAATGCGGGCTTAACGGAATATCTGTCGGGTGTTCTGAATATGCTGGCGGATAAGGGACTGCTGGCGGCAACGTTTGGCACGGGCTTCCTGACCGCTTTCCTGTCGTCGGTAATGAACAATATGCCAACGGTCCTGGTGGGCGCGCTGTCGATTGAAGGAAGCACCGCTTCTGGCGTTATCAAAGAAGCGATGATCTACGCCAACGTGATTGGGTGCGATTTAGGCCCCAAAATCACGCCAATAGGCAGTCTGGCGACCCTGCTGTGGCTGCACGTACTGTCGCAGAAGAGTATGATCATCAGTTGGGGATATTACTTCCGCACCGGCATCATCATGACGCTACCCGTGCTGTTTGTCACTCTGGCCGCGCTGGCGCTGCGGCTCTCTCTCACTCTATAACGAGACACTTATATGAGTAATATCACCATCTATCACAACCCGGCCTGCGGCACGTCACGTAATACGCTGGAGATGATCCGTAACAGCGGTAATGAACCCACCGTTATTCACTACCTTGAAACCCCGCCAACTCACGATGAGCTGGTTAAACTTATCGCAGAGATGGGGATCGCGGTGCGTACTCTGCTACGCGAGAATGTTGAACCTTATGCCCAGTTGGGACTCGCGGAGGACAAGTTCACCGACGAACAGTTAATAGAATTTATGCTCGCTCATCCCATCCTGATTAATCGCCCTATTGTGGTCACTGAACGGGGAACCCGCTTATGTCGGCCTTCTGAAGTGGTACTGGATATCCTGCCCGATCCGCAGCAAGGCGCTTTTAGCAAAGAGGATGGAGAAAAGGTGGTGGATGAAAGAGGCAAGCGGCTGATACCTGGTGGATAGCGGCGTACACGTTTTATCGGGGCTGCCGCCACTGAAGTTACTTCAGCGGCGGCAGACAGTTTATCGCTATTAGAAGCGGTAATCGACGGCCATAAAGTAGCGACGGCCATCTTCGGTATAGCTGTAATCGTCGCGGTTCAGATCTTTGTCGCCAACGTTAAGCACGCCGGAGCGCAGTTTCACGTTTTTACTGACCTGCCACGCGGCGCCGATATCGAACATGGTATAACCGCCTGGGGTTTTACCCGTCGCGCTTACCGCACGCTGCTCGCCGGTATAGTTGGCCGTGACGTAGAAAGACCAATCCTCCAGCGGTTTCCAGTCGAGGGTACCGTTAGCGGTATGGAACGGCAGCGTCTGCAGCGGTTTATTGCCGCCGTTGCTCAGATCGCGACCATCGTTATAGGTATAGTTGACCGTCAGTTTCCACTCTTCGCCGAACGGAACCTTCACTTCGGTCTCCACGCCTTTAATCCGCGCTTTGTTGACGTTGAAGTAGCGGAATACCGGCACGCGCTTACCGTTCACGGTCTTCCAGCCGACGAAGTTCGGGTAACCCGGCGCCTCGCTGGCGCTGGAGGTGCGCAGGATGTCGATCATATCGTCAACGTTGTTCTGGAAGGCGGTCACGCTGCCTTCAACACCTTCCAGCCAGCCCTCTTCACCGCTGTAATACAGACCAAGCTCAAAGCTTTCGCTGGTTTCCGGCTTCAGATTCGGGTTACCGATAATGCTGCAGCTACCGCGACAGGAGTTGGTGGTCCAGTCCGGGTTCAATTGCAGCAGCGACGGCGCTTTAAAGGCCGTAGCCCAACCGCCTTTCACGGTCACGGTATCGGTGGCGTTATAGACCAGGTACGCACGCGGGCTCCAGTGATCGCCGTAGGTTTGGTGATCGTCCATACGGATGCCGGTGGTCAGCGCCAGCGGTTCAAAGATCCGCCACTCATCTTCGAGGAACAGCGCGTACTGGCTGGCGGAAGTCGATTTGCCGCCGCTGCTCAGGTTTACCGGATCTTTGAGTTTATCGTGGCGCCATTCACCGCCGAGGGTCACGATCTGGTTGATCATACCCAGCGGCATCACATATTTACCATCGACCGCATTACTCTCAGAAGTAATAGTGCCCGCCTGCCCTGGATTTTTGTTATCCACTTTCTCGCCGTAGAATTTCACTTCGCTATTACCAACGTCCCAGCGCCCGTTATGGGTCAAAGAGTAGTTCTGACGTTCGAGGCGGTTTTTGTCGAGCGAGTCTGAATCGCGATCCTGGCGATCGAAACCGTAGCCGGCGGTAATGTCCTGGTTCTCCGTTGGCGTCCAGGCGAACTCAACGTTGCCGTCGCGGCTGGTAAAACCTTCAATGCGCGGCGTTTCGCCCGCGGCGTTGCTGGAAGATTGCTGATCGTCTTTACTGCGTTTCGCCAGGCTGCCGTAGGCTTTCATACCCAACACGCCGTCAATCAGCGGGCCGCTGGTGAAGAACTGGCCGTTATAAGTGTCACCGCGATCGCGGTGTTCCTGAATGGTGGCATCGCTGCTGAGGGTACCGGTCCATTTCTGGCCGATTTTTTTAGTAATGATGTTGACCACGCCGCCGAGCGCGTCGGAACCGTACAGGGAAGACATCGGGCCGCGCACTACTTCAATCCGCTCGATGGAGTCCACCGGGATCCAGTTAAGATCGAAATCGTTATGGCGGAAGACAGCATTACGCGAGTTCACCCGTTTGCCATCGATCAGGATCAGCGTATAGCTGCTACTCAGGCCGCGAATACTCACGCCCTTACGGTTATCCCCTTCGTTGGTGAGCTGAACGCCAGGCACATCGCGCAGCACGTCCTTCAGGTTCTGCACCGGCTTACGCTGCAAGTCCTGTTGGGTGATAACGCTGATACTGGCGGGGGCATCTTTGACGCTCTGTTCAGTCGCCGCGGCGGTGACAACCAGCGTTTCGTCATCATTTGCGGCCAGCGCCGGAAATGCCAATGCTACGACGGACGCGCACAGTCCCGCCCGGGCAAAAGGGTTTAACCTGAACATACCAAATCTCCATGAGGTCAACTACAAATCAAACAAAGGGTGCTGCTTGCACATCCTGTCGACACGCGGCTCTGGCGGCTGCGCGCAAATTTTTACAGTCGATGTGGCTGGTCGCCCCTTGCCTTTCATGGTTGAGCGGCAAGATATGGAGATTGGCTTCATCCTGAATTTGCCGAAATGATAAGGATAATGATTACAATTATCAATACAATTATGAAGAAGTGTGTCCGTTTGTAAGTCTTGCAGGCATAAAAAAAGCCCTCTTTAAAAGAGGGCTTTATCGAAAGCGGCAGTGTATGAAGTTAGCCTTTAAAGCGTTCCGGGAACTTCATCTCGCTGTAGCGCACGAAGCGGGTACCTTTCACCAGCTTGTAACCAAACCAGATAACCAGGAACAGCGGAATGCCGATGTAGGTCGCCGCCACGCCGCCCCAATCAATGGTGTCCTTGAGGAAGGCTTCGTAGTTCTGGCCCAGCGTGATGATAAGGCACAGTACGAAGGCGAAGATCGGCCCCAGCGGGAAGAACCCGGAACGGTACGGCAGGTTATTAATATCGTTACCCTGCAACACGTAGCCACGACGGAAACGGTAGTGGCTGATCGCAATCCCCAACCAGGCGATAAAGCCGGTCATCCCGGAGGTGTTCAGCAGCCACAGGTAGACCGTCTGGTTGCCGAACATCGAGGTCAGGAAACACAGCGCCGCAATCACGGTCGTCGCATACAGCGCATTACGCGGTACGCCGCCTCTCGACAGCTTCGAGAAAATGCGCGGCGCTTTGCCGTCGCACGCCAGGGTATACAACATACGCGTAGAGGCGTACATCCCGGAGTTACCCGCCGACAGCACCGCCGTCAGGATAACCGCGTTCATGATCGCCGCCGCAGAGAGCAGACCGGCGTGCTCGAACACCAGGGTGAACGGGCTAACGGAAATATCTTTAACGTCGTTACGCAGCAGGCTCGGATCGGTATACGGGATGATCAGGCTGATAATCAAAATCGCGAAGACATAGAACAGCAGGATACGCCAGAACACCTGACGCACCGCGCGCGGAATGTTCTTCTCCGGATTTTCCGATTCGCCCGCGGCAATACCGATGAGCTCGGTGCCCTGGAAGGAGAAGCCGACAATCATCGCCACGCCGATCATCGCCGCAAAGCCGCCGGCAAACGGCGCGTCATCAATGCCCCAGTTGCTCCAGCCCGCCGGCGTCGTACCTTCGAAGATGCCGAAAATCATCATGACGCCGACGATGATAAAGATAATCACGGTGGCAACTTTAATCAGCGAGAACCAGTACTCCGCTTCGCCGAAGCCGCGTACCGAGATCCAGTTCAACAGGAACATGATACCAAGGAACAGCGCGCTCCAGATCCAGCCGGGGGTATCCGGGAACCAGTAGCTCATCACCAGCTGCGAGGCAACGAGGTCAACGGCGATAGTCACCGCCCAGTTGTACCAGTAGTTCCAGCCCAGCGCGAAACCAAAGCCTTCTTCTACGTAGTTCTGACCGTAGGTCGCAAAGGAGCCTGAAACCGGCATAAACGCCGCCAGCTCGCCGAGACTGGTCATCAGGAAATACACCATCAGACCGATCAGAATGTAGGAAAGCAGCGCGCCACCGGGGCCTGCCTGTGAAATTGTTGCGCCAGAGGCAACGAAAAGACCTGTACCGATGGAACCGCCAATAGCGATCATGGTCAAGTGGCGCGCTTTTAGCTCGCGGCGGAGCGTGGGCGCTTCTGTGGTTTTAGTTTCCGAAACCATGTGAAAATGCTATCCATCCAAAAAATGAGGC
Organism: Klebsiella sp. 141162; assembly: GCF_050600755.1. Classification (NCBI taxonomy): domain Bacteria; kingdom Pseudomonadati; phylum Pseudomonadota; class Gammaproteobacteria; order Enterobacterales; family Enterobacteriaceae; genus Klebsiella; species Klebsiella sp. 141162. The sequence continues at coordinate 338,005 of NZ_JAQIRI010000001.1, read as the reverse complement.
GCGATTGTAGCAGACGATCGTCCGTCCATCCGGTACAAATGCAAAGTTATAAGAGAGCTTCATGATCTGACACAAATTATTAGTAAAGCAGTAATCCTGCATTGGCGCATAAAAAAACAGACAAAAAATCGTGGCTTACGCCAGCGCTATACCTCGCAGTAGCGGATAAAACGCTGCAGCGCCTTGGAAACGTGTTTTTGCCGATGGCGAATACGCCACAACGTGCGCGTCAGGCGCGGTAACGGCAGCTTGAGCTCCACCAGCGTTCCAGCCTCCAGCTGCTCGGCAATCACCCGCCGTGACAGGCAGCTGATGCCTAACCCATGACGGACCGCATGTTTAATCGCCTCCGAGTTGCCAAGCTCCATGCCCAGTTGAAATGCGGGCAGATGCGACAACAGCACGTAGTCGACGATTTCCCGCGTGCCGGAGCCATGCTCGCGCAGGATCCACTGCGCTTCCGCCAGCCGTTGCAGCGTCAATTCGCCCTCTAAGAACGGCGAGTCAGGGGCGGCGAACACCACCAGTTCATCTTCAATCCACGGCTCGGCGATAATATCCGCCGCGTGGCACGGCCCTTCTATCAGACCAATATCGACGCGCAGATCGCTGACCGCATTAATCACGTCCTGGCTGTTGCCGACGCTCAGCTCCAGCGGTAGTTCGGGGAAATCGCGGCGGTAGCGGGCGATGATTTCCGGCAGAATATAGTTGCCGATGGTGCTACTGGCATAAACGCGGATAGCGCCATTATCGCCTCGAAACAGCTGTTCTATCTCTCCGGCGCGCTCCAGCAGCGCCAGCGCCCGCGGGTAGAGCAAGCGGCCGTGCTCGTTGACCACCAGCCGTTTACCGACGCGGTCAAACAGCTGAACGCCGAGTTGCCCCTCCAGGTCGGTTAGCGCCGCGCTCACCGCCGACTGCGACAGCGCCAGCATCTGTGACGCCTGCGTCGTTGACCCGCTTTTCAAAACCTCAGCAAAAACTTCCAGTTGCCGTAGCGTGATATGCATAACTCACCTGTGTAATAGCCCAAGCTGGATAACCGTCAACGCTATGTTGACATAAATCAGCAGGGCTGTGGCCTGAAGGATAAAGGGTTTATCACTTATTCCGATAGATTATAAATATATAATCAATTTTATTTTTAAACCAGCCAGTCGTATTCTTTGCCCAGACAAAGGAGAAGGTTATGACAGCACTCACTTTACCCACTAAACATCGCACCCTGTGGCATTTCGTCCCAGGCCTGGCGCTGACCGCCGCGTTGACCGGCGCCGCCCTGTGGGCAGGCAGTTTTCCTGCTATCGCCGGCGCGGGCTTCAGCGCGCTGACGCTGGCTATCTTGTTCGGCATGGTGGTCGGTAACACCGTTTATCCAAAGATTTGGCAGTCCTGCGACGGCGGGGTGATTTTCGCCAAGCAGCATCTGCTGCGCCTGGGGATCATTCTGTACGGTTTTCGTTTGACGTTCGCCCAGATTGCTGACGTCGGCGTCAGCGGGATCCTGATTGACGTACTGACACTTTCCAGCACCTTCTTTATCGCCTGTTTCCTCGGGCAGAAGGTCTTCGGTCTCGATAAACACACCAGTTGGCTTATCGGCGCCGGTAGCAGCATCTGCGGCGCCGCGGCGGTTCTGGCCACCGAACCGGTCGTCAAAGCTGAAGCCAGTAAAGTGACGGTCGCCGTGGCGACAGTGGTTATCTTTGGTACCATCGCCATCTTCCTCTACCCGGCGATGTATCCGCTGCTGGCGCACTGGTTCACTCCGGAAACCTATGGCATCTATATGGGCTCCACCATGCATGAAGTCGCCCAGGTGGTTGCCGCCGGTCACGCGGTTAGCCCGGACGCCGAAAATGCCGCGGTTATCGCCAAAATGCTGCGCGTGATGATGCTGGCTCCGTTCCTGCTGTTCATCGCCGCTCGTGTGAAACAGCTGGCGCCAGCCGGTAACGGCGAAAAGAGCAAAATCACCATTCCGTGGTTTGCCATCCTGTTTATTCTGGTGGCGGTGTTTAACTCCTTCCACCTGCTGCCGAAAGCCGTCGTCGATATGCTGGTCACGCTTGATACCGTACTGCTGGCAATGGCAATGGCCGCGCTGGGCTTAACTACCCACGTCAGCGCGCTGAAAAAAGCCGGCGCTAAGCCGCTGCTGATGGCGCTGGTGCTGTTCGTCTGGCTGATTGTTGGCGGCGGCGCGATTAACTTCGCTATCCACCACCTGATTGGCTAAGCAGTAAGTTTCTCGTCGATATTCATTCATTGCTGTAACTCTCCGGTTAAGCCGCTATCATTACCCTCCCCCCAGCGGCTTAACTGGAGTTTTTTTATGAAATACATTGGAGCGCACGTAAGCGCCTCCGGCGGGCTGGCCAATGCCGCCATCCGCGCCGCCGAAATCGAAGCGACCGCCTTCGCCCTGTTCACCAAAAATCAGCGTCAATGGCGCGCCGCGCCGCTCACCGATGACGCGATTGCCGAATTCAAAGCCGCCTGCGAAAAATATCACTTCGGCCCGGGGCAGATCCTGCCGCACGACAGCTACCTGATTAACCTCGGTCATCCGGTCGAAGAAGCGCTGGAGAAATCCCGCGAGGCGTTTATCGATGAATTAACCCGCTGCCAGCAGTTGGGATTAACGCTGCTCAACTTCCATCCGGGCAGCCACCTGCAGCAGATCCCGGAAGATGAATGCCTGGCGCGTATCGCTGAATCCATCAACATCGCGCTGGCGAAAACCGAAGGCGTGACCGCGGTTATCGAAAATACCGCCGGTCAGGGCAGCAATCTTGGTTTTAAATTTGAACATCTGGCCGCCATCATTGACGGCGTTGAAGACAAATCCCGCGTTGGCGTCTGCATTGATACCTGCCACGCTTTCGCCGCCGGTTATGACCTACGCAGCGCGGAGGAGTGTGAAAAGACCTTTGCCGAATTCGAACGGATCGTCGGCTTCCAGTATCTGCGCGGCATGCACCTCAATGATGCCAAAAGCACTTTTGGCAGCCGCGTCGACCGTCACCATAGCCTCGGTGAAGGCAATATCGGCCATGATGCTTTTCGTTGGATCATGCAGGATAACCGTTTCGATGGTATCCCGCTGATTCTGGAAACCATTAACCCGGATATCTGGGCGGAAGAAATTGCCTGGCTGCGGGCGCAGCAGACCGCCGAAGTGGCCTGAATTCAGGAACAAAAAAAGGGCCGATGAATCGGCCCTTTTCTATTGCGCTGATATTACGCCGCTTTTTCAACTTCCGCTGCCGGCGCTTCCGGGCGCTTCAGCACCGCGTAAGAGAGACCCGCGACCAGCGTACCGGCAATAATCGCCAGCAGATAACCCAGCACCGGAGTGATGGCGCCAGGGATCAGCAGGACGAACAGACCGCCGTGCGGCGCCATCAGTTTCGCGCCTACCGCCATCGAGATAGCGCCGGTCACCGCGCCGCCAACGATACAGCAAGGCAGTACGCGCATCGGGTCACGTGCGGCGAATGGAATCGCCCCTTCGGTGATAAAGCACAGCCCCAGAACCAGCGCCGCTTTACCGCCTTCACGCTGCGATTTATCGAACTTGTTACGAGCAATCAGCGTTGCCAGGCCAAGCGCCAGCGGTGGCACCATACCGGCCGCCATGATCGCCGCCATCGGCGCATAGGTTTGGGTACTCAACAGACCCACACCGAAAGCATAAGCCGCTTTGTTCACCGGCCCGCCCATATCGGTACACATCATACCGCCGAGGATCGCGCCCAGCAGCACCGCGTTCGCCGTCCCCATGGTTTGCAGCCAGTGGGTCAGCCAGGCCAGGATACCCGCCACCGGTTTGCCAATCAGGTAGATCATTGCCAGGCCGACAATCAGGCTGGAAATCAGCGGAATGATCAGAATCGGCTTCAACGCTTCCATACTCTGCGGCAGCTTCAGCTTGGTGCTGATTAACTTCGCCACATAACCGGCAAGGAAACCGGCGATAATACCGCCGATAAAGCCGGAGCCGCCGCTGACGGCCAGCATACCGCCGATAAGACCAGGCGTCAGACCCGGACGGTCAGCGATGGAGAAAGCGATAAAGCCCGCCAGTACCGGCACCATCAGCGCAAAGGCTGAACCGCCGCCGATTTGCATCAACGCCGCCGCCATGGTGTCTTTCACTTCAAACGCTTTAATACCAAACGCGAACGACAGCGCGATACACAGCCCGCCCGCGACCACCATCGGCAGCATGTAGGATACGCCGGTCAGCAGGTGACGATAGGCGCCAGCCGACTCTTTTTTACCTTCACCGGACGCCTGCGGTTTGCCGGATGGCTGGTACGGCTTCGCTTCCGCAACGGCTTTATCCAGCTCCTGCGCGGTTTTCTTCAGCGCCAGGCCGGTGGTGGTGCGATACATCGGTTTACCGGCGAACTTCGCCAGATCGACTTCAATGTCGGCGGCGACGATGACCAGATCCGCCTGCTCCACCTCTTCCGGAGTAATGGCATTACCCGCCCCCACGGAGCCACGGGTTTCCACTTTCACCCACCAGCCGCGTTTTTTGGCTTCGGTTTCGATGGCTTCCGCCGCCATAAAGGTATGAGCAACGCCGGTCGGACAAGCGGTAACGGCGACAATACGTTTCTGCCCCTGAGCGGCGGCCGGAACGGCTACCGCCGCTGGCGCAACGTACGGCTTAGCGTGGTCTTTCGCTTCGCCGAGGAACAATTCCGGATGAGCGACTGCACGGTTAATATCGCCCAGATAGACGTTTTTACCGTTCAGCGCGCTGTCAGCCGGCAGCGCGGTTCCCAGCACGATGGCCAGTTCGGCATCGTTCGGGTTATCAATCAGCTCAAGGTGCGCTTTCTGCGCCGCGGCGCTGAGCAGGGTCTTCGCCATGTAGGCGCGAGCCTGTCCAAGCCCGGCATCAATAATCAGCAGCGTTTTCATTATGCCTCTCCTGCTGTCAATTAAAGGGTTGTAAGTCGACGCGCGCCATCATTGCGGCCAACTGGGTACGATCGGTAATGCCAACGTTGCTCTGGCTGACGGCCAGGGCGGCGACGGCGGTCGCCAGACGCAGGGTATGCTCGCTGGATTCACGCATCAGCAGGCCGTAAATCAGGCCGCCGACCATCGAATCACCGGCGCCTACGGTGCTGACGACCTCGACTGAAGGCGGTTTAGCAATCCATTCGCCGGAGGCGTTGACCCACAGCGCGCCCTCTTCGCCCAGCGAAATCACCACGTGGGCGATACCTTGCTCGCGTAGCGCATGAGCGGCGTCGATGACATCTTTCATCTCCGGCAGCTTGCGGCCAGCCCAGATTTCCAGCTCGCGGCGGTTTGGTTTTACCAGCCACGGCGCGGCTTTCAGTCCGGCGACCAGCGCTTCGCGGCTGCTATCGAAAATAATGCACGGACACTGGCTGCGCAGGCGCGTCATCCAGTCGGTGAAGGCCTCCGGACTTACGCCGGACGGCAGGCTGCCGCTGACGCAAACCATATCGAACTGCCCCAGCCAGCTCAGAGAATCATTAACGAAACGCTCCCAGTCCGCCGGGGTTACTTCAAAACCGGAGAAGTTGAAATCGGTCACTTCGCCGTCTTTTTCCGTCAGCTTGACGTTAATACGGGTACGCCCCTGCACCACCTGGAAGCGGTTGGCGATGCCCAGCTCGCTGAACAGCTGCTGGAAGCCATCCTGGTTATCTTTTCCGAGGAAGCCGCCGACGGTGACGTCGATGCCGAGATCTTTCAGCACTTTCGCCACGTTAATACCTTTACCTGCCGCATGCAGGCCGGTGGTGCGCACGAGGTTCACTTCGCCACGTTCGATTTCCGGGGTGAAGCCCACCAGGTCGTATGCCGGATTTAAAGTAATCGTTGCTACACGTCTGCTCATTTATGCGCCCTCCCCAAGGCCTGCGGCGATCGCTTCGCCAATCGCATCCAGCGCTTGTTGCGCATCTTCACCCTGCGCGGTAAAACGCAGACGGTGACCTTTTTTCACACCCAGCGCCACGACCTTCATCAGGCTGCGGCCATTGGCCGGCTTGCCGGAACCGTCGAGGTTGGTGACGGTAATGTCGCTGGAGAATTGTTTAATCGTATTGACCAACATCGTGCCCGGACGCGCGTGCAGCCCGTGCTCGTTGCGTACTACAAATTCAGCATTCAGCACGTCTTCAGCAATGGCGTCGTCGCTGGTCAGCAGCGCCAGCAACGTGGCGGCGTCGGCTTTCAGCAGATGCTCCGTTTTTTTATCAATGAGCAGATTGCTCAGGCGATTAAGCACCGCGGTCGGCTGCTCATCGGCCATCGCGACGGTGATCAGCAGCGCCACCGGCTGCCCGTCAGCGGTAAACACGTTGGCGGCGCGACTCACGGCGATAGCGCTACGCAAGTTGCCTTCCGCACAGTCGTTCAACCAGATCCCCTGACCCAGGTTGAGCGGCGCATCGTTAATGGTGCGGCTGACGAAATCGGCGTTTACCGCGCCCGCCTCTTTCAGCCGCGCGGCGTTCAGCGCCTGCAGCGTCAGCAGATCGTTGGCGACCACGTCCAGGCTCAAGGTTTCGTTGTCGAGCTTCAGCGCTTCGCTTTGCTTTTCGCCCATCAGCAGAGCGCGCAGTTCTTCTGCCGTAGTGGCGGTTCTCAGCTGTTCAGCCACCGAGTCGTCGCTCAGAACGTGCGTCAACTGACGCAGCAGACCAAGGTGCTCGTCGGAGCTGGCGGCAATGCCGATCGCCACATAAGCGGTTTGTCCTTCTCCCCAGGTCACGCCCTGCGGGAACTGATACACCTGTACACCCGTTTTCAGAACCTGGTCGCGGGTATCGGTGGTGCCGTGCGGGATGGCGATGCCATTGCCGAGGAAAGTGGAGGTCTGCTGCTCGCGGGCAAGCATACCGTTAACGTAGCCGTCAGCCACATTACCCGCGCTAACCAGCGCGCCAGCAATCTGACGTATTGCCTCTTCTTTATTCGCGGCCTGCTGGCCGGGATGAATATCCTGAACAGATAACTGGAACATAGTTCTCCTCTCCGCTGAAGTGAATCGTTTCAGCTAACATGAGAAAAAATACGCCACCCGATGATTGGATAATACTCTGATGACGCTGAAACGTTTCAATGAGTCTGTACCTTTATTGTGCACTGCGCAAGTAAACTCCGAAGGCTGATAACAGAATTTAGAGATACCGCACATTTTTGCTGAAGCTAATAGTGAAATCCGCCATTGGCTTCAGCATTTTGCTGAACGACATAATTTGAAACGCCTTTTTAATTTTTCGTGCCATACCACTATTTATTTTATGGGTGTCGGCGTAAACTTCGCCTCTTCTGAAACCAACGATATTCCAGCATGCAAAACAGTAGCGCCGCCCTTCCCCGCCGCGGGTTCGACTTAACCTCCTCCGCTTTTCTTATCGTCGCCTTTCTGACGGGGATCGCCGGGGCCTTACAAACCCCGACCCTGAGCCTGTTTTTGACCAATGAGGTGCACGTGCGCCCGGCAATGGTCGGCTTCTTTTTTACCGGCAGCGCGGTCATCGGTATTCTGGTAAGCCAGTTTCTTGCCGGGCGTTCCGATCGTAAAGGCGATCGCAAGCAGCTGATTGTCGCCTGCTGCCTGCTGGGGGTGCTGGCCTGCGTGCTGTTCGCCTGGAACCGCAACTACTTTATTCTGCTGTTCGTCGGCGTCTTTCTCAGTAGTTTTGGCTCTACCGCCAACCCGCAAATGTTCGCCCTCGCTCGCGAACACGCGGACAAAACCGGGCGCGAGGCGGTGATGTTCAGCTCCATTCTGCGCGCGCAGGTCTCGCTGGCGTGGGTAATCGGCCCACCGCTGGCCTACGCGCTGGCGATGGGTTTTGGTTTTACCGTGATGTATCTCAGCGCCGCCGTGGCGTTTATTATCTGCGCGCTGATGGTCTGGTTTTTCCTGCCCAGCATGCGTAAAGAGAGCAAAACCGCCGTTGGTCATCTCGAAGCGCCGCGCACCAACCGCCGCGACGCGCTGCTGCTGTTCAGCATCTGTACGTTAATGTGGGGCACCAACAGCCTCTATATCATTAATATGCCGCTGTTTATCATTAATGAACTTCATCTGCCGGAGAAACTGGCCGGGCTGATGATGGGGACCGCCGCCGGGCTGGAAATCCCCACCATGCTGATTGCCGGGTATTACGCGAAACGCTTTGGTAAGCGCTTGCTGATGCGCATTGCCGCGCTTGCAGGGCTGCTGTTTTATATCGGTATACTGACCGTCCATACCCCGGCCCTGCTGCTGGGGATGCAGGCGCTGAACGCGATTTACATCGGGATCCTCGCCGGTATCGGTATGCTCTATTTTCAGGATCTGATGCCGGGCCAGGCGGGCGCGGCGACCACGCTCTATACCAATACCACGCGCGTCGGCTGGATCATCGCCGGCTCGCTAGCGGGCGTCGTCGCGGAAATCTGGAGCTATCACGCGGTATTCTGGATTGCGCTAGTGATGGGAATTATCGCCCAGGTCTGCCTGTGGCGTATTAAAGACGTTTAGGGCGCAGTCAGCGCTTCGAGATGAATGAGATAAGCCATCGCCTGCTGACGCGTGCTGCCGCACATTTCCGCCGTCGGTTGTAAACCCGCGCAGACTTTAGGGCGCAGCGGCGAGGCAAAAATCTTGCAACGCAGATGTTCATCCAGCTGCACGCACGGTGTATTTGCCGGCTTGCCGTCAGGCATTCCGGGAATGGGGCTTGAGATGGACGGCGCGGTGCAACAGGCTCCGCAGTCCGGGCGACATTCCATACCTGACTCCTTAATGAGTGGGAGGCGGACAGTAGCAAAATATCGGCTATCAGGAAAGCTGAAGCTGGCGAAACGGCTTTTTCAGCAGCGCCGATCGAAGATTTGCCAGGAGATAGCAAAAGTCGCGAATTCCGCTTGCCTGAAAGGCCCGGCGCGAGTAGTTTTACGCGATATTTTTGACCCTTTAAGTGACAGGATTACTGCAATGCCAAGAGCGAATGAAATTAAAAAAGGTATGGTGCTGAATTACAACGGCAAACTGCTGATTGTTAAAAATATTGATATTCAGTCGCCAAGCGCCCGTGGCGCAGCAACGCTGTATAAAATGCGTTTTTCCGACGTGCGTACCGGCCTGAAAGTAGAAGAGCGTTTTAAGGGCGACGATATTGTTGATACCGTCACCCTGACCCGTCGTTTCGTTGATTTCTCCTACGTCGATGGCAACGAATATGTATTCATGGATAAAGAAGACTATACCCCGTATACCTTCACCAAAGAGCAGATCGAAGAAGAGCTACAGTTTATCCCGGAAGGCGGCATGCCGGATATGCAGGTTCTGACCTGGGATGGCCAGCTGTTGGCGCTGGAGCTGCCGCAGACCGTTGACCTGGAAATCGTAGAAACCGCACCGGGTATCAAAGGCGCTTCCGCCAGCTCGCGCACCAAACCGGCCACTATGAGCACCGGGCTGGTCATTCAGGTTCCGGAATACCTGACCAGCGGTGAGAAAATCCGCATTCATATCGAAGAGTGCCGCTATATGGGCCGCGCGGACTAACCCCCCTCCTCTGACGGTTGCCCGGCCCCGCGTCGCGCAGGCCGGGTCTGTTCCCGGATGGCGGCGCTGCGCGCCTTATCCGGGCTACAGTTCGTGCCATTGTGAGCTTAAGATCTCTATTTTGTACCCATGGTTACTGAAACTGCCGGTGTTGGTGGCCTCAAAATCGCTGAGACGTTCCCGGAAGGCCGGGGCAGCCCGCATGGATGCGGGCTGAGGGCCGTGTTTTGCAAGGACGCTGCCTCGGCCCGACCCGAAGCCTTCAGGGATAAGTCGAAGGAACCACGAAGTGGCGATTTTGGCGGCCAGAGCCCGGGAGTACAGAGGGCGGCGGCGACTGGCCGCCCTCTGTGCGCTCCCTGCGCCACGGAAAACATATTGCAGAAAAATTAACCGGGAGCGCAAGATACTCTGGAGCGAAACGAGATAAACGCTTTTCTCAAGCTAAAAGTTTGCAAACCGATAACAGTATCTACTCGCTGCCGATATCAGGCACAAAAAAGGACAGCCGTTGGCTGTCCTTTTGCTTTCCCTCACGCCATGATTACAGCAGCTCAGGGTATTTGGTCATCTTCAGCGCCAGCTCAACCCCGCGCACTTCCGCCATGCCTTTCAGACGGCCAATCGCCGAATAACCGGGGTTGGTTTTCTTACGCAGATCGTCAAGCATCTGATGGCCGTGATCCGGACGGAACGGGATCGGGCGCAGATCGCCGGCTTTCTTACGACGCAGCTCTTCGCTCAGGATAGCATTGACCACCGCCACCATATTGACGTCGCCGTTCAGGTGCGCCGCCTCGTGGAAGGTTTTTGGATTTTCTTCACGGCAGGTAGAGCGCAAATGGGTAAAGTGGATACGATCGCCGAAGGTTTCCACCATCTTCACCAGATCGTTATCGGCGCGCACGCCGTAGGATCCGGTACACATGGTAAAGCCGTTATAAATGCTGTCTACCGTCTCTTTCAACCACTGCATATCGTCGATCGTCGACACGATACGCGGCAGGCCGAGGATCGGACGCGGCGGATCGTCCGGGTGAACCGCCAGGCGCACGCCGACTTCTTCGCACACCGGCACAATCGCCCGCAGGAAGTAGGCCATGTTCTCACGCAGCTGCGCTTTATCGATGTGGTCATACTCCGCCAGCCGCGCGCGGAACTGATCGAGGGTATAGCCCTCTTCCGCTCCCGGCAGACCGGCAATGATATTGCGGGTCAGCTTGTCGATATCCGCCGCGCTCATCGCTTTGAAGTAAACTTCAGCCTGCTGCTGCTCTTCAGCGCTGTAGTCAGCTTCGGCGCCCGGGCGTTTAAGGATGTGCAGTTCAAAAGCGGCGAAAGCAATCTGGTCAAAACGCAGCGCTTTGGAGCCATCGGCCAGCTGATATTCCAGATCGGTACGCGTCCAGTCCAGAATCGGCATGAAGTTATAGCACACGGTATCAATACCGCAGGCCGCCAGATTGCGGATGCTCTGCTGGTAGTTGGCAATCCACTTATCATATTGTCCGCTGTGGGTTTTGATATCCTCATGCACCGGGATACTTTCGACCACCGACCAGCTCAGGCCTTTTTCCGCCAGCAGCGCTAAACGCTGTTGAATCTCGTCTACCGGCCAGAGCTGGCCATTCGGAATATGATGCAACGCCGTCACGACACCCGTGGCGCCCGCCTGGCGCACATCATCAAGCGATACCGGATCGTTCGGTCCATACCAACGCCAGGTTTGCTCCATCGCAATGCCCTCTTTAAGTTGTTATACCAATAATGTGAAACATCATGACGACTACCATACATGCTTCTGCTGAATGGTCAATTTCGCCCGTAGCATTGATTGATCCAGCTCACACTAAGCGGATAAATTCGGCTTACCAATTTAAATTGCTGTCATATAACTTTACACTGCGTGATGTTAATCATTGGTTAATCAGGTGTATAAAAATGACAACTATCGCTACCGCCGCGCTGCCAGCAGGCGTGCAACTTCCGCAGTACGATCGCCGCCAATTGCGCTCGCGTATCGTGCACCTTGGTTTTGGCGCGTTTCACCGCGCGCATCAGGCGCTGCTAACCGACCGGGTGCTTAACGCCGGCGGCGGCGACTGGGGAATTTGTGAAATCAGCCTGTTCAGCGGCGATAAGCTGATGAGCCAACTGCGTGCGCAGGACCACCTGTTTACGGTGCTGGAAAAAGGCGCTGAGGGTAACCAGCCGATCGTGGTTGGCGCAGTACATGAATGCCTGAACGCCAGACTGGATTCGCTGGCGGCGATTATCGAGAAATTCTGCGAACCGCAGGTGGCTATCGTTTCGCTGACGATCACTGAGAAAGGTTACTGCATCGATCCGGCGACCGGTAAACTGGATCCAACCCAGCCGCGTATCGTTCACGATCTGGAAAACCCGACGCTGCCGCAGTCGGCTCCCGGTATTTTAGTTGAAGCGCTCAATCGTCGCCGCGAACGCGGACTCGCTCCCTTCACCGTACTCTCCTGCGACAATATTCCCGACAATGGTCACGTCGTGAAAAACGCCGTTCTCGGCATGGCTGAGAAACGTAGTCAGGAGCTGGCCGACTGGATTGCTGAACATGTCAGCTTCCCCGGCACTATGGTTGACCGCATCGTACCGGCCGCCACCGAAGAATCGCTGGCGGAGATTGTCTCCGTGCTGGGCGTTGAAGATCCCTGCGCCATCAGCTGCGAACCGTTTATTCAATGGGTGGTGGAAGATAATTTTGTCGCCGGGCGCCCGGCCTGGGAAACGGCGGGCGTACAGATGACCCGCGACGTCCTGCCGTGGGAACAAATGAAACTGCGGATGCTCAACGGTAGCCACTCTTTCCTCGCCTGGCTGGGCTATCTGGCAGGGCACGCGCATGTGAGCGACTGTATGCAGGATGATGTTTTCCGCCATGCCGCACGCCGCCTGATGCTTGATGAACAAGCGCCAACGCTATCGATTACCGGCGTGGATTTAGTTGCCTATGCTGACAGCCTGATAACGCGCTTCGCCAATCCGGCGTTAAAGCATCGTACCTGGCAAATCGCCATGGACGGCAGCCAAAAGCTGCCGCAGCGCATGCTCGATAGTATTCGCGTTCATCTGGCAAACGGCAGCCGCTGGCCGCTGCTGGCGCTGGGCGTGGCTGGCTGGATGCGTTATGTAAGCGGCGTCGACGACGCCGGGCAAGCCATTGATGTGCGCGACCCGCTGGTCGACAAAATCAAACAGTTGGTTGACGCCAGCCAGCAAGAAGAGCGCGTCAGCGCCCTGCTCAGCCTCGAAGAGATATTTGGCAAGGATCTACCGGGCAATCCGCAGTTTGTTGCCGACGTCACTGCAGCCTGGCATCAGTTGGTTAAATCAGGCGCCCGCGAAGCTGTGGCTAAGGCGCTACGCAGTTAACAATTTCTGCTGTTTAGCGGACAGAATGCATTTCTGTCCGCAGTATCCCTTCTCTTTTTCCCCTTTTTTCGTCAGGATAGTCGCAACTGTTACAACATTACATTTCTGTGCTGGAGAAATTGTGACCAAAACTAACCTGATCACGGGCTTTCTCGGCAGCGGCAAGACGACCTCAATTCTTCATCTACTGGCCAATAAACCTGCGGATGAAAAATGGGCCGTGCTGGTCAACGAGTTTGGGGAAGTCGGCATCGACGGCGCCCTGCTGGCGGAAAGCGGCGCGTTGCTAAAAGAGATCCCCGGCGGCTGCATGTGCTGCGTCAACGGTCTGCCGATGCAGGTTGGGCTCAATACGCTGTTGCGCCAGGGAAAACCTGACCGTCTGTTGATTGAGCCTACCGGGCTGGGCCATCCGAAGCAAATTCTCGATATCCTCACCGCCGCCGTCTATGAACCGTGGATCGATCTGCGCGCGACGCTGTGCATTCTCGATCCGCGCCAGCTGTTGGAGGAAAAGATCGTGGCCAATGATAATTTCCGCGATCAGCTGGCCGCAGCCGATGTCATCGTCGCCAATAAAAGCGATCGGGCGACGCCGGAAAGCGATGCCGCTTTTGCCAACTGGTGGCGGCAGTACGCCGGGGAGCGCCTGCAGGTAAACGCCACCCAGGGGAATATCAAGCTCGCGCTGCTGGATCTCCCGCGCCGTAACACCGCCCCGCTGCCGGCAAGCCCGGACCACGTGCATAGTCACGGGCAAAAGCAGGGTCTGGCGGCGTTGAATCTACCGGCGCATCAACGCTGGCGTCGCAGTGTTAACAGCGGCCAGGGATACCATGCCTGCGGCTGGATTTTTGATGCTGATACCCAATTTGACACCGTTGGGTTGCTGGAATGGGCGCGCCTGGCGCCGGTTGGCCGGGTGAAAGGCGTGATGCGTATTGCTGAAGGATTGGTGCGTATCAACCGTCAGGGGCTCGATCTACACATCGAAACCCAAAACGCGCCGCCGCCGGATAGCCGCATCGAACTGATTTCCGAGTCAGAAGTTGACTGGAATGCCCTGCAGTCCTCGCTGTTGAAGCTTCGTTTAAGTTAATGCGGCTATGTTTGGCCGCTGTTTAAAAAAATCGCATCTGTTATGACTAAAAACCGTATCCCCCTTATCTTGCTGCTGAACGTCGCGGGCGTAGCCTTATTTTGTTCCTGGTATCTACCGGCAAATCACGGTTTCTGGTTCCCGCTTGACTCGGCTATTTTTCACTTCTTTAACCAGGGCGTCAGCACCAACCGCGCGTATGCCTGGCTGTTAGCCATTATCAACAATCGCGCGTTCGACGCCTGCTCGCTGCTGGCGATGGGCTGTCTGATGCTCAGTTTCTGGATCAAAGCGCAGAGCGCTGAACGCCGTCGCATTATCCTTATGGGGCTGGTGATGTTGCTCGCGGCGGTGATTATCAATCAACTTGCCCAGCATCTGATGCCGGTACAGCGCGCCAGCCCTTCGTTGTTCTTTACGGATATTACGAAAGTCAGCGACGTGGTCTCACTGCCAACTAAAGACGCTTCAAAAGATAGCTTCCCGGGCGACCACGGCATGATGTTGCTCATTTTCGCCTCGTTTATGTGGCGATATTTCGGCCGCCGGGCATTTATCATTGCACTGGTTATTTTTGTGGTTTTTGCTTTCCCGCGAGTGATGATCGGCGCCCATTGGTTCACCGATATTGCCGTAGGGTCGCTCAGCGCGGTGCTGATAGGTGCGCCGTGGGTATTAATGACCTCGCTTTCCGATAAGTTGATCGCCTGGTTTGACCGTTCGCTTCCGGGTGGAATAGCAAAAAAATAAGATCATTTTTACATTTTATTAATATTATCCATAAGGGGTCGTTCTGACCCCTTTTTTTATATTTGCTGATGATTTATTCGCGACATCATCTTCCTGTCACATTAATCATCATTGAAATGAAGATATTGCATATTTTTCAGCCAAAAAAGGCGCTATTTTTCCCTTTGCCGATGATTCACTTTTTGTCGCAAAAATACTTATAAGAAATCGCGCAAAACCGCTCGCCATCCCACGTTTGATAGGGTAATCTCTTTCTCGTTTTGCCCTTCCAGGCAACACAATTCATCATTTGAATAAATTTGTGCGGTACTCCACATTTTTAGGCTTAAGGAATTGTCTCATTGCTTTCTGGAATCTAGGCTCTACCACGTTTGGCATTTTTTATAACGACATTGTCGTTAAGGACAACAAGGGAAAATAAACATAATGGTCAAATCTCAGCCGATTTTGAGATATATCTTGCGGGTCGTCCCCGCGATTGCAGTTGCGGTTCTGCTTTCCGCGTGTAGTTCAACAAGTACCGCCAAGAATATGCATTCTGAGACGCATGCTGTGGGTAGTGGAGATTTATCATCACTGCAAGCCTCTCAGGATGAATTTGAAAAAATGGTCAGCAACCTGGACGTTAAGTCCCGCTTGATGGACCAGTATGCTAGCTGGAAAGGCGTGCGTTACCGCCTTGGCGGCAGCACCCGGAAAGGGATCGATTGCTCGGCGTTCGTGCAGCGTACTTTCCGTGAACAATTTGGTCTGGAGCTGCCGCGCTCAACTTCCGAGCAGCAGGATTCCGGCAAATCGATTTCGCGCACTCAACTGCGTACCGGTGATTTAGTACTGTTCCGTGCGGGCTCTACGGGCCGTCATGTCGGTATCTACATCGGCAACAACCAGTTTGTACATGCCTCTACCAGCAGCGGCGTCACCATCTCAAGCCTGGATGAGCCATACTGGAAAAAGCGCTATAACGAAGCGCGTCGCGTTCTGAGTCGTTCCTGATACCTCTTCTTACCGTCGGTTATCCCTTGGCTGACGGTAAGAAATGAAAAAACACTGCCCCGGCAGTGTTTTTTTGCTTTTCCGCCGATGATCTCCGCAAAATAAGCTATGTCTTTACAAGCTATGCCTTTTAAAGGAAATGGAACCATACTCTTCTGGCACCCCATTGGCATGATTCAATTATACGGACAGATTCTGGCCTATGCTAACCCGCTACTTTTCACCCCGACGTAAAATCTGGCTCACCAGTATTTGCATTGGCGTTGCCGTCGCGCTACTGGCCGGCAGCATCCAGTTTATGGTTATCTACCACAACCGCTCTGAACGTTTCGATCAGATAATCAATAACGTCAGTCACTACCTTAATAGTTATTTCGCCGATTTAAGCGAAACCATCGAGGGCCTGCAGCCTCTGCTCGATCAGCCCTGTGAGCATATTGACTCCGGCCTGGCTGCCAGCGCCGCCTTCAGTCCGAACGTACGCGCCTTCCTGCTGGTGAAAAACGGTAAAGCGTTCTGTTCATCCGCCACTGGCGCAATGAACACACCGTTTAAACAATTGATACCGCAGCTTGATATCAATAAACCCCTGGATATGGCCATCCTCCAGGGCACACCGATGATGCCGGACACCGCCGCGTTGGCAATGTGGGTGCAACACCCCGGCGATCGAGACAGCGGCATTTTTGTATCCATCAATGCTAATCTGACGCCTTACATCCTCTATACCGCACGGCAGAATGACTTCAACGGTATTGCGCTGGCCATCGGCCATACTGCGATTTCGACCTTCAGCAGCAAAATTATCGATCCGCTATCATTGCCCAATGAGCCGATACGCCAGATTCAGGTTCCGGGGCTACCGCTAAAAGTGTATCTCTTTTCCAACAGCTGGTTTGGCGAGAATACCCAGTTCGCCCTGCTGCTCGGCGTGGTATGCGGCATGCTTGCCGGCTTACTCAGCTACTACATCCTGACGATCAAATCCGATCCGCGGAAATCGATCCAACTGGGCATCAAAAACAACCAGTTCTACGTGGTCTACCAGCCGGTGGTAAAGGCCGATACCCTGCAGATTAGCGGCGTTGAAGTGCTGATGCGCTGGCGGCATCCGGTGGTGGGTGAAATCCCGCCAGACGTCTTTATTAATCTGGCGGAAACGCAGCAGATGATCGTGCCGCTCACCCATCACCTGTTAATGTTGATTGCCCGCGATGCGCCGACTCTGCAGCGCATTTTGCCGCGCGGCACCAAGCTTGGCCTGAATATCTCCCCCGCCCACCTGCATGCCGCCGAATTTCAGCAAGATATGCGACGTTTTGCTGCCGCGTTACCCGCAAACTACTTCGACGTCGTGCTGGAAATAACCGAGCGTTCGATGATCGATAAAAACCGGTCGATGGCTATTTTTGAGTGGCTGCACCAGCAGGGCTTCGAAATTGCTATTGATGATTTTGGTACCGGCCATAGCGCGCTAATTTATCTTGAGCGCTATAACTTTGATTATCTGAAGATCGATCGTGGTTTTGTGCAGGCGATCGGTACCGAAACCGTCACCTCTCCCGTCCTGGATGCGGTATTAACGCTAAGCCGCCGCCTGCAGTTGAAAACCGTGGCAGAAGGCGTAGAAACACCGGAGCAGGCGGAATGGCTGCGCGCTCACGGCGTGAAATATCTGCAAGGTTACTGCTTCAGCCGGCCGCTGCCGCTGGATAAACTGGTTGCCGCTCATGATGAACCGGCAAATTATTTCACAAGCCGCTGAGGGTCGCTTATGATGCGAAACCATCGGGGTTAATGGTCAGAGGATGATATTCCAACTATGTTTGCGCGCATCGGCCTGCTGCTGCTGGCTTTATTTAGCCTTAGTAGCCAGGCGCAAACCATAAAAGAGAGCGAGGCGTTCGCTATTATCGGCGAGCCAAAGTATGCCGTTGACTTTCATCACTTCGATTACGTCAATCCGGATGCGCCAAAAGGCGGTGGTATTACGCTTGCCGCCATTGGCACCTTCGACAATTTCAATCGCTACGCCCTGCGCGGTAATCCCGGCGTACGCACCGATGCGCTGTATGACACTCTGTTTACCACCTCGGACGATGAACCGGGCAGCTACTACCCGCTGATTGCCGATCGCGCGCGCTTTACCGATGATTTCTCGTGGATGGAAATTACCATCAACCCGCGCGCCCGCTTTCATGACGGTAGCCCGATTACCGCCAGCGACGTTGCTTTCACCTTTCAAAAATTTATGACCGAAGGGGTGCCGCAGTTCCGTCTTATTTATAAAGGGACGACCGTCAAAGCTATCGCCCCGCTGACGGTGCGCATCGAACTGGCCAAGCCGGGCAAAGAAAATATGCTCAGCCTGCTGTCCCTGCCGATAATGCCCGCGTCATTCTGGCGCCATCATAAACTGAGCGACCCCCTTTCAACGCCGCCGCTCGCCAGTGGCCCCTATCGCATCAGCAGTTGGCGGATGGGGCAATATATTGTCTATTCGCGAGTCGAGAACTACTGGGCCGCCGACCTGCCGGTAAACCGCGGGCGCTGGAACTTCGACACGATTCGCTACGACTACTATCTCGACGATAACGTCGCTTTCGAAGCCTTCAAAGCCGGAGCGGTAGATATGCGCGAGGAGAGTTCGACAAAAAACTGGGCGACGCGCTATATCGGGCGCAACTTTAGCAACGGTTATATAGTGAAAGACGATCGCACGACTACCTCGGCAAAGGATACCCGCTGGCTGGCTTTTAATACTCAGCGCCCGGTCTTTGCCGACCGCCAGGTGCGTGAAGCCATCACCCTTGCATTTGATTTCGAATGGATGAATAAGGCGCTGTTTTACGGCGCCTACAGTCGACCAAACAGTTACTTTCAGAATACAGAATATGCCGCTCGTGATTACCCGAAGGCCGATGAACTCACTTTGCTGGCGCCGTTGAAAAAAGATGTGCCGCCAGAGGTCTTTACCCGGATTTATCAGCCGCCCGTTTCCAACGGCGATGGGTTTGATCGCGCCAATTTACTTAAAGCAGATGCCCTGTTGAACCAGGCGGGATGGGTGCTAAAAAACCGTCAGCGGGTAAACCGTAAAACCGGCAAACCGCTGCGCTTTGAGCTGCTGCTCGCTTCCGGCGGCAACGTCAGTTGGGTACTACCGTTCCAGCATAATTTACAGCGTTTAGGCGTGACGATGGATATCCGTCAGGTGGATAACTCCCAGGCCACCAGCCGACTGCGGAGCCGCGATTACGACATGATGCCTTCGCTGTGGCGCGCCACCGCCTGGCCAGATACGGGTTTACAGGTTTCGTGGGCCTCGGACTATATTAACTCCAGCTATAACGCGCCGGGAGTGCAGAACCCGGCGGTCGACGCGCTGATTGCGCAGATCGTTCGCTGGCAGGGCAACAAACAGAAACTCCTGCCGCTGGGCCGCGCGCTCGACCGGGTGCTGACCTGGAACTATTACATGCTGCCGATGTGGTATATGGCGCAGGACAGGACGGCTTACTGGAATAAATTTTCCTTCCCGCAAACACGCCCGACCTACTCCTCCGGTTTTGATGGCTGGTGGTACGATGTTAACAAAGCCGCCAGGCTTCCCGCGGACCGACGTTAAGGATTAAAGATGGGCGCCTACCTGCTCCGCCGACTATTACTGGTGATCCCGACGCTCTGGGCCATCATCACCATCAATTTTTTTATCGTGCAGATTGCGCCAGGCGGTCCGGTCGATCAGGCGATCGCCGCCGTGGAGTTCGGCGACCGCAGCGGGTTGCCCGGCGCAGGAGATAGCGGTATGGGCGCCAGTCATGCGCGTACCGGCGTTGGCAATATCAGTGAAGGTCATTATCGCGGCGGGCGTGGGCTCGATCCGGAAGTGATTGCCGAAATCACCCACCGCTACGGTTTCGATAAACCGATTCACGAACGCTACTTTAAGATGCTCGGCGACTATCTGCGCTTTGATTTTGGCGATAGCTTGTTTCGCAGCGCTTCGGTGCTGCAGTTGATTAAAGACAGCCTGCCGGTGTCTATTACCCTCGGCCTGTGGAGCACGCTGATTATCTACCTGGTGTCGATACCGCTGGGGATCCGTAAAGCCGTCAGTAACGGCAGCCATTTCGACGTCTGGAGCAGCACATTTATCATCATCGGTTACGCCATCCCGGCGTTTCTGTTCGCGATATTACTGATCGTGATTTTCGCCGGCGGCAGCTATTTCGATCTTTTTCCGCTGCGCGGCCTGGTCTCCGCTAATTTTGATAGCCTGCCGTGGTATCAGAAGATCGCCGACTATCTCTGGCATATCACCTTACCGGTGCTGGCGACGGTGATCGGCGGTTTCGCCGCCCTGACGATGCTGACTAAAAACAGTTTCCTTGATGAGATCCGCAAACAGTATGTGGTGACGGCCCGCGCCAAAGGCGTCGGGGAAAAACAGATCCTGTGGAAACACGTTTTTCGCAACGCCATGCTGCTGGTGATTGCCGGTTTTCCCGCCACCTTCATTAGCATGTTCTTTACCGGCTCGCTGCTGATTGAGGTGATGTTCTCGCTCAATGGTCTTGGGCTGCTCGGCTACGAAGCCACCGTGTCGCGCGATTACCCGGTGATGTTCGGCACTCTGTATATCTTCACGTTAATCGGCCTGTTATTAAACATTGTCAGCGACATCAGCTATACGTTGGTCGATCCGCGTATCGATTTCGAGGGCCGCTAATGTCATTTCTCTCCCCCGTTAATCAGGCCCGCTGGGCGCGTTTTCGCCACAACCGCCGCGGCTACTGGTCGCTATGGATCTTCCTGGCGCTGTTTATTTGCAGCCTGTGCGCCGAGCTTATCGCCAACGATAAGCCACTGCTGGTGCAGTATCGCGGTAGTTTGTACGTACCGGCGCTGAAAACCTATAGCGAAACGACCTTCGGCGGTGATTTTGCCACCGCCGCCGACTATCAGGATCCCTGGCTGCAAAAACGGCTGGCGGAAAACGGTTGGGCGCTGTGGGCCCCGGTGCGTTTCGGCGCCACCAGCATCAATTTCGCCACCGACAGCCCCTTCCCTTCGCCGCCGTCCAGGCACAACTGGCTGGGTACCGACGCTAACGGCGGCGATGTATTCGCACGGATCCTCTATGGCGCGCGGATCTCATTATTATTCGGTCTGCTGCTGACGCTCTTCTCCAGCGTGCTTGGCGTGCTTGCCGGGGCGCTGCAGGGCTACTACGGCGGTAAGCTCGACCTGTGGGGGCAGCGTTTTATCGAAGTATGGTCCGGAATGCCGACGCTATTTTTAATTATTCTGCTCTCAAGCGTAGTGCAACCTGATTTCTGGTGGCTGCTGGCAATCACCGTTTTATTTGGCTGGATGACGCTGGTCGGGGTGGTTCGCGCCGAATTCCTGCGCACCCGCAACTACGATTATATTCGCGCCGCACAGGCGCTGGGGGTCAGCGATCGCCATATTATCCTGCGCCATATGCTGCCGAATGCGATGGTCGCCACCCTCACCTTCCTGCCGTTTATTTTGTGCAGTTCGATAACCACCCTGACCTCGCTCGATTTTCTCGGCTTTGGCCTGCCGCTAGGCTCGCCGTCGCTGGGCGAACTGCTACTGCAGGGGAAAAATAACCTGCAGGCGCCGTGGCTGGGGATGGCGGCATTTTTGTCGGTGGCGGTGCTGCTGACGTTGCTGATTTTCATTGGCGAAGCGGTCCGCGACGCCTTCGATCCGAGTAAGGCGGTATAACATGAGCCAGCCGTTATTAGACATTGACGACCTCTCTATCGCCTTCCGCCAGCAAGGGGCAAGCCAAACGGTAGTTAGCAACCTGACGCTGCAGATTGCCGCGGGTGAAACGCTGGCGTTGGTCGGCGAATCCGGCTCCGGCAAGAGCGTCTCCGCGCTGTCGGTACTGCGCCTTCTGCCCTCGCCGCCGGTTAGCTATCCCAGCGGCGATATCCGCTTTCACGGCCAGTCGCTGCTGCACGCCGATGAGCGTACCCTGCGCGGGATCCGCGGCAACCGCATCGCGATGATTTTCCAGGAGCCGATGGTCTCGCTCAATCCGCTGCATACGCTGGAGAAACAGCTGTACGAGGTGCTCTCGCTGCACCGCGGCATGCGCAAAGAGGCGGCGCGCGGCGAAATCCTCGACTGTCTGGATCGGGTTGGCATCCGTAACGCTTCACGGCGGCTTGCCGACTATCCGCACCAGCTTTCCGGCGGCGAACGCCAACGGGTGATGATCGCCATGGCGCTGCTGACGCGCCCGGAGCTGCTCATCGCCGATGAACCAACCACCGCGCTGGACGTCTCGGTGCAGGCGCAAATTCTGCAACTGCTGCGCGAACTGAAGCATGAGCTCAACATGGGGATGTTGTTCATCACCCACAATCTAAGTATTGTCCGCCAGCTTGCCGACCGGGTGGCGGTGATGCAAAACGGCCGCTGCGTCGAAGAAAACGGCTGCCGGGAGCTGTTTCAGGCGCCCGCGCATCCGTATACCCGCCGCCTGCTGGATAGCGAACCGACCGGCAAACCGGTGCCGCTATCCGCCGATGCGCCCATCCTGCTGCAGGCCCGCGATCTCAACGTCGCCTTCCCAATCCGCAAAGGGATCCTGCGCCGGGTGGTCGATCACAATCGGGTGGTCAACCATCTGACTTTTACCCTGCGGGCCGGAGAAACGCTGGGGCTGGTGGGAGAATCCGGCTCTGGCAAAAGCACCACCGGGCTGGCGCTGCTGCGGCTGATTAACTCCAGCGGAGAAATGCAGTTTGCCGGCGAGTCGATCCAGGGGCGAAATCGCCGCCAGATGCTGCCGCTGCGCCGACGCATTCAGGTCGTTTTTCAGGATCCGAATTCATCGCTCAACCCGCGCCTGAGCGTCCTGCAGATTATCGAGGAAGGATTACGCGTTCATCAGCCAACGCTGACGCCCGCGGAACGTGAACAGGCGGTGATTCAGGTGATGCAGGAAGTGGGGCTCGACCCCGCGACGCGACAGCGCTATCCGGCGGAATTCTCCGGCGGCCAGCGCCAGCGTATCGCCATTGCCCGGGCGCTGATCGTCAAACCGCAGCTGATTGTGTTAGATGAACCGACTTCATCACTGGATAAAACCGTGCAGGCGCAGATCCTGGCGCTGCTGAAGACGCTACAGCAAAAGCATCAGCTGGCCTATCTGTTTATCAGCCACGATTTACGTGTTGTACGGACGCTCTGTCATCAGGTGATAGTGCTGCGGCAGGGAGAAGTCGTCGAGCAGGGTGAATGCGAGCGCGTATTTACGGCACCGCTTCAGGAGTACACCCGCCAGCTGCTGGCGTTAAGCTGACGGTCAGAAGGGGTTGTTGCCAGAGAAAGGCTCGGCAATGGCCACGCCGAAATTTTTCAGTCGGCAGGTAGCGGCAAACTCATCCTGCATATTAACGAACAGGCACGGCTCGCCTTCACACTCAAGAATGGAACAATCCACTTCAATGTCGCTCAGCGCCTGGCTCAGCGTACGCATCACCGGCCACGCTTTCTCGCCGTCCGGGCTGAGCAGTTTTAATGCCACCAGGCTATTTTCACCCTGCGCGCCGTTTTGCGGAATCGGTTCAACTCTTGAACCCGCAAAACCGGCCAGCCAGCGATAGCTCTGCGGCAGTCGGTGTACGATAGAGAGTTGCTGTGTATTCACTTGGTTTCCCCGGAAGCAAAAGGCTTCACAATAAATTTACATCAATATTAACACATTGTTGACAAATAGTCCTGCAACAGCTTAGAAAACGCTTACACCCGCATCGGGCCAGGGCTAACAGCTTATTATCCAGAACTTTATAGTTGCCTTGCGGAAACAGTTCGCGGCTATATGTACCCGTTTCTGTGATCCAAAACAACTTTTTTATCGCAACATTGCGACTTTTTACACTAATTGATTTTACATAAAAGAAACAAATAGCTAAACAGGGAAGCCGATTTCGGTTGATATGTATCAAAAAAGGGGCGGAAATCGCCCCTGAAAATGTGACTTAATGTGCGACTTTTCGTCGCCGGCTGGCGTACAGATAGAAGAGAATGGAGCTCGCGGCGCAAAAAGCGATAGAAATCAGCATCGGCCAGGCGGTGGTAAAGGTGGCCATCGACAGCAACGCGCCGATAATCGCGCCAATCCCAAAACGAAATGTTCCGGCCAGCGACGATGCGGTTCCCGCCATATGCGGAAACTCGTCGAGGATCACCGCCATGGCGTTAGAGGAGACCATTGATACGCAGCCGACGAACGCCGCCACGCCCACCACCAGCGACCAGAAACCAACATCAAGCAGCGCGCAAACCACCATCCACACCGCCATCGCCAGCTGGATCCACAGCCCGGCGCGGAACATATTCAATGCGCCGACCCGGCGAACAAAGCGGCTATTAATGATGGTCATGATGAACAGGAACACGATATTCAGCGCAAAATAGTAGCCAAAGTGCTGCGGCGACACGTGATTAATGTTGATGTAGACGAATGGACCCGCGCTGAGAAATGAAAACATGCCGGCAAAACTAAAGCCGCTGGCCAACATATAGCTGAGTACCCGCTTGTGGCGGAACAAGGTGGCGAAGTTGCCAAGCGTGGTGCGAATATGAAATTTCTGCCGTCTTTCAACCGGCAGCGTCTCGCTAATAAAGAAAGCGATCATCGCCGACGCCAGCAGCGCCGCCAGCGCCAGGATCCAGAAAATCGCGTGCCAGCTGAACCACACCAGCACCGCGCCGCCGACCATCGGCGCCACCAGCGGCGCAATGGTGGTGACCAGCATGACAAATGACATCATGCGCGAGAACTCTTCTTTCGGGTAAATATCGCGCATCAGGGCGTTGATCACCACGCTGGCCGCCGCGGCCGCCAGGCCGTGGAAGAAACGCATAGTAATCAGCATCTCGATGGTCTGCGATAACGCGCAGGCCACCGCCGCCGCGGCGAAAATCAGCGTCCCGCCGAGGATCACCGGTTTACGGCCAATGCTGTCGGCCATCGGCCCGTACAGCAGCTGGCCCAGCGCAAAGCCCAGAATATAGGTGCTGAGCGTCATTTGCGCGCTGCCGTCCGGCACGTTGAACTGCGACGAGATAACCGGTAGCGCCGGCAGATACATATCAATCGACAGCGGCATTAACATGGCCAACAGGCCAAGAATAAACACAATCCCCAATGAAGAATTCTGCTTTGTCGTCACGTTTTACTCCGTGCTTGTGGGGCGCCAACGCTGGCGATTTCGTCAGCCGTCAGCGGGCGGTATTCGCCGGGCTCCAGCGACGCATCAAGGGTAATATCGCCGATACGTTCGCGATGTAATCCCACGACGTGGTTACCCACCGCCGCGAACATGCGTTTTACCTGGTGGTAGCGGCCTTCGCTGATGGTCAGGCGCACTTCTGTCGGAGTGATGACTTCGAGGACAGCAGGTTTGGTGAGATCTTTTTCATTATGCAGCTGCACGCCTTTGGCAAACTGCTCGGCGACGCCCTCTTCCAGCGGATTTTCCAGCTCCACCAGATAGGTTTTTTCGCAGTGATGGCGCGGCGAAGTAATGCGGTGCGACCACTGCCCATCATCGGTCATCAGTACCAGACCGGTGGTGTCGATATCCAGACGCCCGGCGGCGTGCAGCTTATGGGCAACCGGCTCATCGAGAAAATAAAGCACCGTTGGATGATCGGGATCGTCTGTTGAACAGACATAACCCTGCGGCTTGTTGAGCATAAAGTAACGGGGGCCGTGCTGCTGGGTCAGCGTATTGCCGTCATATTCCACCTCGTGCTCCGGCTGGAGCTTAAAGGAGGCATCTTTCACAATGTCGCCGTCCACGGTAACGCGGCTGCCGCGGATTTCACGCCCGGCAATAGCACGGCTGACGCCAAGCTGCTGAGCGATAAACTTATCAAGTCGCATGAGATTTTTTAGCCTGTAATAATGCTGGAGCGGGCATCTCGCCCGAAAAAGAAGAATTCCATTGGTTAGTATAACGGGGTCTTAACACCACTCAAGGGAAAAGATTCATGGCATACTATTTGCGAGTTAATTAACCCCCGAGAATTGATGACTTTTACACTACGTCCCTACCAAAAAGAGGCGGTCGACGCCACGCTCGCCTGGTTTCGCCGTCACCATGAGCCGGCCGCCATCGTGCTGCCGACCGGCGCCGGCAAAAGCCTGGTGATCGCCGAACTTGCGCGGCTGGCGCGCGGACGCGTATTGGTTCTGGCCCACGTTAAAGAACTGGTGGCGCAGAATCACAGTAAATACTGTGCGCTTGGCCTGGAAGCCGATATTTTCGCCGCCGGTCTGCAGCGTAAAGAGAGCCAGGGCAAAGTGGTCTTCGGCAGCGTGCAGTCGGTGGCGCGCAATCTTGAGCAGTTTCAGAGCGAATTCTCCTTACTGATCGTCGATGAGTGCCACCGTATCAGCGACGATGACGACAGCCAGTATCAGCAAATCATCAGCCACCTGCGGCAGGTGAATCCACAGCTCAGGCTGCTTGGCCTGACCGCGACCCCCTTCCGTCTCGGCAAGGGGTGGATCTATCAGTTCCACTATCACGGTATGGTGCGCGGAGACGAGAAAGCGCTGTTCCGCGACTGCATCTACGAGCTGCCGCTGCGTTATATGATTAAGCACGGCTACCTGACGCCGCCTGAGCGCCTCGATATGCCGGTGGTACAATACGATTTCAGCCGCCTGCAGGCGCAGAGCAATGGCCTGTTCAGCGAAGCCGACCTTAACCATGAGCTGAAAAAACAGCAGCGCATCACGCCGCATATCGTCAGCCAAATCGTTGAGTTTGCCGAAAGCCGTCAAGGCGTGATGATTTTCGCTGCGACCGTCGAACATGCGCGGGAAATTACCGGCCTGCTGCCGCCCGCGCAGGCGGCGCTGATTACCGGCGAAACGCCGGGGCCGGAGCGCGATCGCATCATCGAAGCTTTTAAAGCGCAGCAGTATCGCTATCTGGTGAACGTCGCGGTACTGACCACCGGCTTTGACGCGCCGCACGTCGATCTTATCGCGATTCTTCGGCCAACAGAGTCGGTAAGCCTTTACCAACAAATTGTTGGCCGCGGCCTGCGTCTGGCGCCGGGCAAAACCGACTGCCTGATCCTCGACTATGCCGGCAACCCTCACGACCTGTATGCGCCGGAAGTCGGCACGCCAAAAGGCAAAAGCGATAATGTCCCGGTACAGGTCTTCTGCCCGGCCTGCGGTTTCGCCAATACTTTTTGGGGGAAAACCACCGCCGACGGCACGTTGATTGAGCATTTTGGCCGTCGCTGCCAGGGCTGGTTCGAAGACGATGACGGCCATCGCGAACAGTGCGACTTCCGCTTTCGTTTTAAAAACTGTCCGCAGTGCAACGCCGAGAATGACATTGCCGCCCGCCGCTGTCGCGAGTGCGATACTATTCTGGTCGACCCGGACGACATGCTGAAGGCGGCGCTGAAGCTTAAAGACGCGCTGGTGTTGCGCTGCAGCGGCATGGCGCTGCAGCATGGCAGCGATGAAAAAGGCCCGTGGCTGAAAATCACCTATTACGATGAGGACGGCGCCGATGTGAGTGAGCGCTTCCGTTTGCAAACGCCCGCCCAGCGTACCGCCTTTGAGCAGTTGTTTATCCGCCCGCATACCCGTACTCCGGGCGTGCCGCTACGCTGGATAACTCCGGCAGACATCATTGCCCAGCAGGCGCTGCTGCGCCATCCGGACTTTGTCGTCGCCCGGATGAAGGGGCAATACTGGCAGGTGCGGGAAAAAGTGTTCGATTATCAGGGCCGTTTCCGTCGCGCCAATGAGCTGCGTTAATCCGCCAAAAACTGAGGTTTTGATTGCCGCTGTGCCGATAGGCGGCTATAATGCCGCCCGCTTTTGCATTCGCAAAGCAGATAATCTGCCTGCTGCTGGGTCGCCTGTTGCAGGCTTTATATATAGAGAGACATCAATGTTTACTATCAACGCAGAAGTACGTAAAGAGCAGGGTAAGGGTGCGAGCCGCCGCCTGCGCGCAGCTAACAAGTTCCCGGCAATCATCTACGGTGGCGAAGCTGCTCCGGTTGCTATCGAACTGGACCACGACAAACTGTGGAACATGCAGGACAAAGCTGAGTTCTACGGCGAAGTTCTGACCCTGGTTGTCGATGGCAAAGAAGAGAAAGTTAAAGTTCAGGCTGTTCAGCGTCACGCGTTCAAGCCGAAACTGACCCACATCGACTTCGTTCGCGCTTAATCGCCGATAGCAAGTTGTATGGCAAACGCCCTGGTGTCTTCTGACCCGGGGCGTTTTGTTATCTGCGTCGCCATAACCCTGGCGCGTCGTCAACAATCTCTCCCAGCGCGCGGTGTTTATTCATTCCCGGCAGCCACAGCATCACCATAGTAACGTTAAGCCCCTGATTACCGACCTCGGTGGCTATTTCTGCAACCCCCTGCCACTCGTCGGGCCGTAAATGGTCGGGTAAAAAACCCCAGCCCTGCCCCTGCTCCATAGCGTGGCGCAACATGGTGATTTCATTCATATACAGCGTATGGCCGGATATCTGCAACCGGCGGGCGATTTGATCGTCGCTGCGCCGGTGCATGACTAACTGCGGGGTGAGCGATAAATTCAGCAACGTCAGCGGCCTTGCGGCATCAGCGAACAACCGCTGCGCGGCGTAAAAGCGTAAATCAACGGTACCCAGCGCCCGCCACTCCATTTCGCTACCCAGCGTACGATTGTTAGCCTGGCAAATGGCCATATCCGCGACGTCATCGCTCAACGCCTGCTCGGCTTCGCGACGCGAAGCGCTCCAGCAGCTTAAACGGATCTGCCGCCGGGCAAGCGTATCGGCCAGCAAACAGAGAAATTCACGCGGCACGAACGGATCGTACACCAGGCGTAACTCCTGCCAGGCCGTTTGCGGCAGCGTTTGCGCAAAAGACTCGAAAGCCTGCGCCTGTCGCAACAACAGGTGCGCCTGGCGAAAAAGCTGCTCTCCCTCGGCCGTTAAAGTCAGGCTACGCCCTTCACGGCTGAATAGCCGGTAGCCCAACGCATCTTCCAGGTAATCCAGCAGATCGCGAAGCGTCGTACGGTCTTTCCCTAAACGGATCGCCGCCCGCGACAGGCTGCCGGTCTCAGCAATCGTCGCGAAGGCTTCAATCTGTGCAAATGAATACTGCAGGGTTTTCATCCTTCTCTCCCTTTCGGGGGAAAATCCCCCATAGAGTGATTTTAGCCGCCGCGCGCCGGTTTATATACTGCGATGCGAATCTATGGCAAACGAGGGAATGAAAATGATAAGAAAACCACTGGCTCTGGCGTTAATTTTGGCGGCGCTGCCGGCGGCGGCAATGGCGCAAAACTGCGGCGGCCTGACGCTGGATGTCTGCCCCACGCCTTACGATCAAACGCTACCCGCGGCCAAAGACATGCTCACCTGGGATCAGGCGTCACGCGTCGTTGGCTTTCGTAATGACTATCGCAACTATGCTGGCGATGTTTTCCGTCACGGCGACTCGGTCCCGCTGGAGCGCGCTAAAAAGCAGCTGACCGATGCCCGCTACACGCTCAACGGCCACACCTGGAATTTGCAAGATTACCTGAAGCGCGAAAACGTCAGCGGTATGCTGGTGCTGAAAGATGGCAAAGTCGCCTGGAAATATCTCGCCGAAGGTAATACCGACACCACGCTGTGGACCTCGCGCTCGGTGGGTAAATCGGTCGTCTCGACGCTGGTCGGTATCGCTATTCAACAGGGTAAAATCCACTCCCTTGATGACCTGATTACCGTTTATGAACCCGAACTGAAAGGCACCGCCTGGGATGGCGTGACGCTCAAGCAGCTCATTCAACATACCAGCGGCGTGGAATGGAATGAAGATTACACCAATCCACAGTCGCACTTCGCCCGCCTGACCCAGTGTGAAGCGCAGCCCGGCGCCTATGATTGCGTGCGTAAAATTGTGTCGACGCTGTCGCGCAAACACCCGGCAGGCGAGCAGTGGTCCTACTCTTCCGGCGGCGCCTGGCTGCTGGGCGATGTGCTGGAACGCGCAACCGGTATGTCGCTGGCCGCCTGGCTTGAACAATCACTGTGGCAGCCTGCGGGCATGGCCCACGATGGCGTGTGGCACGCCTACAAAAAAGGACAACATGATGTCGGCGCCCACGGCTTTAACGCCACCCTCGAAGACTGGGGACGCTTTGGCGAGTTTGTCGCCCGCGATGGCCGCCTGAGCAACGGTGAACAGCTGGTGCCCGCAGGCTGGTTCGATCAAGCCGCGAGCTGGACAAAAGCGCTGAACTCGGTTTCAGCAGCGCATCCGGAAGGTATCTACGGCTATCAATGGTGGAATAACGCCATTCCGGCCAATGCGCAAAACGTGCAGCCGACGCCGCAGGAAGGGCTCAAAGGCTCGCTGTGGGCGCTGGGGATCTACGGCCAGGTGATAATGGTCAACCGTGCGGAACATCTGGTGATCGTGCAGTGGTCAACCTGGCCACAGGCGGAACCGTCCTTTAACGCGCAACCGCTGGAAGCGGCGCTGATGTACAGCGCCATTGCCCGCGAATTGCGCTAATCTTGCCGGCTCCTTGCCGCTTAACCGGCAAGGAGCGTGTCGGCATTTAACGCCAGGTGCTGCAGCAACATAATGGTTTTCGCATCCACGATTTCGCCATCGCGAATGGCCCGTAACGCCCGCGCCAGCGGCCACTCCAGCACTTCAATATCCTCTCCTTCCGCCGCCAGCCCGCCGCCATCGCCACGGCGATCGTCAGCGGAGTATTCGGCAATAAAGAAGTACAGCTTCTCGGTCACCGACCCCGGACTCATAAACGCGGTGAATACCGGTTCAATACGGGTGACGCGAAAACCGGTCTCCTCTTCCGCTTCGGCGATAATGCGCTCTTCCGGCGAGGCGTTATCCAGTAACCCCGCGGCGGCCTCGATCAGAAAGCCGTCGTGACCGTTGATCCACACCGGAAAACGAAACTGGCGGATGAGCACCACGCTCTGCTTGTGGCGATTGTAGAGCAGAATAACCGCGCCGTTGCCGCGGTCGTAGGCTTCCCGGCTCTGCTCCTGCCAGCGTCCATCACGACGCAGCAGTTCGAAGGTATATTTTTTCAGCGTGTACCAGTTATCTGACAAGAGCGTTTCGCGAACGTGGCGAACGCGCGGTGCGTCTACATGCATGTTTTTCCCCTTCTAAGGTGACAGCGGGCAACATAACATGCATAATCGTGCATAAACAAGGTCAATCGTGAAGTGAACAACATGCTCGCCAGCCAGAGAAAACAGCACATCCTGCAGATCCTTGCCGCAGAAAAACAGGTGATGTCGGGAGAGTTAAGCCAGCGCTTTAAAGTCTCCGAAGACTCCATTCGTCGCGATCTGCGCGAACTGGCGGCGGAAGGTAAACTGCAACGGGTCCACGGCGGCGCGCTGCCGGTATCCGCCGCTATCGCGCCAATCGAAAGCAGAAAAAGCGTGCAGATGGCTTCCAAACAGGCGATAGCCCGCCGGGCGGCGGCGCTTATCCAGCCAGGACAGGTGGTCATCGTCGACGGCGGCACCACCACCACGGCGATGATCGCCGCGCTACCCGCCGACCTTGCTTGTACCGTGGTGACGCACAGTCCAGGGATCGCCGTGGCGCTGGTCGAGCATCCGCTGATCGACGTGATCCTGCTCGGCGGCACAATGTTTAAACATTCGGTAGTCACGGTCGGCGCCGAGACGCTGGCGGCGATGGCGCGGATTAATGCCGATCTGTTCTTTATGGGAGTAACGGGTGTGCACCCGCGGGTGGGCTTTACCACCGGTGATTATGAAGAGGCGGGCATCAAGCGCGCGCTGGCTGCCAGAGCCGCAGAAACCGTGGTGATGGCCTCTGCCGAGAAAATCAACTCCGCCTCCGCATTTGCCATCGGCGAGCTTAATCTTGCCAGCACAGTGGTTATCGACAGCGAACTGGATGACACGTTACGCCAGAAGCTTAAACAAAGCGGCGTCGGGATTATTCAGGTAGAAGGTTAACCCGGCGGCATCATGTTCCGCCGGGATAAGCAGCAGGGATTAATTACCGCCAGAAGTACGGCGCTGCAGCTGATCGCGCAGGTTCGGCGGCGTACCTTTGATGGTCAGCGTATCCGTTGCCGGATCCCAGAATACGCGCTCGCCTAACAGCATCGCATCAAAGTTAATGGTCAAACCGCCGCCGCTACCGGCAAATTTGGTCAGCTGGCGCAGCGTACTGCGGTCCGCCGGGAAGCTCTCTTCCAGCTCATAACCCTGTTCAGCGGTAAACTCCTGGAAACTCTTTTCGCCGACGCCGGAGAGCTCTTTAGACAGCGACTCCAGCTCGATCTCTTCGCCCGCCTGCAGCTGTTCGTTACAGTAGGCGTACACCTGCTGGCGCACGTTCTGGCGCTCGGATTTATCCAGCTGCGCGTCAGCGGCGAAATCATCCACCGCCTGCAGCAGACCGCGGTTCTGCGCTTTGGCGTTGAGCCCTTCGCTGGCGCCGAGGAAGTCCATGAAGAAATCAGCGACTTTACGCCCCACCCGCCCTTTCAGGAAGGTCAGGTAACGGGTCGATTCGGGATTGGTTTCCCACTCGGTCAGATCGATACGCGCCACGATGTCGGCATGGTTGATATCGAGGTAATGCGTGGAACTGATATCCAGCTCTTCGTTAACGCGCATGCTGCTCAGATTATTGAGCACCGCCACCAGCAGATACTCGACCGCCAGATAACGATACTGACAGAACAGCACAATGCCGCCTTCGGCAAACGGATACTTCGCCAGCTCATCGCGCAGGCGACCGGTTGCCGCACGGCTGAAAGGAAGAAATTCTTCTTCACCCTGACGCTGTAAACGCAACGCTTGCGCCAGCTCGCTCTCTTCATTAAAGAGGCCATAGGCTTTGCTTTTTGCGCTGTAGACACGATGCAGTTCAGCCATCATTTCCACGACAGTGGCATTTGGTTCCAGCAGCGACTCGCGCAGCACCAGTTCCAGATTCTGTTCATCACGTTTGATCAACTGATGCAGGGCAATCTGGTCGATATCCAGACTCATGTTAAACTCTCCTTTTAGACCGGGCGGTATTCAACCACCACCGGGACGATGACGCAACCGGCAGATGTCTGTTTCACGCTTGAGACTCGCGTTGCTGGGCGCTTTTACGCCGTGGCGAAAAAATGCGGAAAAAATGCTGCTGCTACGGTAATATGTTGCCCTTTCACGAACAAACAGATTTTGAGTTTATGCCACAAATATCCCGCTATAGCGATGAACAGGTCGAGCAGCTGCTCAGCGAGCTGACGAACGTCCTGGAAACACACAAAGCGCCGGTTGACCTGTCACTGATGGTGCTGGGCAATATGGTGACCAACCTGATTAACAGTAGCGTCGCGCCGGCGCAGCGTCAGGCAATCGCCCGTTCTTTCGCCCAGGCGCTGCAATCGTCCATTAACGACGATCCCGCGCACTAAGGATAACGAACAACAGTATATGGTGACTCTACGTCAGCCCTACCGAGAAAAAGTCTCCCAGATGGTCAGTTGGGGACACTGGTTTGCCCTGTTCAACATGTTGTTGGCCATGGCGCTCGGCAGCCGCTATCTTTTTGTCGCCGACTGGCCAACGACGCTTGCCGGGCGGGTTTTCTCGTATGTCAGCCTCGTTGGTCATTTCAGTTTTCTGGTGTTCACCAGCTATGTACTGATTCTCTTCCCGCTGACCTTTATCGTCGGCTCGCAGCGGCTTATGCGCTTCCTGTCGGTCATCTTCGCCACCGCAGGGATGACGCTGCTGCTGATCGATAGCGAAGTCTTCACTCGCTTCCACCTGCACTTAAACCCTGTCGTCTGGGAACTGGTGATTAACCCCGACCAGAACGAGATGGCTCGCGACTGGCAGCTGATGTTTATCAGCGTACCGATCATCTTCCTGATCGAGATGCTCTTCGCCACCTGGAGCTGGCAAAAGCTGCGCAGCCTGACGCGCCGCCGTCACTACGCGCGCCCCGTCGCCTGGTTTTTCTTTATTTCGTTTATCAGCAGCCACCTGATTTATATCTGGGCGGATGCTAACTTCTATCGCCCGATCACCATGCAGCGGGCCAACTTGCCGCTCTCTTATCCGATGACCGCTCGCCGCTTCCTTGAGAAGCATGGCCTGCTCGACGCTCAGGATTACCAGCGCCGTCTGGTTGAACAAGGCGCGCCGGAAGCGGTTTCGGTGCAGTATCCGCTGAGCGATCTGCGCTATCGCGACCTCGGCACGGGCTACAACGTGCTGCTCATTACCGTGGATAACCTCAACTATTCACGCTTCGAGAAGAACATGCCGCAGCTGGCTGCTTTTGCAAAAGAGAGCGTCAACTTTAGTCAGCATATGAGCTCCGGTAATAGTACCGATAGCGGAATGTTCGGCCTGTTCTACGGCATATCGCCGGGTTATATGGATGGCGTGCTCTCGGCGCGTATCCCGGCGGCGCTGATTACCGCCCTCAACCAACAGGGTTACCAGTTGGGCCTGTTCTCATCTGACGGTTTCAGCAGTCCGCTCTATCGTCAGGCGCTGCTGTCGGACTTCTCGCTGCCGGCGGCCAAAACGCAAAGTGACGAGCAAACGGCAGACCAATGGATCGGCTGGCTGGATCGCTACGCCCAGGATGAGAACCGCTGGTTCTCGTGGGTATCGCTGAACGGCACTAATATTGATAACAGCCAGCAGCAGAATTTTGCGCGCACCTATGGCCGCGCCGCAGGCGACGTCGATACGCAAATTGGCCGCGTGCTCGACGCGCTGCGCAAAGCGGGCAAACTGGATAATACGGTGGTGATTATTACCGCCGGGCACGGTATGCCGCTGGATAACAAGCAGGGTAAATTCGACTGGTCACGGGGCAATCTGCAGGTGCCGCTGGTTATTCACTGGCCGGGAACCCCAGCGCAGGAGATCGCCACGCTCACGGATAACAAAGACGTGATGACGACGCTGATGCAGCGTCTGCTGCACGTGTCGACGCCAGCGAATGAATATTCGCAGGGCGAAGACCTGTTTAGCCCGGCGCGCCGCCGCAGCTGGGTCACCGCGGCCAATAGCGATACTCTGGCGATTACCACGCCAACGATGACCGTGGTGCTCGACCACAACGGCACCTATCACACCTGGAACAGTAACGGCGAGAAGGTGAAAGACCAAAAACCACAGCTCAGCCTGCTGCTGCAGGTACTGACGGATGAAAAACGCTTTATCGCTAACTGATTGATTAATTTTGAATCAATCAGTTGTCGGTCGCTTGCATTCGATGGGGGAACGGGTAATATTATCCTCCACGCGTCGGCACGTAGCGCAGCCTGGTAGCGCACCGTCATGGGGTGTCGGGGGTCGGAGGTTCAAATCCTCTCGTGCCGACCAAAAACCTTCGAAAAACCAGCCTCTTATGGCTGGTTTTTTTGTGCTTGTTTTTTGCAGGGGGTGAAACCCCGTCGAAAAACTCGATCCTTCCTTCACTCCAGACCTGAAACGTGTCCCCCTGCCCGGCCTTTCTCTATAGATCATTCACCGCGTAACCGCCGGCTGTAACTACCCCTGCCCATCATGATGAAGCAGGACATCCGCCCCTCGCTCCCAGCGGAAATTCAACTCAGTAAATATATACTTCTTACTCAACCTGTTTTCCCATATTTGTTATATGACGGCAGGAAACTTATATGGCATAAGAGCAATAAACGCACATCAAAAGGAATGGCGCTATGTCGCTTTATGACCTCAGAACCGAAGCGCATGCATTACCTGAAGCCTGGCACTCTCATGTATTAGGCCGCATTGGCACTGCAAATCTTAAAGTTGTACGAATGGATGAACGCTCAGTAGCTGAAGAAGTACATGAGTATGACGAGGGGTTGCTGGTCATTAATGGACAACTGGAGCTGAGTGTGAAGGGAGAAAAAATCACTGTATCGTCTGGCCAGCTTTATGTGGCAAAAGCTGGCATTCCTCATACGGTAGATACGGGCAGCTTTGGTATACTGGTTATCATTGATTTACCCGAAACGGACGTTGTCTAAACGTTGATTGCAAGGATGTTAAAGACCGCTTTATGGATATGTTCAAGTTAACACCCTGGCTAAATTGCTGGAATCTCATTCCTGATAGCACCCCATTTGTCACTCATACGTCACAGTTGTATCCGGTCAAAACAGCAACCCATGGTATTAAAGCCATGTTAAAAGTCACTGATGATCCTGACGAACAAGCCGGTAATGCACTCATGGTATGGTGGGAAGGGAACGGCGCTGCCCATGTGATTGCACATGAAAAGGAAGCTATTCTTCTCTCAAGAGCCACAGGTTCCGCGTCTTTATCAGCAATGTCTCGTGGAGATAGGGATGATATCGCTTGTCGTATTTTATGTATGACTGCGAACCGGCTTCATTCATTCGCCAAAAGACCGTTCCCCCGGCTAACCTCCCTGCGTGAATGGTTTTATCCTCTAAAACCAGCCGCCTTGCAGTATGGCGGTATCCTGACACGTTGCGCAGAAATTTCAGAAGAGTTGCTTTCTTCTCCACGAGATGTGGTTGTATTACATGGCGACTTACATCACGGTAACGTGCTTGATTTTGAAACGTCCGGTTGGTTAGCCATTGACCCCAAAGGGCTGATAGGTGAACGGGGATTCGACTTTGCTAATATTTTTACTAATCCGGATCTTGGTTATCCGGTACCTGCTGTTGCGACTGTACCAGAGACCTTTAAACAGCGTCTAAGCATCGTTACCAGGATGGCAGACATGGATAAAGAGCGCCTGCTCAAATGGATAATTGCGTGGTGCGGTCTTTCAACCGCCTGGTCACTCTCAAGTAACGAAACGACTTCAATAACAATAAAAATTGCCGAACTGGCGATTGCTGAATTGGAATCGTGAGTGGGATATCGCCACTGGGTATGGTGATTTCCTGCACGCCCGCTTCGCGTCAAGAGTAGATACATCAGGAAACAAGCCAACAAGCACCTGAATATGAGTGTTTGCCAGACAGATTTTATCCCTTGGTATAAATATCAGGCCTGGTAATAGTCCAGGCGTAGTTTTCCTGGTTTACTGGCTGGTAGCCGAACTTTTCGTAAAGCCAGGGCGCGGTGGTGGTGAATAACATAATTCTGCGAAGCTGTTCAAATAAAGGATGATTATGCAAACATTCCATCATCCACCTTCCAAGCCCTTCTCCCTGATATTCTTCGAGCACATACACATCACAAAGATAGGCAAATGTAGCAAAATCCGTAATCAGGCGAGCGAAGCCTATCTGAGTATCATGATGATAAATGCCAAAATTAAGGCTGTTTTCAATTGATGTAGCGACAGTGTCAAGATTGATACCCTTGGCCCAGGTCGACCTTGTCAGATACCGATGGATAGCCTTAACATCCAGTTTTTCTCTGTCTGTACTGACCAGGTAGCTATTCTTGCGCCACTCGTAGATCTCGGAAATATTCACTTTCGGCCATACCTCAAATAGTTAGATAAACCCAAGCCTATCACCTGACGAAAAAATGTATGATTTAAATTGCACGGACGGATCGCCACACATGATCATGTCGTCTTGTAGCACATCTTTTTAATGTTTGTACTCCCCTTCCCGCTAAGACTGCGATTATCCTGATGGCAAATTGTTAAATTCCATCTATTATTCGACTGTATTCGTTATCATCTGGAGCGGACCCAATGAGAGTTAAAGGACTTCCCAAAGGATTTTTTATCCTTATTTTACTGATCGTTACCCTGGCCTTTTTTGACGTACTCTCCCCTTACTATTCCGCTATCCTGTGGGCCGCAATCCTGGCGGTGATATTTAATCCGATTAAAAACAATATCCGTACGCGCATCGGTGAACGCAACGGCATCGCGGCGCTCCTGACCGTCGTCATTATCTGTCTTATTGTTTTCACCCCGTTGGCGATTATCATTTCGTCGCTAGCCTTCGAGCTGAACGTGGTCTACACCAAGCTACAGCATAATGACACCCAGTTTCCGACGGTGGTCGCCAACCTGTTTGCCCATCTCCCGAGCTGGGCCAGAAGTTTCCTCTCAGAGCACAATCTCGATAGCGCGGAACAGATTCAGCAGCAACTATCCGATGCCGCCCTGAAAGGCGGACAATATCTGGCCGGTAGCGCCTTCCTGATCGGTAAAGGGACGTTTGGCTTCACCGTCAGCTTCGGCATTATGTTATACCTGCTGTTCTTCCTGCTGAAAGACGGCCCTTATCTGGTGCTGTTAATCCTTGAATCTTTGCCGCTATCCAATTATGTCAAACAGCACCTGTTTGCCAAATTCGCCGCCGTCGCGCGGGCGACGGTTAAAGGTACCGTTGCCGTCGCGCTGGCACAGGGGGCGCTCGGCGGCTTTGCATTCTGGATTGTCGGTCTTGATGGCAGCATTCTGTGGGGCGCTTTAATGGCTTTTCTGTCGCTCATCCCGGCGGTGGGCTCCGCCATTATCTGGGTGCCGGCGGCGATTTATCTGTTCGCCACCGGGCAATTGTGGCAAGGGGCGTTTATTGTCGGTTTCTTCGTCATTGTCATCGGCCTGGTGGATAACATTCTGCGTCCGCTGCTGGTGGGAAAAGATACCAAAATGCCGGATTACCTGATCCTGATTGCCACTCTTGGCGGCATGGAAATCTACGGTATCAACGGTTTCGTCATTGGCCCGCTGATTGCCGCCTTGTTTATTGCCTGCTGGAACCTGTTATCGGGGCGTGAACACGCCGGGAACGCCGACTTACTGGACGAAGAGTTTATTGAAGAAGCCAAAAACAGCCGCGATGAATAGCTGGCGCACGCTTCACTTCACTAGTGCATTTCACTATTCATAATGAAAATAATGGTAAATAACTCTTATCATTCAGGCCAATGATGTTAGTCTGTATTGGTTAGTAACGATAATAAAGGATGATCAACCGTGAAAAAAATCGCTACGCTTGCTGTTTCTCTGCTGGCCGTTGCCTGTGTTTCCACCAGCGCGTTAGCCGCTGAGCAGCCGTTGGAGAAAGTCGCCCCCTATCCGAAAGCGGAAAAAGGGATGAAGCGTCAGGTGATTCAGCTGCCGCAGCAGCAGGATGAATCCGCGTTAAAAGTTGAACTGATGATTGGCCAGACGCTGGAAGTCGACTGCAACCATCACCGCCTCGGCGGTCAACTGGAAAGCAAAACGCTGGAAGGCTGGGGCTATGACTACTATGTCTTTGATAAGCTGACGTCCCCGGTTTCCACCATGATGGCCTGCCCGGACGGTAAGAAAGAGAAGAAATTTGTTACCGCGGGTCTCGGCGATGCAGCCATGCTGCGCTACAACAGCAAGCTGCCGATCGTGGTTTATACTCCGGCCAACGTTGAAGTGAAATACCGCATCTGGAAAGCCGAAGAAACTATCGGTAATGCCGTGGAGCGTTAATCGCCAGCGGTAATACAAAACGGCAGCCCTCGGGCTGCCGTTTTTGTTATAGCGCGATATCCGCCATCGGTTTGCCGCCGGTCAGCGGCTTGAGTTCAGCCTGCGGCACGTCGTCTGCCGCGGTCGTCGGCTCGTAGTGTAGCCCCAGCACTTCACTGGTCCACGCCAGCGCCTGCTCAATAGCGGCCGGATTACCATCCAGACGCATGCCGTAGCTCGGCACGATCTCTTTCATCTTCGCCTGCCAGGCCGGCGTCTGTACTTTGTCTTTGAAGACTTTCTCCAACAGCTGCACCATGATCGGCGCCGCCGTCGACGCGCCAGGAGAAGCGCCCAGCAGAGCAGCTACGGTGCCTTCATCATCGCACACCACTTCGGTGCCAAGGCGCAACACGCCGCCCATCTTCTTATCACGCTTGATAATCTGTACACGCTGGCCGGCCTGCCACAGGCGCCAGTCTTCTTTGCGCGCCTCCGGGTAGTACTCGCACAGCGCGGCATGACGATCTTTATCTTTCTGCAATACCTGGCTAATCAGATATTTCACCAGGTCAAAGTTATCCATCCCGACGTTAAGCATCGGCAGAATATTCGAGGTATTGGTCGACGCCAGCAGATCCCAAAGGGAGCCGTTTTTCAGGAAGCGGGTCGAGAAGGTCGCGAACGGCCCGAACAGCACCACGCGTTTGCCGTCGATAATACGGGTGTCGATATGCGGCACCGACATCGGCGGCGCGCCAACTTCCGCCTGGCCATAGACTTTCGCCAGGTGATGATTAACCACTTCCGGGTTCTCACACACCAGGAACTGTCCGCCAACCGGGAAGCCCGCATACTCTTTCGCCTGCGGAATGCCGGTTTCCTGCAGCAGCGTCAGGGCAGCGCCGCCCGCGCCAATAAAGATGAATTTGGTTTTGATCGTCCGCTTCTGGTGACGATTGTTGGCATCCGCCAGCGTCACCGTCCAGCTGTTGTCCGCATTGCGCTTAAAGCGGCGAACGACGGTACCCAACTGGAGAGAGAAGTTATCATGCGTCTGTAGCCCGGCGATCAGCTGGCGAGTGATCTCGCCGTAGTTAACGTCGGTACCCATTTCGGTACGCGTTGCCGCGACTTTTTGCTGCGGATCGCGTCCTTCCATCACCAGCGGCGCCCACTCTTTGATCTGCTGATGATCTTC
This sequence comes from Klebsiella sp. 141162, assembly GCF_050600755.1. Taxonomy (NCBI): domain Bacteria; kingdom Pseudomonadati; phylum Pseudomonadota; class Gammaproteobacteria; order Enterobacterales; family Enterobacteriaceae; genus Klebsiella; species Klebsiella sp. 141162. The sequence continues at coordinate 297,504 of NZ_JAQIRI010000001.1, read as the reverse complement.
AGAATAACGAATACCGCGGAACAGTTCGCTCTGCTGCAGCGCCGCGTAGCGCGCGCGCAGGAAGTTAACGTTGTCTTCGCCCCACACAAAGCTCATGTGCGGCACGCTGTTAATAAAGGATTTCGGCTTAGTCAGGATGCCGCGGGTCACCTGGTGGGCCCAAAACTGACGAGAAATATGGAAGGACTCATTGATATCGACCGCTTTGTCGATATTGATCCCATTGGCGGTTTGCGGCGTGTAGTTGAGCTCCATCAACGCCGCATGGCCGGTACCCGCATTGTTCCAGCCGTTCGAGCTTTCCTCGGCAACGCTGGTCATCTGCTCGACCATGGTAATAGACCAATCCGGCTCCAGTTCCTGCAGCCAGGTTCCCAACGTGGCGCTCATGATACCGCCGCCAATCAACAATACATCCGTCTCTTGCTCATGGCGGGTGTTGGTCCGATTTGTATTGGAACCAACCGCCTGTGAGCTGGGTACGGCCATCTTTTTCTTCATCGGATTTGAGCCTTACTTTTACTCGCTTTTTTTATTTAGCGCAGGTGAAACGATTCTCGGGATCAAAGGTACCACCTGTACTCAAAAATTTAAATATTGTTTAAATTTTAAGTTGAGTTTTGAGATCTGTTATAAAAATGTTTAATAAATGTGTACACAAAATCACTTTTTGTACTGGTATGATGGCCCTTTCCGCGCTATCATCTCCCGTTCTGTGATGGAGCGCACGCCAACGGCGGCTTCTCTCCCTTCAAATTTTTTATCATCCGCGAACTTTTATGCCCTCAACTTCCCGCACTCTCTCACCGGCGTTGATAACACGCGAGACCCTCGCTGGCGTGCTAACTGCCCTGGCGTTAATCCCTGAAGTCATTTCATTTTCGGTCATTGCCGGCGTGGACCCGCAGGTCAGCCTGATTGCTTCAGTGGTGCTCTGTCTGGCGATGTCGGTTCTCGGCGGGCGTCCGGCGATGGTGACGGCGGCGGCAGGTTCTGTCGCCCTGGTAATTGGCCCGATGGTACATCAGCATGGCGTAGGGTATATTCTGCCTGCTGTCATTCTGGCTGGTATTATTCAAATTTTGTTTGGGGTATGCGGTATGGCGCGGTTAATGCGCTTTATCCCGCCAGCGGTGATGACCGGTTTTGTTAATGCGCTCGGCATTCTTATTTTTTTCGCCCAGGTTCCCCATTTCTGGAGCAGGCAGCCGCTCATCGTCGGCCTGTTCGTTCTGACGCTGCTCATCGTGCTGTGGGCGCCGCGTTTTATCAAAGCCGTGCCGGCGCCGCTTATTGCTATCGTCCTTCTCACCGTTTATACCGTCACCAGCGGACAGTTGCTGCCGACCGTGGGTGATGAAGGCGCCATGGGCGGCGGTCTGCCGGGCTTCAACGCGCTGGCGGTGCCGCTGGATTTAAGCACCTTGAAAATTATCTGGCCCTGCGCCCTGAGTATCGCCTTTGTCGGCCTGATGGAATCGCTGTTGACGGCAAAGCTGGTTGACGATCTCACCCATACGCCGTCAAATAAGTCGCGTGAGAGCGCAGGACTGGGGGTCGCCAATATCCTCGCGGGCTGCTATGGCGGCATCGCCGGGTGCGCGATGATCGGCCAGACTATCGTTAACGTGGAAATGGGCAAGGCGCGTAGCCGCCTATCGACGATAGTGGCCGGTCTGGTACTGCTGCTTCTGGTGACGGCGCTTAGCCAGGTGATGGCCAAAATTCCAATGGCGGTGCTGGCCGGGGTCATGGTGATTGTGGCGGTGAAAACCTTCAGCTGGCAGAGTATTCGCCCAACCGCGCTGGCGCGCAATCCGTGGCCGGAAACGCTGGTCATGGCGGCAACCGTCGTCGTGACGGTCACGACCAGTAATCTGGCGATCGGCGTACTGGCGGGGCTTATCGCAATGGCGCTCATCCCTCGCCGCCTGCGCGTAAAAGCGCAGCTTACATCAGAAACAGCGTCGCCAGACCAAGGAAAATAAAGAACCCGCCGGTGTCGGTAATCGCGGTGATCATCACGCTGGAGCCGACCGCCGGATCGCGCCCCAGCTTGACCATCACCATCGGGATGATAACCCCCATCATCGCCGCCATCAGCAGATTGAGCATCATCGCCAACGTCATCACCCCGCCAAGCTGCGGGTCATCGTATAACCACCAGGTGATAGCCCCCATAATCCCGCCCCATACGAGGCCATTAATCAGCGCCACCCCCATCTCGCGCAGGATCAGGAAGGTAAAACTTCCCGGCTGGATCTTTTGCAGCGCCATCGCGCGGACGATCATGGTGATCGTCTGATTGCCGGTATTTCCGCCTATCCCGGCGACGATCGGCATCAGCGAGGCCAGGGCCACCAGTTGAGAAATGGTATGTTCAAAGCCATCGATCACCCGTGAAGCGATAAACGCCGTACAGAGGTTCACCGCCAGCCACGCCCAGCGGGTTTTCACCGCTTTGCTTACCGGCGCAAAAACATCATCATCTTCGCTCAGACCGCCCATCCGGCGCAGATCGTTATCGGTCTCTTCGTACACCACATCGACGATTTCATCGATGGTCAAACGCCCCATCAGCTTGCCGTCGGCATCAATTACCGCAGCACTCAGTAAGTCATCACGCTCGAAGGTACGCGCCACTTTTTCCGCCTCTTCCTGCGGCTGGAAAGTCACCGGATCGCCTTCCATCACCTCGCCAACGCGCTTTTGCGCATCGTTGAGCAGAATAGTCTGTAGCTCCAGCTCGCCGAGCAGCAGTTTATTGCGCGTGGTGACGAACAGTTTATCGGTGTTTTCCGGCATTTTGCCCAACCGGCGCAGATAGCGCTGTACCGCCGCCAGAGTGGCTTCCGGGCGAACGGTAATCACCTCAAACTCCATGATCGCGCCGACGGTGTTATCGGCGTAGCGCATCATCTGGCGAATGCGCGCGCGTTTATCCGGCGGCAGCGTCGCCAGCAGGCGGCCGGTTAAGTCGCGCGGCAGGTGCTGCAACAGGTAAACCTGTTCATCAATATCCAGCGATTGCAGGGCAAATATCAGGTCGTGGTCGCTCATCTTGTCGATGAGATCGCCCCATACGCTCTCTGACGCCTCCAGCAGCACTTCGCCGCGCTTGTCATCGGCAACCAGCCCCCACAGCGCGGTACGCGCGTCATAAGGCAGCGCTTCCAGGGCATCGGCGAGATCCGGCGGCGGCAGATGCGACACCAGCACTTCCACTTCCGCCAGGTCATCGGCCAGCGTCCCTTCATCATAGCGCTCCGCGAGGGTGAGTTTCCCCAGCAGCGCGGAGGTGACGGCTTTATCAGTGCTCAATAGCCAAATCAGGCGGGCGCGTTCTTCATCGCGTAATCGGGCGCTTTTTTTATGCAAAACGGACATCGCTCAGGCAATCCTTGTGAGAATAGAAGTCGACCTGCATGGCCGCAACCATAAGCATAGCGCGAGGAGGGGGAAATAATAACCGCCAGCAATTTATCTGCTGTAAAAACCAGCAATATGTCCCGATCGGACGAAAACGACCGATCGGGTAACCAGCAAAAACGTTAAGCAGTACGTGCTACCGCGTCGCGGGTCGCCAGTTCGCGCTCAACGCCGGTGAGCTCGCTCAGCTTGCCGCTGCGCATCTCCAGCAGGCGATCGGCATGCTGGAAATAGTGATCATCATGGCTGATGGCAAACACGGTTTTCCCCATTTGCTGCATCAGCGGCAATAGCACCTGATAAAACTCGCGGCGGAAATGCGGATCCTGATCCGCGGCCCACTCATCGAGCAAAATGATATCGCGCTCTTCGGCCAGCGCCAGCAGCAGCGCCACACGCTTTTTCTGCCCTTTAGACAGCTTCAGATCGAGGATTTTCCCCTCTTCCAGCTGCAGCTTGTGGTCCATCTTCAGATATGCCAGCCACTTCGCGACCAGCGCCGGATCGGCGCGTTCGCCTTTTGGCCCTAACAGACGATCAAATAGCCAGACATCGGTAAATACCGCCGAGAATAGCTTGCGGTAATCTTCTGGTTTTTCCGTCGCCAGAGGCTGACCATCGAGCAGGATCTGCCCGGAGAGCGGTTGATACAGCCCGGTCAGCAGCATCGCCAGCGTCGACTTGCCGCTGCCATTGCCGCCAATCAGAAACACCAGTTCGCCGCGTTTGAGAGTCAGATTAATCGGCCCGACGGCAAAACTGTTATCCGGGTAGCGGAACGAGACGTCGCGCAGCTCCAGAGTCTGCCAGTGCGGATGCGCCTGCGGCTCGGGGAAACCGGGGCGGTAAGGCGCCAGCGCGAACTGATGCAGTTTATTGAATGCCACCTGGGCGCTGAGCAAGGTCGGCAGCGCCCCCACTGCCGACAGCAGCGGCGTACGCAGGAATAGCAGCGTCAGGGAATAGGTCGCCGCCACCGCGGTATTGGCCCACCCGAGGCCATTAGCCATCCAGAACACCAGACCGATGGCGCCAAGCATCATGATATTCGACCAGTTCACCGCGCTCAGGTGGAACGTATCGGCGCGAATGATGTGGTGGCGATAATCGCGGGCATCCGGCAGATACAGCTGATTAAAAACATATTCGGCGCGTTCGCGGTTCAGCGTCAGCTCTTTGCGCCCTTCCAGCACCGTCTGATAATCATGATACAGCTTATCTTCGGTCTCGCGCAGCGTCGCCATATGCTTATAGACGCGCGCCACCAACACAAAGCCGCCCCAGATGGTGACCGCCATCCAGACCGCGGTCACCAGCATCATTTTACCTGACAGAAAAGCCAGGTAGGCGGCGGACCCGAAGGTCAGGATAATCCCCTGCACCAGCTCCGGCAGGCGCACAAAGGCGATGGTAATGTTACGCACGTCGCTGGTTAAGCCCGCCAGCAGCGAAGCGCTGCCGATTTTTTCGATCTTTTCGATTTGGGTGTCGAGAATGCGTTTTATAAATTCGCCGCGCAGGCGATAGACGAAATGGTGGCCAAGGGTGGTTAACGCCAGCTGCGAGCCGAGCGTGACCGCCATCAACAGCAGCAGCAGGCCGAGAAACTCCGGCAGCACGGTGAGCGAGGTATCCACAAGGGAAATCAGGCGCAGGTTAATAAAGGCGATAAGCCCGATACCCAGCGCCGCGCTGAGCAAACTCAGCGCCATGACGGCAATGAACGGCCAGCGGTACTGGCGCCAAACAAGAACAAGTAATTCCATAAGCTACGATCCGGACAAGCAAACAGCCAGCAGTTTAAACGGCTTGCCGACGACAGCAAGAATAATTCTTATTTTTGTTTTTGCCGGCCTCCCGCGAGGCGAAACGTGAGGTTATAACGACAGGCGCCGGTCAGCGGGTGCTCCCCCGGTTTAAGCGGCTGGATGCCGTGGTAAAAGAGCCGTGATTCGCCGCCCCAAACCACCACATCGCCATGCTCCAGCAGCAGCCGACGCAGCGGATCGTTACGTTTCAGCCCGCCAAACTGAAACACTGCCGGCAGTCCCAGCGACACCGAAACGATAGGCGCACGCAAATCCCGCTCGTCTTTATCCTGATGCAGCGACAGCTTCGCGCCCGGCTGGTAGCGGTTAATCAGACAGGCGTCCGGGGAGAAATGCGCATAGCCCGCCTCCTGCGCTGCCTCCGCCGCCAGTTGCTGAAAGAGCGGCGGCATCGGCGGCCAATGTTCGCCGGTCAACGGATCGCCCGGCGCATAGAGATAGCCGTGCATATCGGTCGTCCAGCCGAGTTGGCCACAGTTGGTCATAGCCACCGACATGGTATAACCACCGGGGGTCACCATCTGGCGGAACGGAGAAGCGCTGGCCACTCCGGCGATGGCCTGCAGCAGCGCCGGCGCGCGCTGAACGGCAAAACGGCGTAACATCATCGCCCCGGGGGCCAGCGGCTCCTGCCAGGGTGGCGTATCGGCAAACAGATCGAGCATTATTTCTCCCGTATTTTTGCTTCGCGCGCCAGCAGCAGCGCTTTGCGTTCGCTGCCCCAACGATAGCCGGAAAGCGCCCCGCCCTCACGTACTACCCGATGGCAAGGAATGACTATCGCCAGTTTATTAGCCGCACAGGCCCCGGCAACCGCTCTGACCGCACGCGGTTGACCAATGCTGTGCGCCACCTCGCGGTAGCTGCGGGTTTCGCCTGGCGGGATCTGGCGCAAGGCTTGCCACACCCGTTGCTGGAAAGCGGTACCGCGAATATCCAGCGGCAAATTCACCGCCTGCTGCGGATTATCCAGATGGGCAACCACCTGCGCCACGCGTTCGGTAAACGTGTCATCACCCGGCTGTAATTGGGCGCCGGGAAACAAGCTCGCCAGCTGCGCATATAACGCCTTATCGTCATCGCCCAGCAACACGGCGCATACGCCACGTTCGCTGAACGCCACCAGGCACCGGCCAGAGGCGCTATCGCTGCAAACCCAGCGAATCACCACATCTTCGCCGCCGCGTTTAAACTGGCGGGCGGTCATGCCCAGCGTCTCGTTTGCCTGGCGATAATAGCTGGCGGAATCGGGGAAGCCTGCAGCTAATGCCGCGCGGGTGACATTCTCGCCCTGGCTTAATGCTTCGCGTAGGCGCCGCGCGCGCCACGCCTGCTGCCACGCCTTGGGCGTAAGCCCGGTGACGGATTTAAAAATACGATGGAAGTGAAACGGGCTGACCGCCAGCTGCTGCGCCAGCGCCTCAAGGGTGATTGGCGCCTCTTGTTCCAGCAGGCGACAGGCGGCGGCCACCTTCTCGACCCGCTGTTGGTCGGGGTCGAGATTATCCGGCCGACACCGTTTACAGGGGCGATATCCGGCGGCCTTTGCCGCTTCGACATCAGAATAAAAGCGGACATTCTCCCGTAGCGCGCGCCGTGAACGGCACGAGGGACGGCAGCAGACGCCGGTGGTCAACACGGCGAAGACAAACTGCCCGTCGGCGCTGGCGTCACGTTCGCAGACCGCCTGCCAGCGGCGGTCATCGTTAGTCATATCGGCAATCATCGGTTTCATAGCGGGCTCCTGCTGTAAGTGTATCCTTACTTTGCGCCTTGCTCCGATCTAAAAAACTGCGCTTCTTGCTTTTTAATTCTGCTCGCCGACCAGGAAGGTGCGGAACTGCGGCGACATCCAGGTCTTAAAGCCGTCGCCCTCTTTGATAATCATATAGACCGCCAGCCCCTGCTCGTGTGCCACCTGTTGGGCTTTTTCCGGCCCTAATACCATCAGCCCGGTATCCCAACCGTCGGCTTCCAGCGCCGTCGGCGCAATCACCGTCACCGAAACTAGCTTATGGTTGATGGGGTGCCCGGTTTGCGGATCGATAACGTGAGAAATACGTTTGCCGTCCAGCTCGTAGTAGTTGCGATAGCTACCGGAGGTGCTGATGCCGTGGCCGTTGATATCGACAATCGCCTGGACGGCGTTTTCGCGGTCGGTTGGTTTTTGAATCGCCACTCGCCACGGTTTATCGTCACCGTTCATCCCGCGGCTGACCAGCGCGCCGCCAACCGATACCAGATAGCGGGCAATTCCTTCCTGCTCCATCAGCCGCGCCAGATGATCGGCGGCATAGCCCTCGCCGACCGTGGAAAGATCGACAAATAAATCGGCAATATCTTTTTGCAGATACTGTTGATCGGCGCGGTTAATCACCGTCAAATGCTGCAGCCCGGTACGCGCTTTTGCCGCCGCGATTTGCTGCGCCGTCGGCGTTTTTACCGGTTGCTTATCCGGGCCAAATCCCCATAGATTGACCAGCGGCCCGACGGTAACATCCATCGCCCCGGCGGTTTTGGCGCCAATACGCAGCGACAGAGTGACGATATCCGCCATCGCTTCGTTCACCGGCCACGGTTCGGTCGTGGCGTCATGATTGAAGCGCATCAGCGCGGAGTCGTTTTTCCAGGTCGAAAGCAGCAGATCGTCACCATCGAGCTGCGCCTGAACTTTATGGCGTAAATCTTCGGCTTTCGCCGGATCCAACCCGACGACGCTAACGCGCCAATAGGTCCCCATCGTTTTGCCATCGAGCACGGTGGCGGCGGATTTTGGCGTGGCCGGGGAGGTCGCGGAATCACAGCCGGTAAGCAGAACGCTGAGGCCGAAAAAGGCGGCGCGGAAAAAGGTGGTATCCATGAAAACGGGCTCCTGTTACAAAGGCAGCCAGAGTATACCAGCGAGGTTAAACCGGGCATAAAAAAAGGCGCCCGCAGGCGCCTTTTTCAACACTTCAGCTTGCTTAGAACTGGTAAACCAGGCCCAGAGCAACAACGTCGTCGGTAGAGATACCGGCGTTACGAGTGAAGTTGTTTTCGTCCAGCAGGTTGATTTTGTAATCAACGTAGGTGGACATGTTTTTGTTGAAGTAGTAGGTCGCGCCCAGGTCAACGTATTTCAGGATATCCTGGTCACCGTAACCGCGCTCCAGATCCTTACCTTTGGACTGCAGGTAAGCGACGGACGGACGCAGACCGAAGTCGAACTGGTACTGAGCAACCACTTCGAAGTTCTGCGCTTTGTTAGCAAAGCCCAGGGAACCTGCGCGAGTTGCGTTGTAGGTCTGGGTGTACTGAGTCGCCAGGTAGATGTTGTTAGCGTCGTATTTCAGACCACCGGTGTAGGTTTCAGCATCGTCACCACGGCCCAGAGCCAGTTGGGAATTCTGGTCGCCAGTACGTTTAGAGTGGGAGTACGCGAAACCTGCGCTGATGCCGTCCCAGATATCATAGGTCAGAGAGGTACCGAAGCCGTCGCCGTTCTGTTTCAGAGCGCCACGGCCGTTGTTGGTCGGAGAAGTACCTTCGCCGCTTACGCTGCCGTTTTTACCCTGGTACTGCAGAGCAAAGTTCAGGCCGTCAACCAGACCGAAGAAGTCAGAGTTACGGTAGGTAGCAACGCCGTTAGCACGGGACTGCAGGAAGTTGTCGGAACCGTAGGTGTCGCCGCCGAATTCCGGCAGAACGTCGGTCCAGGAAGTTACATCGTAAACAACACCGTAGTTACGACCGTAGTCGAAAGAACCCGCGTCGCCGAATTTCAGACCAGCGAATGCCAGACGAGTCCACGCCTGATCGCTGGAGCTTTCGGTATTGTTCGCCTGAACGTTGTATTCCCACTGGCCGTAACCGGTCAGCTGGTCGTTGATCTGGGTTTCGCCTTTCACGCCGATACGCATGTAGGTCTGGTCGCCGTCTACGCTCTTGTCGTCAGAGAAGTAGTGCAGACCATCAATTTTACCGTACAGGTCTAATTTGTTGCCGTCTTTGTTATAAATTTCAGCCGCATTTGCTGCGCCCGCTACCAGCAGTGCTGGTACCAGGAGGGACAGTACTTTAACTTTCATGTTATTAACCCTCTGTTTGTTATATGCCTTTTATTATTGCCACTGCTTACTGATTACCCTTCTAATCAGTCGGCTGTATTCATTGTGCTGCAAAATGCAGAATAATCCAACAAGAATATGATACGAAAACTTCTAAGGTGTTTCAAAATGCGCACAAGATGTTTCAATTTGTAAATATCAAGGAACTTTTCAGGCACGATAATGGTCGCCAAAATAAGCATCAAAAATCAAAAAAATAATATTTATCTTTAAAATCAAATTATTGAAAGCAGGTAAATGTATAGCACTGAATGGTAAAACAAAATCTTCCCCGAAGACTAAAATAATCCTCGCTATCATCATTAACTTTATTTATTACCGTCATTCAGTTCTGAATGTCTGTTTACCCCTATTTCAACCGGATGCCTCGCATCCGGTTTTTTTTACCCTTCTTTACGTATCTTTAATTATGCTGTGCTATCGCATAAAAAAATAACGACTATTAATCAATCAATTCCGAATGAAAGTTAGCCTATTTCGCCAATTTCTTGTTTTTTCGTGCTATTTATCTGCAACAAATGCCAGTTAATTGTACAAGATCAATTCCACTGTACATATTCGTCGTCGCTATGGTTTTGAGACAAATCTCAGCATTAAAAGATCCCTCAGCGTCAATCTGTTGTATGGATTTCCCGTTTTAGCCTTTATACTTCCAGCCAGTATTCGTTGTGCTGCCCGTCACTATGGCGCAACATCTTGTTTACAAACACTACTGAGCAGCCCTGCTACGCGATGACCCAAAAAAAATTCTCCCTGATCCCAGGCAACATCACCCGCTTCTTCATTTTGATGGTTATCGTCTTGCTCGCGACGATGGGCGTGATGATCCAAAGCTCGGTCAATACGTGGCTAAAAGACAGAAGTTACCAGGTGGTTGATATCAGCCACGCGTTGCACAAACGCATCGATACCTGGCGTTACGCCACCTGGCAGATTTACGACAATATCGCAGCCACCAGCTCCAGTACTTCAAGCGATGGGCTGCAGGAAACCCGGCTAAAGCAGGACGTGTACTATCTGGAAAAGCCTCGGCGCAAAACCGAGGCGCTGATTTTCGGATCTCATGACAGCTCGACGCTTGAGATGACGCAGAAGATTTCTAACTACCTCGATATTCTATGGGGCGCGGAAACCATCCCCTGGTCGATGTATTATCTGAACGGGCTGGATAACAGCTTGATTCTGGTCTCTACCCTGCCGCTGAAAGATCTGTCTTCGAGTTTTAAAGAATCGACGATTAGCAGCGTGGTGGAATCCCGCCGCGCCGAAATGCTGCTGCAGGCAAATACGCTGGACGAACGGGAAACCTTTTCTTCGCTGCGCCATTTGACCTGGCAAAATGGCCACTACTTCACGCTGCGTACCACCTTTAACCAACCGGGCCACCTGGCAACGGTGGTGGCCTTCGATTTACCGATTAACGACCTCATCCCCCCGAGCATGTCGTTGGATAGCTTCCGTCTGGAGGCAGATCCGGCACAGAATGCCGCCAACAGCCCTGATAAAGAAGCCGTTGATAACGTTAGCGTCAGCTTCAATGGCCTGCGTATTGAGATAACTACCGCCATCAATACCACCGGCATGCGGCTGGTGTGGGTCGTGCCGTTCAGTACTTTGCTGATGGAATCCCTGCAGAATATTTTACTGCCGCTGCTGCTCACCATTGGTCTGCTGGCATTAACCCTGTTTGGCTTTACCACATTCCGTCACTATAGCGGTCGCCGTAATCCTGGCAGCGTTAGCGCGGCACCCACCGCCGCCAACAGCGAGCTTCGCGCTCAGCGCGCAATTAATGAAGAGATTGTCTCTTTGCTGCCGCTGGGCCTGTTGGTGCACGATCAGGAAGCCAATCGCACTATTATCAGCAACCCGATCGCCGATCATCTGTTGCCTCATCTGAACCTGCAGAACATCACCAACATGGCCGATCAGCATCAAGGGGTCATTCAGGCGACGATCAATAATGAACTTTATGAAATCCGCCAGTACCGTAGCCAGGTTGCTCCGCGTACGCAGATCCTGATTATTCGCGACCAGGACAGAGAAGTACTGGTGAACAAAAAGCTTAAACAGGCCCAGCGTCTGTATGAAAAAAATCAGCAGGGGCGTATCGCCTTTATGCAGAACATCGGCGCCGCGCTGAAAGAACCGGCGCAGGCGCTGGCGCATGAAGCGGCGGCCATCGGCATTAATGAGAGCCGTAAACTGGCGCAGCGCGCGGATGAACTGGTTCATCTGGTCGATGAGATTCAGTTGGCGAACTTACTGGAAAGCGACGCCTGGAAAACCACACCCGGCTTATTCTCCATTCAGGGCTTAATAGATGAAGTAGTTCCTGAAGTCCTACCAATGGTAAAACGCAAGGGACTCCAGCTGTTAATCAATAACGCGCTGCCGGCCAACGAGCAGCGCTACGGCGATCGCGACGCGCTGCGCCGCACGCTATTACTGCTGATTCAGTACGCGATCACCACTACCTCTATCGGTAAAATCACCCTTGAGGTGAGCAAAGATGAATCTGCCGACGATCGGCTGACTTTCCGTATCCTTGATACCGGCAACGGCGTAAGCGCTAATGAAATCGATAATATGCACTTCCCGTTCCTTAACGAGACGCAAGCCGACCAGTACGGCAAGGCCAATGCCCTCACCTTCTGGTTATGCGACCGTTTAACCCGCAAGCTTGGCGGGCAGCTTAATATTAAGGCGCGAGAATCGCTCGGCACCCGCTACTCGCTACACCTTAAAATGGCGGCAAGCGAGGAAGAGAGCGACTCCGGCGAACACCTGTTGGACGATGTAGTCGTGATGATTGACATTACCGCCAATGAAGTACGCCGCATCGTGACGCGCCAGTTAGAGAGCTGGGGCGCAAGCTGCATCACCCCGGACGAAAGACTCGCAAGTCAAGAGTACGATCTCTTTTTAACTGATAATCCGTCTAATCTTACTGCTTCAGGCTTGCTTTTAAGCGATGATGAGGTTGGGATACGCAAAATTGGCCCTGGTCAGTTGAGCGTCAATTTTAATATCAGCACTGCCATGCAGGAAGCTATCCTGCAGCTGATTGAGCAGCAGCTGGCGCAAGAAGAGATTCAGCCCACCTCCACTGGAAATGAAGGGAATGCTGAACTCCATGCCAGCGGTTATTACGCGCTGTTTGCCGACACTGTTCCGGATGATGTTCAGAGATTGTATACTGAATTAACCATCAGCGATTTCGCTGCGCTGGCGCAGACCGCTCATCGCCTCAAAGGGGCGTTTGCGATGCTTAATCTGATACCCGGCAAGCAGTTATGTGAAGCGCTTGAGCATCTGATTCATGAAAGAGATGCTCAAGGTATAGAAAAATACATCAGCGACATTGACGGTTACGTCAAGAGCTTGCTGTAGCAAGGTAGCCTAATACATGAACAATATGAACGTAATTATTGCCGATGACCATCCGATCGTACTGTTCGGCATTCGTAAGTCACTTGAGCAGATCGAGTGGGTGAATGTTGTTGGCGAATTTGAAGATTCCACAGCTCTGATTAACAATCTTCCTAAACTTGACGCGCACGTCCTGATTACCGACTTGTCGATGCCTGGCGACAAATATGGCGATGGGATCACCCTGATCAAATACATCAAACGCCATTTTCCTGAACTGTCGATTATCGTTCTGACCATGAACAACAACCCGGCTATCCTCAGCGCAGTGCTGGATCTCGATATTGAAGGGATCGTACTGAAGCAGGGTGCGCCGACCGATCTGCCGAAAGCGCTGGCCGCGCTGCAGAAAGGCAAAAAGTTTACTCCGGAAAGCGTCTCCCGCCTGCTGGAAAAAATCAGCGCCGGCGGTTATGGCGACAAACGCCTGTCGCCGAAAGAGAGTGAAGTTCTGCGTTTGTTCGCTGAAGGCTTCCTGGTCACTGAGATCGCCAAAAAGCTAAACCGCAGCATTAAAACCATCAGTAGCCAGAAGAAATCGGCAATGATGAAGCTGGGTGTCGAAAATGATATCGCACTGCTGAACTACCTCTCTTCCGTTTCTCTTACCTCAACGGATAAAGAGTAATTCACTTTTCCCGGATGGCGGCCAGCCGCCGTTTCCGGGCCATTCTGAAACTTTATTCCCGCCCCGGAGAGCATCGCGCGCCGGGGAGCTCTCAGCACCATTCCGTGCGGCCTCAGCTTGTTTTTCTGGCTTTACGTACCTGTGCGGCATAGGTGGCCAGCGTGTGCTTAAGGATATCCAGCGTCACCGGTTTTGACAGGCAGCTATCCATTCCCGATTCCAGACAACGCTGTTTTTCTTCCGCCAGCGCGTTAGCCGTCACGCCAATAACCGGCAACGTCATCTCCAGCTGACGGATCCGCTGCGTCAGACGGTAACCATCCATATTGGGCATGTTCACATCGCTGAGAACAATATCAATATGCTGTTTACTGAGGACGTTAAGCGCATCGATGCCATCATTGGCCGTTACGCATTGATAACCCAGCGAGCCAAGCTGATCGGCCAACAGGCGGCGGTTAATCGGATGATCGTCGACCACCAGAATCATCATGTCGTCATTGCTGGCCGTTGGCGCGTCATGGGCCGATAGCGCCGGACCATTCTCTTCCGCCGCCAGCGCCAGATGCAGCAGACGCCCCAGTAATGGCAGGAGCTCATGCGGCGTGGTAACGCTATGTAGCCACTCTCCCGGCGCGCGCTCAACAGGAATGCCGATATGGCGGCGGCAGAAGATCACCGCAGCGCTTCCCGGCCAACCCTCATAGCCTTCATCATCGGTTAATAAAATATCGTCGGCAGCCGGCGTCTGACCAGCAAATTGACGTACCGTCAGGCCATGATATTGCAGCAGCGATTCGACAAAAAGCGCCAGTGACGTGTTATGAATCGCCAGCCAACAGGTGCTGTTGCTGTGCCGATCGGCCAGCAGCGGCGGCATCGGCTGCATGCCGTATAGCGGAATACGAATAGTGAAACGGCTTCCCATGCCGGGTTCAGTTTCCACGGCAATGTCGCCATCCATCATGCTGATAAGTTTTTCACAGATAGCCAGCCCCAAGCCGGTGCCCTGGAAATTACGCTGTACTCCGGTACCGACCTGGAAGAACGGGTCGAACAGGCGCACAACCTCTTTCGCCGGGATCCCCTCGCCGGTGTCACGTACGCTAATTTGCAGATAGTCGCCGGCGCGCTGGACGTGCAACACGATACAGCCGGTATCGGTAAATTTAATAGCGTTACTCAGCAGGTTGGAAATAACCTGCTGCAGACGCATCGGGTCGCCGATCATCGTTTGCGGGACATCCGGCTCGATGAAACAGTACAGCCCCAGCTGTTTGCGTACCACCAGCGGTAGATAGTTCGCCGAAATATGATTCATGACCTCGCGTGGCGAGAACTCTCGCGGTTCGATTTTTAGCTGCTCTGACTCAATCTTCGAGAAGTCGAGAATATCGCTGATAATCTTCAATAGCAGGCTGGAGGAGTTATTCATCGCCGTCACCAGCCGATCGACTCCCTTCGGCAACGCTTTGGTCTGCAGCAGATCGAGGTTGCCAATAATGCCGTACAGCGGCGTACGCAACTCGTGGCTAACGGTGGCGAGGAACATCGATTTCGACTGGCTGGCCTGTTCCGCCGCCTGGGCCATCTCCTGCAGCGACTCTTCCATTTTCACACGGGCGGAAACATCCACCAGCACGCATATCGCGACGTTTTCATTACGATAGCGCGAGTGTACAAAGCTAATCTGCAGGTTGGTGTTGTTGCTGGTTAACACGTCGACGAAGTTGACCTGCTGGCCGCAGATAATCTGCGTGAGCCGCTGGCGGTCTTCGTGAGTCAGCATATTCAGATAGTTATGCGCCAGTTCGTTACTGAGTATGTTAGTGCCGTCCTGGGTACGCAGAATACAGATCCCTACCGGCGCGGAGGCGACGATTTTACGGTTGAACTGCTCATGCTCTTCCAGACGCTGGGCGTCGTTTTCCGCCGGAATAAATATCCGCCGTTCATACATGCGCGCCAGCGCGAACAGGATCGCGCCAGTCAGGATATTCAGCACGATAGCGTTGAGGATCAGCATCCTGATGCGCTCGAGCACCTGATCGACGGAAACCGAATAGACAATACTCAGCGATGACGGCAGCAGGCTCTTTTTCAGCACCAGTTCGCGGAAACCAGAGCTGTAGCCAAACCACATCCGCTCCTGCATCCAGCGGGTTTCCGGTTTAATACTGTTATCCGGCCCGGCAAGGGAAATGAGCTGCTGGCCGTTATCATCGAGGATCGTCACGCTCATCGGCAGGCTGCCTGGCGTAAAGAAGCTCTCCATGCGGATAGTCTGCTCGACGCCGAGCATCGCCTGCAGGCGGTTAGCCATATAGATTGGCGTCAGGGCATAGAAATAGCCGACGCCCGGACGCACGCCCTGGCTAATCCAGAACAGGTTATTGCCCCGCTCGTTTTGCGGCGCATCGCGATATTGTTCGATACGTTGATGCAGCACCTTCAGCGCCTGATCGCGCTCCAGCGGCATATCGCGCAGGCCGAAGTTAGCCATACAGAGGTTGTCGCTGCCAATTAAAAAGATACGGTTCAGGTCGTAGGCAGCGGAGAAATTATCGCGCCAGTAGCGCATGAACCACGCCAGCGATTGCAGCGAATTGCGCCAGGCGCCGCTCATTGCGCTGCAGTCGGAATCCGGATACAGCGGTTCAAAATTGGGGATAGTGATATTACCGCTGTTGGCCAGCGCCGCGCTGCCCTCGCTCCCGGTCGCCGCACGATTGCCTGCGACGTACTTCAGCTCTTTAATGACATCCGCAGTCCGCTGGATATAACGCTGCGCCTGATCGGCGTTAAGATTCAGCTCCTGACGAATTTCCGATTCCCGTTCATGCAATGCGTTAACGATATAAAACACGGAGACAAAAGCAATCAGCATCCATAGCAGAACCGCCAGCGCTCTGAACAGATAACGAGAAACCTTTAAGGTCGTATGAAACGAGGCAAGATATTTCAATGGGGCAATGCTCGGTCGTCAGGGGCTCAACAGAATGGGGTTAAAGTAGCGGTAAATGGGCTTTGTCGCAATGTTAATGCAAAAAGGGCCGGGATAATACCCGGCCCTTTCAGAACATTTACCTGCGACGATTACTCTTCGTCTTCGGCGATGTCGTCGTCAGCATCGTTTTCCGGCGCGATATCATCATCGCCTTCCGCTACGCTGCCGTCGATGGCATCCAGTTCTTCGTCGTCAACCGGTTCAGCCACGCGCTGCAGGCCAACAACATTTTCATCTTCCGCGGTACGGATCAGAATCACGCCCTGAGTATTACGGCCCACGATGCTCACTTCAGAAACGCGAGTACGCACCAGGGTGCCCGCATCGGTGATCATCATGATCTGGTCGCAATCATCGACCTGCACGGCGCCGACCACGGAACCGTTACGTTCGGTGACCTTAATAGAGATAACGCCCTGCGTCGCACGTGACTTGGTCGGATACTCTGCTGCCGCAGTACGCTTGCCGTAACCGTTTTGCGTCACGGTCAGGATAGCGCCTTCGCCGCGAGGAATGATCAGCGACACTACGCTATCTTCTCCCGCCAGCTTGATGCCGCGTACGCCGGTTGCGGTACGGCCCATCGCGCGAACGGCGTCTTCTTTAAAGCGCACCACTTTACCAGCGGCGGAGAACAGCATCACTTCGTCCTGGCCAGAAGTCAGATCGACGCCGATCAGTTCGTCGCCTTCGTTCAGATTGACGGCAATGATACCGGCAGAACGCGGACGGCTGAACTCGGTCAATGCCGTTTTCTTCACGGTACCGCTGGCGGTCGCCATAAAGACGTTAACGCCCTCTTCGTACTCGCGAACCGGCAGGATAGCGGTGATACGCTCGTCAGCTTCCAGCGGCAGCAGGTTGACGATCGGCCGACCACGCGCGCCGCGGCTGGCTTCCGGCAGCTGATAAACCTTCATCCAGTACAAACGACCACGGCTGGAGAAGCAGAGGATCGTGTCATGGGTGTTGGCCACCAGCAGGCGGTCGATAAAGTCTTCTTCTTTAATACGCGCTGCCGATTTGCCTTTACCGCCACGACGCTGCGCTTCGTAGTCGGTTAACGGCTGATACTTCACATAACCCTGGTGCGACAGGGTCACGACAACATCTTCCTGGTTGATCAGGTCTTCGATATTGATATCGGCGCTGTTGGCGGTGATTTCGGTACGACGCGCATCGCCAAACTGTTCTTTAACCAGCTCCAGCTCTTCGCGAATAACTTCCATCAGACGATCGGCGCTACCCAGAATGTGCAGCAGCTCGGCAATCTGATCCAGCAGCTCTTTGTACTCGTCGAGCAGTTTTTCATGCTCCAGACCGGTCAGTTTCTGCAGACGCAGATCCAGAATCGCCTGGGCCTGCTGTTCGGTCAGATAGTACTGGCCGTCACGCACGCCGAACTCTGGCTCCAGCCACTCCGGACGCGCAGCGTTATCGCCGGCGCGCTCCAGCATCGCGGAGACATTGCCCAGATCCCATGAACGCGCGATTAAACCCGCTTTTGCTTCCGCCGGCGTCGGCGCGCGGCGAATCAATTCGATAATCGGATCGATGTTAGCCAGCGCAATCGCCAGCGCTTCAAGGATATGCGCACGGTCGCGCGCTTTGCGCAGTTCGAAAATAGTACGACGAGTGACAACTTCGCGGCGGTGACGAACAAACGCCGCGATGATGTCTTTCAGGTTCATGATCTTCGGCTGACCGTGGTGCAGCGCAACCATGTTGATACCGAAAGAAACCTGCAGTTGGGTCTGGGAGTAGAGGTTGTTAAGAACCACTTCACCCACCGCGTCGCGTTTCACTTCGATAACGATACGCATACCGTCTTTGTCAGATTCGTCGCGCAGCGCGCTGATGCCTTCAACGCGTTTTTCTTTCACCAGCTCGGCGATTTTCTCAATCAGGCGCGCTTTGTTCACCTGATACGGAATTTCGTGCACGATGATGGTTTCACGACCGGTTTTCGCGTCAGCTTCGACTTCCGCGCGCGCGCGAATGTAAACTTTACCGCGACCGGTACGATAGGCCTCTTCAATACCGCGACGGCCGTTAATGATAGCGGCGGTCGGGAAGTCCGGGCCCGGAATGTGTTCCATCAGCCCTTCAATGCTGATGTCTTCGTTATCAACGTACGCCAGGCAGCCGTTGATAACTTCCGTCAGGTTATGCGGCGGAATGTTGGTCGCCATACCTACGGCGATACCGGAAGAACCGTTCACCAGCAGGTTAGGGATTTTTGTCGGCATGACGTCAGGGATTTTCTCCGTGCCGTCATAGTTGTCGACGAAATCAACCGTCTCTTTTTCGAGATCGGCCATCAGCTCATGAGCGATCTTCGACATACGGATTTCCGTATAACGCATCGCTGCGGCGGAGTCGCCATCGACAGAACCAAAGTTACCCTGGCCATCGACCAGCATATAACGCAAGGAGAACGGCTGCGCCATACGTACGATGGTGTCATAAACGGCGGTATCACCATGCGGGTGGTATTTACCGATTACGTCGCCAACGACACGGGCTGATTTTTTATAGGCTTTGTTCCAGTCATTGCCCAATACGTTCATGGCGTATAGTACGCGACGGTGTACCGGCTTCAGGCCATCTCGGACATCCGGCAGCGCACGGCCAACAATGACCGACATCGCATAATCCAGATACGAGCTTTTCAGCTCTTCCTCAATGTTGACCGGTGTAATTTCTCTCGCAAGGTCGCTCATCTAACCGCTATCCCTCTACTGTGTCCCGGATTCAAAGGTCGCAAATTATAACACAGCCGTCGTAATAGAGGTAAAGCAATACGGTTTATTCGTGGCAGTCTGCTGATATACTCGCAGGTCAGAACAGAAAAGGAGTAAAAGCGCCCATGAATGCCGAAAAACCGTCGGTGGCCCCCAACGTTGATCACAATGAAATCGCCAAATTTGAAGCCGTCGCCTCGCGCTGGTGGGATCCAGAAGGCGAGTTCAAACCGCTGCATCGCATCAACCCGTTGCGCCTTGGCTATATTGCCGAACGCTCCGGCGGCCTGTTCGGCAAAAAAGTGCTTGATGTCGGCTGCGGCGGCGGCATCCTCGCCGAAAGCATGGCGCGCGAAGGTGCGACAGTCACCGGTCTGGATATGGGCTTCGAGCCGCTGCAGGTCGCAAAACTGCACGCGCTGGAGAGCGGCGTTCAGGTGGAGTATGTGCAGGAGACCGTCGAAGAGCACGCGGCGAAGCACGCCCAACAGTACGACGTCGTCACCTGTATGGAGATGCTCGAGCACGTCCCTGATCCACAGTCGGTCGTGCATGCCTGCGCGCGACTGGTGAAGCCCGGCGGCCAGGTCTTCTTCTCGACCATTAACCGCAACGGCAAAGCCTGGCTGATGGCCGTGGTCGGCGCAGAATACGTGATGAAAATGGTGCCAAAAGGTACGCATGACGTTAAGAAGTTCATCAAGCCGGCGGAGCTCATCGGCTGGATCGATCAGACTTCTCTGAAAGAGCAGCACATTACCGGCCTGCATTACAATCCGCTCACTAATACCTTCAAGCTGGCGCCGGGGGTTGATGTTAACTATATGTTGCATACAACGGCGAAAAAAGCATAACGTCATACGTTTTTATGATGATGATTGCGCGGCATCAAGCTGCGCAATTTTCCCTTCCGACGAAGAAATCAGCACTCGATCAAATTTTGATTTTTTTTTCTGTTTTATTGACTTCTTCTCCAGGCCTTATACGGCGTGGACTTAGCGATTATTACGCCTGCGCAACCTCAAATTAACGTCAAAATCAACCCTTGTACTCAAAAGAATCCTTACTAAAATAACTCACCATATAGCGTTCTTTTTATCGACAACCCCCTACATATAGTATTTATCCACAGAGTTAGTCACAACGACTTGCTGTGGATAAATGGGGGGATATTTTTTCTCACGGACAGGTAAAAACCACATGAATCAGAGTCTGCTGGTGACAAAGCGCGACGGTAGCACCGAGCGTATCAATCTCGACAAAATCCATCGCGTACTAGATTGGGCGGCAGAAGGACTGAATAACGTTTCGATTTCTCAGGTAGAACTGCGTTCGCATATTCAGTTCTATGACGGCATCAAAACCGCCGACATCCACGAGACCATTATTAAGGCCGCAGCGGACCTGATCTCCCGCGATGCACCGGACTACCAGTACCTCGCCGCGCGACTGGCGATTTTCCACCTGCGCAAAAAAGCGTTTGGCCAGTTTGAACCGCCGGCGCTGTACACCCATGTGGTGAACATGGTCGAAAAAGGTAAATACGATCATCATCTGCTGGAAGACTACACGGAAGAAGAGTTCCAGCAGATGGACGGTTTTATCGACCACTGGCGCGATATGAACTTCTCCTACGCGGCCGTTAAGCAGCTGGAAGGTAAATACCTGGTGCAGAACCGCGTCAGCGGCGAAATCTATGAAAGCGCCCAGTTCCTCTATATTCTGGTCGCGGCTTGCCTGTTCTCTAATTATCCGCGTGAGACCCGTCTGGACTACATCAAGCGTTTCTATGACGCGGTGTCCACCTTTAAAATTTCGCTGCCGACGCCGATCATGTCCGGCGTGCGTACCCCAACTCGTCAGTTCAGCTCCTGCGTGCTGATCGAGTGCGGCGATAGCCTGGATTCGATCAACGCCACCTCCAGCGCGATTGTGAAATACGTTTCCCAGCGCGCCGGTATCGGTATCAACGCCGGCCGCATTCGCGCGCTGGGTAGCCCGATCCGCGGCGGCGAAGCTTTCCACACCGGCTGCATCCCGTTCTATAAGCACTTCCAGACCGCGGTGAAATCCTGCTCGCAGGGCGGCGTTCGCGGCGGCGCGGCCACCCTCTTCTATCCTATGTGGCATCTGGAAGTCGAAAGCCTGCTGGTGTTGAAAAACAACCGCGGCACCGACGCCAACCGCGTTCGCCACATGGACTACGGCGTGCAGATCAACAAGCTGATGTACACTCGCCTGCTGAAAGGCGAGGACATCACCCTGTTCAGCCCGTCCGACGTTCCTGGCCTGTACGATGCGTTCTTCGCCGATCAGGATGAGTTCGAACGTCTGTACACTAAATACGAAAAAGACGACAGCATCCGCAAACAGCGTATTAAAGCCGTTGAGCTGTTCTCGCTGATGATGCAGGAACGCGCCTCTACCGGCCGTATCTATATCCAGAACGTTGACCACTGCAACACCCACAGCCCGTTCGACCCGGTTGTCGCGCCGGTGCGCCAGTCTAACCTGTGCCTGGAAATCGCCCTGCCGACCAAACCGCTGGACGATGTGAACGACGAAAATGGCGAAATCGCGCTGTGCACGCTGTCGGCGTTCAACCTTGGCGCCATCGATAGCCTCGACGAGCTGGAAGATCTGGCGGTACTGGCGGTGCGCGCGCTGGATGCCCTGCTGGATTATCAGGATTACCCAATCCCGGCGGCCAAACGCGGCGCGATGGGTCGTCGTACGCTGGGCATCGGCGTTATCAACTTCGCTTACTATCTGGCGAAACATGGCAAACGCTACTCCGACGGCAGCGCCAACAATCTGACGCACAAAACGTTCGAAGCTATTCAGTATTATCTGCTGAAGGCCTCCAACGAACTGGCTATCGAACAAGGCGCCTGCCCGTGGTTCAACGAAACCACCTACGCGCAGGGTATTCTGCCGATCGATACCTACAAGAAAGACCTGGATGCGATCGTGAGCGAATCCCTGCATTTCGACTGGGAGCAGCTGCGCGAATCCATCAAAACCCACGGCCTGCGTAACTCCACGCTCTCCGCATTGATGCCGTCTGAGACCTCTTCGCAGATCTCCAACGCCACCAACGGCATTGAGCCGCCGCGCGGCCACGTGAGCATCAAAGCGTCGAAAGACGGGATCCTGCGCCAGGTCGTTCCGGATTACGAAAATCTGCAGAACGCCTACGAACTGCTGTGGGAAATGCCGAATAACGACGGCTATCTGCAGCTGGTCGGCATCATGCAGAAGTTTATCGATCAGTCGATTTCCGCCAACACCAACTATGACCCGACGCGTTTCCCGTCCGGAAAAGTGCCGATGCAGCAGTTGCTGAAAGACCTGCTCAACGCCTATAAATTCGGCGTGAAAACGCTGTACTATCACAACACCCGTGATGGCGCGGAAGACGCCCAGGATGACCTGGCGCCGTCAATTCAGGACGACGGCTGCGAAAGCGGCGCATGTAAGATCTAAGGTATTTTTGCCGGGTGGCGCGATGCCTACCCGGCCTACGGTTTTGTAGGCCCGGCAAACGCAGTGTTGCCGGGCGATACAATCTCAACAGGACCCACTCATGGCATACACCACTTTTTCACAGACGAAAAACAATCAACTGCTTGAGCCGATGTTTTTTGGCCAGCCGGTTAACGTGGCCCGCTACGATCAGCAAAAATATGACATCTTTGAAAAGCTGATTGAAAAGCAGCTTTCCTTCTTCTGGCGCCCGGAAGAAGTCGACGTTTCGCGCGATCGCATCGACTATCAGGCGCTGCCGGAACATGAAAAGCATATTTTCATCAGCAACCTGAAATATCAGACGTTGCTCGACTCCATCCAGGGCCGTAGCCCGAACGTCGCGCTGCTGCCGCTGATTTCCATCCCCGAACTGGAAACCTGGGTAGAAACCTGGGCCTTTTCCGAGACGATCCACTCGCGCTCTTACACCCATATTATTCGCAACATCGTCAACGATCCGGCGACGGTGTTCGACGATATCGTGACCAATGAGCAGATCCAGAAACGCGCGGAAGGCATCTCGCACTATTACGATTCGCTGATCGAAATGACTAGCTACTGGCATTTGCTGGGCGAAGGCACCCACACCGTCAACGGCAAAACCGTGACCGTGAATCTGCGCGAGCTGAAAAAGAAACTGTATCTGTGCCTGATGAGCGTCAACGCGCTGGAAGCGATCCGCTTCTACGTTAGCTTCGCCTGCTCCTTCGCCTTTGCCGAACGCAAGCTGATGGAAGGCAACGCCAAGATTATTCGCCTGATCGCCCGTGATGAAGCGCTGCACCTGACCGGCACTCAGCATATGCTGAACCTGCTGCGCTCCGGCAGCGACGATCCGGAAATGGCGGAAATCGCTGAAGAGTGCAAACAGGAGTGCTATGACCTGTTCGTGCTGGCGGCGCAGCAGGAAAAAGAGTGGGCGGACTATCTGTTCCGCGACGGCTCGATGATCGGCCTGAACAAAGATATTCTCTGCCAGTACGTCGAGTACATCACCAATATCCGCATGCAGGCTGTGGGCCTCGATCTACCGTTCCAGACCCGCTCCAACCCGATCCCATGGATCAACACCTGGCTGGTTTCCGACAACGTTCAGGTCGCGCCGCAGGAAGTGGAAGTCAGCTCTTATCTCGTCGGCCAGATCGATTCTGAAGTCGACGCTGACGATCTGAGCAACTTCCAGCTGTAATGAAGCGGATTTTCTTGAGGATTTCTGACACTCGCCTTGAGTGTCAGGATGAACATCCTTCCCTGTTGGCCGCGCTTGAATCGCATAACATCGACGTGGAGTATCAGTGCCGCGAAGGCTATTGCGGTTCCTGCCGCACGCGTCTGGTGTCAGGTCAGGTTGACTGGCTGACCGAACCGCTGGCGTTTATCCAGCCGGGAGAAATTTTGCCCTGCTGCTGCCGGGCGAAAGGCGATATTGAGATCGAGATGTAGTGTTGTCGATGTGTGCGGCCTGATGCCCTCACCCCGGCCCTCTCCCACAGGGAGAGGGGGAAAACATAAAAAAGGGCCTTACGGCCCTTTTGTTTTATTTCGCGTCCAGGAACAGCACCGCTTTATCCGGGAAATCGGTAAACAAGCCGTCGACGCCCGCCTGGTTATACAGCACGTCATAGAGCTGATTAACGTTAGTGGCGTACTCCGGCAACTGATCCGCGCGCACGGTATACGGATGCACCTGCAGATGGCTGGCGTGCGCCTCTTTTACCATCGCCGTCAGCTTCACCGCGCCCGGCTTCGAGCCTTCCGCTACCAGCATATGGTAATCCGGACCAATACCGTCGGCGTACTGCGCAATCTGCGCCATCGCCCCCGGCTTGAACATCCAGTCATAGCTGTAGTTCACCCATTTACCATCGGCCTGTTTCTGCTGCGTTTCATTCCAGTCGGTATAGGCGATGAGCTGCACCAGATTGAGATCCATCCCCATCTTCGGCTCCAGCTCATTCTTAATGCGTTTGAGCTCGTTGGCGTCAAAGCACTGCAGATAAACCTTATCCTGCTTGCTGGTGTAGCCATATTCCTTCAGCACTTTCAGCGTGCTGGCGGCAATATCTTTGCCTTCCTGATGGTGGAACCACGGCGCTTTGATTTCCGGGTAGATACCGATATTTTTACCCGTCGAATGGTTTAGCCCCTGTACAAACTCAATCTCTTCTTCAAAGGTATGAATACGGAAATCGGATTTACCCATCGGGAAACGCCCGGGATAGGTTTGCACGTTTTTACCATCTTTCGGCTCAAAACCTTCGGTGAACTTCAGCGACTTAATCTCGGCCAGGGTAAAGTCAATAGCGTAAAAACGACCATCTTTACGCGCCCGCTGCGGGAAACGCTGCGCTACGTCAGTCACCCGATCAAGATAGTGGTCATGCAACACCACCAGCCGGTCGTCTTTGGTCATCACCAGGTCTTGCTCAAGGTAATCCGCCCCCTGAGCGTAAGCCATCGCTTTCGCCGGCAGGGTATGTTCCGGCAGATACCCGCTGGCGCCGCGGTGGGCGATGACAATTTTCTCTGCCGCGACGGCGCTGAAGCACAGCGCCGAACTGGCCAAAATCATTCCGCTCATTAGCGCGGTAAGTTTCATTTTCATCGCCGCTCCTTAGGCTTGTTTCAGTTGTTGATGATGACGACGCTCGCCAAGCATAACGATAATCAGCAGCAGAACCGCCAGTACGCTACCGCCAATCATTACCATAAAGCCGCCGTCCCAGCCGAAGAAATCGACGGTATAGCCAACAATGGCGCTCGCGGCTACGGAACCGCCGAGATAACCGAACAGACCGGTGAAGCCCGCAGCGGTGCCGGCAGCTTTTTTCGGCGCCAGTTCCAGCGCATGCAGACCGATCAGCATCACCGGGCCGTAAATCAGGAAGCCAATGACGATCATACAGGCCATATCGACGCCCGGATTACCCGGAGGGTTCAGCCAGTAAACGATAGTGGCAATCGTCACCAGGGTCATAAAGAACACGCCGGTTGCGCCGCGGTTGCCTTTAAATACTTTGTCCGACATCCAGCCGCACAACAGGGTGCCCGGAATGCCCGCGTACTCATAGAGGAAGTAGGCCCAGGAGGACTTATCCAGCGCGAAGTGTTTGACCTCTTTCAGGTAGGTCGGCGACCAGTCCAGAATGCCGTAGCGCAGCAGATAAACGAAGACGTTAGCGATAGCGATGTACCACAGCAGCTTGTTCGGCAGAATGTACTGCATAAAGATCTGCTTCGCCGTCAGCTCTTCTTCGTGCTTTTCGCTATAATCATCCGGATAGTCGTTTTTATACTCTTCGATCGGCGGCAGACCGCAGGACTGCGGGGTATCTCGCATCATCGCAAAAGCAAAAATGGCCAGCAGAATCGCGCCGAAGGCGGGCATATACAGCGCCGCGTGCCAGTCGTTAAACCACGCCATCCCCAGCAGGAACAGCAGCGGCGGAATACCGCCGCCGACGTTATGCGCGCAGTTCCACACTGAGACAATCCCGCCGCGCTCTTTCTGCGACCACCAGTGCACCATGGTACGACCACACGGCGGCCAACCCATCCCCTGGAACCATCCGCAAAGGAACAGCAATACGAACATGATCATGATGCTGGAAGTCGCCCACGGCACGAAGCCCATCACCAGCATCACCAGCGCCGCCAGAATTAACCCTGCGGGCAGGAAAATGCGCGGATTCGAGCGGTCGGAGACCGATCCCATGATGAATTTCGAAAATCCGTAGGCGATGGAGATACCGGAAAGCGCGAAACCGAGGTCGCCACGAGAGAACCCCTGCTCAATCAGATAAGGCATCGCCAGCGCAAAGTTCTTACGAACCAGATAGTAAGCGGCATAACCGAAGAAGATGCCAATAAAGATCTGCCAACGTAATCGACGATACAACGGGTCGATTTCCGCCGCCGGCAAACGCGCTTTATGCGCTGCGGGTTTAAAAATACTTAACATATCAGCCTCCGTGGCCATTGCTGTTTCACTGACATCGACGCAAAAAATCTAATTTATTCACGCACTTCTAATTAGGTCGCGATGGTAGGCAAAGCGTAGAACTAATACTGTGAAATATCGCACATTTTGTTACAGATATATGACAAAATTTTCCATTGTGAGCACAAAATCACAGCAAACGCTCGAATTGCGCGCAAATATGCTCGAAATCAAACATTCCACACTTTTTATATGGCTAAATGGTGTAAAACGAAAGTAGAGGACCGGAAGATGGCCGAGACGCAAGAATTTGATGCGCTGATTATTGGCGGCGGCGCCACCGGCGCGGGAATCGCCCGCGACTGCGCCCTGCGCGGGTTACGCGTAGCGTTGATTGAGCGGCACGATATCGCCACCGGCGCCACCGGCCGTAACCATGGTCTGTTGCACAGCGGCGCACGCTATGCCGTCACCGATGGCGAATCCGCGCGCGAATGCATCAGCGAGAATCGCATTTTACGCCGCATCGCCCGCCACTGCATTGAACCCACCAACGGGCTGTTTATCACCCTACCCGAAGATGACATCGCCTGGCAGCAAACCTTTATCAACGCCTGTCAGCAGGCCGGTATCGATGCCAAACCGCTTACCCCCGCTGAAGCTTTGCGTCTGGAACCCGCGGTCAACCCGACGCTGCTTGGCGCCGTACAGGTACCGGACGGCACCGTCGATCCGTTCCGCCTGACGGCCGCTAATATGCTCGACGCCCGCGAACACGGCGCGCAGATCCTCACCGGCTGCGAGGTTACCGGCCTGCTACGTCAGGGCGATCGTGTGTACGGCGTACAGATCTACGATCATCAACGCCGTGAAGCGCGCAGTATGCGTGCACAGGTCGTCGTCAACGCCGCCGGGATCTGGGGCCAACGCATCGCGGAATACGCCGATCTGCGCATCTCCATGTTCCCGGCAAAAGGCTCGCTGCTGATCCTCGACCACCGCATTAATAACCAGGTGATTAACCGCTGCCGCAAGCCGGCGGATGCCGATATTCTGGTGCCCGGCGATACCATCTCGCTGATTGGCACCACCTCGACGCATATTCCTTATGACGAGATCGATGATAACCGGGTGACGACGGAAGAGGTCGATACGCTGCTGCGCGAAGGTGAAAAACTGGCGCCGATCATGGGGCGCACCCGAGTGCTACGCGCTTACTCCGGCGTCCGGCCGCTGGTCGCCAACGATGACGACCCCAGCGGGCGCAGCGTCAGCCGCGGTATTGTGTTGCTCGACCACGCCGCGCGCGACGGTATGGAAGGCTTTATCACCATCACCGGCGGTAAGTTGATGACCTACCGTCTGATGGCGGAATGGGCCAGCGACGCCGTCTGCCGCAAACTCGGCAATGCTGAGCCGTGCCGCACCGCGGAGCGTCCGCTGCCGGGCTCGCAGGAAGCCACAGAAACCACGCTGAAAAAGATTATCTCGCTACCGACGCCCCTGCGCGGGTCGGCGGTCTATCGCCACGGCGACCGCACCCCGGCATGGCTCGGCGACAGCCGCCAGCACCGCAGCCTGGTCTGTGAATGTGAAGCGGTCACCGCCGGGGAAGTGCAGTACGCGGTAGAGAATCTGGCGGTGAAGAATCTGCTCGACCTGCGCCGCCGGACCCGAGTCGGTATGGGCACCTGCCAGGGGGAACTGTGCGCCTGCCGCGCCGCCGGGCTGCTACAGCGCTTCAACGTCGCCACACCGGCGCAGTCGTTAACTCAGCTGTCGGAATTTCTTAATGAACGCTGGAAGGGCGTTCAGCCCATCGCCTGGGGCGACGCGCTGCGCGAAAGTGAATTTACCCGCTGGGTCTACCTCGGCTTATGCGGACTGCAAAAGGAGCATCAGGATGAAATTTGATTGCGCCATCGTCGGCGGCGGACTAGCCGGTCTACTGTGCGGGCTGGCGCTGAATCAATACGGCCTACGCTGCGTGATAATCAGCCGCGGGCAAAGCGCGCTGCACTTTTCCTCTGCTTCGTTAGACCTGCTCTCGGCGCTGCCGAACGGTGATACCGTCACAGACGTCGCACAAGGTCTTCAGCAACTGGCCGTTCAGCTTCCTGAACACCCTTACTCCCGCCTCGGCGCAGACGCGGTGCTCGAATACGCCAGGCAGACCGAAACGCTGCTGGCCGCCTGCGGCGCGAACATGCAAGGCGAAGCGCGCCAACCTCATCTGCGGGTGACGCCGCTGGGGACGTTGCGCCCGGCGTGGCTGTCGCCGAAAGAGGTTCCGCTGGCGCCCTTCGCGCAGCAACGGGTATGCCTGGTAGGAATTAGCGGTTTTGCCGATTTTCAGCCGCACCTGGCAGCCGCCGCCCTCGGGCAGAGCGGAGTGAATGCCACCGCCGCGGAGATTGATTTACCGCTGCTTGATGTGCTGCGCGATAACCCTACGGAGTTCCGTGCCGCCAACATCGCCCGCGTGCTTGATAATGAAAACCTGTGGCCTGCCCTGCAGTCCGCGCTGCTGCCGCTGGCGCAAGAGTACGAGCTGCTGATGATGCCCGCCTGTTTTGGGCTCGCGGATAATCGCCTCTGGCATTGGCTACAGGAACATCTGCCCTGCCCGCTGCGTCTGCTGCCGACGCTACCGCCTTCGGTGCCGGGGATGCGCCTGCATAGCCAGCTTCAGCGTCAGTTCATCCGCACCGGCGGTACCTGGCTTGCCGGTGACGAAGTGGTGAAAATCAGCCATCAGCAGGGCGCCGTCGAGGCCGTATGGACGCGAAATCACGGCGATATCGCGCTGCGCCCGCGCTTTACCGTGCTGGCGAGCGGTAGCTTTTTCAGTAACGGTCTCGTCGCCACGCGTGATAGCGTGCGCGAACCGATTCTCGGCCTCGATCTGCAGCAAACGCTGGCGCGCGATAGCTGGTATCAGCGTGATTTCTTCGCGTCACAACCGTGGCAACGCTTTGGTTTAAAGACGGACCCCATGCTACGCC
The DNA here is from genome assembly GCF_050600755.1 of Klebsiella sp. 141162. Taxonomy (NCBI): domain Bacteria; kingdom Pseudomonadati; phylum Pseudomonadota; class Gammaproteobacteria; order Enterobacterales; family Enterobacteriaceae; genus Klebsiella; species Klebsiella sp. 141162. The sequence goes on along the minus strand of NZ_JAQIRI010000001.1, from coordinate 267,856 downwards.
CACGCCTGCTCGGCCAGCCGCTGAGTAATCTTTTCGCTATCGGCTCGCTGCTCGGCGGTTTCGATGCCATTCAACTCGGCTGCGGCGGCGGCGTTTGCGCCGTCACCGCGCTGCATGCCGCCAGACAGATCCACGACCTTGCAGGAGGCCGGCCATGAACGATACCCGCTTTGAAAGCTGCATAAAATGTACGGTCTGTACCACCGCCTGCCCGGTGAGCCGGGTGAATCCGCGCTATCCTGGCCCGAAACAGGCGGGGCCGGACGGCGAACGTCTGCGTCTGAAAGATGGCGCGCTGTACGACGATGCGCTGAAATATTGTATTAATTGCAAACGCTGCGAGGTGGCCTGTCCATCTGATGTGAAAATCGGCGATATCATTCAACGCGCGCGTGCGCAGTACAGCCAGCAAACACCGACCCTGCGCGATGCTATCCTCAGCCATACCGACCTGATGGGTACCCTTTCCACGCCTTTTGCGCCGCTGGTCAACGCCACGACCGGTTTAAAACCGGTGCGCCGCCTGCTCGATGCGGCGCTGAAAATCGACCATCGCCGCACGCTGCCAAAATATGGCTTCGGCACCTTCCGCCGCGCTTACCGCCAGCTCGCCGCCGCACAGGCGCAGTACAGCGAGCAGGTGGCTTTCTTCCATGGCTGCTACGTCAACTATAACCACCCGCAATTGGGTAAGGATCTGATTCGCGTCGTCAACGCGCTGGGTACCGGCGTGCAGCTCTTATCAAAAGAAAAATGCTGCGGCGTCCCGCTTATCGCCAACGGCTTTTTTGACAAAGCGCGCAAGCAAGCGCACAGCAACGTCGCCGCCATGCGCGAAAACACCTTGCCGATCATCGCCACCTCTTCAACCTGTACTTTTACCCTGCGCGATGAATATCCCCATCTCCTGGATATCGATAACAGCGATCTGCGGGATCGGGTGGAGTTAGCAACCCGCTGGATTTGGAAACAGCTCGATGCCGGCAAAACCCTTCCATTGCGCCCGCTGCCGCTGAAGGTGGTCTATCACACTCCATGTCACATGGAAAAAATGGGCTGGTCGCTATACACCCTTGAGCTTTTGCGCCAAATCCCGGGCCTACAGCTGGAAGTACTGGATTCGCAGTGCTGCGGTATCGCCGGCACCTTCGGCTTTAAGTCGGAAAACTATTCGTCGGCGCAGGCGATTGGCGCACCATTATTTCGCCAGATTGAGGAGAGCGGCGCGGACTTAGTGATTACCGATTGCGAAACCTGCAAATGGCAGATAGAGATGTCCACCAGCAAGCGCTGCGAACATCCCATTACTCTGCTGGCGCAGGCGCTGGGGGCGCCTGCCTGAATCAGTCGATAAACAGCGTCTCGACGACGTTGATCCAGCCATGCTCGCCGCTGACCGGCTTACCGTTGAGCCAGCGGCGCAGCATATTCAGCGCCATCATGGCGCACACTTCTTGTCGCACCGCCAGCCCGTGGCGATTCACGCTGAACTTAACCCGCAGCGCGTGCGTACCTTCCGGCGTCGCCAGCACAAAGTTCAGGTAATCGGCCTCCTGACCGCTGACCGACAATGCCAGTCCGGCAAAATGGTTTACGCGCCGCTCGGCGGCCCAGCGCGCCGATTGCGCCAACGTCTCCTCCTGCGCCGGCACCACTTCGCTGGCGAGAAGCGGCGCGTTCGCCCGCCTCAGCTGCAGCGCCAGCAGGCCGCTGGTGAACTGTTCGCTCAAGGTCAGGCTAAGCTGACGCTCCTGCAGGCAGCGCGCGATCTGCGCCGGTAACCCTTCCGTGCCCTCGAAGATAACGCTCTCCCCGGCCACTTTACGCACCTCTGGCCACAACGCCAGCATCGCATCGCGCTGCGTGGCAGGACCGGTCAGCTTCAGTTCGATAATCGGCATTGACGAGCGATAGCCCATCACCACACCCGGCGGTAGCTGCAGATGGTTGAGGCTCTGCGCCAACTCGCTTTCCGAACGTCCGAAGGTAGTTAAACGCAGACAAACCGGCGGCGACGGAAGCGTGAAGCGCGCACGTAAACGCGGTACGATCTCCTGCTCGACCATAACTTTGAATTCAGACGGCACGCCGGGGGTGAAAAACATCAGGCAGCGGTTGAGCTGTACGGCGAACCCGCAGGCGGTGCCCACCGGATTATTGATCATTTCGGCGCTGGCGGGGATTTCCGCCTGCTTGCGATTGCTTTGCGCCATTGGCCGACCGCGCTCGGCAAAGAATCGCGTCATCGTCTCCAGCCATTCAGCGTTGAGGACCAAACCTTCGCCTTTCGCCGTCGCCGCCGCCAGCGCGCTAAGATCGTCGCTGGTCGGCCCCAGACCGCCATTCACGATCAGCACATCCGCCTGTTCGCTGCGTTCGCGCAGAATAGCCACCAGCGCGTCGAGGTCATCGCCGACGGTATTGCGGCGCGTTAACGGTAAACCCTGATTAAAAAAGTAATCCGCCAGCCAGGCGGCATTGGTATCGACAATCTGCCCATGCAGCACTTCATCGCCGGTGGACAGCATTTCCACTTGTAGCATTATGAACTCCAGCCTGATAAGTCGAATTACTATAGCGCAAAGGCGCGGGCTGGCGACGAAGAAATTTGGCGCGGCGGCAGGCCGCGCCGGAGGATTAGAAGCTGGCGCTGGCGCCGATGTACGGACCGTCGGCGATAGTGTTATCACGGTTGCCGTCTTTACCCGCCAGGTTCAGATAGCGATAGCCTGCCTGGATGCTAAGCGGACGCATAATGGTCCAGCTGGCGCCGACGTTAGCTTCTTCATAGCTATCGATGCCGCTGGAGAGTGAATCAGGCGAGTAGTAATAGTCGCCGTACAGACGGAAGCTATCGCCGATTTTCCACTGCAGGCCGCCGCCGACCGCCGCCGCGTAACCTTCATCGCCCTGCTTCGGATTGGTGTAGATACCTTTGCCACCTACGGTCGCCAGGAATGGTCCCAGCGGAATATTCAGACCCAGACCCAGGCCCGCGGCGTCGCCGTCGTTATCGCTATGCAACCAGTTGCCGGAAATTGCCAGGCCGGTGGATTCGGTGCCGAAGCCAACGCCGAGGTTGGTATAGTGCTCGCCGGCTTCGCCGGTAACGCTAATAGCATGGGCCGCCGAGGAAACCATCATTACCCCGGCCAGGGCCATAAAAATGCTCTTTTTCATTATTTACTCTATCCAGAAAAGAAGAATCAAAGAAGTCCCGAAAAAACCAGAAAATTCTACTGCGCACCCGTCAGGAATCAATGACCTGGCGAAATGATTTTTCACAAGAGTGTAACCAGTTGCGTCTTTTTACATCAATACTGACGCGCATTTGCGAAAGAAAGTAAATTCCACCGAATTCAAATTCAGCGTAATTATATTTAATTAGGTTGTATTGATTAAATAAATATATATTAACCTGCGCAATCAGCGTCGCGCAGGCCGTTTGAAAGAAGCAGAAAAATTAATGGGCGAGCAGGGCCAGACGCTCCGGCGCAAGCCCCGTCAGCTTCGCCACCAGCGCCAGGTCAAGCCCGTTTTCCAGCATCGCCTGGGCAATACGTTGCGTAGCCAATTGTTCTCCCTGTTCAAGGCCTTGCTGCAGGCCCTGCTCAAGGCCCTGCTGATGGCCCTGCTGATGGCCGCGTTGTTCCAGAAACTGGGCAATGTTCATTAGCGTCTCCTTATGCGGCCGTCTGGGGACATTTTGCGCAAGATTACGTAAAAAGGCGACCGGATCGGCGGCATTTCCTGCCTGCAATAAATAGTGAAGCAGCGTCCTGAGCTGTCTGCGGCTAGTGTATCCCAGCGCCAACAGGCTGGCTAGTTGCTCCTGCAGTTCCATCATATCGCGTTGCCGGATATGCTTTTGCAGCAACTCAAGCATCGCGACCCGTCGGTGCTGCATTATTGTATCGTCAGGAAGCACCGTGATATCGATTAAGTGAAAATCCTGATTGTATACCTGCCGCGCGGTTTGCGGATGAGCAAATCCTTCCAGCCAGCACATGGGATACGGCCAGGGCGAGACTTGCCCATGATAAAAAAGCAGCGGGATCACCAATGGCAGTTGTGTATGCCCTTTATCCAGATGCCGCTGCATCGCTGCTATCGCATAACGCATCAGGCGAAATGCCATATGACGGTCCACAGAGCTTTGATGTTCGATAAGCAGATAGATATATCCGTCTCCCGCCTGAGTTTGCAGCGAGTAAAGAATATCGGAATGGCTGGCGCGCAGGTCTTCATCGATAAAACTTCCGGATTCCAACTGCAGCGTTTGCAGATTGCATAATTCTCGCAAATGTTCAGGAAGGTGAATGTCCAGAAAATCCCGCGCCGTCGCCCGATGCGACAGCAGGTGTTTAAACACGGCGTCATGTGGGGAATGGGTGGTCCTTTCCATGGTGGCTCTCCATAAGATAATTTCGCTTAACTTAGCACTCTGTAGAGCCAGCGCCGTATTTCCCTTGCGGTTTGCCGAGGCGCCTCGCAAACTGTTTCCTCGATACCCGGCCCGACTCACTGCGAAGGAGAAAAATCATGCGTCAAAGGACGATTGTTTGCCCGCTCATCCAAAATGATGGCCATTATCTGTTGTGCAAGATGGCTGCCGACCGCGGGGTTTTTCCCGGACAGTGGGCGCTTTCCGGCGGCGGCGTGGAACCGGGGGAAAGTATTGAAGAGGCGCTGCGACGTGAAGTCCGCGAGGAGCTTGGCGAAAAACTACAGTTGACCCACATCACGCCATGGAGCTTCCGCGATGATACCCGCGTGAAAACTTATGCCGATGGTCGCCAGGAAGAGATCTACATGATCTATTTGATTTTCGATTGCATAAGCGCCAACCGCGAGGTCACGATCAACGAGGAATTCGACGATTACGCCTGGGTGAAGGGCGAAGACCTGCAACATTACGATCTTAATGCCGCGACCCGCCTCACCCTCAGCCAGAAAGGGCTGCTTTAAGCCACGGTCAGCAGACGCAGCGTCACCTTTAATCCTCCCAGGCTTTCGCTGCGCGACAGTTGCGGCCGGCTACGATGCAGACGCGCGATATCGTTTACCAGCGCCAGGCCCAGCCCGGCGCCGGGTAGGCCGCCGCCATTCTCCAGCCGTCGAAACGGCGTCAGCGCCTGGTGAATCAGGTTTTCCTCGATGCCCGGGCCGCTATCCTCCACGCTCAGCGTGACGGCTTCGCCATCGCGATGCAGGCTCAGCGTCACCGTTCCGCGTTCCGGGGTGTAGCGAATCGCATTGTCGAGCAGGTTGGCGCACAGTTCGCCCAACAAAACGCCATCACCCAAAACGTACACCGGCGACTGTTCGCCCTCATAACCCAGATCGATGTTTTTACTGCGCGCCTGAGCAATACGCGAAAAACAGCTATGGTGCACGACCTCCTGCAGATCGACCGCGGCAAACGCCTGCTCGCCCTGCTCCCGGCGTTTCACCGTCGCCAGTTGCAACAAACGTTCGGTGAGTAAAATCGTATCATCCAGCGTCGCGCGCATGGCCTGCAAACTCTCACGCCACAGCCGCGGATCGTCGCTGGCCAGCGCCACCGAAGCCTGGGTTTTCAGGACCGCCAGCGGCGTTTTCAACTGATGTGAAGCATCGGCGCTAAAGCGTTCCTGCCGGGAGATCATCACCCGCAGGCGGTCGATATAGCGGTTAAAAGCCACGATCAGCAGCCGCGTTTCCGACCACGGCAACAATTCCGGTAGCGGCGTCAGCAGGCCGGGTTCACGGCGCACCATCAGCGCCGAGAGCTGACGCATTGGCCGCAGAACGCGGCGCAGTAGCCACCCCGCCAGTACCAACGTCAGCAGCACTAATAAGCCCTGCGACACCCAGGATGAAAACAGCAGTTGCCCGGCCAGCCAGCGCCGCGACTGCAGCGTTTCGGCAATATAAATCTCCGCCATACCAACGATACCGCCTTCATTGACCGGCTGCAGCAGGCGCGCCACGCGGATGGCCTGACCGCGGTATTCGGTATGATAAAACCATGCCAGCGCCGGATAAAGTTGAGTTCGTGAAGTGGCCGGCGGCATTGCCGGCAGATCGTCAAAGCCGGAAATCACTTTCCCCTGCGGGTCGACCACCTTGTAATACAGCCGGTCGTTCATGTTGAGTTCAAAGCTGTCCAGCACCACCCAGGGCACATTGACCTCCAGATGGCCGCCGCGCACTACCAGCCGCTCCGCCACGGTGCGCGCCGAGGAGAGCAGCGTACGATCGTAGGCCTGCGTCGCCGCCTGCAGCGCGCTCACGTAGCTATTGAATGCCGATAACCCCCACAACAGCGCCAGCGGCAGGCCAAGAAACAGCAGCAGTTGGGCATACAGCGATTGCGGTTTACCCCAGCTCATGCGGCTCACACTCCAGCAGATAACCCAGCCCGCGTAGCGTAGTGATACGCACGTTACTCTGCTGGAGCTTCTTGCGCAGGCGGTGAATGTAAAGTTCGATGCTTTCCGGACTGACGTCGTCGCTGAGGCTAAACACCTGTTCAAACAGCTGCTGGCGGGAAACCGGACGGGTACGGCGAAACATCAGCACTTTCAACAGCGCCAGCTCGCGCGGCGTCAGGGGCAACATCTCACCGCGCAGCAGAAAATAGCCTTCATCGCGATATTCCAGATCGCCAAGCTGCTGCACCTCATGGACCTGCCCTTCGCTGCGTCGCAGCAGCGCCCGCAGCCGGGCGTCGAGCTCCTCCAGCTCAAAAGGTTTAGGCAAGTAATCGTCGGCGCCGACGTTCAGCCCTTTCACCCGATCCGCTACCGCGCTGCGCGCGGTCAGCAGCAACACCGGCAGCGTTTGTCCACGCTTACGCAACCGCTGTACCACCTCGAGGCCATCTAAGCCCGGCATACCGATATCCAGCACCGCCAGCGCATATTTTTCGCTTTGCAGCAGGTGATCAGCCGCCCGGCCATCAAAAACGCAATCCACGGCAAAACCGCCCTGCACCAACGCTTTTTCCAGCCAGTGAGCCAGCTCACGATTATCCTCGGCTAATAAGAGACGCATATCACATCCTGTAAAGTTGCTGCCGCATTGAAAGGGAAATGAAAGGTAACTGTTTTAACAATCACGCAACCGAATCGCCACATGTCGGTTCACATAATCAGAAAAACATTCCCTGTACCTACTGAGGAAGCCTATGAAAACGCCATTTTTCCGCCATCTTAGCGCCATCGCGCTGTGCCTCTGTACAACCACCGCTTTCGCGGCGCAAGCCCCGTCCCGCACCGAATGTATCGCGCCCGCCAAGCCCGGCGGCGGCTTCGACCTCACCTGTAAGCTGATTCAGGTGAGCCTGATGGAAACCGGCGCGATCGAAAAACCGATGCGCGTCACCTATATGCCCGGCGGCGTCGGCGCGGTGGCCTATAACGCCATCGTCGCCCAGCGCCCGGCAGAAGCCGGAACCGTGGTCGCCTTTTCCGGCGGCTCGCTGCTGAATTTGTCGCAGGGGAAATTCGGCCGCTACGGCGTTGATGACGTGCGCTGGCTGGCCAGCGTCGGTACCGACTACGGCATGATTGCCGTACGCGCCGATTCACCATGGAAAGACCTGAAGTCATTCATGACCGCGATGGAGAAAAATCCCGCCACTATCGTCATTGGCGCCGGGGCCTCCATCGGCAGCCAGGATTGGATGAAAGCGGCGCTGCTGGCGCAAAAAGCCAATGTTGACCCGCACAAGATGCGCTACGTCGCCTTTGAGGGCGGCGGCGAGCCGGTAACCGCGCTGCTCGGCAACCATGTGCAGGCGGTCTCCGGCGATCTGAGTGAAATGGTGCCATACCTGCAGGGAAATAAGATCCGAGTCCTTGCGGTCTTCTCCAACGAACGTCTGCCGGGCGCGCTGGCCGATGTCCCTACCGCTAAAGAGCAGGGCTATGACCTGGTCTGGCCGATTATTCGCGGCTTCTTTATGGGCCCGAAGGTAAGCGATGCCGACTACCAGTGGTGGGTTGATGAATTCACTAAACTGCAGCAAACCGATGAGTTCAAAAAGCAACGTGAACTGCGTGGCCTGTTTGAATTCAACATGAACGGCAAGGAGCTCGATACCTATGTAAAACAGCAGGTCAGCGATTATCGCGAACAGGCGAAAGCCTTTGGCCTGGCTAAATAATCCGCGGAGGCGCTTATGAGCGATCGTATCTTTGCCGGAGTCTGGCTGTTGTTATGCATTGGCGGCCTGTTTATCGCCTGGCAGATCCACAGCGAATACTCGTATGAACCCGTCGGCCCGCGCCCTTTCCCGTTGGGCATTATCGGCCTGATGCTGCTGTGTTCAGCGCTGATGCTGCTGCGTCGCCCGGACGCTATCGAGTGGCCGGGACGACATGTCCTGCAACGGCTGTTAACCATGGTCGTGGTGCTGGTGGTCTATGCCTGGGGATTTGAATGGCTGGGCTTTCCGCTGGCGACCGCACTGCTGACGGCGGTGATCGGCCTGCTGTTCGGCGCCACGCTACCGGCGGCAGGTATTGCCGGCGTGGTGATGGGCGTCTCGTTATGGTACGCCTTTGATACCTTACTTGATGTGACTCTGCCGCTTGGCGTCTGGTTAAATTAACGGAGAAGCTTATGGATACCTGGATCTATCTGTCGCAGGGTTTCGCCGTCGCCATGACGCCGGAAAATCTGCTTATCGCCCTCATCGGCTGCTTTGTCGGAACCATCGTCGGGCTGCTGCCCGGCCTCGGGCCGATTAACGGCGTCGCCATTCTGCTGCCGCTGGCCTTTGCCCTGCACCTGCCCGCGGAATCGGCGCTGATCCTGTTGGCGACGGTCTATATCGGTTGCGAATATGGCGGGCGTATTTCGTCTATCCTGCTGAACGTGCCCGGCGATGCCGCCGCCATCATGACGGCGCTTGATGGCTATCCCATGGCGCAGCAAGGGCGCGGCGGCGTCGCGCTGTCGATTTCCGCCGTCAGCTCTTTCTTCGGTTCGCTGATTGCGATCGGCGGTATTATTCTGTTCGCGCCGCTCCTCGCCCAGTGGTCGCTGGCGTTCGGCCCGGCGGAATATTTCGCGCTGATGGTGTTTGCCATCGCCTGCCTCGGCAGCATGATGGCGCAAAACCCACTGAAATCGTTCCTCGCGGCGTTAATCGGTTTGGGCCTGGCGACGGTCGGCGTCGATGCCAACACCGGGGTTTACCGCTTCACCTTCGACAGCGTCCATCTCTCCGATGGCGTGCAATTTATTGTGGTGGTTATCGGTCTGTTCTCCGTTTCGGAGATTCTGTTGATGCTGGAGAGCACCAGCGGCGGGCAAACGCTGGTGCGTAAAACCGGGCGCATGCTGTTTAACACCAAAGAGGCCGCGCAGTGCGTCGGCGCGACCCTACGCTCTTCCGTGGTGGGTTTCTTCGTTGGTATTCTACCCGGCGCCGGGGCGACCATCGCCAGCGCCATCACCTATATGACGGAGAAAAAAATCAGTGGTAATAGCGATAACTTCGGCAAGGGGGATATTCGCGGCGTGGCGGCGCCGGAAGCCGCGAATAACGCCTCCGCCTGCGGTTCGTTTATTCCGATGCTGACGCTTGGCGTGCCTGGCTCCGGCACCACCGCGGTCATGATGGGCGCATTGACGCTGTATAACATTACGCCCGGCCCGGCGATGTTCACCGAACAGCCGGATATCGTCTGGGGGCTCATCGCCGCGCTGCTTATCGCCAACGTGATGCTGCTTATTATGAACATTCCGCTGATTGGCCTGTTCACCCGCATGCTGACGATCCCGCTATGGTTCCTGGTACCCGCCATCGCCGCCGTTTCCGCCGTTGGCGTCTATGCGGTTCACAGCACCACCTTTGACCTGTTGCTGATGGTTGGCCTCGGCGTGCTCGGCTACATCATGCGTAAAATGCACTTCCCGATGTCGCCGCTGATCCTCGGTTTTGTATTGGGCGAGATGCTGGAGCAGAACCTGCGCCGCGCGCTGTCAATCAGCAACGGTAATCTGGCTATTCTCTGGGAAAGCGGCGTAACCAAAACGCTGCTGATGCTGGCTGTCGCCGTGCTGGTGGTACCGCCGCTGCTGCGTCTGAGACGTAAACAGCGCCAGCGCCGCGCCGAGGCCAATATCGGCTAAACCGGCGAATTGACCCATTCGCGCAGAGCCCGGCGCGAAATCTTAATCCCGCCGTTCTTTAACGTTTCCGGCAGCCGTAGCCACTGTATCGGCTGCTGGAAACGCGCTAACCGTTCAGCACTCCATGCCGCCAGGGTGGTCATTTCGCAGCCATCCTCGCATTCAACCACCGCCACCGGGCGCTGGCCATATTCGACATCATCCTGCGGCACAATAAACACCTGCTGAACCTGCGGATGGGCGAGTATCACGCGCTCAACCTCCTCCGGCTGAATGCCTTCGCCGCCGCTAAAAAAGAGATTATCCAGTCGCCCAATAACCGACAGTCGACCGGCACGTAACTCCCCGCGATCGCGCGTCGCAAACCAGCCTTCATCGTTGGTTAATGACAACAGTTGACCATTCCGCCAGTAGCCGGCGGCCATGCTCGCCGCCCGTAGCCAGATCTCGCCGGCGACAATTTTCACCTCCCTTCCCGGCAGCACCTCGCCCACATCCGCCGCTCCGTCGGCCTCTTTAGCGCAGACCGTGGAGGCGAATTCGGTGAGGCCATAGCCGCAGAAGCTGCGTATCCCCTGCGCTCGCGCCCTTTCGGTCAGCTCGACGGGGATCGCCGCGCCGCCAAGCAGCACCGCCTTGAGTGAAACATCGGCATCGCCATTCAGCAGGCGCCATAGCTGAGTCGGTACCAGTGAAGCATGGGTACAGCCCAGCAGCGCTTGCTCCAGCGGTTGTCTATCGCGCACCGTCAGCCGCGCGCCAGCCAGCAGCCAACGCCAGATGATCCCCTGCCCGGAGACATGGAACAATGGTAGCGACAGCAACCAGTCGTCCTCCCCGGCAAACGGCATCAGCGCCAGCACGCCAGCGGCGCTGGCCAGATGGGCGCTGGCGCTATGCACCGCCGCCTTTGGCAGGCCGGTCGAGCCGGAGGTTAACGTCATCGACACCAGCCGTTCGCCATGCCAGCAAACGGTATGGGCGGCTTCTGCCGCCTGCAGAGTTAACGCCGGTAAATTCCCCGGCAGCGTATCACCGTTAAGCACCAGTTGATGCTGTACGGTTAACGCAGGCAGCAGTTCCTGCAGCAATGCCATAGGCAGCTGCGGATTAAGCGGCAGCACCCGCGCCCCGCACTGCAGCAGCGCCAGCCAGGCGAGTAGCGTCTCCGGCTGGTTGTAGGCCCGTAGCGCCACGCCCTGACCTTCCATGACGCCCTGCGCGGCAAAACCAGACGCCAGCGCGTCAATCCGCGCGCATAGCTCACGCCAGGTCAACGCCTGGTCATTCAGGCGTAGCGCCTGCGACTCGCCGCGTAACTGACGCCAGTGGCGCCACGGCCAATCGGAAAACATCACAGCAGTTGCTCCAGCTCATCAGCATTGAATATTGGCAGCGTACTCTCCGGCCACGCCCGCACCAGCTGCGCGCCCATCAGCGCCAGCGTGTCGAGTCCGGGGATAGTCTGCGGGGTCAGCCAGGCGGCGATCCGCGCCAGCTGCGTTAACCCCAGGCTGGACTCGATCGACGAGCTAATCACCGCGCTCAGCCCCAGCGCATGCGCCGCAGCGACCTGTTGCTGAACCTTTTGCAAGCTGCCGGTCAGCGTCGGTTTGATCACCACCGCACGCACGCCGGGCTCGGCGACAAAGCGGAAATCCGCCTCGCGCAGGCTTTCATCCCAGGCGATAGCAATACCGGTCTGCTGGCTGAATTCACGCGAATCGTCGCGGCTTTTGCACGGTTCTTCGAGAAAGGCAATGCGTTGGCGATAGGCCGGATTAACATATTTGGCGAACTGCTGCGCTTTGACCGGCGTCCACGCCCGGTTGGCATCCAGCCGCAGCTGCAGGTCGGGGATCGCTTCCAGCAGCAGATTCACCACCATGCCGTCGCGTACCGCCTCCCACAGCCCCACTTTCACCTTAGCGACTTTATCGCCGGGCATCGCCGCCAGTTTGGCGAACAGTTCATCCGGGTCGCCGGAACAGAGCGGCGCCGCGCGATAATCCGCCGCCTGCGGTAGTTCGCCGCCAAGCTCCGCCTGCGCGCAGCTAATACCAAAAGCAACGGAGGGCGGCATAGGAAGCGGCGGCTCGGCGCCGTCGCGCCAGGCCCGCGCCCACGCCAGCAGCGCCATTTGCGCCTCTTCCAGCGTTTCGTCACTGAATCCCGGCAGGGGAGAAATTTCCCCCCAGCCTTCGCGTTCGCCCTCCTGCAGGCGGATGAACAGCCCATCGCGGGTTTTTAACCGCCGTTCGCGCAGAACCACGCCCGCGTCCATCGGTATCTGCCAGCGGTAAACCTGCGAAACGCGCATTATGGATTCCGTTTAAATTTGCTGAAGTCCGGCTGACGTTTCTGGTTAAAGGCGTTACGCCCTTCTTGCCCTTCTTCCGTCATGTAGAACAGCATGGTGGCGTTACCCGCCAGCTCCTGCAGCCCGGCCTGGCCATCGCAGTCGGCGTTCAGCGCCGCTTTCAGGCAACGCAGCGCCATCGGGCTGTTTTGCAGCATTTCACGGCACCAGCGCACGGTCTCTTTTTCCAGATCCGCCAACGGGACCACGGTGTTCACCAGCCCCATATCCAGCGCCTGCTGGGCGTCGTACTGACGGCACAGGAACCAGATTTCGCGCGCTTTTTTCTGCCCGACGATACGCGCCATATAGGAAGCGCCCCAGCCGCCATCAAAGGAGCCGACTTTAGGCCCGGTCTGGCCGAAGATGGCATTATCCGCCGCGATGGTCAGGTCGCACATCATGTGCAGTACGTGGCCGCCGCCGATAGAGTAACCGGCGACCATCGCTACTACCGGTTTCGGGCAGGTGCGGATCTGGCGCTGGAAGTCGAGTACGTTGAGATGGTGAACGCCGGAGTCGTCCTGATAGCCGCCGTAGTCGCCGCGGACTTTCTGGTCGCCGCCGGCGCAGAAAGCTTTATCGCCTTCACCGGTCAGCACGATGACGCCGATATTGTCGTCATAGCGGGCATCCGCCAGCGCCTGAATCATCTCTTTAACGGTCAGCGGACGGAAGGCGTTGCGCACCTGCGGACGATTGATGGTGATTTTAGCAATCCCGTCAGTCGATTTTTGATAACGAATATCGGTATAGCCTTCTGAGCAATCGTGCCATTCAACGGGGGCATAGAGCATTGCTTCATCAAGAGAGATCATAGAATGTCCTTCAGTTAACTTGCCAGAATCTGCGCCAGACAGGCAATCACCGCCGCGGGGTTGTCCCGGTGCGCGTTGTGTCCGGCATGGTGAATGATATGGGTATCGGCGGCGAGCGCTTGCGCGATAGCGCGAAACTTCGCGTCGCGTTCGCCGCACAGGTAGTGAAAAGGAAAATCGCGAGCCTGCAGAGACGGGCGCAAATCGGCCTGCCGGGCAAGGGAGGTCGCCTCCAGCATCGCCGCCAGCGTAGCGCCGTTATTGTGGCGACGTAGGGCGACCAGCGACGCGCGCTGCGCCGCATTCAGCGAAGCGAAGACCGGCTGCTGATACCAGTCGGCGAAGACCTGCGCTAACGGCTCGCGGCGAAAGCGTTCCGCCCAGGCGCTATCATTGCCGCGCCGCGCCTGCCGCGACGCTTCATCCTGTAGGCCCGGATGTCCGCCCTCGACGATCAGGCCGCGCAGGCCCGCGCGCGGCTGGCAGGCGAAGTTCATCGCCACCCGGCCGCCCAGGGAGTAGCCAACCAGCCAGTAATCCAGGATGTTGTAACTATTTAGGGTAGCCTGCAGTAATTCGCTGACCCCGGCAAAGCCATCGACCGCGATATCCGCCGATCCGCCGTGTCCCGGCAGATCGAGATACAGCCGCGGCCAGGCCGGAAACGCTTCGCCAACCGTACGCCACTCGTCGCGGTCTCCGGAAAAGCCGTGCAGGAATACCAGCCAGGGATAACCCGGTTGGCCGCTTTCAACCGCCGCGTTGAGCGTCACAGCCGGCTTACCTGCGCCAGCAGTTGCTGGAGAGTCTGCGTACCGTCGGTCTCGTTAACCGCCAGCTCAATCACCGTCGCCCCGGCGCGGCGCCACGCGCCTGCCATCGCCTCATCCAGCGACTGCCAGTCATCAGGGCGGTGATAAGCCAGACCGAACATCGCCGCCGCGTGGCTGAAATCCACGTCCTGCGGCATTAAATAGAACTGGCGGCGCTCGTCCTGCGGCGTCGGCAGCATAGAGAAAATCTGCCCGCCGTTATTATTGACCACGATCAGCACCAGCGGCGCCGACGCCTGGCGCAGCAGGGCCAGCGAGTTGAGATCGTATAACGCCGAAAGATCGCCGACGATCGCAAGCGTAGGCCGGGCGCTCGCGCGCTGCACGCCGGCGGCTGTCGCCAGTAGGCCATCGATGCCGCTGGCGCCGCGATTACTATAGACCGGATAACCCGCCGGCAGTTGCCCCAGCGCGTCTATCAGGCGTACCACTAAACTGTTGCCAACAAACAGCTGTCCCTGATCCGGCAAATAGCGCCGAATGCGCTGCGCCAGCTGCGCTTCGCCAAAGGGCTCGTTGCTGGCGACCGCGGCCTGCCACGCCTGCCCGGCAAGCTGCGGGATCACCGTCGCCCACGGCTGGCGTTTCTCCGCCGGATGCAGTTCGAGCCAGCGCTCAACGCTTGAGAGCAGACGGCGACCGCGGTGCTGCGCCGGATCGAGGCGACCGCGCAGATTATCCACCAGCCAGTATTCATCCGGCTCGCAGGTCGCCTGCCACTGGAGCACGCGTTTGCCGGTCAGACTGCTACCGAGTTGCACGACGATTTGCGCCTGCGCCAGTTCGCTTACCGCTTTACCGTTGCCCAGCCACAGGTCGGCGCACGGCAACGGCTGCCCGGTCTGCGACAGGACATCGCCAATCAGCGGCCAGCCGAGGGTCTGCGCCCATTCAGCCACTTTTTTACCTTCCGCGGCGCTCATCCTGCCCGCGACCACTACTCCGCGCTTTTGCCGCCAGAAGAACCAGTCGCGCTGTTTCTCACTCTCCATCTGCAGCGCCTGACGCAACCAGGGTTTATCGCTCTGCCACCAGTTGCCGAGCTGCTGTTGCCACTCCAGCCCGCTATCGTCCATATCGCCATATAGCGGCTCAGCGAACGGGCAGTTGATATGCACCCCGCCGGCATGCAGCTCGCCCAGCGCCTGATCGATAGTCGAGACCAACCAGCGCGCGGAAATATCCTGCGAAGGACGCGGTAAAGAAACGGTCTGCGCAGGATGAGAAGCAAACATTCCCGGTTGGCGGATGGCCTGATTGGCGCCGCAGTCGATAAGCTCCGGCGGGCGGTCGGCGGTCAGCAGGATCAGTTTTTCACCCGTCAGGCCCGCTTCAATCAGCGCCGGATAGAGATTCGCGGTCGCGGTTCCGGAGGTGACAATCACCGCCACCGGCTGGCGGCTGGCCTTCGCCAGTCCCAGCGCCAGGTGGCCAAGGCCACGTTCGTCAAAATGAGTGTGATGAATAAAAGCGCGGTTTTCCGCCGCCGCCAGGGTTAAGGGCGTCGAGCGCGAGCCTGGGGCAATGCAAATGTGCTGCACGCCGTGGCGGGTTAAAGCTTCAAGGATCACCGCCGCCCAGCGTCGGTTAAATGCGCTTACTGACATGAAATTGTCCGGTATCAAATATTGATGCTAAGTATAGATAAGGCAGAGTTGCGCCGTTTTGATATACGTCGTCTCTCTACGTTTCTGAAAGTAATAACGTTCGTAGTCCCGCCGCTTTATTTTCTATTTCTTGCCACTCCTGCTGCGGGTCAGATCCGCTGACGATACCGGCCCCGGCATACAGCCGCAGGGTGTTGTTCTCGACTTTTGCCGAGCGCAGCGCCACGCAAAACTCGCTTTGCGCCAGTGAAAGATAACCTGCGGAGCCGGCATACCATTCGCGGGCGAAAGGCTCATGACGGCGGATGAAAGCCAGCGCCGCCTGGCGCGGTAGCCCCGCCACCGCCGCGGTAGGCTGCAGCTGCAGCAAGCAGCGGCTATCGTCGGGCTCGGCCAGTTCGCTCCAGATACAGCGCCGCAGATGCTGCACCTTGCGCAGGCGTACGACCTGCGGCGGCAGAACGTCAAGCGTCGGCGACTCGCCCTGCAAACGCTGGCAGATATCCTCCACCACCAGCATATTCTCCCGCTGGTTTTTATCGTCTTTCATTAGCCAATCGGCTAACTGCTGCGCCCGGGCGTCATCATGATGGTTAGCGACGGTGCCCGCCAGCGCTTCGGTGCGCAGCAGCGCGCCGCGTCGCCGCCACAGCCGTTCCGGCGTGGAGCCGAGAAACGCCTGCTGCGGGCTAAAGGCCATCAGGAAGTGGAAACAGTTAAGATTGCTGCGCCGACTGGCCGCCATAATGGCAAACGCCTGCAGCGGCGCGCTAAAGCGTAAATCCGTGACCCGCGCCAGCACAACCTTATCCATTTCGCCGGCGCCGATTGCCTGCGTCGCCTGCATAATCAGCTCGCGCCACTGCGGGTATTCCGGCGCATGCAGCTCGCTTCGCAGCGACGGCATCGATGCCGCCGTCACCTGCTCGCTATTTAATGATTGAAGAAACGCCCGCGCGGCCACCGCGTCGTCAAACAGCGAGGTCGCGCTATGTATCACCAGCCGCAAGGTCGCTTTGCCGCCCAGGCGACGCCACTCCAGCCGCGGCAGAAACAGATTACCCTGATGAGGGTCGAACGCGTTCAGCCCGCTGATGCGCAGATCTTCCCGCCCCTGCGCACATAAAAAATCATGCGCCGCGGACAAGGAGGCAAAGGTGGTTACCGCCCCCAGCGCCGCCAGCTCTTCATCACCGTTACGCTGCTGCCAGTAGAATTGCGGCCAGCACGGCTGGCGTGCGCACCACAGTAACGGGTCGAAGGCGTCGTTTAACGGGAATGGGATATCAAAAATTCGCGTGCCGGGTGACGGAGGGAAATCTTCAGCCAAGCAGCCCAGCAGGCTTTCCAGCGCGGTGGAAACAGACAGCACGCGAACCTCCACGAAATTAAAAACCCCACATTATAAAGGGTAGCTGCGATAAATAGCAGTACCCATCATGAGGGAGCGAACCTTAACAGGCACGGCGAACGCCAGCCACTGGATTCGCTACAGGAGGAAAAGTATAGATAATTGATAGCGATACGCTATTACTATTTAGCTTCTTAATGAGTTGTGATGTCACGCGCCATACCGATATGGGCAATCCCGTCTTCATCGTATACGTCCGTCACCGGCACAAAACCAAAGCTGGCATAAAATTTCTGCAAATGCGCCTGCGCTCCCAGATAAATCGCCTTCTGCGGCCAGTTCTGCCGGCAGCTGGCCAGCGCCTGCTCCATCAGCTGGTAGCCCAGTTTCTCGCCGCGCACGGTCGGGCTGACGATAACCCGGCTGATCACCACCGGTTCGAACTCCTCTTCGCTTTTGAGGATCCGCGCATAGGCCACCAGCTCGCCGTCGCGCCAGCCGAGCAGATGACGGTTCTCACCGACTAAATCATCGCCGTCGATATCCTGATAGACGCAGTGTTGTTCGACGACAAACACCGCGCTGCGCAGCTTCAGCAAGGCGTACAGTTGGGCAACGGTGAGCTCACTGTGATGTAAATCCTGCCAGGTCATCATTTGTTACTCCTTATTGATATACTGATGCTTTACCACTCGCCTGAGGACACTGGACGATGGAATTAACATTTTTGGGGACATCCGCCGGCGTGCCGACCCGTACGCGTAATATGACGTCGATAATACTGAATTTGCAACAACCCACCAGCGCTGAAATGTGGTTGTTTGACTGCGGCGAAGGCACCCAGCATCAGTTTCTCCACACCCCTTACCACCCAGGCAAACTGAATAAAATTTTCATCACTCACCTGCACGGCGATCATCTGTTCGGCCTGCCCGGCCTGTTGTGCAGCCGCTCGATGCAGGGAAATTCGCTGCCGCTGACGGTCTACGGACCAAAAGGGATTAAAGAATTCATCGAAACCGCGCTGCGCCTGAGCGGCTCGTGGACCGATTATCCGCTCACTATCATTGAAGTCGGCCCCGGTCTGGTCTTCGACGAAGAGGGCTATCGGGTCAGCGCGTACCCGCTCAGTCATCCGGTGGAGTGCTACGGCTACCGCATCGAACAACATGACAAACCCGGAACGCTCGATGCCGCCCAACTGATTGCCGATGGCGTGCGTCCGGGGCCGCTGTTCCATCAACTCAAGCTCGGCCAGCGCGTTGAACTGGAAGATGGTCGGGTCATTGACGGTAGCCGCTATCTGGGG
Organism: Klebsiella sp. 141162; assembly: GCF_050600755.1. Taxonomy (NCBI): domain Bacteria; kingdom Pseudomonadati; phylum Pseudomonadota; class Gammaproteobacteria; order Enterobacterales; family Enterobacteriaceae; genus Klebsiella; species Klebsiella sp. 141162. Next base: position 249,451 of record NZ_JAQIRI010000001.1, on the reverse strand, counting down.
CCATCGACGCCGGGTAAAACGCTGGCCATTTTTGGCGATACCGCCCCTTGTCCGCAGGCGCTGGAGATGGCGCGCGGCGCGGACGTGATGGTCCACGAAACCACCCTTGAGCAGGCGATGGCGGAGAAAGCCAATAGCCGTGGCCACTCTTCCAGTCAGCAGACCGCGGCGCTTGCCAAAGAAGCGGGGGTCGGCACGCTAATCGCCACCCACTTTAGCTCGCGCTACGATGCCGAAGGCTGCCTGCGCATGCTGGCGGAATGCCGGGAGATTTTCGCTAATACGCTACTGGCGGAGGATTTTATGGTCTATCGGCTGGCGTAAACCGCAGGCATAAAAAAACCGCCGACAAGTCGGCGGTTTTTTATTTATAGCGCAGATTACATCAGCGGCGTCGCCAGCTGCACGATGCTAATCAGCGGCTGCGGCCACACGCCAAGCACCAGCACCAGCAGCGCGGAGATCAGCACCACGATACCGCCGGCGCTGTACTGCCAGTTTGACGGCGCATCGCGGTTCAGCTGCTCCGGGGCGCTCAGGTACAGGCTGACGGCAACGCGCAGGTAGTAGTAGAGACCAATCGCCGAGCCGATCACTACCGCGGCAACCAGCCACCACAGGTGCGCATGCACACCGACGGCCAGCACGTAGAACTTACCGATAAAGCCGAGGGTCATCGGAATACCGGCCAGCGACAGCATCATCACCGTCATTACCGCCGACAGGATCGGACGGTGCCAGAACAGACCGCGGTAGGAGAACAGCGAGTCAGCATCCGGGCCGCGGTACGGGCTGGACATCAGGCTGACCACGCCGAACGCGCCGAGGCTGCTGAACAGATAACCGGCCAGGTAGACGCCAACGGCTTCCATCGACATTTCGCCGCTCTGCAGGGCGATTAACGCCACCAGCAGATAGCCGAGGTGGGAAATGGAAGAGTAACCGAGCAGACGCTTAATGTTGGTCTGGCTCAGCGCCATCAGGTTACCGAAGATGATAGAGGCGAAGGCGATCAGGCCCAGCACCACGCGTACCGCTTCGCTGTCGCCCACCGGCATGTACAGGAACAGACGCATCACCACGCCGAAGATGGCAATCTTGCTGGCGGTAGCCAGGAAGGTGGATACCGGCGCAGGCGCGCCCTGGTAAACATCCGGCGTCCACAGGTGGAACGGCACCAGCGACAGTTTAAAGCCAAGACCGACGATCATCAGACCGAGGCCCGCCAGCAGCAGCGGCTCGTGCAGCGCGTTGTCAGCCAGGCTCTTGCCCAGCGCGAGGAAGGACAGGTTGCCGGAGTTCGCATACACCAGCGCCATACCGAACAGCAGGAAAGACGAGGCTGCCGCGGAGAGGATGGTGTATTTGATGCTCGCTTCCAGCGAACGTTTCTGGCGGAAGGCGTAGCCGACCAGGCCGAACAACGGCAGCGAAATTAATTCGATACCGAGGAACAGCGAGGCCAGGTGATTGGCGCCGGCCAGCAGAATGCCACCCAGCGCGGCGATCAGCACCAGCAGGTAGAACTCTTCTTTATTGTCCTTGTAACCCTCAAGCCATGGGTAGGCGAAAGTACAGGTCGCGAGGCTCGCCAACAGCACCAGCCCGGTATAGAGCATCGAGTAACCGTCAACGCGGATCAGCGGGGTGACGTCCATCGCCCCGTTCTGACCGACAAACCAGAGCGAGACCAGCGCGGCGTTTAGTCCGAGAACCGACAACGTGGCATTGAGAAAATGATTGCGTCGCCACGCAATGGAGAGCATCACAACCACCACCGTCAAGCCGACGATCAGCAGCGGTAGCAGTGCGATCAGTTGTTGTGGAGTTATTGTCATGGCGAATTACGGCCTTGTAGTAGAAACAGAATTAACAAACCACTGCTGAATGTTGCTCATCGCAGCATGCGAGGTGTCGAGAATCGGCTGCGGGAAGAAGCCCAACAGCACCAGCAGCACCACCAGCAGCAGGATGATAGACAGTTCACGCAGGGACATCCCCGGCAGCTCTTTCGTCGCGATTTCGCTCTTCGCCTTACCGAAGTAGGCGCGATGCAGCATCGACAGCGAGTAAACGGAAGCGAATACCAGACCAAAGGTCGAGATAACGGTAATCACCGGCACCACTTTATAGCTGCCGAACAGAATCATAAATTCGCCGACAAAGTTACCGGTGCCCGGCATCCCCAGGGTGGCGACAGCGAAGAACATCGACATCGCCGGCAGCCATTTAATTTTGCTCCACAAGCCGCCCATCTGGCGCATATCGCGGGTGTGCAGACGTTCGTACAGCTGACCACACAGAATGAACAGACCCGCCGCGGACAGACCGTGGGCAATCATCTGAATCACCGCCCCTTGATAAGCCAGCTGGCTACCGGTGTAGATAGCAATCAGCACGAAGCCCATGTGGGAAACGGAGGTGTATGCAATCAGACGTTTGATATCGGTCTGGGCGAAGGCCATCCACGCGCCGTAGAAGATACCGATCACGCCCAGCCACATGGCGATTGGCGCAAACTCGGCGGAGGCGTTCGGGAACAGCGGCAGCGCAAAGCGCAGCAGACCGTAGGCCGCGGTTTTCAACAAGATGCCCGCGAGGTCGACGGAACCGGCAGTCGGCGCCTGGGAGTGGGCGTCCGGTAGCCAGCCGTGCAGCGGCACCACTGGCATTTTCACCGCGAAGGCGATGAAGAAGCCGAGCATCAGCATGTATTCCACGCCGTGCGACATCGGGGTTTTCAGCAGCTCTTCATAGTTGAAGGTCCACACGCCGGTGGCGTTGAAGTGAACGAATGCCAGCGCCAGAATGGCGATCAGCATCACCAGGCCGCTCGCCTGGGTATAGATGAAGAACTTGGTGGCCGCCGTGATACGCGTTTTACCGTCAGAGGCTTTGTGACCCCACAGCGCGATCAGGAAGTACATCGGCACCAACATCATTTCCCAGAAGAAGAAGAACAGGAACATGTCGATGGCGAGGAATACGCCGATGACGCCGCCCAGGATCCACATCAGGTTGAGGTGGAAGAAGCCCTGGTACTTTTCGATTTCGCGCCAGGAACAGAGCACCGCCAACACGCCGAGCAGGCCGGTCAGCACCACCATGAGCAGCGACAAACCGTCAATCGCCAGATGGATGCTAATGCCGAAACGTGGGATCCACGGCAGCACGAATTCCGACTGCCACTGCGGAATCCCCGCGGATTGCGTCAGAGAATAGCCGCCCTGCATCCACAGCTGCAGGCCAAGCACCAGCGTCAGTCCCATGGTAATCAGCGCAATCCAGCGCGGCAGTTTCACGCCAAAGCGTTCAGTCTGCCAGCACAGGAAGCCGCCAATAAAGGGGATTAATATTAGCCAGGGTAATAACATGGCGATTTTTATTCCTTGTTAAAGTCCCGTTCAGGACCGATTTTCAACGAATTCGACTACATTCACGTTTGAGGGCGGTTTGTTGTGTCGGGTGGCGATTCGCTTACCCGACCTACGGTTTCGTAGGCCCGGTAAGCAAAGCGCCACCGGGCAAAACCGCGCGATCAAATCAACGCAGTACCATCAGCAGAGCCAGCACCACCACCGCGCCGATGCTCATTGAAGCCACATACCAGCGCAGATAGCCGTTCTCGCTCACCAGCAGACCTTTGCCTGCGAAGCGGGACAGAATCGCCGGGATATTCATCAACGAGTTCAGCGGATCGCTCTTCAGCAGCCAGGCAATACCGAGGAATGGTTTCACGAACACTTTGTCGTATAACCAGTCGAAGCCCCAGGCATGGAACCACCAGGTACCGAAGAAGCGGCCAGGCGCGCTGTTGGCGATGGAAGTCACCAGCGTACGTTTGCCCAGCCACAGCCACGCGGCGATCAGGATGCCGGCGATAGCGATAATCCCGGAGGTCATTTCCAGCGTCATCACGCTACCGTGAGCGAGCTCAGTGGTCTGCGGCAGTACGCCTTCCAGCGGCGGCACAATCAGCGCGCCAACGAAGGTGGACAGAATCAGCAGCACAATCAGCGGCAGATGGTGGGTAATCCCCTTCCCTGCGTGCGCGTGAATTTGCTCTTTACCGTGGAACACGATGAAAATCATACGGAAAGTGTACAGCGAGGTCATAAAGGCGCCGACCAGGCCCGCTACCATCAGATTGATATGGCCGTTGGCCATCGCGCCAGCCAGAATCTCATCCTTACTGAAGAAGCCTGCGGTGATAAGCGGCAGAGCGGACAGCGCCGCGCCCCCCACCAGGAAGCAGACATAAACCAGCGGAATGGATTTGCGCAGGCCGCCCATCTTGAAGATGTTCTGTTCGTGATGGCAGGCGAGGATCACCGAACCGGACGACAGGAACAGCAGCGCTTTAAAGAACGCGTGCGTCATCAGGTGGAAGATCGCCGCGTCCCATGCCTGCACGCCCAGCGCGAGGAACATGTAGCCAATCTGGCTCATGGTCGAGTAAGCCAGCACGCGTTTGATGTCGGTCTGCACCAGCGCGGCGAAGCCCGCCAGCACCAGCGTGATTGCGCCAACGATACCGACCAGATGCAGCACTTCCGGCGTCATCAGGAACAGGCCGTGGGTACGGGCAATCAGGTACACGCCCGCGGTCACCATGGTAGCGGCGTGGATCAGCGCAGAGACCGGCGTCGGGCCCGCCATCGCATCGGCAAGCCACGTTTGCAGCGGCAGCTGAGCGGATTTACCGACCGCGCCGCCGAGCAGCATCAGCGTCGCCCACTGCAGCGTGGTGCTGCCGTTAGCGAAGTGCTGCGGCGCCAGCTCAACCATTTCACGGAAGTTCAGGGTGCCCAGTTCGTTATAAAGAATGAACAGCGCGAAGGCGAGGAACACGTCGCCGACGCGGGTGACCACGAACGCTTTCATCGCCGCGGCGTTGTTCTTCGGATCGGTGTAGTAGAAACCGATCAGCAGGTAAGAACAGAGACCCACGCCTTCCCAACCCAGGTACATCAACAGCAGGTTATCGGCCAGCACCAGAACGACCATGCTGGCGATAAACAGGTTGGTGTAAGCGAAGAAGCGAGAGTAGCCCTCTTCGCCGCGCATGTACCAGGAGGCGAACATGTGGATCAGGAAGCCGACGCCGGTAACCACGGAGAGCATGGTCAGAGACAGGCCATCCAGCACCAGGTTGAAGCCGATGTTGAAATCACCGACCGACATCCAGTTCCACAGCGGTACGCTGACCGCCTGTTTGCCGTTAGCGAAAAAGTCGACGCCGACGTACGCCGTCACCAGCGCCGCCAGGCCTACCGAGCCCATCCCAACGGTGGCGGAAAGATTTTCCGACCAGCGTCCGCGGGAGAAGGCCAGCAGCACAAAGCCAATCAATGGCAGAAGAATGGTTAAGGCAAGCATGTTCATCCACGCAACTCACTTACTGAATCGATGTTCAGGTTCTGGCGGCGACGATGGAGCTGCAGCAGCAGCGCCAGACCGATACTCGCTTCCGCAGCCGCGAGGCTGATAGCGAGGATATACATAATCTGACCATCAGTCTGGCCCCAGTAGCTTCCCGCGACCACGAATGCCAGCGCGGCGGCGTTAATCATGATTTCCAGGCTAATCAGCATAAATAGCAGATTGCGGCGGATCACAAGACCAGTCAGGCCGAGCACAAACAGGATGGCGGCGAGGATCAGTCCATGTGTTAAGGGGATCATGCGTGTTCCTCCGTTTTTCTTTTGTCGCTGTCGTTCACGCGATTGCTCAGCACCTCACCGGCGCGCTCTTCGCGGCCAATGTGGAAGGCGACAACCAGGCCCGCCAGCAGCAGCATGGAGGCCAGCTCCACCGCCAGGACGTACGGCCCAAACAGCGCAATACCCACTTCTTTGGCGTTGATCGCCGCGCCGTCGATACCCTGGTCATTGATGCCCAGGATGGCGTAAACGATAACCACCAGCAGCACCGCGGAAAGGATGGCCGGGCCAATCCAGATCCCCGGCTGCAGCCATTTGCGTTCCTGTTCGATCTCGGTGCCGCCCAGGTTGAGCATCATCACCACGAACACGAACAGCACCATAATGGCCCCGGCGTAAACGATGATTTCCAGCGCACCGGCGAAGTAAGCGCCCAGCGAGAAAAACACCCCGGCAATCGCTAACAGCGAAATGATCAGGTACAACAGCGCGTGCACCGGATTGGTGTGGGTGACGACCCGCAAGGTTGCGAGGATGGCTATCAGGCCACAGATATAAAAAGCGAATTCCATTGCCCCTCTCCTTACGGTAACAGGCTCTTGACGTCGATTGGCTTAGCTTCGTTTTCCGCTTCGCCCTTATCTTTGCCGTCGATTGCCATACCCGCCATCCGGTAGAAGTTATATTCCGGGTATTTGCCCGGACCGGAAATCAGCAGATCCTCTTTTTCGTACACCAGATCCTGACGTTTGTATTCGCCCAGTTCGAAGTCCGGGGTCAACTGAATCGCCGTGGTCGGGCACGCTTCTTCGCACAGGCCGCAGAAAATGCAGCGTGAGAAGTTGATGCGGAAGAACTCCGGGTACCAGCGGCCGTCTTTGGTCTCTGCTTTCTGCAGAGAGATACAGCCAACCGGGCAGGCTACCGCACACAGGTTACAGGCAACGCAGCGCTCTTCACCGTCCGGATCGCGCGTCAGCACGATACGGCCACGATAGCGCGGCGGCAGATATACCGGCTCTTCCGGGTACATCTGAGTTTCACGTTTGGCGAAGGCGTGCATCCCGATCATGCAAATACTGCGGACCTGGGTGCCGAACCCTACCAATAATTCTTTTAAGGTCATGTTCAATTCACCCCTTATTGCGCCTGCCAGAGAATGACAGCCGCCGTTACCAACAAGTTGACCAGCGTTAACGGCAGGCATACCTTCCAGCCAAAGGACATTACCTGGTCATAACGCGGACGCGGTAATGATGCGCGGATCAAAATGAACATCATCATGAAGAACGCGGTTTTCAGCGCGAACCAGATGAAAGGCGGTAACCACGGGCCATTCCAGCCGCCGAAGAACAGCGTAACGATCAGCGCTGAGACGGTGACGATACCGATGTATTCACCGACGAAGAACAGACCGAATTTCATACCGGAATATTCAATGTGGTAACCATCGGCCAGTTCCTGCTCCGCTTCCGGCTGGTCGAACGGGTGACGGTGACACACCGCCACGCCGGCGATGGCGAAAGTCACGAAGCCGAAGAACTGCGGGATGACGTTCCACAGATGCGCCTGGTTGTTGACGATATCGGTCATGTTGAATGACCCCGCCTGCGCCACCACGCCCATCAGGGAGAGACCGAGGAACACTTCGTAGCTCAGCGTTTGCGCGGAAGCACGCATCGCCCCCAGCAGCGAGTACTTGTTGTTGCTCGACCAACCGGCGAACAGGACCGCGTAAACCGCCAGGCCTGCCATCATCAGGAAGAACAGAATACCGATGTTCAGGTCGGCGACCACCCACGACGGGCTAACCGGCACGATAGCAAAGGCCAGCAGCAGCGAGGTAAAGGCGATAACCGGCGCCAGAGTAAAGATCACGCGATCGGAGAAGCGCGGGATCCAGTCCTCTTTGAAGAACATCTTGATCATGTCGGCGACCAGCTGCAGCGAACCGCCCCAGCCCACGCGGTTAGGTCCGTAGCGGTTCTGGAACAGGCCGAGCAGACGACGCTCGCCGAAGCTCATGAACGCGCCGCAGGTGACGACCACCAGCAGAATGACTACGGCCTTCAGGATGCTTAACAGAATGTCGATAAGATCCGGCGTTAACCAACTCATGCTTGCGCCTCCTGCAGTGAATCAATACGCGCCCCGGCCAGTACCGGCGCGATGCCCGGCATGCCCATCGGTAAGCCAACCTGTCCTGCGGTCAGCCCTTCAGAGATAACCAGCGGCAGACTCAGCGTCTGGCCTTCTACGCTGAAGGAAACCATCGCTCCGGCGTTGACGCCAAGCTTTGCGGCATCCGCCGGGTTCAGCTTGATGTACGGCTCAGGCATCCGGCTCTGGAACACCGGAGAGCGCTGAGACAGCTCATCGCTGCCAAACAGGTGGTAGTAAGGCGCGATACGCCATTTGCCCTCTTCCGCGTGGAAGCTGGCCGGAACCGCCGTGAAGTACTCCAGCCCGCTGGCGGAAGCTTCAATCAGACGCACGCCCGGATCGCCGTGGCGCAGTTTACCGCCCACTTCATCCTGGAATTTGTTCCATGCCTGCGGGGAGTTCCAGCCCGGCGCCCAGGCGAACGGGATCTGCGAACGCGGCGCGGACGGCTGGTTGTTCCCTTCCATTGAGAAGGCGAACATGGTGTCTTTATCCTGCGGCTGACGCGGCTCGTGCACGCTGATGTTAGCGCGCATCGCCGTGCGGCCGCTGTAGCGGTGCGGTTCACGCGCCAGCTTCTGGCCGCGAATGCGGAAGGTCGCATCCGGCGCGGCATCTTTAATGCCCGCCAGCTGCGGCAGGGCGGCAATCGCGGCATCGATGACGTGGTCCAGCTGCGTCCAGTCAACCTGACGGTTGTTAACGGTACTGTGCAGCGAATGCAGCCAGCGCCAGCTTTCCAGCATCACGGTTTTCGCGTCGTAGTAAGCCGGGTCGTAAACCTGGAAGAAGCGCTGGGCGCGGCCTTCGTTGTTCACCACGGTACCGTCGCTTTCCGCAAAGCTTGCCGCGGAGAGCACCAGGTGCGCTTTGTCCATAATCGCGGTGCGCTGATGGTCAACCACCATCACCAGCGGCGCTTTCGCAAGCGCTGCGTCGACGCGCGCGGCGGAAGCATGACGGTGCAGGTCGTTTTCCAGCACGATAACCGCGTCTGCGGCGCCGCTTTCCAGTTCGTCCAGCGCCTCTTCAAGCGAGCCGCCACCGATCATGCCCAGACCGACGCTGTTCACCGCGCGGGCAACCATCGTGATGCCAACATCGGCGCCGCGGCCTTTCAACGCTTTCGCCACGTTAGCGGCAGCCTGAATGATTTCCATGCTGCCGGCGTTAGTGCCGGAGATAATCAGCGGTTTTTTCGCCCCGGCCAGCGCCTGAACGATCACATCGACTTTACCCTGCAGGTCATGGCTCAGGCCATCAACCGCCGGCGCGCTGTCATCCAGCGCATGAGCGATAGCGAAGCCCAGACGCGCCTGATCTTCCACCGGCGCGCGGTAGGTCCACGCCGCGATGTCATCCAGGCGCGTGTCGTCGATATTAGTGACAAATAACGGATGCTTGGCGCGCTGTCCGATGTTGAGAATTGCCGCAATCTGCCAGTCGGCCACTTTCTGCGCCGCCGCCATTTCACGTGCTTTCCCTTTCACCGCCTGGCGTACCGCCAGGGCAACGCGCGCGCCGGTCTGGGTAATGTCTTCGCCCAGCACCAGTACCGCATCGTAGGATTCGATATCGCGCAGCGTCGGGGTATGGATCCCGCCTTCACGCAGCACTTTAAGCATCATCTGCAGGCGCGCTTGTTCGCCTTTAGCGATGCCGGTATAGAAGTTTTCGCTACCGACCAGCTCACGCAGCGCGAAGTTGCTTTCAATGCTGGCGCGCGGAGAACCGATACCAATGACTTTCTTCGACTGACGCAGGATATCCGCCGCCCCCTGCATCGCCTGTTCGGCGTTGAGCGCGATCAGATCGTCGCCGCGGCGCTGAACCGGCTGACGCGGACGATCTTTGAGGTTTACGTAGCCATAGCCGAAACGACCGCGGTCGCAGAGGAAGTAGCGGTTAACGGTACCGTTATAGCGGTTTTCGATACGACGCAGCTCGCCATAGCGTTCGCCAGGGCTGATGTTACAGCCAATGGAACACTGCTGGCAGATGCTCGGCGCAAACTGCATGTCCCACTTACGGTTGTAACGCTCGGAGTGCGTTTTATCGGTGAAGACGCCGGTCGGGCAAACTTCAACCAGGTTACCGGAGAACTCGCTTTCCAGCGTGCCATCTTCCGGGCGGCCGAAGTAGACGTTGTCATGAGCGCCATAAACGCCCAGATCGGTGCCGTCGGCATAATCTTTATAGTAGCGAACGCAGCGGTAGCAGGCGATGCAGCGGTTCATTTCGTGAGAAATAAATGGCCCCAGATCCTGGTTGCGGTGGGTACGCTTGGTGAAACGATAGCGGCGGAAGCTATGACCGGTCATGACCGTCATATCCTGCAGGTGGCAGTTGCCGCCCTCTTCGCAGACCGGGCAGTCGTGCGGGTGGTTAGTCATCAGCCACTCCACCACGCTTTCGCGGAACTGCTTCGCTTCGCCGTCGTCAATAGAAATAAAGGTGCCGTCGGATGCCGGAGTCATACAGGACATCACCAGGCGACCACGCGTGTCTTCCGCGTTCTGATATTGCTTCACCGCACACTGGCGGCAAGCACCGACGCTCCCTAGCGCCGGGTGCCAGCAAAAGTATGGAATATCAAGACCAAGAGAGAGACAAGCCTCTAGCAGGTTGTCCGCTCCGTTGACCTCGTATTCTTTGCCGTCTACATGAATCGTAGCCATTTGCGTGCTTCCAAAAATAAAAAACCTTTAGATTACCAGCGCGTCTTAAGCAGGTTCGGCTGAATACCGTTAATTGCATGGGTATTGCTGAACTGCTGCTTAATGCCAGCCTCGAATTCTTCGCGGAAATATTTGATAGCGCTCTGCAGCGGTTCAACCGCGCCCGGCGCGTGCGCGCAGAAGGTTTTACCCGGCCCGAGGAATCGACACAGTTGCTCAAGGGTTTCGATATCGCCAGGCTGGCCTTCGCCGCGCTCCAGGGCGCGCAGGATCTTCACGCTCCACGGCAGACCGTCGCGGCAAGGCGTACACCAGCCGCAGGATTCGCGGGCAAAAAATTCTTCGAGGTTGCGCACCAGCGGAACCATGCCGATCTCGTGGTCGACGGCCATCGCCAGCGCGGTGCCCAGACGGCTCCCTGCCTTACCAATGCTTTCAAACTCCATCGGCAAATCGAGGTGCGCTTCGGTCAGGAAGTCGGTACCGGCGCCGCCCGGCTGCCAGGCTTTAAACTTCAGGCCATCGCGCATGCCGCCAGCGTAATCTTCGAGGATCTCGCGCGCGGTGGTGCCGAACGGCAGTTCCCAGACGCCCGGATTCTTCACGCGCCCGGAGAAGCCCATCAGCTTGGTGCCGGCATCTTTGCTGGTTGAAATATTCTGGTACCACTCCACGCCGTTGGCGAGAATGGCTGGCACGTTGCACAGGGTTTCAACGTTGTTGACGCAGGTCGGTTTGCCCCATACGCCCGAGCTCGCCGGGAACGGCGGCTTGGAGCGCGGGTTCGCGCGGCGGCCTTCCAGCGAGTTGATAAGCGCCGTCTCTTCACCGCAGATATAGCGCCCTGCCCCGGTATGCACGAACAGCTCGAAGTCAAAACCGGTGCCGAGGATATTTTTCCCCAACAGGCCCGCTTCGGTGGCTTCGGCAATCGCACGACGCAGATGCTGCGCCGCTTCGATATATTCGCCGCGCAGGAAGATGTAACCGCGGTATGCCTTCAGCGCAAAGGCGGAGATCAGCATACCTTCCACCAGCAGGTGCGGCAGCTGTTCCATCAGCAGACGGTCTTTATAGGTACCCGGTTCCATTTCATCGGCGTTACACAGCAGGTAACGGATGTTCATGGACTCGTCTTTCGGCATCAGGCTCCACTTCAGACCGGTGGAAAAGCCCGCGCCGCCGCGCCCTTTCAGGCCGGCGTCTTTTACCGCATTGACGATTTCATCCGGCCCCATGCCGCCTAAGGCTTTGCGCGCCCCTTCATAACCGTTTTTGCTGCGATACTCGTCCAGCCATACCGGCTGCTTGTCATCGCGCAGACGCCAGGTTAATGGATGCGTTTCGGCAGTACGAATAATGGTTTTCATTTATACCGCTCCAGGAGGTCAGGAATCGCTTCCGGCGTCAGATAACTGTGCGTGTCGTCATCAATCATCATGGTCGGCCCCTTGTCGCAGTTGCCAAGGCAACAGGTCGGCAGCAGCGTGAAGCGGCCATCAAAGGTGGTTTGACCCGGTTTGATGTCCAGCTTTTTCTCGATAGCCGACTGGATCCCCTGGAAGCCGGTGATATGGCACACCACGCTGTCGCAGTAGCGGATCACGTGACGGCCAACCGGCTGGCGGAAGATCTGGCTATAGAATGTCGCCACGCCTTCGACGTCGCTTGCCGGGATCCCCAGCACATCGGCGATCGCGTAGATCGCGCCATCCGGCACCCAGCCGCGCTGTTTTTGAACAATTTTCAGCGCTTCGATGGACGCCGCACGCGGGTCTTCGTAGTGGTGCTTCTCGTGCTCAATAGCCTCACGCTCTGCCGCACTCAGCTCAAAAGCCTCGGTTTGTGGTTGTTGATTCTCGTGCATAATTAGCGGTCCACGTCTGACATAACAAAATCGATACTACCCAGATAGACGATAAGGTCGGATACCAGGCTACCGCGGATCGCCGCCGGGATCTGCTGCAGGTGCGCATAGCTCGGGGTACGAATACGGGTACGGTAACTCATGGTGCTGCCGTCGCTGGTCAGGTAGTAACTGTTAATCCCCTTCGTCGCTTCAACCATCTGGAAGGATTCGTTGGCCGGCATCACCGGGCCCCAGGAAACCTGCAGGAAGTGAGTAATCAGGGTCTCAATGTGCTGCAGCGTGCGCTCTTTCGGCGGCGGCGTGGTCAGCGGGTGATCCGCTTTGAACGGGCCTTCCGGCATATTATCGAGGCACTGCTGGAGAATGCGCAGGCTCTGGCGCAGCTCTTCCACTTTCAGCATCACGCGGGTGTAGCAGTCGGAAACGCCGCCGCCGGTCGGGATTTCAAAGTCGAAGTTTTCGTAGCCAGAATAAGGACGCCATTTACGCACGTCGAAGCCGATACCGGTCGCGCGCAGACCTGCGCCGGTGGTGCCCCACTCCAGCGCTTCTTTCGCGGTGTAGGCGGCAACGCCTTTCGAGCGGCCAATCAGAATGGTGTTGCGCAGCGCGGCTTTCTCATAGGAATCCAGGCGCTTCGGCATCCACTCAAGGAATTCACGCAGCAGGCGATCCCAGCCGCGCGGCAGGTCGTGGGCGACGCCGCCGATGCGGAACCACGCCGGGTGCATACGGAAACCGGTGATCGCTTCGACCAGATCGTAGATTTTCTGACGGTCGGTAAAGGCGAAGAAGACCGGCGTCATCGCGCCGACATCCTGAATAAAGGTCGAGATATACAGCAGGTGGCTGTTGATGCGGAACAGTTCGGACAGCATCACGCGGATCACGTTCACGCGATCCGGCACGGTGATCCCGGCCAGTTTTTCCACCGCCAGTACGTACGGCATCTCGTTGACGCAGCCGCCGAGGTATTCAATACGGTCGGTGTAAGGGATGTAGCTGTGCCAGGACTGGCGTTCGCCCATCTTCTCCGCGCCGCGGTGGTGGTAGCCGATGTCCGGCACGCAGTCGACGATCTCTTCGCCATCCAGCTGCAGAATGATACGGAATGCGCCGTGAGCGGACGGGTGGTTCGGGCCGAGGTTGAGGAACATAAAGTCCTCGTTTTCGGTGCCGCGCTTCATGCCCCACTCTTCCGGCTTGAAGGTTAACGCTTCCATTTCCAGATCCTGCTTGGCTTTAGTCAGCTCAAACGGATCGAATTCGGTGGCGCGCGCCGGATAGTCTTTACGCAGCGGGTGGCCTTCCCATGTCGGCGGCATCATGATGCGGCGCAGATTCGGGTGACCGTCAAAGGTCACGCCAAACATTTCCCAGGTTTCACGCTCATACCAGTTGGCGTTAGGGAAAAGTTTGGTGAAGGTCGGCAGATGCAGATCGTTTTCAGACAACGCCACCTTGAGCATGATATCGCGGTTGCGGTCTACTGAGATCAGGTGGTAGAAAACGGAAAAATCCGCGGCTGGCAAGCCATCGCGGTGCGTACGTAAACGTTCGTCCATGCCGTGCAGGTCAAACAGCATCACGTAAGGTTTTGGCAATCTCTTCAGGAAATCACCCACCTCAAGCAGTTGTTCGCGCTTCACCCATACCACCGGAACGCCGGTACGGGTAGGCTGAACGGTAAAGGCATCCGGCCCAAAACGGTTGCGCAGTTCGCCGATCACCGGGTCATCAAGGTGATCGCGGGTTTGCCAGGCTGGTGCGGCGTCATGCGCGGTTAAATCAGTCATATTGTTCACCATTGCAAAAGGTCCGTGGTGACTGCCGGGCGAGGCTTCGCTGCTTTTGTAGATTGATTTGCGAAGTCTGGTTCCCGCCCGCAGGCGCAAGTTAAATCTCGTCCGGAGTCCGCAGATTGGTCACCGCAATTCGTTCGCCGCGTTTACGCTCGCGCTCGGATTGCATGTTGGCGCGATAGACGCCCTGATCGCCAACCACCCAGGAGAGAGGACGGCGCTCTTTACCAATGGATTCCTGCAGCAGCATCAGCGCCTGCATATAAGCTTCCGGACGCGGCGGACAGCCCGGGATGTAAACATCAACCGGAATAAACTTGTCCACGCCCTGCACGACGGAGTAGATATCGTACATCCCGCCGGAGTTAGCGCATGCGCCCATAGAGATAACCCACTTCGGCTCCAGCATCTGATCGTACAGGCGCTGAATTACCGGGGCCATTTTGGTGAAGCAGGTGCCGGCGACCACCATCAGGTCGGCCTGACGCGGAGAGGCACGCAGTACTTCCGCGCCAAAACGCGCAACGTCATGCACCGCAGTGAATGACGTCACCATTTCTACATAGCAGCAAGACAGGCCGAAGTTGTACGGCCAAATCGAGTTCTTACGGCCCCAGTTCACCATGTCATGCAGCGCGTGTTCGAGTTTCCCCATATACACGCTTTTATTGACTTCTTGCTCCAGGGGGTCGGTTACGATCTCCTGTTTTTGCAGGGGGTAACGGTCGTTCTCACCGTTAGGATCTATGCGGGTGAGCGTATAATCCATCTTATTGCCTCGCTTTTACTGCATATGACGGTTAGTGGGACTGTCTGTTTCCGGGTTAACCAGCGTGCGACGGGAACGCGCAGGCGTCCAGTCCAGTGCGCCGATGCGAACGAGGTAAACCAGACCAGCCAGTAGCACTAAAATGAAAATTGCGGCTTCCACAAAGCCAACCCAACCGCTTTCGCGAATGGAGGTTGACCATGCGTAGAGATACAGGGCTTCCACGTCGAAGATAACGAAGAACATGGCGACCAGATAAAACTTCGCAGAAAGACGTAAGCGGGCCGAACCAACGGAGTCGATCCCCGATTCAAACGGCGTGTTTTTGCTACGCGCGCGCGCGCGACCGCCGAGGTACCAGCCGCCGACGAGCATCAGGCAGCACAGACCGATAGCGATGATGAGAAATATAGCGAATGCCCAATGATGAGCGATGACTTCAGTGGATGTTGACATACGCATTGCTTAACCAAAAAAGTGTAGCGCCAAAACCCTCTGCTCTTGATGGCAGATGAACGCCACAGCGTTTCACGGGAGGAATAAAAAAATGACCTTGCAAAAAAGCGTCCCTGGTTGATGAGGAAGCCCAAATGCCGTGGCTTTTTACCCCTTTCTTTAACCTTTTGTCAACTTTAACAAAAGTTTTAACTACATTAATTTACATTGGAATCTTTTCATTAACATTAAATGCCCTTTGTTGCGTAATAACCTTGCATATCATTCGGATTTAGTGTTGTTGAATCGTGTCCGTTTTAGACGTAAATCAGTTTCGCCAATCTATTTTGACAGGATTTGGCCGCGATTCCTCCCCCCAAGTAGGGGTATTTTCTTGATCTGTGACACGCTTTTGTTAATTACATCAGAAAAACGGCAACAATCCGTCCGGTTTTTTAACATTAGCAGGAAGTATTGAAACTGCAGCTAAAAACAGGGAAACAATGGCCGCTTCCGGGTCAACCTATTGATTCATATATCAATAAATTATTAAACTGCTTAAAATCCTTGTAAAATATAAAAAAAAAGAGCCACTGACCTCATTTTGTCGATCGGCGGCTCTTTTTTACACTTACATTTTGTTACCGGATTATTGTGATCGATATATGATAATTTGGCTTTATGAAACCAGGGAGCCGTCTCCCCCTTCCGGGGTATAGAGCGTTTCTGTTTTCCACGGGTTATGGTCCTGGCTCAGCGACTGAAAAATTGCCTGCGCCAGCTCGTTTTCCCGCTGTGGATTACAGCTCAACACATAGTGGGTATCCGGCAAACCCGGTAGGCCATCGCTTTTACCCGGCACGCGCAGCTCAGGGCTCATCATTTCAACCGGTCGCGCGGTGACGCCAAGCCCCGCCTTCACCGCGGCTTTTACCCCGGCCAGAGAACTGGCGGCATGCGCCAGATGCCAGGGGACCTGCGCGGCATTAAGCGCGGAAATGATATCTTCACGGAACGGCCCTGACTCTTCGAGCAGCACCAGCGGAACGGATTCTCCGTGCGCCAGTACGTAATCCGCGGCGCAGTACCACAGCGTCGGCGAGGTACGCAGCGTCAGGACGTCAAATTCGCCGGTTTGATGGGTAGTTAACGCCAGGTCAATCTCGCCGCTGCCTAACTTCGCGACGATATCGGCGTAATTCAGGACCTTAATTTCCAGCGTTAGTTTGGGATAGAAGCTGCCGATTCGATTGAGCAGATAAGGTAGAATGGTATCCGCCGTTTCATCGGCAGCGCCGATAGTCAACGTCCCCTGCAGGCTGCCAAACATTAGCGACATGCAGGCTTCATCATTAAAACGCAGTATTTTACGCGCGTAGCTGAGCAGTTGAATCCCCTGCTCGGTCAGTAATTTATTACGCCCATGGCGAGCGAAAAGCTCTTTGCCAACCAGTTGCTCCAGGCGCTGCATCTGCTGACTGACGGCGGACTGGGTACGACATACCGCGGCAGCGGCCGCCGCAAAGGTGCTCAGATCGGCGACGGCGACGAAGGTCCGCAGCAGATCGAGATCGAGATTCAGTATCGGACGATTTGCATTTATCATATTTCTTCACTTACAGGCGCTGGTGCTGGCCTGCCTTGTTGATGCTGTATCCAGGTTTCCGGCTATTCCATGAGCCTCGTGCCGAGCGGACAATTGCCGCAGATGACAACTGGAAGAACGTCATTGCATGTGAAAGCACTCGTTCGCGACAAATGTGCGAAAAATTTGAGTAATATTTTGTTCGTAGCTCTACGCATTTTTAATTACTGAGACTTACGTTATGTGATGAATCTCAAACAAAGTCTGCAATAACAAATCTCGTTACGCCCGGAAGCCCGACACGCATAACAACGCCTGCTGGAACACAAACAAAAAAGCCTGCAATAACAATATATTAATAAAATCACGCCGTTAAACAGAGGTTTATACGTCGATATTAACCGTCATATCCTAACCGAAAACCACAATATTTATAAGCGCTAATCAGTATTATCTAAGGTAATTTTAAACATTTTTGCAGCACTATAATTAAATTAACAAAACCCGAAATAATCTATGCAATCAAATATACCTGATTCATTAATTGGCATGTTTTATTAAAAAAAATTAACATAGTTGCTACAGTTATCAGCACCCTCTTTCTTATTAGCATAGTGTCTTTTAGCGGTTAAAATTCAGGCAACCCGCTTTTTCCATCAGCAACAAACCAGATAAATATCCATGTATCTGCGCAATATGCGCAACATAAAACCATTCCAAAACCCATATCAGGCACATTATATAAAGAATAACGCCATTACACAGATAAATTCATTACTCTAAAAAAATACTATTCGCAAAATCTTCTCCTGTTAACCCTTCAAAACAGCGGGGATGCGGAGTACATTGTTCCGTGCTGACTTCCACGGCAGGGAGTGGCGATAACAGCTAAAAGGTCAAAGGTTCATGTCCCCTATCGAAAAATCCAGCAAGTTAGAGAATGTCTGTTACGACATCCGCGGTCCGGTTCTCAAAGAAGCAAAACGCCTTGAAGAAGAAGGCAACAAGGTACTCAAGCTGAATATCGGCAACCCGGCGCCGTTCGGCTTTGATGCGCCTGACGAAATCCTCGTCGACGTTATCCGCAATCTGCCGACCGCCCAGGGCTACAGCGACTCAAAAGGTCTCTATTCCGCCCGTAAAGCAATTATGCAGCACTACCAGGCGCGCGGAATGCGCGATGTTACCGTGGAAGATATCTATATCGGTAACGGCGTTTCTGAGCTGATAGTCCAGGCCATGCAGGCGCTGCTCAACAGCGGCGACGAAATGCTGGTTCCAGCCCCGGACTACCCGCTGTGGACCGCGGCGGTCTCGCTTTCCAGCGGCAAAGCGGTGCACTATCTGTGCGACGAATCCTCAGACTGGTTCCCGGATCTCGACGATATCCGCGCCAAAATAACGCCGCGCACCCGCGGGATCGTCATCATTAACCCGAATAACCCAACGGGCGCCGTTTATTCCAAAGAGCTGCTGCAGGAGATTGTCGAGATCGCCCGTCAGCACAACCTGATTATTTTCGCCGACGAAATCTACGACAAGATCCTGTATGACGACGCCGAACATCACTCTATCGCCGCGCTGGCGCCGGATATGTTAACCGTCACCTTCAACGGGCTGTCGAAGACCTATCGCGTCGCTGGTTTCCGCCAGGGCTGGATGGTGCTGAACGGGCCGAAAAAGCACGCCAAAGGCTATATCGAAGGGCTGGAAATGCTGGCCTCGATGCGCCTGTGCGCCAACGTCCCGGCGCAACACGCTATCCAAACCGCGCTAGGCGGCTATCAGAGCATTAGCGAGTTTATCATTCCGGGCGGGCGCTTGTATGAGCAACGTAACCGCGCCTGGGAGTTAATCAACGAGATCCCGGGCGTCTCCTGCGTCAAGCCAAAAGGCGCGCTGTATATGTTCCCGAAAATCGACGCCAAACGCTTTAATATCCACGATGACCAGAAGATGGTGCTCGATTTCCTGCTGCAGGAGAAAGTGCTGCTGGTCCAGGGTACCGCCTTCAACTGGCCGTGGCCGGATCACGTGCGTATCGTCACCCTGCCGCGTGAAGATGACCTGGAAATGGCGATTTCCCGCTTCGGGCGCTTCCTCTCCGGCTATCATCAGCTTTAATCGCGCCGCCGCCGGTATTTGCATCCGGCGGCGATCCCTGCGCACAATGGAACCCGATGTTGTCACTGCTTAAGGGTTCCTATGAGTCAGAGTCATTTCTTTGCCCACCTCTCCCGCCTGAAACTAATTAACCGCTGGCCATTGATGCGCAACGTGCGCACCGAGAACGTCTCCGAGCA
Organism: Klebsiella sp. 141162; assembly: GCF_050600755.1. Classification (NCBI taxonomy): domain Bacteria; kingdom Pseudomonadati; phylum Pseudomonadota; class Gammaproteobacteria; order Enterobacterales; family Enterobacteriaceae; genus Klebsiella; species Klebsiella sp. 141162. The sequence continues at coordinate 230,183 of NZ_JAQIRI010000001.1, read as the reverse complement.
CAGTTTGCAGGTGGCGATGGTCGCCCACGCGCTGGCGGCGATTAAGAACCGCAAGTTTGGCGGCCAGGTCAACGCCGAACGCATTGCCCTGCTGGCGATGTATCACGATGCCTCCGAGGTCCTCACCGGCGATCTGCCCACGCCGGTGAAATATTTCAATTCGCAGATTGCCCAGGAATATAAGGCGATTGAAAAAATCGCTCAGCAAAAACTGGTCGATATGGTTCCCGATGAGCTGCGCGATATCTTTGAGCCCCTGATTGATGAACACCATTACAGCGAAGAAGAGCAGTCGATTGTGAAGCAGGCCGACGCCCTGTGCGCCTATCTGAAATGTCTTGAAGAGCTTTCTGCCGGCAATAACGAATTTCTGCTGGCGAAAGGTCGGCTGGAAAAAACGCTGGAGTCGCGCCGTAGCCCGGAGATGGATTACTTTATGCAGGTATTTGTCCCGAGCTTCCAGCTGTCGCTCGATGAAATCAGCCAGGATTCACCGCTTTAATATTCAGGCCGGGCAGCCCCTGCCCGGCCTGAATGAATTAAAACGGAAAGAGTACCGGGATCAGCAGTACGCAGACCACCATCACCAGTACGGTGAAGGGCACACCGATTTTGACAAAATCACTGAACGAATATTTACCGGGTCCGAGCACCAGCGTATTAACCGGTGAAGAGACCGGGGTCATAAACGCCGCCGAAGCCGCCATCGCCACCACCATGGCAAAAGGATATGGCGATACTCCCATCGATTTCGCCGCCGCCAGAGCAATTGGCGCCATCAGCACCGCCGTCGCGGTATTCGAGATAAACAGACCAATCGCCGCGCACATCACAAACAGACAACCCAGCATCAAATAGGGGCCTTTACTTCCGGCGACGTCCATTAATCCCTGCACCACTAAATCCACGCCGCCGGTTTTCTGCAACGCCAGGGCGAAGGGCATCATACCCACGATCAAAATGATGCTCGGCCAGTGGATCGCCTTATAGGCGCTCTCGGCGTTAATACAGCGAAACTTGCCCATCAACAGGCAGGCGATGATGGCGGCGATAGGGTTGGGGATTTCATCGGTAAGCATCAGCGCTACCATTAACACCAGGCAGAAAATGGCGTGCGGCGCCTGGCTGTGCGCGGGCGAAGCATCGTTGACCTCTACCGGCATATTCAGCACCACAAAATCGCGGCCGCGTTTAGCCAGCATGGCTATCTGCCGCCAGTTGCCAACTACCAGCATAATGTCGCCTAACTGGAGTTGTTCATCGACTACCGCGCCGTCGAGCGCTTTACCATCGCGCTTCAGGCCAACGATATTCAGACCAAAACGGGTACGGAAGGCCATCTCGCGCACCGTTTTGCCGATAAGCTCTGAGTCAGGGATTAACGAAACTTCCGCCATACCGACGTCCAGCGCCTGGTCGGAAAAGTATTCGCCGCGCAGCACCATCGGCTCAAGCATCTGCTCGCCGCAAAACTGCCGCAGATCGACGTCGGATGCCGACATATCGATCAGCAACACGTCGCGGGCGCGAAACTCCGACACCCCGTTAACGTTGACGATCACCCGGCGAAAACGCCGCCAGCGTTCGACGCCGATAACGTTGGCGCAGTAACGTTCACGCAGCTTTAAATCATCAAGCCGCTGGCCGATCATCGGCGAGCCCGGACGAATCGCCAGCCGGCGCGCCCTACCGGTGAGGTGGTACTCTTTGATTAAATCGCGGAAGGTGCTTTTCTTGCGGCCATCGCGGGCGGCGCTGTCATCTTCGCCCTTCAGCATAAAGCGCATCACCAGCATATAGACGATACCCAACACCAGCACCACCAGGCCAATCGGGGTCACGCTGAAGAAGCTGAAGCCATGCAACCCCTCGCGCAGCAGCTCACTGTTGACCACCAGGTTCGGCGGCGTCGCCACCAGCGTCATCATGCCGCTAATCAGCCCGGCGAAGCTTAGCGGCATCATCAGCCGCGACGGCGAGGTATTCATACGCAGCGAGACGCTGAGCACTACCGGAATAAATATCGCCACTACGCCGGTTGAGCTCATAAACGCCCCCAGTCCGGCAACGGTGAGCATCAGGTAGACCAGCATTTTGGTTTCGCTATTGCCGGCAACCTTGACCAGCCAGGAGCCCATCTTAGTCGCCACGCCGGTGCGCACCAGGCCGTCGCCAATGATAAATAAAGCAGCAATGAGAATAACGTTCGGATCGCTAAAGCCGGAGAAGGCTTCGCTGAGGGTTAAGGTACCGCTAAGCACAAACGCAACTATCACCATCAGCGCGATGGCATCCATGCGCACCTTGCCGGTCGCAAACAAGACAACCGTGATGGCCAGTAGCGATAACACCCAAATCAATTCACCGTTCACAACTTATCCTTGTCTGAAGAGGGAGCCGAAATTGTGGCACAAAAAAGCCCCGGCAACGCGGGGCTAAGTCATGAGATTATGCTTTAAGATTCACCTGAACATTGCCATCCGCCTGCCGCTCAATGCGCAAGCTTTCGAGGGTCGTCAGCACCAGATCGGCCTCATCAAGGCGCGGCGCATCGGCCGGAACGTTGACGGCGATGGTGCGGCATCCGGCAGCCAGCCCGGAAAGCAGCCCCGCCGGCGCATCTTCCACCACCGCGCACTGTTGTGCCGGTATGCCCAGCAGTTCGGCGCCGAGCAGATAGGCATCCGGCGCCGGTTTCCCCTTCTTCACCTGCTCGGCGGTAACGAACACTTTCGGCATCGGCAGACCTGCCGCGCGGTGGCGGGCGTGAGCAACCGGAATGGAACCCGAAGTCACGATAGCCCACGGGATCCCCGCTTCATTAAGCGTATTCAGCAAGCTTAACGCGCCCGGCAGTGCGACAATGCCGTCGATATCGGTGGCTTCAATCTGCTCAAGGAAGCGGAACTCGGCCTGAATATCCTCTTCGCTGCGCCCCGGCATAAAATGACGAATCGAAGTGATGGCCTGTTTACCGTGAATGAAACCGAGAATCTCATCGTGCGGAATGCCGAAACGATCGCCCCATTTACACCATGAACGCTCGACCACCGGCAAAGAATCCACCAGCGTCCCGTCGAGATCGAACAGGAAACCTTTACACTGCACGGGCACCTCCATCAGGCATTGATAATTTGGTTAATTTCGTTACTACTCAAGTGATACTGGCGCGGGCAGGAGTGCCAGGCGGCCAGCATACGCTGGTATTTTTCCCACATCGGCGTCTGCGAGTTAAAGCCGTGAGTCCCGGCGTCGAAGTGGCTATAGCGCCCTTCTACATTGACCATAAAGCGCACGTAGCCGAGATAGCGGGCCTCGGTGGCGACGTCAAAACCAAGGAAGGTCACCCGACGTTCATCGATAGCGGACGCGTCCTTCAGGTTGGTCCACGAAACGTGCAGCGCGTGGTACATCTCCATGATATCGATAATGGTCCGGCAGGTTTCTTCCGTCAGTTGGCCAAACTCGCGGTCCAGCTCGCGCATTTGCAGCCCATATCCACGCTCGATGATGGTCTGTAGACGGCGGTAACGTTCGGCGTTGTCCGGGTCGAGCATAGTCATCATCTTGTACTGATTGGACAAAATCAGACGCTGCGCATTGGTCATTTCCATTTTTGACTCCTGTAGCACTTACGGCGTGAAATAAAGAAGGCGCATAAATCATGCGCCTTCTTTTATATGCGTTTTCCGTATGGAATTACAAATCATCAAGGAAAGTTTTATCCAGTTGTTTGAAGGCGCGCTTAAGCGTGTCAGCCAGCGCCTGGTAATCCGGCTTGCCGTCAACCGGCGCTAACGCCTGCCCGGCCTCTTGTAATTTGCCGCGCACTTCATAAAACCAGTTCAATATTGATGGCGGTAATGGCGTCACGGAACGCTTGCCCAACCACCACAGCCCCTGCATCGGCAGGCTTAAGGCAAACAGCGCGGTGGCGACGGCCGGGCCAAGCTGGCCGCCGAGCGCTATCTGCCAGCATAAGGTGAAGACCGCAACCGGCGGCATGATGCGAATCGCGTAGCGGGTAGCGCGAATAATGCGGTTTTCGACAAACACCGGCGCCAATCGCTTATCGAGGGGCCAGGTCTTCGCATAGTGCTGCCCGCGACGAAACAAGCTAAAAAAGCTAACGGGGCGATTCTCAGGGGTCGACATGGCTATACCTCAACTTTACATATAAAACTTAAAATTTTCGTGCAAAACACCAACTGTGCATGACAACGTTCAAAAGATTTTGGCAATGGATGCGGCAATCAGGTATCCTGTGCCCACCTGAGAGGGCGGTTAGACCCTTTTACCAGGTTAGTCAAATTATCGCATATTCTGCTGCTGGCGGAAAATTATGCAAAATGACATAAAATCATATGTACTTCCCTCATCGTGCCAGAAAACAGAACAAGGCATGATGTTAATCATAAATGTCGATGTCATCCTGCGCTACGCTTTGTGACACACTGATGTTTTTTTAGCCACGTATCATAAAAGGTACTTCCATGTCGAGTAAGTTAGTACTGGTTCTGAACTGCGGTAGCTCTTCCCTGAAATTTGCTATCCTGGATGCCGTTAACGGTGACGAATATCTCTCCGGTTTAGCCGAATGTTTCCATCTTCCTGAAGCCCGTATCAAATGGAAAATGGACGGCGGCAAACACGAAGCTGAGTTAGGCGCAGGCGCCGCTCACAGTGAAGCGCTGAACTTTATCGTTAACACTATTCTGGCACAAAAACCAGAACTGTCAGCACAGCTGACCGCAATTGGCCATCGTATCGTTCACGGCGGTGAAAAATACACCAGTTCCGTCGTCATCGACGATTCCGTTATTCAGGGCATCAAAGATTCCGCTTCCTTCGCACCGCTGCACAACCCGGCGCACCTGATCGGTATCGCTGAAGCGCTGAAATCCTTCCCGCACCTGAAAGACAAGAACGTTGCCGTGTTCGACACCGCGTTCCATCAGACCATGCCGGAAGAGTCCTACCTGTACGCCCTGCCGTACAGCCTGTACAAAGAGCACGGCGTACGTCGTTACGGCGCGCACGGCACCAGCCACTACTATGTGACTCAGGAAGCCGCTAAGGTACTGAACAAGCCGGTTGAAGAACTGAACATCATCACCTGCCACCTCGGCAACGGTGGTTCCGTTTCCGCTATCCGTAACGGTAAATGCGTTGATACCTCCATGGGTCTGACCCCGCTGGAAGGTCTGGTGATGGGTACTCGCTCTGGCGATATCGACCCGGCGATCATTTTCCACCTGCACGACGCGCTGGGTATGAGCGTAGATGCTATCAACAAAATGCTGACCAAAGAGTCCGGCCTGCTGGGTCTGACCGAAGTCACCAGCGACTGCCGCTACGTTGAGGACAACTACGCGGATAAAGCTGACGCTAAGCGCGCAATGGACGTTTATTGCCACCGCCTGGCGAAATACATCGGTTCTTACACCGCGCTGATGGACGGTCGTCTGGACGCGGTTATCTTCACCGGTGGTATCGGTGAAAACGCCGCGATGGTTCGTGAACTGTCCCTGGGTAAACTGGGCGTTCTGGGCTTCGAAGTTGATCACGAGCGTAACCTGGCTGCCCGTTTCGGTAAGTCTGGCTTCATCAACAAAGAAGGTACCCGCCCTGCCGTGGTTATCCCGACCAACGAAGAGCTGGTTATCGCTCAAGACGCACACCGTCTGACCGCTTAATTCCACACCGCCAGCGATAACCCTGACGTCTTCGAGTTGCCACTTGAAGCATGACGGTAAGCTGGCGGTGCTGTTTTGTATCCCGCCTAAAACTGGCGGTAACGAAAGAGGATATATCGTGTCCCGTACTATCATGCTGATCCCTACCGGAACCAGCGTAGGCCTGACCAGCGTCAGCCTCGGTGTTATCCGCGCTATGGAACGCAAAGGCGTTCGCCTGAGCGTCTTTAAACCTATCGCCCAGCCGCGTTCCGGTGGCGATACTCCAGACCAGACTACCACCATCGTTCGCGCCAGCTCTTCAACGACGACTGCCGCTGAGCCGATGAACATGAGCCACGTTGAGTCGCTGCTGTCCAGCAACCAGAAAGACGTGCTGATGGAAGAAATCATCGCCAACTACCATGCCAACACTCAGGATGCTGAAGTGGTGCTGGTTGAAGGCCTGGTCCCGACCCGTAAACACCAGTTCGCTCAGTCTCTGAACTACGAAATCGCGAAAACGCTTAACGCGGAAATCGTCTTCGTGATGTCCCAGGGCACCGATACCCCGGAACAGCTGAACGAGCGTATTGAACTGACTCGCAACAGCTTCGGCGGCGCGAAGAACACCAGCATCACTGGCGTTATCGTTAACAAACTGAATGCTCCGGTTGATGAACAAGGCCGTACCCGCCCTGACCTGTCCGAAATCTTCGACGACTCGTCTAAAGCGAAAGTCGTGAAGATCGACCCGGCGCAGCTGCAGAACGGCAGCCCGCTGCCGGTGCTGGGCGCGGTGCCATGGAGCTTCGATCTGATCGCCACGCGCGCTATCGACATGGCGCATCACCTGAACGCGACCGTGATCAACGAAGGCGACATCAATACTCGCCGCGTGAAGTCCGTAACCTTCTGCGCGCGCAGCATTCCGCACATGCTGGAGCACTTCCGTCCGGGTTCTCTGCTGGTGACTTCCGCAGACCGTCCTGACGTACTGGTCGCAGCCTGCCTGGCGGCGATGAACGGCGTAGAAATCGGCGCTATCCTGCTGACCGGCGGCTATGAAATGGACGCGCGCATCAGCAAACTGTGCGAACGCGCTTTCGCCACCGGCCTGCCGGTATTCATGGTTAACACCAACACCTGGCAGACCTCTCTGAGCCTGCAGAGCTTCAACCTGGAAGTACCGGTTGACGATCACGAGCGCATCGAGAAAGTTCAGGAATACGTTGCCAACTACATCAACGCCGACTGGATCGAATCGCTGACCGCGACCTCCGAGCGCAGCCGTCGTCTGTCTCCGCCGGCCTTCCGCTACCAGCTGACCGAGCTGGCGCGTAAAGCGGGCAAACGCGTCGTTCTGCCGGAAGGCGACGAACCGCGTACCGTTAAAGCGGCGGCCATCTGCGCCGAGCGCGGTATTGCTACCTGCGTACTGCTGGGTAACCCGGATGAGATCAACCGCGTTGCGGCCTCTCAGGGCGTAGAGCTGGGCGCTGGTATTGAAATCGTCGATCCGGAAGTGGTTCGCGAAAGCTACGTGGCGCGTCTGGTCGAACTGCGTAAGAACAAAGGCATGACCGAAGCGGTTGCGCGCGAGCAACTGGAAGATAACGTGGTTCTCGGCACCCTGATGCTGGAACAAGACGAAGTTGACGGCCTGGTATCCGGCGCGGTTCACACCACCGCCAATACCATCCGTCCGCCGCTGCAGCTTATCAAAACGGCGCCGGGCAGCTCGCTGGTCTCTTCCGTATTCTTCATGCTGCTGCCGGAACAGGTTTACGTTTACGGCGACTGCGCGATCAACCCGGATCCGACCGCAGAACAGCTGGCGGAAATCGCGATTCAGTCCGCTGATTCCGCGATTGCCTTCGGTATCGAACCGCGCGTGGCGATGCTCTCCTACTCCACCGGTACCTCCGGCGCAGGTAGCGATGTAGAAAAAGTACGCGAAGCGACTCGTCTGGCGCAGGAAAAACGTCCTGACCTGATGATCGACGGTCCGCTGCAGTATGATGCCGCAGTTATGGCTGACGTAGCGAAGTCCAAAGCGCCGAACTCTCCGGTAGCTGGCCGCGCGACCGTGTTCATCTTCCCGGATCTGAACACCGGTAACACCACTTACAAAGCCGTACAGCGTTCCGCTGACCTGATCTCCATCGGGCCGATGCTGCAGGGTATGCGTAAGCCGGTAAACGACCTGTCCCGCGGCGCGCTGGTAGACGATATCGTCTACACCATCGCGCTGACGGCGATTCAGTCTTCTCAGCAGCAGAAATAATCTCCCGCTGAGACAAAAAAGGCAGCCAAATGGCTGCCTTTTTTATGACGCTAACACGTAAAGGAAATTACGCTTCGTCTTCTTCCGGCTCGTCGCGATCGTGGCCGGTATTGCCCGCGTTACGGGTCATCCACAGCGCCAGCGCTTTCAGTGAATCGGCGGTGAACTCATCGCAGCGCGCGGTGATCTCTTCCGGCGTCAGCCAGCATACTTCGCTGACCTCTTCTTCCTGCAGGGCGAACGGGCCATGAGAAACACAGCTGAATAAGCTTCCCCAGACGCGGCAGTGTTTATCTTCGTAGTAGAATTGGCCGTGATCGGCAAAAGGCACGCCCGCAATCCCCAGCTCTTCTTCCGCTTCGCGGCGCGCGGAGTCCAGCAGCTGTTCATCCGCCTGCACCACGCCGCCGGCGGTCGCATCCAGCATGCCCGGCATGAAATCTTTGCTCTCGGTACGGCGCTGCACCAGAATCTTGCCCATCCCATCATGAACCACAATATAGGTCGCGCGGTGACGCAGACACTGCGCGCGCATCTGCTCGCGGCTGGACTGTGCTATCACCTCATTGTTTTCATTAACAATATCGACCCATTCTGTGCTTGCCAAATGCTTCTGTTCCGCCATCAGGAAACCTTACTTTTAAGCGCTCTCGCGGCGCGTCTTTACGATTGAGGGGTAAATTACGGGTAAATTGCGGCCTCTGCAATAACCTGATTATCTTTGAGTGCGAAAACCTGCAGCCGATCATCTTCCAGCATGCCGTAGCTGGCGGCAAAGCCGCCTTTCGGGATGCTCACAGAACCAGGATTGAAGAGGAAAATATCGCCGCGTTTCTCGGCAACCGGAATATGAGTATGACCATAAGCCAGTACATCGCCAGCGGCGAGCGGCGGCAAATTATCCGGACTATAGAGATGACCGTGGGTCAGAAACAGGCGGTAGCGTTCGCTGAGCACCTGCTGCCAGGGGGCGGTAATGGGGAAATGCAGCAGCATTTGATCGACTTCGCTATCGCAGTTACCGCGGACGGCGATAATCCGCTGCGCGACGCTGTTCAGCCGCTCGGCGACCTGCGCCGGCGCATACCCTTCCGGCAGCGCGTTGCGCGGCCCGTGATTAAGCACATCGCCGAGGATAACCAGCCACTGCGCCCCGCTCTGCGCGAAGCGTTCCAGAACGCGTTCGGTCGCAGGCAGCGAGCCGTGAATATCGGATGCGAACATCAGTTTCATATCAACCCCTTACCAGACAATACGGTCTGTCTATGATAACGGAACTGCCTGCGCTTATCAGCCGCTACGTTTAGCCGACAGTGCGGCATAACGCTGAACAGATGCCCGCTGCCACTGGAAGGTCGCGTAGTCCGCCAGCGCTTCCGGCACCTCGTCGCCGTTCAGCACCAGACGGTTTAGCATCAGTGCAAGATCGGCATCGGCGATACACCATTCGCCAAACAGATTCTGCCCGCCATGCGCCAAAAGCGCGCCGGCGGTAGCAAAGAGTTTAGCCGCACTGGTTTGCCCCGCGGCGCTGAGCGCCGGCTTCTTCGCGCCGCCAAACACCACATCGGTGGAACGTTCTTCGCGTATGGGCATCAGATCGCTGCGCAGCCAGGCCTGCACCTGCCGCGCCCGCGCGCGTTTTTGCAGGTCGTGCGGATACAAGCGCTCCCACTCCGGCGGCGCAAAGCGTTCATCAAGGTATTCGGTAATGGCCGAGGATTCGCTCAGCGAAAAATTATCCACTTCCAACAGCGGCACGCGCCGTGTCGCGGAGTAGCCCTTCCAGCCTGGCTGCAGATGCTCGCCGCTGTCGAGATTGACGGTCTTAAGAGTGAACGGCAGGCTTTTTTCCTGCAGCGCCACGTACACGGACATCACATAGGGGGAGAAAAAATCGGCATCGGACCACAGGGTAATAACAGGCTGATTCATAACATCCTCAATGAAGCCAGGGGGAGATAAATCAACATAGCTGGTCTGCTATAAGATGTCACTGGCAGCCGCATGAGGATTTCGCAATATAATCTTTGCCCCGCGATTGCGCAGGTCGCCTATACTCGAAACGTTTGCGACCTTCGATGGCGGGAGACCTCATGATCGATCTTTACTACGCACCCACCCCCAACGGCCACAAAATCACTCTTTTTCTCGAAGAGGCGCAGCTGGCCTATCGCCTGATACGCGTCGATATCGGCAAAGGTGAACAGTTTCGCCCGCAGTTTCTGGCTATCTCGCCAAATAATAAGATCCCGGCGATCGTTGACCACGTTCCGGTCGACGGCGGCGCGCCGTTAAGCCTGTTTGAGTCCGGAGAGATCCTGCTCTATCTGGCGGAAAAATCGGGAAAATTACTGAGCGGCGAGCTGCGCGAACGGCATACTACCCTGCAATGGCTGTTCTGGCAGGTCGGCGGTCTGGGGCCGATGCTTGGGCAAAACCACCACTTTAACCATCACGCGCCTCAGGCTGTCCCCTACGCCATTGAACGCTATCAGGTCGAAAGCCAGCGTCTGTATGGCGTAATGAACCGGCGTCTTGAAGCCAGTCCATGGTTGGGCGGCGAGCACTACAGTATCGCCGATATCGCCTGCTGGCCATGGATTAATGCCCACCAGCGCCAACGCATCGATCTTAGCCAGTTCCCGGCGGTGCATAACTGGTTTGAACGCATCCGCCAGCGCCCGGCAACGCAACAAGCGCTACTCAAAACGCAACAGTATTAATCCCCTGCTCGCAGGGCGTGCTTTGATGTATGATTGCGGAAATTACTACACGGAGGAAGCCTGCAATGTCTCAGCCAGACGCCATTATTCGTATTAAGAACCTGCGCCTGCGTACTTTTATTGGAATCAAAGAGGAAGAGATCGCCAACCGTCAGGATGTGTTGGTGAATGTGGTGATTCACTATCCGGCCGATAAGGCTCGCGACAGCGAAGACATCAATGATGCCCTGAACTATCGCACCATTACTAAACGCATCATCAGCCATATCGAGAATAACCGCTTCTCGCTGCTGGAAAAATTAACCCAGGATGTGCTCAATATCGCATGCGAACATCACTGGGTCACTTATGCTGAAGTAGAGATCGATAAACTTCACGCGCTGCGCTATGCCGACTCAGTATCGATGACTATGAGCTGGCGGCGCTAAAACGTTTGTAAGGGAGGCGGTATGAAAATCCTGCTCACTGGCGGTACCGGGCTCATTGGTCGGCATCTTATTACCAGGCTACTGGAACTTGGGCACCAGCTCACGGTTTCCACCCGCAACCCTGAACGTGCGAAACCCCGTCTCGATCCCCGCGTCACGCTGTGGCGCGGTTTCGAAGGGCAAAACAACCTCGATGGCTTTGACGCCGTCATTAACCTTGCCGGTGAACCGATCGCCGATAAGCGCTGGACGGCAGAGCAAAAAGAGCGCCTGTGCCACAGCCGCTGGGACATCACCCGCCAGCTGGTCGCGTTATTTAAAGCCAGCGAAACACCACCTTCCGTGCTGATTAGCGGTTCCGCTACCGGCTATTACGGCGATCTCGGTGAAGTCGTGGTGACCGAGGAAGAGCCGCCGCACAACGAATTTACCCATAAACTTTGCGCCCGCTGGGAGCAAATCGCCTGTGAGGCGCAAAGCGATCGCACGCGCGTGTGCCTGTTGCGCACCGGCGTCGTCTTAGCGCCGCGGGGCGGGATCCTGGCCAAAATGACGCCCGCGTTTAAGCTCGGCCTGGGCGGACCTATCGGCGACGGTCGCCAGTATCTGGCGTGGATCCATATCGATGATATGGTGAACGGTATTCTGTGGCTGCTGGATAACGATCTGCGCGGCCCGTTCAATATGGTCTCGCCCTATCCCGTGCGTAACGAACAGTTTGCCCACGCGCTCGGCCACGCGCTCAATCGCCCGGCGATTTTCCGCGTTCCCGCCGCCGCCATTCGCCTGCTGATGGGGGAATCCTCGGTACTGGTGCTCGGCGGCCAGCGCGCGCTGCCAAAACGCCTGGAAGCCGCCGGCTTTAGCTTCCGCTGGTACGATCTGGAAGAGGCGCTGAAGGATGTGTTGGGCTAGGTAGATAAACGGGGAGCAATGGCTCCCCATTCTCTTCTCTGGGGCGGAAGCCGCCTCGCAAATCGTTAATTCCCTGTTCTCCTTGCTACGTTTCTTGTGAAGCACATTCCAACCGCAAAAATATTCTCCTGCCATAACGTCCTGACGAGGAATATATCCTCAAAACTCGTTGACACCCGTCAACACTCTTTTTATTCTGAGCAGGATTTAACGATGAAGGAACATCCGGACAAACATATCAGGATGGCGATTGCCACGGCGCTGGCGCGGGGGTGGATATTGCTGCCTGCAGGTAAAAGCGCTCATTGCTTTGGGCGTCTCGTCTGCGGCGTGGCGGAGCACCGTGAACATATGATGAGCATTTGGTCGACGCCCGCCGTCCCTGAAAACCACGCCCGGCAAATAATCAGAATGGTCGAACGGTGTCCCATCCCGGCTACCGCACGCATCACGCATAAGGAACGCTAAACGATGCCGATATTTAATTTTACGCTGACGCTATCCGGCGTCACCAGTCAAACGCCCGGACTGGAAGATGCGCTCTTTGCCGCAGGCTGTAGCGACGCTCTGGTCTGCTTTTACGGTACCGCGGTCTACCTCGAGTTCGATCGCGAGTGCCAATCGCTGGAACAGGCGGCGCTGTCCGCCATCCGCGATGTAGAAACCGCCGCGCTGCCAGATATCCGCGTGGAGTCCATCGATTCGACACTGGTCGGGCTGAGCGATATCGCCGAACTTATCGGCGTCTCCCGCCAGGCGATCGCGCTATTAAAAGAGGGCGCTCGCGGCAGCGGGCGGTTTCCCGGCCCCGTACAGCGTGTGAAAGGCAATTCCCCTCTCTGGCGCTGGAAATCCGTCGTTGAATGGTTAGTCGCGGAAAAGCGCATCGCCGCCGATTCGCCGTTGGTGGCTAACGCCCAACTGCTGGATAGCCTCAACCTGGCGCTACAGCTTCGCCGTTCACCTGAAAATCACCGCGTGCAGCGCTACCTGCAAAGTCTGAGCGCCACGTCACCCACGGGCTGATTCGCGAGGACGAGCATGTTACCCGGCGCAGCATAGTGGTAAAGTAGTCTTTCGTTTTAGCTGATTAATCGCTTTATGACTACGATAACAACGCCCCGCCTGTTGCTTTCCCGCTTCACTCCGGCCGATTGGCCCTTTTTTCTGCGTCTGCGTCAGGATCCTGACGTCATGCGTTACATGGGTGAGGTGTTAAGCGAAACGGCGCTACGCAGCGTGTTTGAATGCCGCTGCGAAGATACCGGCGTCTTTGTGTTGCGCGATTCGGCCGGCACGCCGCTGGGAGATATTGGTCTGCGCATCAGTACGAAAAATCCGCACGAGGCCGACGTCGGCTACGCGCTACTGCCGCAAGCGCAGGGCCAGGGCTACGCCAGCGAAGCGCTGCGCGCGATTTGTGATTACGGCTTTACCACCCTTGGCATCCACGCCATTAATGCCTGGGTGCTGGGAGATAACCTGGGGTCGTCGCGGCTGCTGGAAAAGCTGGGTTTTGTACGCATTCAGGTGCTGGAACAGGCCTACCACCTCAACGGCGTGGATTACGATGATTGGATCTACCGACTGGAGCGTTAAGTCATTCCCGGCGAGCAAACCCGCCGGGATAGAGGCGATTACTTCAGTGAACCTTTAAGGAACTGCTGCAGGCGCTGGCTTTTCGGGTTGCCGAACAGCTCGTCGGGATGCCCCTCTTCTTCGATTCTTCCCTGATGGAGGAAAATCACGTGTGAAGAGACGTGGCGGGCAAAGCCCATTTCGTGGGTGACGACCACCATGGTTTTCCCCTCTTCCGCCAGTTTTTGCATAATACGCAATACTTCGCCCACCAGCTCCGGATCAAGTGCCGAGGTCGGCTCATCAAACAACAGTACGTCCGGCTCCATCGCCAGCGCCCGCGCGATGGACACGCGCTGCTGCTGACCGCCGGAAAGATGTACCGGATATTTGATCTGCTGGCGTTCATCGATGCCGACTTTCGCCAGATACTTCACCGCCCGCTCGCGCGCTTCCTGTTTGTTGAGGCCGAGCACCTGAATCGGCGCCTCCATGACGTTTTCCAGTACCGTCATGTGGCTCCACAGGTTGAAGTGCTGGAACACCATCGTCAGTCGCGTGCGCAGCAGACGCAGCTGGTTTTTATCCGCTACCTTCAACTGGCCGTCTTTATCGCGCACCAGGCCAATATTCTGTCCGTTGACGATAATCGTTCCTTCGCTTGGCTTCTCAAGAAAGTTAATGCAGCGCAGGAAGGTACTTTTACCGGAACCCGATGAGCCGATAATACTAATCACGTCTCCGGCCTTCGCTTTCAGCGAGACGCCTTTCAGCACCTCGTGCTCGCCGTAACGTTTATGCAGATCGATAACGCTTAATTTATTGTCGGTCATGGCTTTCTCAGTGCGTCGAAGAAGGTTTGATATGCTGCAGCCAGCGCTTTTCCGCCTTGCGGAACAAGCTAATCAGCACATACGAAATAATTAAGTACAGTACCGCGGCGATACCGAAAGCGGTAAACGGCTGATAGGTCGCCGAGTTAATATCGCGCGCGATCTTCAGCAAATCCGGCACCGTGGCGGTAAACGCCAGCGCCGTCGAGTGCAGCATCAGAATGACTTCGTTACTGTACGCGGGCAGCGCAATACGTAGCGCAGAGGGCAAAATAATGCAGCGGTACAGCTTAACTGACGAAAAGCCGTAAGCCCGCGCGGCCTCAATCTCGCCCGGCGCCACCGAACGAATCGCCCCCGCAAAAATCTCGGTGGTGTAGGCGCAGGTATTTAAGGTCAATGCCAATACCGTACAGTTCAGGCCGCTGCGGAAAAACGCATTCAACAGATCGCTGCCTTTGACGATTTCCAGCGTATACATCCCGGAGTAAAACACCAGCAGCTGCACGTACAGCGGCGTGCCGCGGAAAATATAGGTAAACAGCCAGATCGGAAACTGAATGTATTTATTGCTCGATACGCGCCCGATGGCGAGAAACACCGCGAGGATGCCGCCCATCACCACTGAAGCAATCAACAGCCACAGGGTGATCGCCACGCCGGTAAAACGGTAACCGTCGGTCCACAGCAGGGATTTCCAGTACTCCTGAATAATTTCAATCACAGGTCAGCCCTCTTCACACCCACGGAGTAGCGGCGTTCAAGCAGCAGCAGCACACCATTGGAAATCGTGGTAAACACCAGATAGATAGCCCCGCAGACGATAGCGAAATAGAACGGCTGCCAGGTACTTTTGCCCGCCAGCTGCGTTGCCTTAACCACGTCTTCCAGACCGAGCAGCGACACCAGCGCGGTGGCTTTGAGAATCACCTGCCAGTTGTTGCCGATGCCGGGCAGCGCATAGCGCATCATCGCCGGAAACAGGATGCGGCGGAACGTCTGCCAGCCGCTGAAGCCAAATGCCGTCGCCGCTTCAATATGGCCTTTCGGCACCGCCAGAAACGCGCCGCGGAAGGTTTCAGTGAAGTACGCTCCATAGATAAAGCCGAGGGTGATAATACCGGCAATCATCGGATCAATATCAAATTGCGCCATGCCGAATGCATCGGTAATGCTGTTAAGGGCGATTTGTAGCCCATAGAAAATCAGCAGCATCAGCACCAGATCCGGCACCCCGCGGATCAGCGTGGTATAGCCTTCAAACACCAGCGCCATAGGCCGGTTGGCGGATAGTTTCGCCCCCGCGCCCACCAGCCCGATAAGGACCGCCAGCACCACCGAGCTAAGCGCCAGCTCAAGGGTGACCAGCGCGCCCTGAAAAATAACCTGTGAGAACCCGTACAGCATGCTGTCTGCCCTGTCTGTCATCGATCGCCGCACGTGAAAACGCGTGCGGCGAGGTACTAACGATGATTAGTCGCCGTACACGTTAAAGTCGAAATATTTCTTCGCCAGCTTGTCGTAAGTGCCGTCTTTACGCATCTCGGCGAAAGCTTTATTTAGCGCCTCACGCAGCTCGGTGTCGTCTTTCCGCAGACCCATGCCGGTACCGACGCCAAACAACTTCTCATCCTTAATGGACGGGCCGCCAAACTGATAATCTTTGCCAATCGGTTGTTTGAGGAAACCTTCGCTGGCGGCGACCTCATCCTGGAACGCGGCGTCAATACGGCCCGCGGTCAGGTCGGAATAGATATTGTCCTGGCCCTGATAGGAGACAATTTCAATGCCTTTCGGCGCCCAGTGCTCGTTGCCGTAGGTTTCCTGAGTCGTACCCTGCAGCACGCCAATGCGCTTGCCTTTCAGCTTGCTCAGGTCTGGCGTAATATCGCTGCCCTTTTTCACCACCAGACGGGAATCAGCGGCATAAAGTTTGTCGGTGAAAGCAATTTCCTGCTGACGCTTTTCGGTGATCGACAGCGAGGACATAATCGCATCGATTTTCTTCGCTTTTAACGAGGGGATCAGCGCATCCAGCGGGTTTTCAACGAAGGTACATTGGGTATTGATACGCTTACACAGCTCTTTCGCCAGATCGATGTCAAAACCAATCAATTGACCCTGCGCATTCTTCGATTCGAACGGCGCATAAGTAGGATCGGTACCAATACGGATTTTCTGTGGAATGGCTGCGAATACCGTGGAAACGCTGGAAAGGGCCAGCGCCAAAGAAAGAGACAACGCCAGTTTTTTCATAATTATCCTCAACAGACTGTCATTCTAACGGGTTTATTAGAAGCACTTACGCCAGTTATCGTGCCATTATTCGCCCTGCCAAGGCAAAGCAAAATGCGCATGAAAGCAGATTTTTTTGCATCAGAAACGCTTAACTATGCACTTTCTGAACAAAGAAAAACCGCTATCGCCCCATTCTGGTGCAAGCCATTAACCGCTTGCACCTATCAAGGGCAACAATAACCGCGTCGCAATAGAGCGGCCTGGCATAACCAGACCGCTACAGTCTTAATCGCCGTAGACGTTAAAGTTGAAGTATTTCTTCGCCATTTTGTCGTAGGTGCCGTCTTTACGCATCTCACCCAGCGCTTTGTCGAAAGCGGCTTTCAGCTCGCCATCTTCTTTGCGCAGGCCGATGCCGGTACCATCGCCGAAGTATTTTTTGTCTTTAACGGAAGGGCCGGCAAAGGCGTAATCTTTACCGGCAGGTTGTTTGAGGAAACCTTCGCTGGCCGCGACTTCATCCTGCAGCGCCGCATCGAGGCGCCCGGCGGCGAGGTCGGAATAGATCAGATCCTGGTTGGCATAGGCGACAACATCCACGCCCTGGCTGCGCCAGCGTTCGTTGGCATAGGCCTCCTGAGTAGAGCCCTGCAGTACGCCAACATGCTTGCCTTTCAGCGACTCCAGCGTCGGCTGAATCGGCGAGCCTTTTGCCGCGATCAGACGAGAGTCTGCCGCGTACAGCTTGTCAGAGAACGCAATCTCCTGCTGGCGTTTTTCGGTAATCGACAGCGACGAGATAATCGCGTCGATTTTCTTCGCTTTCAGCGATGGGATCAGCGCGTCAAAATCGCTGCCCACCCAGGTGCACTTCACCTTGATACGCGAGCACAGTTCATTGCCCAGATCGATGTCAAAGCCAATAAAGTTGCCCTTCGAATCCTTCGACGAGAAAGGCGCATAGGTGGTATCGGTGCCGATGCGGATACTTTGCGGCAGCGCCGCAGATACGCTGGCGGCGCTACTGATTCCCATGATTAACGAGAGAGCCAGGATCGTCTTCTTCATAGAAAGCCCTTAAGTGTCGTGATGTTGTTATGTTGTGCGCTGTCTGGTTATGTGTGTTGCCGACGGTTCTTGCAGGTTTTATGCCATTTTCCCGGTGCGTGCCGGTAACAGCGTTAAATTTGTTAATATAAAGTTGCAAGATTGTCTTGAGAGGGAAGATACCAGCATTAACGGATAAACCGCAGCGGCAAAACGCAAAAAAACAAATTAAATGTCGAGGATTTGATCAGGACAACAAAAATGCACCAGCGGAAGGCAAAGGTAAATAAAATGCACCAAACAGGTGCATCAGGCCCCGCCCTGCCAGCGGGTAAACAGGTCCTGCGGCAGGTCAATATCAAACTGATCGATAACCCGGTTAACCGTCTGATTAATCACATCGTCCAGCGTCTGGGGACGATGATAGAAGGCCGGCACCGGCGGCATAATCACCGCACCCATTTCCGCCGCCTGCACCATTAAACGCAGATGCCCCAGGTGGAACGGCGTCTCGCGTACGCAAAGCACCAGCGGGCGGCGCTCTTTTAACACCACGTCCGCTGCGCGGGTCAGCAGACCGTCGGTATAGCTATTGACGATGCCGGAGAGCGTTTTCATCGAGCACGGTAGAATAACCATCCCGCTGGTTTTAAACGAGCCGGAGGAGATGCTGGCGGCGATATCGCGCGCGTCGTGTACCACATCGGCCAGCGCCTGCACTTCCCGCAGCGAGTAGTCGGTTTCCAGCGACAGCGTCTGACGCGCCGCCTGGCTCATTATCAGATGGGTTTCGACCTCCGCGACGTCACGCAGCACCTGTAGCAGGCGTACGCCGTAAATCGCGCCGCTGGCGCCGGAAATGCCGATAATGAGTCGTTTCACGATGTTATACCCCTTGCGCATAGTGCCGCAGACTTTGCCGGATTATAGTCCCCGACGCAACCTGGCGGGTAAAAATAAAAAGGCCCGCGGTCTTCGAAAGACGGCGGGCCAGCAACAAGGGACCAATTAGCCTTCGTTATGCATCTCTAAGTTTTCAACTTCGGTTTGCAGTTGCACCGCTTTCGCATCGTCGTTACGCAGAGAATCAAGATAATCGAGATACTGTTGGTCAACGTCTTTGGTGACGTACACGCCGTTAAAGACAGAACACTCGAACTGTTGAATGTCCGGGTTCTCGGCGCGTACCGCTTCGATCAGATCGTCCAGATCCTGGAAAATCAGGCCATCGGCGCCGATGATCTGGCGGATCTCGTCAACTTCGCGACCGTGGGCGATAAGCTCGTTGGCGGTCGGCATATCGATACCGTAGACGTTCGGGAAGCGAATTTCCGGCGCCGCGGAGGCCAGATACACCTTTTTCGCCCCCGCTTCGCGCGCCATTTCGATAATCTGTTCAGAGGTGGTGCCGCGAACGATAGAGTCATCCACCAGCAGCACGTTCTTATCACGGAATTCGGCGCGGTTGGCATTCAGCTTCCGGCGCACGGATTTACGGCGCAGCTGCTGGCCCGGCATGATAAAGGTACGACCAACATAGCGGTTTTTGACGAAGCCCTGACGATACGGTTTATCAAGGATACGGGCAATCTCCAGGGCGATATCGCAGGAGGTTTCCGGGATCGGAATAACGACATCGATATCCAGATCTTCCCACTCACGGGCAATTTTCTCGCCAAGCTTCGTGCCCATGTTCACGCGGGCGCTATAGACGGAAATCTTGTCGATAAAGGAGTCCGGACGCGCGAAATAGACGTATTCGAACAGGCATGGGTTGCTGACCGGGTTTTCCGCGCACTGGCGGGTAAACAGCTGGCCTTTCTCGGTGATGTAAACCGCTTCGCCCGGCGCGACGTCGCGCAGAAATTCAAAGCCCAGAGTATCCAGCGCCACGCTTTCGGAGGCGACCATATACTCGGTGCGGCCATCGCCGATATCGCGCTTGCCGAGCACCAGCGGACGAATACCGTTCGGGTCGCGGAAGGCGACCATGCCGTGGCCGATAATCATCGCCACGCAGGCGTACGCGCCGCGGATCTGGCGGTTCGTCGCGGCAATCGCGGCGAAAATGTTATCGGCTTCCAGCGGGTAATGACGGAAATTATCCAGCTCGCTGGCGAAGATATTGAGCAGAATTTCGGAATCGGAGGTGGTGTTGATGTGGCGGCGTTTTTCTTCAAACAGCTTTTGACGCAGCTCGTGGGCATTGGTCAGGTTGCCATTATGGGCCAACGTAATGCCGTACGGCGAGTTAACGTAAAAAGGCTGCGCTTCAGAAGCGCTGGAACTGCCTGCCGTTGGGTAACGGACGTGGCCAATCCCCATATTTCCCTGCATACGCTGCATGTGGCGCGCTTCGAACACATCGCTCACCAGTCCGTTGGCTTTACGCAAACGGAAGCAGTTATTTGCATCAATGGTGATGATGCCCGCGGCATCCTGCCCACGATGCTGAAGCACCGTTAACGCGTCATAAATCGACTGGTTTACCGGCATAACACCGGCGATACCGACAATACCGCACATACGTCTTTTCCTCGTTAAGCTACATCCCAACGCTTATGCTTTGGGCAAGAAACTTGACGAGCTCTGCAGATAGTCAAAGAACCATCTGATAACGAAACTGAACTGCGGGATAAGCTCAGACTTTTGCCAGTCTTCACTTTTTGCCATACCGGTGAAGCTGTCGAGAAAGAACAGAATAGCGGAGACGATCAGCACGCCGCGCAGGGCGCCAAAACAGATCCCCAACACCCTGTCTGTTCCTGACAGACCGGTTTTCTCTACCAGAGCGCCTATCACATAGTTAACGATAGCGCCGACGATAAGCGTTGCGATAAACAATATCGCGATAGCAATCCCATTTCGGACCAGTTCGTCTTCAAAGCCCGTGAACCAGACAGCCAGGTAAGTGTAGTAATGACTGGCGACAAAGAAGGCACATCCCCATGTCACCAGCGATAACGCTTCACGAACAAAGCCGCGGATAAGGCTAACCAAACAGGAAAAACCAATTACCGCAATAATGGCGTAATCAATCCAGACCATATACATCCCACGATTTTACGCCCTGTCGTCCAGTTCGGGGCGCATTCTAACAGAAAAAGAAAACGTTTGCGTAGGGATTTCCGTGCCCTACAGAAATAAAAATGGCGCTGAAAAAACATTCAACGCCATACTGCCTGACGCCTCTTCAGGGCGTATCCGGCAAGGGTTTCAGCAGGTTAACCCGCTTGCTGGCTCACCCAATCGGAGCGGATATGGTTTTTAATTCGGGCTATATCCCATGACCACGCCGCTCAGGCCAGAAATTTGCTGCAGCTCGCCGAGTTGCCCCTTCAGCTTGTCTTTCGACGCATCCGGCCCTACCAGAATACGGGTAATTTTACCCTGAACCGGGGTGGATGGCGATGTCCAGGCTTTAAAGCCCGAGGAACGCAGTTTACCCACGATTTCGTTAACCTTATCGGCATTCTTCAACGCCCCTAACTGCACCACATAGGCTTTTCCGGTCGGCGCCGGAATAGCGGCCTGCTGCTGTTGCGGCTGTGGTTGCGGCTGCGGTTTCGCCGGAGGCGGCGTCTGCGCGACCTGCTGCTGCGGTTTCTCAACCGGCTTCGGCTGTGGTTTCGGTTGCGGCTTGGCGGCCACCACCGGCTCCTGAACTTCATCGAAGCTATTGTTATTCACCGGGATGCGCGACGGATCCAGCGATGGCGCTGCGGCGTCTCCCGCTCTCACCTCTTCCGCGGCGCCTTCCGGCGGCTGCGAAGGCAGCGCCTGGGTAGCCGCCGGCAGCATATCCGGCTCATCGCGATCGCCCGGCTTCGGCACCAACGGGATCGCCGCAAACTCATCCTGATAATGTTTTTTCTGACCGTCGAGCAGACCCGGGAGAATAATTACCCCCAGCGCTACCAGTACAATCGTCCCGACTAAACGGTTCTGAAACTTACTCGCCACCGATTCTCCCCGCGTCTATCTCTTCCATTACATGCGCTACCGTGTGGAAGGAACCACACACCAGCACCGTATCTTCGGCTTTGGCATCCGCCATGGCGGCATGCCACGCCTGGGCTACGCTGTCATAACTTTGCCCTGCGCGCAGATGCGCAATGAGCTGATCCGCCGTGGCGCCGCGCGGCCCTTCCAGCGGCGCGCAGTACCACGCGTCTACTTCAGGCGCCAGATTCGCCAGGGTTCCGGCGATATCTTTATCATGCAGCATACCAATAACCGCCAGTACGCGCCCCGTTTTCGCTAAGGTTTTGAGACGCCCGGCGAGATAAGCCGCCGCATGCGGGTTATGCGCGACATCGAGGATCACCCGCGGCGCATCGCTGATAATCTGAAAACGCCCCGGCAGCATGGCGTGATGGATGCCGTCGCGCAGCGCCTGTTCAGCGACGTTAAGCCCGCTGGCGCGTAGCGCCGCCAGCGCCGTCGCGGCGTTCGGCAATGGAACCTGCGGCAGCGGCAGCCCTGCCAACTCGCCCTGACCATCGCTAAAGTTCCATGACTGGCCAGTCACGCTATAACGCCAGTCGTGGTCGCGGCGCAGCAGCGTCGCGCCCTTTTCATCCGCCACGTCGGCAATCGTCTGCGGCATATCGGGTTCGCCCACCACCGCCGGTTTGCCGGCGCGGAAAATACCGGCTTTTTCACGGCCAATGCTTTCACGATCCGGCCCCAGCCAGTCGGTATGATCCAGCGCGATGCTGGTGACCACCGCCACGTCGGCATCGACGATATTCGTGGCGTCCAGGCGCCCGCCGAGGCCCACTTCGAGGATAACCACATCGAGCTGCGCCTGCTTAAACAGCCATAGCGCGGACAGCGTGCCAAATTCAAAATAGCTCAGCGAAATATCGCCGCGTGCCGCTTCGATTTCGGCAAATGAGGCGGTATGCGCCGCTTCCGGCAGCTCTGCGCCCTGAATGCGCACGCGCTCGGTATAGCGCACCAGATGCGGCGAACTATACACGCCAACTTTATAACCCGCCGCCATCAGCACGGATTCCAGCGTCCGGCAGGTGGTGCCTTTGCCGTTGGTACCCGCCACGGTAAAGACAAACGGCGCCGGTTTTAGTATCGCCATCCGTCCGGCGACTTCGCTCACCCGCGAAAGCCCCAGATCGATGGCTTTACTGTGCAGATGCTCCAGATAAGAAAGCCACGTAGCCAGGGGCGACGTGGCCTGAGGAATAGGATCTTTTTCCATGATGTCCGCGAGAGTTAACGGTAAAAAAAAGGGCAGCGCCTGTCGGCCCTGCCCTCTGCATTATCAGGCCTCTGGTTCCTGATCCGGTACCGGTGGCACCACCTCGCCTTCGTGAGGCGCATCGGCCTGCGGCGAAGGAAGATTCATCAGTTTCGCCAGGATGCTGGCTAATTTCAGACGCATTTCAGGACGACGGATAATCATGTCGATCGCCCCTTTCTCAATCAGGAACTCACTGCGCTGGAATCCCGGCGGCAGCTTCTCACGCACGGTCTGCTCGATAACGCGAGGACCGGCGAAGCCGATCAGCGCTTTCGGCTCGGCGATATTAAGATCGCCCAGCATCGCGAAGCTCGCGGAGACGCCGCCCATGGTCGGGTCGGTCAGCACGGAGATGTACGGTAAACCGCGTTCCTGCATTTTCGCCAGCGCCGCAGAGGTCTTCGCCATCTGCATCAGCGACATCAGCGCTTCCTGCATACGGGCGCCGCCGGAAGCGGAGAAGCAGATTAGCGGGCAGTTGTCTTCCAGCGCCTGCTCAACCGCACGGACGAAACGCGCGCCAACAACGGAACCCATCGAACCGCCCATAAAGGCGAATTCAAACGCCGCCGCCACGACAGGCATGCCGTGCAGGGTGCCTTTCATCACCACCAGCGCGTCTTTCTCGCCGGTCTCTTTCTGTGCAGAGGCCAGACGGTCTTTATACTTTTTCGAATCGCGGAACTTCAGCACATCCTTTGGCTCGAGCTCGCTACCCAGCTCCACGAGAGAACCTTCGTCCAGCAGGCTATGCAGGCGATTGCGCGCCGACATACGCATGTGGTGATCGCACTTAGGGCAAACCTCCAGGTTGCGCTCCAGCTCTGCGCGGTACAGTACCTGACCGCAGCTGTCGCACTTGGTCCATACACCTTCAGGAATACTTGCCTTACGGGTGGGGGTTATATTGCTTTTAATTCGTTCAATCCAGCTCATTGATAACCTTTCTACCTGAACCTGGTCGATGCCAGTTTTGTCGCAAGGGGCGCATAATGCCACTTTTGCCCCTCACAGACCATGAATGTTGCACATTAAATCATAACATCCCGTAACATGGGATAAAAAAGTGGTCGAACCGCTCACACTTTGCGCGCCGGACGTCATTGCAACGCCCGGCGAAAATGCCGCTAAGGGCTTATTTAGCCTGCTTTGCCGCCGCCCGGCGATGGCGAATCACTTCGATAACACCCGGCAGTACCGACAGGACGATAATCGCCACGATCAGCAGCTTCAGATTTTCCTGCACGATCGGCAAATCACCGAACAGGTACCCGGCGTAGGTGAACAGCAGTACCCACAGCAGCGCGCCTACCACGTTATACGCCGCAAAATGACGATAGGACATGTGGCCCATTCCCGCCACAAACGGCGCAAAGGTTCTGACGATCGGCACAAAACGCGCGAGGATGATGGTTTTGCCGCCGTGGCGTTCATAGAAGGTATGGGTTTTGTCGAGATAGCTGCGACGGAAAATCTTCGAGTTCGGATTGCTGAATAGCTTTTCGCCGAACAATCTACCGATGGTGTAGTTCAGGGCATCGCCAACAACGGCGGCAATGACCATCAGCGTGACCATCAGGTGTACGTTGAGATCGTTAGTTGGCAGCGCGGAGAGCGCGCCGGCGACGAACAGCAGAGAATCTCCGGGCAGGAACGGCGTCACCACCAGGCCGGTTTCGCAGAACAGAATCAAAAACAGGATGGCGTAAACCCAGACGCCATACTGTGCGACCAGCTCCGCAAGGTGCACATCAATATGCAGGATGAAATCAATCAAAAAATGAATCAGGTCCATATTTGTCTTAGCCTTTAGTGACAACCGCCCCCTGTTACGGGGGCGCTGATATTAGTCCGCCAAAAATAGCGGGCCCATCGGCATTACCGGCAGATCGAAATGGGCCGGATAATCCACCGACACCAGATACAATCCTTCCGCTTTCGCCGTCGCGGCAGCCAGAGTCCGGTCCTTCGCCGCCAGCAGTTCTGCAATCCAGCTCTCTGGCTGGTTTCCGGCGCCTACTTCCATCAGGCTGCCGACGATGTTCCTTACCATATGATGAACAAAAGCGTTCGCCTTGATATCCACCACCACATAAGCCCCGTGACGGGTCACGTTGATATGCATCACGTTGCGCCACGGCGTGCGCGACTGACATTGCACCGCGCGAAACGAGGTGAAGTCATTCTCGCCAATTAAACACTGCGCGGCGCGATGCATCCGCCCGGCATCCAGAGGGTGGTAATAATGCGTCACCCCCTGGCTTAACACCGCCGGACGCAGGCGGTGATTATAGATGACGTAACGGTAACGACGGGCCGTCGCGCTGAAGCGGGCGTGAAAATCGTCCGCAACATGCTTCACCCAACGCACGGCGATGTCACCAGGTAAATTCGCATTTACGCCCAGCGTCCACGCGGCGTCTTTACGCTGAGCGCGGGTTTCAAAGTGCACCACCTGGCCGGTACCGTGTACGCCGGCGTCGGTACGCCCGGCGCAGAATACGAGTACCGGTTCGGCCGCCACCTGCGACAGCGCCTTTTCCAGCTTTTCCTGCACGCTGCGCACTTCGTTTTGCCGCTGCCAGCCGTAGTATTTGCTGCCGTCGTACTCGATGCCCAGCGCGATTTTATACACCGGCTGCTGCTGTGCTTCAGACATCAGTACAAATACTCCTGAACCAGCTTCTCGGCGATTTTCACCGCCATCAGCGCGCCGCCAAAGCGCACGTTATCGGCAACCGACCAGAACTGAATCTGCTCGGGCATGCCGTAATCGTTATGCACGCAACCGATGGACAGACGCGCGTTACCGGAAGCATCGCCGACCTGCGTCGGGAACTCGCCCTCTTCAGAAAGCTCGATATCCTCGCCGCGGGTAAAGGCGTCGCGCGCCTCCTCCGCCGCTAGCGGACGCAGCGCTTCAAAATTCACCATCTGCGCATGACCATAGAAGACCGGCGATTGCACGACGCTCGCGGAAATCATCAGGCCGTCATCCTGGAGAATTTTGCGCGCTTCATCGACGATACGTCGTTCTTCGCGCACGCTACCTTCGCGATCCGGCAGAATCGGCAGCATGTTGAATGCCAGCTGGCGACCAAAGAAATCGTCTTCATCAATCGGAATACCGTTCAGCAGCTTCGCGCTCTGCCCCGCCAGCGCATCGACCGCTTTTTTCCCCTGCGCCGAGGCAGACAGCAGATTGGTAACGGTAATACGCGACAGGCCGCCATCATCGATCAGCGGTTTCAGCGCCGTCAGCAGCTGGCTGGTCAGGCTGTTTGGTACCGCAATCACGTTACGGTTGCGGTAGTCGCCGAGCACGAACGGGTTAACGTCCGGCACCACCAGCGGCACGTCCGGCTCCAGCGCGAACAAGCCGCTGAGATCGATAACCAGACAACCGGCGTTGGTGGCTTCTTCGACATACGCCGCGCTGGCTTCGACGCCTGCGGCGAAGAAAGCCAACTGGGCCTGGGTCCAGTCAAATTCGGCGGCGTCCTGCACGATGACCGATTTGCCACCATAACGCAGATGTTCGCCCGCGCTTTCATTGCGCGCCAGCGCATAAATTTCGCCTACCGGAAACTGGCGTTCAGCAAGGGTTTCAAGCAGGGCTTCGCCTACGGCGCCGGTTGCGCCCAGTACGGCAATATTCCAGCCTTCAGACATGGTGGTGTACTCCAGAAAATAGCGACCCTGCCGGATTATCCGACAGGGGCATTAAGAAGATATTAACGAACAGGATGATGTACGGCATTAAAACCGAGCTGACGCAGCAGCGTCGCTGCTTTTTCATCGCTGCACTGTACGTACAGGGACGACCATTCGCGGCGTTCCTGATAATTTTTACGCAGCTTGTCGAATTCGCCGGCAATGCCTGCCACTTTACGCAGCGGCGCATCATCGCGGCGCACATCATACACCAAATGGACCAGCCTTTTTAGCGTCGCCTGATCGAGCGGGCCGTGCAGAGTGATGCGGCCAAATTCCGGCGCCGGCAGTAGCGTATCCAGCGCCACCTGCTGCGGATGACCAATGAACGCGCTATAGGCTTCAAACACCTGAGTGGTGCCGCGCGCTTTGCCTTCAAGGGTATAACCGGCGATATGAGAGGTACCGATATCGACACGCGCCAGCAACTCAGTATTCAGATCCGGTTCGGGTTCCCAGACGTCGAGCACCACGCTCAGTTGCTGCCCGGCCTGCAAGCGCTTGAGCAGCGCCGCATTATCCACCACGGGGCCACGGCAGGCGTTAATCAGAATAGCCCCCGGCTGCAGGCGGCTAATCAGCGCTTCATCGGCAAGATGCAGCGTTTTATACTGTCCGTCTTTAAACAACGGCGTGTGGAACGTCAGGATATCCGCCTGCTGCACTAACTCGTCCAGGCTGCGGAAATCGCCTTCATCGCCGCGATCGGCGCGCGGCGGATCGCAGAGTAACGTTTTAATTCCCAGCGCTTCCAGACGTTTTTGCAAACGCCCGCCAACGTTGCCGACGCCGACGATACCGACGGTGCGGTCAGCCAGCGCGAATCCATCGCGCTCGGCGAGCATCAGCAGCGCCGAGAAAACATACTCCACCACCGCGATCGCATTACAGCCCGGCGCGGCGGAAAAGCCAATCCCCGCCTGCTGCAGCCACGCTTGATCGACATGATCGGTGCCTGCGGTGGCGGTGCCGACAAACTTAATCGTCTTACCGGAGAGCAGCGCTTCGTTCACCTTAGTAACGGAACGCACCATCAGCGCGTCGGCGTCGGTTAACGCTTCCTGCGGAATGGGACGACCGGGAACGGCCTGCACGTCTCCCAAACGGCTAAAAAGCTCACGCGCATAGGGCATATTTTCATCAACGAGGATTTTCACGGTTCAGTACCTGTCTGAGAACGAG
This sequence comes from Klebsiella sp. 141162, assembly GCF_050600755.1. NCBI lineage: Bacteria > Pseudomonadati > Pseudomonadota > Gammaproteobacteria > Enterobacterales > Enterobacteriaceae > Klebsiella > Klebsiella sp. 141162. The sequence goes on along the minus strand of NZ_JAQIRI010000001.1, from coordinate 202,297 downwards.
AGTAAACCGGGGAAGTGTGCCATAATCTGGCCGCCAGGAACATCATCACCCGGCTTAAGTACAGCACTACGGTAAGGATTCATCATGACACCACCCGTTTCAGGTATGTCCGATCGCCCTCCGGGGACTGGCCCATCCGGCGCATCCGCCGTGGGTCCAAATGCGCTCACCATGCAGCAACGCACCGTTCTGGAGCGGCTGATAACGCGTCTGGTGACGCTGACATCGCAGCAAAACGCCGAAGTGTGGGCCTGCGTGAAGCACGATCTGGGTCTGAAAGGCGATACGCCGCTACTGGCGAGCCATTTCAGCGCGGCTGAGAGCAACCTGAATCAGCGCTTAAGTATCGCTCAGCAAAACCATCACCACCGGCAAATTCTCGCCCAACTCAGCGAACTGCTGACCCAGGGGAATAACCGTCAGGCGGTGAGCGATTATATCCGCCAGAATTACGGTCAAACCGTGCTGCATGCGCTGACCCAGGCGCAGCTGGAGAACGTGCTGCATCTGCTGCAAAACGGCCAGTTGGCGATCCCGCAGCCGCAGCAGCGTACGCCGACGCTGCGTCCTTTGCTGCCGGCGGAACATAACACCCTGAACCAGTTAGTGACCAAACTGGCCGCCGCAACCGGCGAATCGAGTAAGCTTATCTGGCAATCAATGCTTGAGCTGTGCGGCGTGAAATCCGGCGAGCTGATCCCCGCCACCCACTTCACCCCGCTCTCATACTGGCTGCAGGCGCGACAAACGCTGAGCGCGCAAACCGCGCCGACGATGAATTCGCTGCAGGCAGCGCTTAAGCAACCGCTGGAGGCGCAGGAGTGGCAGAAAATCGCCGATTTCGCGCAAAGCAGCTGGCAGGTAACGCCAACGACGACCTTAACCAGCCCGCAGGTGCTAACGCTATTAAATAAAGTCTTTGCGCTACGCGTGGCCCGCGCCCAGGCGACAATGGCAATTACCCCGGTCGAGCCGCTGCCCGCCCCCCATGCGGTGTATAGTAAAAAAGCGTGGACGGTGGCGATTGCGCTGCTGGTGGTGATTATTCTGCTGTGGCTGGTGCTGTAAGCCTAAAAGAATAACGGCGGCCTGATAGCCGCCGTTATGCCTTTATTTACGTAGCGTCAACAGAGTGACCACAATCCCTAATACCGCGCAAATCGCCCCGGCAAGAAAAACGGATGCATAGCCCAACGAGGTGGCAAGCAGGCCAGTCAGCGGGCCGGTGACGCCGTAAGAGATATCCTGAAACGCGGCATAGCCGCCAAGCGCGGTGCCGCGAACCTGAGCCGGAACCCGTTTGACTACCTCAACGCCCAGCGCCGGGAAGATAAGCGAGCAACCGCAGCCGGTCAAAGCGGCGCCCGCCAGCGCCACCCAGGCGCCCGGCGCTTGCCACAGCAGCGTCAGGCCAATAGCTTCAATCAGTAGTGACACCATCGCCACCTTAATGCCGCCGAAGCGATCCGGCATCCAGCCGAACAGAATACGCATCAGGACAAAAGCGCCGCCAAACGCGGTCAACGTGAAGCCGGCCATCGCCCAGCCGTGGCTGGCGAAATAGAGCGAAACAAAGGTGCCGATTACCGCAAAGCCGACGCCCTGCAGGCCGAGACCAATCCCCGGCCGCCAGATCATGCCGATGACGCTCCATAGCGAAGGACGCTCGCCGCCGTGAGCGGGAACTTTACGGACCGTGCCGTTAATCGCCCACGCCAGCAACGGCAGCGCCATCGTGACGCAGGCCAGCGTCGCCACGCCGAAACGGCTGTAAATCAGCAGCCCCAGCGGCGCGCCCACCGCCAGCGCCCCATACATCGCCATGCCATTCCACGACATCACTTTACCGGAACGACGCGGGCCAACCAGCCCTAATCCCCAGCTTAAGTTACCGGTCAGCAGTTGGCTTTCACCAAAACCGAGAATCAAACGGCCCAGCACCAGCAGGCCAAATTTGGCCATTACCGGCACCGGCAGCAGCGCCGCCGCCAGCCAGGCGCCGCCGGCCAGAGCACAGGCCAACATTCCTTGCAGCACCGAGCGTTTCGCGCCGTACTGATCGGCCAGTCTCCCGGCATAGCCGCGGGTTAAGACCGTGGCGAGAAACTGGATGCCGACGGCCACGCCGACGAGAGTGTTGCCAAAACCGAGATCGTGATGCACAAATAGTGGGATAACCGGTAGCGGCAACCCCACGGTCATATAGGTCAGAAAAACCGCAAAGGTAATGCGAAATAGCGAGAGATTCTCTGAAGCGTTGTTTATCGTTTTTGTCGCTGCGGACATGCGTTACCCCAGTTTTGCAGAGCAAGGCGAGAAGATGGAATGAGAATAATGGCGAGCAATTTGCCTTCTCTCGCCGGGCGCTGTCAAGACGTCAAAAAAAGGGGAGCCTGAGGCTCCCCTGGTTCTGTTTCGTACCAATTAGGCGTTGTATTTACGCATAACCAGAGTAGCGTTGGTGCCGCCGAAGCCGAAGCTGTTGGACATCACGGTGGTCAGCTGAGCATCGGTCGGTTTGGTGACGATGTTAAGGCCGGCAGCCTGCTCGTCCATCTCTTCGATGTTAATGCTTGGCGCGATAAATCCGTGCTCCAGCATCAGCAGAGAGTAGATGGCTTCCTGTACGCCTGCGGCGCCCAGAGAGTGGCCGGTCATCGCTTTGGTGGCGGAGATAGCCGGGCTGTTGTCGCCGAAGACTTCGCGGATAGCGCCCAGCTCTTTCACGTCGCCTACCGGAGTAGAAGTGCCGTGGGAGTTGAGGTAGTCGATCGGGGTATCAACGCCGTGCATCGCCATCTGCATGCAGCGCACTGCGCCTTCGCCAGATGGCGCAACCATGTCCGCGCCATCGGAAGTCGCGCCGTAACCGACGATTTCCGCATAGATATGCGCGCCGCGCGCCAGCGCGTGTTCCAGCTCTTCAACCACGACCATGCCGCCGCCGCCCGCGATAACGAAACCGTCGCGGTTCGCATCATAGGTACGGGACGCTTTGTCCGGAGAATCGTTGTATTTGGTGGACAGCGCGCCCATGGCGTCGAACTCGCAAGCCATTTCCCAGCACAGCTCTTCGCCGCCGCCGGCAAAGACGATGTCCTGTTTGCCCAGCTGAATCTGTTCTACCGCGTTACCGATGCAGTGTGCGGAAGTGGCGCAAGCGGAGCTGATAGAGTAGTTGACGCCGTGGATTTTAAACGGCGTGGCGAGGCAGGCGGATACGCCGGAAGCCATCGCTTTGGTGACAACATATGGGCCCACGGCTTTCAGACCACGCGGGCTACGCATGGCATCGGCGCCGAAGACCTGGAATTTCGGGGAGCCGCCGCCGGAACCTGCAATCAGGCCGACACGCGGGTTATTCTGGTATGCTTCCGGCGCCAGACCGGCGTCGGCTACCGCCTGCTCCATGGACAGATAAGCATAAATGGATGCGTCGCTCATAAAGCGCACTACTTTGCGGTCAATGAGGCCCGTGGTATCCAGTTTGACGTTGCCCCATACGTGGCTACGCATTCCTGAATCCTTCAGCTCCTGAGAGAAAGTGATCCCTGAACGTCCTTCACGCAGAGATGCCAGGACTTCCTGCTGGTTATTACCGATGCTGGAAACGATGCCCAAGCCAGTAATCACTGCACGTTTCATTCAATACCTCTGTAAGTCGCACTATTTTAAGTTTCGAGTCGCACAATAGCGTACACTTGTACGCCGAACAAGTCCGATCAGCCATTTTGTGTATAAATTTGCGCCTTCTGGCACACATCGTTAAGATCGCGCTACGCCTTGTGATTCGAGTAACTTACGTGAAACAAAACGCCATACAACCCGCCAACCTGGAATTCAACGCTGAGGGTACACCTGTTTCCCGAGATTTTGACGACGTTTATTTTTCTAATGACAACGGTCTGGAAGAGACGCGCTACGTTTTTCTCAACGGCAACCGGCTTGATAGCCGTTTCCCAACCCACCCGCGCCCGTTGTTTATCGTCGCGGAGAGCGGCTTCGGCACCGGGCTCAATTTCCTGACGCTGTGGCAGGCGTTTGCTGTTTTTCGTCGCGATAATCCGCAGGCTACGCTGCAAAGATTACATTTCATCAGTTTTGAAAAATTTCCGCTGAAGGCCGACGACCTGCGCCTGGCGCACCAGCACTGGCCGGAACTGGCGCCATGGGCTGAACAGCTACAGGCGCAGTGGCCGCTACCAATCGCGGGCTGCCACCGCCTGCTGCTCGACGATGGCCGCGTCACGCTGGATTTATGGTTTGGCGATATCAACGCGCTTACCGACCAGCTTGATGATTCCCTTAACCGCCAGGTCGACGCCTGGTTCCTCGACGGCTTCGCGCCGGCGAAAAATCCGGATATGTGGACGCCGGGGCTGTTTTCCGCCATGGCGCGCCTGGCCCGCCCCGGCGGCACGCTGGCGACCTTTACCTCAGCCGGTTTCGTGCGCCGCGGGCTGCAGAAGGCCGGTTTTAGCATGCAAAAACGCAAAGGCTTTGGCCGCAAGCGCGAAATGCTAATCGGCGAATTGACCGCCGACGCGCCGACGCTGGCGCGGACGCCATGGTTTGCCCGCAGCGGCAGCCAATCGCGCGAAGCGGCGGTGATCGGCGGCGGTATCGCCAGCGCCCTGCTCTCGCTGGCGCTGCTGCGTCGCGGCTGGCAGGTGACGTTGTACTGCGCTGACGATGCGCCCGCCAGCGGCGCATCCGGCAATCGCCAGGGCGCGCTGTATCCGCTATTAAGCCAGCACGATCCAGCGCTGGCGCGTTTTTTCCCGGCGGCGTTTACTTTCGCGCGCCGCCTCTACGACGCGTTGCCAGTGGAATTCGATCATCAATGGTGCGGCGTAACCCAACTCGCCTGGGATGAAAAAAGCGCGCAGAAAATCACCCAAATGCTGGCGTCAGATTTACCAGAGGAGGTCGCCCGCGCGGTGACGGCGGATCGGGTCGCTGAACTTACCGGCGTTGATACCGGCTGCGGCGGCATTACCTATCCTGCCGGCGGCTGGCTATGCCCGCAGCAGTTGACGGCAGAATTGCTGTCGCTGGCGGCAACGCAGGGACTACGCAGCCACTTCGGTTATCCCGTTGAAACGCTCAGCGCGGAGGGCGACGGCTGGTTGCTCAATCAGCAGCATCATCATCAGGCGGTGGTACTGGCGAACGGACATCGCCTGACTGATTTTGCCCAGACCGCGCAGTTGCCGGCTTATCCGGTCGGCGGCCAGGTTAGCCATATCCCCACCACGCCGGGGCTTTCCGCCCTGCGCCAGGTGTTATGCTATGACGGCTATCTGACGCCGCAGAATCCCGCGAATCAGCAACACTGTATCGGCGCCAGCTATCATCGCGGCAAGACGGATACCGATTTCAGCGCCGAAGATCAGATGCAAAATCGCCAGCGCCTGATTGATTGTTTCCCGCAGGCGGCATGGGCAAAAGAGGTGGATGTTAGCGGCAACGACGCCCGCTGCGGCGTACGCTGCGCCACCCGCGACCACCTGCCGATGGTGGGCAATGTTCCGGATTATGAGAAAACGTTGACGCAGTACGCCACGCTTCACGAACAGCAGGAAAATGTCGACAGCGCGCCGGTTTATCACAATCTGTTTATGCTCGCGGCATTGGGATCTCGTGGGCTGTGCACCGCGCCATTGAGCGCCGAACTGCTGGCCGCGCAGATGAGTGAAGAACCGCTGCCGCTGGATAGCGACACGCTGGCGGCGCTGAATCCGAATCGGCTGTGGGTGAGAAAACTGCTGAAGGGAAAAGCGGTAAAATAACGGCGACTTGCGCCTTATCCGGCCTACGGTCCGTGGGGTCTGCCGTAAATTTATTCACTACGCTGGCTAAAACTGCCGGCGCTGGTGGCCTAAAAACCCCCGGTGGCGCTGCCGCTTACCGGGGCTACCGCGCTGTGCGATTTGGTAGCCCGGAAGGCCCTGTGCGCTCTCTGCGCCACGGAAAACATCTTGCAGAAGAATTAACCGGGAGCGCAGGATACTCTGGAGCGAAACGAGATAAATGCTTTCTCAAGATAAAAATTGCAAACCGATAACAGTATCTACAGCCTGGTAGCCCCGGTAAGCGCAGCGCGACCGGGGAGAGTCTCCGGATGTCGGCTAACGCCTCATCCGGATGACATCAGTTATCAGGCCTGATTTTTCGCCTGCTGGTACAGGTTATTCCACATCCCTTGCACCAGAATCTGATCCGGCGGCGATAGTTCGCCCGCGCTGATGGCCTTTTCCAGGCTGCTGGCGACTTTATCATTAATCGCCTGCGCCGTATGTTCCCCTTCCCCTTCCAGCTCAGCCACCGCCAGCGTCAGGTGGCCGCGCAGATAACCGCCAGCAAACAGTTCGTCATCACTGGCGTGGTCTACCATATCGTCAATTAACGCCAGAATGCGTGATTCAAACTCCGCGATCATCGTCTTTCCTCTTTCATTTGTAGAACGTGGCTTTAGTGCAGGTCTTCCGGCCACGGAAATTGTTCTGCCGTCAGCGGCGGCGTTTGATAATACTGTTGCAGCGCGCGAATAAAGCGTGCCGGTCGCTCAGGGATCCCTTGCTCCAGATAGGTCATCACCTGGGCATGTACGCGCCGTTGAAAGGCGATGCGGTCAGGCTCAAAGTCGCCTTCGAGGTTGTCACAGCTGACGTTAAACGGAAATCCCGCCGCCGTGCAGAACAACCAGTCAAAAGCCTGTGGCTTGACCTCGACGTCTTCGAACTTGCTTTGCGTCATCGCATCGCGGCCGTCCGGGCAGTACCAGTAACCAAAATCTACCTGCTCGCGCCGCGCCTTGCCGGCGATACACCAATGGGAAATTTCGTGCAGCGCGCTGGCGTAAAAGCCGTGAGCAAACACAATCCGGTTATAGGGCACTTCGCTATCTGCAGGAAGATAGATCGGTTCGTCGTCGCCTTTAATCAGACGGGTATTAAAATCATCGGCAAAGCAGCCGTCGAAGATCTCGACCAACTGCTGATAATGGTGTTGCTGTTGCATTAGTGAATTCCCAACCACTGCAAAATCTCAGCCCCGTGGCTGTCGTAAAGAAGTTTAGCGCTCATCACCGCGGAGACGATGACGATCATCGGCCGAATCAGCGACTGCCCTTTACTCAGCACCAGCCGCGAACCGGCGCGAGCGCCGATAAACTGCCCGGCCATCATCACAAAACCGGTGGCCCAAATCACTTTGCCGCCAATGATAAATAGCAGCAGGCCGCCAATATTGGAGGTGGCGTTTAGCAGTTTGGCGTGAGCGGTGGATTTCGCGAGATTAAACCCGGCGAGCGTCACAAAGGCCAGCGCATAAAAAGAACCGGCGCCGGGGCCAAAAAAACCGTCGTAGAAACCCACGCTGCCGCCAGCGACCAGCGCGAACGGCAAACCATACAGGCGACGCTGACGATCGGATTCGCCAAGCTTAGGCATCAGCAAAAAGTACAGCCCAATGCCGATCACCAGCAGCGGCAGGATTTGCTTCAAAATATCGGACTGCACGTGCTGCACCAGCAGCGCCCCCGCCGTCGAGCCGATAAACGTCATCAGAATATTGAGTTTCTGATCGGCAAGATTTACCACCTTGCGACGGATAAAGTAGAGCGTCGCGGAAATGGAACCGCCGCAGGCCTGTAGCTTATTGGTCGCCAATGCCTGAGCGGGCGGCATACCTGCCGCCATCAACGCCGGGACGGTTAACAACCCGCCGCCGCCAGCTAAGGAATCAATAAATCCGGCCAGAATCGCGACGAAAAAGAGCGCCACCAAAACCATTGGCGACACCATAAACAGTTCGACAAAACTATCCATTAGAGAAGATGCTCATCCAGTAGCGCCTGGCAGGAAGGCGGCAGCGGAGGCGGCGTCTTCTTCACAGGTGGGGTTGACCCAGGTTTAGGCGGTTCAAACCAGCTTTGCAGCTCGGCTCCGCAGCCATCGCCAGCCGGCGGCGGCGCTTGATCTTCGCACTCAAGGCTGCCCGCCGGGCAGCGCAGGCGCACGTGCATGTGGGCGCGATGCTGGAACCACGGGCGAACTTTGCGTAGCCATTGGCGATCGTTACCAGCATCGAGGCACAATTGCTGTTTGATAGCCGGGTTGACGAAAATACGCGTTACATCGTTATCTTCCGCCGCCATTTTAATCAGGTTGCTGATTTGCGGGCTCCACAGTGACGGCACCACCCGCTTGCCATCACGGGCGACTAAATCCAGCGCCTGCGGTTTCAGCAGCTGTGCGGAGGTCCAGCGGGTCTGCGGCAATTGCAGGAAAATATCAACATCCAGACCCGACTGATGGCTAGCGTGGCCGCCATTAAAACGCCCGCCGGCAGGCATGCCCATATCGCCAATCAGCACCGTCCCCATACCTTTATTGTGCGCCTGCAGGCTCAGCCGCTGAATAAACTGCACGAGATCCGGGTGGCCGAAGTAGCGACGCTGATCGGTACGCATCACCTGGTAATCAGGGGAGTTCAACGGTAGCGGCTGGGCGCCGACGATGCAGCCATTGGCAAACGCGCCAATAGACTGGGCGCTGCCGCTAATCGGCTGGGATATTTTCTGCCACGGCGTCGCCGCCAGGCTGGCGGTGCTGGCCAAAAGCGCCAGCAGTGCGATAACGGTATTTTTCATCGGTTACCAGCGTGGAATTGATGTTGTCACGTCGCCATTCTGCGCGCGTTGACGCATAAAGTGATCCATTAACACGATAGCCAGCATGGCCTCGGCGATCGGAACCGCGCGAATGCCGACGCACGGATCGTGACGCCCTTTGGTGATCATTTCGACTTCTTCGCCGAAGCGGTTAATCGTATGACCGGGAACGGTAATACTGGAGGTTGGCTTCAGCGCGATGTTAGCAACAATTTGCTGACCGCTGCTGATACCGCCAAGAATGCCGCCGGCGTGGTTACTCTGGAAGCCAGCTTTGGTGATTTCGTCGCGGTTTTCGCTGCCGCGCAGTTTGACCACCTCAAAACCATCGCCGATTTCCACCCCTTTCACCGCGTTGATGCTCATCAGCGCGTGGGCGATATCGGCATCCAGACGGTCGAAGACCGGCTCGCCGAGGCCCGGAGGAACGCCGTCCGCCACGACGGTCACTTTCGCGCCGATCGAGTCGCCCTCTTTTTTCAGGCCGCGCATCAGTTCATCCAGCGCGTCGATTTTATCCGGATCCGGGCAGAAGAACGGGTTCTGCTCAACCTGCTCCCAGTCTTTAATCGCCAGCGGAATATCGCCCATCTGCGTCAGGCAGCCGCGGATCACAATACCGAATTTGGCCGCGAGGAATTTTTTGGCAATCGCCCCGGCCGCCACGCGCATCGCGGTTTCACGCGCAGACGAACGCCCGCCGCCGCGATAGTCGCGCAGGCCATATTTCTGCTCGTAGGTGTAATCCGCATGGCCCGGACGGAACACATCTTTGATAGCGCCGTAGTCCTGGGAACGCTGATCGGTGTTCTCAATCAGCAGGCCAATGCTGGTCCCGGTGGTCACGCCTTCGAAGACGCCGGAGAGGATTTTCACCTGGTCCGGTTCGCGGCGCTGGGTGGTGTAGCGCGATGTCCCAGGGCGACGGCGATCCAGGTCGTGCTGCAGGTCGGCTTCGGTCAGCGGAATGCCTGGCGGCACCCCGTCGACGATGCAGCCCAGCGCCAGGCCGTGCGATTCGCCGAAGGTGGTGACGCGAAAGAGTTGTCCAATTGTATTTCCTGCCATCACGGCTCCGTTCTTTTCGTTATGTTTGCGTGTTGTTTTTTTAGTCTTTATAAATGCCGAAATGCGCGCGCGCCTCAATGAGCTGCTGTTTAGTCAGCATAAAGACGCCATCACCGCCGTTATCAAACTCAAGCCAGGTGAACGGCACGTCCGGGTACTGCTCCATCAGATGTACCATGCTGTTACCGACTTCACAAATCAGAATACCGTCGTCGTTGAGGTAATCCGGCGCGCAGCCGAGAATGCGGCGCGTCAGCTTCAGGCCATCGCTACCGGAAGCCAGACCCAGAACCGGCTCGTGTTCATATTCATCCGGCAGATCGGCCATATCTTCTTCATCAACATACGGCGGGTTGGTCACGATCAGATCGTACTGCAGCTTCGGCAGATCGCGGAACAGATCGGAGCGGATCGGCGTAACCTGGTTAATCAGGCCATGTTCTTCAACGTTATGTTCGGCAACGGCCAGCGCGTCCGGGGAGATATCGACAGCGTCGACTTCGGCTTCCGGGAAGGCATAGGCGCAGGCGATAGCAATGCAGGCGCTACCGGTACACATATCGAGAATATGCTGCGGTTTATGGTTTATCAGCCCGGCGAACTGGTTATTGATCAGTTCGCCAATCGGCGAACGCGGTACCAGCACGCGCTCATCGACATAGAATTCATGGCCGCAGAACCACGCTTTGTTGGTCAGGTAAGCGACGGGAATACGTTCGTTAACGCGGCGAATCACGCGCTCGACGATACGATGTTTTTCGCTGGAGGTCAGGCGCGCGGCGCGCATATCTTCCGGTATATCTAACGGCAGGTACAGCGAGGGTAATACCAGCTGTACAGCCTCATCCCACGGGTTATCGGTACCATGACCGTACCAGATGTTGGCGGCGCTAAAACGACTTACCGCCCAACGCAGCATGTCCTGAATGGTCTGCAGCTCATTGACCGCTTCATCAACAAAAATTTTATCCACGCAATCCTCCAGGGCACGCTCTGCTATAAATTCGGCGGCTAGTTTGCCACGACGGCGGCGATAAATCAGCATTCTTGCGCAGCCGGAGTGGGGAAAAATAGGTTTTCCTTGCCTGAAGCGCGGGCGAGTCGGGTAAACTACCGAAAAGAAATAGTGAGATTGGGCAATGAAAAAGAAAACACCGCTAAGCGCGGAGGATCAGGCGCTGTTCCGCCAGCTAATGACCGGCACCCGGCAAATTAAACAGGACACCATCGTACACCGCCCGCAGCGCAAGAAACTCAGCGAGGTACCGCCCAAGCGATTGCTGCAGGAACAGGTGGATAACAGCCACTATTTTTCCGACGAATTTCAGCCGTTGCTCAATACGGAAGGCGCGATGAAGTACGTGCGCGCGGATGTCAGCCATTTTGAGCTGAAAAAACTGCGCCGCGGCGACTATTCGCCGGAGCTGTTTCTCGATCTGCACGGTTTAACCCAACAGCAGGCTAAACAAGAACTCGGCGCGCTGATTGCCGCCTGCCGCCGCGAACACGTCTTCTGCGCCTGCGTGATGCACGGGCACGGCAAACATATCCTCAAGCAGCAAACGCCGCTGTGGCTGGCGCAACATCCGCATATTATGGCGTTCCATCAGGCACCAAAAGAGTACGGCGGCGATGCCGCGCTATTGGTACTGATTGAAGTTGAAGAGTGGTTGCCGCCGGAGCTTCCGTAAACGGAAGCTCCGGGGGAAAAGCCTTAGATTGCTTTCGCCATTCTCAAATTGCAGGGGCTCATCTGCCAGGTGAATTCGCCCTTGCCGTCGGCGTCGAGGGTGACACAGGCAATCGCTGAGGTCGTAAACATCGGGGGCGTTTCCCCCGGGCACAGCTCTGAGACGAGGTACCCCACCAGCGGCAGGTGTGAAACGACCAGCGCCGTTTTCACGCCTTCATTCGCCAACGCCTGAAGATAAGCGCTGACCATCCCTACATCGCCGCATGGCGTGAGTTCCGGCATCACGTCGACATCTTTCGGCAGGTTCATGCACTCCCCTACTATGTCCAGAGTTTGCTCTGCACGCAGGTAAGGGCTGACAAGCACCCGCTCAATATCCACTTTTTGACCTTTCAGCCAGGTTGCCATCTGACGAGATTCGTCACAACCACAAACGGTTAAGGGACGAACGGAGTCACTGGCTGCATCGAGGGCAGCGTCGCCGTGACGCATGATAAAAACTTGCATATTGCACCGCTTTTGTTAACCAGAATCACCGCAACTCGCTCTGCGTAAACAATACGTAGGCGACCCGGTGGCCGGGCATTGTGCCTGATCCATCCAACGAATGAAACGCTGTTTTTTACCTCAATGGCGTAAGTATAGTCAATATTTGTTTACAAAACCGCCAATCAACAGCGCCAGCCAACGTTGGATTTACCTTCTTTTGACCACAACTTAGGTCGTCCGTTCACCAGTGGGCCAAAAGGTCGCCCCCTGCTCGGCCATGCGTAATAAGGTGTCGCACGGAGAAAAACGAGGGCCGTACTGTGCGGCCAGACGCTGCAAGATTGCGGCGACTTCACCCGCGCCGAGGCTATCCATATAGCGGAACGGGCCGCCGAGAAACGGCGGAAAACCTATACCAAAGACGGCGCCGATGTCGCCATCGCGCGCGCTGCGCACGATCTGTTCATCAAAACAGCGCGCCGCTTCGTTGAGCATCATCATCACGCAGCGTTCAGCAACCTGCTGAGCAGACAAACGCGCCTGCGGACTGGCTACTGCCAATAATGGGTAAATAGCGGGGTCAGCCCGTTTTTTGCTTTTACGCCTTTTTGTCTCATAAAGATAGAAACCGCGATTATTTTTTCTCCCTTTGCGATCGTCCTTCAAAATCGCGTCAATGATGTTTGCAGGCGGGCTAAAACGTTCACCAAAAGCGGTCTCCAGTACCGGGATAATCTTAGTGCCGGTATCAATGCCGACTTCATCCAGCAACTGAATAGGTCCGACCGGGAAACCAAATTTAACCAATGCATTATCAATATGTTCGACCGGCTCGCCTTCCAGCAGCAGGCGCATGGATTCATTGATATAGGGCGCCAGAATACGGTTAACATAAAAACCGGCGCGATCCGCGACCACGATTGGCGTTTTCCCCTGCAGCTTCGCGAGCTTGACCACCGTGGCGATAGTTTGCTCATCGGTCGTTGCGTGCGGGATAACCTCAACCAGCGGCATTTTTTCGACCGGGCTGAAAAAATGCAGACCGATGACCTTCTCCGGCCGGGCGGCCTGAGCGGCGATCTCGCCGATCGGTAACGATGAGGTGTTAGAGGCAAAGATCGTTTGCGGCCCGCAGCATTGTTCGATCTCGCCCACCATCCGCTGCTTGAGCGCCAGATCCTCAAACACCGCTTCGATCACCACATCGCGATGGGCAAAGCCATGATAATCTGTGGCCCCGGAAATCAGCGCCAGCTGACGATCGCGTTCACTGGCGCGCAGATAGCGGCGACGCACCTGCTTATCCAGCAGATCCCAGCTGTACTTCAGCGCATGATTGATGCCTTTCGCCTGAATGTCTTTTATGCGTACCGGCAGACCGCCTTTACAAGCGGTGACGTAAGCAATACCGCCTCCCATTAAACCACCGCCTAGCACGCCGATGCTTTTAAGCGCAGCAGGGTCAGCCTCGGCGCCACGATCTTTTTTCAGATCGGTACTGGCAAAGAAAATAGAGCGTAACGCTTGCGATTGCGGCGTCATCGCCAGTTCGCCAAACGCCCGCGCCTCTTCTGCATAACCGCTGCTGCAGCCGTGCGCCAGTCCGTTTTCTATCACCTGTAAAATACGCTCTGCCGCCGGGTAATTACCCTGCGTTTTTTGCCGGGTCTTTTTTGCCGCCATGCGGAACAGCAGCTGACGGCCCAGAGGCCCGGCAAGCACCCGTTCGCGCGCCGGTACTGTTCGGCTCGCCGGCCGGCCCTGTAGCGCCAACTCAACCGCGGTCTGTAGCAATATCGATTGCGGGACAACATCGTCCACCAGACCGGCTTTCAGCGCCTGACGCGGACGCAATTGTTTACCGGTGAGGATCATTTCGAGCGCCGTACTGACGCCAATCAGCCGCGGCAGGCGTTGAGTGCCGCCCGATCCCGGTAACAACCCCAGCTGTACTTCCGGCAATCCCAACCGCGTTTTATCATCATCGCTACAGACTCGCCCATGACAGGCCAGCGCCAGCTCCAGGCCGCCCCCAAGGCAGGCGCCGTGAATGGCGGCAATCACCGGGATAGAAAGCGCGTTGATCTCGGCCATGATCTGCTGACCCTGACGCGCCAGCGCTTCGGCCTCTGCGGCGCTGGTACAACGAGCAATCATGTTGATATCGGCGCCGGCGATAAAGTTATCGGGTTTAGCGGAGATAAATACAGCGCCGCGCAGCGCTTTATTCTCGCGGAGCTGACGGATAATCGCCCGTACCTCGCCGCCGAACTCGGCTTTCAGTGTGTTCATCTTTTCGCCGGGCGCGTCGATGGTGATAACGGCGATATTATCCGGGCGAATTTCAAGCGTAAAAGCTGTTGCCGCTTCCATTATTCGGCCTCCAGAACCATAGCTGAACCTAAACCCCCTGCCGCGCAGGCAGTGACCAAACCAAATCCGCCGCCGCGGCGCCGGAGTTCATGCAAGGTCTGCGTAATCATGCGCGCGCCGGTCGCCGCAAAGGGGTGTCCGTAGGCGATAGAGCCGCCCAGCACATTGAACTTGCTGGCATCGACTTCCCCGGTCGCCTGCGCGCGGCCCAGAACTTCCCGGGCGAAACGATTGCTGGCTAAACATTGTAAATTCGCCAACGTCTGCGCCGCGAAAGCCTCATGCATATCAATCAGCGTGAGGTCTGCAAGGGTAATTCCGGCCCTGTCGAGCGCCAGGGGAGTCGCCCACGCAGGGCCCAGCAGCATATCCTGCCAGACATCAATAGCGGTGAAAGCGTAGCTACGCAGATAGCCCAGCGGCGTTAACCCCAACTCTTTGGCCCGGGATTCGGTCATCATGATCACCGCGGCGGCGCCGTCGGTAAGCGGCGTACTGTTTGCCGCCGTGACGCTACCGTGTTTGCGATCGAACGCCGGACGTAACTTCTGGTAATCCGCGAGGGTTGAATTTTTACGAATATTGTTGTCCTGTTCCAGCGGCTCGCGATAAGGCGGCACATAGGCCGTCATCACTTCACTGGCCAATTTGCCCTCTTCCCAGGCGCGGGCGGCAAGCTGATGCGAGCGCAGCGCCAGCGCGTCCTGATCTTCACGGCTGATGCCCCAGGTTTTCGCCATCTGCTCAGCGGTGTCGCCCATCCGCAGGCCGGTTGAGTATTCCGCGACAGCAGGCGGCACCGGTAAAAGATCGCGCAGGCGCAGGCGGGAAAAGAGTTTTAGCCGCTGACCAAGGGTGCGCGCTTTATTGGCATCCACCAGGGTGCGGGCCAGTTTTTTACTCACGCCGATGGGGAGAACGGAGGAGGAATCCGCGCCGCCGGCAATGCCCGCGCGGATCGTGCCGGCCATCAGGCTTTCGGCAATATTGGCTACCGCCTGAAAACTGGTGGCGCAGGCGCGACTAACACTATAGGCGTCGGTATGCACATTCATGCCGGTACCGAGCACGATTTCACGAGCAATATTAGGCGCTTCCGGCATCTGCACAACCTGGCCAAAGACCAGCTGTTCAATCACTTCCGGGGGAACTTCACTGCGCGCCAGCATTTCGCCGACGACCATTTTACCCAGATCAACGGCCGGAACGCCGTGATACGCCGTCGCCTGACGGGCAAATGGGGTACGTAAACCGCTGACAATGGCAATGCGATCGCCCTGACGGGTGATAAGCGGTAATGCCTGACTCATAACACTCCCCTGTTAACCGATAAAACCAAGTGGTCTGACCTGATAACTAGTCTTAACTAATTTTTTACATTAAGCCAATCGGGGAAGAGAAAAAGTGGGAGCCAAAACACATTGAATAGAAAAGATAACGCCTCAGGAAAGAGGCGTTAAGAGAGAGGATTAACGTAACCCCAACTGGAAGATCAGCGATTCCGCTTCGCAGCTAAAAACAAAATCGATATTCAACTGCACGCCGCCGTCAACATCGGTGAACGTCGAGTTAATTTTGCACGGTTCAGACTCCACATTGCGGGCTTTTTCGCTCAGCGCGGCGAGCGTCGCTTCCGCTTCAGCGCGGTTGGCAAACACGCGGCTGTAGGAGGCGGTGCAGTCGGTGTTGTCCACAATGGTGCCAACATCCATACAGCAGCAAACTGGGGTTTCATCAGCGCTACATTTACTCATCGTAGATTTCCTCTGTATATGCACCTTTGGTGCCAGACAAATAATGCGCCTATTTTACGCCCGCCCCCGGCCGCCCTCCAGTTGTTAATAGCAAGAAAACGGTTAAGTGACAGAAATCACACTTAAAAATGATCCAAAACAAAAATGCCCCACTTTGGGCATGACGCACCGGGGCAATTTTGCCAGCTGGATCGCGTTTCTGTTATCACAATTGAAAAATCTCATAAACAAACTTGCAACAACTCATCTGGTCAGACCTATACTCAGGCCACTGGTCTGATTTCTCTGTCGTAAAGCAGACCCTACACTTCGCGCTTCTGTTACGGCATGTAACATAGTTTAAATAAAAATAACTCAATGAGGTTATGGGCATGAGCCAGAAAACCCGCTTTACCCAATCTGCCCTTGCAGTGGCTGTAGCACTTGTTTCAACCCAAGCCTGGTCCGCAGGATTCCAGTTAAATGAATTCTCCTCTTCAGGTCTTGGTCGTGCCTATTCCGGTGAAGGGGCAATCGCTGACGATGCGGGCAACGCCAGCCGTAACCCCGCGTTAATCATGATGTTTGACCGCCCGACGATGTCGGCAGGCGCCGTCTTCGTCGATCCGGACGTTAATGTTTCTGGTACCTCGCCTACCGGTAAAAGTCTGAATGCAGACAATATTGCCCCAACGGCATGGGTACCAAACTTCCACTTTGTTTCGCCAATAAACGAGCAGTTTGGTTGGGGTGCATCTATTACCTCTAACTATGGTCTCGCGACTGAGTTTGCTGATGACTATGCTGCCGGCAGTATGGGTGGCAAAACCGATCTCACCACCGTTAACCTCAATTTAAGCGGCGCCTATCGCCTGAACAGCAACTGGAGCTTTGGCTTAGGGTTTGATGCGGTGTATGCGAAAGCGAAAATCGAACGCTACGCAGGTGATTTAGGACAAATCGTTGCCGGTTCCGGCAAGCTGCCGCCAGCGCTAGCGGGCCGGGTTTCCCAGATCCCTGCAGACACTCAGATTGCGCATTTGAACGGCAACGAATGGGGCTTCGGCTGGAACGCCGGTATCCTGTATGAGCTGGACAAAAACAACCGCTACGGTTTCACCTACCGCTCTGAAGTTAAAATCGACTTTGATGGCAACTATAAGAGCGATCTGCCGTCCGCGTATAACCAGATCCTCGGCAACTTCGGTCTACCGGCCGGTACCGATGGCCGTACCACTAACGGCGCGCTGACTCTCAATCTGCCAGAAATGTGGGAGCTGTCGGGTTATAACCGCGTCGCGCCGCAGTGGGCAGTGCACTATAGCCTGACCTACACCAGCTGGAGCCAGTTCCAGGAGCTGAAGGCCACCGGCAGCAATGGTCAGACGCTGTTCTATAAAGATGAAGGCTTTAAAGATGCTTATCGCATCGCGCTGGGTACTACCTATTACTATGACGATAACTGGACCTTCCGTACCGGTATCGCCTTCGATGATAGCCCGATTCCGGCTGGCACCCGCTCCATCTCTATCCCGGATCAGGATCGCCTGTGGCTGAGCGCCGGTACCACCTACGCGTTCAATAAAGATGCTTCAGTGGATGTCGGCGTCTCTTACATGCACGGTCAGCACGTAGAAATTAAAGAAGGTCCTTACACCTTCCGTTCTGAAGGTACCGCCTGGCTGTACGGCGCGAACTTCAACTACCGCTTCTGATAAGCAAACGATATAAAAAAAGGGTGAACATCATGTTCACCCTTTTTCTTTTATGAATCGCGTGGATTACTGCGAATCGATATCTTTCAGCTCATCCTGAATCGCCTGCGCGTTCGGGTTGTCTGCCGGCGTCAGCTTACCGCCGTTAGCGATAAAATCGTGCCGCTGGAAGTAGGCTTCACGCATCAGGATGTACGGATCGGAAGACTGGCGCAGCAGGCCATCGGAATCCAGCAGCTGAGCGCGAGTTTCAATCCCTTCTACCGCCCATTTACCGATAGACATCGGCCAGGTCAGCCAGGAGAGTACCGGATACAGGCCATCGGCCATGTCGCCGCCCTCATCACGCAGGGTGAAACTGCCATAGAACGGTAACTGTACGTACGGGCCGTAGCCCACGCCGTAGTGGCCCAGCGTGCTACCGAAACGATGCGGTTCAACGCGCTGCAGCTGCGGGTTCGCCATACCGGCCACGTCGATCAAGCCGCCCATCCCAAGAATAGTGTTAAGGAAGAAGCGAGTGAAATGCACCATGCCTTTATAGGGATCGCCCTGCAGGAAGGAGTTGACCATTACCGCCGGTTCTTCAAGGTTGCTGGTGAAGTTGCTTAAACCATTACGCGCCGGTTGCGGCACATAATCACGCCAGGCGACGGCAACGGGGCGCAGTACATAAGGATCAACCACATTAAAGTTGAAGTTGAACATGGTACGGTTAAACCCTTCAAGCGGATCTGAACGCCCCTGCGACCGATCGTCAGTGCTGGAACTGGCGCATCCCACCAGCAATGTGGCGCCAAGCGCAAGCGCCGACAGGCGATAATTCATAGGTTTCTCCCTGTTAATTCTGGCTATCGCTGGAGGCATCCGGGACGGCGCCCCCATTAGCATTTTATCGTTGGGTAGCTGCTTTCAGCATAGCCTTCTTTGGCATCAATGTAGCTTCCCGATTCTATACATATTTTGCAATATTCGTATTGCTATTCTTGCCATTGCGCTGAATTTAGGAGCATATCCTGTGCCGCCGCGCTGATTTCTCTCTACGCTTAGTAACAAATACAAATGGAGAGCAGCCATGACCCGACAAAATAGCGCCACCGGCACACATGATAGCGATGAACGCGAAGTTGAAAGCGAAGAGAAGCAACATGGCGAGAAAATAGAAGTGGATGAGGAGCGTCTGCCTTCGCAGGCAATGGCCACCCATGAGGTGATTCGCCAGGAGGGAGAAAAGGAGCTCGAGCGCGATGCCATGGCGCTACTGTGGTCAGCGATTGCCGCCGGCTTATCAATTAGCGCTTCGCTGGTGGCCAAGGGAATTTTTCATGTTCACCTCAGCGCCCTGCCCGGCGGTTATCTGCTGGAGAATTTGGGTTACACCTTCGGCTTTATTATCGTCATTCTCGCCCGTCAGCAGCTGTTTACGGAAAATACCGTTACCGCCGTGCTGCCGATTATGCATAAACCCAGCGCCGGTAATATTGCGCTATTGCTACGCCTGTGGGGCGTGGTGTTATTAGGTAATTTATTGGGTGGCGCTATCGCCGCCTGGGCGTTTAATATCATGCCGATTTTCGATGACGCCACTCGTGAGGCGTTTCACAGCATCAGCCAGAAAGTCATGGAGAATACGCCTGGCGAGATGTTCGCCAATGCGATTATTTCCGGCTGGCTGGTGGCGACAATGGTCTGGATGTTCCCGGCCGCTGGTTCGGCGAAAGTCATCGTCATCATCCTGATGACCTGGCTCATTGCACTGGCGGACACCACGCATATCGTCGTCGGCAGTGTGGAAATTTTCTATCTGATTTTCAGCGGCGCCCTGCCCTGGCAAGAGTTCATCTGGCCCTTCGCGCTGCCGACGCTCGCCGGCAACATCTGCGGCGGCACCTTTATCTTCGCCCTGCTAAGCCACGCCCAGATTCGCAACGACATGACCCAGGAACAGAAAGCCAAAGCGAAGGCCGAAGCAGATAAAAAGGGCTAAACGGCTGCAAATTAAGCAATTAATCGCAATGCGCTTAACGGGCGGCGGAAAAAACGCTATAATCCCGCCGCCTTGTCCCCTTAGTTAAATGGATATAACGAGCCCCTCCTAAGGGCTAGTTGCAGGTTCGATTCCTGCAGGGGACACCATGTTTACCTCATCTTACGGCTATTTCAATTCTCTTCCCCACCCGGTTTAACGATCCCAAGTGCCAGCGTATGTTGCGGATCGCGGGCTATCCAACTACAAGGTCGGCGAAAATACTCAGCACTTATCGCGGCAAGCGCGATGACTATTAACATTTCCATCTCGCCACAGTTGCCCCAATAAACATCCTGCCGATGGCGGGTAATATTCCAGCCGCAGCCAGATAGCGTAGGCTGCGCAAACAGTATGCAGGCGTCAGGCGCCTCTTCGAGCCCGATTTGCCGCTCCGCTCGAGAGCAAGTCTCTGATAATGTTTCTTTATCTGTAACATCGTACACTTCACCGCGAGTGAGGCAGACGGAGCCGCCCTTACCAACCAGCCATAATGCCGCCGACTCGCCGGCTGGCAGTACCGAGTAAAAGGAAGCCATTAGCGAGTGGCACCCGGCCACCAGAATCGCTTCATTGCTCGCTAAGGTGTCGCTTATCGCAGCAAATTCCGCAAGGCTCTGTTCGCCTCGCCACAACCGTGGCTCAGCAGGCAACCCGACTGTAGGAAATGTCGCCTGCATCTGAGCGCAAAATGCCTGCCAGGCGCGGCGCGAACCCTGCCAGTAACAGCACCGTAAATCGGGTAACCCAGCGTGGAGGCGTTGTTCCTTCCATTGCAGCACCAGCATTTTCACGAGCTGTACCTCGCGTTCATGCGCAGGCTCAACCAAGGTACGGGCAACTCGTAATGCCTTGCCGCTCGCCTCGTTTTTTACCTCTGCGGGACGCTGTTCATGTTTGAGCAGGCGCCACCAATGCGTATTCGTTGATCCAGACGGCCCGAGCAACACTACGTCACTTAACGTAAAATGCAGCTGATGCTCTGTCCACCACTCCTGCTGATACTGACTGACCAGCCGGTAATAGTATTGAGCGTAATGAACCGACAGCCGGTAATAGAGGAGACGAAGCATCCACAGTATCACCATCACTATCGCACTGCCGCATGACACTATGCCGACAACGTTTCCAACAGGCTGAAGTATTAGCGCCCCGATTCCCGAGAACACCACCACTATCAAGCTTATCGACAACCAGAGCACACCATAAGGCGGGCTGGCAACCTGGTAAGGCGGATATTCAGGTAATGGCCTCATCTTCCATATCCGCACAATAGGTGCAGAGTAAGGTTCTGGCGTCTTTCCTGTAACATTGTTCGCTCCTGCTCCAACTATACCAGCAGCGCTGAGGCTATTGATTCCGTCCAACGCTTTTCTATTTGTGATTTCTTCAGCGCCAGCCGCTGCTCACTAATCATCTGGGTTTGACCGGCAACGACCAGGCCAGGCTCCATGGTGGGCAACTGTAACTGCGCGGCGTTTTTCAGCATCGATAATGGCTTACCAGAAAGCAGATCGATTGCCTGAGTTTCTAGATAAATAGCCCCCGCAGCGCCAATTACCCCAATAAGCTCACCCATTACCCGCTTCTGTTTAATGATAACGGCGACACCGCCTGCGACCGTCGCTGCCCCAACTACCGCACCAGCAATCATCAGTGGAGTTAGCGGTTTACTACTTCGGCTGCCAAAGTAGATCATCCGCTGCAGAAAATAACTCCCCCACGGCTCGCGGGCTCCTAGAGCGCTGTGCATAAACCATGCGCGGGAATCATGTATTTGCTCGTCGAACAACGCCCGTACCAGTCCTGCTGGCAGATGGGCATTACTGCTCTCACCCTGCGGCGGAAAAAGTATTTTTTCTCGCTCGGCGCCTGTGGTTTTTATTTTTAGCCACTCACCGTATTCATCATCACCATTTAGCAGGAAAATCCCATTACTCATTGCGTCGACGGCCTTAAACAACCAATTGCCGTTATCCGTACGCGATAGTCGATGATAATCCTCCCGAAACTCATCTGCCGCCTGACGCAATTGCGTCTGCCCAAGGGCGGCATCAAAATCTTTTGGCCCTTGCGGCAGCATCAGAAACGCGGACTCCTGATCTTGCTCAACAATACGTTTACGCCGTGCTTTTTCTACCGCCTGTTGGGCCTCCTCTCTCTCAGCTTCAGATTTTTTTCTGACCTGCGGATCGCTATCTTTATCCAGTCCATTTGCCGCAGAATCGATGTAAAAGCGCTGGGTCTTGTAGCTACCGCCGGCATAGCGATTAATGCGCCATGCGGTGATCCAAGCGATCTGTTCTTCCAGGGCTCGTTCCAGGCAGAGGGGAGCACGTTGGGGGTCATATTTGGCGGCCAGTTCTTTACTAATATCTTTGGCGTAACTTTCAACACTTAAAGTTAAAGTCCTCCAACTGTTAAAACGCAGAACCACTTCTGGAGAAATATCAAAGTCACGAACTAATTGGACGGGCATAACGCGCCAAAGATCCTTTTTCAAATCAACAGGTAAACTTTGCAGCTTCACCTTTAATGGCGCACCTATATTATAGGCTGCAGCGTATATATCATTCAGCGCAATTTGGGATATTAATTCTAAATCAGAATCACCTTTTCCCTGATCCCCCGGCGGATATCCTCCCCCTATATCCGAGTGCACCCCCGGATAAATAACCTCCACGCTATTCGCCGGGTATTTGCCGTCCGGGCGGCGAATGGAATCCAGCGGGAAACACAGCCGCTGTTCATGTGCCGAAACCAGATGTACACAGCGTTTGATAAATCCGCCGTAGAACTCTTCATCCGGCAGCTCCTGGCTTCCGTCCGCCCACCCCATATGTCCTTCCGCTACGGGGGCAATATGCGCGACCCCCACTGAAGCAACGGTATCTAACAGGCCCAGAAACTCCACGCTTAATGGGATCTTCAGCTCTCCCACCGCCAGACACTGTTCGGGCTTTGTTTCTCCCTCCCCTGGCTTTGGCAGCAGTTCGCTCAGCCAGTTAACAAAGGTCCTGGCCGCTGCCGCTCCACGAGAAAAACCATACACATACAGCTTAATGCCTAATAGCTTCTGTTTGCCGGGCGTAGCGGGCAGCAGCGCTTTGCGCAGATCTGCGGACATTGCATTCAACAGATTATGGATGGTTTCATAGCGGTTAGCGCTGCCGGTCAGGCCAAAGGAAACCATCGATGTTGCCATCTTTTTGACCGCCTTCCAGCTATCGCCATCCGAGAGCGCATCCTTATCCATGGTCCGTTTGAGAGCATCGACCAGCCGTAGCAGCCCCCAGTTTATCCGGTCTTCGCCGTGTGTTGCCGCGGCGAGTCCCATTATGCTGAAATCCAGATCCATCACCTCCGGGAAAGGAGTACCGACGCCGGGAATATAATATTTGTAGTATTTATTGCCGCCACTGTTGCTGGCATCCAGCAGCTCAGGCCCTTTATCCGCCAACCCACCAGCATAACCCTGGCCAATAGTGGCGCGGAACAGGCGGGCAATATTAGTTGGATGCTTCGGATTGGCGACAAAAAGATCGTGATTAAGGTTATTACCGGTGCCATCAAAAAACAGGCTGATATGCAGTGTTTTGCAACAGGGGGGCTCCACGCGCCGCCCGACGGCCAGCGATAATTGCTATCGGTAGGCCGTTTCAAGGCTCTCCTGGCGGAGGCTATTCTGCCCTACCAGCGCGGCTTGCGTCGGTAAACGTCCTTGCGCCGGAAACGCAGGCGGGTACCATGCCCGCTCGCTAATTATCGCGGACATAATTTCGGCTCCATCATCTTTATAGGTTCCTTAATGGGGTATCCCGGACTGCCGTAGTTGGCACAACTGGTGGTCACTTTGGCCCGATCGCAAGGCAAAAAATGCACGGTGATCCCGCAGGTTTCCTGTCCCGTATAGTCCGGTACCGAAACTAAAAATGAATGATGTCCACCTAATGCATTGATTTTTTTATACCACTCTTGTATTTCATCTGAATAACTTTGCCACGCCTGATAATATTCTTTTTCACTCATTCTAGAGGTATCAGGCCGTTCTGGCTCTGGGATATCAGGAACATCGCTGGCAAAAGCCACCCCCGTTTCCCAGTTCACCTTTACCGTCATCCCTGGTCTCCATTTCGCAGGTACCTGGTAACAGCATCCACCGCCGCCCCCCTGATACGGCCCGATAATGTCTATTCCCGACTGGCCATCGACGCTGAAAGCGTTAATCGCCCAACGGGTATGATTGATGGCTTTAATGGTTCCCGCCAGCGCCCCCTGGCTGGCGACAGTCAGCAGCAATGCCACCAGTATCACGCGCGGAAATGTTAGGTTCATGGAATATTCCTTTATCAATAACGAGGCATGTGAGTCATGATTTGGTTTTCATTCTGCAAGAGAGTGCCGTTCCACCAGGGTATTCATCACCCATTCCTCGCGATCGTTGTCCAGCAAAATTCCATTTTTTGTCGCATCCAACATCGCCCGAAAGCAGGCTGAAAAGCGTTCTTCTTGGGAGCTGAACAAGCTGTCCGGCAGACTTCGATGGCGAAGAAATAACCTAACGTCGCAAAGACACATCATCACTTCGAATTGCTCATCACTGAAAGCGATTTTCTGGCATTTTTCACCACGCCCAAGCGGAGCGCCGTGACCGATCAATAGTGCCGGCCTGGCATCAAGATCCAGCCAGCTCCAGAAGAGTGCGGGACGACGTAGCTGCGCTTGCTGCTCGGGTTGCAGAATATCGGAAAATAGCCACGGAAATAGACGAGCGTCAAAGTAGCGAAAAAGGCCTGATCGCCCCTCATGCGTTGCATCAACGCAGTCAGTTAGCCATTCGGCTAGCGTGGAGAAAGCCCACTGCGACCCTATTGCCAGTAATGGCGTTCTGGTTTGCGTTTTATACGCCAGTTCGATAAACCACTGCCGCTGTAGCGGGGCATTAAGTGCGATACGAATCAGGAGCGGCGCCATTTCGGGCAGAGATTCCTCCGGCAGACCAAGGTAAAGGAACTGCCATTGAAGAGGGGGAGAAAACTCCTCAAGTGCCGGGATAATGGAATAATCGAGACCGCTCTGGTCAATAATAAAATCAAGATACGCCGTTTCTATTTCGGCACAAAGCGGCTCAAGCTTGCTTACCCAGTCACTTATAGATTGCATACTCAACTATGTTTCCCTCTGTAAGAAACGCTCAGGTATGTTGCTATTTCCCCCCTATTTTTATGCTACACACCTTCGCCAACAATAAAAGAATAATGATTGAGATGAGATAAAATTAAGCGACGCCACTAAAAAAATAAAAAATCACTTAAATATATTCATCAATATGAAATAGATAAATCACCCTATGCTAATGGCGTTAAATGTGCATAATCAGGCAACCGGGAGAGCAATCTGCGCTTCGTAGCGCAGATTGCTCAACTCCACCTTAGTCATGCAAACCGGCGTAAGCCCTGAGTCATCTTTTTTGCAGGCGGTATACATGAAACAAATCACTATCAGTGATATGCAACAACAGAGCGCGGCCGCCGCGGTCTCACCCCGCCTACGGGCGCATCGTAACTTCCATCCGGAACTCAGCGATCCGGTACAGCGTCTGGCCATTGCCATGGAGCCGGGAACTTACATTCGTCCTCACCGTCATCCTCATACTTTTGAGCTGCTGCTGCCGTTAAGCGGCCGTTTTGTAGTACTGAACTTCGATGAACAAGGCACCGTGACCCACCGCGTGGTATTAGGAGAAGAATGCACGGCGCTGGAAATGGCGGCCGGCACCTGGCATGCGGTATTGTCGCTCGATCGCGGCGGTATCATTTTTGAAGTCAAGCACGGAGGCTATCAGCCGGTAGCCGAACAGGATTCCGCGCCATGGGCGCCAGCCGAAGGCGCGCCGGGTACCGAGGAATTAATGGCGTGGTATGCCACGGCGCAGGTGGGGGATGGCGGTTTTACTCTCCAGAAGAGCGCCCGCTAATTTGTGCCTGCGATGGTTACTATAAAAAGGCGCTGCGGCGTCTTTTTTATTTGTCGATACAATCATTAACATCTAACGCATTCAGTTTTAGAGTAATTTATTATAGTTCAAACCCGGCTTACCGTTAATTAAGCATTGTTCTATTCCTTATTTATAAAACAGGGATTATAATTATCTACAGAGGGTATTTTAACCATCCTCCGCCGTATAAATATTATGAACTATAAACTCACATTCCGCTGATGAATAGTTTTTCATGAAAAGGATTGTGTAGTCGAATAAAAACGCTCGCGTTCTGTTAATCAGAACACGCAAACCATTTAAAACATTTATATTAAATTAACGCCATGAATAAGATAGAAAGAAACATTTGGAAGTTGAACAATCTCCCACCGCTGGAGTATTGCTCTATCGCTCGTGCGCAAAAACTCTTGCAGTGCGAACTGGAAGATTTACTTCACTGGCACGATATCGGCGCTATCAGCCTGTGCCTGAAACTGAAAAAAAATCGCGGCACTCTCAATAGCGCCTTAACCAGGAATCAAGGGGTTGGCGACTCGTCATACGGCTACGGTGGTTTTGATGACATTACCAAAGCCAATAAACCCTGGTCTCAGCACTCTAAAATAAACAATATCATCACCCTGAATGAAAATGTGTCGGTCATTGATGCCAATCACGACAGCGCCATCGCCAAAATTAAACTCAACGTTTCAGTTTCTGGTTTATGGCACACTCATTCAAGAAATCTAATGGATGTACTGGAGAATCCGGACAACATTCAACAAGAAGATTCACTGAGCATTATCTCTCCGGCTAAAAACGTCATCTACTGCAATTTCATTCCTGATAATGATGATAAGCCGACGATTGAGCTAAGCAAGCTGTACATTACCTGTAAAGAAATTGAGAAAATTTACGAGCACACCATCAGTAGTCGTCCGCTGGAACATTCTGAAGCCGCGATGAATTCATATAATGAAAAAACCATTAATGAGCCATCCACGCCGCCACAAAATAAGCTGCTGCTCGAATTCATTAATTATATCATTCAATCTAATCCCGCCTTTAACCGCGATCTACTTAATGCGACAGAAAGCAGTAAACAGCTCGCTTTTAAATCCATCATGGAAAAACTAAAAAAAGAAGGCATCGTCACCAACGAAAATCATTCGATGGCTTCACTCTCTGAACTGATTCTCAATTCATGATACTCATTTTTGTGCGGATTATTCACACGAATAATCCGCTACTGTTACAGTGATAGTGCTGATACCGGCGCACTTTGCTTTCCCGAGTAAAAGCAAAACAGAAAAAGTACGATAAAAGACAAAAAATATCCCCCTACCGCGTTCGCTATCGTCTATATATCTTCTATTGTTTATCACGGTCGATTCACATCGACTTCATCATCTCACGCCAACTATAAGCTCATGCTCAAACTATCCCGATGCCCCATAGCCATTCTCGGTACGCTTGCTTTGTATTGCGGTTCCGCTAGCGCTGAGGTCGACCTCGGCTCAATCGACATTTTTTCCGCCGATAACCCGAATAGCCCGGTGCCTAAAGGATGGGTTCTCGGCGGCGCCGCCATTAGCGGTACCGCACGCTACCAAAAGCAGGACAACGAAACCCACTTTATTCCCGGAGGATTGTATTTTGGCGACCAGTTAATGTATCTCGGCGATCGCGCCCGCTACTACTTTCACCTTGATGACAATATCGCGCTTTACGGCTATGGGCGCTGGCGTTTCGGTAATTTAGATCCCAGCGACGATGCGGCATTCAAGGGAATGGACGAACGTAAAGGGGAACTGGAAGGCGGTATTGGCGCTACCTGGATCACGCCATACGCGCTGATAAGCGCGCGCATCAGTTCCGATATCAGCGGCCGCAGCAACGGCCAGGAGCTGCTGTTATGGGCCGATTTTCCGATTGTTAAAGACAATCTGCTGGTGATGCCCGGTATGGGGCTGATGGTGCGTAGCCATAACATGGCGAACTACTATTTTGGCGGCGTCTCAGCAGGCGAGGCGACGCCCGAGCGCCCGCAGTGGGATACCGGTACGACGGTATCGCCAATGGTCGCCATCATTACCAGCTACCGCTTTAGCCCGCATTGGGTCGCTATGGTAGCGGCAAACTACGAACGCTATGATGACGATATTGCCGATAGCCCCATTGTCCAGCACAGCGGCGAACTGTATGGCATCCTTGGCGTTGGATATACCTGGTAGATAAACCGCATGTCTGGCAAAAATCATCCTCGCGTGAGAGAACTCAGTAGTATTTCGGCAACCCATAAGCAAATCTTATTGACTCAATCATAAATAAGTCTTTTAGCTTATGGCATAAGCTCGCTACCCTGAAGCAGGGTTCAATCTCCAGCCTGCCGCCGACTGAGTTCTTTTACCCGGCCTCTACGCCGGCATGTGCTCTGTAGGCCCGCGCAAGCATAGCGCCGCCTGGCAATAACCGCGGGTAAAAAGCCGCTTTCGAGCCGGATGGCGGCTGTGCCTTATCCGGCCTACGGTCCGTGCCATGGCGAGCTGAAAATTTCTACCGCTGTCCCCATGGTTACTGAAACTGCCGGTGTTGGTGGCTTCAAAATCACTGAGACGTTCCCGGCAGGAGGGGAGCGCAATGTGCTCTGAATTAACACCACATGTTTTTCCCGGACCAAAACAGTTGCAAACCGATAACAGTATCTACAGGAGCCGCTCATGCCTACTCATGATAACTATCTTCAGCGCGCCATTACGCTTGCTGCCAAAAATGTTGAAAACGGCGGCCGCCCATTCGGCGCCGTCATCGTGCGCCAGGGTGAAGTCATTGCCGAAGCGGTGAATACCTTGCACCAGAGCGGCGATCCTACCGCGCACGCTGAACTCAACGCCATCCGCGACGTTTCTCTACGTCTGGGCAATCAGGTATTGCGCGAATGCGTGGTTTACGCCAGCGGACAACCCTGCCCGATGTGTCTGAGCGCGATGTATTTAACCGGCGTGCGCGAAGTCTATTTTGCCAACAGCAATCAGGATGGCGAGCGCTTCAATCTCTCTACCGCCGCTATCTACCAACAATTGCAGCAGCCATTGGATGACCAATCACTCCCCATTCACCACTGCCCACAACCCGAAGGGCTGGCCCTGTATCAGCGCTGGGCGGGTAAAGCGTAATGAGCCAGACGCAACGCAATACGCTGACGTTATTTGTGCTGGTACTGATCGGCATTAATATGCGCCCGCTACTGACCTCGATAGGTCCATTGCTGCCGCAACTGCAACAGGCAACCGGTATGAGCTTTACCCTGGTTTCACTGTTGACCGCGCTTCCGGTCATCGCGATGGGGGTGCTGGCGCTCGCTGGCGGATGGATTAACCGCCACGTTAGCGAAAACCGCAGTATTGCGTTAAGTCTGCTGGCGATTGGCATTGGCGCGCTCCTGCGCGAGCTGGCGCCGCAAAGCGGCCTGCTGCTTAGTAGCGCGCTGCTCGGCGGGATTGGCATCGGCGTGATTCAGGCGATTATTCCCAGCGTCATCAAGCGTCTTTTTCATCGCCGCACGCCGCAGGTGATGGGATTGTGGTCAGCGGCGTTGATGGGCGGAGGCGGCCTTGGCGCCGCGCTCACCCCCTGGCTTGCGCAGCAAAGCGCGCTCTGGCACCACGCGCTGGCATGGTGGACGCTACCGGCCCTGGCTGCGCTCATTGGCTGGTTGCCGATCAGCAAAATGCTGCCCGCCGCGCCGGTTGCCGCATCGGCGCAAGCCGCGCCGTCGGTCTTTCGTCACCATCGGGCCTGGACGCTTGGCCTTTATTTCGGGCTGATCAATGGCGGCTACGCCAGCCTGATTGCCTGGTTACCGCCCTATTATATGCAGCTTGGCCACAGCGCTCAGTTTAGCGGCACGCTTCTGGCATTGATGACCGTCGGCCAAACCGCCGGCGCGCTGTTACTACCGATGCTCGCTCGCCACGAAGATCGCCGTAAGCTGCTGATGTTGGCGCTGGCGCTGCAGTTGCTCGGGTTCTGCGGTTTCATCTGGTGGCCACAACAGTGGCCGCTGCTGTGGGCGGTGAGCTGCGGCATAGGACTGGGCGGCGCCTTCCCGCTGTGCCTGGTACTGGCGCTGGACCATTCACCGCAACCTGCCGTCGCCGGTCGGCTGGTGGCGTTTATGCAGGGCATCGGTTTTATTATCGCCGGTTTATCGCCGTGGCTTTCAGGGCTGCTGCGCAGCCTGAGCGGAAACTACCAGCTAGACTGGGAATTCCACGCCATCTGCGTTTTCCTCTTAATGGCGCTTACCTTGCGCTTTGTTCCCGCACGTTATCCACATCAATGGCGCGCGCCGACGACCGGCCACTAACCTCATCGCGATAGGGTGCAGAAAGTGATTTCTGCACCTTCCCGCCTATAGAAAAAATCCCAAAATCAAATAACTACAGAATGTCAGGGTATTGCTTAAAATCATCGTCGCCGTAATTGAATTTATTACCGAATGAAATTAATGTGTCGCCTATTCACGACAGTCGTAAGTAACTAAAAATTAATAAAAAAATGGATCTTGTTTCCACCATTTTTTAAGCGTACATTAGCGCCATCTGGAGCAGTTAACGCACAGAATTTCGGGTTGCCGCAGCTGCCAGAATAGTCTGGTTTTATCTGCGACAATCCTGCAATGGTTAAAGTTAAATTCATTTAGGCGTTTCGCCAAAATGCGGAGTGACATGTCGTGAAATACTTTTTGATGGGAATTTCTTTTATGGTCATCGTTTGGGCCGGTACCTTCGCCCTGATGATTTAACCTGCTATGCAGTAAAGAGATGGGAGCCAGACGGCTCCCATTTTTTATTCGTGGTGTTCAGCTACCGTTTTACCAGCTGCCGGTAGCAGCCCATCTGCACGGAACATGGATTTGATACCGCGGATGGCCTGACGGATACGATCGCGGTTTTCGATTAATGCGAAACGCACATGAGTATCGCCATAGTCGCCAAAGCCGATTCCCGGCGAGACGCACACTTTGGCCTCCTGCAGCAACTTTTTAGCGAACTCCAGCGAGCCCATCGCCGCATATGGCTCCGGAATTTTCGCCCACACGTACATTGACGCTTTCGGGCATTCAACCATCCAGCCGGCTTCATGCAGCCCTTTCACCAGCACATCACGGCGACGTTTATATTGTTCCGCAATATCACGCACGCACTGCTGATCGCCTTCCAGCGCGGCAATCGCCGCTACCTGCAACGGCGTGAAGGTACCGTAGTCATGGTAGCTTTTGATGCGGGCCAGAGCATTAACCAGCGTTTTGTTCCCTACCATAAAACCAATACGCCAGCCGGCCATGTTGTAGCTTTTTGACAGGGTGAAGAATTCGACAGCCACATCGCGCGCACCGGGCACCTGCATAATCGACGGCGCTTTCCAGCCATCATAGACGATGTCGGCGTAGGCCAGATCGTGCACCACCAGCACGTCATAACGTTTCGCCAGCGCGACGACTTTTTCGAAGAAATCGAGTTCAACGCACTGGGCGGTAGGGTTCGACGGGAAGCCCAGAATCATCATTTTTGGCTTCGGATAACTTTCACGGATCGCGCGTTCCAGTTCATTGAAGAAATCAACGCCTTCCACCAGCGGGACGGAACGGACCTGCGCCCCGGCGATAACCGCGCCGTAAATATGAATCGGATAACTGGGGTTTGGCACCAACACCGTATCGCCATGATCGAGCGTCGCCAGCATCAGATGCGCCAGTCCCTCTTTCGAACCAATCGTCACGATGGCTTCTGATTCCGGGTCGATATCGACGTCATAACGCTCCTGGTACCAACGCGAAATCGCGCGGCGCAGACGCGGAATACCGCGAGAGGTAGAGTAACCGTGGGTATCCGGGCGCTGGGCAACGGTACAGAGTTTTTCGACGATATGCGGCGGCGTGGCGCCATCCGGGTTACCCATACTGAAATCGATAATATCTTCGCCACGCCGACGCGCAGCCATTTTCAGTTCGGCAGTAATGTTAAAAACATACGGAGGGAGACGATCGATACGCGTAAAACGGCGTTCAGGACTGAATTCAGCCATAGATTCCTCAGATTAACGTTAGCGCCCGGACCGTCCGAGCGACGCGGCCACCGATGTGGCTCGCTTAGAAAATAACCTGAAAAAAAACACGCTGTCGAGAGGGTTGATAAAAAATAATCGTTGGCGCAAAAAATAAGGCATTACTTATTAGTATGCGGCAGAACGCCTCCCTAAAACGTGCATATATTAAATAAACAATTAACATATTGATATCATTTATAATACTTGAATTTATCATCACTCCCCATCAACGCCCTGATAGCTGGAGATATCCACTTATCCCCTTTTATTTTTATGCTTGTTCCTCATTGATTTCTGCGGCTAGCCTTCTGGCGCGAGGTTTTCTATCATATTGCTTTCCTGCGAATCCTGGGCGCACCCATGCACGATATTTTTAATATGCTGCTGGCGGTTTTTGACCGCGCGGCATTAATGCTCATTTGCCTCTTTTTTCTTATCCGCTTACGCCTGTTTCGCGAACTGCTGCATAAATCGGCGCATACGCCTCGCGAGCTGCTGGCGGTCACCGCCATCTTCTCCATGTTCGCGCTGTTCAGCACCTGGTCCGGCGTTCCGGTAGAAGGTTCTCTGGTCAACGTACGTATTATCGCGGTGATGTCCGGCGGGATCCTGTTTGGCCCGTGGGTCGGCGCGATTGTCGGCGTAATTGCCGGGGTACACCGCTATCTCATTGATATTGACGGTGTGACCGCCATCCCCTGCTTTATCACCAGTATTGTCGCCGGGCTGCTTTCCGGGCTTATCAACCGCAAAATCCCGAAAGCCCAGCGCTGGAAGGTGGGGATTCTGGCCGGGATGCTGTGTGAAACGCTAACCATGATCCTCGTGGTGCTGTGGGCGCCGACGCTGGCGTTGGGGATCGATATTGTCTCCAAAATCGGTATCCCGATGATCCTTGGCAGCATCTGCATCGGTTTTATTGTACTGCTGGTCCAGAGCGTGGAAGGCGAGAAAGAGGCCAGCGCGGCGCGCCAGGCAAAACTGGCGTTGGATATCGCCAACAAAACGCTGCCGCTGTTCCGTCACGTGAACAGCGAATCGCTGCGTCAGGTTTGCGATATTATTCGCCGGGACATCAATGCCGATGCGGTCGCGATTACCACCACTGACCGGGTGCTGGCCTACGTTGGCTATGGGGAAAATAACTATAACGATCGCAACAACGATATCAGCCCAACGACTCGTAAAGCTATTGAAAGCGACACCATCATCATTAAAAACAACGATGAAGCCTACAGAACGCCGGAGATCCACTCCATGCTGGTGATTCCGCTACGCGAGAAAGGTGTGGTGACCGGCACGCTGAAAATTTACTACTGCCACGCGCATCGTATTACCTCCTCGCTGCAGGAGATGGCGATCGGCCTGTCGCAAATAATCTCCACCCAGCTTGAGGTCTCCCGGGCCGAACAGCTGCGTGAAATGGCCAATAAAGCGGAACTGCGCGCCCTGCAGAGTAAAATAAATCCCCATTTTCTGTTTAATGCGCTTAACGCCATCTCCTCTTCCATCCGTATGAATCCGGATACCGCCCGGCAGTTGATTTTCAATTTGTCGCGTTATTTACGCTATAACATTGAGTTAAAAGATGACGAGCAGATCGACATCAAGCGCGAGCTATACCAAATTAAGGATTATATTGCGATCGAGCAGGCGCGATTCGGCGACAAGCTGACGGTGATTTATGATATTGATGAGGACGTCAGCTGCGTCATCCCCAGCCTGCTCATTCAGCCTCTGGTAGAAAATGCCATCGTCCACGGTATTCAACCCTGTCGGGGCAAGGGCGTGGTGACTATCGCCATCAACGAATGCGGAAACCGGGTGCGCATCAGCGTACGGGATACCGGGAACGGTATTGACCCGGCGGTGGTGGCCCGCGTCGAAGCCGACGAGATGCCGGGTAATAAAATTGGCCTGCTGAATGTTCATCATCGGGTGAAACTGCTCTACGGCGAAGGGCTGCATATCCGCCGCTTGACGCCGGGGACGGAGATTGCGTTCTACGTCCCCAACCAGCACGCCCCGGCGACTGAACCGGTATCGCTGTTGCCATGAGCGGAGAAAACATGAAAGTCATTATTGTTGAGGATGAGTTCCCGGCGCAGCAGGAACTCACCTGGTTGATTAACACCCACAGCCAGATGGAGATCGTCGGCACCTTCGACGACGGTCTCGACGTGCTGAAATTCCTGCAGCACAATAAAGTCGATGCCATCTTTCTCGACATCAATATCCCCTCGCTGGATGGCGTGCTGCTGGCGCAAAATATTAGCCAGTTCGCGCATAAGCCGTTCATCGTCTTTATCACCGCGTGGAAAGAACATGCGGTGGAAGCCTTTGAACTGGAAGCGTTTGACTACATCCTCAAGCCTTATCAGGAATCACGGATTATTAATATGTTGCAGAAGCTGTCCAGCGCCTGGCAGCAACAGCAGCAAGTGGCGGTAAGCGGCACGCCCGCGCACAACCCAACCCGCGAAAACGACACCATTAATCTGATTAAAGACGAGCGGATCATCGTCACCAGCATTCACGATATTTATTACGCGGAAGCGCATGAGAAAATGACCTTCGTCTATACGCGCCGTGAATCATTCGTCATGCCGATGAACATCACCGAATTCTGCAGCAAGCTGCCGGCTGCGCACTTCTTTCGCTGTCACCGCTCGTACTGCGTCAATCTGAATAAAATCCGCGAAATTGAACCATGGTTCAACAACACCTACGTCCTACGATTGCGCGACCTTGAGTTTCAGGTGCCGGTCAGCCGCAGTAAGGTAAAAGAGTTTCGCCAGTTGATGAATCTGTAATGAGATGGGCGGCGCCAAACGCCGCCCGACTGAGAGTGGCTTAGAGTATATACCCAAGCGTCTGGCGCAGATGCGCGCCGGAGCCGAGCAGGCCAGGGTTATCATGAACGATGAGATAGACCGGAATATCCTGCACGTAGGCTTTAAAGCGCCCTTTATCTTCAAACCCGCCGCGGAAACCCGACGCCTTAAAGAACTCAAGGAAACGCGGGACAATGCCGCCCGCGATGTACACGCCGCCGAATGTGCCAAGGGTTAGCGCCAGGTTACCGCCAAAGCGCCCCATAATGACGCAGAACAGCGACAGCGCGCGGCGACAATCAATGCAGGTATCCGCCAGCGCACGTTCAGTGACGTCCTTCGGCTGTAGGTTTTCCGGCAAACGGCCATCGGATTTAACGATAGCCCGATACAGATTAACTAATCCAGGGCCGGACAAAACGCGTTCGGCGGACACGTGGCCCAACTCGTTGCGTAACTCCTCAAGAATAATGCCCTCTTCTTCGCTATTCGGCGCGAAATCGACGTGGCCGCCCTCGCCCGGCAGGCTCACCCAGCGTTTATCAACATGTACCAGGTGCGCTACGCCAAGACCAGTACCAGCGCCGTAGACGGCGATCGGTTTACCTTCCGCCGGTT
This sequence comes from Klebsiella sp. 141162, assembly GCF_050600755.1. NCBI lineage: Bacteria > Pseudomonadati > Pseudomonadota > Gammaproteobacteria > Enterobacterales > Enterobacteriaceae > Klebsiella > Klebsiella sp. 141162. Next base: position 166,980 of record NZ_JAQIRI010000001.1, on the reverse strand, counting down.
GCGCGCCGCCGAACTGGATCAGATGCTCAGTTTTGAGCATTGGGATCGCCATCGACACCGCGGTGAAATCATTAATGATTTCCAGATGCGCAAATCCGAGGTTCTTTTTCATCTCGGCAATAGAAAAAGCCCAGGTATGGTTGGTCATCGCCACCCAGTCGCCGGTGATGGGGCAAGCAATGGCGATGCAGCCATCCTCGACCTTCACGGTTTGTTCGTCGAGATAGACGCGTACAACGGCCTCAAGGCTTGGGTAATCGAGCCCGGAATAAGTTTTAGCGCGGGAAATCTCCCCGCTTGCGATATCACATAACGCCAGACGGGCGTTAGTTCCGCCGACGTCTCCTACTAAAGCAAATTTTGTCATTCCGTTACGGCTCCGCTAAAGTCAAAATAATTCTTTTCGCACACTGTAAATTCATGGCGACATAACAACAACGACCAACGTACAGCCGCCGGTAGTTTAGCGACATTGGTCACATTTAGACTGTAATCTATGTAACATGCCAGTTTATGTCATACACGCAACGTCAGGTTTGGCCTTAAGTTTATCGTTTCAGCACCATTTGCGCCGAAGCTCTTTACAGAGACAGGCAAAGTAGCGCTTCAGGACATTTAAAAGGAACCCTTCATGCTGCACCCGCGCGCCAGAACGATGCTGTTGTTATCGATACCCGCCATTCTTATTGGTATCGCATCCAGCCTGGTATTGATTGTGGCGATGAAGATAGCCGCAGTCCTACAGAGCATCTTGTGGAGCGACCTGCCGGCACATGTCGGCATTGCCGCCGATAGTCCGCTATGGATAATTGCCATCCTCACTCTCACCGGGATAGCCGTGGGGCTGGTGGTCCGTTTCAGTCCTGGACATGGTGGGCCAGATCCGGCAACAGAATCCTTAATCGGCGCGCCCATCGCCACCAGCGCGCTACCGGGGTTACTGGCGGCGTTGATTCTCGGCCTCGCGGGCGGCGTGAGTCTCGGGCCGGAACATCCGATCATGGTCGTCAATATCGCGCTTGCCGTCGCCCTTGGCTCGCGTCTGTTCCCACGAGTAAGCTCGCTGGACTGGACAATCCTCGCCGCATCGGGAACCATCGGCGCGCTGTTCGGTACGCCGGTTGCCGCGGCGCTTATTTTTTCGCAAACGCTCAATAGCAGCAGCGACGTTCCGTTATGGGACCGGCTATTCGCCCCGCTGCTGGCAGCGGCGGCAGGCGCATTGACGACCGGTATCTTTTTCCATCCCAATTTCACCCTGCCGATCCCGCACTATCCACACCTGCGTATCGTCGATATTATCAGCGGCGCAATCGTCACGCTTATCGCCATCGCCGTCGGCATGGTCGCCGTGTGGTGTCTACCACGTCTGCACGCGCTGATCCACCGCCTGAAAAATCCGGTGTTAATGCTAGGTATCGGGGGGTTTTTACTGGGGATCCTGGGCGTTATTGGCGGGCATATTACGCTGTTTAAAGGGCTGGACGAAATGCAGCAACTGGCCTCTAGCCAGACCCTTGGCGCCGGCGATTTTCTACTCATTGCCGTGGTGAAACTGGCGGCGCTGGTGCTGGCGGCCGCCTGTGGCTTCCGCGGCGGGCGTATTTTCCCGGCGGTGTTTGTCGGCGTCTCGTTGGGGCTAATGCTGCATGCCCACGTTGAAGCGGTACCGGCCGCCATTACCATCTCCTGCGCGATCCTCGGCCTGGTGCTGGTCGTCACCCGCGACGGCTGGCTGAGCCTGTTTATGGCGGCGGTGGTGGTGCCGGATACCACCTTGCTGCCGCTACTATGTATCGTGATGCTCCCGGCCTGGCTACTGCTGGCCGGGAAGCCGCTGATGATTGCCAAACGCCGCGGCGATTAGCTGCGGTTGTTGCGATCTTCCAGCGCCTGGGTAACCGCGCGTAAGAAGTCAGGGATATCCATTTTCGGCAGCATCACTTCGACCATCGTTAGCTTATCGGAGTTAACGCTATCGGCCATCGCCTCAGCCAGCTCACCGGTTTGCGATACCCGCCAACAGCGGGAAGGCGTATCCGGCGCAAAAGCATCGGGGAAGCGGCTCCAGTCCCACAACGCAATATCGTTGTAGCGCTGTTCTGGTCCGTGGATGGCGCGCTCGACGGTGTAGCCCTCGTTATTCAACAGCAAAATTAACAGTTTTTGCTTATCGCGCAGCATTGAGCTCATCTCCTGGATAGTGAGCTGCGCGGCGCCATCGCCAATGATTAATACCACCCTTCTGTCCGCGGCGGCGGTCTGCGCGCCGTAAGCGGCAGGTAGCGTGAACCCGATTGAGCCCCATAGCGGTTGCACCAGCAGCGTGGCCTGCGAGGGTAGTTTTAATGAGGCGATACCGAATGCCGAGGTCCCCTGATCGGCAAGAATAATATCGCCCGGCCGCAGCTGTTTCTCGACCGTACTCCAGAAGTTTTTCTGCGTCAGATTACCCTGCGGCGCGCCGGAAGCGTCGGGCGCGATGATATCTGGCGCTCGCCATTCCGCGGACAGCTTGCCAGAAACATCAATGAGGGCCGCCAGCGCCTGATCCATCGGGATTCGGCTGAACCAATGATCGCCAACCCGCGCGGCAAACGGCTGGATTTCGATGGTTTTCTCCGTTGGCAAATGATGGGTAAAGCCGGCGGTAATCGTATCGGTAAAGCGTGTACCCACGCAGATGATGGCATCGGCGCTTTCCATCGCTTCGCGGGTTTGCGGCGCGCTGGCGATCCCGCTATAGGTCCCGGCGAACCCCGTTCCCTGTTCGTCAAATAGCCCTTTCCCCATTAGCATGGTGGCGTGGGTAATCGGCGCGGACTTAACCCACTGCTGTAGTGTGTTTTGCAGACCGTAACGCTGAGCGAGAAAATCCGCCAGCAGCGACACGCGGCGACTGCTGCGCAACAATTTGGCCGCGTGCTCGCGAAAGCCGGCAAGCTGGTTTTCATCGGCCGCCGGGCCCTTAATGACCAGCGCGCGGGCCGGCGGCACCGCGCGGGCTTTCGCCACGTCGGCAGGCAGCATCAGATACCCTGGGCGGTGGTGGGTCAGCATGTCGCTTAATACCCGGTCAATTTCGTGACAGGCGTTGCCCGCCGTTAACGTCGCCTGAGAACAGGTAATATGTTCGCTCATCCGCGAGAAATGGGTGAAATCGCCATCGCCGAGGGTATGGTGCAGCAGTTCGCCGCGCTGCTGCGCGCCGGTAGATGGCGCGCCCACAATGTGCAGCACCGGGATATGTTCCGCATAGCTACCGGCCACTCCGTTTAACGCGCTTAACTCACCTACGCCATAGGTGGTTAGCAGCGCGCCGGCGCCTTTTATACGCGCATAGCCGTCTGCGGCGTAGGCCGCGTTCAGTTCGTTAGCACAGCCGACCCATCCCAAATTTTGATGGGCTATCACGTGATCGAGAAACTGTAAGTTGTAATCACCAGGTACGCCGAACAGGCGATCGATACCACAATCTACGAGACGATCCAGCAGATAATCGCCAATGGTGTAAGTCGGTTGCATATCCATAATCCTTGTTGTTGTGCAGGTAATCTGAGTATTAGATATGCGTTTTACCTGTCCAGATTGTGAGCAATAATGAGGGTGGAAAGCAAAATTTACGCGTTTTCCCCATATACTCCGCGTGCAACATTGATTAGTGTAAACGTATACACACCCTGTTTTGATGCGGAGGAAGTATGGTTTACCAGGCAAGCGACACGCGTTATCAGACCATGGAATACCGCCGATGCGGACGCAGCGGCCTGAAGCTACCGGCGATATCTCTCGGTCTGTGGCATAACTTTGGCGATGAGACACAGGTCGAGGTCAGCCGCCAGTTGCTGCGTCACGCCTTCGACCTCGGGATTACCCACTTCGACCTGGCGAACAATTACGGCCCACCGCCGGGATCGGCGGAGAGCAACTTCGGGCGGTTCCTGAAAGAAGATTTTCTGCCCTACCGCGACGAACTCATCATCTCCAGTAAAGCCGGCTATACCATGTGGGACGGTCCTTATGGCGACTGGGGATCGCGCAAGTATCTGGTCGCCAGTCTCGACCAGAGCCTGAAGCGGATGGGTCTTGAGTACGTCGATATCTTTTATCACCACCGCCCGGACCCGGAGACGCCGCTGGAAGAAACCATGCGCGCGTTGGATCATCTGGTTCGCCAGGGAAAAGCGCTCTACGTTGGTTTATCGAACTACCCGCTTGAGCTGGCGCGTCAGGCTATCGCTATCCTCAACGATCTCGGCACACCTTGCCTGATTCACCAACCCAAATATTCGATGTTTGAACGCTGGGTGGAAGAAGGATTATTAGCGATGCTGCAGGCCGAAGGCGTGGGAAGTATAGCGTTTTCACCGCTGGCTGGCGGGCAGTTGACCAACCGCTATCTAAACGGTATTCCGCCAGACTCGCGCGCAGCCAGCAATAGCCGTTTTTTACAGCCGGAACAGCTCACCGCCGAGCGGCTGGAAAAAGTCCGCCAGCTTGACGCCATTGCCGGGCGCCGCGGACAGAAGCTATCACAGATGGCCCTGGCCTGGGTGCTGCGTGAAGATAAAGTGACGTCAGTGCTGATCGGCGCCAGTAAAACGACGCAACTGGACGATGCCGTGGGTATGTTAAGCAATCGTCAGTTCAGCGCTGAAGAGTGCGCCGCCATTGACGCGATCCTTGCGGTGTAAACTCATTTTTACTTTGGCAAAAAGTGCTATTTCTTGCGATTTAAGAGTTCCCTGATGCTACGCCTCTTTACCGGCTCGTAATATCTGATTAACAGGTCATTTAGACCCGATCGTGAGGAGAAGAGTATGTTCAGGTCACTGATTCTGGCTGCGGTACTGCTGGCGTGCGCGCCGGTTATCGCCAATGCTGGTGAAATCACCCTGCTGCCATCGGTAAAATTACAAATTGGCGATCGTGACGGTTACGGTAACTACTGGGACGGTGGCGGCTGGCGCGACCGTGATTACTGGCGTCGTCATTATGAATGGCGCGATCACCGCTGGCATCGCCATGATAACGGCTGGCATCGCGGTTGGGATAAACGCGGCTGGGATCGTGGTCGTGCTTACGAGCGCGGCTATCGCGAAGGCTGGAACGATCGCCGTGGCGGCTGGGGCCGAGGCCCTGGCGGCGGGCGCGGACATGGTCACGGGCACCACTAATTGATAAAGGGAGCGAAAGCTCCCTTTTTTGTTGCCGTATTAATCTAATGCGGAACCAATAATCAGCCAGCCGTTCAGCGCCACCACAATCGCCACAATCAGCCAACCGATGCGTTTTACCCAGCGACTGTTTACCAGATCGCCCATTAACCGCGCATCGCTGGTAAAAATCAGCAGCGGCACCAGCGCCAGCGCGATCCCGAAGCTCAGCAATACCTGGCTCATCACCAGGATACGCGTTGGATCCAGCCCCATCATAATCACGATAAACGACGGCAGCATGGTGATAGTCCGGCGAAACCACAGCGGAATATGGAAGCGGATAAACCCCTGCATCACGACCTGCCCGGCAAGCGTTCCGACTACCGTCGACGAGAGACCGGCAGCAACCAGACTGAGACCAAAAATCGTCGCAGCGGCATGGCTAAGCAGCGGTTCGAGAGTTAAATAAGCCTGGTCGAGATCGGCCACGCCGGTGTGGCCGTTGAAGTGAAACGCAGCGGCGGCGGTCGCCATCATCGCCAGGTTAACGAAGCCGGCAATGGTCATTGCAATCGCCACGTCCCAACGCGTGGCGTTATAGCGTTCTTTGCGCGAGCCGTCGTGCAGGTTTTGCGTCAGCGATGAGTGCAGATAGATAACGTGCGGCATAATCGTCGCCCCGAGAACCCCGGCGGCAAGGAATACCGCTTCGCCGTTCGGCAGGCTCGGAATAATCATGCCTTTGGCCAGCGGCGCTAACGCCGGCTGCGAGAAGATGAGCTCGACCACATAGGCAGCCGCCACAAACAGCAGCAGCCCGCCGATGACTTTTTCCAGCGGTTTCTGCCCGCGACGCTGCAACATCAGGATCAGGAAGGTGGCGACGCCGGTCAGCACCGCCCCCTGTAATAAGGAAACGCCGAGCAGCAGCTTAAAGCCGATGGCCGCGCCGATGAATTCAGCCAGATCGGTCGCCATGGCGATAATTTCCGCCTGTATCCAGTAAAACCACACCACCGGGCGCGGGTAATGGTCGCGGATCTGTTCCGCGAGGTTTTTACCGGTGGCGATACCGAGCTTGGCCGATAACACCTGAATCAGCATCGCCATCAGGTTCGCCCATACCACTACCCATAACAATTGATAGCCAAAGCTGGCGCCAGCCTGGATATTCGTGGCGAAGTTACCCGGATCGATGTAGCCGATGGCAGCAATGAATGCGGGCCCCATCAGTGCGAGCCTCATCTTGCGCGCTGCGCGACCGCTGCTATTCTCAACGCGACTGCTAGTCATTTTCTGCCCCTGGAAATATAGCCTTTGCTATGTTTAATGCTATCAAAATGCGAATGATTATCAAGTTCATTTAGAAAGGTGATAATGATTGCTTTGATAGGAGGGAACGATAGTAGGCCAAACAACAAAATGGGCGTGAAGATGTAGACAACGCGCCTTTCATCAGATTAGTACATTAATGCAACTTTTAATACCTTTGCATAACATAACAAAAATGTACGATTGATCACTATTTTTGTTATTGGTCACATATCCTTGCAATAGTGTGGATTCGATCTCGTTTTATTTAGGCTTGTTGCATAGAATGTGCACGGAAATTTAACCTGCCTCATATTTGGAGCAAATATGGACCGCGTCTTGCATTTTGTCCTCGCGATCGTTGTGGTGGCTATACTGGCCTTGCTGGTCAGTCACAACCGTAAGCAGATCCGCATTCGTTATGTTATTCAATTACTTGTTATTGAAGTTTTGCTGGCCTGGTTCTTCCTGAACTCCGATGTCGGTCTGGGTTTCGTGAAAGGCTTTTCTGAGATGTTCGAGAAACTTCTCGGTTTCGCCAACGAAGGCACCAACTTCGTATTCGGTAACATGAACGATAAAGGTCTGGCCTTCTTCTTCCTGAAGGTTTTGTGCCCAATCGTCTTTATTTCCGCGCTGATTGGTATTTTACAGCATATTCGCATTCTGCCGATTGTCATCCGCGCGATCGGTACCGTGCTGTCGAAAGTTAACGGCATGGGTAAACTGGAATCTTTCAACGCCGTCAGCTCGCTGATCCTCGGCCAGTCGGAAAACTTCATCGCCTATAAAGATATTCTCGGCAAAATGTCGCGCAACCGTATGTACACCATGGCGGCAACCGCGATGTCTACCGTTTCGATGTCCATCGTCGGCGCCTATATGACTATGCTGCAGCCGAAGTATGTGGTTGCCGCGCTGGTGCTCAACATGTTCAGCACCTTTATTGTTCTGTCGCTGATTAACCCGTATCGCGTTGAGCAGAGCGAAGAAAACCTGCAGATGTCCAATCTGCACGAAGGTCAGAGCTTCTTCGAAATGCTGGGCGAATACATTCTGGCAGGCTTTAAAGTAGCGATTATCGTTGCGGCGATGCTGATCGGCTTTATCGCGCTGATTTCCGCGCTCAACGCCCTGTTCGCCACCGTCACCGGCTGGTTTGGCTACAGCATCTCCTTCCAGGGGATCCTCGGCTACATCTTCTACCCGGTTGCGTGGGTGATGGGTGTGCCGGCGAGCGAAGCGCTGCAGGTAGGCAGTATCATGGCGACCAAACTGGTGTCTAACGAATTCGTGGCGATGATGGATCTGCAGAAAGTGGCAGCGACGCTCTCCCCGCGTGCGGAAGGTATCATCTCCATCTTCCTGGTCTCCTTCGCCAACTTCTCTTCTATCGGCATCATCGCCGGGGCGATTAAAGGCCTGAATGAAGAGCAAGGTAACGTGGTTTCTCGCTTTGGTCTGAAACTGGTTTACGGTTCCACGCTGGTCAGCGTGTTGTCAGCCTCTATCGCTGCGCTGGTACTGTAATCTCAAACAGACGTTAATTAAATAACAAGCCGGGCTGCGTTATCGCCCGGCTTTTTTACGCCTTCAATTCGCTTAACGGCTGCGGTTTGCCAATCAGGTAGCCCTGCAAATAATCGACGCCCAGCGCCAACAGCATCGCCTTTTGCGCCTGAGTCTCTACGTACTCTGCGACGACCGTTAACTGTTTCGCCCGCGCGATTTCGATAATGGATTTCACGATAATCGCATCAAGCTGGTCGCTCTCGATTTCGTGTACGAAGCAGCCGTCAATTTTTACGATATCCGCCTGCAGGCTCTTCAGACGCTCATAGTTGGCGTAGCCGGTACCGAAGTCATCAATGGCGATAGCGCAACCGAACTCACTCAGCAGCTGAATATTATGCATGCTGGTATCCGCATTCGAGAACGCCTGCTCTTCAGTTATCTCAATCGTGATATAAGCAGGCGAAACGCGATAACGCTTAAACAGCGCGATAATCTGCGCGGCGCTATCCTTTTGCATCAGCGTATACGGCAGCAAATTGACGGAGAAGCGTCGGCCGGGATGTTGATCAAGCTGGCTGAACAACGTTTCCAGCACCAGCATATCGAAGCGCTGACTGAGGTTAAACTGTGCAATAAGTGGAATAAACCGATCCGGCGTGATAATCGTCTCGCCGCAGCGCATACGGGTGAGGATTTCGTAATAGCCCTCCCCCTCCGCATTCTGAATCGGCTGCGCGTACAGCAGGAGATTACGCTCGTTCAGCGCTTGTTTTATTTTCGTCAGCATCCGCACCTGTTCGGTTGTTTGGTCAGAAACCTCCTCCTGCGCGGTATCTAACGCCAGCACCCGCTGCACGGCGCCAGCCTGCTCCGATAACCAACTAAGCTGGCCGAGCATAGGGTGTAATTCGGTCTCAATGCCGCTGTAACTCCCCCACGCCGCGCCAAACTCTAAATCCAGAACCTGGTTATGCCAGTTAAATTTAGCGTGGTTAAGCATCGCGACGATGTGATTTAGCCGCGCAGCCGGTTCCGGCCCCTCAATCACCAGCAACAACTCGCTACCCGGGAGCTGATAAATTTTATCGCGGTGGTCCAGTAGCGGCTGCAGACGGCGGGCTATTTGCCGCTTGCACTCTACGCGCATCATCATGCCGTAATGGCGGCTAAGGAAGTCCAGGTTTTCGATGCGCAGACTGCTAATAACAACCCGCGGCGACTGGCGCAAATGTCCTTCCAGCGCCCGCAAATTGGGTAACCCGGTTAACGGATCTTCTTCAGCTCGATCGCGCCAGCGTTGTTTAATTCTGTCACTACGCGAATAAATATCTGTCATGTAAAACAAACAAATCGTGAATGAAATTAACACCGACAGGACAAATGACAAGGAGTACCCCGACTGAACACCCTGCAGAAAATTTTTGTTATAGGCGACTAAAAAGAATGCCGAAATAGCCCACGTAATGCGAATTAACTCATGCCCCAGACGCCCAATACCAACGAAGTAGAGAATAAAAATAATTGGCACCAGATATCCGGCAATTAAATCGGAATCAAAAGGCGCACAAAGCACCAGCATGATTGTGATTAATGCCATAAACCAGTACAAGGTAAAGGTTCTTTTTTCTTTCACCAGCCACGGTTGACAATGACGCAGCCAAAACACCCGCCGATAACGTGGGCTAACTATCATTCTCATCGGATAATAGAAAGCGGTAGTAAAGATTAAGGCGGCGCATATCAACGCCTGGATATCAATAACGGAATAGATGATTGACGCAGTACTGAAGTAGCTGGAGACGGCAAGCGGGAAGGCGAAGAAGCGCCCGGCCAGATACATCGTCAGCTTAAGCAGGATGGGGGCAAAGAAGCCGCCCCAGAAGATACGACGACCGATATGGCGCTTCGCTGGCCTTCCGCTACGCCATTTTTTTCCCGACAACGAGCGCATGATTGCGAAGGTGAAAAAGACGGAAAATAACTGACAGAATAATAGGATAGCGGCCTGCGCATAGGTTAGATCTATTATAAATGTATTAGTAATTGCAAACGCAACAATCAAGGGAGCAACGGCATAACGACCAAAAATACAAATGGTTGCGTACATGACGCTTAATGGCAGCCATGCCAGATAAATTTGTTTTCCGTCGATAAGGGTTTGCGGAGAAATTAATCGAGAAAGCGGAATAAAAATCAAACAAACAATTAACGCCAGCAGAGTTTTTTTAACTTTGATGTTAAATATGTCAGTCATTATTGTTAATCAACACCTCTGCGGCTAAAAATTATAGGCAATCAGAAAATAGTATGTTGGTTAATAATGGCAGGCAAGAAAATAAACCGAGAAAAATTCCTAAATTACGTTGGTTTTTATTTGCTCGATACACGCTGACGTAAGCTGAAAATCATTTACATTGAGGACGCTAAAGCAAAAACCCCCGCCGTAGCGAGGGTTCGAATTTTGGTGGAGCTAAGCGGGATCGAACCGCTGACCTCTTGCATGCCATGCAAGCGCTCTCCCAGCTGAGCTATAGCCCCACAGGACCTCTTTACGAACCAAATCCGCTGGGTGCAGAATTTGGTGGAGCTAAGCGGGATCGAACCGCTGACCTCTTGCATGCCATGCAAGCGCTCTCCCAGCTGAGCTATAGCCCCGTAACGTAAAGCGTGTCGTGTTGACGGGCGGCATAATATGAATTCCTTCGCCAGGTGTCAACGGCAAAATTACCCCTCCTGATTCAATCGCTGAAAAAGCAGGCAAATAGCTGACAATGCGAGCCTTATCGCAGGCAGGCGTTAAACATGTCACTATTTCCTGTAAAAGGATGCTATAACATGAAGCACTAATTCCCACATATTTACTCAGGAAATAGTATGCTCAAGGAACGAATGACTCCGGAAGAAATTGCGCATCTAACTGGCTTCAGCCGACAGACGATAAATAAATGGGTTCGTAAAGAGGGGTGGCAAACTTCTCCGCGGCCTGGCGTACAGGGAGGCAAAGCGCGTCTCGTACACGTTAACGAGCAGGTACGGGAGTTTATCCGCAATGCCCAACGCGTAGCGGAAACGCCCTCTCCCTATTCGGTCGCCGAGACCGATCTCGAACCCTTATTGCTTACGCTCTGCAAAGAGATGACTCATCGCGAACAGAAGCAGCTAATGTCGCTACTGCTGCGCGAAGGCATTACCGGGTTGTTAAACCGTCTTGGAATACGCGGCCAGTAAAATAAGAATGATGAAACTAAAAGAAAAAATGACGCCTGCAGAGCTTGCCGAAGTTCTGGGTCTGGCCAGACAAACGGTCAACCGTTGGGCGCGAGAACAAAAGTGGCGAACCGAAGCGATTCCCGGCGTCAAAGGCGGGCGTGCGCGTTTGATTGTCATCGATAGGACAGTGATTGATTTTCTGACCAATATTCCGGCATTTCGCCATCTGAATGAAGAGTACCAGCTCGCCGAACAGCCCGGCGGCTACTTTATCAATGAAGCGGATGCGGTATGGCGGCAAATCGCCGATACGCTGCAGCTGATGACCGCCGCGGAACAAACTCACCTGCGCGATCTTCTTGCCCGCGATGGCATTAGTGGCTTCCTGGCGCGGTTAGGTATCAACACTGCGACAAAATAGCGGCGAAAAAAAACGGCAGGATTAACCTGCCGCTTGCTTTAGCTTACGCTCGGCCTCAGGACTGCTGGCTTTCGCGTTCGGCGATAAACGCCAGCGCTTTGTTGATACGTTCAACGCTACGGGATTTACCGATAGCATGAACGGTGACGTCCAGCGCCGGAGATTGACCCGCGCCGGTCACGGCCACGCGCAGCGGCATGCCTACTTTCCCCATGCCCACTTCCAGCTCATCGGCGGTCGCCTGAATCGCATGGTGGACATTTTCCGCCGTCCAGTCGCTAATGGCCGCCAGCTTATCGCGAACCACTTCCAGCGGCTGACGTGCCACCGGACGCAGGTGTTTCTTCGCCGCATCGGCGTCGAACTCGGCGAACTCTTCATAGAAGTAGCGGCAGCTCTGGGCAATCTCTTTCAGCGTTTTGCAACGCTCGCCCAGCAGCTTAACCAGCTCGGACAACTGAGGGCCGTTACGGGTATCGATATTTTCCTGCTCAATGTGCCACTGCAGATGCGTCGCCACATATTCCGCCGGCAGCGTGTTGATGTAGTGATGGTTTAACCACAGCAGTTTATCGGTGTTGAACGCACTGGCGGACTTGCTCACCGCGCCCAGCGAGAAGAACTCGATCATCTCTTCGCGAGTGAAGATCTCCTGATCGCCATGGGACCAGCCCAGGCGCACCAGATAGTTCAGCAGCGCTTCCGGCAGGTAGCCGTCGTCGCGGTACTGCATCACGCTCACCGCGCCGTGGCGCTTGGAGAGTTTTTTACCGTCATCGCCGTTGATCATCGATACGTGCGCATACACCGGTACCGGCGCATTCAGCGCTTTAAGAATATTGATCTGGCGCGGGGTATTGTTGATGTGGTCTTCGCCGCGGATCACGTGGGTGATCGCCATATCCCAGTCATCCACCACGACGCAGAAGTTGTAGGTCGGAGAGCCGTCGGTACGGCGAATGATCAGATCGTCCAGCTCCTGATTGCTGAATTCGATCGGCCCGCGGATTTGATCGTCAAAGATAACCGAACCTTCCTGCGGATTAGCAAAACGCACGACGCAAGGCTCATCGGCGGCGTGATGCTGATGATCATGGCGGCAGCGACCGTCGTAGCGCGGCTTTTCGCCGTTCGCCATCTGTTCTTCGCGCAGCGCGTCCAGACGTTCTTTCGAGCAGTAGCATTTATAAGCTGTGCCTGCTTCCAGCATTTCATCAATAACCGCGTTATAGCGATCGAAACGTTTAGTCTGGAAATACGGGCCTTCGTCCCATTCCAGATTCAGCCAGTTCATCCCATCCATGATGGCTTCAATTGCTTCCGGGGTGGAGCGTTCGAGATCGGTGTCTTCAATACGCAGCACAAACTCACCGCCGTGGTTACGTGCAAAAAGCCAGGAATAGAGAGCAGTACGCGCACCGCCAACGTGCAGATAGCCTGTTGGGCTTGGCGCGAAGCGAGTTTTGATTTTCATGAAATGGCCTTACGTTTAATAAAGATGCCGATAGCCGGCAGTGTTCTTGGAATTGATAGGGGAATATTCTAACACCACAGGCTGATTCCTCAATGTAGATCCCGCTTCAACATCACGCTTTACCATTTTTGTTTATAAATCATACGCCGAAGCTGATTTTGCGATCGCTTTGTTTAATTTTACGACGAACAAACAAATTATTTAGAAAAGGCGTTGACTCAATTTCAACTCTCCCTATAATGCGACTCCACACAGCGGGGGTGATTAGCTCAGCTGGGAGAGCACCTCCCTTACAAGGAGGGGGTCGGCGGTTCGATCCCGTCATCACCCACCAACTACTTTACGTAGTCTCCGCCGTGTAGAACAGAAAATTGAGAAGTGGGTGATTAGCTCAGCTGGGAGAGCACCTCCCTTACAAGGAGGGGGTCGGCGGTTCGATCCCGTCATCACCCACCACTTTCTCGCCAGCTGGATTTTCTGTCAAAATGTGAAGTACCGAAGTGGGTGATTAGCTCAGCTGGGAGAGCACCTCCCTTACAAGGAGGGGGTCGGCGGTTCGATCCCGTCATCACCCACCACTTCGGGTCGTTAGCTCAGTTGGTAGAGCAGTTGACTTTTAATCAATTGGTCGCAGGTTCGAATCCTGCACGACCCACCAATGTAAAAAGGCGCCCTAAAGGCGCCTTTTTGCTATGCGCAGAACGCCAGATAGCGGGACGGCCTGCAACGACAGCCAACAATGAAGAACAGGCTATCAATACGCTTCTGACGGAGTTTTTTCACTTTCCACTCCAGGTTCGATAATCGCCACGACGGTACAGGGTGGCGGCGGCATGATTCCATTATTAATCGCTATCAGATTGCCATCCTCTCTTTGCGCAAACAGCGGTGTTGCACCGGGGTTGGTGCTGAGATACTCCGGCCAGCCAAAATTGTTATTCAGGCGAGTGACTTTCATGACTGCGCCTTTCGCTATCAAGCTACTAAGCCGTGCCCAGGTCATTTCAGTATCGAAAAGCTGTTCGTGACGCGTTTCTTTCTCACTACGTCCTTTGGTCACAGGCCCCGTACGGATTGAGAAGACGCGATTATTACCAAATATATGCTGAAAATGCAGGGCGGTCAGCGCATTCTGGTGACGATTTGGCGACAAGGCGATCACCTGACGAATCTCACTCAGATTCAGGTAGTTTTCCGCATGTTCAGACCAGACATTGCCATAATATGTTGGTAACCCTTCCATTCTTGCCAGCCGGTAGTATTCCCAGCTGTTATCGCTCAGCTGAACCGGAATATCGAGTTTTCTGAGCGCCTGGGCCAGGGTTCTGGCGACCGTATTCGCCCCGACAATCAGCACTCCTCGAGGCCTACGTTGCTGCACGCCAAGCCAGCGCGCCAATTGACTGCTGGTAAGGCTTTGCAAAACTACCGTACCTATAATGATTGCGAAAACGACGGTTACCAGCTGATCCGCGTTCTCATAGCCTTTTTTTTGCAGCGTCAAAGCAAACAGGGAACTGACGGCGGCAGCAACGATTCCGCGCGGGGCGATCCAACATAACATCAGCCTGTCACGCCAATGCAAGCTGGAACGCCATGTCGAGACAAGAATGCATAGTGGACGGGCCACAAACTGGACGATCAGCATCAATATCAGCAGCGGCCAGCCCATCGCCCAGAGTGCATGGATATCCAGACGGGCCGCCAGGATGATAAATAGCGCTGAAAGTAAGATGGCGGATAGCTCTTCTTTAAATTCAACGATATCCGAGGTCTCAACCTCTCGCATATTAGCCAGCCAGATCCCCAGAACCGTTACCGCAAGCAGACCAGATTCATCCGCCAGCGTATTGGACACGCCAAACGTCAATAGAACGAAGGATAAAACAGCGAAGTTTTGCAGATAACCCGGGATCCAACCACGCCTGAGCGCATTCCCTAAGAACACGCCAAATACCGCCCCGCTCACCAGCCCTATAACGACCGTTTTTGTAAGCATGATCAGCAAATGAAGCCATGTGCCCGTTTGCTCCTGCAAAGTAATAAACTCAAATACTAATAGTGTAAAAATCGCTCCCACCGGATCAATGACGATCCCTTCCCAGCGCAGTACCTGATTAATAGAGGCTGTTGGGCGAACCACTCGCATGAGTGGAGAAATCACTGTCGGCCCTGTAACCACCGTGACCGCCCCGATCAGCGCTGAAATCTGCGGCGTGAGGCCTAAAATCCCCCAGCAGGTTAGTGAGATAACGGCGAAGGTAATCAACATTCCAATTGTGACCAAATTGCGCACAATACCACCCAAGCCGCGAATCTCGTCAAAGCGTAGCGTTAGGGCCCCTTCAAACAGAATGATGGCCACCGACAGCGATACCAGTGGGAAAAGTAGAGGACCAAATAATATATCCGGTTGCAATAAATGCACCCCGGGGCCAAGTAGTACGCCGATGAGCAGCAGCGGCAGGATAGAAGGTATACGTAATCGCCACGCCAACCACTGAGCAAGCAGCGAAGCAATGGAAATAATAACGAGCATAAAAGGGACTGATAATTCCATTTTTACCATTCTCAAATAGCGTGTGGAAAATTCAACAGCTCGGCCGCCCGACAATGACACGCTCCGCTCTATTCTCTGTATAGTGTAAACAAGTTGATCGAACGTAGTGTATTTAAACAATGATTCAAATTGGGGCTGTTGATTTCTGAACAGACTAAAGTAGGGTTTTCACCAGGCATGAGAAAAGGAAATATCTACGATTGTGCAGTATAAAAAATAGCGTTCCCCACCAGCGTTAAGAATGACGCTTAGCGCTGATACAGCGGGTCCTCGACCCTGGCTGCTGTCAGGTTTGCGCCCTCTTCGCGTACAATCTCCCATAGCGCCTGAGCCGCGGTCGACAGAGAGCGATTTTTTCGCTGCGCCAGCATCAATTGGCGCTCCACAACCGGGGTTAATCTTTTTACCTGCAAACGGCTGCCCTGCGGCAAGGGTAAAGCCAGCGCCGGCAGCACGCTAATACCAATCCCCGATTCCACCATCGGGAACAGCGTCGCCGGATGACCAATCTCCTGCACGATATCGGCTTTGATGGCGAAACGCGCCAGCGCGGCATCAATCAGCGGCCGACTGCCGGAAGCATAGTCCTGTAATACCAGCCTCTCCCCCTGCAGCTCCTGCCAGTTGACCGATGACTGCCGGGAAAAGCGGTGATCCTCACGGCATAACAACAGAAAAGGTTCCGCCAACACGGACTCGCACTGCAGATCTGCCGCCGTCCCCGGATCGATAACGATACCAAAATCAACCTCGCCCTGACGGATACTTTCCAGCACCCACTGCTGCGGCCTGTCATGCAGTACGAAATCAATATCCGGATAGCGGCGATTGCTATGTGCGATGCATTGCGGGATCAGATGCGCCGAGATGGTCTGGCTGGCGGCGACGCGCACGGTCCCCGTCAACTGCTGCCCTACCCGCCCCGCTTCACGTAGGGTCACATGGAGTTCATCAAGCAAACGCTCAAGCCTGCCCGCCAGCTGATGGCCTGCCTCGGTGAGCACCACTTCACGCGTCGTTCTGTCGAGCAAACGTACGCCGGTCTGGTGCTCCAGCTCCTTAACACTATGGCTTACTGCCGACTGGCTGAGACCAATAATCTCCCCGGCACGGCTAAAACTGCGCGCCCTGGCAACGGTGATAAAGACCCTTAACTGACGTAGCGAGTAATTCATCTTTTTTATTCATGAATAGATGCAATAAATCAATTTTATTTCTCAAAACAAAGAAAGCACAATAGCGGCATCGAATTTCAGGAGCGTTTATGAAACTTTTCCGCATTCTTGATCCATTTACACTGACATTGATTACCGTGGTTCTGCTGGCCTCGTTCTTTCCGGCGCGCGGCGAATTCGTCCCTTTCGTCGAGCACCTCACCACCGCCGCCATCGCGCTATTATTCTTTATGCACGGCGCCAAGCTGTCGCGTGAAGCAATTATCGCCGGCGGCAGCCACTGGCGTTTACACCTGTGGGTGATGTGCAGCACCTTTATTGTTTTTCCGGTTCTGGGGGTTCTGTTTGCGTGGTGGGCGCCGATTAAGGTCGACCCGATGCTTTATAGCGGTTTTATTTACCTTTGTATCTTACCGGCGACCGTACAGTCAGCAATTGCCTTTACTTCGCTCGCCGGCGGTAACGTCGCCGCGGCGGTCTGTTCCGCTTCAGCGTCAAGTCTGCTCGGTATTTTTGTCTCGCCATTGCTGGTAGGACTGCTGATGCATTTGCATGGCGCTGGCGGCGATCTGGAACAGGTCGGTAAGATTATGCTGCAGCTGCTGCTGCCGTTTGTACTCGGCCACCTGTCGCGCCCGTGGATCGGTAGTTGGGTGGCGAAACATAAAAAATGGATTGGCAAAACCGACCAGACCTCAATCCTGCTGGTGGTCTACTCCGCCTTTAGCGAAGCCGTCGTCAATGGAATCTGGCATAAAGTGGGCGTGGGATCGCTGCTGTTTATCGTCGTTGTCAGCCTGGTACTCTTGGCTATTGTCATCGCGATCAATATCTTTGTCGCCCGCCGCTGCGGCTTTAGCAAGCCGGATGAAATTACCATCGTCTTCTGCGGCTCGAAAAAGAGCCTGGCGAACGGGATACCGATGGCGAATATCCTGTTCCCGGCGTCGATTCTGGGAATAATGGTGCTGCCGCTAATGATCTTCCATCAGATCCAACTGATGGTCTGCGCCGTACTGGCTCGTCGCTATAAAGCGCAGACAGACGCCCAACTGGCGCAGGAGAAATCCCGCGCCACGGCAGGTTAACGCGGTTGTTTCAGGGGCTGAACCAGTTGCGTCAGCCCCTCGGTCTTGATCAATAAGGTCAACGCCATCAGCTCGCCGAGATGCCCGGCAGGGAATTGATCCTTACGGGCAAACCACAGCAAATATTCTTCCGGGACGTCGATCAAGCGGCGCCCCTTATATTTGCCAAACGGCATCTCGGTATTAGCAATCTCGATGAGCTGCGCTTTATCCACGTTATTCTCCCAGCAGGCGCATCATTTCGGCTTCATCGATAACCTCGATGCCTAACTCCTGCGCCTTCGCAAGCTTAGAACCCGCCGCTTCGCCGGCAATCACCAGATCGGTTTTCTTCGACACGCTGCCGGCGACTTTCGCCCCCAGCGCGACCAGCCGCGCTTTGGCATCATCGCGCGACAGCTGGCTCAGGCTACCGGTTAATACCACGGTTTTACCGGCAAACGGACTGTCAATTTCTTCCGCCTTCACCACCACCGGCGCCGGCCAGCGGACACCTTCCGCGCGCAGTTGCGCGATAACCTCGCGGTTGCTCTCTTCGGCGAAGAAGTTAAAAGTATGCGTGGCGACGACAATCCCGACGTCAGGCACCTTCTGTAGTTCCTCGATTGAAGCCTGTTCCAGCGCTTCAATCGTGCCAAAATGCGCCGCCAGTCCCGCGGCGGTCGCTTCGCCAACCTCACGGATACCTAACGCATACAGGAAGCGGGCGAAGGTCGTCTCTTTTGCTTTTTCCAGCGCGTTGACCACGTTTTGCGCCGACTTCGGCCCCATGCGATCCAGCCCGGTTAGCTTACCGGCGCTGAGGCGGAACAGATCGGCTGGCGTATGCACGTACTCTTTCTCAACCAGCTGATCGATGATTTTATCGCCCATACCGTCGACATCCAGCGCCCGTCGGGAGACAAAGTGCTTCAGCGCTTCTTTACGCTGCGCGCCGCAGATAAGCCCGCCGGTACAGCGCGCCACCGCTTCCCCTTCTACGCGTTCAACATCGGAATGACAGACCGGGCAATGGGTTGGGAAGATGATTTCACGCGTATGTTCCGGGCGTTCGGAAAGCACTACGTTGACGACCTGCGGGATCACGTCCCCGGCACGGCGAATCACCACTTTATCGCCAATGCGCAAGCCTAAACGTTCGATTTCGTCGGCGTTATGCAGCGTGGCGTTACTGACCAGCACCCCGGCCACGTGCACCGGTTCCAGGCGCGCAACCGGCGTAATCGCTCCGGTACGGCCAACCTGGAATTCCACATCGTTGACGAAAGTCATCTGCTCCTGGGCCGGGAATTTAAAGGCCACCGCCCAGCGCGGGGCGCGGGCAACGAAACCGAGCTGCTCCTGCAACGCCAGCGAATCAACTTTTATCACCACGCCGTCAATATCAAAACCAAGATGCGGACGGTCTTCTTCAACCTGGCGATAGTAAGTAAGCACTTCCTCTGGAGAATGACACAGCTTCACGCGGTCGCTCACCGGCAATCCCCACTGCTTAAACTGCTGCAAACGCGCAGAGTGGCTGGCCGGCAGTTCGCCGCCTTCCAGCACGCCAACGCCGTAGCAGAAGAAAGTAAGCGGTCGCTTCGCGGTAATACGCGGATCCAACTGGCGCAACGAGCCCGCGGCGGCATTGCGCGGGTTAGCAAACACTTTGCCGCCGGTGCGGCGCGCTTCTTCATTAATTTTTTCAAATCCGGCCTGCGGCAGGAACACTTCCCCGCGTACTTCCAGACGCGCCGGAATATTGTCGCCGCGTAGCTTCAGCGGAATAGCGCGAATGGTCCGCACGTTGGAGGTGATATCCTCGCCGGTAGTGCCATCGCCACGGGTCGCCGCCTGCATCAGCACGCCGTTTTCATACAGGATGCTGACCGCAAGGCCATCGAGCTTGAGCTCACAGCACCAGGTCAGGTCCGCGGTATCGCTTAAACGGTCCTGCACGCGTTTGTTAAAGGCGAGGAAACTCTCTTCATCAAAGACGTTATCCAGCGACAGCATTGGCACTTCATGGCGAATCTGGCTGAAAGAGGCCAATGGCGCCGCGCCCACGCGCTGGGTCGGCGAGTCGGGGGTTATCAGTTCAGGATGTTGCGCTTCGAGTTCGCGCAGTTCACGCATCAGCCGGTCATATTCCGCATCGGGAATCTCCGGAGTGTCCATAACATGATACAGATATTCATGATGGCGAAGGGTGGTTCGCAGTTCAGTCAGTTTTTGTTCGATTGGTTCCATATCGCACCATCAATGATAAAAAACCCCCGACGGGCGGGGGTTCAGATTAAGCAGACGACACGCTAGCGCGTAGATCAGGCGTTAGCCTCTTTTACTTCACGAATACGATCCTGGTACTCGCGCAGTTTCTGCGGCGTCATCATCCGGCGCTGATCGTCAAGCACCACGCCGCCAACTTCATCGGCGATGTACTGCGCCGACTGCAGCATCAGTTTAAAGTTTTGCAGCTCGTCGCCAAACGACGGCACCTGCATAAAGATAGTCACGCCCGGCGTGGTCATATCCACCATCGCATCCGGATTAAAGGTGCCAGGTTTAACCATGTTCGCCAGGCTGAACAATACCTGTCCGCTACCGTCTGGGCTTAAATGACGGTGGAAAATATTCATATCGCCAAACTTAAAGCCGGCCTGCTGGATGCTGTTGATCAGCAGTTCACCGTTAAGCTGAGAACCATGATGCGCGGCGACGTTCATCACGATGACCGTCTCTTTGCGCTCTTTCGGCTGCGGCGCGGCGGCTGGCTGCTGAGGTTCAGCGGCTGGCGCTTCAGGCGCCTGTTGCGGCTGCGGCGCGGCTGGCTGTTGAACCGGCGCAGGTTGTTGAGCAACAGGTTGTTGGACTGGCGCCGGCTGTTGCGCTACAGGCTGCTGCGGCGCAGGCTGCACCGGCTGCTGATATTGCGGCGGTACCGGCTGAGGCTGGGTCGGCTGCGGCTGATGGACCGGCTGCGCAGGGGCAACGTGCTGCGGCGGCTGAACGTGCGGCTGCGGAGCAACAGGCTGCTGCGGTCGCGGCGCGTGCGGCGGCGCCTGATGCACCGGCTCGTCCTGACGCACAGGCTGCTGCACCTGACGCTCGTACGGAGGCTGATACTGGTGTTGCGGCGCCTGACGAGGTGCTTCTTGCTCCCCATATGCGCCGTTCGGGGCGTGATTAACCCGGTGAACGCGAACTTCACCTACGCCTTCAACATCGTCATCAAAGTCATCGCCTTCCGATGTTTCATCGTCGCGAGACTTCATACGTTTCAGTGGGCGATCGCGGAACATCGAGGAACGCTCTTTACGGCTGGTCCAGAAACCATGTACCAGTAAAGCGATTATGGCGATCGCGCCAACAATGATTAATATCAGACGCAAATCCTGCATCATTATATTCTCTGTTGTTCTAACACCTTGCCACCACGGCAAACATTTACTCACTAAGAGTATTTGCCGATTACATCAAGTGCAAGTGCGTCTGCCCCTTTCACCCCATAAAGATGAACTAAATCGTGCTTTTTGCTGTTTTTTCGAACATTTCCTAACTGGTTATTGTCTGGCAACCCGATAAAATAAGCGGGCATTCACACTGAATGTTAAAAAAGGAGCATCGCCTGACTATGGTTTCATCATCCGCAACTACCCCACGTAGCGGCGTCTACTATTTTTCACAAGGCTGGAAACTCATCAGGCTGCCAGGGATCCGACGTTTCGTGTTCCTGCCTTTATTAGTTAACGTCATTCTGATGGGCGGCGCGTTCTGGTGGCTGTTTACCCGCCTCGATAGCTGGATCCCTTCATTAATGAGCCATGTGCCTGAATGGCTTCAGTGGTTAAACTACCTGCTATGGCCGATGGCGGTTATCTCTATTTTGTTGGTATTTGGTTACTTCTTTTCGACCATCGCCAACTGGATTGCCGCGCCGTTTAGCGGTCTGCTGGCGGAACAGCTCGAAGCGCGACTGACCGGCGCCACGCCGCCGGATGTTGGCGTATTCGGCATCATGAAAGATGTCCCGCGCATTATGAAACGCGAATGGCAAAAGTTTGCCTGGTACCTGCCGCGCGCCATCGTTCTGTTGCTGCTGTACTTTATCCCCGGCATTGGCCAAACCGTCGCGCCGGTACTGTGGTTCCTGTTTAGCGCCTGGATGCTGGCCATTCAGTACTGCGACTATCCGTTCGATAACCATAAAGTGCCGTTTAAAACCATGCGCGAGGCGCTGCGCTCGCGGAAGGTCATTAACATGCAGTTTGGCGCGCTGACCAGCCTGTTCACCATGATCCCGGTTCTCAACCTGGTCATTCTGCCAGTCGCTATCTGCGGCGCGACGGCGATGTGGGTGGATTGCTACCGCGATAAGCACGCCATGTGGAAATAGCGAGCTGAGCTGTCTCTTTCAGGGCGGTTCACGCCGCCCCTTATTTCCGTCTTATTCCTTCTTGCTCATCATTATTTCCCTTCAGCATATAGATATGCTAAATCCTTACTTCCGGATATTGTTTAAGCGGGTATGCTGAAGCCGTACCCCCAAATTTCATACAGTTAAGGACGGGCCATGAGTAAGATTTTTGAAGACAACTCCCTGACTATCGGTCATACGCCGCTGGTACGACTGAACCGCATCGGTAATGGCCGAATCCTGGCCAAGGTAGAATCTCGTAACCCGAGCTTTAGCGTTAAATGCCGTATCGGCGCCAATATGATTTGGGATGCTGAAAAGCGCGGCGTACTGAAACCGGGTGTGGAACTGGTTGAACCAACCAGCGGCAACACCGGTATCGCCCTCGCCTACGTCGCCGCCGCTCGCGGCTACAAACTGACGCTGACCATGCCGGAAACCATGAGCGTGGAACGCCGCAAGCTGCTGAAAGCGCTGGGCGCTAACCTGGTGCTGACCGAAGGCGCGAAAGGCATGAAAGGCGCCATCCAGAAGGCGGAAGAGATTGTCGCCAGCGACCCGGAAAAATATCTGCTGCTGCAGCAGTTCAGTAACCCGGCGAACCCGGAAATTCACGAAAAGACCACCGGCCCGGAAATCTGGGAAGACACCGACGGCCAGGTTGACGTCTTTATCTCCGGCGTAGGTACCGGCGGTACCCTGACCGGTGTCTCTCGTTATATTAAAGGCACGAAAGGCAAAAAAGATCTGATCACCGTCGCCGTTGAGCCAACCGACTCGCCGGTTATCACTCAGGCGCTGGCTGGCGAAGAGCTGAAACCTGGCCCGCACAAAATTCAGGGCATCGGCGCCGGCTTTATCCCGGGCAACCTCGACCTGAAACTGGTCGATAAAGTGGTCGCCATCACCAACGAAGAAGCCATCTCCACTGCTCGTCGCCTGATGGAAGAAGAAGGTATTCTGGCCGGTATTTCTTCCGGCGCGGCTGTCGCCGCGGCGTTAAAGCTGCAGGAAGATGAGGCCTTTACCAATAAGAATATTGTGGTTATCCTACCGTCTTCCGGTGAGCGTTATTTAAGCACGGCGCTGTTCGCAGATCTCTTCACCGAGAAAGAATTGCAACAGTAGTGCCAGTTTGTAAAAACCGTGTAAAAAAGCACCTTTTCGGGTGCTTTTTTGTGGCATACGTCAAAGTTTTACCCCTCCTGGCATTGATTCACCTCGTAGGGTCTGGTATTTAACCAGCACATTTATTTTGAAGCGCGAAATTATTCAGATTTGGATTTCCGCAGGCTGAATCGATTTTATGATTTGGTTCAAGTCTTCCTTTCGCGGCATAATGTTTAATGAAGTGCTAGACGTCAACGGACTTAAGGTCCTCTCAGCGGTTCCGCTGCTGACGCCTTAGCCACACACGTAACGCCGGCGCTAACAATACAGGCTAAAGTTTGGTCGTTAGACTAGACTTTAGGTCCACAACACTAAACCTATAAGTTGGGGAAATATAATGTTCCAGCAAGAAGTTACCATTACCGCTCCGAACGGTCTGCACACCCGCCCTGCTGCTCAGTTTGTTAAAGAAGCGAAAGGCTTCACTTCTGAGATCACTGTAACCTCCAACGGCAAAAGCGCCAGCGCAAAAAGCCTGTTCAAACTGCAAACTCTGGGCCTGACTCAGGGTACCGTTGTGACCATCTCCGCTGAAGGCGAAGATGAGCAAAAAGCAGTTGAGCATCTGGTTAAACTGATGGCTGAACTCGAGTAAGTTCACGGGTTCTTTTTAATATCAGTCACAAGTAAGGTAGGGTTATGATTTCAGGCATTTTAGCATCCCCGGGTATCGCTTTCGGCAAGGCTCTCCTGCTGAAAGAAGACGAAATTGTCATCGACCGGAAGAAAATTTCTGCCGATAAGGTTGATCAGGAAGTTGAACGTTTCCTGAACGGCCGCACCAAGGCCTCCGCCCAGCTGGAGGTCATCAAAACCAAAGCTGGTGAAACTTTCGGTGAAGAAAAAGAAGCCATCTTCGAAGGGCATATTATGCTGCTGGAAGATGAGGAGCTTGAGCAGGAAATCATAGCCCTGATTAAAGATAAGCACATGACTGCCGATGCGGCAGCCAATGAAGTTATCGAAGGTCAGGCAACTGCACTGGAAGAGCTGGATGACGAATACCTGAAAGAGCGTGCCGCTGACGTACGCGACATCGGTAAACGTCTGCTGCGCAACATTCTGGGCCTGGCAATCATCGATCTGAGCGCTATCGCGGATGAAGTTATCCTCGTTGCCGCCGATCTCACCCCGTCGGAAACCGCACAGCTGAACCTGAACAAGGTGCTGGGTTTCATCACCGACGCGGGCGGCCGTACTTCCCACACCTCTATCATGGCGCGCTCCCTTGAGCTGCCGGCAATCGTCGGTACCGGAAGCGTCACCTCCCAGGTGAAAAACGGCGACTATCTGATTCTCGATGCGGTCAACAACCAGGTTCTGGTTAACCCAAGCAACGAAAAAATCGAAGAGCTGCGTGCGCTGCAGGCGCAGGTTGCTGAAGAAAAAGCAGAACTGGCGAAACTGAAAGATCTGCCGGCCATCACTCTCGACGGTCATCAGGTTGAAGTTTGCGCCAACATCGGTACCGTTCGCGACGTCGATGGCGCTGAGCGCAACGGCGCGGAAGGCGTTGGCCTGTACCGTACTGAATTCCTGTTCATGGACCGCGATTCTCTGCCGACTGAAGAAGAACAGTTCGCAGCCTATAAAGCGGTGGCTGAAGCGTGCGGCTCACAGGCCGTTATCGTTCGCACCATGGACATCGGCGGCGATAAAGAGCTGCCGTACATGAACTTCCCGAAAGAAGAGAACCCGTTCCTCGGCTGGCGCGCCGTGCGTATCGCGATGGATCGTAAAGAGATCCTCCGCGACCAGGTTCGCGCTATCCTGCGTGCCTCCGCTTTCGGTAAGCTGCGCATCATGTTCCCGATGATCATCTCTGTTGAAGAAGTGCGCGCACTGAAGAAAGAGATTGAGATCTACAAACAGGAACTGCATGACGAAGGTAAAGCTTTTGACGAATCGATTGAAATCGGCGTGATGGTGGAAACCCCTGCAGCCGCGACCATTGCTCGTCATTTAGCCAAAGAAGTTGATTTCTTTAGTATCGGAACCAATGATTTAACGCAATATACTCTGGCAGTTGACCGTGGTAATGATATGATCTCGCATCTTTACCAGCCGATGTCACCGTCTGTGCTGACTCTGATCAAGCAAGTTATTGATGCTTCTCATGCAGAAGGCAAATGGACGGGTATGTGTGGTGAGCTTGCAGGCGATGAACGTGCTACACTTCTGTTGCTGGGTATGGGGCTGGACGAATTCTCTATGAGCGCCATTTCCATCCCGCGCATCAAGAAGATTATTCGTAACACGAACTTCGAAGATGCAAAAGTATTAGCAGAGCAGGCTCTTGCTCAACCGACGACGGACGAGTTAATGACGCTGGTTAACAAGTTCATTGAAGAAAAAACAATCTGCTAATCCACGAGATGCGCGGCCCAAATTACTGCTTAGGAGAAGATCATGGGTTTGTTCGATAAACTGAAATCTCTGGTTTCTGATGACAAAAAAGACACCGGAACTATTGAGATTGTTGCTCCGCTCTCTGGCGAGATCGTCAACATCGAAGACGTGCCGGATGTGGTTTTTGCGG
Organism: Klebsiella sp. 141162; assembly: GCF_050600755.1. Lineage (NCBI taxonomy): Bacteria > Pseudomonadati > Pseudomonadota > Gammaproteobacteria > Enterobacterales > Enterobacteriaceae > Klebsiella > Klebsiella sp. 141162. Next base: position 140,959 of record NZ_JAQIRI010000001.1, on the reverse strand, counting down.
AGAAAATTGTGGGTGATGGCATTGCCATCAAACCTACTGGCAACAAAATGGTTGCGCCGGTAGAGGGTACCATCGGTAAAATTTTTGAAACCAACCATGCTTTCTCTATTGAATCCGATAGCGGCATTGAGCTGTTTGTTCACTTCGGTATCGATACCGTTGAACTGAAAGGCGAAGGCTTCAAGCGCATCGCTGAAGAAGGTCAGCGCGTGAAAGTCGGCGACCCGGTTATCGAATTCGATCTGCCGCTGCTGGAAGAAAAAGCCAAGTCTACCCTGACTCCGGTTGTTATCTCCAACATGGACGAGATCAAAGAGCTGATCAAACTGTCCGGTAGCGTCACCGTTGGTGAAACTCCGGTTATCCGCATCAAGAAGTAATTCTTGCTTGCCGAGAAAATGGCGCCTTCAGGCGCCATTTTTTTATGCCGGCCGGTAGCACTTTTCACTCGCCAGGATTTTCATCCCCTGCGGGCTACTTTCCAGAATCCGCCGTTCGCTATCCGCGACCCATAGCTCGCACTGGCAGCCACTCTCGTTTTCAAACATCGTTCTCGCCCTACAGGCATCTTCCAGAGCGTTCATCCCCATCGTCTCAAAATGGCCAACGGTTCTCCCCTCCCTGCGTACCACTAACCGATAGCTATGCATCGTTATTGCGCTCCCGACGGCGGTAAAATGAGTTCATCGCAGCCCTGACTCTCGGTCCAGGTCATTACCGCCAGCACGCGCTGAGCGGCGGCGCGCGTAGCGTCGCCCAACGGCATGTCGCACACCAGGTTGCTGATGAGCTCGGCGCAGAACAGGTCGCCGGTACCTTTGAGGTCGGTTTCGACGCGAGGATGGACGACCACTTCGACCGCGTCGTCGGTGACCACCAGCACGTTAATAGTCGAAGCATCCAGCCCAGGCGCGCTGGTAATCACCACCCACTTTAGGGTATCGGAAAGCAGACTACGCGCGGCGATCACCGCTTCCTGCTGGTTGTGGCACGGCATGCCGCTGAGGGTTTCGAGCTCGAAAAGATTTGGCGTGATCCCCCGCGCCAGCGGCAACAGGTGGCGGCGATAAGCCTCGGGGATCTCCGCTTTTACGTAGATGCCGCTATCTACATCGCCAATCACCGGGTCAACCAGAATACAGAGGTCGGGATGGTGCACACGGATCCGCTGCAGCCACTGCGCCAGCAGCGCAATTTGCCCGGCGCTGCCCATATACCCGGTGGTCACCGCCCGCAGCTCGCGAAGCGCATCACGCTCCTCCAGCGCCCGCAGATAGCCGCTAAACCACTCTTCCGGGATCACCCCACCGTAGAAAGTATCGTAATGTGGGGTATTGCTGAATAACACCGTCGGCACCGCCATCACCCGCAATTCATGCTGCTTGATTGCCGGTACCGCGATACTGTTACCGACGCTGCCATAGACTACCTGCGATTGCACCGCCACGATATCAACCTCCAGCGCCCGGCTGTGGTCGTTAAAGAGCACGGACTGTATTTCGTCTTGCTGACTCATCCTTTCTCCCCCCGCTGGACAGCGGGTCATACTCTGATTATCATTCGTCCTATGCTAAAATTCATTTTGTCATAGGTCAATAATGTTCACCGGAAAAACCGCAAACGAGATTTTCGATAACATCCGTCATCTGGTGCAGAGCGGCGCGTTGCAACCCGGCGAGGCGCTGCCGCCGGTGCGCGAGCTGGCAGGCGAACTGGCAGTCAACCGCAATACGGTGGCGGCGGCCTACAAGCGGCTGGTGACCTCAGGGCTCGCCGTCAGCCAGGGGCGCAACGGCACGGCCATTAAGGCGCTTAATACGCTTAATGCGGTCGAGGGCGGCGATCCAACGACATCGCTGATTGATATTTCCGGCGGCAATCCGGATCCGCGACGTCTGCCGGATATTGTCCGTTTTCTTCCCAAGCTGACGCGGACCCCGCACTTATATGGCGATACCGCCGTTGAGCCACGGCTGGCTGACTGGGCGCGGGAGTGGGTCAGTCGCGATATTGGCCACGAATTTGACATCAATTTGACCAGCGGCGCGATTGACGCCCTTGAACGCCTGCTCTGCGCTCTGCTGCTCCCCGGCGACAGCGTCGCGGTAGAAGACCCCTGCTTTCTGAGCAGCATCAATATGCTGCGTTACGCCGGTTTCCAGCCCAGCCCTGTCGCCGTCGACGGTGAAGGCATGAACCCAGAGCGGCTTGAAGAAGCCCTGCGCAACGGCGCCCGCGCGGTAATACTAACTCCACGCGCCCACAACCCGACCGGCTGCAGTTTGACGCCGGAGCGCGCGGAAGCGATTCGCACCGTGCTCGCCCGCTATCCGCAGACGCTGGCGATCGTTGACGATCACTTCGCCCTGCTCTCAGCGACACGCTGGCACAATCCTCTACCTGAAGGCATTCAGCGTTGGGCGCTGGTGCGCTCAATGTCCAAAACCCTGGGCCCGGATTTGCGGCTGGCGATAGTCGCCAGCGATCCGACCACCTCAGCGGCGCTGCGCCTGCGCCTGAACGCCGGTAGCCAGTGGGTCAGCCATTTACTACAAGAGCTGGCGTTCTCCTGCCTGAATGATAACGCTTTTACCGCTTCTCTGACTGCGAGCCAGCGCCATTATCAGCAGCAAAATCAGCGGCTCGCCGCCGCGTTGGCCCACCACGGCGTTGGCGATTTTCCGCCTGGCGATGGTCTTAATTTCTGGCTGCCGCTATCAGCCGTCAGCCAGTCGCTGGCGCTGCGTCTGGCGCGGGCCGGTTGGCTGGTGCGTGAAGGTGAAGCCTTTGGCGTGAAAACACCGTCGCACGGCCTGCGCCTGTCGCTGGGCGCTTTAACCGAGGCGCAAATTGAACAACTTGCACACGATTTATCGCTGGTCTTACCTTGTTAAACACGGGAGTTGTTATGCGGATCCACTTTATCGTCCATGAAGTTTTTGAAGCGCCTGGCGCCTATCTGCGCTGGGTTAACGCGCGCGGCTATCAGGCCAGCTGGTCGCGAGTTTATGTCGGGGATCCGCTGCCGGCGAATGCCGAAGGTTTTGATATGTTGGTGGTACTTGGCGGCCCGCAATCACCACGCACTACGCTTGCCGAGTGCCCATGGTTTGATGCCCATGCCGAGAAAAACCTGATTGCCCAGGCGATTGCCGCCGGGCGTATCGTGGTCGGGATTTGCCTCGGGTCGCAGCTTATCGGCGAAGCGCTGGGGGCGCCGGTGATGCAAAGCCCGGAAAAAGAGATTGGCCACTATCCTATCATCCTGACCACCGCCGGGCTGCAGGATGACAACATCGCCCATTTCGGCCCATCGGTGGTAGTCGGTCACTGGCACAACGATATGCCGGGCCTGACGCCTGCGGCGGAAGTCCTGGCCTCCAGCGAAGGGTGCCCGCGGCAAATCGTCAAATATAGCGATCGGGTCTACGGTTTTCAGTGCCATATGGAGTTTGACGCGGAGGTCATCGAGTTATTAATTACGCACTCGCAACCTGAACTTACCGCCGCAAAAGGCAGGCGCTTTATTCGCAGCGAAGATGAAATGAGGCAATGGGATTATCGCGAGATGAATCAAAAGCTATGGGCGTTTCTGGATAAGCTGGTAGCGAAACACGCACTTTAGGTTAACCGCCCCCCATGCCAGGCATGGAGGGCCGTGATAGCGCGTTTAGATACCCGCCCCCTGGCTGAAGTGTTCTTCGCCGAACACGCCGGTTGAGAGATAACGATCGCCGCGATCGCAGATGATCGCCACTACCACCGCGCCCGGATTGGCGCGAGCAATACGCAGCGCCCCGGCAACCGCACCGCCGGAACTGACGCCACAGAAGATCCCTTCCTGTACGGCCAACTGGCGCATCGTGTTTTCCGCATCCTGCTGGTGGATATCCAGCACCTCATCCACCAACGAGGCATTAAAAATGCCCGGCATATATTCCTGCGGCCAGCGGCGGATCCCCGGAATACTGCTGCCCTCTTCCGGCTGCAGCCCAATGATGCTTACCGGCTTCACCTGTTCGCGCAGAAAACGCGATACGCCGGTAATGGTACCGGTGGTGCCCATGCTGGAAACAAAGTGGGTGATACGCCCGTCCGTCTGGCGCCAGATCTCCGGGCCGGTAGTGGTGTAATGGGCGTAAGGGTTATCCGGATTGTTAAACTGATCCAATAGTTTACCCTCGCCACGCTCGGCCATCGCGGCGGCCAGATCGCGAGCGCCTTCCATCCCCTGCTCTTTGGTGACCAGGATGAGTTCAGCGCCGTAGGCGCGCATCGCGGCACGGCGCTCCTGGCTCATGTTGTCCGGCATCAGCAGTTTCATCTGATAGCCTTTTAACGCCGCTATCATCGCCAGCGCGATACCGGTATTACCGCTGGTCGCCTCGATAAGCACGTCGCCTGGTTTAATTTCGCCGCGCTTTTCCGCTTCGACAATCATCGACAGCGCAGCGCGATCTTTTACCGAGCCCGCCGGGTTATTGCCCTCAAGCTTAAGCCAGATTTCGCTGCCGTTGTCCGGCCCCAGACGTTGTAATTTCACCAGCGGCGTGTTGCCGATTGTTTGTTCTAATGTGTTCACTTCAGCTGTCCAATAAAAAGCCCGGCCGCGTCATGCGCTCCGGGCTGTCGGCCGGGTCAGCGCAGCGCCGCCCGGCAAAAGCACGTGGATTTAAGCTATCAGGCCGTCTCTGCCAGAGCAAGTTCGCCGCGCGGTTCGATGCGTTCGGTTCCATTATACAGGCGCGCATTCTGCAAGCCGACAAACAGGCGTTCGCCACGGGACGGGGCCTCATCGCCCGCCAGCACCACGCTCAGCGGTTCGTCATACCACCCCAGAGGCTGGACAACTAATTGGGTGTAGTGCCCCTTCGGACTGGCTTCCAGCACCTGCACCGGCAACGGCGAATCCAGGCTGGTACGGCGGCTGATATCTACTTCCCACGGTCGCAGGAACAGATCGACCGGCCCCTGATATGCCGGGGTATAGCCTAAAGGCCAGCGGTGGGCGCCGACGTGGAACTGGCCGCCGCGAATGGTGCCCTGCAGGCGGTTAACTTCGCCCATAAACTCGAGCACAAAACGGGTCGAAGGTTCCCGCCACACGCGTTCAGGCGCATCGGCCTGTTCGATATTGCCCTGGCTCATTACCACCACCCGATCGGCGACTTCCATCGCCTCTTCCTGATCGTGGGTAACAAACACGCTGGTGAATTTTAATTCTTCGTGCAGCTGGCGCAGCCAGCGGCGCAATTCTTTACGCACCTGCGCATCCAGCGCGCCAAAGGGTTCATCCAGCAGCAGAATTTGCGGCTCGACCGCCAGCGCGCGCGCTAACGCTACGCGCTGCTTCTGGCCGCCGGAAAGCTGCGCCGGATAACGGTCGGCAAGATGGGCCAGTTGCACCATCTCCAGCAGTTTGGTCACTTTGGCTTTAATCGCCGCCGCATTGGGACGCTCACGACGCGGCAGCACGGTCAGGCCAAAGGCGATGTTATCGAACACCGTCATATGACGGAACAGCGCATAGTGCTGGAAAACAAAGCCCACTTTACGATCGCGGGCGTGCATCCGGCTCACGTCGGTGCCGTGAAAACGGATATGGCCGCTGGATTGATGCTCCAGCCCGGCGATAATCCGCAATAAGGTGGTTTTACCGGAGCCGGACGGCCCCAGCAGCGCAACCATTTGCCCGGAAGGGATATCCAGCGAGATATCATTCAGCACCTGGGTGCGACCAAACGATTTCTTAATATTGGCAATCTCAATGCTCATGATTTCCCTCCTGTTGCGCGCGTTTTTCCTGATTGGCCAGACGCCATTGCAACATACTCTTTAAAAACAGGGTCAAAATAGCCATTAACGTCAGCAGGGCCGCGGCGGTAAACGAACCGACGGTGTTGTAGTCCTGCTGCAGTAATTCAATTTGCAGCGGCAGCGATAGCGTTTCGCCGCGGATCGAGCCGGAAACGACCGACACCGCGCCGAATTCGCCAATCGCGCGGGCGTTGGTCAACACCACGCCGTACAGCAGCGCCCAGCGAATATTGGGTAGCGTCACCCGGCGGAACATCTGCCAACCGGAAGCGCCGAGCAGGATCGCCGCTTCATCTTCATTGCTCCCCTGACTCATCATGACCGGCACCAGCTCGCGGACCACAAACGGACAGGTGACGAAGATAGTCGCCAGCACCATGCCCGGCCAGGCGAACATGATCTGCAGGTTGTGCTCATCAAGCCAGCCGCCGAGTGGGCCGTTGGAGCCGTAAAACAGTAAATAAACCAGACCTGCCACCACCGGCGAGACGGCAAACGGGATATCCAGCATCGTCAGCAGCAGCTGGCGGCCAGGGAAGGTAAAGCGCGTCACCAGCCAGGCCAGCAGCGTACCGAACACCAGATTCACCGGCACGGTAATCAACGCAATCATCACCGTCAGCCAGATGGCGTGCAGCATGTCCGGGTTGGCCAGATTTTCCAGCACCGGCATTAACCCTTTACTGAAAGCCTGGACAAAAATATAAATCATCGGCACCACGAGGATGAAGGCGGATACCAGCATCCCGACGCCGATCAGAAACCATTTGCCCCAGTTGATCCGGGGCGCGTCATAGCGCTTCAATTGAGTAACTTCCGCCATTAGTGACCTACCACGCGTCGACCAAAGCGACTCTGCAGAGTGTTGATGGAGAACAGCAGCAGCAGCGACGCCGCGAGGATCACCGAGGCAATCGCGCTCGCCGCCGGGTAATCAAACTCCTGCAAACGAATGAAAATCATCAGCGAAGTCACTTCCGTTTTCCACGCGATGTTGCCGGCGATAAAAATCACCGCGCCGAACTCGCCAAGGCTGCGGGTAAACGACAGCGCAATCCCCGCCAGCAGAGCCGGCGACAGCTCCGGCAGCACCACTTTGCGGAAACTCTGTAAGCGCGTCGCGCCGAGGGTTTCCGCCGCCTCTTCATATTCCGGCCCTAACTCTTCCAGCACTGGCTGCACGGTACGCACCACAAACGGGATGCTGGTAAAGGCCATCGCCACCGCGATGCCAAGCCAGGTATAAGTCACTTTGATATCAAACTTCGCCAGCCATTCGCCGTACAAGCCATTAACCGAGAACAGCGAGGCCAGCGTCAGGCCGGCCACCGCCGTCGGCAGCGCGAACGGCAGGTCCATCAGGGCATCCAGCAGGGTACGGCCCGGGAAACGATAGCGGGTAAGGATCCACGCCATCAGCAGGCCAAACACACCGTTAAAAATTGACGCCACAAAAGCAGACAGCAGCGTGACTTTATAGGCAGCGACCACCTGCGGGTTGGTAATCACCTCCCAGTACTGCGCCCAGCTCATCTGCGCCAGCTGCATTACCAGCGCGCTGAGCGGCAACAGTAAAATCAGGCACACAAACAGCAGGCTGGTGCCAAGGCTCAGGGTAAAGCCCGGCAGCACGCGCTTGGACGACACAGCCAACATTACTGACGCCCCGCTGCCAGCAGTTTGTCCAGCTCGCCGCCGCTGACGAAGTGGGTTTTCATCACTTCAGGCCAGCTGCCAAACTGGTCTTCCACGCGGAACAGTTCGGTCTGCGGGAATTTATCTTTCAGCGACGCCATGACTTTCGGGTCATTCACGCGATAGTAGTAATCGGTGATGATGGTCTGCGCCTGCGGACTATAGAGATAGTTCAGGTAGGCTTTCGCCGCTTTTTCAGTACCGTTGGCCTTAACGTTTTTGTCTACCCACGCTACCGGAAACTCGGCAAGGATATTGACCTTCGGCACCACTACTTCGAAACCCTGCGCTTCATACTGTTTACGGATGTTGTTAACTTCCGATTCAAAAGTAATCAGCACATCGCCCAGCCCGCGCTCAACGAAGGTGGTGGTCGCGCCGCGACCGCCGGTATCGAAGACCTCGACGTTCTTCAGGAACTGGGTCATAAACTGTTCGGTTTTGGCTTTATCGCCGCCATCGGCTTTATCCGCCGCCCCCCAGGCCGCAAGATAGGTATAGCGCGCGTTACCGGAAGTTTTAGGATTCGGGAAAATCAGCTTCACGTCGGAACGCACCAGATCGTTCCAGTCGTGAATATTTTTGGGGTTGCCCTTACGCACCAGGAAAGCCATGGTCGAATAGAACGGCGAGCTGTTATTCGGCAGACGGCTCTGCCAGTCTGCCGGGATCAGGTTGCCTTTATCATGCAGAATCTGGACGTCCGTCACCTGGTTATAGGTCACGACGTCAGCCTTCAGGCCTTGCAGAATCGCCAACGCCTGCTTGGATGAGCCCGCATGGGACTGCTTGATGGTCAGCTTGTCGCCGCCGTTTTCTTTTGCCCACTGCTGCTCAAAAGGCGGATTAAGGGCGGCGAACAGCTCGCGGGAAACATCATAGGAACTGTTCAGCAGTTCAGTCGCCTGCGCCTGCGCCACCAGCAGCATGGAAGCCGCCAGCGCCAGATATCCTTTTTTCAGTGATTTAACGGCCATTGCGCACCCTTATCAAAAATGATCATTTACTGATGATCATCATATTTATAACGAGTACGAAAGGAGTAACGGTTTTATATACCGTTTGGCGATTTAGAAGTAGAAAAGAGAATAAGCAACTGGTAAAGCTTTGCTGAAAGCGGCTCGCAGATTCGACGTGTCATTGTGACAAACGGCAGCCAAGCGTGCACTGTGTTTATATGAAAAACACACAGATATTTGCACGTCAGCTCAGACGTAGCTTAACGCCAACAGAACGTCGACTATGGTACTTACTGCGCAACCGCCGTTTTGCTTGCTATAAGTTTCGCCGCCAACATCCCGTTGGTCCCTACATTCTCGATTTTGCCTGCTGCGCAACACGGCTGGCGATTGAACTGGACGGCGGTCAGCACGATGAGAGGCGCGTCTACGATGTTCGCCGCACCCGCTGGCTACAGAGCCAGGGATGGCGGGTTTTACGCTTCTGGAATAATGAGTTTGAAGAGTATGAAGATGCGGTGATGGAGAGAATACTTGAAGCGCTTGAGTCGCCGATGCCCTCACCCCGCCCCTCTCCCTGAGGGAGAGGGAGAAAGAGAGTCCGCACGCGGAATCCATAACCGCGCCGTACCGTTCTTTCTCCCTCAGGAGAGGGAGAAAGGGAGTTCGCACGCGGAATCCATAACCGCACCGTACGTCCCCTCTCCCTGAGGGAGAGGGAGAAAGAGAGTCCACCGTGCCGTCCCCTCTCCCCCTTGGGGAGAGGGTTAGGGTGAGGGGAAAAATTACAGCGCCTGAATACGCTCCAGCGACGGCGCGAAGTAATAACCGCCGGTCACCGGTTTAGTGAAGCGCAGCATGGCATCACGCTTACCGTCGGTATCGCCGAACATGCTCAGCAGCTGCTGTTCAATGTTGTACAGGCGCGCGCAGTAGGCGCAGAAGTACAGGCCGTTAGTGCCGCTGGCGGTACCGTACGGCAGGCTCTGGCGGACGATTTTCAGCCCTTTGCCATCTTCTTTTAAGTCCACGCGGCTCAGGTGCGAAGTGACCGGGCGCTCGTCGCCGTCGATCTCTTCATTGGCTTCTTTGGTACGGCCAATCATCATCTCCTGATCCGGCACGCTCATGCGGTTCAGTTGCTTAAGATTGTGCTCCCAGCGTTGCACAAATACGTAGCTGCCGCCCGCGTCAACGCCGTCTTTAATCACCGCGACTTCACGGCGAGTTTCTTCGCCTGCCGGGTTTTCGGTGCCGTCAACGAAGCCACTCAGATCGCGTTCTTCCACCCAGCGGAAACCGTGAATTTCTTCTTTCACTTCGATGGCGTCGCCGAAGGCGGCCATCGCCGCCTGGGCGACGGAAAAGTTCACTTCATGGCGGGCGGATAAAATATGAATTAACACGTCATACTGCGTGGATGGCGCCAGCCCTTTACCATAGACCGGAAAATCTTTTAACTCTTCCGCGCCTTCACCGCCGCTCAGCTGACGCCAGACGGTATTGCCGAAAGCGACCACCGCGCCGAGTTTGGCGTCAGGGAATTTAGCCTGGAAAGTGGCCACTTTATCGACAAAAATTTTGCTCGCTTCGCGCAGGGCGTTAACGTCCCCTTTGACATTGGCTTCAATCCAAATCGCCGCGCGGCAATGTTCCGGCAAAATGCCGCTCTGAACCTGAGACATCGCTCCTCCTGAAATGATGCAACCACAACGCTATGACGTTGCTAACGCGCCATTGTAACCGTTTTTATCCGCCCACGTGTCTCTTCAGATCAAATTAGCGACGCCAGATAATTTTGCTGACTTTCCAGTTTTTCAGGGTATCGTCGGACGGCATCAGCTCGTCCGGGCCGCTCCAGTGGCCGGTAAAGGCGTAGCTGATGTGCTGGCTACCTGCGGCTTTACATTCCACCACCGCGCCGTTATCGGGGGCGCCTTTCTCGCAGTTGCCGAACGCTTTGCTGTACAGCTCGCTAAACGGGGTACCGATTTTCACGCCGCTGGCGGCGGGAATTGCGCTATCGCGCACGTCAATGCGGCTCACCGTACCGCCATCGCCGTTGATGGTCAGCGCCAGCTTGTCATCCTTCAGCGCTTCAAAATAGTGAACGATTTTGCCATCCGTGGTTTTCATTCCGCTGCGCAGACGGTAGCTGCCGCCGAGGGCATCGCTAATCGCCTGCTCATTCAGCGGCGTCGATGCTGTCAGTTTACCCACGCCCTGCTCGGTGACCTCGTTGGAAGAACCAAACCAGTTCCACGGATAGGCAGCCGACCAGTTCACCGCGCTCATCGTTGAGCAGCCGGTTAGCGCCAGCGGAAGCGCGCAGAGCATTAGACGTAGCGATTTCATATCTCAATCCTTCTGATTAATTCAACGCATGTTGGAGTACGCGATCGGCAAAAAGTGCCATTAAAGCGCTTCGAGGCGAAAACAGGCGTGCAACCTGCGGCTGGTTATCAGCCACCATAGCGCATAAATATCGGCCGCCAGCAGGGCGATGGTCAGCGCGGAAGGCGCCTCGCCGGTGAACCACAGCCACGGCTGCCAGGCCAGCAACAGCGCCTGTGAAGCAATCAGCAGCCAGCGCATCAGCGGCCAGAGACGCGGGAAACGCTGACGCTGACCGCTCAACAAAAATGCCGCGACCGCCGGTACGCCGGGCAGTAACCCCAGCCAGAAGTTATCGTGATCGGGATAGAACAGGCTCAGCAGCGCATCGCCCTGCTGGCGGGAGGCGCCGGCCATGACGAACAGTACCCAGGTGCGCGCCTGCAGCAACAGCACGCCCCAAAACAACAGCGGCAGCCGCAAACGGCCCTGGGCATCGTAATCGGCAGGAATAAATTCAGTATTCTTCATCTTCGATCAGGCGTTTACCCAGGGTGAGTACATCCGAGTGCTCGTAACCGAGACGCTCATACATCCCCTGCACCACTTCGTTATCGTCACGCACCATAATTGAAATTTTCGGGCAGCCGCGGGCGATCAGCTTCTTTTCCAGCCGATTGAGCAGCGCATTGGCTATTCCGCGGCCGCGGTATTCCGGATGTACGCCAAGATAGTAAGCGGAACCGCGGTGACCGTCGTAACCGCCCATTACCGTCCCTACCACTTCACCGTTCACTTCAGCGACCAGAAACAAGCTCACGTCGTGGTTGAGCTTACGCTCGATATCCATTTCCGGATCGTTCCATGGGCGCAGAAGATCGCAGCGCTCCCAAAGGGTGATCACTTCTTCGAAATCCTGCTGGCGAAAAACGCGAATCTCCATGGTATTCCCCACCATTTACGGTTAAAAACAGTGATTATGGCGCGAATATGACTGATAGCCAATATCAGGCGAAATCATCGGCAAAAAATGGCATAATATATCTTTGTCATGTATTGAAATGAAAAGTAAAACAATTCTTATTTTGAGTGGTCGTAACGGGAAACGCGATACGATATAACATTGGACATCACTTGTTTACAATTCAGGCCGAATGAGCACTTTTAAACCATTAAAAATACTTGCTTCGCGCCGTCAGGTGCTGAAAGCAGGACTGGCTGCGATGACGCTAACCGGCGTCGCTTCCCAGGCCAATGCCAAAGAACAGCCGCTAAAAACTTCCAATGGACACAGCAAACCCGTCGCAAAGAAAGCAGGCAGCAAGCGCCTGGTGATGCTTGACCCCGGTCATGGCGGCATCGATACGGGGGCAATTGGCCACAACGGTTCGAAAGAAAAACACGTCGTGCTGGCCATTGCCAAAAATGTGCGCAGTATTTTACGCAGCAACGGCATCGATGCCCGCCTGACGCGTAGCGGCGATACCTTTATTCCGCTATACGATCGCGTTGAAATCGCCCACCAGCACGGCGCCGATCTGTTTATGTCGATTCACGCCGACGGCTTTACCAACCCGAGTGCGGCCGGCGCCTCCGTCTTTGCGCTCTCCAACCGCGGCGCCAGTAGCGCCATGGCGAAATATCTCTCCGAGCGCGAAAACCGCGCCGATGAGGTCGCCGGTAAAAAAGCGACGGATAAGGACCATCTGCTGCAGCAGGTATTGTTCGATCTGGTGCAAACCGACACCATTAAGAACAGCCTGACGCTCGGCTCGCATATTCTGAAAAAGATTAAGCCGGTGCATAAGCTGCACAGCCGCAATACAGAACAGGCGGCCTTTGTGGTGCTGAAGTCACCTTCCATTCCCTCGGTGCTGGTCGAGACATCGTTCATTACCAACCCAAATGAAGAGAAGCTACTCGGCACAACCGCTTTCCGCCAGAAGATCGCCAACGCTATTGCTTCCGGTATTATTAGTTATTTCCACTGGTTCGATAACCAGAAAGCGCATTCGAAGAGACGTTAATGAAACCCGATGTACAGCAGGTAAAAGCCTTCCTTCTTCAGCTGCAGGATGCCATTTGCGCCAACCTCTCCGCCGTTGACGGCAAGGATTTTGTCGAAGATAGCTGGCAGCGCGAAGGCGGCGGCGGCGGACGCAGCCGGGTTTTACGCGACGGCGGCGTCTTTGAGCAGGCCGGGGTTAACTTCTCTCACGTCCACGGCGATGCGATGCCTGCATCGGCAACCGCCCACCGCCCGGAGCTCGCCGGGCGCAGCTTTGAAGCGATGGGCGTTTCGCTGGTGGTGCATCCGCGCAACCCCTATGTGCCGACCAGCCACGCCAACGTCCGCTTTTTCATTGCCGAGAAGCCCGGCGCCGACCCGGTGTGGTGGTTCGGCGGCGGGTTTGATTTAACGCCTTATTACGGATTTGAAGAAGACGCCATCCACTGGCATCGTACCGCCCGCGATTTGTGCCTGCCGTTCGGCGACGAGGTCTATCCGCGCTATAAAAAGTGGTGCGATGACTACTTCTACCTCAAGCACCGTAACGAACAGCGCGGCATTGGCGGCCTGTTCTTCGATGATTTAAATACCCCGGACTTTGACCACTGCTTCGCCTTTATGCAGGCGGTGGGCAACGGCTTTACTGACGCCTATCTGCCGATCGTTGAGCGCCGAAAAACCACGCCTTACGGCGAACGCGAACGCGATTTCCAGCTTTATCGCCGCGGGCGCTATGTGGAATTCAATCTGGTGTGGGACCGCGGCACGCTGTTCGGCCTGCAGACCGGCGGGCGTACGGAGTCTATTCTGATGTCGATGCCGCCGCTGGTGCGCTGGGAATACAACTTCCACCCGCAGGAAGGCAGCCCGGAAGCCGCACTGAGCGAGTTCATCAAAGTGAAAGAGTGGATCTGAATTTAGCCATCTGAGACAAAAAAGCCCCGGAATACCGGGGCTTAATTTTATGCGTTTACAGCGGCTGGGTCTGCGCTTCCACGACCGCCAGCGCCACCATGTTGACGATACGCCGCACGGAGGCGATAGGCGTCAGAATATGCACCGGCTTAGCGATACCCATCAGTACCGGCCCGACGGTGACCCCTTCCGAACTGGAGACGCGCAGCAGGTTGTAGCTGATACGCGCGGCTTCCATATTCGGCATCACCAGAATATTGGCCGCCCCTTTCAGCGGGCTATCCGGCATACGGTCATTACGGATGCTTTCGACCAGCGCGGCGTCGCCGTGCATTTCACCGTCAATCATCAGATCTGGCGCGCTCGCTTTCACCAATTCCAGCGTTTTACGCATTTTGCTGGCCGACGGGCAATCGGCGGAACCGAAGTTGGAGTGCGACAGCAGCGCCACGCGCGGTTCGATACCAAAACGACGCACGCTTTCCGCCGCCATCAGGGTGATCTCCGCCAGCTCTTCCGGCGATGGATCGTGATTGACGTAGGTGTCGGCGATAAAGGTGTTACCGCTTGGCAGCAGCAGCGCGTTCATCGCCCCGGCGGTGCTGACGCCGTCGCGGAAGCCAAACAGCGGCTGTACCACGCGATAGTGCTCATGATAATCGCCGATGGTTCCGCAGATCATCGCGTCCGCCTCACCGCGATGAACCATGATCGCGCCAATGACCGAGGTGTTGCTAATTACTGCCCGTTGCGCCTGCTCCTGGGTAATGCCGCGGCGCTTCATCAGCTGATAGTACTCGCTCCAGTACTCTTTAAAGCGCGGATCGGATTCATTATTGACGATTTCAAAGTCCACGCCCGGTTTGATCTGCAGACCCAGTTTCTGGATGCGCATTTCAATCACGCTCGGACGACCGATGAGGATTGGCTTCGCCAGCCCCAGCGATACCAGCTCCTGCGTGGCGTGCAGCACGCGGGTCTCCTCACCTTCCGCCAGCACCACGCGCTTCGGCTCTTTGCGCGCCTGGGAGAAGATCGGCTTCATAAACAGGTTGGTTTTATAAACGAACTCGCTCAGCTTCTCGATGTAGGCATCGAAGTCGGCAATCGGCCGCGTCGCCACGCCGGATTCCATCGCCGCTTTGGCAACCGCTGGCGCGATCTTGACGATCAGGCGCGGATCGAACGGTTTCGGAATAATGTACTCCGGGCCAAAGCTGAGATCCTGGTCGCCATAGGCGGAAGCCACGACTTCACTCTGTTCGGCATGCGCCAGCTCGGCGATAGCGTGAACCGCCGCCAGCTTCATCTCTTCGTTAATCGCCGTCGCGCCAACATCCAGCGCGCCGCGGAAAATGAACGGGAAGCACAGCACGTTGTTGACCTGGTTTGGGTAGTCGGAACGGCCGGTACAAATAATCACGTCGTCGCGCACTTCCTTCGCCAACGGCGGCAGGATTTCCGGCTCCGGGTTCGCCAGCGCGAGGATCAGCGGCGAGCGCGCCATTTTCTTGACCATCTCCGGAGTCAGAACTTTCGGCCCGGAGCAGCCGAGGAAAATGTCCGCGCCATCGATGACATCGTCGAGGGTACGTTTCCCGTCGTCTTCCACCGCGTAGGCCGCTTTGGTTTCCGCCATATTGGCTTCGCGATCTTTATAGATAACGCCTTTCGAGTCGCAGACCACGATATTGTGTTTCTGCATTCCCAGCGCCACCAGCAGGTTCATACAGGCGATTGCCGCCGCTCCCGCGCCGGAGACCACCATCCGCACATCGGAGAGATTCTTCTCAACCACCCGCAGACCGTTGAGAATTGCCGCGGTGCTGATAATCGCCGTGCCGTGCTGATCGTCGTGGAACACCGGAATATTCATGCGTTCACGCAGTTTCTGCTCAATATAGAAACATTCCGGCGCTTTAATATCTTCGAGGTTGATGCCGCCAAACGTCGGCTCCAGGGCGGCGACGACATTAATGAATTTGTCAGGATCCAGCTCATCGACTTCAATATCAAACACATCGATGCCGGCGAATTTCTTAAACAGAACGCCCTTTCCTTCCATTACCGGTTTTCCGGCCAGCGCGCCGATATTGCCTAAACCGAGGACGGCGGTACCGTTGGAGACCACCGCGACAAGGTTGCCGCGAGCGGTGTATTTGTAAGCGGCCAAAGGATCCTTCTCAATTTCCAGGCACGGCGCGGCAACGCCCGGCGAATATGCCAGCGCCAGATCGCGTTGGGTCGCCAGGGGTTTGGTCGGCGACACCTGAATTTTCCCGGGCACCGGGAACTCGTGGAAATCGAGGGCGCTTTGTTTCAACTGCTCATCCATTTTATGGTTCCTTTCACGTATCGAATCGTAGGGGGTGAAGCGTGATGGCGAGCCGTCGGCCCGCCTTAAGGCGATGCTTAGTATCGCGCCTGACGGCGGTTTAAACTTTGAAGGCCGCCATACTCTTGCCATCACAAAGGTCTGGTTGTTATCAATTTATAATATTTATGTAACCTAGTTTCACGGTCAATGATAGCCCCGTCTGCTATGCTTTTTAGTTATGTACCTCATCACCATCTCTACCGCATAACGACAAGAACTCATGCAACTTATTGTTCCAGGAGTACTTTTTAATGAATCAGCTAGACAGTATCAAACAATTCACCACCGTAGTCGCCGACAGCGGCGACATTGAATCTATCCGCCACTATCAGCCGGAAGATGCCACCACCAACCCTTCGCTGCTTTTAAAGGCTGCCGGATTGGATAACTACGCCGGGCTTATCGATGATGCCCTCGCCTGGGCCGCGAAACAGGGCGGCAACCGCGAGACGCAGGTCGCTAATGCCTGCGATAAGCTGGCGGTCAATTTCGGCGCGGAAATACTCAAAAGCATTCCAGGGCGCGTCTCTACCGAAGTCGATGCCCGTCTCTCCTTCAATCGTGAAAAAAGTATTGAGAAAGCGCGCCACCTGGTCGCTCTCTATCAGGAAATGGGGATCGATAAGTCGCGGATCCTGATCAAACTGGCCTCCACCTGGGAGGGGATCCGCGCCGCGGAGGTGCTGGAAAAAGAAGGGATCCACTGCAACCTGACGCTGTTGTTCTCATTCGCCCAGGCTCGCGCCTGCGCCGAAGCCGGCGTGTTTCTGATTTCGCCCTTCGTCGGGCGTATTTACGACTGGTATCAGGCGCGTCAGCCGTTAGAGCCTTACGTGGTTGATGAAGACCCGGGGGTGAAATCGGTGCGCAATATCTACGACTATTTCAAACTCCATAAGTACAACACCATCGTGATGGGCGCCAGCTTCCGCCGTACCGAACAAATCCTCGCGCTGGTCGGCTGCGACCGCCTCACCATCTCCCCGGCCTTGTTACAAGAGCTGCAGGCCAGCGACGCGCCGGTAATACGTAAACTCATCCCCGCTCATCAGATACTTCCGCGCCCGGTTCCGCTAAGCGAAGCGGAATTCCGCTGGGAGCATAACCAGGATCCGATGGCGGTAGAAAAGCTGGCGGAAGGTATTCGCCAGTTCGCCGTCGATCAACGCAAACTGGAAGATCTGCTAGCAGCCAAACTGTCATCCTTTGTCACGGAGTAAACGACTATGTCCCGAAGAGAGCTTGCTAACGCCATTCGCGCCCTGAGCATGGACGCCGTCCAGAAAGCCAACTCCGGCCACCCCGGCGCTCCGATGGGGATGGCGGATATTGCCGAAGTTCTGTGGAACGATTTTCTTAAACATAACCCGGCAAACCCGCACTGGTACGATCGCGATCGTTTCATTTTGTCTAACGGCCATGCTTCGATGCTGCTGTATAGCCTGCTGCATTTGACCGGCTACGATCTGCCGATGAATGAGCTGAAAAACTTCCGCCAGCTGCATTCGAAAACGCCGGGCCACCCGGAACATGGTTATACCCCCGGCGTGGAAACCACCACCGGGCCGCTCGGCCAGGGGCTGGCTAACGCCGTCGGGATGGCTATCGCCGAACGTACGCTGGCGGCGCAGTTTAACCGTCCCGGCCACGACATCGTCGATCACTACACCTGGGTGTTTATGGGCGATGGCTGTCTGATGGAGGGGATTTCACACGAGGCCAGTTCGCTGGCGGGCACCCTGGGATTAGGTAAGCTGATTGGGTTCTACGATCACAACGGTATCTCTATTGACGGCCACGTTGAAGGCTGGTTCACCGACGATACCGCCGAGCGCTTTCGCGCCTACCACTGGCACGTGATTGGCGATATCGACGGTCACGATCCGCAGGCGGTGAAGCAGGCAATCCAGCAAGCGCAGGCGGTAACAGACAAACCTTCGCTGATTATTTGCCGCACCATAATCGGCTTTGGTTCACCGAATAAAGCCGGTTCCGAAGAGTCGCACGGCGCGGCCTTGGGGGAAAAGGAGGTCGCGCTGGCCCGCGAACAGCTGGGCTGGAAATATCCGCCGTTTGAAATCCCAAAAGAAATTTATCAGGGCTGGGATGCGCGGCCGCGCGGCGAGAAAGCAGAACATGCGTGGAATGAAAAATTCGCCGCTTATCAGCAGCAGTATCCAGAACTGGCGGCTGAGCTCAAACGGCGCATGGAAGGTGAGCTCCCGGCTGACTGGCAAAAAACGGCCCATGACTATGTGGCGAAGCTACAGTCGGAACCGGCGAAAATAGCCAGCCGTAAGGCTTCGCAAAATGCGCTTAACGCCTACGGCCCGGATCTGCCTGAGCTGCTCGGCGGTTCCGCCGACCTGGCGCCCAGTAACCTGACGATCTGGTCCGGCTCGAAGTCGATCAAAGAGGATCAGGCGGGTAATTATATCCACTACGGCGTACGCGAATTCGGTATGACCGCGGTAGCTAACGGCATCGCCCTGCACGGCGGTTTTATTCCCTATACCTCGACCTTCCTGATGTTCGTCGAATACGCGCGTAACGCCGCACGCATGGCGGCGCTGATGAAGGCGCATCAGATTATGGTCTATACCCATGATTCAATCGGCCTTGGCGAAGACGGCCCAACGCACCAGGCGGTGGAGCAGCTGGCAAGCCTGCGCCTGACGCCCAATTTTAGTACCTGGCGGCCGTGCGATCAGGTGGAAACCGCCGTCGCCTGGCAGGCGGCCATCGAGCGCAATGACGGCCCTACCGCGTTAATCCTTTCGCGACAGAATCTGGCGCAAATGGCCCGTACGCCGGAACAGGTGCAGGAAATTGCGCGCGGCGGTTACGTTCTGAAGGATGCGGGCGGCAAGCCGGATCTCATCCTTATCGCCACCGGTTCGGAAGTCGAGATTACCGTTCAGGCGGCGGAGACGCTGCTGGCCAGCGGCGTAAACGTGCGGGTGGTGTCGCTGCCCTCCACCGACGTTTTCGATGCTCAGGATGAGGCCTGGCGCGAGTCGGTGCTGCCTTCCGATGTTAGCGCCCGCGTCGCTATCGAAGCCGGTATCGCCGACTACTGGTATAAATATGTCGGCCTGAAAGGCGCAATTGTTGGTATGACCCGCTACGGGGAATCGGCGCCAGCCGACAAGCTGTTCCCGTTCTTCGGCTTTACCGCTGAACATATTGTCGAAGTCAGCCGCAAAGTGCTTAACGAGTGATCCATAATGTGGGCCAGGCGTCTGGCCCCTGCCAGTTATCGCACTGCGGTTGCTGAGCGTAGCGGGTCAAATTAAACCGCTGGCCGTCATAGCGCCAGCGGGTTTGGATCCCGCAATCGCCCGGCGCGCGGCCTTTATCGAATGTCACCAGTTCATGACGCTGCTCATCGAAGCTGGCGTTAATCAACTCAATATCGCGCGGCGCATTGCCGGGCGGCTGGAAAGGCAGCGCCAGCCGCACCTGACGGGCAAGATGCGGCGTTTTGCGCGACACCAGCCACGCCAGCCAGACGGTGTTATACGCGCCCGCTTCGCAACTGGTCATCAACAGAACTTTCTCATCGGTTAGCGCGGTGACGCGGATTTCCCGGCGGAAAGGATCGAGCGAACAGGGGCTGGCGTTCATCCGCTCATTGCCGTAATCGATAAGCTCATTAAGTTCGTCGCGGCTGAGCGGCGACTGCGCTACTTCCGCTTTACCTACGGTTCGCAACGCTGGTGCCGGCGGTACGCTGAGCGGCGGTTCTTCACCTTTGCCGACCCACGCGGTTTCGCTGCCGACCCGCTTTTGCCGATTATCAATAAATAGCAGCGCGGCCTTCAGGCCCTTCAATGAAATGCTTTGCAGACCGTTTTGCAGGGTAATCTCTTTCCCCTCCTGGGCCTGCTGCAGGAAAGCGTCGATACTGACGCTATCGCCGGTTTTAATCAGCTTATCGGCAATCTGCCAGTGTTTGCCGTCAAAATGCAGCGGTTTACCATCCAGTTGCAGCCGCGGGCCGATGGCCGCCAGCGCGGCGACCGGATTACCGACGCCGCCAAGTTCAATGCGCAAAGCGGCATCGGTAGCCGCTCCCGCGCTCCGGCTTAGGGTCATCACCAATCCATGATGCAGCCCGACATTACGCGTGACGCAATAATTTTGATTGTTGCAGGTGACAAGCCAATCTCCAAACAACTGCTGGGCTGGCGCCGCCCACGCCAACGACGTCGGCAGAAAACCGAAAAAAAGCAGTATTAAAACCCGATAAAGCATGAGCGGCACAATCCCGAAGTATGACTGACAGAGTGATTTCTAATTCATCATTATCATCAGCACTGGCGGGGTTTTGCTCAATCAGATTTATCAGAGATCCCGCGACATGAGGCCGGAATTTTGTAGGTATTGCAGCAGGATCACCGCTTTGCCATCCTGGATTTCACCGCTGGCGACCATTTCCAGCGCCCGGACGAACGGCAGTTCCAGCACCTCAATATCTTCATCATCTACGCCGCCGCCCCGGTTAGCGCGCTGCGCCTCGCTGTATTCGGCGATAAAAAAGTGAATCAGTTCGGTCACGCCGCCGGGCGACATATAGAGTTCGAAGACCTTGCGCGCCTCGCCGACCTGATAGCCGGTCTCCTCGATCGCCTCCTTGCGGATACACACCTCTGGCGCGTCGTTATCCAGCAGTCCGGCGCAGGTTTCAATCAGCATGCCATCCTGGTTGCCATTCACCCAAGTGGCGACGCGGAACTGGCGCACCAGAACCACGCTTTGCTTGCCGGGGTTGTAGAGCAGAACCGTGGCGCCATTGCCGCGATCGTACACTTCGCGTTTGTGACGCACGACGCTGCCGTCGCGGCGCGTCAACTCATAGGTCATGTTGCGCAGTACGAAGTAGTTTTCGGAGAGGATTTTATCTTTAATGACGTGGATATTAAGTGACATGCAAACTCCGCAGCGTGAAATAACCCAGTCATACTACGCCGCGGAGCCTGCTTTGTCGTTAGTGCGGCAGTGCGGAAGCGACGCCAAGGTAGTCCATGATCCCCTGCGCGGCATGCCGCCCTTCCGCCATCGCCGTCACCACCAAATCCGCGCCGCGCACCGCATCGCCGCCGGCGAAGATCTTCTGATTACTGGTCTGGTAACGATAGCGGCTCTCCACGTTCGCCTTGATCCGCCCGCGGCTATCCAGCTGTACCCCCGCGGCTTCCAGCCACGGCATTGAATGCGGGTGGAAACCAAACGCCATAATGACCGCGTCGGCAGGCATCACAAATTCGCTGCCGGGGATCGGCGACGGGCTGCGGCGGCCCTGAGCGTCCGGTTCGCCAAGCTGGGTGCGCAGAAAACGCACGCCGCTGACCCGGCCATCCTCACCGAGCTCAAGGGTGATCGGCTGAACATTGAATTCAAAACTCGCCCCCTCTTCCCGGGCATTTTTGACCTCTTTTTTCGAACCTGGCATGTTGGCTTCATCACGACGATAGGCGCAGGTGACCTGCTGCGCGCCGTGGCGCAGCGCGGTACGCACGCAGTCCATCGCCGTATCGCCGCCCCCCAGCACGACCACCTTCAGCCCGGCGGTATCGATATAAGGTTCATCGGCCAGCGCCTCCAGCCCCATCACCTGTTTGGTGTTGGCGATAAGGAACGGCAGCGCCTCATACACGCCCGGCGCCTCCTCGTTAGGCAGATCGGCTTTCATTGAGCGATAGGTACCGGCACCGACGAAAACCGCGTCATAGTCTGCAAGCAGTTGTGTGAGTTTGATGTCTTTACCCACCTCGCAGTTCAGTTCAAAGCGGATGCCCATCTGGCTGAAAATCTCGCGCCGACGGGCCAGCAATGATTTATCCAGCTTGAAAGGCGGGATGCCGAACGTCAGCAGGCCGCCGATTTCCGGGTGGCGATCGAACACCACCGGCGCCACGCCGCTACGCGCCAGAAGGTCGGCGCAGGCCAGGCCCGCAGGCCCGGCGCCGATGATGGCAACCTTCCTACCGCTGGCTTTTACCGCCGAAAGGTCCGGGCGCCAGCCGCCGGCCAGCGCCTGGTCGGAGATATAGCGTTCGATATTGCCGATCGTCACCGAGCCGCTCTCATCGCGCAGCGTGCAGGCCCCCTCGCACAGACGATCCTGCGGGCAGACGCGACCGGTGATTTCCGGCAGGCAGTTGGTTTGATGGGAAAGCTCAACGGCGCTGGCGATGTCGCCGGCTTTTACCCTCTCGATCCACTGCGGAATATGGTTATGCAGCGGACAGGTCCACTCGCAGATGCTGCGATCGCCGCATTTCAGACAGCGCTGCGTTTCCCGCTGCGCCTGCGCCGCGCTGAACGGCAAATAGATTTCGCCAAAGTGCTGTTTACGCGCGTCAGCCGCCAGTTTATCCGCCTCGCCGCGGGTGGGCGTGGCCGCCATCTGGCTAGCCTTATCGCCGGCGGTTGACGCTAAAGCGGTCAAAGTCCGATGTTGCCAGGACGCCGCATCCGCACGCGCCGCCCGCAGCCGCCGCGCTTTCGCCATCTCGCTTAACGCGAAATCGGTCGCCAACTGTAACGCCTGCGCCGGACAATTCTGCACGCAGGCTGGCCCGGCTTCGCGACCATGACATAAGTCGCATTTGTGCGCCGTCGCTCTGCCGTTTGGCGTGACGACGATTTGCATCACGCCAAAGGGACAGGCCACCACGCAGGATTTACAGCCGATACATTTTTCTTCCTGCACCAATACGCTGTCTTCCTGCCGGCTAATGGCGCCGTTAGGACAGCTACGCGCGCAGGGCGCGCCTTCACAGTGACGACAGGTTACCGCGTTACGCTGTTTCTGGTTTTTAATCACGGTAATGCGCGGCAAAAAGCGCTGTGGGGTCAAGACATGTTGTTCGCCATTATGCGCCATCACGCAGGCCACTTCGCAGCCCCTGCATCCGATGCATTTGCGACTATCGCTCATAATAAAGTGGTTCATACATCCTTCCGGCTTATCGCTAATAACCCCTCATTTAGTATGACTGTTTATTACCTGACATCATGACCGTGGGACAATGGTCGTTTGCCCAGAAATCGGCTTTTCTCACCAGAATCCGGTTTAGATCAAAAATATTGACCTGAATGAAATTTTGTTTCATTTAGCTGAGCAATAATAAGCGGCTTTGACGGAATGACAGAAAAGACGTGATAAGCGCATATAAATTCAGAGAGGAGCGACAGACGTTTCTTTACGCTCTCATAAAAGACACATGATAAATTACACTATCTCCTTAATTTCTCCACGATTGCCTGCGGGGTTATCTATAAAGTATCACAGGCTGCGAAATAACAAAAAATGTACACAATGAGGTCCTGATTCCGATGGCGAATTTCTTTATCGATCGCCCCATCTTTGCCTGGGTTTTGGCTATTTTATTAGTCCTGACCGGCACGCTGGCAATTTTGTCGCTCCCCGTAGAACAATATCCGGATTTGGCGCCGCCTAACGTCCGAGTGACGGCCAATTATCCCGGCGCTTCGGCGCAAACGCTGGAGAATACCGTCACCCAGGTTATCGAACAGAATATGACCGGCCTTGATAACCTCATGTACATGTCATCGCAGAGTAGCGCCACCGGTCAGGCAACGGTTACCCTGAGCTTTACCGCCGGTACCGACCCGGATGAAGCCGTACAGCAGGTACAAAACCAGCTGCAATCGGCGATGCGTAAACTGCCGCAGGCGGTACAGAATCAGGGGGTCACGGTGCGCAAAACCGGCGACACCAACATTCTCACTCTCGCGTTTGTCTCTACCGACGGCAGCATGGATAAGCAGGATATTGCCGACTACGTCGCCAGTAACGTGCAGGATCCTCTAAGCCGCGTCAACGGCGTCGGCGATATCGACGCCTATGGTTCGCAGTACTCAATGCGTATCTGGCTCGATCCGGCGAAACTCAACAGCTATCAGATGACGGCGAAAGATGTAACTGACGCCATCGAATCGCAGAACGCGCAAATTGCCGTCGGCCAGTTGGGCGGTACGCCGTCGGTTGATAACCAGGCGCTGAACGCCACCATCAACTCACAATCGCTGCTACAAACACCGCAGCAGTTCCGCGATATTACCCTGCGCGTTAATAAGGATGGTTCGGAAGTCACGCTGGGCGACGTCGCCAGCGTCGAAATGGGCGCAGAAAAATATGATTATCTGAGCCGCTATAATCGTCAGGCCGCTTCGGGGCTGGGGATTAAGCTCGCCTCGGGTGCCAACGAAATGGCCACCGCCGAGCGCGTTATCGCCCGTCTTAATGAACTGTCGCAATATTTCCCGCACGGACTGCAGTATAAAGTCGCCTACGAGACCACCTCTTTTGTAAAAGCCTCGATTACCGATGTGGTGAAAACGCTGCTGGAGGCGATTCTGCTGGTGTTCCTGGTCATGTATTTGTTCTTGCAGAACTTCCGCGCGACCCTGATCCCGACCATCGCCGTGCCGGTGGTATTGATGGGCACCTTCGCCGTGCTCTACGCCTGCGGCTACAGTATTAACACCCTGACGATGTTCGCGACGGTGCTGGCTATCGGCCTGCTGGTCGATGACGCCATCGTCGTCGTCGAAAACGTCGAGCGCATTATGAGCGAAGAAGGTCTTTCGCCGCGCGAAGCGACGCGAAAATCGATGAAGCAGATCCAGGGGGCGCTGGTCGGTATCGCCATGGTCCTTTCGGCGGTATTCGTCCCTATGGCCTTCTTCGGCGGCACCACCGGCGCCATTTACCGCCAGTTCTCCATCACCATCGTTTCAGCAATGGTGCTGTCGGTGCTGGTGGCGATGATCCTCACCCCGGCGCTCTGCGCCACGCTGTTAAAACCGATTCACAAAGGCGAGGAGCATGGTCAAAAAGGGTTCTTCGGCTGGTTTAACCGCACCTTCAACCGCAGCGCCAGCCGCTATGAAACTTTCGTGGGCAAAATTCTCCATCGTTCGCTGCGCTGGATTTTGATTTACGTCCTGCTGCTCGGCGGCATGGTGCTGCTGTTCCTGCATCTGCCGACTTCGTTCCTGCCGCTGGAAGACCGCGGTATGTTCACCACCTCGATACAGCTCCCGAGCGGCTCCACCCAACAGCAGACGCTGAAAGTGGTGCAAAAAGCGGAAGATTATTTCCTCAATAACGAGAAGAGTAACGTCGAGTCGGTATTTGCTACCGTCGGCTCCGGCCCCGGCGGCAACGGCCAGAACGTCGCACGTATGTTTGTCCGCCTGAAAGACTGGGATCAGCGCGACCCAAAAACCGGCTCCTCGTTCGCTATCATTGAGCGCGCGACCAAAGCCTTCAATAAAATTAAAGAAGCGCGCGTGTTTGCCAGCAGCCCGCCGGCCATCAGCGGCCTTGGCAGCTCCGCGGGCTTCGATATGGAGCTGGAAGATCACGCCGGCAACGGCCACGAGGCGCTGATGTCGGCGCGCGACAAACTGCTGGAGCTGGCGGCGAACAACGACCAGCTCACCCGCGTACGCCACAACGGCCTGGACGACAGTCCGCAGTTGCAGGTTGATATCGACCAGCGTAAAGCCCAGGCGCTGGGGGTCTCCATTGATGATATTAACGATACGCTGCAGACCGCCTGGGGTTCGAGCTACGTGAACGACTTTATGGATCGCGGACGCGTGAAGAAGGTCTACGTCCAGGCGGCGGCGAAATATCGCATGCTGCCGGACGATATCAATTTGTGGTATGTGCGTAACAGTAGCGGCACCATGGTACCGTTCTCCGCCTTCGCCACCTCGCGTTGGGAAACGGGTTCGCCGCGCCTCGAACGTTACAATGGCTACTCAGCGGTCGAGATCGTTGGCGAAGCTGCGCCTGGCGTCAGCACCGGTACCGCCATGACCATTATGGAAGAGTTAGCCAAACAGCTCCCGAACGGTTTCGGCCTGGAATGGACGGCGATGTCCTATCAGGAGCGTTTGTCTGGCGCTCAGGCGCCTGCCCTGTACGCCATTTCTCTGCTGGTGGTGTTCCTGTGTCTGGCGGCGCTATATGAAAGCTGGTCGGTACC
Organism: Klebsiella sp. 141162; assembly: GCF_050600755.1. Lineage (NCBI taxonomy): Bacteria > Pseudomonadati > Pseudomonadota > Gammaproteobacteria > Enterobacterales > Enterobacteriaceae > Klebsiella > Klebsiella sp. 141162. The sequence continues at coordinate 114,820 of NZ_JAQIRI010000001.1, read as the reverse complement.
GTTCTCGGTGATGCTGGTGGTGCCGCTGGGGGTTATCGGCGCGCTGCTGGCGACCTGGATGCGCGGCCTGGAAAACGATGTCTACTTCCAGGTAGGTCTGTTGACGGTCATCGGCCTGTCGGCAAAGAACGCCATCCTGATTGTTGAGTTCGCCAACGAGCTGAACCAGAAAGGCGAAGATCTGCTGACCGCCACCCTATCGGCCTGTCGTCAGCGTCTACGCCCGATACTGATGACCTCACTGGCGTTTATCTTCGGCGTGCTGCCAATGGCCACCAGTACCGGCGCGGGCTCCGGCAGCCAGCACGCTGTTGGTACCGGCGTCATGGGCGGAATGATCTCCGCCACCGTGTTGGCCATCTTCTTTGTACCTCTGTTCTTCGTGTTGGTACGCCGCCGCTTCCCGCTGAAAGAGAGGCCGGAATAAACCGTCAAATAACAGAAAAGGCGACTGTCACAGTCGCCTTTTTCATGGGTCAAACATTGTCTTCAGTACCGACAAAGCCAGATTTTATTTACGCAGCATATCTTCGATAAAATCTTTCCAGTTCCCCAGTTCATGTTCAATCATAATAGCCTCTCTTATTATTATGGCGATTTTAGATAAATTCCCCGCTCAGGAGAAGTTCGTCCGATCTATCGCTCTAATCGCTTTTCTTGTCACCGCAAGCCTTGAATACTCTGGCTTGCGGCTACCATAAGCCGGTTCATGTAAATTTAATGTGACATAGAGCAACATTACGCAACATTTTGTTAATATCAGAATTCCTGTAATTCATTATCTTAGTCTGTCGCGAAAAAGAACAAATTTTAATCAGACAAGGCTGAAAAGTTATATTTATCCAGCCGATTCACGTATTATTTAACAAAGCTTATATATTCGGAAAAAACTGAGAAACATATTCTTTTAACGTGAAGGTTTAATTATGTTGACCATGTACGGCATCAAAAACTGCGACACCATTAAAAAGGCCCGCCGCTGGCTGGAAGCCCATCAGATAGACTATCGCTTCCATGATTATCGTGTTGACGGACTGGACCGCGAATTGCTGAATACCTTTATTGCCGAATTAGGCTGGGAAGCGCTGCTTAACACCCGCGGCACCACCTGGCGCAAACTCGATGAATCGGTCCGCACTGGGATCGATAATGCCGATGCGGCGGCGGCGTTGATGCTGGAAATGCCGGCAATTATCAAACGCCCATTGCTCTGCGCGCCCGGTCAGCCTATGCTGCTGGGCTTTAGCGAAGCAAACTACGAAAAATTTATTAACGAGGTGTAGTCTATGTCTTGCCCGGTCATTGAGCTGGCTCAGCAGCTTATTCGCCGCCCTTCCCTTAGCCCCAATGATGCGGGATGCCAGGCGTTAATGATTGAACGCCTGCGGGCGATCGGCTTTACCGTTGAAGCGATGGACTTCGGCGATACGCAAAATTTCTGGGCCTGGCGCGGACAGGGTGAAACGCTGGCCTTTGCCGGCCATACCGATGTGGTGCCGGCCGGCGACGCCGACCGCTGGATCAACCCGCCGTTTGAACCAACTATTCGCGATGGCATGCTGTTTGGCCGCGGCGCGGCGGATATGAAAGGATCGCTGGCGGCAATGGTTGTCGCCGCCGAGCGCTTTGTCGCGCAGTATCCGGATCATAAAGGACGCCTGGCGTTTCTCATCACCTCTGATGAAGAAGCCAGCGCCACCCATGGCACGGTAAAAGTGGTCGAAACGCTGATGGCGCGTAACGAGCGCCTTGATTACTGCCTGGTCGGCGAACCTTCAAGTACCGAAGTGGTCGGCGATGTCGTGAAAAACGGCCGCCGCGGTTCACTCACCTGTAACCTGACGATTCATGGTGTCCAGGGCCACGTCGCTTATCCGCACCTCGCCGATAACCCGGTACACCGCGCCGCGCCGATGCTGGCGGAGCTAGTGGCTATCGAATGGGATAAAGGCAACGAATACTTCCCGCCGACCAGCATGCAAATCGCCAACGTGCAGGCTGGCACCGGCAGTAACAACGTCATCCCTGGCGATATATTCGTTCAGTTCAACTTCCGTTTCAGCACCGAGCTGACCGACGAGATGATCAAAGCACGCATCATCGCGCTGCTGGAAAAATATCAGCTGCGCTATACCGTCGAATGGTGGCTTTCCGGCCAGCCGTTCCTGACCGGTCGCGGCAATCTTGTCGATGCGGTCGTGAACGCCATTGAGCACTATAATGAAGTAAAACCGCAGTTGCTAACCACCGGCGGTACCTCTGACGGACGCTTTATCGCCCGCATGGGCGCGCAGGTGGTGGAACTGGGCCCGGTGAACGCGACCATTCACAAAATTAATGAATGCGTCAATGCCGCCGACCTGCAGCTGCTGGCGCGGATGTATCAACGCATCATGGAACAACTGGTCGCCTGACGACAATAACGATTACCCTGCAGCGCCGCTGCGGGGTAAAAAGAGGACACAGCATGGAATGGCTTATCAACCACTGGTGGATTCTGGTGTTGGTATTTTTAGTCGGCGTGATGATCAACGTGATTAAAGATCTTAATCGCGTCGACCCGAAAAAATATCTCGACAACAAACCGGATCTGCCGCCGCATCGCGACTTCAATAGCAAGTGGGATGACGACGACGACTGGCCGAACAAAGACCAGCCGAAGAAGTAAACCTGCGCTCCCCGTCATCACGCGGGCTGGTTGCATTCCCGGGTAGCGGCCGACGCCTTACCCGGGCTACGGCCCGTACCATTGCGAGCTGAGGCTCTCAATTTTACCTCTGTACCCATGGCTACTGAAACTGCCGGTGTTGGCGGCCTCAAAATTCCCCGGTGGCGCTGCCGCTTACCGGGGCTACAGCGCTGTGCGATTTGGTAGCCCGGAGAAGGCGCAACGCGCCGCGTCCGGGAAAACCCTTAAAAAAGTTGTAAACCGATAACAGCATCTACCTATACCAGCCGACGTTGTACCGCGGGGCCATTACAGCATTTCGATTATATCGTCATCTTTCGGCGTACCGCCGCTCAACGCTTCATCAAAATAGTGCTTCGGTACGGTATAACGCAGACGGTCGAGGGCAAACTGCATGCTCCGGTCATCAATGGCATGTCCGAGATCTTCAACGATATCCAGCGTGACATCTCCACCCAGCTCCTGCAGCCGCTCCTGCGCGGAGACCGCCCACGCCAGATCGATCACCCGATCCTCGCCGCCGTGGATCAGATGCACGGTAGTTTGCGTGGTCGCCGTTTGCGGCAGCGTCGCGTAACGGCCGTTAAAGGCAATTACCCGCGACGCCAGTCCTGGCTCGGCTTTAATACTCTCGAGGGACATAATCGCACCCTGCGAAAAACCGATCAGCGCCGTCGCCTGCGGGCCCAAACCGCTCTGTTTTTGCCAGTAGCGTACCGTTTCAATAAAGGTCGGCATAATGGCATCAATGCGCTGCTGACGATTCTCTTCCGTCACGCCTTGTACCGAAAACCACTGGCGCGCCGGCGCCGGACCGCAGGGCTCCGCACCACCGATACTGACAATGAGCGCGTTGGGAAACAGCGGCGCAAACCAGCTACCTATTTGCCCCATCGAAACCGGATTATCGCCCACGCCATGAAACAGCAGCAGCAACTGTTGCGCAGGCGTCGCCGGGCTCTGAACAATAAAGTGATCGTGTTTCATGGTTATCTCCTGATGTCTCAGATAAACAGGAATCGGGCTCCTGATTGATGCAAGGCAGTTTACGCCGCGCAGAGAATATGACCATGCCATTTAACTGAATGAGTTAGTTAAAAAAATTGCAGCTTCCTGACCCACTCTTCCAGCCGCTGCGCGCGGGCAGGATCGAGTCCCGCCATGGCCGAAGCCGCCTCTTCCCGCAGTCGCGCCAGCAGCGCCTTGCGACCGGATAAGCCGAGGTCCACGCATAGCGCTGCTTCATCCTGCTGCGCTAAGCGCGCGCGTAGCGCCACTAACGGCAGCGGCGTCGCCTGCAAAAGCCGGTTCAGACTCCCGACCGCCGCCAACAGCGGACGATGCGCAAAGGCAAAACCGGCGACCTCCAGCCAGTCCTCCTCAGTAAGCATAGCTGTTTCATCCATCGTCACCGGAGCGCGTTCATCACGCCACTGACTCAGCCAGCGTTCATCCCGCGCCAGCCGTTGATGTTCGCGCCAGGCCAGTTGCCGCCCCTCTTCGCTGAGCGGATAGAGCGCCATCGCCGTATAGCAGCCGCTGCTCGCCTCGCGATGCGTGCCCATGCGCACCAGCAGAAACCCGCAGCGCTGCCAGAAGCGCCATAGTTCAGGGGTAAAACCAAAGCTGACGGAGAGATAGTCACAGCCGTGCGTCTGCTTGACGGCATGGGCGATTAAACGCTGCCCCAACCCTTCGCGCTGGCGCGCTGGATGGACGGCAATACGACTGACGCGCCTGCCGGTCAGCGTCGCCGCCAGCGGGCTACCGCCGTGCGCGGCCAATGATTGGGCGACAAGATTGCCGCGCGGGCGGCGATATCCGGCCCAGACGGCGCGGCTAAGCTCAGGTTCGAGACCGCCCTCTTCCACCAGCCACACCGCGCCAGCGACGCCATCCGCGCAGCGAGCCACGGTGAAGTGCTGGCCTGGCGCATCCATCATCCTGCGCAAATCCAGCGGCGAAGTGCGGTAATGAGCGCCGGAAAGCAGTTGATAAGCCTCTGATGGGCGCGTGGGTTGTTCGCGCCAGGCATCCTGGCTTAACGTCTCCAGCTGCGGTTCCCCATGCGGCGCCAGCAGAAATGCCTCATCGTTAAATAACAATAACCGGTCGATAACCGACTCCAGCGGGCAACCCGGCGCCCAGCGAATCGGCGACGACAGGTTATACCGCCGTAGCGTTGGGAAACCGGCGCAGAACTTCAATAAGAAGCCGCGGCCGGTTCCCTCATAGCCCTGAACCGTCGTCGTTAACAGCGTATGGGGAAAACGCGCCGTCAGCTGGCGCAGCGTCGGTGCCGGGATAGCGGCGGCCTCATCGACCACCAGCCAGTCGGCTTTCGCATCGCTTGCCAGCAGCGCATCGGGCGCCATAAAGCATATCTTTTGTCCCGCAAAAACGGCGATGACTTCCGTCGCGTCGCGCGTCGGCGCGGTGACGATGGTAGAGCCGGTGAGCTGATGAATCAACATTCCCGCCAGCGCAGATTTACCGCGCCCGCGCCCGGCGGTGACGGCGGCAATTTCCGGGGGCGATGACAGTAGTGACGAAAGAATGGCGGCCTGTTCGGCCTGCGGGTAGCCATCGGCAGCGTGCCAGTCTCTGCGCGGAGCGACCTCCGGCAAACGTAAGCCGTAGCCCTGTCGCCACAGTGCGACCTCAGGATCCGCGGTGAAGAGCTGGAGACAACGGTGGACAAAGTTAGGGGTGGCGATTGGTTCAGACGTATCGCTCCAGCGCAGCGAATCGCCATCCGCCTGCTCAGGCCAGCGGGCAAAATCCGGCGCCAGCAGCACTAACCAGCTGCCGGCGCGCAGCGTGCCGGCAAGCGCGGCAAAAGCCGCCACGTCAAAACCGTGGCGAGCGTCGAAAAAGGCATGCTGAAATTCGCGCCCGAGCAGCGTTTTCAGCGCGCCCGGCGCCGCGCAGGGCGCCAGCTGTGACGACGGGCCGACCCACAGTCCGTCGCCCTCCAGCCGCGCTCGTAAATCCAGGGCTTGCGTCAGGCACCAGTCTTCGTCGCCGCTAAGCACCAGCAGGCGACGAATGCCCTCGCGCGCCATCCGCGCGGTCAGGTGAACAAGCGGTTCCATGAGCAAGCGTTAACGAAGTGAACTGCCAAAGGTATTACACTGCGCAGGATCGCCGCTATCAAAACCGCGTTTGAACCAGGTATAGCGCTGCTGGGAAGTCCCATGGGTGAAGCTGTCCGGCACTACGCGGCCCTGGCTTTGTTCCTGCAGACGATCGTCGCCGATGGCCTCAGCGGCATTGAGCGCTTCCTGCAGATCGCCGGTTTCCATCACATCCTGCTTCTGCATGTTATTGCCCCAGACGCCCGCAAAGCAGTCTGCCTGCAGCTCCATTTTCACCGACAGGCGGTTCACTTCGGTCTGCGAAGCCTGCTGCTGCATCTGACGGACCTTAGGTTCGATGCCGAGCAGTTTCTGCACATGATGGCCGACTTCGTGCGCAATCACGTAGCCCTGCGCAAAGTCGCCGTCAGCGCCGAGTTTGTTTTTCATCTCGTCATAGAATGACAGGTCGATATAGACCGTGCTGTCCGCCGGACAGTAGAACGGCCCCATCACCGATTGGCCGGTGCCGCAACCGGTACGGGTCGCGCCGCGATACATCACCAGCTTCGGCTGAACGTATTGCCGCCCCATCTTTTCGAAAATAGGCCCCCAGGTGTCTTCGGTGGTTGCCAGAATCACAGAGGTGAACTTCGCCGCTTCGTCATCCTTCGGGCTGATGGAACGTTGGGTAGAAGTCTGCTGCTGCGGCATCGGTTCGCCGGTCAGCATGCCGGTTAAATCCACGCCATAATAACCCGCCACCAGAACGATAATCAGCAGGACGATGCCGCCTTTACCGCTTGGAATACGGAAACCGCCACCGCCGCCGCCCAGCGGCGAACCTGAATCACTACGTCTGTCTTCCACATTGTCGCTTTCACGACGCCCTTGCCAGCGCATAAGCACCTCTATTCCATCATGTTACGAATATGAGAGATCGTAGGCGGTTCAGCGGAGGATTACCACAGGAAACAACGAATAAGAGCGCCGGAAGAGACTATTTCTTCCGGCGCGGAGGAGATTAGTCGAGCTTGACGCCCAGACGGTGGGCCACTTCTTCGTAAGCTTCGATCAGGCCGCCGAGACTCTGGCGGAAGCGATCTTTGTCCATTTTATCGAGGGTGTTTTTATCCCACAGACGGCTACCGTCCGGAGAAAATTCATCGCCAAGCACCACTTCGCCTTTGAACAGGCCGAACTCCAGCTTGAAGTCGACCAGAATCAGACCGGCATCATCAAACAGCTTGCTGAGTACGTCGTTCGCTTTGTAGCTGAGCTCTTTCATGCGCGCCAGGTTTTCTTTATTCACCCAGCCGAACGTCTCACAGTAGGATTCGTTGACCATCGGGTCGTGCATGGCGTCGTTTTTCAGGAACAGATCGAACAACGGCGGAGTCAGTTCGATACCTTCTTCAATACCCAGGCGTTTCACCAGCGAGCCCGCCGCGCGGTTACGAATCACGCATTCAACCGGCACCATATCCAGCTTCTTCACCAGGCATTCAGTATCGGAAAGCAGCGCTTCCATTTGGGTCGGGATACCGGCTTCTTCCAGCTTGCTCATAATGAAATGGTTGAATTTGTTATTCACCATACCTTTACGATCGAACTGTTCGATGCGGGCGCCATCCCCTGCTGACGTATCGTTACGGAATTCAAGTACCAGCAGATCCGGGTTTTCGGTGCTGTATACCGTTTTCGCTTTGCCACGATACAACTCAGCTTGCTTTTTCATCTTTCACCACTCCAGTGATATTAAGCCAAAAAATTACGTTTCCGCCCGTAGGCAAAATCAGGCAATTTACCGGACTTTGCGGCCACGCACACGTTTGCGTCACTATACATTAAAAAGGGCCGGATTGCTCCAGCCCTTTTTATTACTTGTTAAATGCGGCCTGGAATACGGCTACCAGGGCGTCATTTTGCGACTGCGTCAGAGTGTGGCCTTTCGGGTCGATGAACTGCAGACTACTGCGGTTATCGAGATCGCCGACCTGCAGTTTATAGTCGCCAGAGACCAGCTGTGGGTCACTGGCGCCCAGTTCCTGCCAGCTGCTGTCAGACAGCGGCTTGTAAGTTACCGCCATGCTGCCCTGGGAGCGAGTGCTGTCGGTCACCTTCATGCCCACTTTTTCAAGCGTGGCCGGCAGTTTCTGCCATACCATGTTGAATGGCGCGCGCACCACCAGCATCGGCAAGCCGGTGTCATCCGCCGCGCTCTGCACGTCGAAGGTCGCGCCAGCGCTTCTCTGCGCCGCGTTCTGCGCATTGGTGGCGTTAGAATCAAGACCGGAAGAGATAACGTTCAGCATCGAGGTGCTGTAGCGCTGCAGAGAAGCTGGGTCAGACACGGGCTTGCCCGCCTGCTCCAGGTTCACCAACTTCACTACCACCGCCTGCTGATAGCCCTGCGGCTTAACGGAGATTTGATAACGGCCACGGTACTGCTGGTCTTCATCAAGGCGGTTCCACTCAACCCAATCGGTATTCAGCGTCTGGCCTGCATCGTCACGCTTGGTGATGGTGTAGTTTTTCGCCTGGATGATGCTGACAACCTGCGCCCATAAAGAACCGCTGCGGCTATTTTCAACCATCAAGGTGGAGGTGTCGCCGTTAAACTGGGTACGCGCGCCGCTGACCAGAGCTAACGCCTGAGCCGGCGGACGAATGTCCAGCGCTTTGCCTACCGCGCCGGTGCTGGAAGCAACCGGAATGTTGTAGTCGCCAGTCTGCAGCGGCAGGATCATCCCCGCCGGGGCGTGAAGTTCACTAAGCGACGCGGCATCTAAATAAGCCTCGTCGCCGCTAACCTGACGCTTATAGCGCGAGTCAGAACTACAGGCCGCGAGGAGTAAAACCAGCGAAACACCCGCAACCTTCGCCAGGCGCGACTTCTGTACTGAGTAAGCCATCAAATCTCCCTAAACTCTACAGCAAACCGGCATGCTTCAGCGCTGCGGTAACCGCTTTCGTACCCGCTTCGGTAATCGGCGTCATCGGCAGGCGCAGCGTGTCGGTCGCTACAAGTCCCAACGCCTTACAAGCCCATTTGACTGGGATCGGGTTGGGTTCGACAAATAATTTTGTATGCAGCGGCATCAGACGCTGGTTAATCGCGCGAGCTTCCGCGAATTGCCCCGCCATCGCCAGTCGGCACATGTCCGCCATTTCACGCGCAGCAACGTTCGCCGTGACGGAAATGACGCCGACGCCGCCGAGCTGGATAAAGTCCATGCCGGTCGCGTCATCGCCGCTCAGCAGAATAAAGTCATCTGAAACCAGCTCTTTGATCTGGTGAACACGACTTAAGTTCCCTGTTGCTTCCTTAATACCGACAATATTTTTAATTTCCGCCAGGCGACCGACGGTTTCCGGCAGCATATCGCAACCGGTACGGGACGGCACATTATACAGAATTTGCGGCAGGTCAGTATGTTCAGCGATAGCTTTAAAGTGTTGGAACAGGCCTTCCTGGGTCGGACGGTTATAATAAGGAGTGACCGTCAGGCAGCCGACAACGCCGCTATCGTTAAAACGCTTGGTCAGGCTAATCGCCTCTGCGGTTGCATTTGCACCGGTACCTGCAATGACCGGAATGCGGCCATCGGCCAGCTCGAGGGTCATCATTACGACGTCGCCATGCTCTTCATGGCTTAACGTGGCGGATTCGCCGGTAGTCCCTACAGAAACAATCGCCGAGGTTCCGTTGGCGACATGGTAATCAATCAGTTTTTTCAGGCTTGACCGGCAGACATTACCGTTATCATCCATCGGCGTGACAAGCGCTACAATACTTCCCGTGAACATGGGCCATCCTCAGAGCAGAAGTGGGACAAGATTCTCAATGTTACGTTTGGTGCCGCAATAAAAGCAAGAGACCCAACGCCATCTGGGATGTTGTACGCCGGTTTTTTTTATGCTTTCCTAATGTTACCTCACCTTTTTAAAGGAAGAACAGGTTTGACAGCCTCATTACAACACTATCTGGTGATTACCGCTCTGGGCGCAGACCGCCCCGGCATCGTAAACACAATCACTCGCCACGTCAGCAGCTGCGGCTGCAACATTGAAGACAGCCGGTTGGCCATGCTCGGCGACGAGTTCACGTTTATAATGCTGCTTTCCGGCTCGTGGAACGCGATTAACCTGATCGAATCAACGCTGCCGTTAAAAGGAGCCGAGCTGGATTTGCTGATCGTAATGAAGCGCACCTCCGCCCGGCCGCCGCAGGCGATGCCGAATACGGTTTGGATCCAGGTAGAGGTGCCGGACTCGCCGCATATTATTGAGCGCTTTACCGCGCTGTGCGACACGTGGAATATGAATATCGCCGAACTCGTCTCCCGAACTCAACCGGGAGAAGATAAAGACGCCGCTCAGCTATTTATTCAAATCACCGCGCACAGTCCTGCCTCGCAAAACACGACAAATATCGAGCAAGCGTTCAAAGCACTATGTACAGAACTGAGCGCACAAGGCAGTATTAACATCGTTAATTATTCACAGCATGATGAACAGGATGGAGTTTAACCAATGACCCCACTGAAAGCCGGTGATATCGCACCGAAATTTAGCTTACCGGACCAGGACGGCGAGGAAGTAAATTTAACCGACTTCCAGGGACAGCGTGTTCTGGTTTATTTTTACCCGAAAGCCATGACCCCAGGCTGCACCGTACAAGCGTGCGGTTTACGCGATAATATGGACGACCTGAAAAAAGCAGGCGTCGAAGTACTGGGTATCAGCACTGATAAACCAGAAAAGCTGTCTCGTTTTGCCGAAAAAGAGCTGTTGAACTTTACGCTGCTGTCTGATGAAGATCATCAGGTCTGCGAACAGTTCGGCGTCTGGGGCGAAAAATCATTTATGGGGAAAACCTACGACGGCATTCACCGTATTAGCTTCCTCATTGATGCTGACGGCAAGATTGAACATGTGTTTGATAACTTCAAAACCAGCAATCACCACGATGTCGTGCTGAACTGGCTGAAAGAAAACGCATAACGTCTAAATGAAAAACGCCGGGGGATAAAAATCGCCCGGCGTTTTTTTTGGCTCAATCAGCGAGTCACTCGTCTTCGATAGCCATTCCATCTGGCCAGGCATGCATTACCGCCTTGATAAGCGTCGCCAGCGGAATCGCGAAGAAAACGCCCCAGAAGCCCCACAGCCCGCCAAAAATCACCACCGACAGAATGATCACCAGCGGATGTAAATTCACCGCCTCCGAGAACAGCACCGGCACCAGCAGGTTGCCGTCCAGCCCCTGAATAATCAGGTATACGGCAAACAGGCTCCAGAACTCAGTGCCCGCGCCGAACTGGAACAACGCCACGCCGATCACCGGAATAGTGACCACAAAAGCGCCGATATAGGGGATTAACACCGAGAATCCCACCAGTACGGCCAGCAGCAGCGAGTAGTTAAGACCGAAGAGAATGAAGCCTATCCAGGTAGCGACGCCAACGACAATCATCTCCAGCACCTTACCGCGGATATAGTTGGTAATCTGCTGGTTCATCTCCTTCCACACCTGCCCCGCCAGACCGCGATTACGCGGCAATACCCGGCGTACGGCATTCAGCATCTGCTGTTTGTCTTTCAGCAGGAAGAAGACCATCAGCGGAACCAGGACCAGATAAACCGCCAGGGTCAGCAGGCCCACCAGCGAGGCGAGCGAATACTTCACCACCGAATCCCCCACGGTCAACATGCGAGTGCGCACATTTTCCGCCATCGCATCGATGATGCCGGCATCCACCAATGCCGGATAGCGACGCGGCAGCGTGGCGGCGAAATCGGAAAGCTTATTAAGCATGCCAGGCATATCGCGGATGAGATAAATGCCCTGTTGCCAGGCCACCGGCATCACCACAAAGGCCATCAGCAGCAAGATACCGACAAATAGCACCAGCACCAGCGAGGTGGCCCAGGTTCGCGACAGGCCGATACGCTCCAGGCGAACGGTCGGCCACTCCAGCAGATAGGCCAACACGATGGCGACCAGAAGCGGCGCCAGCAGGCCGCTGAAAAAGAACATAATGCCGAAGCCGGCCAGCAGAATAACCAGCAGCGCTATCGCTTCCGGGTCGCTGAAACGACGACGATACCACTGCATTAACATCTCAAGCATAAACCCTTCCCTGAAGCGCAAATCGCCACAATCCGGGGAATTGTATCTAAGTGTCACAAAAAAGACTTCGCTTTTTATTGGCTATGACACAAACCTGCACAACTGTGCGAATATCATATTTTCAACGCCATCAACCACAGCTAAACTCGCAGAATCTGCGGCACGGGAACATTGGGCCGCGCAACCGGTCAAACTGGCACACCCACATTACAGGACAGAGGTTATGTTCAGGCAGTTAAAGAAAACGCTGGTGGCCGCCGCCGTCGCGTCGCTGACGCTGGGGACGATATTACCTGCCGCCGCTGACTCGGCTGATACGCTGCCGGATATGGGCACCTCGGCAGGAAGCACGCTTTCCATCGGTCAGGAAATGCAGATGGGGGATTACTACGTGCGCCAGCTGCGCGGCAGCGCGCCGCTGATTAACGACCCGCTGCTGGTGCAATACATTAACGGGCTGGGCATGCGCCTGGTCGCCCATGCTAACTCCGTGCGTACGCCGTTCCACTTTTATCTGATTAATAACGATCAGATTAACGCCTTCGCCTTCTTCGGCGGCAACGTGGTGTTGCACTCGGCGCTGTTCCGTTATTCCGATAACGAAAGCGAGCTCGCCTCGGTGATGGCGCACGAAATCTCCCACGTTACCCAGCGCCATCTGGCGCGCGCGATGGAAGACCAAAAACGTAGCGCGCCGCTAACCTGGGTGGGCGCGCTGGGCTCAATTCTGCTGGCGATGGCCAGCCCGCAGGCGGGGATGGCGGCATTAACCGGCACCCTTGCCGGCACCCAGCAGGGGATGATTAGTTTCACCCGTCAGAATGAAGAAGAAGCTGACCGCATCGGTATTCAGGTATTGCAGCGTTCCGGTTTCGATCCGCAGGCAATGCCGGCGTTTATGGGTAAATTACTCGACGAATCCCGTTATTCCAGCCGCCCGCCGGAAATGCTGCTTACTCACCCGCTGCCGGAAAGCCGTCTGGCCGACGCCCGTAACCGCGCCAATCAGATGCGTCCGGTGGTGGTCCAGTCGTCGGCGGATTTCTATCTCGCCAAGGCCCGTACGCTCGGGATGTACAATTCCGGGGAAAATAAGCTCGGCAGCGATCTGCTTGACGCCTGGTCGAAAGGCAATATCCGCGAGCAGCACGCCGCGCTGTATGGCCGCGCGCTATTGGCCATGGAGAGCAATAACTACGATCAGGCGCGCAAAACGCTACAGCCGCTACTCAGCGCCGATCCGCAAAATCCCTGGTATCTTGACCTTGCCACCGATATCGATCTTGGACAGAAAAAGACCACTGACGCGATTAACCGTCTGAAAAACGCCAAAGAGATCCGCACCGATCCGGTCCTGCAGCTGAACCTGGCCAACGCCTATCTTCAGGGCGGGCAGCCGGCGGAAGCCGCTACCATACTCAATCGCTACACCTTTAATAATAAAGATGACGGCAACGGTTGGGACCTGCTGGCGCAGGCGGAAGGCGCCCTGGGTCATCGCGACCAGGAGCTGGCGGCGCGGGCCGAAGGCATGGCGCTGGCCGGCAGGCTTGACCAGGCCATCTCGCTGCTGAGCAGCGCCAGTTCGCAAGTGAAATTGGGCAGTTTGCAGCAGGCGCGCTACGACGCTCGCATCGACCAGCTGCGCCAGCTGCAGGAAAGATTCCGCCCCTATCAGAAAATGTAAGGAGACCACATGTCTGACGCGGTAAAAATTTACCACAACCCGCGCTGCTCGAAGAGCCGCGACACGCTCAGCCTGCTGAAAGCCAACGGCATCGACCCTGAAGTGGTGCTGTATCTGGAGACACCGCCGGATGCCGCGACGCTGCGCCAGCTGTTGAAAATGCTCAATATGAGCAGCGCCCGTGAACTGATGCGCCAGAAAGAAGATCTGTATAAGTCGCTCAATCTCGCCGACCCACAGCTCAGCGAAGAGGCGTTGATTAAGGCCATGGTCGAGAACCCGAAACTCATCGAACGGCCCATCGTGGTCAGCCACGGCCAGGCGCGTATCGGCCGCCCGCCGGAACAGGTGCTGGAAATCGTCAGCTAACCCCTACGCGCCGCCGGTGTTGCCCGCGGCGCGATTTTTTTCATCTTATACGCTGGCTGGATGAATTTGCCACGCCGGACGCCGCAACATAAGGAGACGCTGATGACTATTGCAGAATATCTCGAACAGCAAGGGCTGGAACGCGGTCTGCTTCAGGGCCGGCAAGAAGGTCGGCAAGAAGAAGCAAAACGTATCGCCGCCGCGATGTTACGTAGCGGTCTCGCCCCCGCGCTGGTGGCGCAGCTAACCGGCCTGGCAGAGCAGGAGTTGGCGTCGCTTTCGGCCTAAAGCTTCAGGATCTCTTTAACGAATGGGATCGTCAGTTTTCGTTGGGCGGTAATCGACGCGTGATCCAGCTGATCGAGCGTCATAAACAGCGAGCGCATTTCTCTATCCAGCCGCTTGAGCAGGAAACGGCAGACGTCTTCCGGCATCTCGAAACCGCGTAATCTGGCGCGCAGCTGCAGCGCCTGCAGCTTATCTTCATCCGACAGCGGTTGCAGCTTGTAGATTTGGCCCCAGTCAAGGCGCGAGGCGAGATCCGGCAGGCCGAGATGCAGCTGCCGCGGCGGGCAATCGCCGGTGATCAGCAGGCGGGTTTTACCTGATTCGAGAATACGGTTATAGAGATTAAAGATAGCCATCTCCCAGGGCTCGTCCCCTGCCACGCACTCGATGTTATCGATGCACACCAGCGCCAGTTGCTCCATGCCGTCCAGCACTTCCGGCACGAACCACGTGCGCTTATCCAACGGCACGTAGCCGACGGCATCGCCACGCTGGGATAGCTCAGCGCAAGCGGCATGCAAAAGGTGGCTACGCCCCGCGCCTTCACGAGACCAGATATAGATGTATCCGCTGTGTTCCTGCCGCAACACGTTCTGCAGAGCGGCAAGTAGGGAAGGATTATCACCCGGCCAGAAACTCGCGAACGTTTCGTCGTCAGGAAGATACAGTGGCAAAGAGAGCTGTGCCGGAGCGTTCAGATGGACCTCAACATAGGCTTACAGAAAAACGCGAAGAGTTTAACACAGTTTTAGGTCCGGAGAGAACCGGGCAGGATCGCTGCCCGGTATCAGGATCGTTATTTCGCTTCTTCGCTATCCGCGGCGTCCAGCACCACTTCTTCCGGACGCAGAACGCTGATCAGTTTAAAGATCAGACTCAAACAAATACCGACGATCGTCGCCAGCGCCATGCCTTTCAGCTCCGCCGCGCCAATATGCACCTTCGCGCCGCTCACGCCGATAATCAGAATAACTGAGGTCAGAATCAGGTTCTGCGCTTTGCTGTAATCGACTTTTGATTCGATCAGCACGCGGATACCGGATGCGCCGATCACCCCGTACAGCAGCAGAGAAACGCCGCCCATCACCGGTACCGGGATAATCTGAATCGCCGCCGCCAGCTTGCCGACGCAGGAGAGCAGAATCGCGATAATCGCCGCACCGCCAATAACCCAGGTACTGTATACGCGGGTAATCGCCATCACGCCGATATTTTCACCGTAGGTGGTGTTTGGCGTCGAGCCAAAGAAACCGGAGACAATCGTCGACAGCCCGTTGGCGAACATCGAGCGGTGCAGACCCGGATCGCGGATCAGGTCGCGCTTAACAATATTGGCGGTCACCACCAGGTGCCCCACGTGCTCGGCAATGACCACCAGCGCGGCAGGCAGAATGGTGAAAATGGCAAACCACTCAAAGCGCGGGGTGTAGAAGGTCGGCAATGCGAACCAGTGCGCTTCGGCGATAGGCGTCGTATCGACTACGCCCATCACGAAGGAGAGCGCATAGCCCACCAGCACGCCGATAAGAATCGGGATAATCGCCAGGAAACCGCGGAACAGTACGGAACCAAAAACCGTCACCGCCAGCGTTACCATCGAAATAATAATGGTTTTGCTGTCGGGAGCTTGACCGTCAGCCGGCAGCAGCCCGGCCATATTCGCCGCCACGCCCGCCAGTTCCAGGCCGATAACCGCCACGATGGCGCCCATCGCCGCCGGCGGGAACATTACATCCAGCCAGCCGGTACCGGCTTTTTTGACAATAAAGGAGACGATGCAGAACAGGACGCCGCACATAATGAAGCCGCCGAGCGCCACTTCATAACCCAGCGGCAACAACAGTAACACCGGGGAGATAAAGGCGAAGCTCGACCCCAGATAGGCTGGAATTTTGCCTTTACAGATAAAGAGGTACAACAGCGTACCGATGCCGTTAAACAGCAGTACGGTAGCCGGGTTAATGTGGAACAGGATAGGCACCAGAACCGTTGCGCCAAACATGGCGAACAGATGTTGCAAACTAAGCGGGATTGTCTGTAAAAGCGGCGGTCTTTCACTCACCCCGATTGCACGGCGCGTCATAATATTATCCTCTGAGAGTCGTTTGTTATTTGTTGTGGGCGTGATTTATTCAAAAAAAAGCCGACTCTCAAAGTCGGCTTTTTATCACTTCATCATTTATTTGGTACCGAAAATCTTATCGCCGGCATCGCCGAGGCCCGGAATAATGTATCCGTGCTCGTTAAGGCCCTGGTCGACGGACGCGGTGTACAGCTCGACGTCAGGATGCGCTTTCTCCAGCGCGGCAATGCCTTCCGGCGCCGCCACCAGCACCAGCACCTTAATGCTCGAGCAGCCCGCTTTTTTCAGCAGGTCGATAGTCGCGATCATCGAACCGCCGGTTGCCAGCATTGGGTCAACCACCAGCGCCATACGCTCGTCAATGTTAGAAACCAGCTTCTGGAAGTAAGGAACCGGCTCCAGCGTTTCTTCATCACGGTAGATACCCACGACGCTGATACGCGCGCTCGGCACGTGCTCCAGCACGCCTTCCATCATCCCCAGACCGGCACGCAGAATGGGCACTACGGTAATTTTCTTCCCTTTGATCTGCTCAACTTCGACCGGACCGTTCCAGCCTTCGATGGTGACACGCTCGGTAGCGAGATCGGCGGTTGCTTCGTAGGTCAGTAAGCTACCAACCTCTGAGGCGAGTTCACGGAAGCGTTTAGTACTGATGTCATGCTCACGCATCAGGCCCAGCTTGTGTTTGACGAGTGGATGTTTCACTTCCACAATCTTCATTCTCTTTCTCCTCTGAGGGGCAGCCACAAAAAAAATCGCGGGATTATACCGCTTTTTGCGGATTGCGCCATACCCATCTTGCTTGACGTATATCAAACAAAGTGATTTATGGATTGTTACACATTATAAAACAAACAAAAAAAGCCGGAGGTTCCCCTTCGGCTTTTATATCTGGCAACGCTACGCTTGTTGGCAACTACAGGTTTTCGCCGTTACTGGCAATAACCTGCTGATACCAGGCAAAAGATTTTTTCCGGCTGCGGGCCAACGTACCGCGACCTTCGTTATCTTTATCAACAAAGATAAATCCATAGCGCTTTTTCATCTCCCCGGTACCGGCGGAGACCAGGTCGATGCAGCCCCACGGGGTATACCCCATCAGGTCGACGCCATCTTCCACCACCGCTTTTTTCATTTCGGCAATATGGGCGCTGAGATAATCGATACGATACTGGTCGTCCACGCTGCCGTCCGCTTCACGCACGTCAATGGCGCCAAAGCCGTTTTCAACGATAAACAGCGGCAGTTGATAATGATCCCAGAACCAATTGAGCGAGTAGCGCAGGCCAACCGGGTCAATCTGCCAGCCCCAATCCGATTTCTTCACGTACGGGTTGGAGACCAGGCTGGTGCTTTCGTCGTAATCCAGGTGCGGATTATCGTCAGTCGCTTTGGTGGCGAAGGACATATAGTAGCTAAAACCAATATAGTCGACACAGCCCTCTTGTAACGCCCGGCGGTCGGCGTCGGTAATATCCAGCGTAAAACCGCGGCGCGCGAAGTAGTTGAGCAGATGTTGCGGATAGCGACCGCGTACATGCACATCGGTAAACCAGTAACGACGATGCATGGCGTTCATCGCCATCATCATGTCGTCCGGCGCGCAGGTGAGCGGATAGATAGGACACATCGCGATCATACAGCCAATCTGCAGGGCAGGATTAATCTCGCGTGCCGCCTCTACCGCCAGCGCACTGGCGACTAGTTCATAATGGGCGGCCTGGAACATCACCGGTTCACGGTCTTCGCCGGGCTGATACTTCAGGCCCGAGTTGGTAAAGGGGGCGAAATCTTCATGGAAGTTGGCCTGGTTGTTGATCTCGTTAAAGGTCATCCAGTACTTCACTTTGTGCTGATAGCGGGTAAACACTACCTTCGCGAAGCGGACAAAGAAATCAATGAGTTTACGGTTGCGCCAGCCGCCGTATTCAGTCACCAGGTGGTAAGGCATCTCAAAATGGGAGAGCGTGATCACCGGTTCGATACCATATTTCAGGCACTCGTCGAACAGATCGTCATAGAATTGCAGGCCCGCTTCATTGGGCTCCAGCTCATCACCCAGCGGAAAAATGCGCGTCCAGGCAATTGAAGTACGGAAACACTTAAATCCCAGTTCGGCAAACAGCGCTACGTCTTCTTTATAACGATGATAAAAATCAATTGCCTCATGGTTGGGATAGTTATGACCAGGCAGTACGCCGTCGGTGATCGTTCGCGGCACCCCGTGGGCGCCTGCGGTCATCACGTCAGCGACGCTAATTCCCTTCCCTCCTTCTTGCCAGCCGCCCTCAAGCTGATGCGCCGCTACCGCGCCGCCCCACAGAAAACCTTCTTTGAATCCGGACATATGCTCTCCCTTTAGACGATCGTTATTCGCTTTTCACCAAACAGAAACCGGTTTCATTGGCATAATGATCATTCAACAAAGGCGAGGCAAGCAGAAGACTGTACCCGGTTTCATTTTCGTGAACAGTATCAAATTTGCTCATCTGTAAGCCGTTTTAAATCGAGTGTAAAGCAGGCTCGCAAACGTTTGCTTTCCCTGTTAGAATTGCGCCGATTTTTCTTGCTACCGCAAACGCGTGGAGACTTCGCAGTGACCGATAAAACCTCTCTCAGCTATAAAGATGCCGGCGTGGATATTGATGCAGGCAACGCTCTCGTCGACCGTATTAAGGGCGTGGTGAAGAAAACCCGTCGCCCGGAAGTGATGGGCGGACTGGGCGGATTCGGCGCGCTGTGCGCTCTGCCGCAGAAATACCGCGAACCGGTACTGGTCTCCGGCACCGACGGCGTCGGCACCAAGCTGCGTCTGGCGATGGACCTTAAACGTCACGACACTATCGGTATCGATCTGGTCGCCATGTGCGTTAATGACCTGGTGGTTCAGGGCGCCGAGCCGCTATTTTTCCTTGACTACTACGCGACCGGTAAACTGGACGTAGACACCGCGGCAAGCGTCATCAACGGCATCGCCGAAGGCTGCTTACAGTCCGGCTGCGCGCTGGTTGGCGGCGAAACGGCAGAGATGCCGGGTATGTACCATGGTGAAGATTATGACGTGGCCGGTTTCTGCGTCGGCGTGGTAGAAAAATCAGAAATCATCGACGGCAGCAAAGTGGCTGACGGCGACGTACTGGTCGCGCTTGCCTCCAGCGGCCCGCACTCTAACGGCTACTCGCTGGTACGTAAGATTATCGAAGTCAGCGGCGTTGACCCGCAGACCACCGACCTCAACGGCAAACTGCTGGCCGACCACCTGCTGGCGCCGACCCGTATTTATGTCAAATCGATTCTGAATCTGATTGCCAATGTCGACGTCCACGCTATCGCCCACCTGACCGGCGGCGGCTTCTGGGAAAATATCCCGCGCGTACTGCCGGACAACACCCAGGCAGTGATCGACGAGTCATCCTGGCAGTGGCCGGAAGTCTTCAACTGGCTGCAAACCGCCGGTAATGTCAGCAGCCACGAAATGTACCGCACCTTTAACTGCGGCGTCGGCATGCTGGTCGCGCTCCCGGCAGCCGAGGCGGATAAAGCTATCGCCCTGCTGAACGAGCAGGGTGAAAACGCGTGGAAAATCGGTTATATCAAGGCATCCGATGCCGAACAACGTGTGGTCATTGAATGAAAAACATTGTGGTGCTGATTTCCGGTAACGGCAGTAATCTACAGGCGATTATTGATGCCTGCGCCCGGAAGCAAATCAACGGCACCCTGCGTGCGGTATTCAGCAATAAGGCCGAAGCATTCGGCCTTGAGCGCGCCCGCGAGGCCGGTATTCCGGCCTTTGCGCTCTCGCCGAAAGCGTTTGATAGCCGCGAGGCCTTCGACCGCGAGCTGATGCAGCAAATCGACGCCTTCCAACCGGATTTGGTGGTGCTGGCAGGCTATATGCGCATCCTTAGCCCAGCGTTTGTTGACCACTATCAGGGGCGCTTGCTGAATATCCATCCTTCTCTGCTGCCGAAATATCCAGGGCTGCATACTCATCGCCAGGCGCTGGAAAACGGTGATGAGGAACATGGCACCTCGGTGCATTTCGTCACCGACGAGCTCGACGGCGGGCCGGTGATCTTACAGGCTCGGGTACCGGTATTTCCGGAAGACAGCGAAGATGACGTTACCGCCCGCGTTCAGGCGCAGGAGCACGATATCTACCCGCTGGTGGTGAGCTGGTTTGTTGATGGTCGCCTGCGTATGGAAGCTAACTCTGCGTGGCTGGATAATCGCAAGCTGCCGCCGCAGGGCTATGCCGCTGAAGAATAACTTGTTCTGGCCCCGGAGCAATCGCCGGGGCAACTACCTCTCTTGTTTCCTCGCTAATTATCTCCGTTTTCCAGACATAGCGCGTTAGGGTTCCAGGCTGCCGGTAATGGGGTCGGGCGCTGATAATCAAATTCGCGCAGTGTCAGACCCGCTACGCCGTTAGCATACAGTACCGGCAAACCGCCGGGATAAGGCTCGACACCCCAAACGCGGCCGCTTTGCGGATTCAAACACCAGGCGTTATCAATCCCCATCCCGGTCGGCGACATCGGATTGCACGGCGGGCGGATATCATAAAGCCCCTGCTCCGCTGCCAGGTTCAGCTTCTGGGTTAGCTGCACGCCGTCAAACAGAATACGCCGGATCTGACCTGGCGTTTCACTATGCAGGTTTATCGCGCCTTCGCACTCGCCAACCAGCCCGCGGAACTGGATCTGTGAGATTTCGCCGGGTTCAATCGCCGGATCGCGACGGCGCGCGGAAAGGAAAACAGGGTCCGCCTCGCCCCAATGACAGGCCGGCGCGCTCACGCAATCAAAAGCAATGCTGCTAAATATCATCCGCCGTAGCCGCCCGCCGTCGCGGGATATCAGGCCAATGCCGCGATTGGAGTCAAAGATAGTGCAGTTACTCACCAGCACATCTTCAATATCCCGCCAGGTTTCAGTACCAATTTTAAAGGCGCAGCTTTTCGAGCGCAGCGTGCAGTTAACGATGGTTACCTGACGCAACGGTCGCTGGATGCGCTCAGGTTTATCGGTGGTTTTCAAACAGATGGCATCATCCGCCGCGCTGAAATAGCTATTGGCGATATGGACCTGCTGGCAGCTGTCGATATCCAGCGCATCGGTATTAGCCATCGTCAAATCATTGTCGACGGTAACGCCGTCAACCACCACGCCCGTGCAGGAGACCAGATGGATTGTCCACATCGGGGCATGTCGTACGGTGATATTTTCCAGCCGGACGCGACGGCAATTCTCCAGCAAAATGATCCGCGGGCGCGCCCTGGCTGGCGTGCGGTAGCCCATGGCATCAACGCCACGGGAGAACCAGCCGTCAGCGCTGCCGTAAATCTCGCCGCCGCCGCAGATGGTAATATTCTGTGCATCCACAGCATACAGAAAGGCCCGATCTGAAGATTCCGCCCGGCTCAGCGCCGTCGCCTGAGCAAAGTCATCATAGTTTTCGCTAACGATAAGCTCGGCCCCCGGCGACAGCCACAGACAGGTGTTCGACCCTATCCGCAAACCGCCAAGCGCGTACCTGCCGCAATCAACTACCAACTGGCCGCCGCCCGCCTGCGCCAGTTCGTCCAGCGCCTGTTGAAAAAGTTCGGTATCCGGCGTCACGCCATCCGCATGGGGATGGCGCTGCGAAAGATAAATGTTCATAGCATGTCCTGGAAATCAACGTATTGGCTATCTCACCATCTCTCTCGCCCTCAGCGTAGGGTCGAAATCACTACCGCGGAAATATCTGCGTACCCTTTCACATTCCCCGTCACGCTCAGAGGAAAAACGTGAGATAACGCGCATAATTTACCGGCGAAAAAAATGAAAACAGGGCCGTTATCACAGTTATTGCCCTCTTAAACCGCAGCATATGTGAGCAGCATCACGGGATTTATTTCATTTTGTCGCCATTTGGCATGCTGCTCGCAGAACGGTACGAAAAACCGACTGTCGGGATTCTCGCCCCCCTCCCCCTCTTTTACTGTGCAACCTCGCATTCCTTACCAAAGAGATACGCTCATGACGAGGACAGTGACCCCGCAACGAGAAGTCAAAACCCGCAACATCCTCTGCTGGGGGATGGGCGATATTTTCGGCAGCGGCGCGATGACCATCACCGGCCTGTGGCTGCTCTACTTTTATATCGAAGTCGCCGGACTCTCACCCGCCGCCGCGGCCTCTATTTTCGCCATCGCCAAGATTTGGGACGGCATCACGGATCCGGTGATGGGCTACATTACCGACAACATTCGCACCCGTTGGGGACGGCGACGGATCTTCTTCATTCTCGGCGCGCCGCTATCGCTCTGTTTCGCTCTGATGTGGATAAGTGGTTTTGGCTACGCCTGGTACCTTGGTACCTATCTACTATTCAGCACCGTCTTCACCCTTCTGATGGTGCCTTACGATACGCTGCCTGCAGAGATGACCACCCGCTATGATTTGCGCTCGAAAATGTCCGGCGCGCGAATGCTATTCGCTCAGGCGACAGCCTTTCTCGCGGCGCTGATCCCCGGGCAAATCATGGCCCACGTCGCCGATAAATCGCAGGCGTTTCTCTATATCGGCATTATCTTCGCCCTGCTTTTTGCCTTGCCGTGGATCTTCGTCTGGCGCGGTACCTGGGAGCGCGACAACCTCCCGCCGCCGCAGACGCAGCAAGGTTTAGGCAAAACGCTGCGTTCGCTGTATCGGGAAATGGCCTCGACCTTCCGTCTGCGGACCTTCCGTATTCATATCATGATGTACGTCGGCGGCGCGGTGGCGCTGGATATTTTCGGCTCGCTGTTTATGCACTATATGACCTACGTGCTGCGTGTCGGCACATCGCTGGCTTCGCAGGCCATGAGTCTGATGACGCTGTTCCAGTTCTTCGCGATCCCTTTATTTACCTGGCTTTGCATCCGCGTCGGCAACGGCAACGCCTATAAGGTGGCCATCGCGCTGATCCTCTGCGCGCTACTGTGGTTCAGCCAATTGACCGCTTCTTTCAGCCATCTTTCCTGGCTGCTGCTCGGCGGCGCAATCGTGATGGGGATCGCCCGCGGCGGCACCTATCTCATCCCATGGAATGTCTACAATTTCCTGCCCGATATCGATGAAGCCTACACCGGCGTGCGGCGTGAAGGGATCTACGCAGGGGTGATGATGCTGACGCGCAAATTCTCCCAGGCGCTGGCGCTGTTTATCGTCGGCCTGGCGCTGGAAGCCTTTGGATTCACCAAAGGCGCCGAAACGCAGAATACCGCCGCGCTGAATGGCATCTGGTGGGTATTCCTCGTTGGCCCCGGTCTGCTGGCCCTACTGGCGATGTATGGCGCGTTTCGTTTTCGCTTGAGCCAGCCGCGACATCAAATCCTGATTAGCGAACTGGAGCGTCTGCGCGCCGGTGGTCATCCACAGGATGCCAGCCCGCTGGCACGCGAAACCATCGAGCTATTGACCGGCCATCCACATCGCAACGATCGCTGGCAACGCGCCGCCGTTTCTTCTCAAGGAAATCACTATGTCGCAGAAAAACAACCGTCCTGAATTACAGTCACTCATCGAAGCGCTAATCGGCAACTTAACCGCGATTACCGACGATAGCGGCCAGTATTTGCAACGGCTGGCGGATGGCCGGGTGGTTGACACCAAAGGTTGGGACGGCTGGGAGTGGACGCATGGCATCGCCCTGTTTGGCCTGTTTCGCTACCAGCAACTGACAGGATCGCTTCGGGCTCGTGAACTTATTGACGGCTGGTTTAGCGCCCGCTTCGCCGAGGGCACGCCGGAAAAAAACATCAATACCGCTTGCCCGTTTTTAACCCTGGCGCTGCGCTATCAACAGACGCCTCGCAGCGACTGGCGCGCCTACCTGGAAAGCTGGGGAGACGCTATATATCGCCAGATGCCGCGTACCGATGAAGGCTGCCTGCAGCACGTCACCTATGAGGCTCCCCATCATCAACAAATCTGGGACGATACGCTAATGATGGCGGTGCTGCCGCTGGCGATGCTCGGCAAAATGTTTGGTAAACCGCGCTGGCTAGAAGAGGCGAAATTTCAGTTTTTGCAGCACCTGCATTATTTAAGCGACCGCCAAAGCGGCCTGTGGTTTCACGGCTGGCATTTCAACGGCAGACACCATTTCGCCGGCGCGCTGTGGGCTCGCGGCAATAGCTGGATAACGCTGGCGATACCGGAGCTGCTGGAGATGCTCGATCTCGACGAGCACGACGCCTTTTACCGCCAGTTGCAAAATACTCTGCAAATTCAGGTCAGCGCCCTTGCCCGCTGCCAGGCCGAAAACGGCCTATGGCCGACGCTGCTCAACGACCCGGATAGTTATCTGGAAGCCTCTGCGACGGCGGGATTTGCCGCGGGTATTTTCAAGGCGGTGCGCCTCGGCTACCTCGACGACGCGTTTCTGCCGGTCGCCGAGCGGGCCTGCCGGGGTATAATCGAACATATCTCGCCGCAAGGAGAGTTAACGCAGGTGTCGTTTGGCACAGCGATGGGCAACGACCTCGACCACTATCGTAATATCCCCCTGACCGCCATGCCCTACGGCCAGGCAATGGCGATACTGTGCCTGGTTGAAGCCCTACGTCGCACCCTTTAATGCAGTTACCTGAGCGCCGCCAGTTCGGTGCTCAGGCTATCCGCCAGATTACGTGCTCGTACAGGATCGAACATCACGTAAAACGCCGGCGAGGCCTCGCCAATCTGCTGACAAAGCGTTTCCATTTCCGATGCGCAGCGATATAACGCCTGCACGTTGATATGGCAAATTTCCCGCATGCTCCAGCTGTTTTCCACCTCTCGGGCGTAGTGCAGGGTAAAGAAGGCCTTTTGCGCATGGGTAAATAACTGACAATAGAGCGGCAGTCCCTGCCACTCTTCACGCCACCGAAGCGCCAGCGCGGCGGGAAAATCCGCGGTGAGAGCGAACGCTTGCGCCGCTATCCCCAACTGCTGCGCGCTGGCTGCAACTTCATCTTTTTCTTGCGCGATTTGCGTGAGATTAGCCATCGACTTCTGCGGGTCATCGCGGGTGAAGTGGATATCCTGCGCCGAACCGGGTAACCAGTGGCTACGCGCCAGTTGTCCGTAAAGGCTCCACACCGCCTGGCCGTAGCTTTCAGGCAATTGGCTATGGCGATGGAAAACATGGTCACGCACATATATTGACTGGTAGAGCGTCTGCGTCGCCTGTTCAAGCAGCAACTGGAACTGCTGCGCGACATCGGCTGACGGACACCAGCCGTAACGTTGCGCCAGCCATTGCACCAGTAACTGCTGCTGATTTTTTACCGCCCCTTCGCCCAGCAACTGACTACAGGCGAAGAGGTTGCATTCGCTTAGCGTCGCAGGGATCCAGTGATTATCGATACTTTCCCAACTGGTTTTACAGATAGCGCCGGTAATGCGCGGGTTGCGACTCTGACACCACAACAGTCGCCCCTGCAGCTCATCAATACGTAAAAACGGCATGACGCCCCATCCCACTTCTTCGCCGGCAAGATCGATATCGATCCATACATCTCGCGTCTGCACCGCCAACAGCGCCGGATTGTTAGGGAAAGCAGGCCAGAAACGTTCCGGCGTGAGTTTTATCGATACCGAAACCGCAGGCGGCAGCGGTTCAATCGCATCCAGTACGACGCTGAGATCGTCATTGCTGGCGGGGAAAACTCGCAGTACCAGATGCTTATTTTGCGCGGCTACCGCCTGACTCAGGGCATTAAAGCAGCGACGATAGAGCATCAAGCTTTGCGCCGGCTGGCGAAGACCGTCGCTTTGCCTGACCCACTGCGGGCGAGAGATCGGCAGTAAACCGTCGGTACTGGAGAGCGCGATAATCAAACCGGTGAGCGCCGGCACGCTTTGGCACACGGCGCGCACTTTGTCAGTTAACCAGCGGCTCCAGAAATCGACATCAAAACGCACCCCGCGCGGGGTATCCAGCAGTTCCGGATGCGCTAATAACAGTTCGGTGGGAAAGCTAAGTTCTTTCGCCTGCAGATAAAATCGCAACCCCTGTTCACGACAGCGCAACGCCAGGCGATTGAGATAGATACAGCGCGCTCGTTGTTGGCTCGACAAGCGGTCGTTATAGTCAAAAGGCGTATACCCCTGTGGCGAAACCAGCTTGCCAAATAGCTCAGCCTGCCCCACCACCACGGTATTAAAATCATGCTCAATTGCGTATTCAATCAACCGGCAGGCCGACGGCCAGTGCCAGATATCCTGATTGTTAAGCTCCAGCGCCCGCGTTTCCCACATCGTTTCGCCCTCCATTTCGCCCCTGACTGAACATAACGTAAGCAAACAAACGCGTCCGCTTTTTCCTGACATCCGATTGAAAGAAAACTGTCATATTGCTTTGACATAGTTGGACATTCAATGGCAAAGCTCGCCATAATGAAAAAGCGACGTCAATGATCCGGAGTGTGAGTTGTAATGGGCCAGGAAAAGCTATACATCGAAAAAGAACTCAGCTGGTTGTCCTTTAACGAGCGCGTACTTCAGGAAGCGGCAGACAAGAGTAACCCGCTTATCGAGCGCATGCGCTTCTTAGGAATTTACTCCAATAACCTTGATGAGTTTTACAAAGTGCGCTTCGCTGAACTTAAGCGACGCATTCTTATCAGTGAAGAACAAGGTAGTACCGCCCATTCACGTCATCTGTTAGGTAAAATCCAGGCCCGCGTGCTCAAGGCCGATCAGGAATTTGATGGTCTTTATAATGAACTGCTGCTGGAAATGGCGCGTAATCAGATCTTCCTGATTAACGAACGCCAGCTGTCCGTTAATCAGCAGTCCTGGCTGCGCAACTACTTCAAACAGTATCTTCGCCAGCATATTTCGCCGATTCTGATCAATCGCGAAACGGATCTGGTTCAATTCCTGAAAGATGATTACACCTATCTGGCGGTGGAGATTATCCGCGGCGATACCATTAACTACGCGCTGCTGGAAATTCCATCCGATAAGGTGCCGCGCTTTGTGAACCTGCCGCCGGAAACGCCGCGACGCCGCAAGCCAATGATTCTGCTGGATAACATTCTGCGTTACTGCCTGGATGATATCTTCAAGGGTTTCTTTGACTACGATGCCCTTAATGCATACTCGATGAAAATGACCCGTGATGCCGAGTACGATCTGGTACACGAAATGGAATCGAGCCTGATGGAGCTGATGTCCTCGAGCTTGAAGCAGCGCTTAACCGCCGAGCCGGTACGTTTTGTCTACCAGCGCGATATGCCGGACGCGATGGTTGAAATGCTGCGCGATAAGCTCTCCATCTCCAACTACGATTCAATGCTGCCGGGCGGGCGTTATCACAACTTTAAAGACTTTATCGGTTTCCCGAATGTTGGCAAGGCCAACCTGGTCAACAAACCGATGCCGCGCCTGCGCCACCTGTGGTTCGATAAATTCCGCAACGGCTTTGACGCCATCCGCGAACGCGACGTACTGCTCTACTATCCGTATCATACCTTCGAGCACGTGCTTGAACTGCTGCGTCAGGCCTCGTTCGATCCAAGCGTGTTGGCAATCAAAATCAATATTTACCGCGTCGCTAAGGATTCACGGATTATCGATTCGATGATCCACGCCGCCCACAATGGTAAAAAAGTGACCGTGGTGGTTGAACTGCAGGCGCGCTTCGATGAAGAGGCCAATATTCATTGGGCTAAACGTCTGACTGAAGCCGGCGTACACGTTATCTTCTCGGCGCCGGGGCTGAAGATCCACGCCAAACTATTCCTCATTTCACGTAAAGAAGGCGATGAGGTAGTACGTTATGCACATATCGGCACCGGCAACTTCAACGAGAAAACCGCTCGTATCTACACCGACTATTCATTACTCACTGCCGACGCGCGCATCACCAATGAAGTCCGTCGCGTATTTAACTTTATCGAAAACCCTTACCGACCCGTCAGCTTCGACTACCTGCTCGTATCGCCGCAGAACTCGCGTCGTCTGCTGTATGAAATGATCGATCGCGAAATCGCCAATGCGCAGAATGGGCAACCGTCCGGAATTACGCTTAAATTAAATAACCTGGTCGATAAAGGGCTGGTGGACAGACTCTACGCCGCCTCCAGCACCGGCGTACCGGTGAACCTGCTCATCCGCGGCATGTGCTCGCTGATCCCGGGTCTTGAGGGGATTAGCGAAAATATTCGCGTTATTAGTATCGTTGACCGTTTCCTTGAGCACGACAGGGTCTATTGTTTTGAAAACGGCGGTGATAAACAGGTGTGGTTATCCTCCGCCGACTGGATGACGCGCAATATCGACTATCGTATCGAAGTGGCCGTACCGCTGCTGGACCCGCGTCTGAAGCAACGCGTACTGGATATTCTCGATATCCTGTTCAACGATACCGTAAAAGCGCGCTATCTTGATAAAGAACTGAGTAATCGCTACGTGCCGCGCGGCAATCGTCGCAAAGTACGCGCACAGATGGCGATTTACGATTATCTCAAATCACTCGAACAACCCGATTAACCTATGCCAATAAACGAAAAAACACCTCGGCCGCAGGAGTTCGCTGCGGTCGACCTTGGTTCGAACAGTTTTCATATGGTGATCGCCCGTGTCGTCGACGGGGCAATGCAGATCATCGGTCGCCTGAAGCAGCGCGTCCACCTGGCCGATGGCCTGGATGAAAACTCGGTGTTGAGCGAAGAAGCGATTACTCGCGGACTGAACTGCCTGTCGTTGTTTGCTGAACGTCTGCAGGGGTTCTCCCCTTCCAGCGTTTGTATCGTCGGGACGCATACCCTGCGCCAGGCGGCTAACGCGGCGGATTTTCTCAAACGAGCGGAAAAAGTCATTCCTTATCCCATCGAGATAATCTCCGGTAACGAAGAAGCGCGTCTGATTTTTATGGGCGTTGAACACACGCAACCGGAACGCGGACGTAAGCTGGTTATCGACATCGGCGGCGGTTCGACTGAGCTCGTTATCGGCGAAGATTTCGAGCCCCGCCTGGTGGAAAGCCGACGTATGGGCTGCGTAAGCTTCTCGCAGGCCTATTTCGCCGGCGGCGTTATCAATAAAGAAAACTTCCAGCGCGCGCGCCTGGCGGCGGTGCAGAAACTGGAAACCCTGGCCTGGCAATTCCGTATTCAGGGGTGGAACGTGGCGCTGGGCGCCTCTGGCACCATCAAAGCAGCGCACGAAGTGCTGGTCGCGATGGGTGAAAAGGACGGATTCATTACCCCAGAACGCCTTGAAATGCTGGTCAGTGAACTGCTGAAGAATAAAAACTTCGATTCATTAAGCCTGCCGGGATTGTCGGAAGACCGTAAAGCGGTATTTGCACCCGGTCTGGCCATTTTGTGCGGGGTATTCGACGCGCTGGCGATCAAAGAGCTGCGCCTGTCCGACGGCGCGCTGCGCGAAGGCGTGCTGTACGAGATGGAAGGTCGCTTCCGTCATCAGGATATTCGCAGCCGTACGGCCCAGAGCCTCGCAAACCAGTACAATATCGATCGCGAGCAGGCGCGCCGGGTACTGGAGACCACCACTCAGATGCTCGAGCAGTGGCAGGAACAAAACCCGAAACTGGCGAATCCGCATCTGTCCGCCCTGCTGAAGTGGGCGGTAATGCTACATGAAGTGGGGCTGAACATTAACCACAGCGGCATGCATCGCCACTCCGCCTATATCCTGCAAAATAGCGATCTACCGGGCTTTAATCAGGAGCAGCAGATGCTGATGGCTACGCTGGTGCGCTATCACCGCAAAGCTATCAAGCTTGATGATCTGCCGCGTTTTACCTTGTTTAAGAAAAAACAATTCTTGCCGCTGATCCAACTGCTGCGTCTGGGCGTATTGCTGAACAATCAGCGTCAGGCGACGACTACGCCACCAAAACTGACATTGAAGACGGAAGCCAATCACTGGACATTAATTTTCCCCCACGACTGGTTTAGCCAGAACGCGTTAGTGCTACTGGATCTGGAGAAAGAGCAAGAATACTGGGAAGGCGTGCCGGAATGGCTGCTGAAAATTACTGAAGAAGAAGCGTAAAGCTGGATTCTTTCACTAAAACGGCCGGGTCATACGCCCGGCCGTTTTTTATGCGACGTCAGCCGCGCAGGCCAGCTGTTCTATCGGAACCGGCATACCAATGTCATAGCCCTGCATATAATCAATCCCCAGTGAAATCACAGCCTGGCGGATCTCCGGCGATTCCACATATTCCGCCACTACCTGCATGTTTTTGATTTGCGCTAACCGGCAAATCGACGCTACGACCTGATAATCCAGGCTACTGGTGACCAGATTACGGATAAAGCTACCGTCAATTTTCAGCATGTCGACGTTAAGCGTTTTCAGCCGCGCATAGCTGGCATAGCCGGTGCCAAAATCATCAATCGCCACCCGGCATCCCAATTCCTGCAACCGCGCGAGCGTTTGTTGCGCCTGCTCCGGATTGCTGAGCGAGTGGTTTTCCGTCAGTTCAAAAATAAGCTGCCACGGCTCGATATTATAATGATGCAGCATTTCCTCGACTTCATCCGGGAAACGGCTGCGACTGACCGAGACTGGCGACAGATTGATGGCCAGACGCATGCCTGGCAACGTATGGCGATTATCGTTCATAAAAGCCAGCGTATTGTCGATAACCCAGCTGTCGATGCGCGAAGCCAGGCCAAATTCGTGCGCCGCGGACAAAAAATTATCCGGGGCAACCAGCTCGCCCTGCTCGCCAACCATGCGTAACAGGACTTCATGATAGCTATCGCCGCGCATGCCGACAATTGGCTGCGCCATCAGCCGAAAGCGATTCTGCTCCAGCGCCTGCAGGATCTGGTTCATCATGGACACGCGTTCTTTTAGCCCCTGTTGAACATGAACGGCGCCGCGGCGCTGCACGTTTTCCGGCTGTCCGCTGGTTAACGACATGTCGGCAATATTATTCAGTTCACCGAGCAGTAAATACAGATGCTTGACCGGAGAGCGCACGTTGCAATAGCTGATCCCGACGGGCGGCTGCAGCGGAATACCATCCCAAATGAAACGGAACTGCTTAATCCGCTCATCCAGCATCACAATGCGTTTTTGATGATCGTCGCTATTCAGGCGTACCACAAGGTCATGGCCCGAAAGATGACAGACCATTTCGTTTGGCTGCAGTAGGTGACTCAAATACTCCGACAGCTGCTGCTTATACTGAATTCGCAGCATCACGCCGTAGTGCCGCCCGAGCAGCTCCAACTCTGGCATGCGTAAAAAGCACAGTACCGACCAGGTCGAGTGGTTTAACGCCCGGCTCAGGGCGCGCAAATTTGGCATATGAACGACCGGGTCGAGAAAGGCCATTCTTCGAACCCGACGGTGGATCATCCGCTGCTGCGTCGCCAGCATTGCCATATAAGCGATAATAAAAGAGAAAACCAGGTAGCTGGAGGAGGTAATCGCCAGCTGGTTATTGTAGATGGGGGAAAATGGCAAGTAGCTGTAATGAAAATGGATGACCAGAATTAATATCGGCGGCCACACCAGGGAAATAAAACGATAACCAAAGCGCATCGCTCCCCATAACATGACCGGCATAAGTAATGACAATGTATAATTTGTGCTAAATATCGTGCTGTTGACATTTAACGGCATGAATAATAAAGCCAGTATTATTAACAATGCTATTGCCCAGACAATAATTTCCAGCGGTTTTATTTTTTGGTCGATTTGTAAACGCACCTGGGATATAAAGCCGCGTAAATGCAAAGGATTACGAATAACGCGCAGCAAAAAATAGCACAGCGGCACGCCGGTCAGACAACCGACCATCAGCGCCTGAAAAGTGATTAACGATCGTAAACTAAATGGCGTCGTCCCAACCAGCTCCGCCGCGCGCGGATGCAGACCCAGATACTCCGCAAGTTGCGAGATAATGAGAAAAATCACCGAAGGCAGCAGCATTTGCCAGAACAATCGATGCGGCATCAGGGCAACATTGCCGTGGGAAATCTGCTGGCGGCGCGGAACGAAAATACGATATCCGCCCCAGCACAGCACCGCGGGGATCAAAAAATGAAATAACACGCCGATGGCCTGCTCAAAGGTCATGCCGCGCGTAATGGTCAGCAGCAGGCCGATAACAATGCCAGGCAATGCCGCCCAGCCAAAAAATAGCATCAGGCTTAATACTAGCGCCAGCGGAAGGTAATACAGGAAGACGGTATGACCGTTAAGATTCGCGAATGTATTTGCAGCGCGCGCTAATGGCAACAACAACGTAGGTAAGACGAGCGGTAGTGCCCACCATTTATCCTGATATCGTTTGTATAGTTTAATAATACTCATAGATGCTCGACAGATTACCCCAACTCCTGCGGAGTATATTCAGACAGGCATCCAACCCGACCAGGCTAACCGCGAAAGTAATAACGATGCGGAACAGATGGTCGATTTTAGTGAGCAACAGAATCAAGCAATTGACGCAAATCAATAAACTATTTAGCTAATATTAATAAAACTTATTTTTTTGCGACCTTGTGCAACAACCAAAATCCGTGTAAATACGATGTTCATCTTATATAACATTAAGTAATGTTTTAGCTCTACGATTTTTACACCGCCGACAATTGACCCCACCGCTATACTATGACTTAATAGCCCCATTGCCCGTCTTCGGGTATACTTCAAGGAACCTTTTGTGAGTCAGGCACCCAGTATGCGTAAACGACATCGATTTAACCGTCGCATGACCCGTATCGTACTACTTATCAGTTTTCTCTTCTTCTTTGGACGCTTTGTCTACTCTTCTATCGGCGCCTGGTACCATCATCAGGGCAAGCAAGAGTCGCAGCAATCGACCATCACCATTGATGCTCCCGCGACGCCAACCACTCCAGCCCAGGAATAACGCCTACGGCCAATGTAACGGCTCTTTCGAGAACCCGCGCCCTTCCGCTTTATCTTTCTGTGACAGGGTAAGCAACTGCAGCAAAAATTGACATTCACCCGTCGCGGCGTTCTTTTAACGTTGCTGATTGACTCGACTTCATGGCGTGTTCGCTAATCGTCAGGCATCGTTTTTAATCCAGACCATATGCCCAACCGACATCAAACATCATTACGGACATAAAAAAACCCTCTGTAAACAGAGGGTTTCGTTCAACTATCAGCAGGAATTATTCCCACTCAATAGTCGCTGGCGGCTTGCCGCTGATGTCGTACACCACACGGGAAATACCGTTAACTTCGTTGATGATGCGGTTGGAGACGCGGCCGAGGAAATCATACGGCAGGTGCGCCCAGTGCGCGGTCATAAAGTCGATGGTTTCTACCGCACGCAGGGAGACGACCCAGTCGTACTTACGACCATCGCCCATCACGCCGACGGAGCGAACCGGCAGGAACACGGTGAATGCCTGGCTTACTTTGTCATACAGGTCGGCTTTGCGCAGTTCTTCAATGAAGATAGCGTCCGCGCGACGCAGCAGGTCGCAGTACTCTTTCTTCACTTCGCCAAGTACGCGAACGCCGAGGCCCGGCCCCGGGAACGGGTGGCGGAACAGCATGTCGTACGGCAGGCCCAGCTCCAGACCAATCTTACGCACTTCGTCTTTGAACAGCTCTTTCAGCGGCTCAACGAGGCCCATCTTCATTTCTTTCGGCAGGCCGCCAACGTTGTGGTGAGACTTGATGACGTGCGCTTTACCGGTCGCGGAAGCAGCGGATTCGATCACGTCAGGGTAGATAGTGCCCTGCGCCAGCCATTTCACGTCTTCCAGCTTCAGCGCTTCTTCGTCAAACACTTCAACGAAGACGCGGCCAATGATTTTACGCTTCGCTTCCGGATCGTTTTCGCCCTTCAGCGCGGTCAGGAAGCGATCTTCCGCCGCAACGTGTACGATGTTCAGGCCGAAACGGTCGCCGAACATATCCATAACCTGCTCGGCTTCGTTCAGGCGCAGCAGGCCGTTATCCACGAATACGCAGGTCAGATTTTTACCGATGGCGCGGTGCAGCAGCATCGCGGTAACGGAAGAGTCAACGCCGCCGGACAGGCCGAGGATGACTTTATCTTCACCCACCTGCTGACGAATACGCTCAACCGCGTCGTCGATGATTTTCGCCGGCGTCCACAGCGCTTCACACTGGCAGATGTCGCGCACGAAGCGCTCCAGCATACGCAGCCCCTGACGGGTGTGGGTGACTTCCGGGTGGAACTGTACGCCGTAGAAGCGTTTTTCTTCATTCGCCATGATGGCGAACGGGCAGCTCTCAGTGCTGGCGACGGTCACAAAGTCGGAAGGGATAGCGGTGACTTTATCACCATGGCTCATCCACACGTCCAGCAGCGGCTTACCGTCAGCGCTCAGCGCATCTTCGATGCCTTTGATCAGCGCGCTGTCGGTCTGCACTTCCACCTGCGCGTAGCCGAACTCGCGCTCGTTGGAAGCTTCAACGTGACCGCCCAGCTGCATAGCCATGGTCTGCATGCCATAGCATACACCGAAAACCGGTACGCCGGCTTCGAAGACGTACTGCGGCGCGCGCGGGCTGTTGTCTTCGGTAGTGCTTTCCGGGCCGCCGGAAAGAATGATGCCGTTCGGGTTGAACTCACGGATTTGAGCTTCGGTCACGTCCCAAGCCCAGAGTTCGCAATAGACCCCTAACTCACGTACGCGACGTGCAACCAGCTGGGTGTACTGTGAACCGAAGTCCAGGATAAGAATGCGATGTTTATGAATGTTATCCGTCATTGACGTTAATTCCAGAGAAGTAGCGATGATTGAATAAAAATCGCCCGGCGCGTAGCCGGGCGATGAAAATCAGGAGCCCATGCGGTAGTTCGGGGATTCCTTGGTGATCGTCACGTCGTGAACGTGGCTCTCCTGGATGCCCGCGCCGCTGATGCGCACGAACTCTGCTTTGGTACGCAGTGCGTCAATAGTACCACAACCGGTCAGACCCATACAGGAGCGCAGGCCGCCCATCTGCTGGTGAATGATCTCTTTCAGGCGGCCTTTATAGGCAACGCGGCCTTCGATACCTTCCGGTACCAGTTTGTCAGCGGCGTTATCGCTCTGGAAGTAACGGTCGGAGGAACCTTTGGACATAGCGCCCAGGGAACCCATACCGCGGTAGGATTTATAAGAACGGCCCTGATAGAGCTCGATTTCACCCGGGGATTCTTCGGTACCGGCCAGCATGGAGCCTACCATCACCGCGGCGGCGCCTGCGGCAATCGCTTTTGCGATATCGCCGGAGAAGCGGATACCGCCATCGGCGATAACCGGAATACCGGTGCCTTCCAGCGCTTCAACCGCGTCAGAAACGGCGGTGATCTGCGGAACGCCTACGCCGGTAACGATACGGGTAGTACAGATGGAGCCAGGGCCAATACCCACTTTCACCGCGCTGACGCCCGCTTCCGCCAGGGCACGAGCGCCCGCGCCGGTCGCCACGTTGCCGCCGATGATTTGCAGGTCAGGATATTTAGCGCGCGTTTCGCGAATACGCTGCAGAACGCCTTCGGAGTGACCGTGAGAGGAGTCGATCAGCAGAACGTCAACGCCTGCGGCGACCAGCGCGTCAACGCGCTCTTCGTTACCGGCGCCAGCGCCAACGGCGGCGCCAACGCGCAGACGACCGTGCTCGTCTTTACACGCATTCGGTTTACGTTCCGCTTTCTGGAAATCTTTTACGGTGATCATGCCGCGCAGATGGAAGCTATCATCCACTACCAGCGCTTTTTCTACGCGTTTTTCGTGCATTTTCGCGAAGACCACTTCACGGCTTTCGCCTTCACGCACGGTGACCAGGCGCTCTTTCGGCGTCATATAAACGCTGACCGGCTGATTCAGGTCGGTAACAAAACGCACGTCGCGGCCGGTGATAATGCCGACCAGTTCGTTGTCTTCGGTCACTACCGGATAACCGGCGAAACCGTTACGTTCGGTCAGTTCTTTCACTTCGCGCAGGGTGGTAGTCGGCAGAACGGTCTGTGGATCGCTTACCACGCCGGATTCATGTTTCTTCACGCGGCGGACTTCTTCAGCCTGGCGCTCGATTGACATGTTTTTATGAATAAAGCCGATGCCGCCTTCCTGGGCCAGGGCAATTGCCAGGCGCGCTTCAGTTACGGTATCCATCGCCGCGGAGAGCATAGGAATATTCAGACGAATCGTTTTCGTCAGCTGCGTGCTGAGATCGGCGGTATTCGGCAGAACGGTAGAATGAGCGGGAACAAGGAGGACGTCGTCAAACGTCAGGGCTTCTTTAGCGATACGTAGCATGGGCAATATCTCGACCAGGGTGGATAAATATTGCCGTGGCATTATACAGAGCGTAACCGATTGCATCCACCCTTTTTTGCAAATAATACTTGCGATCCCCTCTCAGCGCGTTACTATCGACTGAATAACCTGCTGATTTAGAATTTGATCTTGCTCACATGTTGCCATCTCAATCCCCTGCAATATTTACGGTCAGCCGCCTGAATCAGACGGTTCGCTTACTGCTGGAACGCGAAATGGGCCAGGTCTGGATAAGCGGCGAGATCTCTAACTTCAGCCAGCCCTCTTCCGGCCACTGGTACTTCACCTTAAAAGACGATAACGCCCAGGTGCGCTGCGCGATGTTTCGCAACAGCAACCGCCGCGTCACGTTTCGCCCGCAGCATGGCCAGCAGGTGCTGGTTCGCGCCAACATTACGCTTTACGAGCCGCGCGGCGACTACCAGATCATCGTCGAAAGCATGCAACCCGCCGGTGAAGGCCTGCTGCAGCAGAAATATGAGCAGCTCAAAGCGCTCCTGACGTCGGAAGGGTTATTCGATCAAAGTCACAAGCAGGCGCTCCCCTCACCCGCGCACTGCGTCGGCGTTATCACCTCCAAAACCGGCGCCGCGCTGCATGATATTTTACATGTGTTGAAACGCCGCGATCCCTCGCTGCCGGTGATCATCTATCCCACGGCGGTGCAAGGCGATGATGCGCCGGGGCAAATCGTGCGCGCGATAGCAGTAGCCAACCAGCGCCAGGAGTGCGACGTGCTGATCGTCGGGCGCGGCGGCGGTTCGCTGGAAGATTTATGGAGCTTTAACGACGAACGGGTCGCGCGGGCGATATTCGCCAGCCGCATTCCGGTAGTGAGCGCCGTCGGCCATGAAACCGACGTCACCATCGCCGATTTCGTCGCCGACCTGCGGGCGCCGACGCCCTCTGCGGCGGCAGAGATCGTCAGCCGCAATCAGCAGGAGCTTCTGCGTCAGCTACAGTCCGGCCAGCAGCGCCTGGAGATGGCGATGGATTACTTCCTCGCCAACCGCCAGCGCCGCTTTACGCAGTTGTTTCACCGCTTACAGCAGCAGCATCCGCAGCTGCGTTTAGCGCGTCAGCAGACCGAACTGGAACGCCTGCGTCAGCGGATGCGCTTTGCGCTGGAAAGCCAGCTCAAACGTGCCGACCAGCGCCAGCAGCGCGCCGCGCAGCGGTTGAATCAGCAAAACCCGCAGCCGCGTATCCATCGCGCGCAGTCGCGTATTCAGCAACTGGAGTATCGTCTGGCGGAAAATATTCGTGCCCGACTGAGCGAGCAGCGCGAGCGTTTCGGCAATACCGTGACGCATCTGGAAGCCGTCAGCCCTCTGGCGACGCTGGCTCGTGGCTATAGCGTCACATCAGCCGGTGACGGCAAGGTACTGAAAAAAATCAAACAGGTGCAGGCTGGCGATGTTGTCACTACCCGGCTGGAAGATGGTTGGGTCGAAAGCGAAGTGACAACCATTACCCCGGTGAAGAAAACGCGCGCCCGCAAAAAAGTCTGATTATCCCCCCGTTTCAAGCGGGGATAACTATACTGCTGTCATGCCCTTTTAACACCGTTCATCCGGCCAGGGAGCGTGATATGCCAGATACTTGTCCTCGTTTCGTGATTCCACCCTACATTTTACGCCGTATTGTCGACCATGGTTCCGTTCAGCAGCAGCGCTGCGCGCAGCAAACGCTGAGCCATGTACAAACCCTGATGGCGCACGTGCCGGGCCGCCCCGCCGCCGCCCATGTCGCCACGCCAGGCCAGCTTGAGCGCGACATTTACGATGCCAGGCAGACTCAGGAACTTCCAGGATTCCAGGTGCGCTTTGAAGGACAACCTTCCAACGGCGATGTCGCCGTCGATGAGGCCTACGACTATCTCGGCATCACCCATGAGTTTTTCTGGAAGAGCTATCATCGCGATTCGCTGGACAACCGCGGATTGAAGCTGACCGGCAGCGTCCACTATGGTCACGAATATCAAAACGCCTTCTGGAACGGGCAGCAAATGGTGTTTGGCGATGGCGATGGCGAGATCTTTAATCGTTTTACAATTGCGATTGATGTGGTGGCGCACGAGTTAAGCCATGGCGTTACGGAGAGCGAAGCCGGGCTTATCTATTTCGAACAATCCGGCGCGCTCAATGAATCGCTTTCCGATGTTTTTGGCTCGCTGGTCAAGCAATATCAACGCCAGCAAACGGCAGATAAAGCAGACTGGATAATTGGCGAGGGGCTCCTCGCGAAAGGGATTCACGGCCAAGGACTGCGATCGATGTCGCATCCGGGGACCGCCTATGATGACCCCATTCTTGGCAAAGACCCGCAACCCGCCCATATGAAAGATTTTGTGCATACCCAGCAGGATAACGGCGGCGTGCATATTAACTCCGGCATTCCTAATCATGCTTTCTATCTCGCCGCCAGCGCGCTGGGTGGTTTTGCATGGGAAAAAGCGGGATACGCCTGGTACGACGCGGTTTGTGATAAGTCACTGGCCAAAGACGCCGATTTTTCAGCCTTTGCCAGACTGACGATTCAACATGGCGAAAAACGTTTTGGTAAAGCGGTCGCCGATGCGATTCGCCAGGCCTGGGAGGGCGTTGGAGTCACATCATGAACGAGGCCGATCTTAGCGATGACGCGATTATTGAACTGGCGCGTGAAGGCGGCGTCGCCTGGTTCCCGACGCTTAGCGGCATGCGTAAGATTGTCGTAGCGCAACTTAACGAGCAACAAAAACAGCGCATCGCCGCAATACTGCAGCAGTCGTTGCCGCTCGGCAAGCCGCCGGGGCAGCCGGATTCCCCGGGTAGCGGCGACCAGCGTTTCTTTCGTATCCAAATAATCAGCGCCCAACGCTATCACAGCCTGATCATTCTCATCCCGGAAGAGCGCGCGCCGGAGGCGCTGGTTGAACTCTGGCGAAATGGTGAAGGCTGCGTTAGCGATTAACCGAGCACAAATTCGACGCGTTTTTTCGAAATCAGTCCGTGGCCGTGCTGGCAGAAATAATCCACCGCACCGCACGCCTTCAGCACTTCCAGCGGCTGATGGCAGTCCGGGCAGCGCGCCTCTAAAGCAAAATCTTTCTCACAGTGCGCGCAATGCGCGCTGTTGCCTTGTGCTTCCAACCGGGCATGACAAATGGGGCAATTGAGTTCCATGGTGTCTCCTTCTCATAATGAATAGCATGAGTTTATCACGTCATACGTCAGCGTTGCTGACCCGGCGAAGCGTTGAATCGGGTAGATAAAAAAACCCGCCAGCGGCGGGTTTCTACATTATTTGCTTTTCTTGATATGTTTAATCAAGCGCTTACGCTTACGCATCTGGTTCGGCGTCAGGGTATTGCGTTTATTGGCAAACGGGTTTTCCCCTTCCTTGAACTGAATGCGGATCGGCGTACCCATGACATCCAGCGATTTACGGAAGTAGTTCATCAGGTAACGCTTGTAGGAATCCGGCAGGTCTTTCACCTGATTGCCGTGAATCACCACGATCGGCGGGTTATAACCGCCAGCGTGCGCATACTTCAGCTTCACGCGGCGACCGCGTACCAGCGGCGGCTGATGATCTTCTGCCGCCATGGTCATAATACGTGTCAGCATGGCGGTACCCACGCGACGGGTGGCGCTGTCGTATGCTTCACGCACCGATTCGAACAGGTTGCCGACGCCGCTGCCGTGCAGAGCGGAGATAAAGTGCACGCGGGCGAAGTCGATGAAGCCCAGACGGAAGTCGAGGGTTTCTTTCACCTGCTCTCTCACTTCCTGGCTCAGGCCATCCCATTTGTTGACCACGATAACCAGGGAACGACCGCTGTTAAGGATAAAGCCCAGCAGCGATAGGTCCTGATCGGAGATACCTTCACGGGCATCAATGACCAGCATCACCACGTTGGCGTCTTCAATCGCCTGCAGCGTCTTGATGACCGAGAATTTCTCCACGACGTCGGTAATTTTGCCGCGCTTACGCACACCAGCGGTATCGATAAGCACATATTCGCGTTCATCGCGCTGCATCGGAATGTAGATGCTGTCGCGGGTTGTGCCCGGCATATCGTAAACCACCACGCGATCTTCGCCGAGAATACGGTTAGTCAGCGTTGACTTACCGACATTTGGACGACCGACGATCGCCAGCTTAATCGGGAGATCTTGCGGGTTGAAGTCGTCTTCCGGCTCTTCAGCTTCTTCGCCGTTTTGCTCGGCTTCAAATTGCGCCCAGTAGGCGGCGTCTTCATCCACTTCTTCCTGCGGATTAACCTCATCCACCCACGGCAGCAACACATGTTCCAGCAGGCTGGTAACGCCGCGACCGTGCGAAGC
Organism: Klebsiella sp. 141162; assembly: GCF_050600755.1. NCBI lineage: Bacteria > Pseudomonadati > Pseudomonadota > Gammaproteobacteria > Enterobacterales > Enterobacteriaceae > Klebsiella > Klebsiella sp. 141162. The sequence continues at coordinate 73,870 of NZ_JAQIRI010000001.1, read as the reverse complement.
GGCGATCGGATAAATATCGCCCAGCCCCAGCGACCAGAAGTCGGCCATCGCCTGATCGACGTCGATGCCGTCGGTTTTGTTCGCCACCAGGAAGGTCGGTTTTTCGCGAGAACGCAGATGTTTGGCGATTGCGGAATCCGCCGGCATCAGGCCCGCGCGCGCATCAACCATAAACAGCACCACGTCGGCCTCTTCAATCGCCAGCAGCGACTGTTCCGCCATCCGGGTTTCCACGCCTTCTTCCGTACCGTCGATACCGCCGGTATCGATACAGATGAATTCGCGGCCTTCCACTTCAGCACGACCGTACTTACGGTCGCGAGTCAGCCCCGGGAAATCCGCGACCAACGCGTCACGAGTGCGCGTTAAGCGGTTGAAGAGCGTGGATTTTCCAACGTTAGGGCGCCCGACAAGCGCGACCACAGGTATCATGTTAAATGCCTCATACAAATTGCAATACAACCTCATTTTACGAGGTTTTTTAAAAAGTCAAAACGGCCCCTGTCTGTCAGGAGCCGTTTATTAAAGCGATACTACCGCGCGAGTTAACGCGTGATTGAATACAGCGTACCGTCTTTGGCCTGGATAAGCAGGCGACCGTCGGCGATAACCGGGTCGGTCAGGAAGCCGGAACTATCGACTTTCTGCTGCGCCACAAAGTGGCCGTCTTCCGGATTGATCCAGTGCATGTAGCCTTCGCTGTCGCCTACCACCAGGCTGCCGTTATACAGCGCCGGAGCGGTCAGCAGACGGTGCAGCAGATCGCTCTGGGTCCACAGCGTTACGCCGCCATCGGTGGTCAGCGCCAGCAGGCGGTCATTCTGATCGACCAGATAGATACGATTGCCGTCAACGATGAAATCGTTCACTGAACCCAGTTCGCGTTTCCAGATAATCTGGCCGCTGCGCAGATCCAGCGCGGTCAGGTTGCCATTATAAGCCAACGTATAAACAACGCCATTAACGATAACCGGCGTGGTGTCAACGTCGTTCAGACGGTCGATCTCAGTCGGGCCGGTAGCCGTAGAAATACGCTGCTGCCAAATCATCTGCCCCTGCTGCATCAGCACGGCGCTGACGCGGCCGTTATCGCCGCCGACAATTGCCGCGCCATAAGCGGTGGCCGGAGCGGATTCACCGCGCAGGGAGAGCGCCGGCATGTCCAGGTTCACGGTCCATTTTACCGCGCCGTCGGTTTCGTTCAGCGCCTGCAGCTGACCGTTACTGGTATGCACCAGTACCATGCCATCGCTAACGACCGGACGAGAAATCGCTTCACCCGCAACACGGCTCTGCCACGCAACGGTACCGTCGCTGGTATTCAGCGCGAACAGCTGCGCCTTTTCAGTACCAACATAAACGTGGCCGCCGGAAACGGTCAGCCCGCCGGAGAGCAGCGCCGGGGCGCGCGAGAACCAGCCGTCTTTTTCCGCCAGGTTCACCGACCAGACTTCTTTTCCGTCTTCAGCGTGCAGCGCTTTCACGGTGCCTTTACGGTCAGCCGCATACACAACGCCGTCAGCAAACGCCGGGTGCAGGTTGGAATAGAAATCACCGATACCATCGCCAACTGAAGTGCTCCAGGACGTGGACGGCGTAAACTGGTTTTCCACCGTCGGCAGCGGTGACATTTTCACCACGTCTTCTTCGCTGTTAAACAGCGAGCAACCGCTCAGTAAGGTGACGGAAAGCAGCCCTGGCAAAAGTAATTTACGCAATTGCATCGAGTCCCTCTCAGATGGACAAATTATTTATTTTCATACGCATCATTTCGCTGAGCGCTGGCGATGCATCGCTTTTCACGCCTGCTTCCCAGGCCGCGCGGGCGCCCTGCTTGTCGCCTTTGCTCAGCAGAATTTCACCACGCAAATCGGCAACGATAGCGGTCCAGCCTTCGCCTTTAATGCCTTCCAGGGTTTTCAGCGCCGCATCCGGCTGCTTGAGCTGCAGCTGTACGCGGGCCAGACGCATATTGATAACCGATTTCAGGTTATCATCGGAGGCGGCAGTCAGCCCTTGTTGCAGCTGCTTCTCCGCGCCCTGCAGATCGTTTTTGTCGACCAGACGCTGCGCGAGCTCCAGCGATGCGAACGCGCCATAGGTGTTTTTACTGTCGGCGGCGAATTTCTCCGCCGCGGTCAGCGTTTCAGGCGTACCCGATTTCAGCGCGGAAATGGCATTTTCGTAGGCCAGAGAGGAATCCCGGGCCGAATCCAGCTGATGGGAAGTCCAGTAGCGCCAGCCAACCAGCGCGCCGATCCCTAAAATCACCCCGACGGCCAGCGCTTTACCGTTCTCGGCAAAGAAACGCTTGAGGGCGTCGACCTGCTCGTTTTCGTTGTTGAAAGTTTCCACGCAGTCCTTCTCCTGACTAATGGTTTCCGGGAAATTAACCCAGAAGTGTGCGCAAATGCGCGGCAACGCTATCCTGCGTTACGGTAGTTTGCTCACCTGAGCGTAAATCCTTCACTACCACGTTTCCGTCAGCAATTTCTGACTCACCGACCACCAGCGCGACGCGCGCGCCCCACTTGTCAGCGCGAGCGAACTGCTTCTTAAAGTTACCGCCGCCGTGGTTAGTCATCAGCTTAACGCCGGGCAGCGCATCGCGAACCTGCTCAGCCAGACGCATTGCTGCGGACTGAGTATCGGTACCGGAGGCTACCAGGTATATATCGACAACAGGATCGGCTTTAAATTCCGGATTGACTGCCTGAACCAGCAAAACAAGACGTTCCAGGCCCATCGCAAAGCCAACGCCCGGCGTCGCGCGACCGCCAAGCTGCTCAACCAGACCGTCGTAACGGCCGCCGGCGCAGACGGTGCCCTGCGAACCGAGGCTGGTGGTGACCCACTCAAATACGGTGCGATTGTAATAGTCAAGCCCGCGCACCAGACGCTGGTTGACGGTATAGCGAATTCCGGCCGCGTCGAGCAGCGCGCACAGACCGGCGAAGTGTTCTTTGGACTCGTCGTCCAGATAATCGCCCAGCGCCGGCGCATCGTTCAGCAGCGCCTGTACTTCCGGATTTTTAGAGTCCAGCACGCGCAGCGGGTTGGTATACATGCGGCGTTTGCAGTCTTCATCAAGCTTATCTTTAAATTGTTCCAGATAGGCAACCAGCGCGTCGCGATAGGCGGCACGCGCCTCCAGCGAACCGATGGAGTTCAGCTCAAGGCTGACGTGATCGGAAATGCCCAGCTCGCGCCACCAGCGCGCGGTCAACATGATAAGCTCGGCATCGATGTCCGGCCCCTGCAGGCCAAAGACTTCCGCGCCAATCTGATGGAACTGACGGTAGCGTCCTTTCTGCGGACGTTCGTGGCGGAACATCGGCCCCACGTACCACAGACGCTGTTCTTGATTGTACAGCAGACCATGTTCGATGCCGGCACGTACGCAGCCCGCCGTTCCTTCCGGACGCAGCGTCAGGCTATCGCCATTGCGGTCTTCGAAGGTATACATCTCTTTTTCAACCACGTCGGTCACTTCGCCGATCGCGCGTTTGAATAACGGGGTCTGCTCTACAATCGGCAAACGAATTTCGCTGTAACCGTAGCTACCAAGCACCTGCTTCAGTGAGCCTTCAATGCGCTGCCAGAGAGCGGTTTCGCCCGGCAGATAATCGTTCATGCCACGGATGGCTTGAATGTTCTTTGCCACGTTTATTCTCTTTATATATAAAAATGAACCCCGGCGCCTTGCGCCCGCAGGTTCAATCATACACGGGAAGCGTATTGCTTCCCAACACGTTATTTTGCTTCAACCTGCTGAACTTCGATACGACGCGCTTCATCCAGCATGGTGGCTTTCGCGCGGATACGCGCTTCCAGCTGGTCGATCATGTCATTATTGTCCAGTCGGTCTTTGCGCACGCCGTCTTCATACAGGCCGCTTTTCTTGTTGCCGCCGGTGACGCCGAGGGTAGAAACCAGCGCTTCGCCTGGGCCGTTAACCACACAGCCGATGATCGAAACATCCATCGGAGTGATGATATCTTCCAGACGCTGCTCCAGCGCGTTCACCGTACCGATGACGTCAAACTCCTGACGCGAGCAGGTTGGGCAAGCGATAAAGTTAATACCGCGGGAACGGATGCGCAGCGACTTCAGGATATCGAAGCCGACTTTAATCTCTTCCACCGGATCGGCTGCCAGCGACACGCGCAGGGTATCGCCGATCCCTTCAGACAGCAGCAAACCTAAACCGATCGCGGATTTTACCGCGCCGCTACGCGCGCCGCCGGCTTCGGTGATCCCGAGATGCAGCGGCTGATCGATCTGCTTCGCCAACAGGCGATAGGATTCAACGGCGAGGAAGACATCAGAAGCTTTTACGCTAACTTTGAACTGATCGAAGTTCAAACGATCGAGATGATCGACGTGACGCATGGCGGACTCTAACAGCGCCTGCGGCGTCGGCTCGCCGTATTTTTCCTGCAGATCTTTTTCCAGCGAACCGGCGTTGACGCCGATGCGGATAGGAATGTTTTTGTCGCGCGCGCAGTCCACGACCATGCGGATACGCTCTTCGTTACCGATGTTGCCTGGATTGATGCGCAGGCAATCAACGCCATATTCCGCGACTTTCAGCGCAATACGGTAGTCAAAGTGGATATCGGCGACCAGCGGCACGTTGACCTGCTGTTTGATGAGCTTGAAAGCTTCCGCTGCGTCCATCGTCGGGACGGAAACGCGGACGATGTCCGCGCCCACGCGCTCCAGCGCTTTAATTTGATTTACCGTCGCGGCCACATCGGTGGTGCGAGTATTGGTCATCGACTGTACGGCGATGGGAGCCCCATCGCCAATCGGCACATTACCAACGTAAATGCGTTTGGACTTTCTACGTTGAATCGGAGCCTGGTTATGCATGAAAAATCTCCCGCGTTACCCGTCTGTTACTGCGCCGGTGATTGTTCGGCATTAAGGGTCAGACGCGCAACCTGGTTAGTTCTGATAAAACGACTCAAATCGACTGGTTTGCCCAGATACTGGATTTGTACCGCAGCCGGGGCGCCGATTTTCAGCTTATACGGCGCCTGACCGCTCAGGTTCAGGTTCCCGCCTTTACGCTGCAGGCCGCTGAACAGTTTTTTACCGGTCGCATCGCTCACTTCCAACCAGCAATCGGCGCTAAAGTTCATTACCAGATCCTGAGCGGAAGCCGCCGCTGCGGCATTGGCCTGATCGGTAGGCAATGCGGAGGTCGGGGCTGGCGCAGCCGGCGCGGTGGCGGCGGTATCGACGTTCGCCTGCGAAGGGGCGACCACGGCGTTGTTATCCGCCGGCGCGGAGGTAGTCGCTGGCGCGCTCGCGGCTGGCGCAGTCGAGTTATCGACCGGCGCGCTATTGGTATTGGCTGCCGTCGTATCCGGCGCGTTATTCGCCGAACCGGTGTCCAGCGGAATTGACTGGCTGCCGCTATCGCTACTGTTCAGATCGCTGGAGGATTGATCGGCCATGCTGGTGATCTCTTCCTGCTGCGCTTTGTGGTCTTGCCACCACCATGCGCCGCTCAGGCCGATAACCACAAACAAAATCAGCCAGGTAAAGCTCATCAGCCAACCGTCGCGTTTTTTACGACGTTTACCCAGCGAGAAGCTCTGCATCGGCGCCACTTTGGCGGCGCGAATTGGCGCTTGCTTCGCCATCATCGGCAGCAGTTCTTCTTCCGGGATATGTACGAGGCGAGCGTAGGAACGGATATAGCCGCGCAGGAAGGTCGAAGCGAGATCGGCTGGCGCCTTATCTTCTTCAATATCACGAACCGTGGAAACCTTCAGGCATAAGCGTTCAGCCACCGCTTGCTGGCTGAGTCCGAGTTGTTCGCGGGCATTACGCAGGCGCGCGCCCGTAGAGTTTGCTTCTTGATGGTCTTGAGTGGCTTCAGTATTCATTCGCTACAACTACTGGTACGTGAAATTTAAAGTTCAGCGCGGGAAAGAGCCTGCGCCGCGAGACACTGCTCAACGTCAACCGACAGTATAAGGCTGTCCGGGCGACTATCACAGAGACTTATCAATATTGAATGCTAAGCGGTTGTTGTACCGCTACATACTGCCTCAAAGTCGACAAAAACGCACCGTAATTATTAACCGAATCAGCGTATTTCGCCTGGCAATTCGACATATTTATGCAGCGCGCAGCGAAAGCTGTGCGCTGCATAACTTATCAGACGGATTTCACGTCGATCGCTTCGCCCTGCATACGCTTACGCAGCGTACGTTTGGTACGGTCGATTACGTCGCCCGCCAGCTGGCCGCAGGCGGCATCGATATCGTCGCCGCGGGTTTTACGCACGATGGTGGTGAAACCATATTCCATCAGCACTTTGGAGAAACGATCGATACGGCTGTTAGAACTACGGCCATACGGCGCGCCCGGGAACGGGTTCCATGGGATCAGGTTGATCTTGCACGGCGTATCTTTCAGCAGCGCCGCCAGTTCGTGGGCGTGCTCGGTACCGTCGTTGACGTGATCCAGCATGACGTACTCGATAGTCACGCGGCCCTGGTTGGCGTTGGACTTCGAAATATAGCCGCGCACCGAGTTCAGGAAGGTCTCAATATTGTACTTTTTGTTAATCGGTACAATTTCGTCGCGGATGGTGTCGTTCGGCGCGTGCAGAGAAATCGCCAGCGCAACGTCGATCATGTCGCCGAGTTTATCCAGCGCCGGCACCACGCCGGAAGTGGACAAGGTCACGCGGCGTTTGGAGAGACCAAAACCGAAATCATCCAGCATGATTTCCATCGCCGGAACGACGTTATTGAGGTTCAGCAGCGGCTCGCCCATACCCATCATTACCACGTTGGTAATTGGACGTACGCCGGTAGTCTTCACCGCACCGACGATTTTCGCCGCGCGCCAGACCTGGCCGATAATTTCGGAAACGCGCAGGTTACGGTTGAAGCCTTGCTGAGCGGTGGAGCAGAATTTACATTCCAGCGCACAGCCAACCTGTGAAGAGACGCACAGCGTGGCGCGGTCTTCTTCCGGGATGTAGACCGTTTCAACGCGCTGATCGCCAACGGCAATCGCCCATTTGATGGTGCCGTCGCTGGAGCGCTGCTCTTCAACGACTTCCGGCGCGCGGATCTCGGCGACTTCCTTCAGTTTGCCGCGCAGGACTTTGTTGATGTCGGTCATTTCATCAAAGTCATCGCAGCAGTAGTGATACATCCATTTCATCACCTGATCGGCGCGGAAAGGCTTCTCGCCCATGTTTTTGAAAAACTCGCGCATCTGCTGACGGTTTAAATCCAGCAGGTTGATTTTGGCATCTTTATTCGGCACCGTCAGAGCGGCGGTATCAGGTGTGACAATTTGTTCAGACATAATTTTTCCGGCCTCGTTATTACACGTTATGGCCCCAGGTGGGTTGAAAAAGAAACGCCCCGGAGAGCGACTGCTCGTCCGGGGGCGCTATATTCTACAAATTCTGGCGCATCATTGCCACGTTTGCACAAAGCAATGATAAAAAAATCTGTAACTGACTGCTCAATCCTCTAAGGCTTTTCGATTGTCAGGCCACGCCGCGACGGTCGAAAAGACGAGGGTCGTATCTCCAAAGTATTTCAGGTCACAGCGAGGCGGCGAGTTCGCAAATCCCCGGGAGCATAGATAACTATGTGACCGGGGTGCGCGAATGAAGCCAACAAAGCTGTGGCGTGAAAGACGCAGGAGATTAGCGAGTACGCGGGCAAACCTCGCCTTCAGCAAAGAAGAACGCGATTTCGCGAGCAGCAGACTCTACAGAGTCGGAACCGTGGGTGCCGTTCTCGGTGAAGCTGTCAGCGTAGTCAGCGCGCAGGGTACCGGCCAGGGCGTTGTCCGGGTTGGTCGCGCCCAGCAGGTCACGGTGACGCTGAACCGCATTTTCGCCTTCCAGTACGGAAACCACGATCGGGCCGGAGGTCATGAACTCAACCAGACCGTCGAAGAACGGACGGCCTTCGTGCTCAGCATAGAAGCCGCGAGCCTGCTCAACGGTCAGATGCAGCATTTTGGTGCCGACGATTTTGAACCCTGCAGCTTCAAAGCGAGAAAAGATGCTGCCAATAACGTTTTTTGCCACCGCGTTTGGTTTGATGATGGAAAAAGTACGTTCAATAGCCATGATTACCTCTAATTAAATGTTCTGTTGTTGCACATACGATCGTATGGCCTGGCGCGCATTATAATGAGCAACGTCGGCGATGCCTACGGACGAAGGTAACATTTTGTTAAAATAAGATGAGTATTAGCAACACAAACCGCCAACAACAGATTTACCCTGTTTATTGTAGGGTGAAATTGGCGGCCGCCGTTTGCCCCGCCTCATCCATTACCACCAGTTGCCACTCGCCGGGCCTATCGAGCGTAATTATCGTTCTTGCGCCTGCTGCCTCTAACGGTTCACCGTTAATAAACCACCAGCGCCGCCCTTCTCCACCGCTCGTTTGCACGGGTAACATCACCCGCGCCTCGCCCGGGAGCCGTTTTATTACCGCCCCTTCGCGAATGCCGGAAAGCACCAGCGGCGCGGCATCCTGAGTCTGCAGCGGCGGACACGCCTTCGATGCCGTGCCCAGCCGCGCCCGGCGGCGCTCGCTAACCGGCAGCCAGGGTTCTAACGGTAGCGGCCAGACATCAACAGAAGTTTCTGTCGCGCCCGGACAATCCGCGGCGACCCTTTCTCCTGCTGCGTTACGCCACACCGGGAAGCGGATACCGCGCACACCCTCCTGACCCGGCAACAGCAGCGTCGGCGGCTGGCTGGCATCCAGAAGCCAGCTGGCTAAGCGCCGGCGGCAGTTGCTATCGCCAACCGGCAGATCCTGCCCGCCGGGCCAGCAGATAGTGCCGCGGCTGACCGACGGCGGACGCGGGTCGACCGGCAGCCCGCCGCGGCTCATTAACGGACGCGCCAGCAGCATATTATTGACCTGGTTTAACAGCGGCACGGCGCTGGCAAAACCAAACTGCCCCACCACCGGCGTACCGTCTGGCCGTCCGGTCCAGATGCCAATCAAGTAACGCGCGTTGAGGCCTACCGCCCACGCATCGCGATAACCGTAGCTGGTGCCGGTTTTCCACGCCAGCGGCACCGCTTGCGGCAGCGACGCATCGGGTAACGGCTGGGCTTCGCCTGCCAATATCCGCCGGGTGATCCACGCCGCGCCTGGCGACATTAGCGCCCTTTCCACCAGCGGGTCGTCGGGTTTCATGCGCAACCGCGCCGCTTTGCCATGACGGGCGAAAGCGCCGTACGCCGCGACAATATCTTCCAGCCTCGCTCCAGCGCCGCCGAGGATCAGCGACAGATTCGGTTCAGCGCCGGCGGGCAACATCAAGGGAAGGCCGGCATTGCGTAAATTAGCCGCAAAGCGTTTGGGTCCATAGGCCTCGAGCACCTGCACCGCCGGCAGATTCAACGAACGCACCAGAGCCTCGCTGGCGCTCACCGGGCCATGAAACCCGCTGTCGAAATTACCGGGGCGATAATCGCTAAAGCGCCGCGGCACATCCTGTAATAGCGATGCCGGGTGAATCAGCCCGTCATCCATCGCCATCGCGTAGATAAAGGGTTTCAGCACCGAACCCGGCGAGCGCACCGCCGAGACCATATCAATGTGGCCGAAGCGGCTATCGTCGCGGATATCCGCCGAACCCACCCAGCCGCGGACTTTCATGTCAGTGTGATCGACGACGACAATCGCCAGTGAGCTGCGCGGCGGCAGACGTGATTTCCAGTTCATCGCCAGATCTTCAAGCTGCCGCTGGAGCCCGGCATCGAGCGTTGTCGTCACCTTTTCATCACGACTTGTCGCCAGCGCCCGGCGCGCAAACAGCGGCGCCAGCTGCGGCATCTGCCGCGGGAAAAGCCACACCGGCTCTTCCATCGCTTCCTGTACCGCCCGTTGCGGCCAGACGCCCTGGCTGAGCATCCGCTCCAGCACCTTATCGCGAGCGGCCTGGGCCCGCTGCGGCCAGCGGTCCGGGCGTAAACGGCTCGGCGCCTGCGGCAGCACGGCCAGTAGCGCCGCCTCGCCGTAGCTGAGCTGGGCGGGCGGTTTGCCGAGATAAGCCCAGCTGGCCGCGCCGATCCCCTGTAGGGTGCCGCCAAACGGCGCGCGGTTCAGATACAGGGTAAGAATTTCGCTTTTTGACAGATGCCACTCCAGCTGCAGCGCCCGCCATAGCTGGCGTAGCTTGCCGCCAAAGGTGCGCGGATGAGGGTCGAGCAGACGCGCCACCTGCATGGTGAGGGTGCTGCCGCCAGATATCACCCGCCCGGAAGTAAGATCCTGCCAGGCGGCGCGCAGCACCGCGAAGGGGTTGACCCCCGGATGTTTCCAGAACCAACGGTCTTCATACTGAATGAGCGCCTGCAGATAGCGCGGCGAAACGTCAGCGATAGCCACCGGGTAACGCCAGACGCCCTGCGCGTCAGCAAAGCGCCACAGCGGCGTGCCGTCTTCCGCCACCACCACGCGGGCAGGAGTGACTTCATGCAGCGGCAGCGGCCACAGACGGTCGGCCGCCAATAGCGCCAGCCACGACAGAAAAATAAACGCCGCCAGCCAGCGCCAGCGGCGTTTTATGCGAGGTAATGCACGCATTTACGGCGTAACGGTAAGCGGGCCGCTGGCCGCCCCTGTTGCCCGCCACTGCGGTACATACATCGATTCCACCTGCGGCTGCGGAACCTGATAGGTGCCAGGCGTCACCGCCCGCGCCAGATAGACCAGCGTCACCGGCTGACCTTCATTAATGGCGACTGCGGCGACAAAGCGGTCGTCGCGGAACTCGATATGCTGAATATCCGCCTGCTGCATCTGGTTAAGCAGATTTTGTACCGCTTCGCCATTCTCCTGCAGGCTGGCGCTGCTATTGGCCAGGTTCTGGTTTTCCAGCTCAAGGCCCGCCGGCAGCAGATCGACCACCAGCGCGTCAGGAACGTTACGTTTGGCGGTCACCTCCAGCTTGACCAGCACCAGTTCGCCGCTACGCAGCGAGGTCAGCGATTTCTGCTGTCCGTGAGTATCGAAAATGGCGCGTTCAATCCCCAACACGTTGCCGCCCGGCTGCGGCGCGCTTTGCGGATAACCGCTGCTATCGAGACGCAGCCACAGCGGCTGATTGCCGGTATTCGTCACCTGTAGCGCCGCCAGCCGATCGCCGTCGAGATTGCGGGTTTGCGCTTTGTCGCTGGCAAGCGGCTGCGCCTGCAGCGAGGTTTGCGCCTGCCAGTTGCCCGGCAGGTCGGCGAGGGTACGCCCGGCAAGGAACAGCGCGTTGGTTTCCTGGGTCGACAGCCAGCGCTGACCGAAGGCTTCTTCCGACAAGCTGCCCAACAGCTGATTTTGTACCTCCGGCAGCAGCTTGTTCTCTTCCAGCAGCGCCAGTTTCAGCGCATCATCGCGAAGTTGGCTGCCGTAATCGCCCAGCCAACGATTCTCATCCTGGCGCGGCGTGGCAACCGCCAGCTTCATGGCCTCATCGCCGCGCGGCGCATCGCCCATGGTTTTCAGCGCAATACCGAGTTGCAGCAGCGGTAGTCCGGATCGCGCCTGTTCGTGACGGCTCCAGATTTCACGCAAGGCGCCGAGCGGCGCTTTTTGCTGGCGCGCCAGCACCAGCGCGGCGTAGGCCTGAGCGGCAAAGCGGCTGGCCTGCGCATCGTCGCTGTAGCGCACGGTCATCAAACCCGGTTCCTGCAGATAGCGCAGCAGGCGCTCGTTGCCCTTATTAAGGGCGTTGACCGGCACGCTATAGCCCTGCTCGCCCGCGCGGACGAGGAAGTCCATGGCGTAGGCGGTTAACCAGTACTCTTCCGGGCCCTCTTTATCCCATAGCGCAAAGCCGCCGTTTTCCAGCTGCATCTGCAGCAGGCGCGAGATACCAACATCGACCGCCGCGCGGCGTTTCTCATCGCTATCGCCGCTGATCCCCAGCGCTTTTAGCTGCGCCGCGCTGGTGTACAGAGAAGGGAACAGGCCGCTGGCGGTCTGCTCAAGGCAGCCGTAAGGATAGGCTTTCAGCTCGCGAATATAGCGGGCGAGATTCAACGGCGGTTTACCGCTGAGCAGCAGTTGGCCCTGCAGCGTTTGCGGGGCGAACCCCTGACTCTGCGCCGCCGGCGCCTGCCAGCTTTCACCAGGTTGTAGCACCGCGCCGCTATTGACGGTCTGGGCCGGGAATGCCGGACGCACGCCGATTTTCCACTGCTTTTGCAGCGGCGCGAAGGTTTCGCCCGGCAGATTCAGGCCGCTGATGGTGGCATTGACCTGACCATCGCCGAATCCCGCTAACGCGGTCACCGGTATAAACAGCGTGCTGCGGGCGCCCGGCGCCAGTTGTACTGGCGGCAGTTGGCCATCGGTCAACGTGACCAACCCGCTGGCGGTAAGATGCACCTGCAGGGTTTGCGGTTTGTCGGTCAGATTACTGAGATCCAGCGCCAGACGCGTGGCGTCGCCGCTGGCAAGGAAGCGCGGGGTATTCAGTTCCGCGATAACCGGGGCGGCAACCACCACTTTATCTTCGCTGCTGCCGAAGTCATCTGCCGTCCACGCCTGAGCCATCACCCGCAGCTCGCCGTTAAAATCACCGATGGGCAACGTCACCGTGCCTTCGCCCTGGTCATTCAATACCACCGGCTGCGCCTGCTGGGCGACGATCGTCACGTGATTAACCGGCGGTTTACCGCCGCGTTTCAACTCGTCGCCATCGCCGCCGAAGCGCAGGCTGGCTAAACGCCCCTGCCCTTCGATTACCTGACCATAGATGTCATAAATATCCGCGCCGTAGCGCTTCTGGCCAAAGAAGGCGTTCCACGGATCCGGCGTGGCGTAATCGGTAATATTCAGCACCCCGCTATCCACCGCCGAGAGCAGAACGTTAACCTGTTTCGGCACCTCGCCCTCCTTGACGCTGGCCTTCACTTTCACCGTCAGCGGCTGGTTCGGGCGCATTTTGTCCGGCGCCTCCAGCGCCAGAGACAGACGGCGGTTTTCATCGCCCAGCGGCAGATGCAGCAAGCCGACCGCGCGTTTCGGCGTCGCCGAGCGCGATTTATCGCCGGGGCGAACCACCAGCGTGCTGAGGTAGAGGTCGTGGCGATTCCAGGCTTTATCGACCGGAATCGACAGATCCATGCCCTCCGCCGGGACGTCAATTTCCTGCCACCACAGCGGCCCTTCGCTGGATTCCACCATCGCGTAGCCTTTACCCGCCGCCGGAGCGGCGATATGCAGCTTGATGGTGTCGCCCGGTTTGTAGCCTGGTTTGTCGAGCTTCATCGTCACGCGGTCAGGACGCGCCGCGCCGGCGCCTTCGCTGTTATCCTGCCAGCTATAGCCTGCCCAGAAGCGCACGCTGCTGACGACGTCGTCCGGCCCTTTCACCTCAAGACGATACGAGCCCCACTCCACCGGGAAACTTACTTTGCCGGTCTGCCCGGCCTGCAGATCCAGCGACGTTTCGCCCTCCTGCAGATCTTTTTGATCAAACTGCGACTGCCAGCCCTCACTATCGGACCAGTTCCAGTAGTAGTCGCGCCGCTCGCGGATCAGCCGCACCTGCAGACCGGAGACCGCTTTTTTCTCGCCTTTCGCGTCGGCATAGACGATGTCAAAAGCGGCGTTACTGTTTTCATCCACCACCGGCTGTTTCACCGTGGTATCGGTGCGGTAGTCGTAAACGTCCTTCAGCGTAAATTGCGGGCGGATCCCCGGCAGCGCCTCGGCAGGCCAGATCGGCTGCTGTACGGTGCGGGTCACCGGACGGCCGCCTGATTCCAGCAGGCTGGCCTGCAACACCACCTGCAGCGGCGAGTGGCTATCCTGCCACTGGCTCGAAGTCGTCACTTCCCCATGGCCTTTTTCATCCAGCGTCAGCTGAACTTCGTCCAGGCTGCGGGAGAGGTTTTCTTCCGCGATATCGCCGAACTGGAAGCCCGGCAGCGCCGCGACGGCGTCGCGCAGCGGGCGCAGGAACAGTTTGCCCTGCAGTTGGTTGCCGCTGGCCGGCGCGCCGTAGAGATAGGCGCCGCTGACGCTAAAGGCGACGTCGGCATCCGGGGCTATAGGCGCGGACTGCGGTGTCAGATTCAGCGCCATGCGTTCGGGCATAAAGTCTTCGACGTGGAAATCCCACTCGCGGGGTTGATTATCGCCGGTGCTGGCGCGAATGTGCCACATACCGGTGGCCGCGCCGCTGTCGAGCGGATAAGTAAACTGATACAGGCCATTGACCGGTTTGCTCATCACAGAGCGAATCACCTGGCCATCCGGCTGCACCACCTCCAGCTTCACCGGCTGCTCCGCCAGCGGTTTACCATCGCCGTCGCGCAACAGCGCGTTAAGAATAACCGTTTCCCCCGGGCGATAGAGATCGCGCGGGCCAAACATAAAGAACTGTTTACTGAAGCCAGGAGCGCCAGCGATGGAGAATTCCGCCAGATCCAGCGCCGGCAGTTTAAGGTCAAGCAGCGTAGTCTGCCCGTCTTTACGCGCCAGCAGCAGCGCCGCTTCTTTGTCGGTTTGCAGAGTAACATGGCCCTGGCTATCACTTTTCGCCTGCGCCAGCGTCTGCCCTTTGGCGTTTAGCAGTTGCACTTCAATTCCCGACTGCGCGGCGCCATTTTCGAGGCTCTGGGTGAAGACATCGAGCCGGTTGTGGTAGCGATGCGCCGAGACGCCAATATCGCTGAGGGTGAACAGCGTTGCCGCGTTACTGTAGCTATAATGACCCGCCGGGTTCATCACCGCCACATAGACGCCCGGCTGCTGGAGCGGCTTGATGTCGGTAAGCGGCAGCAGCAGCTTTTCACGGGTATTCCGCGCCGGGTTGAGATCGAAGCGTCCGCTATAAACCAGATCGGCCATCTTCAACAGTTCGTCAGATTCCCAATTGCTTAACGAGTTACGGTATTCCCACTGACTGACGAAGGCTGAGAGTGATTCCGGCTTAATACGGAAGAAATTGACGTCGACGTTGTCGACGTTCAGCGCCATCACCGGCAGCCCGGCGACCACTTTCCCCGGCAGCAGCGAGCCGCGACTGGCGAAACCGACGCTCGGCGCGATATCGCGGGTGGCGATGTTTTTTTCAAAAGGGCTGCCGAGGGTGGCGTCATTGAGGGCAATGAGCGTTGGATCAACGGTAACGATCAATTCACGCTTTGGCTCGAGATGGCGCAGACGCAGCTCTTTGAGATTCGGCGCCAGCTCCCATGCGCCGTCAACCTTGCCGCTTTTCTTATCGACCAGATGGACGCTGCGGGAAAAATCCTGATCCGGCTTGAGCGGAATGGAGAAGGTCAGCACCAACGTCGCCGCGCCATCGAGCTGCACTTCAGAAGCGTCGAGCACCGTCAGCGCCTTGCCCTGGCTTTTTTCTTTTAACGTCGCCAGCTGGGCGCTATCCGGTTTTTTCGCGCTATCGGCAGCGCCTTTGTCGGCCGCCGATACGGCCTGCGGTTCACCGCTGTTATCGCAGCCGCTTAATGATAGTGCGGTAAGGAGCGCCAACGATAGCGCCGCTAAACGAAATGGTTTCATCCTTCTAACCCCTAGGCCCAGAGCCTGATGCAATCAATAACGTTCTATTATGCGTCATCGCGGCGATTCTCAACAGCTACCAGCATAGAAACCGCCTATGAATCGGGAAACTCCGTGACCGCCTCCCCACTCCCGCGTCCTTAACTTGTCAGCCCTTTATAAAACGCCGACAATTCATTGATCGATAATAAAACGGAGGCACTCATGTCCACCTCATTCTTTGTCGCCGCCGACTGGCTGGCGGAACATATTGATGACCCGCAGATTCAAATTCTGGATGCGCGGATGGCGCCGGCGGGTCAGGAAGCGCTGCGCGATATGGCGGCGGAATACCGCGACGGGCATATCCCCGGCGCGGTTTTTTTTGATATCGAAGCGCTGTCTGACCACACCAGCCCGCTGCCGCATATGATGCCGCGGGCGGAAACTTTCGCCGTAGCAATGCGCGAGCTTGGCGTCAGCAGCGATAAGCATCTGGTGGTGTATGACGAAGGCAATCTCTTCTCAGCGCCGCGCGCCTGGTGGATGTTACGCACCTTCGGCGTCGAAAAGGTATCGATTGTCGCCGGCGGCCTCGAAGGCTGGCGTCGCGACGAATTGCCGCTGGAAAAAGGCGAACCGGACCTGCCGGAAGGCGAATTTGAGGTGAACTTCGATCCTGAGGTGATCAAACGCTTAACCGATGTGCTGCTGGTCAGCCATGAAGGATCGGCGCAGATCGTAGACGCCCGCCCGGCGGCGCGTTTTAACGGCCTGGCGGATGAACCGCGTCCAGGCTTACGCCGCGGGCATATCCCCGGCGCGCTTAACGTCCCGTGGACCGAGCTGGTGATTAATGGCGAACTGAAAACCGTCGATGAGATGAACGATATTTTTGCGCGTCAGGGCGTTGATTTTGCGCGACCGATTATCTCCAGCTGCGGTTCCGGGGTTACGGCGGCAGTGGTGGTACTGGCGTTGACCACCCTCGGCGTCAACGGCGTGTGCCTGTACGATGGTTCATGGAGCGAATGGGGCGCGAGAACGGATTTGCCGATCGAGCCGACCCCTGCCGCTGAGTAAACGCGTCGTGACTGCGGGTCCCCCCTCCCGCAGTCCCTAAATAATTTCTGATTTTCCCCGCCCCTTTCTTCTGCTTCTCGATAAACCGGTTACTCTACCCTGCCGCAGGATTTGTACCTGCCGAATTTGCTCTACCGCCACCCAATTTATAAGGAAATTGAATAATGGCCTTTTCATTACAGAACCTCATGGATGTCGTAAAAAAGCACAATCGCAATCCCTCTCCTAAACCGATGCCGGAAGATGAGGTGGAGCGCCTGCGGGTCAGGAAATACCGCGATCCGCAAAATAGCGAAACCGTGGCGCTTCCGGACAGTTTGAAAGCGCTGTTGGCCTACGATTGTCAACTGAAAAGCCCCCACGGTCAGTTGGTGCTGGAATCGGTTGTGGACTCAATTGATGAACATGGCGTCCTGCTTTCCGACTCGCTGGATGAAGATGCTTATTACATGAATGGTCTTGATATGGCCGGGCTGGACTTTGAAGAGCTGACGCCAATCTGGAACGACGATCCGCGTCTTCCTGCCCTGATTCGCATCAGCCATTCCGGCGATCAGCAGGTATTTATCTATGTCACCGAGCGTGATGAACAGGGTGAATATCCTGTCGTCCGCTTCGAAGGTAAAGAGAATGACCTCTGGCTGGCGGAATCGTCACTGATTGAATATCTGCAAGGGGTCTTTATCGATGAGGAAGAGAGCCATGACGAATGGCAGCGCCAGCAAGCCCTCAACGAGGCACGCGATGGCGCCTTGCTGGAGCTGGAATATATTCATGAGGATCTTTACGCCAGGCTTGAAGGCTGCCCTGACTAATTCACGGTCTCGCCTCGGATGGCGAGGTTAACGCGCGCCGCCGGGGCTGCTCCAGGAGAGCGCCTTTTCCGTAACCTGATGTCACCACAAGGAGTGAAAATGGCATTAGTCTCCACCCCACATTCTGCTGATTCATCTCGCCTGCCCTGGCTGGGAGGCATAACCGGCCTGCTGGCGGGCGGCATCATTCTTTATTTTTGGCCGGAATGGAACCGGGCATGGTTAAGCCTGGTTCCTGCGCCGGTTTCCGTTTATACCCGCTTTCTCGGAGTCACTCTGGAACAAGTTCCGTTGATAACCTATTTCCATCAGGCGCTGCTGGGTTTTCTGATGGTGCTGCTTGCTCCCGGATACGGTAAATCGACCCTTGCCGCATGGATGCTGCATAGCCCGTCGCCATACCGCCGCTGGCCGGGCGAGATATTACGCGCCTGGAGCATGAAATTTGGCCTGCTGGTCATTGTCTTTTGCAATCTTTTCTTTTTGTCCAGGGTCAGCTCCGGGACTCTGGCGTTATATATCTTTTTTCTCCAGCACGTTAGCGTTGCCGCTGCGGTGGCGTCAGGCGTACTGCTGCTGCGTGATGCCCGACGCCTGACCCACACGTCTCATGCTCAGCTGGCGGACCTGCACCTTCTCATGATACTCACGCTGGGGTGCCAGACGATTTTGCCTGCACAGATCGCGCTAATGAGCGCCCGCGGCGTGAACACACCGTTAGGCTGGTACATTGTTATCGCGCAGATGGCAGGCGTGTTACTGGCGTTAATACTGGTCGGCGGGCTGGTGGCAGCGATACGTTCTCTGTTGGGCGAAAAGAGGTGTCGGGCCTGGCGCGGTGATATGGCGCTCTTCAACGGCATTGTTACGCTGTGCGTGACGGGATTCCTTATCTATAACATGGTGTCAGCCTATCCGCGGATCTTTGCCGCCCTGCATTGACCTTTGCAAACCCGATTTTCGGCCTCGCGCAGAAGACATAAAAAAACACAGCGGGGGCTAACGCCCCCGCTTTCAGATAATCCGGTTCTGCTTGAAATCGCGCAGGAAGCTGCCCCAGCGCTTTTCATAGAACGGCGTGATATGGGCAATCATAAAGTGGCTGATGCCCTTCTCGCCTTCTACCACCTGACAAATATCGATAGGTTCATCGCCAGGCAGGGTATCGGTGGCCACGCTGCCGGTGGTCTGGATAACGGATTCAATATCCCCTTCCGCTTCAATACCGATCAACAAGTTGGCCGGCGCGTCGGCGCTCTCTTTAATCGAGCACAGAAACGCCCGCTTGACGGTCTTCAGCGTTTTGAACAGCGTGGTCAGCGAATCCACCATCTGCGCCGGTGGTTCGGCGACCTCAGACAGCAGCAGCGCTTCGCCGCCTTCCAGAACCGTCTGGGTACTGAGCGGACTGCCCTCTTCGCCCAGCAAATGGCTGATTTCTCGCGGGGTGAACTCTTTGCCGCTCGGCAACTTCGGGTTGAGGAACAGCGATTCGCCCAGCGTCATCGCCATCAGCGTGCGCGCTGGCATCATCACGAAGGCCTGTTCCTCTTCTACCGCCTGCTGTAGCGCCTCCAGCGAGGTGAAGAACGGTATGACCGACGTGCCGTCATCTTTTTCCCAATGCTGGAGATCGAGGGCGCTATCTTCGACAACCTGCTCACCGTCCGCCGCGCTACCCGGCACCCACACGGTTGCCTCAAGCAGTGCGGTGAAAAATGCCGGACGATGAGCAGGCTCGGTCGCCGCCTTCTCCAGCAATGTTTCTAATTCATTTTTAGTATCAGACATAGATTCGCTACTTCAAAATCGCCCGGCGGCGCTACGTCCGCGCGGGCCTACGGTTTTCCAGGCCGGGTAAGCGTAACGCTACCCGGCAAGGCCATCACTCAGCCGTCAGCAAATTAGCGATAGTACGCACGCCAAGACCCGTCGCGCCCGCCGACCACTGCTCTACCGCGGCTTTGCGGTACGTCGCGGAGCAGTCGATGTGCAGCCAGCCCTGGTGGTAGTTTTCCACGAAGTGGGACAGGAAGCCCGCCGCAGTGCTGGCGCCGGCCGGATACGCCGCGCTACCGGTGTTGTTCAGTTCCGCGAAGTTAGACGGCAGCTGGTTGCGATGAAATTCGGCCAGCGGCAGACGCCAGAAGGCTTCATTTTCCGCCTGCGCGCTCGCCAGCAGGCGATTCGCCAACGCGTCGTCAAAACTGAACAGCGCGTGGTAGTCGTTACCCAACGCGGTTTTCGCCGCGCCGGTCAGGGTGGCGGCATCGATGATCAGTTGCGGCTTCTGCGCCGAGGCATCGATCAGGCCATCCGCCAGCACCAGGCGGCCTTCGGCGTCGGTATTCATGATTTCAACGGTTTTACCGTTGCGGTAATGAATGATATCGCCAAGCTTGAAGGCGTTGCCGCTAATCAGGTTATCCGCGCAGCACAGATACAGCTTCACACGTTTGTTCAGACCGCGGGTAATAGCGAAAGCCAGCGCGCCGGTCACGGTGGCCGCGCCGCCCATGTCGGATTTCATCGAGTCCATAAAGGCGCTTTGCTTGATGCTGTAGCCGCCGGAGTCGAAGGTGATGCCCTTGCCAACCAGACAGGCGTATACCGGCGCGTCTTTATCGCCGGTCGGGTTATAGTCCAGCGCCAGCAGGACCGGCGGGCGCTCGGAGCCGCGGCCAACGGTATGCAGGCCAAGATAGTTCTGCTCACGCAGATCTTCGCCTTTGGTGATGCGATAGCTGACCTTTTCGCCCGCCACGCCGCACAGCAGATCGACGGCGCGCTGGGCCAGCTGTTCTGGCCCCAGCTCTTCTGCCGGCGCGTTGATGGTGTCGCGAACCCAATCGATAATCGTCAGGCGGTTATCCAGCTCGCTGCGCTGCGCATCGTCAAGGGTTGGCCATTCGACCTGGCGCTGACCTTTCGGCCCTTTATAGCCGGCCCAAAAGGCCCAGGCGCGATCGGTATTCCAGCCTTCGCCGCTCAGGGCGACGTGCTTGATACCCATGCCGTCAATTTTGCGCGCCGCGCGCTGGATTAACCCCAGGTCGTCTTTACCATTGAGATGTAAGGCGATACCGTCGTTATTGATACTCCAGGTCGCTTTTTCTCCCCAGCGCGCATCGGCAGGCAGAGTAGAAAGCGTAATCTTCATGGCTTCGGTCATTATCTTTATCCTTATTAACAAACGGGCCACCCTATGGCAGCCCGTTAAAATTTTTCCGCTTGAGGCGAAAATTATTCTGCTTCGTCTAACCAGACTAGCAGAATCGCCTCCAGAATTTTTTCATTGGATGCGTTTGGGTCGTCATCGAACTCTTCCAGATCGCAAATCCACTGATGCATATCGGTAAAGCGAACGGTTTTCGGGTCGAGATCCGGGTAAGCGTCATACAAGGCTTCGCCGATTTCGCGACTGTCGGTCCATTTCAGTGCCATATTAGTGCTCGCGTGCGTGGTTGATGGTATAACGCGGGATCTCAACGACCAGATCTTCGTCGGTGACGCGCGCCTGGCAGCTCAGACGGCTGTCAGGTTCCAGCCCCCAGGCTTTGTCCAGCATGTCGTCTTCATCTTCGCTACTTTCCGCCAGCGAGTCAAAACCTTCACGCACGATGCAGTGGCAGGTGGTGCAGGCACAGGATTTTTCACAGGCGTGTTCAATCTCGATACCGCTACGCAGCGCCGCATCCAGAATGGTTTCACCGCTCTCAGCTTCCACAACTACGCCATCCGGACACAGGTCCTGGTGGGGCAGAAAAACAATTTTTGGCATTTTAAACCTCGTCCACGGATTGGCCTTTCAGCGCAGCGCGGACCGACTGGTCCATGCGGCGTGCGGCGAATTCCTGGGTTTGTGTGTCGATATTTTTAATGGCTTCTTTAATCGCGTCTGCATCTTCGCCTGCCGCGGCGGCGCGAACTTGCTCCGCGGCGGCATCGATAGCCTGACGCTCTGCGGCGCTTAACAGCGCGGCGTCGGCGGCCAGCGCGCTTTCCAGGCTCTCCAGTACGCGAGCGGCTTCGACTTTCTGTTCAGCCAGCATACGCGCCTGGATATCCTGTTCGGCGTAGCTCATCGAATCTTTAATCATGTTGGCGATTTCGCCGTCCGTCAGGCCATAAGACGGTTTCACCTGGATTGAGGCTTCCACGCCGGTCGATTTTTCCATCGCCGTGACGCTCAGCAGACCGTCGGCATCAACCTGGAAGGTCACGCGAATATGCGCCCCGCCCGCCGGCAGCGCCGGGATACCGCGCAGCGCAAAACGCGCCAGCGAGCGGCAATCCTGCACCAGTTCACGCTCGCCCTGCATCACGTGAATAGACATCGCCGTTTGACCATCTTTGAAAGTGGTAAACTCCTGCGCGCGGGCCACCGGAATGGTGGTATTACGCGGGATCACTTTCTCTACCAGGCCGCCCATGGTTTCCAGCCCAAGCGACAGCGGGATAACATCAAGCAGCAGCAGTTCGCTGTCCGGTTTGTTGCCGACCAGAATATCCGCCTGAATCGCCGCGCCAATGGCGACGACTTTGTCCGGGTCAATAGAGGTCAGCGGGGTACGGCCAAAAAATTCGCCAACGCGCTCACGCACCAGCGGCACGCGGGTGGAGCCGCCGACCATTACCACTTCCAGCACCTCTTGCGCTTCAACGCCGGCGTCTTTCAGCGCGCGACGGCAGGCCATCAGGGTACGTTTTACCAGTGGGGCAATCAGATCGTTAAACTGGCTACGGCTGATATCGCCCTGCCAGCCGCCTACCGCAACGTGCGCCACATCGGCATCGCTCAGGGCGATTTTCGCCGCAATGGCGGCATCCAGCAGCTCACGCTGCAGGCGGTTATCGCTACGGTCGCTGAGGCCCGCCTGCTCACGCAGATAGTCGGCCAACAGATGGTCGAAATCATCGCCGCCGAGAGCGGAATCACCGCCGGTCGCCAGCACTTCAAACACCCCGCGGCTTAAGCGCAGAATGGAGATATCAAAGGTGCCGCCGCCGAGATCGTAGACCGCAATCACCCCTTCCTGGCCGGAATCGAGGCCGTAGGCGATAGCCGCTGCGGTCGGCTCATTGAGCAAACGCAGCACGTGCAGGCCCGCCAGACGCGCCGCGTCTTTGGTTCCCTGACGCTGAGCGTCATCGAAATAGGCCGGAACGGTAATGACCACGCCGTCGAGATCGCCTGCCAGCGCTTCAGTGGCGCGAGCGGCAAGGGCTTTCAGGATATCGGCGGAGACCCGTACCGGGTTCAGCAGGCCGCCGGCGGTTTGAATCATCGGCAGTCCATTTTCACTGGCCTGCAGCTGGTACGGTAGATGCGGATAGCGGGTTTGAATATCGGCGAGGGAACGCCCCATCATTCGCTTCACCGAACTAATGGTGTTCACCGGATCCTGAGCAGCATTGAGCCGGGCTTCATAGCCGACGGTCAGCCCCGAGGCGTGGTAGTTCACGACCGACGGCAGCAGGTAGCGGCCTTGATGGTCGGGCAGAGTTTCGGCCTGGCCGCTACGCACGGTAGCAACCAGAGAATTGGTGGTGCCAAGGTCGATACCTGCCGCCAATCGACGCTGATGCGGCGCGGCGCTCAGACCAGGCTCACTAATTTGTAATAGGGCCATAATTGCTTCCGAAAATTAAAAGTCGAGCAGTTTTTCTTCGAGTTCTTCAGCACTGCTGCGCAGTTTATCGAGAAAACGGAGCTTGCGTACAGTATCAGCCGCCGCATCCCAGGTCTCGTTTTGCAATTGTTCAACCATCAGTTGATGGCGGGTATCAAACAGCGCTTTTACCCGTTTGATAAAGGTTTCCAGCCGCGCTTCGTCTTTCGCCTGGCCGATATCATCGAGCTCTTCGCGCAGTTCCAGCTGTTCCATCAGGAACGCGGTGTCGCGTACGGTGTGCTGCTCGCTGGCGAGGTCAAAGCCGTGTAGCGAGAGGAGATATTCCGCACGGGTCAGCGGATGGCGCAGAGTCTGCCATGCCTGGTTAATGGTGGCGGAGTGCTGAACCGCAGCCAGCTGTTCCGCAGCGGGCGCGCTGGCGAATTTATCCGGATGGTACTGGCGCTGCAGATCCTGATACCGGACAGCCAGTTGTTCGAGCGAGAGGGTATAGCTGGCTGGTAACCCGAAGAGGGTGAAATAGTCCATAGTAACCTCAGGGTCATGCATCTAAACTAAAACCCCACGCGCGGCGTGACCGCGGTGGGGTTGGGGATTACCGATTATACGTTAAAGCTTTCGCCGCAACCGCACTCATCTTTCACGTTCGGGTTGGTAAATTTGAACCCTTCGTTGAGACCTTCTTTGACGAAGTCCAGTTGAGTGCCGTCGAGGAATTGCAGGCTCTTGCCGTCGATCACGACTTTCACGCCTTTGTCTTCAAACACGGTGTCTTCTGCCGCCGGCTCGTCAACAAATTCCAGTACATAAGCCATGCCTGAACAGCCGGAGGTTCTTACCCCCAGACGCAGGCCAAAGCCTTTACCGCGGTTCGCCAGGAAGGAATTGACTCGCGCTGCTGCACTGTCGCTTAAGGTAATCGACATAACAAACCTCAACTCTTAATTATTTTGCTTCACGTTTGCTTTTGTAATCCGCAATCGCGGCTTTAATCGCGTCTTCCGCCAGGATAGAACAGTGAATTTTCACCGGCGGCAGTTCCAGTTCATCGGCGATATCGGTGTTCTTGATAGCCTGCGCTTCGTCCAGCGATTTACCTTTCACCCACTCGGTGACCAGGGAGCTGGAAGCGATAGCGGAACCGCAGCCATAGGTCTTGAAGCGCGCGTCTTCAATGATACCTTCATTGTTGACTTTAATCTGCAACTTCATGACGTCGCCGCACGCCGGCGCGCCAACCATACCGCTACCGACGCTGTCGTCGCTGTTGTCGAAAGAGCCGACGTTGCGCGGGTTTTCGTAATGATCGATGACTTTTTCGCTGTATGCCATGATGAATTCTCCTTATCGGTGCCGAATTAGTGATGTGACCATTCAATGCTGTTCAGATCCACGCCCTGCTTGAACATTTCCCACAGCGGAGAAAGGTCGCGCAGACGGCCGATGGAGTTACGAACCAGCTTGATGGTGTAGTCAATCTCTTCTTCGGTAGTGAAACGACCTAAAGAGAAACGAATAGAACTGTGCGCCAGTTCATCAGTCATGCCTAATGCGCGCAGCACGTAGGATGGCTCAAGGCTCGCGGAAGTACAGGCTGAACCGGAGGAAACCGCCAGGTCTTTCAGCGCCATAATCAGCGACTCGCCTTCAACATAGTTGAAGCTGACGTTGAGAATGTTCGGCGCGCCCTGCTCGAGGTCGCCATTCAGATAGACTTCTTCCATATCTTTCACGCCGTTCCACAGACGGTCACGCAGGCCGCGCAGGCGCGCCATTTCGCTTTCCATCTCTTCTTTCGCGATACGATAAGCTTCGCCCATACCGACGATCTGGTGGACAGGCAGGGTACCAGAACGCATGCCGCGCTCGTGACCGCCGCCGTGCATCTGCGCTTCGATGCGAATACGCGGCTTACGGCGTACATACAGCGCGCCGATACCTTTCGGGCCGTAAATTTTGTGACCGGAGAAGGACATCAGGTCAACTTTCAGCTGGCTCAGATCGATAGGCAGCTTGCCCACGCTCTGGGTGGCGTCAACGTGGTAAATGATACCGCGGGCGCGGCACATCTCGCCGATGGTAGCGATATCCTGCACCACGCCGATTTCGTTGTTTACGTGCATGATGGAAACCAGGATGGTGTCGTCACGCATCGCCGCTTCCAGTTCTTTCAGATCGATAATACCGTTGCTCTGCGGAGCAAGGTAGGTCACTTCAAAACCTTCGCGTTCGAGCTGACGGCAGGTATCCAGTACCGCTTTATGCTCGGTTTTGCTGGTGATGATGTGCTTGCCTTTTTTCTGATAAAAGTTGGCTGCACCTTTAATCGCCAGGTTATCGGATTCCGTTGCGCCGGAGGTAAAGACGATTTCGCGCGGATCGGCGCCGACCAGTTCGGCAATCTGATTACGGGCGATATCTACCGCCTCTTCAGCCTGCCAACCGAAACGGTGAGAACGTGAGGCCGGGTTACCAAAGGTCCCGTCCAGGGTCAGGAACTGCATCATTTTCTCGGCAACACGCGGGTCCACCGGCGTTGTTGCGGAGTAATCGAGGTAAATCGGTAATTTCATTGCTCTTAAACTCCGTACATCACTCAATGCAAGGAACCAGGCAACCGGCTTGATGTACGACCGAGTACACGAGATGTCTTAACATCCCGGCCTGATTCTGAAAATCTTTATTATTGCTATCTACCCTGCCGTTTCACCTTGCAGCCCGTAAGCCGCAAGCTGAAACTAAGCCTCGTGCTAGGCGCGCAGTTTTACGTCAATGGCGTCCTGAGAACGCGTAGTACGCTGAGATTCATGATTGTGCTGACGACCGGAAACATCGAGGATTTCCTGGTTATTCACCAGTTCGCCCAGGGTGATGTTGTTCAGGAAACCGGTCAAACGTTCGCTCAGATCGCGCCACAGCGCGTGAGTCAGACACTTATCGCCACCCTGGCAGCCGCCTTTACCCTGACAACGGGTGGCGTCAACGGATTCGTCTACGGCGCTGATCACTTCGCCTACGGCGATGCTGCCAGCTTCTTTACCTAACAGGTAACCGCCGCCTGGTCCACGAACGCTGGATACCAGACCATTTTTACGCAGGCGAGAGAACAGCTGTTCCAGATAGGAAAGCGAAATTCCCTGACGCTCTGAAATATCTGCCAACGGAACCGGACCCGTTTCAGAGTTGAGCGCAACGTCAAGCATTGCGGTCACGGCATAACGCCCTTTAGATGTCAGTCTCATGTCTTACTTAACCTCAAACTCGCCCCTGCCCGGGCTTTTTATTAATATGGGTATTGCATAGCAGGGCCAAGTCTGACATTCCCGAGTAAATTGGTCAACTATTTACTTGACTGTTTTAGTCAGGTATTTGGCTTTCCGTGCCGTTATTGATTTCGAGCCGCTCCCGGGGTCGGCCAAAGGCCTCGCCCGGGCAACAGAGATGTAGCTTCGTAGGCCGGATAAGCGAAGCGTCATCCGGCGGGAACGCGGTTACTTACCTTTATTCTGCTGCTCAATAGACGCCAGCATCCCGCGCAGAATGTTCAGCTCCTGGCTTTCCGGACGCGCGCGGGTGAACAGACGACGCAGCTTGTTCATCACCTGCCCCGGATGATTCGGACGGATAAAACCGGTCGCCAGCAGCGTCTGCTCAAGGTGGCCGTAAAAACGTTCTAAATCATCGACCAGCGGATACGGCGTCTCTTCATGTTCAACCGCCGGCTGCGCCTGCTCCTGCGTCGCCAGCCAGGCCATTCGCACTTCATAGGCGATAACCTGCACCGCCATTGCCAGGTTCAGCGAGCTGTACTCCGGGTTGGCGGCGATCGCCACGTGATAGTGGCACTTCTGCAGTTCGTCGTTGGTCAGGCCAACGCGCTCGCGGCCAAAGACCAGCGCGACCGGCGCATGCTGTCCTTCGGCGACGCTTTTCAGACCGCATTCGCGCGGATCCAGCATCGGCCACGGCAGCGTGCGGGAGCGCGCGCTGGTGCCAACCACCAGGCTACAGCCCGCCAGCGCTTCATCAAGGGTATCGACGATCTGCGCGTTGCCAATCACATCGCTGGCGCCAGCGGCCAGCGCGATGGCCTGGGAATCAGGTTTCACCAGCGGGTTGACCAGCCACAGGTTAGTTAAGCCCATGGTTTTCATCGCGCGGGCAACGGAGCCCATATTGCCGGTGTGTGAGGTTTCTACCAGTACGATTCGAATATTTTGCAGCATTATGGTTCTTCGGCTAAAGATTATTCGTGCATGCTAACATAAAACGGAGACATAAGCAGAATTCGCTGTTACTATATGCGCCGTTTTTTCCCGTTCTTTAACATCCAGTGAGAGATACCGATGCATCCGATGCTGAACATTGCCGTGCGCGCAGCGCGCAAGGCGGGTAATTTAATTGCCAAGCACTACGAAACGCCAGATTCCGTAGAAACCAGCCAGAAAGGCAGCAATGACTTTGTGACTAACGTCGATAAAGCCGCAGAAGCGATTATTATCGAAACCATTCGCAAGTCTTACCCACAGCACACCATCATCACCGAAGAAAGCGGCGAGCACGCTGGTGAAGATCAGGATATTCAATGGGTTATCGATCCACTGGATGGCACCACCAACTTCGTTAAACGTCTGCCACACTTCTCTGTTTCCATCGCCGTACGCATTAAAGGCCGTACTGAAGTCGCGGTGGTTTACGATCCGATGCGTAATGAACTGTTCACCGCCACCCGCGGTCAGGGCGCGCAGCTGAACGGCTACCGTCTGCGCGGCAGCAACGCTCGCGATCTCGACGGCACCATCATCGCCACCGGTTTCCCGTTCAAAGCCAAGCAGCACGCTACCGCTTACATGAACATCCTCGGCAACATGTTCACCGAGTGCGCTGACTTCCGTCGCACCGGTTCCGCCGCGCTGGATCTGGCCTACGTTGCCGCTGGCCGCGTTGACGGTTACTTTGAAATCGCCCTCAAACCGTGGGATTTCGCCGCAGGCGAGCTGATCGCTCGTGAAGCAGGCGCCATCGTTTGCGACTTCACCGGTGGTCATAACTATATGCTGACCGGCAACATCGTAGCCGGTAACCCGCGCGTCGTGAAAGCGATGCTGGCGAACATGCGCGAGCAGCTGAGCGAAGCGCTGAAGCGTTAATTTATCACTGAATGTAAAAAGGAAGCCGCGGCTTCCTTTTTTTATCCCCTAAAACGGCCGCAAGCCGCCGCCCGGCGGGATCGCGCTACTCCACATCACGACGGCCGCCGTCAACAGCGCCACGCCGCCGGCCAGCGCCAGCGTCGCCCAGCCAACCTGTTTCCACATCGCTGGTGCCTGATGGCGACTCAGGCGGATAGCCAACTGGCGGAATCCATGCACCAACAGCGCCAGCCCGCTTATGGTCAGCGACGTTCCCGCCGCCATCACCAGCGCGGCTGCCATGCCCCAGCCAAAGACGTCGATCACCTTACTGAACAGCAGCACCATAATCGCTCCCGAGCAGGGACGCATGCCCATCGACAGCACAATCGCCAGCCTGGCGCGCCAGTCGTCGCCGCTCTGTAGTTGATCCGGCGCCGGAAGGTGCTGATGGCCGCAGCCGCAATGTTCATCATGGACGTGCTGCAGGGTAAAAGCGGTAAACGTTGGCCGCCGTAGCAAGACTCGCAGTTTTTTCAATGCCCGCCAGCACAGTAAAAGCCCCAATGCGCCGACCAGCAGATAACTGCCCTTCTCCAGCCAGAAGCTGCTGAGATGCAGTTGACGCGCCGGGAGCTGCAGCAGCGTCAATACCACCACCACCAGCGCTATCGCCACCATTCCCTGCAACAGCGATGCCGCCAGCGTCAGCGTAATACTCGATTTCAGCTTTGAGGGATGGGTGGCAAGCCAGGTGGTAATCACGATTTTACCGTGGCCAGGGCCTAAGGCATGTAGCACACCGTAGACAAAGCTGAACCCGAGCAGCGATAGCCCCGCCGCTGAAGGGTTATCCGCCACCGCCTGCAGCAGTTGGCTGAGCTCAAGATTCAGTGAACGCTGCCAGACCGCGCTTTGCAACAGTACCTGCGGCCAGGCGAGCCACAACCAGATACCGCCCACGACGGTCAGCGTCAGAAACAGCGCCAGCGGCCAGAGTGATTTCCAGCGCGGCGCCCGCGCTCGCGGCGTAAAGACTACTGACATGTCAAGGTCACCTTCTGGGCGAAGTAGTTACCCAGTTCCATGTCTTCCGGCGGCGCGTCCTCTTTATCGAGCGACTGCGCATAAGACAGCATTTTGTCGTTGGGTTTCGGCGTCATTACCGTGGTCTTACAGGAGGCCCGCAGCGCGGCAGGCAGTGAAAAATCGCTATCCTGCTCATAAAACATATCGACATAGTAGGTCGGATCGAAGGTGGATAAAGTGAAGGTTTGTCCGGCAATGGGCTGCGGCGTCGCCAGCGGCAAGGTGAAGGTAAGTACCGCCTGCATCCCGCTACGCGCAAGGCCGTAACCATCCGGGCGGTTAGCAAACTTCACCCGCTGGCCGTTATGCCACAGCTCGCTGAAGTAGTGCTGGCCGAGCACATTGGCCATCACCTCCGCTGCCAGTTTTTTCCATACTTCGCTGCCCGGCTTGGCATTTCCGGCATCATAGAGCAGATCCGCTGAGGTTATTTCGTCCATCGTCCAGCGCATATTGAAACCGGTCAACTGACCGTCTTTCACCACGGCCTCACTCTGCAAATTAATGAAGCTGTGCGGATGCGCAACGGCTGACAATGATAAAACCATGAAAAATGCCGCACTGACGCAGTGTTTCACTCTCTTCATCTGTTCCTCGCGTGAAAAATTCTGTGAACCTCGCCAGCAATCCTGATCTAAAGGCCGCGGCCCGTCCTGCTCAACCCGCATCCTTTGGCTATTCTTAGCTGAAACCCTAACTGGAACTTACCAGATGATGACAGTGATTGAACCACCATCTGCGCTTTCCAGTCCACAGCGCCGTAGCCAGGTGCTCCTGATGTTCTATCTTCCGGGACAATCCGTCACGCCGCAACAGCTGGTCAGGCTCAACCAGGTGGATGAGGCGACGGCCCAACAGGATATCGCGGAGACGGGGCGCGAAATTCAGCGTTATCATCGACTGACTCTCGCGTCGCAGATGGACGGCAGCTATCGGATTGAAGGCGCCGCGCTCGATCAACGCCTGTGCCTGCTGCACGCTCTCCGGCGCGGGCTGCGCCTGTGCCCGCATTTCGTTCACCACCATTTTACCCCGGCGTTAAAAACGCAGCTTAAACAGCAGGGTATCGCGCGAACCTTATATGATGATACCAATCTTCAGGCGCTGGTGAATCGCTGCGCGCGCGCGCTCAATCGGCAGTTTGACTGTCGGGACGGGCAGTTCCTGCGCCTGTATCTTCAGTACTGCCTGCTACAACATCATCTGGGCCAGTCGCCGGATTTCACCCACCAGCAGCGCAGCTGGGCCCAGGCGGCGGCGGAATTTGACCTCGCCGCCGAAATCGTTCGCCACTGGCAGCGTCGGGTCAGCGCCACGCCCCACGCCGGCGAACAACATTTCCTGACCCTGCTTTTTATGTTGCTGAAAACGCCGGATCCGATTCATGACGGCCATCAACAGGACAGACGCCTGCATCTGGCGATCTCCCGCTTGATCCATCGTTTCCAGGATCTGGCGGGACGGCCGTTTAGCGATGAACAGGGGTTAAGCGACCAGCTCTATATTCATCTTTCGCAGGCGTTGAACCGCAGCGTATTCGCTATCGGTATCGATAACGCCTTACCTGAGGAGATCGGACGCCTGTATCCGCGCCTGATGCGTACTACTCAGGACGCATTGCGCGATTTCGAAACGGCCTATCATATTCAATTTAATCAGGAAGAGGTCAGTTTAATTGCGGTGATTTTCGGCGCATGGTTGATGCAAAAAGCCGACCTGCATGAAAAGCAGGTGGTGTTGCTGACGCGGGAAAATAGCGAGCTGGAACAGGCGCTGGAAATGCAATTGCGGGAATTGACGCTGCTGCCGCTGAATATTAAATACTTAAGCGTGACGCAGTTTCAGCAACAAGGCGCGCCGAAAGATGTGACCTTAGTAGTCACGCCTTACACCACCGCGCTACCGCTGTTTTCGCCGCCGCTGTTTCATGCTGAAGAGAATTTCAGCGATCACCAACGGCAGCAGATTTGCAAAATGCTTGAGAGCTAGGCGGTTACCACCTTCGGCCGCACGATCAGCGCCGGAAGCGCTACCAGCGCCATCACCCAGAAGACGCCCTGATGCAGGTGCTGATAGAGGAAGCCGGCAAATACCGTCATCACCGCAATGCTGCCGCCCATCGCCACCGCCGAGTAAACGGCCTGCAGGCGGATGACCTCACTTCCCTGCCGTGCGGCGATATAGCGCATGGCCGCCAGGTGGCAGACGGTGAACGTTCCACAGTGGAGGATCTGCGCAACCAGTAGCCACGGCAACGCGGTCGTCCAGCCCATAATCGTCCAGCGCGCCACGCCGCACACCGCCGAGAGCAGCAGCAGGTCGCGGGCGCTAAAGCGACGGAAGACCTTTTTACTCAGGGCGAAAATCACTACTTCGGCGACGACGCCGAGCGACCACAAATAGCCGACGGCGGAAGCTGAATAACCGGCCTGCTGCCAGTACAGCGCGCTGAAACCGTAATAGGCGGCGTGCGCCCCCTGCAACAGACAGACGCAGGCAAGAAAACGCCAGCTTTGCCGCACCAGGCTAAGCCACGCCGATAGTCCGGCCGCCTCCTGATGTCGGCTCTCCCCCTGCGGCATCACTGAAGGTTTCAGTAACATGCCCAACAGCATCGAAGCGGTGCCCAGGCTTAACAACAGCAGGATCGCCCGGTAATCATACAAACTCACCAGTTTGCCGGTCAGCGCAGAACCGATGACGAAAGCAATCGATCCCCACAATCGCACCCGGCCGTAATCCATGGTGATCTGCTTTTGCCAGGTGTTGGCCAGCGCATCGGTTAGCGGCACCAGCGGGGAGAAAAAGAGGTTGAATCCGACGATGACTACCATCAGCCAGGCCACCTGCCCGCCGACCCAGAAGGCGAGAGCAAACAGCAGCGTCAGCAACGCGAGGATTCGCAAGGCGCTAATCAAACGAGAAGGATCGCTAACCCGCGGCGCAATCAGCAGACTGCCCAGAAAACGCGCCACCAGCCCGGCGCCGAGCAGCACGCCGATGGTTTCCGGCGTCAGGCCAACGCCTGCCAGCCAGACGCTCCAGAATGGTAGAAAAATACCGTAGCTAAAAAAATAGGTGAAGTAACTTAGCGCCAGCCAGCGCGTGGAGTGCAAGACCATGATTCCCTCCCGAATGGAAGCTCTAGTCTGGCGATAAAGCGCATACTGAGCAAACCCATGTCTCACTATCTGCATGGTCATTAACTACATTTCTCTTAAAATCGTGAGCATCGTCACGCAAAGGTTTTACGAAATGGCGGGCAGTATGAAAAAAAATCCGATAACCGGGCATCAAAGCGCTTTCTGCATATCGACTCAATCGCCGCTAAACGAAGCGCAACAATATTAGTTTCCCAGCGTGGCGGGGAGTAAAAATGTGTATTACGTTTAGATCACACGCCTGTGATAAAGGACTGATTATGAACACGCTACGCTATTTTGACTTTGGCTCTTCCCGCCCTGTTCTGCTGTTAATCGCACGTATTGCGATCGTGCTGCTGTTCATTATTTTTGGCTATCCGAAACTGATGGGATTTAGCGGAACGGTACAATATATGGCTTCTTCCGGCGCGCCGCTGCCGACGCTGGCGGCGATTATCGCGGTCATCATGGAGGTTCCCGCCGCTATTCTGATTATTTTAGGTTTCTTTACCCGCCCGCTGGCGGTGATCTTTATTTTTTACACCCTGGGTACCGCGGTTATCGGCCACCATTACTGGGATATGACCGGCGATGCGGTATTGCCGAATATGATTAACTTCTATAAGAACGTCAGTATCGCCGGGGCCTTCCTGCTGCTGGCAATAACCGGACCGGGTTCAATTTCGCTTGACCGCCGCTAATCATCAGACACAAAAAAGGCCGCAATCGCGGCCTTTTTTATCTTAACGCGGCAAGATTATGCGTAAACCGGGAAACGTGCGCAGATATCCAGCACTTTACCTTTGACGCGCTCAATAACAGCTTCGTCGTTGATATTGTCGAGAACGTCGCACATCCAGCCAGCCAGCTCCTTCACTTCCGCTTCTTTAAAGCCGCGGCGAGTCACAGCCGGAGAACCGATACGGATACCGGAAGTCACGAACGGGCTCTTCGGATCGTTCGGCACGCTGTTTTTGTTAACGGTGATGTTGGCGCGGCCCAGGGCGGCGTCAGCTTCTTTACCGGTCAGGTTTTTATCAACCAGATCCAGCAGGAACAGGTGGTTTTCAGTACCGCCAGAAACCACTTTGTAACCGCGGTTCAGGAACACTTCCACCATCGCTTTGGCGTTTTTAGCAACCTGCTGCTGGTAAACTTTGAACTCTGGCTCCATCGCTTCTTTCAGCGCCACCGCTTTCGCGGCGATAACGTGCATCAGCGGGCCGCCCTGCGCGCTTGGGAACACGGCGGAGTTCAGTTTCTTGTACAGCTCTTCGCTACCGCCTTTCGCCAGGATCAGGCCGCCGCGCGGACCCGCCAGGGTTTTGTGGGTGGTAGTAGTAACAACGTGGGCGTGCGGAACCGGGTTCGGATAAACGCCGGCGGCAATCAGGCCCGCTACGTGCGCCATATCGACGAACAGGTATGCGCCGATGCTGTCAGCGATTTCACGCATTTTCGCCCAGTCAACGATACCGGAGTAAGCGGAGAAGCCACCGATGATCATCTTCGGTTTGTGCTCCTGGGCCTGCTTCGCCATGTCTTCGTAGTCAATTTTACCGGACTCATCGATGCCGTAAGGAATGATGTTGTACAGTTTACCGGAGAAGTTAACCGGGGAGCCGTGGGTCAGGTGGCCGCCTTGCGCCAGGTTCATACCCAGCACGGTATCGCCTGGCTGCAGCAGCGCGGTGTAGACGGCAAAGTTAGCCTGCGAGCCGGAGTGCGGCTGCACGTTAGCGTAGTCGGCGCCGAACAGTTCTTTCGCGCGGTCGATAGCCAGTTGCTCAACGATATCCACGTACTCGCAGCCACCGTAGTAGCGCTTGCCCGGATAACCTTCGGCATATTTGTTAGTCAGCTGGGAACCCTGAGCCTGCATCACGCGCGGACTGGTGTAGTTCTCGGAGGCGATCAGTTCGATGTGCTCTTCCTGACGTACTTTTTCCTGCTCCATAGCCTGCCACAGTTCGGCATCATAATCGGCAATGTTCATTTCACGCTTTAACATCCGCATCTCCTGACTCAGCTAACGATAAAATTTTTGGCCTAAAAAGGCGGTCCTGATGGACAACGGCCCACAGTATAACCGAATCATTCTGTGATAACAGGTCTTGACAAAGGATTTTACGCAAACGATTGGCTCCACAGCACACAAGGCTTTGAGCAATAACGCATCAAACATTATCAACGGATTTCTTTTCAGGTTTGTGATGCAAATTCTTCATGTTGTAACGGCTTTGCGGCAAAGTGATAAAGAACCATTTACATAGCAGGGTTATTTATATAAGATGCATTTGAAATGCATCAATAGGATAATATTTAAGGAAGCTGCTATGCTCGACGCTCAAACCATCGCCACGGTCAAAGCCACCATTCCCCTGCTTGTAGAGACCGGCCCAAAGTTAACCGCGCATTTTTATGATCGTATGTTTACTCATAATCCGGAGCTCAAAGAGATCTTCAATATGAGTAACCAGCGTAACGGCGATCAGCGCGAAGCGCTGTTCAACGCTATTGCCGCCTACGCCAGCAATATCGACAACCTGCCGGCCCTGCTGCCGGCGGTCGAAAAAATCGCCCAGAAACATACCAGCTTCCAGATTAAACCGGAGCAGTACAATATCGTCGGCAGCCATCTGCTGGCGACCCTCGACGAAATGTTTAGCCCGGGCCAGGAAGTACTCGACGCCTGGGGCAAAGCCTATGGCGTGCTGGCGAACGTCTTCATCAATCGCGAAGCGGAAATCTATCAGGATAACGCCAGTAAAAATGGCGGTTGGGAAGGTACCCGTGCGTTTCGCATTGTTAAGAAGACCCCGCGCAGCCAGCTTATTACCAGCTTTGAACTGGAGCCTGTCGACGGTCAGCCGGTCGCCGATTACCTGCCGGGACAGTATCTGGCTATCTGGCTGAAGCCGGAAGCCTTCGAATATCAGGAAATTCGTCAATACTCTCTGACCCGCAAAGCGGACGGTAAGGGCTATCGCATCGCGGTGAAACGCGAGAATGGCGGCCAGGTGTCTAACTGGCTGCATAACCACGCCAGCGAAGGCGACGTGGTCTATTTAGCCGCACCGGCAGGCGACTTCTTCCTTAACGTGGAAGCGCAGACGCCGGTGACCCTGCTCTCCGGCGGCGTCGGCCAAACGCCAATGCTGGCGATGCTGGATACGCTGGCGAAAAGCCATCATCAGGGCCAGGTGAACTGGTTCCACGCGGCGGAAAACGGTGACGTTCACGCTTTTGCGGACGAAGTGAAGGCGCTTGGCGCGACGCTACCGAAATTTACCTCACACGTCTGGTACCGCAGCCCGAGCGAAGCCGACCGTCAGGCAGGACGTTTTGATAGCGAAGGTTTGATGGATTTAGCGCCGCTGGCGGAAAATATTCGCGACCCGCAGATGCAATTCTATCTCTGCGGCCCGGTAGCGTTTATGCAATTTGCAGCGAAGCAGCTGGTAGAATTAGGGGTCAATAAAGACAACATTCATTACGAATGTTTCGGCCCGCATAAGGTTCTGTAAGCCCCGACGCGCGGGGATTTGTAGAAGGCCACCAACACCGGCAGTTTCAGCAAGCGTGGTGAATAAATTAACGGCAGGCCGCACGGACCGTAGGCCGGGTAAGCGCAGCGCCACCCGGCAATACTGCAGCGAGCGGCGAGGATTAAATCGCCGCGTCGTCTTCTTCACCGGTACGGATACGAATCACCCGCGCCACGTCGAAGACAAAGATTTTACCGTCACCGATTTTACCGGTCTGGGCGGTACGAATGATGGTATCGACGCAGGTATCAACGATATCGTCAGTCACCACGATTTCAATTTTCACCTTCGGCAGAAAATCCACCATATATTCCGCGCCGCGGTACAGCTCGGTATGCCCTTTCTGACGACCAAACCCTTTGACTTCCGTCACCGTCATGCCGGTGATACCGACTTCCGCCAGCGCTTCACGCACGTCATCCAATTTGAACGGTTTAATAATCGCATCAATCTTTTTCATGGTTTTCCTGTCTTTGTCGCGTAACCGGTTGCTTACCGTATCATAGCTTGCGCTATGCCGCGGGGCTACTCTTTAAAGTCGTTGGCGTCGAGCTCGTGGCGCGACAGCAGTTTGTAAAATTCGGTGCGGTTGCGCCCGGCCATCCGCGCGGCATGCGTCACGTTACCTTTGGTTATCTGTAAAAGCTTACGCAGGTAGTTGAGCTCAAACTGATTACGCGCCTCAACGAAGGTCGGCAACGCGGTATTCTCCCCCTCCAGCGCCTGCTCCACCAGCGCATCGCTGATCACCGGCGATGAGGTTAGCGCCACGCACTGTTCAATCACGTTAACCAGCTGGCGCACGTTGCCCGGCCATTTGGCGGCCATCAGCCGCTTCATCGCATCGTTGGAGAAGGCGCGCACGAAGGGTTTGTGACGGTCGGCGGACTGGCGCAATAGATGATTAGCCAGTAGCGGAATATCCTCCGCGCGCTCGGAAAGCGGTGGGATCTTCAGGTTAACCACATTGAGCCGATAGAACAGATCTTCACGAAACTCACCGCGCGCCATCGCCTTCGGCAGATCGCGGTGGGTCGCCGAGATAATGCGCACGTCGATGTCGATATCGCGGTTGCTGCCCAGCGGGCGCACCTTACGCTCCTGTAAGACGCGCAGTAGCTTTACCTGCAGCGCGACGGGCATATCGCCGATTTCATCAAGGAACAGCGTACCGCCCTCGGCGGCCTGAAAAAGCCCTTCGCGGTTGCTGACCGCGCCGGTAAAGGCGCCGCGCGCGTGGCCGAACAGTTCGGACTCCAGCAATTGCTCCGGCAACGCGCCGCAGTTAATCGCAATAAACGGTTTTTCGTGGCGCGGACTGGCGTTGTGGATCGCTTGGGCGACAATCTCTTTCCCGGTACCGCTCTGGCCGATAATCAGCACGCTAACGTCCGACTGCGCCACCATACCGGCCTGCTCCAGCAGCCGCAGCATCTGTGGGCTACGGGTGACGATCGCCTGTCGCCAGCGCTCGTCGGTGGCCGGCGAGCTCTGCTCGAGAGCATCATCAATCGCTTTATACAGCGCGTCTTTATCGACCGGTTTAGTCAGAAAACTAAAGACCCCTTGTTGGGTAGCGGCAACGGCGTCTGGAATGGAGCCGTGGGCAGTCAGGATGATGACCGGCATGCCGGGCTGCGCCTTCTGGATTTCAGCAAACAGCTGCAGGCCGTCCATTTCATCCATGCGTAAATCGCTCACCACCAGGTCCACCCGTTCGCGCGTCAGCACGCGCAGCGCCTCGGGCCCGCTTTCCGCCGTGACCACGCTGTACCCTTCGCTGACCAGACGCATCCCCAGCAGCTTTAACAGCCCCGGATCGTCGTCCACCAGCAGCAGGTGGGCGGGTTTACGGATCGTCATGGATCACCTCCGGTACCTTATCGCTACCGCTATTAAAATTGCCGCCGGGCTTACGGCTGGAGAGCTGGCGCTCAATATCGGTAAGGTTTTCCAGCTTGCGGGTGGTCAGCTCCAGTTGGCTACGCAGCTGCTGCTCCTGCTGGCGCAAGGTTTCCAGTTCAGCATCGCTTGATTGCTGGAGTTTGCCGTAGCGGGAGCGCTCCTCGAATAACTGCAGCTGCCGGGCTTGACCGTCGCGCCACAGCCGGTATAGCGGGCGAACCTGCGCGGCGATTTGCGGGCTAAAGCTGTCGATGCGGGCAACCATTTCGCGACGCTCGTCGGGGGTGATTTTGGCGTCGGCCAGCAGAATGCCGCGTTTGAAAGCATCCTGCCAGTTATCATCATTATGCAATTTGGCTTCGGCACGGGCCTGTACCGGCGCCAGGCGATCCGCGCAGTCAATGCCGCGCAGCCAGTACAGCGGGTTTTTATCACTGGCATCGTTTTCCAGCGACCAGATATTGGCGCAATCTACGGAGAGAAAATCCGCCACCTGATGTTCCGGCAGCTCGGGCGGCGCATTGCCGTCAGCGGCGCGCGGCGACATAGCGGCGGAACAGCCCGCCAGCGTCAGGCAGCATAGGCCCGACAGCAGCCATCCCCGTAAAGGACGGCGCAATGCGAAAAAGTGGGACATATTCACCCAATGTTGATTCATGTGTTGGTTTTTCCCGGCTCAGCGGCGGGGAGCGAGATGCGAAAACAGATGAACCCGGGATTGTCATCGACCAGGCTCAGCTCTCCCTGCATTTGCCGTACGCAGTCGCGGGCGATACTCAGCCCCAGACCGCTGCCTTTTACTGCCCCTTTACGCAGGTGGCTTCCCTGATAAAAAGGCTCGAAAATCATGTTTCTTTCGGCGGCGGGGATCGGCTCGCCGCTATTGGCGACATCGATACGAACCTGCTCGCCGTGGCGGTAACTATGAATACGAATGTTACCGGATTCAGCGCCATAGTGCACCGCATTGGAGTACAGATTATCAAGCACGCTGGTCAGCAACGTCGGCTCCGCCAGGCAGAAGCGTTCATCCAGCGCCAGCTCGGTAGACATCATCTTGGCCCTTGCCGGTAAACTATGCGCGGAAACGACGGTCTGCGCCAGTTCGGCAATATCCACCTTCTGCCGCTCGACCGGGCCATCGGCCAGTTTACGGTTATAGTCGAGCAGTTGTTCGATTAGCTTTTGCAGATTACGGCTGCTGTTATCGAGGATCTCAACGATTTCTTGCTGCTCCGTCGTCAGCGGCCCCGCTACCCGGTCCGCCAGCAGTTCCGTTCCTTCACGCATGCTGGCGAGCGGTGTTTTCAGTTCATGTGACAGATGACGAAGAAACTGATGGCGTTGGGACTCCAGCCACGCCAGACGTTCGCTCAACCAGATAATCCGTTTACCGACCGATCGCAGTTCGCGCGGGCCGGTGAACAGCGCCGCATCATCCAGCGACTTCCCCTCCCCCAGGCGGTTAATCATCTTCTCGATGCCCTTCACCGGGCCGATGATCATGCGGGTAAACAGCAAAACCAGCGTCAGGCTCAGCAGAAACAGAACCAGCGCCTGCCATCCGAAAAACTGCCCGCGCTCGGCAATCTCCTGCTGTAGCTGCTGGCCGCGGGAGAAGATTACCGTTCGGGTCGCCTGTACCATTTCATTGTTAGCATCGGCAAAGGCTTCGAGGCTCGCCGCAGCTTTGGCGTCCGGCGCGCTATTATGGCAACGTAGTTGGGCCAGATCGGCGAGGTTTTGCCGCAGGGTCTGCCAGATGTCAGCATCCGGCAACACGTCAGAGAGCGCCTCAAGCATTTCGCTATAACGCTTACGTTGATTTTGATAGACCCGCTCAAGGGTAGGATCGTCCAGCACGCAATACTGGAGATAGCTACGCTCCATTTCCAGCGAGGCGTTGACCATCGCTTCGCTACGCCGCGCATCCGTCAAGGTGGTGCGGTTAATATGCGCGGCCTGGGCGCTGAGCGCGTTCAGGCTTTGCCAGGCCTGCCATGCCAGGACAAGCAGCGGCAACATGATCAGCACAAAGGAAAGCGTCACCAGTTGGCGCAAGGAACGGGGGAAAAGAGAGAATCGCTTCAAAGATATAGCCTCAACCATTAGCTCCTGAAGATGCTAACTGAGGATGGCGGAAACATCCACGGCAGAAACAATAAAGGCAGGCTCTAAAGCCTGCCTTTATTAAGGAATGAGGCGGTGCCTTACTCGACGTTTCGCCCGATGACTGATAAAGCAGAGCTGTTATCAGGAGTTGGACGGCAGGCACCTGTTTGTGCGTCATTCGAAGTTTATGTAGCGCTTCCCGAAGGGGCTGACATAAGAAGGTGAATGAGCCACTGCCAATTATTATGCATGAAGTGTGCCACCTTTCAAAACAAATTATTAACAGCATGATATATAAAGAATTACATGTAATTCCGCTTCAAAAGCCTATCGCACAACATTCGGCCTTTGTGTCGCTAATTAGCAACACCAAATAAGCATATATATAGAATCTTTTAAAATCAGTGTGTTAAGTGTCGCCTTTTGGAGACACCCCAAAACCGCGTTTGTCGGTAATTCCCGACACCGTCACGCGGCCCCGATCACAAATAAAAAAGCCCCCTGATGACCAGGGGGCTCATTATCAACAACGCGTTACGTAAACGGTATTAACCCAGTTGCTTACGCGCGTTGCGGAAGATGCGCATCCATGGGCTGTCTTCACCCCAGTTTTCCGGGTGCCAGGAGTTGCTGACAGTACGGAAGACGCGTTCCGGGTGCGGCATCATGATCGTCGCGCGACCGCTTTCGCTGGTCACTGCGGTAATGCCGTTCACCGAGCCGTTCGGGTTCGCCGGATAGGTTTGCGTCACTTTGCCGAAGTTATCGACGAAGCGCAGCGCCACCAGGCCTTTGCTTTCAAGCTGAGCCAGATGCGCGCTATCACGAACTTCCACCTGCCCTTCGCCGTGCGAAACGGCAATCGGCATCATCGAACCGGCCATCCCCTGCAACAGCAGCGATGGGCTTTGGGTAACTTCAACCAGGCTGAAACGCGCTTCAAAGCGGTCAGAGTGGTTGCGTACGAAGCGCGGCCACAGGTCGCTGCCAGGGATCAGTTCACGCAGATTGGACATCATCTGACAACCGTTACACACGCCCAGCGCCAGCGTCTGCGGGCGGTGGAAGAAAGTGGCGAACTCATCGCGTACGCGTTCGTTGAACAGAATCGATTTTGCCCAACCTTCACCTGCCCCCAGTACGTCACCGTAGGAGAAGCCGCCGCAGGCCACCAGCGCATGGAAGTCGCCAAGACCGGTACGACCCGCCAGCAGATCGCTCATATGCACATCGATGGCGTCGAAGCCGGCGCGATGGAAAGCGGCGGCCATTTCAACATGGGAGTTAACCCCCTGCTCGCGCAGCACGGCCACTTTCGGGCGCGCGCCGGTCGCAATATACGGCGCGGCAACATCTTCATTGATATCAAACGACAGCTTAACGTTAAGACCCGGGTCGCTATCGTTAGACTTCGCCTGATGCTCCTGATCGGCGCACTCCGGATTATCGCGCAGACGCTGCATCTGCCAGGTGGTTTCCGCCCACCACATACGCAGCGTGGTGCGGCTTTCGCTGAACAGCGGCTGACCGTCGGCGGTGATAACAAAACGATCCCCCGCCGTCGCCTGGCCTAAGTAGTGCACGCAATCTGCCAGACCATTCATCGCCAGCAGCGCTTCTACCGCTTCGCGATCCGCGGCGCGAACCTGAATCACCGCGCCCAATTCTTCGTTGAACAACGCAGCCAGACGGTCGTCGCCCAGCGCGGCGATATCGGCAGTTACGCCGCAGTGACCGGCAAAAGCCATTTCCGCCAGCGTCACTAACAAGCCGCCATCGGAGCGGTCATGGTAAGCCAGCAGCTTACGCTGCGCCACCAGCGCCTGCATCGCGTCCCAGAAGCCTTTCAGCTGCGCGACATCACGCACGTCGGCCGGCTGGTCGCCTAGCTGACGATAGACCTGCGCCAGCGCGGTGGCGCCCAGCGCGTTACGCCCTTTGCCGAGATCGATCAGCAGCAGGGCGTTGTCTTCCGTAGAGAGCTGCGGGGTCACGGTGCCGCGCACGTCTTCAACGCGGGCAAACGCGGAGATAACCAGCGACAGCGGCGAGGTCATTTCGCGCTGCTCGCTGCCTTCCTGCCAGCGGGTTTTCATCGACATTGAGTCTTTGCCCACCGGGATAGTCAGGCCCAGCGCCGGACACAGTTCTTCACCGACCGCTTTTACTGCTTCATACAGACCGGCGTCTTCACCCGGGTGACCGGCTGCCGCCATCCAGTTTGCCGACAGTTTAACGCGGTTGAGTTCGCCAATCTGCGTAGCGGCGATATTTGTCAACGCCTCGCCGACCGCCAGACGGGCTGAGGCGGCAAAGTCGAGCAGCGCAACCGGCGCGCGTTCGCCCATCGCCATCGCTTCGCCGTAGTAGCTATCGAGGCTGGCAGTGGTCACCGCGCAGTTAGCGACCGGGATCTGCCACGGTCCTACCATCTGATCGCGCGCTACCATACCGGTCACGGTGCGGTCGCCGATGGTCACGAGGAAGGTTTTCTCGGCCACCGTCGGCAGATGCAGCACGCGGTTAACCGCATCCGCAATCGTCATTGGTTGACGATCCAGCTCACTGCCCTGTGCTTTCAGCGTTTGCACGTCACGCGTCATTTTCGGCGTTTTGCCGAGCAGGACGTCCAGCGGCAGGTCGATTGGCCGATCGTTAAAGTGGCTGTCGCTCAGGCTAAGGTGTTGCTCCGCCGTGGCTTCGCCAATCACCGCGTAAGGCGCGCGCTCGCGGCGGCACAGCTCTTCAAACAGCGGC
Source organism: Klebsiella sp. 141162 (assembly GCF_050600755.1). Classification (NCBI taxonomy): domain Bacteria; kingdom Pseudomonadati; phylum Pseudomonadota; class Gammaproteobacteria; order Enterobacterales; family Enterobacteriaceae; genus Klebsiella; species Klebsiella sp. 141162. The sequence continues at coordinate 31,120 of NZ_JAQIRI010000001.1, read as the reverse complement.
AGCTGTTCCGGCGCGACCGCCAGAACATAACGTTCCTGGGATTCGTTACACCAGATCTCCAGCGGACTCATTCCCGGCTCATCGCTGAGGATATCGCGCAGCTGGAAATTCCCGCCGCGGCCGCCATCGCTCACCAGCTCCGGCATGGCGTTAGAGAGACCGCCCGCGCCAACGTCGTGGATAAACAGAATCGGGTTCGCATCGCCCAGCTGCCAGCAGCGGTCGATCACTTCCTGACAGCGGCGCTCCATTTCCGGGTTGTCGCGCTGTACGGAGGCAAAATCCAGATCGGCATCAGACTGGCCGGAAGCCATGGATGACGCCGCGCCGCCGCCGAGACCGATATTCATCGCCGGGCCACCCAGCACGATAAGCTTGGCGCCAACGGTGATTTCGCCCTTCTGGACGTGCTCGCCGCGGATGTTGCCAATACCGCCCGCCAGCATGATCGGTTTGTGATAGCCGCGCAGCTCTTCGCCATTGTGGCTGGTCACTTTCTCTTCATAGGTACGGAAATAGCCATTCAGCGCCGGACGACCAAATTCGTTGTTAAACGCCGCGCCGCCCAGCGGGCCTTCGGTCATGATATCCAGCGCGGTCACGATACGCTCAGGTTTACCGAAATCCTCTTCCCACGGCTGCTCAAAGCCCGGAATACGCAGGTTAGAAACCGAGAAGCCGACCAGGCCCGCTTTCGGCTTCGCGCCGCGTCCGGTTGCGCCTTCGTCGCGGATCTCGCCGCCGGAACCGGTCGCGGCCCCTGGCCACGGCGAAATTGCCGTCGGGTGGTTGTGGGTTTCAACTTTCATCAGAATGTGCGCCGGCTCCTGATGGAAGTCATAGCGCCCGGTCTGATAGTCGGCGAAATAGCGGCCGACTTCGGAACCTTCCATTACTGCAGCGTTGTCTTTATAGGCAGACAGCACATATTCCGGGTTTTTCTCGAAGGTGTTTTTGATCATTTTAAACAGCGACTTCGGCTGTTTTTGGCCGTCGATAATCCAGTCGGCGTTAAAAATTTTGTGACGGCAATGTTCCGAGTTGGCCTGCGCGAACATATACAGCTCAATGTCGTTCGGATTGCGGCCAAGTTTAACGAATGCGTCCTGCAGGTAGTCGATTTCGTCATCGGCCAGCGCCAGCCCCAGACGGAGGTTGGCGTCAATCAGCGCCTGACGTCCCTGGCCCAGCAGGTCTACGCTGGTCACTGGCGTCGGCTGATGGTGAACAAACAGCTTCTCTCCCTCTTCCAGCTCAGTGAAAACGCTCTCCATCATACGATCGTGCAGTTCCGCCGCAACGGCGTCCCACTGCGCGTCGCTCAGACCCTGTGCTTCAACGTAGTACGCCACGCCGCGTTCCAAACGCACGACCTGCGATAAACCGCAGTTATGGGCGATGTCTGTAGCTTTGGAGGACCAGGGAGAGATAGTGCCGGGGCGAGGGGTGACGAGCAGTAATTTACCGGTTGGCGTATGGCTGCTGAGGCTTGGGCCATATTTGAGCAGTCTGACCAGTCTTTCGCGCTCCTCATCGCTTAGCGGGGCGCTCAGGTCGGCAAAGTGAACATACTCCGCGTATAAGGTGCTAACCGGCAGGTTGGCCGCCTGAAAACGTGCCAGCAGTTTGTTGATACGGAATGCCGACAGTGCAGGTGAACCACGCAAAATATCCATCATAAGTCTCTCGTCTTCGAAGCTTTCAAGGTGAGCCAGGGGGAAACGGCCGCCATTATAGAGAATCCTGAGCCCCGACGAAACCGTTTGCGTAGAAATAAAATGATTCATCAGTTTTATCAATAAATGTGACATGAATCGCGAATAAGTTGCCAACTGGCGCATTCTTAAGCAAAATGCCGCTCAACTTACGGCAACCTTTAACTTTTTCCGGATATACCCAGCTGAGGAACTCCACGCTGCAGAAAATTAACTATTTGAAAAAATTAAAGATTAATTATCTGCTGATCGGCGTCGTCACCCTTTTGTTGGCGGCGGCGCTGTGGCCGTCTTTGCCGTGGATGGGAAAACCGGAGAACCGCGTGGCCGGGATCATTGCCCGCGGCGAACTGCGCGTGAGTACCATTAACTCGCCGCTGACCTATGCTGCCATCAACAACAAAGACTACGGTCTCGATTACGAGCTGGCGAAACGCTTCGCCGATTACCTTGGGGTGAAGCTGAAAGTCACCGTGCGGCAGAATATCAGCCAGTTGTTCGACGATCTCGATGCCGGTAAAACCGATATGCTGGCCGCCGGGCTGGTCTATAACACCGAGCGGGTGAAGAACTATCAGGCAGGCCCTACCTATTATTCCGTTTCGCAGCAGCTGGTCTATCGCGTTGGCGGTAATCGCCCGCGCACGCTGGCCGGGATTAACGCCGAACAGCTCGCCATCGCCCCAGGCCACGTCGCCCTCAACGACCTGCAGGCGCTGAAGGAGAGCAAATACCCGGACCTCAACTGGCGCGTCGATGAAAAACGCGGCACCACCGCCCTGATGCAGGCGGTCATCGACGGTACGCTGGAATATACCGTCGCCGATTCCGTCGCCGTCAGCCTGTTCCAGCGCGTGCATCCGGAGCTGGCTGTGGCGCTCGATATCAGCGATGAACAGCCGGTCACCTGGTTTAGCGAAAAAAGCGAAGACAATTCATTATCGGCAGCCATGCTCGATTTCTTTAATAGTATGAACGAAGACGGCACTCTCGCCCGCCTGGAAGAGAAGTATCTCGGCCACGGCAACGACTTCGACTATGTTGATACCCGCACCTTCCTGCGCGCGGTGCAAAATACGCTGCCGGATCTGAAGCCGCTGTTTGAGAAATACGCCCGGCAGATCGACTGGCGACTGCTGGCGGCGATTGCCTGGCAGGAGTCGCACTGGGACCCGCAGGCCACCTCGCCGACCGGGGTGCGCGGCATGATGATGCTAACCCGCAATACCGCCCAGAGTTTAGGTCTGACCGACCGTACCGATGCCGAACAGAGCCTAGACGGCGGTATGCGCTATCTGCAGGATATGATGGCCAAAGTGCCGGACTCGATCCCGAAAGAGGAGCGGATCTGGTTTGCGCTGGCGGCTTATAACATGGGCTACGCGCATATGCTTGACGCGATGGCGCTGACTAAAAAACAAAAAGGCAACCCGAACAGCTGGTCCGACGTTAAGCAGCGTCTGCCATTGCTGAGCCAGAAGCCCTACTACAGCCGCTTAAAATATGGCTACGCCCGCGGCCATGAGGCCTACGCCTACGTGGAAAATATTCGTAAGTACCATATCAGCCTGGTTGGATATTTGTCTGAACAGGAAAGGAAAGCGGCGCAGGAGATGGCGATTGCTGAAGATTATCCAGCCGTCACGCCGGAAGAACTCGATGGCGAGCATAAAGAGTATGCGATGCCCTTCTTTAGATTCCGCGGCGAAAAGCTTGTCGACAACGTTAAACTAAAGTTGCCGACAGCAGGACGTTAGCCCTCCTCCTGCCGCGCTCTTTTCAACGCTTTTTTCTCTTCCCGCCGCCAGCGGAAGAAATCGCTCAGCATCGTGGAGCAAGATTCAGCCAGAATTCCCTCGGTAATTTCAACGCGGTGGTTCATCCCCGGATGATGCAGCACATCGATTAACGACCCGGCCGCGCCGGTTTTAGCATCGCGGGCGCCGAACACCAGCCGCGAGATGCGGCTATGCACCATCGCCCCGGCGCACATCACACAGGGCTCCAGCGTGACGTACAGCGTGGCATCAATTAAACGATAGTTCTGCAGAACCAGTCCACCCTGACGCAGCGCCATTATTTCGGCATGGGCTGTGGGGTCGTGACGGCCAATCGGCCGGTTCCATCCCTCGCCGATGACCTGATTGTTATGCACCAGCACAGCGCCCACCGGCACCTCGCCCTCTTCCCAGGCGCGTTTCGCCAACGTCAGCGCATGGCGCATCCAGTATTCATCGTTAAATTCGTGGTCAGACACAGCGGCACTCCTGCAGAAAAAGCGGGGCGCATTATACATGGGCGCTATATATCACCCAAATAATTCGCCGGCAGCGGAATTATTCGAGCTGCTGGAGATCGCCCTGCGGCGTCACCCGCCAGCGGTGCTGGCAAAAACAGAGTAGCGGGTTATCCTGCTCGCTATCGCTATAGCCGCTGTATAAACGTAGCGGCGCGCCGATCCGCTGTTCCAGCTGCGCTACTTTCTCATGGCCCAGGCAACGCAGCGTCAGCACCCAGCCGCCGCGACGACGGCTCATGCGGCTGGCGATAAGTTTTACGCGCGGCAGCCAAAGCGTATCGGCATAGACCTGTTCCACCAGCGACTGCGGTGAGCCGGTAATCAGCCAGACGTCGGCATCAGTACTGGTTAAATAGTCGTTTAGCCGGCCCTGCACCACCGGAAAGGCGGTCACGTGCTGGCGAAACCAGCTAACGAACGCCGCCTCCAGACGCTTAAGATGGCTTTCACGCCGCCCGCAGGTAGCAGCCCACAGCAGCAGGCTCATCGGCCAGCGCGCCGCGCGACCGTTAACCAACAGCCCGAGCAGTACTACTGGCGAGAAGGCCGCCACTGCCAGCACGTTGAGCGGCTGACGACGTAAAAGATAACGAATAAAGCTGCCGAACATATCCTGCTGGTGCAATGTGCCATCAAGATCGAAAAACACGACTCGTCGCGCGTTACTGTTCAAACCGAACTCCTTTCTGGTACGGATTTTCCTGGCGATGTCGATAGCTTAACAGGCTTGCCGCGACGAGCGCGAAATTGTCTGCCGTGGTTGAGGTAAGATTCAGAATCTGACCCGTTCGCATAATTCTTCACAGCAGAATTTTTAATTCGTATTATTCCACTTATAATCGAATACAAAATTCTTTCAGCCGCTAACGCCCTCCTTCGGAGAAGCCATGAACTGTTTAATCCGCATCCGCCAGCGTTACCCGTCGCTGGCGGCGAGCGACAAAAAACTTGCTGACTTTATTCTGGCTCAGCCGGACCAAACCCGCCATCTCAGCTCGCAGCAGCTGGCGGGCGAAGCGGGAGTCAGCCAGTCCAGCGTGGTGAAGTTCGCGCAAAAAATGGGGTTCAAAGGCTTTCCGGCATTAAAACTGGCGCTCAGCGAAGCGCTGGCCAGCAGCCCGGACCCGCACTCGGTGCCGGTACACAACCAAATCCGCGGCGACGATCCACTGCGTCTGGTGGGCGAAAAGTTGATCAAAGATAACATCGCGGCGATGCACGCCTCGCTGGACGTCAACAGCGAAGAGAAACTCCTGGAGGCGGTGACTCTGCTGCGCGATGCTCGCCGGATAATCATTACCGGTATCGGCGCCTCCGGGCTGGTGGCGCGCAATTTTAGCTGGAAGTTAATGAAAATTGGCATCAACGCCGTCGCCGAGCAGGATATGCATGCGCTGCTGGCAACGGTGCAGGCGATGTCGGCGGACGATCTGCTGCTGGCTATCTCCTATTCCGGCGAACGCCGCGAGATCAATATGGCGGCTGCTGAAGCGCTACGCGTTGGCAGCAAGATCCTCGCGATCACCGGGTTTACTCCCAACGCCTTGCAGCAGCAGGCTTCGCAGTGTCTCTACACTATTGCTGAAGAGCAGGCGACGCGCAGCGCGGCGATCTCCTCCACCAGCGCGCAAATGATGCTCACCGATCTCCTCTTTATGGCGCTGGTGCAGCAAGATCTCGAACACGCGCCGGAACGGATACGCCATAGCGAAGCGCTGGTGAAAAAGCTGGTCTGAGTAGAAAATGGGCATCTGGCGATGCCCACAAACATTAGATTGTTTTGAGCTGATTGATAATAAAAGGATTGAGCTGTAATAAAAGCAGCAATTTTCGCGGCGCCCCGGTTGGCTGACGCCGTTTAGTTTCCCAGCTTTTAACTAAGTCATAGCTAACGCCTACGGCGAGAGCAAAATCCTGCTGTTTTAACCCCGTCGCTTCGCGAATAGCTTTCACATCGATCGGGCTAAAAGTGTGAACATGCTGCGGCTCAGGGGTTTGCTCACCTTTTTCAATTCTCACCATTTCTTCTGCACTGGCCAGCAGATCGGCAAATAATTCGTCTTTCATCTGTACCTCATCGCCCTCGTGGGCACCACTGACAACGTGGTCCCGTGGAGTGATAGAAACTCAGCGTTATTCCAGCATAGCGGATAACTGTTTCAGCATCTTCTTTTGTTCTTCCGTTAAATCATCCAGCTCATTTTTGGGATAGACCAATGCCAGGTAAATTCGCCCTTTACGCGTCACATTGTAATAAATAATTCTCACCCCGCCACGCTTGCCCATCCCCGGTCGGCTCCAGCGAATTTTTCGAAATCCCCCTGTCCCTGCGATGGTATCGCCAGCCTCAGGATCCTCAATCAACACCTCCTGAAAAACGCGAAACTCGTCATCCGGTAGAAGCGCCTGACGCCGTTTACTGAAACCCTGCAGCTCAATAAAAGTGTACATACCGCATCCTGCGTATCATGATTATAAAATCATCATAAGTGTACGGGGTACAACAAGCAAGTTAATAAATGTACCAGGTACATATTCAGGCTCAACGGGGTTATAAATATAGACGCTAGCGAAGCGCTGGTGAAAAAGCTGGTCTGAGTAGAAAATGGGCGTATAATGCCCGCCCTGTTTGTGTTGTTTCTGAGATTTTCCTGATGGCGCTGTTAATCACCAAAAAATGCATCAATTGCGATATGTGCGAGCCGGAGTGCCCGAATGAAGCCATTTCGATGGGCGAGAGCATTTATGAGATTAACAGCGATCGCTGCACCGAGTGCGTCGGCCACTACGACACGCCAACCTGCCAGAAAGTGTGCCCGATCCCGAATACTATTCTCAAAGATCCGGCGCACGTCGAGAATGAAGAACAGTTGTGGGATAAATTCGTGCTCATGCATCACGCGGATAAGCTTTAACCGCGGGTTTAACTTTCGACGATCACCGTGGCGCAGGCATAGTGGCGTTCATCGGCGAGAGTGACGTGAATAACGCTTACCCCCATCCGTTCAGCCAATAGCTTTGCTTCGCCCCATAGCCGCAGTTTCGGCTTGCCTAATTCATCGTTGAAAACTTCGAACTGATTAAACGCCAGGCCGTTGCGAATACCGGTTCCGAGCGCTTTCGCCGCCGCTTCTTTGACCGCAAAGCGTTTTGCCAGAAAACGCACCGGCTGCTGATGCTGCTCCCAAATGCTCCATTCATGATCGCTCAGCACCCGGCGCGCCAGGCGATCGCCGCTACGGGCGATCACCGCTTCGATGCGGGCGATTTCGACGATGTCGGTACCCAGCCCGAGAATCGCCATTAGCCGCGCGCTTCCAGCATCAGGCGTTTCATTTCCGCGACAGCCTCTTTCAGACCGCTCATCACTGCGCGACCAATAATGGCATGGCCGATATTCAGTTCGTGCATTTCCGGCAAGGCGGCAATGGCTTTCACGTTGTGATAGGTCAGACCGTGACCGGCGTTCACCTTCAGTCCAAGGCTGGCGGCATAGGTCGCCGCTTTGGCGATACGCTCAAGCTCTTTAGCCTGTTCGGCATCGGTTTTGGCATCGGCATAGCAGCCGGTGTGGATTTCAATATACGGCGCGCCCACGTCGGCAGCCGCTTTGATCTGCTCATCATCGGCGTCAATAAACAGGGAGACCAGAATACCGGCATCCGCCAGGCGCTTACAGGCATCGCGCATCTTATCGCGCTGCCCGGCAACATCCAGTCCACCCTCGGTGGTCACTTCCTGACGCTTCTCCGGCACCAGACAGCAGAAGTGCGGTTTTGTCTCGCAGGCAATCGCCAGCATCTCTTCGGTAACCGCCATTTCGAGATTCATTCGGGTATGCAACGTCTGGCGCAGGATGCGCACGTCACGATCGGTGATATGGCGGCGGTCTTCGCGCAGGTGCACGGTAATACCATCGGCGCCGGCCTGTTCTGCAATAAAAGCCGCCTGCACCGGATCCGGATAAGCGGTACCGCGCGCGTTACGCAATGTCGCAATGTGGTCAATATTGACCCCTAACAGTAATTCAGCCATGACAATCCTCGTTAATCATTATTCGTATTATCGGCTCGCGCCTTTCGCGCGGGCATAAACTGGCGAAACAATTCCCGGCTCTTGAGCGGTTTCCCTCCAAGATACGGCTTCAGGGCGATGCGGGTAAAGCGCTTCGCGGCGCGCAGCGTATCTACATCTGGAAACTCGCGGCTAGCCAACGCTTTCAAATGGTGCCCGGTAAACGTGCTGTTATCAATCACCAGGCTGGCGATAAAGCCTTTTTCTTCGCGATAGCGGTAGGTCATGGTGTCATCCACCGGGTCGCCGCTGCCGGCACAGTGGAGGAAATCCACGCCATAGCCCAGGTGCCCGAGCAGCGCCAGCTCAAAGCGCCGCAGCGCGGGCTCCGGCGAACCGCTGGCCCCGGCCAGCGCCTGGATGCAGTGCAGGTAGTCGAAAAAGAGTTCGGAGAAGCGCGTTTCGTGCTCAAGCACGCGGGAGATGAGCTCGTTTACGTAAAGACCGCTGTAGAGCGTGATGCCGCTAAGCGGCAGCGCCAGCGAGACGGCTTCCGCGCTGCGAAGGGTTTTGACTTCGCCGCGGCCGCCAAAGCGAACCAGTAAGGGGGTGAAGGGCTGTAAAGCGCCCTTGAGATTAGAACGTTTGGAGCGTGCGCCTTTGGCAACCAGGCGCACGCGACCGGACTCTTCCGTGAAGACGTCCAGCATCAGACTGGTTTCGCTCCACGGTCGGCTATGCAGGACAAAGGCGCGCTGCCATCCATCCACGTTGCGTTAACTCAGAGGTCGTCAACGTAACCGAGACTGCGCAGCGCGCGCTCGTCATCGGCCCAGCCGGATTTCACTTTGACCCACAGTTCGAGGTGCACCGGCGCTTCAAACATCTCTTGCATGTCTTTACGCGCTTCGATGCCGATGGTTTTGATTTTGGCGCCTTTGTTGCCAATTACCATCTTCTTCTGCCCTTCACGCTCGACGAGGATCAGGCCGTTGATGTCGTAGCCGCCGCGTTCGTTGCTCACGAAACGTTCAATTTCGACGGTCACGGAGTACGGCAGTTCAGCGCCCAGGAAACGCATCAGCTTTTCGCGGATGATCTCGGAAGCCATGAAACGCTGGGAACGGTCGGTAATGTAATCTTCCGGGAAGTGATGAATCGCTTCCGGCAGATGTTTACGTACGATCGACGCGATAGTATCAACGTTGGTGCCGGTTTCCGCAGAAATCGGCACGATGTCGAGGAAGTTCATCTGGCTGGCAAGGAACTGCAAATGCGGCAGCAGATCCGCTTTTTCCTGCACGTTATCAACTTTGTTGACGGCCAGAATCACCGGCGCGCGCGCATCGCGCAGCTTGTTCAGCACCATCTCGTCATCTTGCGTCCAGCGGGTACCTTCAACGACAAAGATGACCAGTTCCACGTCGCCAATCGAGCTGCTGGCCGCTTTGTTCATTAAGCGGTTAATCGCGCGCTTCTCTTCCATATGCAGGCCCGGGGTATCAACATAAATCGCCTGATACGGCCCTTCGGTATGGATACCGACGATGCGGTGACGGGTAGTCTGCGCTTTACGGGAAGTGATCGAAATCTTCTGCCCAAGCAGCTTGTTCAACAGCGTGGATTTGCCAACGTTTGGACGACCAACGATGGCGACAAATCCGCAATAACTTTTTTCTTCGCTCATTCCAGCTCCAGTTTTTTCAGCGCCTGTTCGGCGGCAGCCTGCTCCGCCTTGCGACGGCTGGAACCTGTGCCAACCACCGGTTCACTCAGGCCACTGACCTGGCAGTGGATAGTAAATTCCTGATCGTGCGCTTCGCCGCGAACCTGGACGACCAGGTAGGACGGCAGCGGCAGATGACGCCCCTGCAGATACTCCTGCAGACGAGTCTTCGGATCCTTTTGCTTATCGCCCGGGCTGATTTCATCCAGACGAGTCTGGTACCAGGAGAGGATTAAGCGTTCAACATTTTGAATATCGCTGTCGAGGAAAACCCCGCCGATTAAGGCTTCTACGGTGTCAGCCAGAATCGATTCGCGACGAAAACCGCCGCTCTTCAGCTCGCCAGGCCCAAGGCGCAGGCACTCGCCCAGTTCAAATTCGCGGGCGATTTCCGCCAGCGTATTGCCTCGCACCAGCGTCGCGCGCATACGGCTCATATCCCCTTCGTCTACCCGCGGGAAACGATGATAGAGCGCATTGGCGATCACGAAACTTAAAATAGAGTCGCCTAAAAACTCGAGACGCTCGTTGTGTTTGCTGCTGGCACTGCGGTGAGTTAATGCCTGTTGCAACAGCTCCTGATGAACAAAAGTGTAGCCCAGCTTTCGTTGAAGCCGATTAATTACGATGGGGTTCATGCGTTACCAATAAATGAATGCGTCAAAGATGCAGCACACGAAACCGACCTGAGCATACATACCCTTGATATATAAGGGCAGAAACTAACCAACGCGGTTTCGTGTGCAGTGTCACTCTTTCGAGAGACAACCAAAAACTTCGGGGGGATATTCTATACGCAACGACAAGGGATGTCGTTAGTTTGGATGGATTTAAATACTAAATAATTCGCGCTGCCATTATTGCACCGGCAGCGCGAATTAAGACAAGGAATTAGTGGATGCCGCCGATGCGCGATAAACGTACGCCGGTTGGCCACTCACCTTCCTGTTTTTCGAAGCTCATCCAGATGGCGGTGGCTTTACCCACCAGGTTCGCTTCCGGCACGAAGCCCCAGTAACGGCTGTCGGCGCTGTTGTCGCGGTTGTCACCCATCATGAAGTATTCACCCGGCGGAACGACCCATGTCGCCAGCGGCTGACCGGACTGACGATAGTACATCCCCACCTGATCCTGAGCGATAGGTACCGTCAGAATACGGTGGGTCACTTCGCCCAGCGTCTCTTTGCGCTCGGTCAGACGAATACCGTCGGCTTTGGTTTCGCCTTTTGGCAGCTGCCAGAAACCGCTGGTGGCTTCACCGCCGTTGCGACGGGAGAAGGTCTGAACGAAATCGCTCGGCTCAACGTTTGAGTAGGTGATCGGCAAGGCGCTCCCGCATGCCTGGCCCGACGCGCAGCCAGGCTCAATCGTCACCTGCTTAGCCACCGGATCGTAAGTGACTTTATCCCCCGGCAGACCAACCGCACGCTTGATGTAGTCAAGGCGCGGATCTTCCGGATATTTAAACACCACGATGTCGCCACGCTTCGGATGGCCGGTTTCGATCAGCGTTTTCTGGTAGATCGGATCTTTAATGCCGTAGGCGAATTTCTCCACCAGGATAAAATCGCCAATCAGCAGGGTCGGCATCATCGAACCTGATGGGATCTGGAACGGTTCATAGATAAACGAACGCACAATCAGCACAATCGCCAGCACCGGGAAGATCGAGGCGCCGGTTTCCAGCCAGCCCGGTTTTGGGCCAACCTTTTTCAGCGTTTTCTTGTCCAGCTGATCGCCGGTCGCTGCCTGAGCAGCGGCCTGACGTTCACGACGTTTTGGTGCGAATATGAACTTATCCAGGCACCACAACAGCCCTGTCACAAGGGTCGCAATGACCAGAATCAGGGCAAACATGTTCGCCATGCCAACTCCTTAGATTATTTGCCGTCTTTACCAACGTGCAGAATGGCGAGGAACGCTTCCTGCGGCAGTTCAACGTTACCAACCTGTTTCATACGCTTCTTACCTTCTTTCTGCTTCTGCAGCAGCTTTTTCTTACGACTGACGTCGCCGCCGTAGCATTTCGCCAGGACGTTTTTACGCAGCTGTTTCACGGTAGAGCGCGCGATGATGTGGTTACCAATGGCCGCCTGAATCGCGATATCGAACTGCTGACGCGGGATCAGCTCTTTCATCTTCTCGACCAGCTCGCGGCCACGATACGGCGCGTTGTCGTTGTGCGTAATTAACGCCAGCGCATCGACGCGCTCACCGTTGATCAGCACGTCGACACGCACCATGTTGGAAGCCTGGAAGCGCTTGAAGTTGTAATCCAGCGACGCATAGCCGCGGGAGGTCGACTTCAGACGGTCGAAGAAATCGAGGACCACTTCCGCCATCGGGATTTCATAGGTCAGCGCAACCTGTTTGCCGTGGTAAACCATGTTGGTTTGCACGCCGCGTTTCTCGATACACAAGGTAATCACGTTGCCGAGGAACTCCTGCGGCAGCAGCATGTGACATTCAGCGATCGGCTCACGCAGTTCCTGAATATTATTCAGCGGCGGCAGCTTCGATGGACTATCGACGTAGATAACCTCTTTAGAGGTGGTTTCTACTTCATAGACTACCGTCGGCGCGGTGGTAATCAGATCCAGATCGTATTCACGCTCCAGACGCTCCTGAATGATTTCCATGTGCAGCAGACCGAGGAAGCCGCAGCGGAAGCCAAAGCCCAGCGCCGTTGAGCTTTCCGGCTCGTAGAACAAGGAAGCATCGTTCAGACTCAGTTTACCCAGCGCATCGCGGAAGTTCTCATAGTCATCAGAGCTCACCGGGAACAGACCGGCGTAGACCTGCGGCTTCACTTTTTTGAAGCCCGGCAGCGCTTTATCCGCTGGATTACGCGCCGCGGTCAGGGTATCGCCCACCGGCGCGCCGAGGATGTCTTTAATGGCGCAAACCAGCCAACCCACCTCGCCGCATTTCAGTTCGGTACGGTCAACCTGTTTCGGGGTGAAGATGCCAAGACGGTCGGCGTTATAGACCTGACCGGTGCTCATCACCTTAATTTTGTCGCCTTTGCGCATGGTGCCGTTTTTAATACGCACCAGCGACACGACGCCTAAATAGTTATCGAACCAGGAGTCGATAATCAGCGCCTGCAGCGGCGCGTCCGGATCGCCTTCCGGCGGCGGAATATCGCGTACCAGACGTTCCAGCACATCCGGCACGCCAACACCAGTTTTCGCCGAGCAGCGAACCGCGTCGTGAGCGTCGATACCGACGATATCTTCAATCTCGTCCGCTACGCGCTCAGGGTCGGCTGCAGGCAGGTCGATCTTGTTAAGAACCGGGACGACTTCGAGGTCCATTTCCATCGCGGTATAGCAGTTCGCCAGAGTCTGGGCTTCTACGCCCTGCCCGGCGTCAACCACCAGCAGCGCGCCTTCGCACGCCGCCAGGGAGCGCGATACTTCATAGGAGAAGTCAACGTGGCCCGGGGTGTCGATAAAGTTGAGCTGATAGGTTTCGCCATCGCTGGCTTTGTAATCCAGGGTGACGCTCTGCGCCTTGATGGTAATGCCACGCTCACGTTCAAGGTCCATGGAGTCCAGAACCTGGGCCGCCATTTCGCGATCAGAAAGGCCACCGCAAATCTGGATGATACGGTCAGACAGCGTCGACTTACCGTGGTCGATGTGAGCGATGATCGAAAAGTTACGTATATTCTTCATATTTAGAGTTAATTATGCCTTACGAGTCTCATGAGGCCGCTGTTCTGTGCCTGACGTTTTTTAATCCGAAAACGCCGCATTCTACACTACATCCGCGAAACCAGGAAATGCTGTTAGATCCAGCATAACGGCAGAATTGTGGCGTTGTATCAGGAAGCGTAAATAAAGATGAGGGACAGTGAAATCACTGCCCCATTTCAGAGGAAGGCGTATCAACGCGCAGCAGACCCGGTGGTAAACCGACGCTTAAAATCACCGGCTGCCACGACTGGCGAGCAGCCAGCTTTGGCGACAGCCCGCGCGCCACCAGGAACCCGCCGACGCCGCCAAGCAACGCGCCGCACAGCGAAGCAATGTCGCTGGCAAACAGCACCTGGAAAATCGACGCCATCACAAACAGCCCGAACAGCGGCGCCATGTATACCAGCAGCGCCGAACCCAGCAGGCTGCTTTCAGCAATGCCCAGTTCCACTTTTTGCCCGGCCGTCAGCGGCTGGTCGCAGGGAACGCTTATGGTATGGCTGGTTTGCGGCCCCAGTTTATTGAGCACCCGGCTACCGCAGCCAGCGCGCGAGGCGCAGCTGCTGCAAGAGGCTTTAACATCGCAGTGAACCTGCGCCACGCCGTTGTGCCAGGAGACGACAGTCGCCCACTCTTTGATCATTGCGCGGCCCTGAACTTAATGCTGTCTGAGATACGTTTTGCCGTTTGCGGCGGTAATTCGCCAACCACCGAGATTTCGGCGTTATCGCGTACCGAAGTGCTGACGGTACGGCGACCAGTGCGCAGCAGCTGATCGCTGCTGTTAGCCGTCGCGCGATTAACGTTAACGGAGAAGCTAAACAGACCGTCGGAATAGAGACGAGACTCGACCGGACCGTCGAAGGTCGGTAAACGACGCTGGCTGCTGGAAACTTCCGTCACGCCCTGCGGCAGCCAGGTTGGCGCCCAGTTAAAGTTGGCTTTATTGCCGCTTTCCGGAACCGACAGCTGCGGCGGCAGGCTGGCTTTCGACAGCGCTTCCATACTCGAGCTTACGTTATCACCGATATTGAATGAGACCACCCGAAACTGCTCCAGGGTTTCACCGTCGCGGTCGAGCAAGTCGACGCGCAGCGGCAGCTTGGTCTCGGCATCCAGCCACGCAATGTAGCTGTAGCGCGTGCCGTCGCGGGCCACCACGCGCACTACATCGCACAGGCGATCGGCGATACGCGTCCGGCCAACGGAGATGAAATCATAATACGAGGCCAGCTTTTTGAAATCGGTGTACACCAGAGACGGCAAGGAATCGACGATATAGTCGCCGTTCAGGGTGAAGGGATCGAGACCGGGTTCAAAATAGCTGATTTCAGTACCGCGCAGCACCACTTCCCGACGCGGACCGTCGAGCTGCAGCAACTGAGCAAGGGGCTGGTTGTTCAACCGCACGTGACGATAGCGCAGCGACTCAACGCCCTGTTTGTTGATACTGACAAAAGACAGCTCGTAATTGAGGGACTGGCTGGCCAGGTTCATCTGCTGCAACAACGCCCCGGACGATGTATCAGCCGAGGCGTTGGTGGAGAAGAACAGGCTGCCTGCCATGAGCGACATGGCACACCAAAGTTGCTTCATTACTGCGATTGCGTTCCTAAAGTTTGATAACCCGGCACCTGAACAGCGGCTTGCTGAGTCTGGGCCTGGCCAAACTGAAGCTGCTCAGCGTGCAGGCGACGCTGCAATTCATAGTCCTGCAGCATAGCATTAATACGACGACGTTGCTCCTGAACCTGCGCCTGCTGACCGCTACCGGCGGAGGCATCGGCCGGAACGCCCAGGCTAACCGGGCTGGCTTTGCCCATCATCGGCATGGTGTTGAAGACTGGCGCTTCCGGCTGCTGGGAAGCATCGGAGTGGCCATTGTATTGTTGAACACCGACGATCACCGCCAGAGACACGCACGCTGCCACGCCCATTTGGGTAAGCGAGCTGGCCCACGGGCGCACTTTCTGCCAGAAAGGCATCTGACGCCACTGGTGTGGAGCGGGTTGAGATTCAGGAATAAGCGGCGCAACCTGACGAGCAGGTTCGTTCTCGATGGCGGCCATTACGCGAGCTGAGATATCGAATTGGAGCATCTCGGCGGTATCGCCTCGCAGCGTGTCGCGGATGAGATGGTAGCTCTCCCAGGTTTTTTGCATTTCAGAAGAACGACTCAGCTCATTGAGCAGCTCGTTATCCAGCGTTTCACCATCCATTAAGGCCGAAAGTTTTTCTTTCTGCATGCCTGATACCCTTTTCCAGTATTCCGCTATCGTCAACGCCTGATTAGCGGTTGAACTTTATTATCAATAGCTTCACGTGCCCGGAAGATACGCGAACGTACCGTGCCAACCGGACAATCCATGATGACGGCTATTTCTTCATAGCTCAGGCCATCCAGCTCCCGTAACGTAATTGCCATGCGTAAATCTTCCGGGAGCGATTCAATGGTACGAAAAACTATTTGTCTCAGCTCTTCTGACAACATTAAGTTCTCAGGGTTCGAAATTTCTTTCAATGCCCCGCCGCTTTCGAAGTTTTCCGCCTCGTTGGCGTCTACATCGCTTGATGGCGGACGGCGTCCCTGAGCAACCAGATAATTCTTTGCCGTGTTTACGGCGATACGATACAACCAGGTATAAAAAGCGCTATCCCCCCGGAAAGAATCCAGCGCACGCCACGCCTTCACGAACGATTCCTGAACAACGTCAGCGATATCGCCCGGCGGTACATAGCGGGAGACCAGGCTTGCCACCTTGTGCTGATAGCGTACTACCAGTAGGTTAAAGGCTTTCTGATCTCCTTTCTGGACCCGTTCAACGAGGACCTGATCCGTTAACTGCTCGCTCATCCGAGGTAATGTCTCCCCAAACCCAATTCCCATGCGTATTCAGAACACCACCCAAGCACTGCATTATGAGCAAGCAGTCGTTTGGAGTGTCTGAACACAATAAAGTTCCGTTACGCTTTTGATTTTTGTCTGACAACGGTGGACTGATTGTTATCTCTCATTATAAGTCCCGTTGTTCAACGCCAGGTAAGCTAATGAAGAAAAAGCGCAAGGCCCGCCTGAAGGGTAACGTAACCCAACTTATTTTTCACTATAAAATCTGAAGGTAACGGCCTGCTTCGCAAATATTTTCTTTCGTTTACATATTTTCTTTTCCGCCAGCTTTGTTTAGCCCGTACAACTATTCACGAAAATAATTGTACGATTTAGCCCCATCAGGTGCTATGGTGACGCCATTGTGTTTAGTAAATTAAACAGAAGCTATGAAGACGACTCCTGACTTTTCCTGTGATGTGTTGATTATCGGCAGCGGCGCTGCCGGATTGTCTCTGGCGCTGCGCCTGGCGGAACGCCACGCGGTCACCGTACTAAGCAAAGGGCCGGTTAGCGAAGGCTCGACGTTCTACGCCCAGGGTGGGATTGCCGCCGTTTTCGATGAAACCGATAGCATTGAATCCCACGTCGAAGATACGCTCATCGCCGGGGCCGGTCTTTGTGACCGCCATGCCGTCTCCTTTGTCGCCAGCAACGCCAAACCCTGCGTACAGTGGCTTATCGATCAGGGGGTACTGTTTGATACCAAGGTTCAGGCCAACGGTGAAGAGAGCTACCATCTGACGCGTGAAGGCGGCCATAGCCATCGGCGGATCCTGCATGCCGCCGATGCCACCGGTAAAGAGGTTGAGACGACGCTGGTCGGCAAAGCGCTGGCTCATCCGAATATCACCATTCTGGAGCGTAGCAACGCGGTTGACCTGATTATCTCCGATAAGATTGGTCTGCCGGGTACCCGGCGGGTCGTCGGCGCATGGATCTGGAATCGTAATAAGGAAAAGGTAGAAACCTGCAGCGCAAAAGCCGTGGTGCTGGCGACCGGCGGCGCCGCGAAAGTCTATCAATACACCACCAACCCTGATGTCTCCTCCGGCGACGGCATCGCCATGGCCTGGCGCGCGGGGTGCCGTGTGGCCAATCTCGAATTTAACCAGTTCCACCCTACCGCGCTGTTTCATCCACAGGCGCGAAACTTCCTCTTAACGGAAGCCCTACGCGGTGAAGGCGCGCTGCTAAAACGGCCCGACGGTAGCCGCTTTATGCCGGACTTCGACGAGCGTGGCGAACTGGCTCCGCGCGATATCGTCGCCCGCGCCATCGACCATGAGATGAAACGCCTCGGCGTCGACTGCATGTATCTGGATATTAGCCATAAGCCCGAAGCGTTTATTCGCCAGCATTTCCCGATGATTTATGAAAAGCTACTCGGCCTTGGCATCGATTTAACCAAAGAGCCGGTACCGATCGTGCCTGCCGCCCACTACACCTGCGGCGGCGTGATGGTGGATGATAACGGACGTACCGACGTTGACGGCCTGTACGCCATCGGCGAGGTGAGCTACACCGGGCTGCACGGCGCCAACCGCATGGCCTCGAACTCATTACTGGAGTGTCTGGTGTACGGCTGGTCGGCCGCCGAGGATATTGCGAAACGCCTGCCGCTGGCGCAAGCGGCGGAACAGCTGCCGCCGTGGGATGAAAGCCAGGTTGAGATCCCGGATGAACTGGTGGTGATTCAACATAACTGGCACGAACTGCGCCTGCTGATGTGGGATTATGTCGGAATCGTGCGTACCACCCGCCGGCTGGAAAGGGCCCTGCGGCGCATTACTATGCTGCAGCAGGAGCTGGATGAGTATTACGCGCGTTTTCGCGTCTCCAATAATTTACTGGAGCTGCGCAATCTGGTGCAGGTGGCCGAGCTTATCGTGCGTTGCGCCATGCAGCGTAAAGAGAGCCGCGGCCTGCACTATACGCTCGACTACCCGGACACGCTGGCCGAGAGCGGCCCGTCAATCCTCTCGCCGCTCACTCACATAAAAAGATAGAAGTCGCGGGTCAGCGCGGTAAAGCCTTCAGAGTACTGCTGCTCTGGCCCACGCACCACCAGCCGATCGCTGAAACACTCGCCGGCGCTGGGAGAGAATGCCAGCAGGACGCGATGCGGCGGACGCATTTCTGTTTCCGCCACGTCGGTGCGTAAGCGCAAATGCCATCCCATCGCTTTTGCCCGTTCGACAAACGCATTACCAATATCCACCGGCAGCACTACGCAGAAAAAGCCCTCCTCGGTAATCAGATCCGCAGCGCAGGCGAGCAGCGTCGTATGATCGAGCGAGGTGGTGTAACGCGCCTGTTCGCGCTGCGACGTCGCGCAAGGGACGCCTTCGGCAAAAAACGGCGGATTGCTGACAATGAGCTCATAGCGCCGCGGCGGCTGCGGCTGCCACTGCTGAATCGGCGCCTGAAATACCGCGATACGTCCAGACCAGCTGCTGGCCGCCACGTTATCCCGCGCCTGCGCCGCGGCCTCTTCATCCAACTCCACCGCATCCAGTTGTACAGACTCCGCGGTACGCTGGGCTAACATTAATGCCAGTAAACCGCTACCGGCGCCGATATCCAGCACGTGCTTCACCTGAGCAATCGGCGCCCAAGCGCCCAGCAGAATACCGTCGGTACCGACTTTCATGGCGCAGCGATCGTGGGCGACGAAAAATTGTTTAAAGGTAAAACCATTGCGCGGCAGCGCAAACTTCGACTGAGACATCCTCAAAAACCTTGCTGGCGAAAACGGCTGTGCTTAAGGCTATGCACAATACCGGAGAACAGATAGCCTTACAAACAGATGAACATTACGTCAGTAACGTCTATAATCGGCGGCCCACTCAGAGGTAGAACATGACTGTAACGACTTTTTCCGAACTTGAACTCGACGAAAACCTGCTGGAAGCGCTCCAGGATAAAGGTTTCACACGCCCGACAGCCATTCAGGCCGCCGCTATTCCGCCTGCGCTTGATGGCCGTGATATTCTCGGTTCTGCGCCGACAGGCACCGGTAAAACTGCGGCATATTTGCTGCCAGCGTTGCAGCATCTGCTTGATTTCCCGCGTAAGAAATCGGGGCCGCCGCGGATCCTTATCCTGACGCCGACCCGCGAGCTGGCGATGCAGGTTGCCGATCACGCCCGCGAACTGGCGAAGCATACCCATCTGGATATTGCCACCATTACCGGCGGCGTTGCGTACATGAACCACGCGGAAGTGTTCAGCGAAAACCAGGATATCGTGGTCGCCACCACCGGTCGCCTGCTGCAGTATATTAAAGAAGAGAACTTCGACTGCCGCGCGGTAGAAACGCTGATCCTTGATGAAGCGGACCGCATGCTGGACATGGGCTTTGCCCAGGATATCGAAACCATCGCCGGTGAAACCCGCTGGCGCAAGCAGACCATGCTGTTTTCCGCCACGCTGGAAGGCGATGCAATTAAAGACTTTGCCGAACGCCTGCTGGAAGAGCCGGTTGAAGTTTCCGCAAATCCGTCGACCCGCGAACGTAAAAAAATCCACCAGTGGTACTATCGCGCCGATGATATCGAGCATAAAACCGCGCTGCTGGTTAATCTGCTGAAGCAGCCGGAAGCAACCCGCTCTATCGTGTTCGTGCGTAAACGCGAGCGCGTTCATGAACTGGCGGCCAAGCTGCACGAATCAGGCATCACCACCTGCTGGCTGGAAGGCGAAATGGTGCAGATCAAACGTAACGAAGCGATTAAACGCCTGACCGATGGTCGCGTGAACGTGCTGATTGCCACCGACGTCGCCGCGCGCGGTATTGATATTCCGGATGTCAGCCACGTGTTTAACTTCGATATGCCGCGCACCGCCGATATCTATCTGCACCGTATTGGCCGTACCGGCCGTGCTGGTAAGAAAGGCACCGCTATTTCGCTGGTTGAAGCGCACGATCATCTGCTGCTGGGCAAAATCGGCCGCTACGTTGAAGAACCGCTGAAAGCTCGCGTGATTGATGAATTGCGACCGAAAACCCGCGCGCCGAGCGAGAAGTTAACCGGTAAGCCATCGAAGAAAGTGCTGGCGAAACGCGCCGAGAAAAAAGAGAAAGAAAAAGAGAAGCCGCGGGTCAAGAAACGCCACCGCGATACCAAAAACATCGGTAAGCGTCGTAAGCCAAGCGCTGCCGGGACGCCGTCAACGTCTAACGAAGAGTAAAAAAAACGCCGGGATATCCCGGCGTTTTCACATCTGGCTTTAGCCTTACAGGCTTTCGGTAAAGGTACGAGCGATAACGTCGCGCTGCTGTTCCGGAGTCAGAGAGTTAAAACGTACCGCGTAGCCGGAAACACGAATGGTCAGCTGCGGGTATTTTTCCGGGTGCTCAACGGCATCCAGCAGGGTTTCGCGACGCAGCACGTTCACGTTCAGGTGCTGACCGCCTTCCACGCGGACTTCCGGTTTCACGTCTACCGGGATTTCACGGTATTCGATTTCACCCAGTTTGCTCACCGCAACCACGTCATCTTCCGCAAAACCACCTTTGGCGCACAGGCAGCGCGCTTCGCCTTTTTCGCTATCCAGCAGCCAGAAAGAGTTCAGCAGGTCGTCGTTTGCCGCTTTAGTAATTTGGATACCAGTAATCATTTGATGCCTCCCAGGCAGTGTTTATTCGATTTTGGCCTCTTTGCGGCCAATTGGTAAAACCATTGTTGTATGAGTGTATATATATCAGCCACACACCCGGCATTCATTGATTTAAATCAACAAAAACCACTCACTCAAAGTGGGTATATGAGGATAGTATTGTTTTACATCAAGTTACGCCAGTAGGTGTCATAAAAAATTTTGTAAATTTTCAATTTTTTTTATGCGCAACCAGTCAGGAATGACGTCGCGATTTTGTTATGCAGAAAGAAGCAGTTAAGCTATGGGCATGACACTTTGCAGGAGAGCGAGATGACCACCCCATTAACCTGGCACGACGTGCTGGCGGAAGAGAAGCAGCAGCCCTATTTTCTCAACACCCTCAAGACCGTCGCCGAAGAGCGTCAGTCCGGCATGACTATCTATCCGCCGCAGAAAGATGTCTTTAACGCCTTTCGCTATACCGAACTGGGCGAGGTCAAAGTGGTCATCTTAGGTCAGGATCCCTATCACGGCCCGGGACAGGCGCACGGTCTGGCCTTTTCTGTTTTACCGGGAGTACAGATACCGCCGTCGCTGCTGAACATGTATAAAGAGCTGGAAGGCACCATCCCCGGCTTTCAGCGCCCGGCGCATGGTTATCTGGAAAGCTGGGCGCGCCAGGGCGTGCTCCTGCTTAATACCGTGTTAACGGTACGCGCCGGTCAGGCGCATTCACACGCCAGTCTCGGCTGGGAAACCTTTACCGATAAAGTGATAGCGCTGATTAACCAGCATTGTGAAGGAGTGGTATTTCTGCTGTGGGGCGCGCACGCGCAGAAGAAAGGCGCCATTATCGATCGCCAGCGCCATTGCGTCCTGAAGGCGCCGCACCCATCGCCGCTGTCGGCGCACCGCGGTTTCTTCGGCTGCAACCACTTTGTGCAAACCAACCAGTGGCTGGCCGAACGCGGCGAGGCGCCCATTGACTGGATGCCGGTGCTGCCCGCTGAAAGCGAGTGAGCGACGACAATAAAAAAGCCAGCATCAGCTGGCTTTTTGCATTCAGAGACCGATATCAGGCCTTATTCTGACGCCACCATTCCGCCAGCAGCACGCCGGTCGCCACGGAGACGTTAAGACTTTCGACATTGCCGGTGCCGTCGATGGCGACGTTGAGGTCAGAGCTGGAGATCGCCGCATCGGACAGACCGTCACGCTCCTGGCCTAATACCAGCACCATTTTTTTCGGCAGCTCGGCCTTAAACAGCGGCGTACCGTTATGGCTGGAGGTCGAGACGATAGCGTAGCCAGCCTGACGGAACTGCGTCAGGGTATCGATAAAGCTGTCGCCGGTGATCGGCTCAACATGTTCCGCGCCGCCTTCTGCAGTGCGGATCGCCGCGCCAGACTCCAGCACGCCGGCATCCTGCACTACCACGCCTTTCACGCCAAAATGCGCGCAGCTACGCATAATCGCGCCGAGGTTGTGCGGGTTGCCAACATCTTCCAGCGCCAGTACGCAATCTTCGGCTTCTGCTTTCGCCACCCACTGGGCCACGGAAGTACCATGACGTTTTTTGATCAGGAAGCAGACGCCGCCGTGGTGTTCGGTACCAGACGCTTTCGCCAGCTCGGCTTCGTCCACTACGTGGTAGGCCTTACGGTTGGCCGCCATCCAGCGCAGCGCCTCTTTAAAGCGCGGGGTGACGCTCTGGATAAACCAGGCGCGTACGATGGCTTCCGGACGGCTCTGGAACAGCGCCTGACAGGCGTTCTCGCCGTAGACGCGGGTCTCTTCCGCGCGCTGACGACGCAGCACTTCCGGATCGATAAAGCTCTTACCGCTGATGCCGCCGTGATCTTCTTTTACCGGCGTCTCATCGCCCGGAGCGCGGGAAACGGTGCGCCACGGGGACGCATCATCGCGATTAAAATCATTACGCTTGCGATCGTCGCGTTTGCGATCGTCGCCGCGGCTGTTACGTTCATCGCGCGCAGGGCGGCTGCGGCCGTCAACACGTGATTTTCCTGGACGCCCTCCCCCTTTCCCGGTACGCGGGTTATGGGTACGTTTGTCAGAATCATCATCACTGCGGACATACATCACTTTGACCTTGCCGCTTTTATTTTTCAGTTCGTCGCTCATCTATTTTCTCCACCTGCGCTGCGCGAAGCGCGAAGATTACCCGATGTATCTTCACTTAGCCATTATTTCATTTAAAAGCCTTGGTCTATTGTAACCATCGAACAAAAGACATTGTCCTTTATTCGCGCCTAATCGATAATATGTAACATTACAGAAACAAATCGGCCACGTGCCGCGCTGCAACCCCATAACCAGAGGTTAGTTATGAATACCGTTTGTGCCAGTTGTCAGGCTCTTAACCGCATCCCCGAAGACCGTAGCGCCGATGGCGCCAAGTGCGGACGCTGCGGCCACGATCTCTTTGACGGCGATGTCATCAACGCGACCGGGGCAACGCTGGATAAACTATTAAAGGACGATCTGCCAGTCGTGATTGATTTCTGGGCCCCGTGGTGCGGTCCATGCCGTAGCTTCGCGCCGATCTTTGAAGATGTGGCTGAAGAGCGCAGCGGCGAAATGCGTTTTGTGAAAGTGAACACCGAAGCCGAACGCGAACTGAGCGCTCGCTTCCGCATCCGTAGCATTCCAACCATTATGATGTTCAAAAATGGTGAAATGGTCGACATGCTGAATGGCGCCGTCCCCAAAGCGCCGTTCGATAGCTGGTTGAACGAAGCCAACCAACAGTAAAGCCGCCGGGGCACCGCTTGTGCCCCGTTTTCTCCTCTGCGACAATAGCGTTTTTCATTAGCGACTCCCATGATTGATAACGCTGTCCTTCGGCTACGCGCCGAACGCCTCGCGCGCGCAACCCGGCCTTTTCTTGCTCGCGGCAACCGCATCCGCCGCTGTCAGCGCTGCCTGCTCCCCCTAAAACAGTGTCTGTGCGCAACGCTGACGCCAGTGCCCGCCGACAGCCGCTTTTGCCTGGTGATGTTCGACACCGAGCCGATGAAGCCCAGCAATACCGGACGTCTTATCGCCGATATTCTGCCCAATACCGAAGCGTTTCAGTGGTCGCGTACCGAGCCGCCGCAGGCGTTGCTCGATCTGGTCGCCAACCCTGATTATCAGCCCATGGTCGTCTTTCCGGCCTCTTATGCCGGAGCGGATCGTCAGGTACTGAGCGCCCCGCCGGAGGGTAAGCCGCCGCTGTTCATAATGCTCGACGGCACCTGGACGGAAGCACGGAAAATGTTTCGCAAAAGCCCGTATCTCGATGCGCTGCCGGTAATCTCAGTCGACCTGTCGCGCATCTCAGCCTATCACCTGCGCGAGGCCCACGCCGACGGTCAGTACTGTACGGCGGAAGTCGCCATTGCTCTGCTGGATTTAGCCGGCGACGCGCAGGCGGCTGCCGCGCTTGGCGATCACTTTAGTCTGTTCAGAAGCCGCTATCTGGCGGGAAAAACGCAGCATAAGGGCAGTATCACAGCACAACAGGCTGAAAGCGTTTAAAATCATTCGGTCACTGGGGATTAAAGGAGACCGGAATGAGCCAACGAGGCCTGGAAGCACTGCTGCGGCCAAAATCGATCGCCGTCATTGGCGCATCGATGAAACCGCAGCGCGCTGGCTATTTAATGATGCGCAACCTGTTGGCCGGCGGTTTTAATGGCCCGGTCCTGCCGGTGACGCCCGCCTGGAAAGCGGTGCTTGGCGTACTGGCGTGGCCGACTATCGACAGCCTGCCTTTTACTCCGGATCTGGCGGTGCTCTGTACTAATGCCCGTCGCAACCTCGAGTTGCTCGAGGCCTTAGGGCGGAAAGGGTGTAAAACCTGCATTATCCTCTCTTCACAGCCGGACCAGTACCCGGCGCTGCTCGAATGCGCCGCCCGTTATCAAATGCGTCTACTCGGCCCCAACAGCCTGGGGCTCCTGGCGCCGTGGCAGGGCCTCAACGCCAGCTTCTCGCCGGTGCCTATCCAGCGCGGCAAGCTGGCGTTTATCTCGCAATCCGCCGCCGTCTCCAACACCATTCTGGACTGGGCGCAGCAGCGTGAAATGGGCTTCTCGTACTTTATTGCGCTGGGCGATAGTCTTGATATCGACGTCGACGACCTGCTCGATTTTCTCGCCCGTGATAGCAAGACCAGCGCCATTCTGCTCTATCTGGAGCATCTCAGCGATGCGCGGCGTTTTGTCTCCGCCGCCCGTAGCGCCTCGCGTAATAAACCCATTCTGGTCATCAAAAGCGGCCGCAGCCCGGCGGCGCAGAAATTGCTGCATGTAAACTCAGGAATGGATCCCGCCTGGGACGCCGCTATTCAGCGGGCGGGGCTACTGCGCGTGCAGGACACCCACGAGCTCTTTTCCGCCGTTGAAACCCTGAGCCATATGCGCCCATTGCGCGGCGAAAAACTGATGATCATCAGTAATGGCGCGGCGCCGGCGGCGCTGGCGTTGGACGAACTGTGGCTGCGTAACGGTAAGCTCGCCACGCTTAGCGAGGCAACCAGCAACCAGCTCAAACAGACGTTACCGACAGGCGTCGAGGTTGCTAATCCTCTGGATCTGCGCGATGACGCCAGCAGCGAGCATTATCTCAAGGCGCTGAATGTGTTGCTGGATAGCCAGGATTATGATGCGCTGCTGGTGATCCACTCCCCCAGCGCCGCGGCGCCGGGTACCGAAAGCGCGCTGGCGTTGATTGATGCCCTTAAGCGTCATCCGCGCGGGAAATACGTTACGGTGCTGACGAACTGGTGCGGAGAGTTCTCCTCCCAGGAGGCGCGACGGCTATTTAGCGAAGCCGGCATTCCAACCTATCGCACGCCTGAGGGTACCATTACCGCCTTTATGCATATGGTGGAATACCGTCGCAACCAGAAACAGCTACGGGAAACGCCGGTATTGTCCGATACGTTGACCGCCAATACCGCCGAGGCCCACACGCTATTGCAGCGCGCGCTGAGCGAAGGCGCGACCTCACTGGACACCCATGAAGTCAGCCCGGTGCTGCGCGCCTACGGCATCCATACTCTGCCCACCTGGATTGCCGCCGACAGCGCCGAAGCGGTACATATCGCCGAGCAGATTGGCTACCCGGTGGCGTTGAAGTTACGTTCGCCGGATATTCCGCATAAATCTGAAGTTCAGGGCGTTATGCTCTATTTACGAACCCCTGCTGAAGTCCAGCAGGCGGCGGACGCGATTATCGACAGGGTAAAAATGGCCTGGCCGCAGGCGCGTATTCATGGCCTGCTAGTCCAAAGCATGGCCAACCGCGCCGGGGCGCAGGAACTTCGGGTCGTCGTCGAGCATGACCCGCTTTTTGGCCCGTTGATCATGCTTGGCGAAGGCGGTGTCGAGTGGCGAGCGGAAAATCAGGCCGCGGTCGCCCTGCCGCCGCTGAATATGAACCTGGCGCGTTATCTGGTGATCCAGGCCATTAAGAGCAAAAAAATCCGCGGACGCAGCGCGCTGCGCCCGTTAGATATTCCCGGTCTTAGCCAGTTGCTGGTGCAGGTCTCTAATCTGATCGTCGATTGCCCCGAGATCCAGCGGTTGGATATTCACCCCTTGCTTGCTTCCGGCAACGAGTTTACCGCCCTCGACGTCACCCTCAGCCTGGCGCCATTTAGCGGCGACAGCGAAAGCCGGCTGGCAGTCAGGCCCTATCCGCAACAGTTAGAAGAATGGGTGGTGATGAAAAACGGTGAACGCTGCTTGTTCCGGCCGATCCTGCCTGAGGATGAACCTCTGCTATTGGCTTTTATCGAACAGGTCACTAAAGAAGATCTCTATTACCGCTACTTCAGCGAGATCAACGAATTCACCCATGACGACTTAGCCAATATGACCCAGATCGACTACGATCGTGAAATGGCCTTTGTTGCGGTACGCGCTACGGAGCAAGGAAGCGAGATCCTTGGCGTGACCAGAGCGATTTCCGATCCTGATAACATTGATGCCGAGTTCGCCGTGCTGGTACGCTCGGATCTGAAAGGTTTAGGTCTGGGACGACAGCTCCTTGAAAAGCTTATCGCCTATACGCAAGGACACGGATTACAGCGCTTAAATGGCATCACCATGCCAAATAACCGCGGCATGATAAGCCTTGCCAGAAAACTTGGCTTTGCCGTAGATATCCAGCTAGAAGACGGAATTGTGAGCCTGTCTCTTGCGCTGAATACGTTACATTCGGTGACAAGCGACAGCAATTAATGACCACATTCGCGGGTAGTGATGGTATTATTGCCCGCTTACGTCGTCTGCATGGTACAGAAGACCCTTCAATAAACAGAGAAGAAACGCACTGTGATGTTGTCAAAATTTAAGCGTAATAAACATCAACAACACCTTGCCCAACTCCCTAAGCTCTCTCAGTCAGTTGATGATATCGAGTTCTTTTACGCGCCGGCTGATTTCCGCCAGGCGCTACTGGCAAAGATAGCCCACGCCACCCAGCGTATTTGCATTATTGCGCTCTACCTTGAGCAAGATGATGGCGGAAAAGGAATACTGCAAGCCCTGTACGACGCCAAACGTCAACGTCCGGAACTGGACGTGCGCGTGCTGGTTGACTGGCATCGCGCCCAGCGCGGCCGCATCGGCGCTGCAGCCTCCAATACCAATGCCGACTGGTACTGTCGTATGGCCCAGGAAAATCCTGGGATTGATATCCCGGTCTATGGCGTCCCGGTCAATACCCGTGAAGCGCTCGGCGTGCTCCATTTTAAAGGCTTCATCATCGACGATAGCGTCATCTATAGCGGCGCCAGCCTGAACGATGTGTACCTGCATCAGCATGATAAATATCGCTACGATCGCTATCAGTGCATCCGCAACGGCAAGATGGCCGATGTCATGTTCGACTGGGTCGAGCACAACCTGGTAGAGGGTCGCGGCGTGAATCGTCTCGATCGCCCGGATCGGCCGAAAAGCCCGGAAATCAAAAATGATATTCGCCTGTATCGCCAGGATCTGCGCGAAAGCGGCTATCACTTCACCGGCAATGCCGATGAAGATCAATTATCAGTCACACCGCTGGTCGGGCTCGGTAAATCGAGCTTGCTCAACAAGACTATCTTCCACCTGATGCCGTGTGCGGAACACAAGCTGACAATCTGCACCCCGTATTTCAACCTGCCCGCCGTACTGGTCAGAAATATTATTTCTCTGCTACGCAGCGGCAAAAAAGTGGAAATCATCGTCGGCGATAAGACCGCGAACGACTTCTATATCCCGGAAGATCAGCCGTTTAAAATCATCGGCGCACTGCCTTATTTGTACGAAATTAACCTGCGACGCTTCCTGAGCCGCCTGCAGTATTATGTGAATACCGATCAGCTCATCGTGCGTTTATGGAAAGATGACGATAACAGCTACCATCTAAAGGGTATGTGGGTTGATAACGAATGGATGCTGTTAACCGGCAATAACCTCAATCCGCGCGCCTGGCGGCTGGACTTGGAAAATGCCGTGCTTATCCACGATCCTAAACATCAACTGCGCGAAATGCGGGAAAAGGAGCTTCAGCTCATCCGTACGCATACGACGGTGGTGAAGCATTATCGCGATCTGCAAAGCATCGCCGACTATCCGGTGAAGGTGAAAAAGCTCATTCGCCGTCTGCGACGTATCCGCATCGACCGTCTTATTAGCCGCATTCTTTAAATCAATGCCCCGTTTACGGGGCTTTTTTTCAGGAAGCACTATGCGTCATCTTGTTATTTTTGCCCCTTTACTGCTTGGCGGCTGCAGCCATATGGCCAATGATGCCTGGAGCGGTCAGGACAAAGCCCAACACTTTCTCGCGTCGGCAATGCTCTCCGCGGCCGGCAATGAATATGCGCAGCATCAGGGATACAGCCGCGATCGCAGCGCCGCCATCGGTCTGATGTTTTCCGTTAGTCTGGGGGCATCAAAAGAGTTATGGGACAGCCGCCCGGCAGGGAGCGGCTGGAGCTGGAAAGATTTCGCCTGGGATGTCGCCGGCGCCACTACCGGCTATGCGGTGTGGCAACTGGCACATCAATAAGGCTACAAACGCAGACCCTTCCCTTTACCGTGCAGCATCAGAGACACCAGGAAGGCAATCGCCGCCATCGCCGTCACGTACCAGTAGAAGGCATTCTCCATTCCCGCAGATTTAAGCGACAGCGCGACGTATTCCGCTGAACCGCCGAACAACGCGTTTGCTACCGCATAGGACAAGCCCACGCCCAGCGCGCGAACCTGTGCCGGAAACATTTCCGCCTTCAGGATCCCGCTGATGGAAGTGTAGAAGCTGACAATCAGCAACGCACAAATCACCAGGGCAAATGCGGCATATGGAGAGCTGACATTTTGCAGCGCGCTAAGGATAGGCACGGTAAACAGCGTCGCCAGCACGCCGAAACACAGCATTGAAGTGCGGCGACCCACCTTATCCGAGAATGCGCCAAACAGCGGCTGTACCAGCATATACACGAAAAGCGCCGCCGTCATAATCATGCTGGCGGTGCTGGCCGACATGCCGGCGGTATTCACCAGATATTTTTGCATGTAGGTGGTGAAGGTGTAAAAAGTCAGCGAGCCGGCGGCGGTAAAGCCCAGCACCATGACAAAAGCCCGGCGATTACGCCACAAACCTTTAAAGGAACCGGCCTCTTTCAGCGCTCGGGTTTCCTGTTTCGAGGTTTCATCCAACTGACGGCGCAGCCACAGCGCGACGATGGCCAGTACGGCGCCCAGAGCAAAAGGTATACGCCATCCCCAGGCATGCAAGTCTTCATCACTGAGGATTTGTTGTAGCGCGACAACGACCAGTACCGCCAGCAGTTGACCGCCAATTAACGTAACGTACTGGAAGGAGGCGTAGAATCCTTTCTTTCCTTCTACTGCCACTTCACTCATGTAGGTCGCGCTGGTGCCATATTCCCCGCCAACGGACAGGCCCTGGAACAGACGTGCCAGCAGGAGCAAAGCCGGTGCCCAGGTGCCGATAGTGGCGTATCCCGGTAGACAAGCAATTACCAGCGAGCCGAAGCACATCATGCATACCGAAATAAGCATTGAGGCTTTACGTCCGCGACGGTCAGCAATGCGGCCAAACAGCCAGCCGCCGATGGGGCGCATCAGGAAGCCAGCGGCAAAAACTCCGGCGGTTTGTAACAATTGAGTAGTGGTATTTCCTGAAGGGAAAAAGATGTGCGCAAAATAGAGTGAGCAAAATGAATAGACATAAAAATCAAACCATTCCACCAGGTTCCCTGAAGATGCGCCCACAATTGCCCATACTCGGCGCCGGGTATCTCCCTGTTCCAGGGCCCCCTGCTCGTTAATACTGCTTTCTGTCATTGTAATTTTGCTCCAGCAAAGACCGTAATCTGTCTCATCGGGCGTGACACGTCACTTCGACAAATTAATTAGTGAACCAAATGTTATATAATTGTTATTTATTTATATGTGATTGTATTCACATTTTTTTTCGTAACACCGCTTTTCGCGATTAACGTCAGTACATGCGCAATGAAAAAGAGAATTATGGCGAAGTGGGTACAACGACGGGGTTTTATATGGCTTTGAATGAAGGTGAGCGTGTGGATTTGGCGCGATCTTCCCCGCAGGAGGTGCGGATCTGTAGCCCCGGTAAGCGCAGCGCCACCGGGGAAGATAGCGGCGCGTCTGGCCGCAAAAGACAAAAGCAGAAAGCCAGGTCTTCCGACTGAGCCTTTCGTTTTACGTTGCTATGGCAGCGGCTTTCCCCGGAGGCGGTGCTGCGCACCTTTTCCGGGCTACGGGTTGCTATGCCAGTCTGTAGCCCCGGTAAGCGCAGCGCCACCGGGGGAGATGGCGGCGCGTCTGGCCGCAAAACACCAAAACAAAAGGCCCGGTCTTCCGACGGAGCCTTTCGTTTACGTTGCTATGGCGGCGGCTTTCCCCGGAGGCGGTGCTGCGCACCTTTTCCGGGCTACAGGACTGTAGTCCCGGTAAGCGCAGCGCCACCGGGGGAGCGATACGCCACACAGCAAAAAACCCCGCACCTTCCGGTACGGGGTTCTTCTTATTTGATGCCTGGCAGTTTATGGCGGGCGTCCTGCCCGCCACCCTCCGGGCCGTTGCTGCGCAACGTTCAAATCCGCTCCCGGCGGATTTGTC